>JAXLYG010000028.1:0-177584 GCA_046351535.1 Polyangiales bacterium
TCAGGTGCGCAGCATCGACTTCGCGCGTCGCGTCAGGTCGGCGCGCAGCGCATCGAGCTCCGCCTCGTCGAGCGCAGACATCGCGCGTGGAAAGGCCGCCTCGAGGTCGACGAGCGCGTCGAGCGCGGCCTCCTCGCTCACGGCGTCGGCATCGGTGCCCACCTTCGAACGCGCGATGGCGACGCGGGCGGCGTTCATCAGCGAGGCCGCGCGCGTGCGGAGCGCGTCGAGCGAGAGGACGACGTCGGGGTCCCACGCGGCGCCGTCGTCGAAGCGCCCCTCGTCGAACTCGGCGATCTTGCGCTTGACCGCGGGGCGCGTCGCGGCGGCCATCTGCGCGTCGGCCTTGAGCACGTAGCCCTCGGCCACGTTGCCCGCGATCGGCGGAAGCCCATGCAGCGCAGGGACGCGCGTCGCGAAGCGCACGGGCAACGCGTCGAGCTCGCCCCGCGTGCCGCGACCGAGCACGGGGACCGCCTCGATGCCGTGCTCCGCGGCGAGCGCTTCGAGCGCGTGGTGGGCGATGAACACGCCGCCGTCGTCTCCGTCGACCTGCACGTCGAAGAGCGAGAAGCGCACGTCGGGGGAGTACCAGATCCCCGTCTGCACGGGCGTGTTGCCGGGCACGGGCGCGACGTCTTCATGCGGGTACGCGCCGCCATAGAGCTCGCCGTGAAGCCGAAGGACGCGCGGCGTTCCGAGCGCGCGCCACAGCGTCACGGCCGCGCGGGCGAGCGAGGGCCGCAGGAGCTGCCATCCGAAGAACGCGTCGTCGTCGCGGAGCCACGCCTTGCGCTTGCCCACGCGCACGTCGCGTCCGTCGGTGGCGACGACGAGGTTGGCGCCGTGCACCTTCTCCGTCGCGACCCAGCGCGAGGCCGAGAGGTTCGGGAGCGAGCCTTGGATTCGAGGATAGGGGCGGTGGTCCATCGGCGGGTCGCGCACCCTAGCGCAGCGCGGTGGGCGCGCCACCCGCGATGGCAGCGTCGACGACGTCGCGTGGGCGCTGCGTCTCAAGCTTCGTTTGGGCGACTTCTCGTTGCCCGTGGGCATCGCCACGCATAGCTTCGGCTCACACCACAACCAACCGCGCGGAGCCTCGAAACGAGGGGGAAACACCGCGCGTGGAGAAGGAGCTTCCCATGTCCAATGGAAGGGATACGTCTGCCTGCGCGTCGGCCTGGAGCGTCGCGCTCGTCGCCGTGATGACCGTCGGCTGCGGCACCGCGGCTTCATCGCCCGACGCGATGACCACGCCCGACGCGATGGTCACGCCCGACGTGATGGTCGCGCCCGATGCGATGGCCACGCCCGATGTGATGACCACGCCCGACGTGATGACCACGCCCGACGTGATGGCCGCGCCCGACGTGATGACCACGCCCGACGTGATGACCACGCCCGACGTGATGACCACGCCCGACGTGATGGTCACGCCCGACGCGATGGTCACGCCCGACGCGATGACGATGATCGACGCGGCCTCGGATCTCCCTGTCGCGATGGACGTGTCGGTCACGACGGACGCGCCCTCCGACGCCTCGGACGGTGGGCGTGCCGATGCAGACGCGGCCGCCGATGCGGTCGTCGACGTGCCTCCCGCGGACGTCGTCACGCCGCCTGCGCAGGCGCTCCTCGGCGTCGTGCGCAGCGACGTCGGCAGCCTCTACCGCGTGGGATTGGGGACGGTCACCCCTGCCGGCGCGGCGTCGTGGGACCAGTGCGGCACGTACTTCTCGCTCGTCGGTCACGACATGCAGGCCAACGGGTTCTGGCTCTGCGCGTCGACCGTGCTCGGCGATCGACGCTTCTACGTCGGCAACATCGTGCGCGGCACGACCGCGTTCTGGAGCCTCCAGCGCGGCAACGTCACGGCGCGCGGAGCCGTCGCCCGCGACGCCTGCGAGACGGGCACGCTCATCGGTCGCAGCGGCGACATGACCGACGGCTTCTGGGTCTGCATGGACGCGCCGCTCCTCACGCGCTGGGCGGCGGCGTGGGAGTTCGACGATCCGATGTACGGGTGGACGCCCAACGGCGCGCCGCCCATCTCCGTCACCGGGGGGCGGCTCAGCTACACCGACACGGGCACCGATCCGTACCTCGTGTCGCGCGACATGCTCAATCTCGACGCGACGAACTCCCTCGTCTACGTCGGGCTCCGCAACCCCACGCCGAGCCGCGAGGCCAGGGTGTATTTCATCCCCTTCGCCAACGGAGCGTCAGACTTCGCGGAGGCGCGCTCCGTCGTCGCGCCCACGCTCGCCAATGACACGGCCAGCCGCGAGATCGTGTTCGACATGAGCACCAACCCCCTGTGGAACGGCACGATCCGTCGGATCCGCGTCGATCCCGGCAACGCCGCGGGCACCTACGAGATCGACTACATCCGCGTCGGGCCGACCTTCAACCGCACGCTCGCGCCGCGCTGGGACTTCACCGCCGACACCGAAGGATGGACGGCCAACGGCGGCTCGCTCGCCGCCACGGGCGGCATCGCCACGCTCTCGATCACCAGGGAGGACGCAGGGATCGTGCGCACGGGGCTCTCGTTCAGCGCCGCGCGCACGAAGGTCCGCCTGCGCGTTCGAAATAACCTCACCGAGACCGGCGGCGAGGTGTTCTTCTCGACCGAGGCGGCGCCCGGCTTCGCCGGATCGCGCTCGGTGCAGTTCGCGCTGGTCGCGAGCGACGGAGCGCGCCGCGAGTACGTCGCCGACATGACCCGCAACGCCGAGTGGGCGGGCACCATCACGGGCCTCCGCGTCGACTTCGGCGCGACCGCCCGCGGCGACGTCGAGGTCGACTGGATCGGCGTCGACGAGTGAGGGCCTCGCGAGCCCGCGCTCGGTCCGTCCGCTTCCGCGATAGTGTCGTGCGATGAGCGTTGGGCCTCTCCACCTCGATGACGTCCGCGCCCCGCACGACGAGGCCGCGTTCGACGCCTACGCGGCGGAGGTCATCGCCCAGTACGGGACGCTCGCGAGCGCGCTCCTGCTCTTCAGCCTCCTGGCCTGGTGGCCCATCGACGCGCTCGTGAAGCCCGACGCCCGCTACGTCGTCGCCTTCGCGGCGCTCCGCACCCGCGCCGCCGTCGTCGCGGCCGTCTCGCTGGCGCTGTTCCTCTCGTCTCGCGGTGTTCGACGGCGCGCGACGGTGGCGGCGCCTGTGATGTACGTGCTCTTCGTCGTCGCCATCGGGTACTCGCTGGGCGCGCTCGGCGGCCCCGACCTCACCTGGCTCGCCGACGCGAGCGTGGCGGTGCTCCCCATGGTGCTCCTCCCGCTGCGCCTGCCCGCGCGGGTCTTCGTCACGACGGCCGTCGCGGTCGCGCTCATGGGGAGCTTCTTCCTGCCGTTCCCCGCCAACCTCGCGGCGCCGACCGCGCGGGCGCAGGTCTCGTGGGTGGTCTTCGTGATGCTCGCCTCCGTGCTGGCGGGCGAAGCGAGCACGCGCCTCGCGCGACGCGCCTTCTTTCAACAGCGCGAGCTCGACCGGACCAACGCGGCGCTCGCCACCCTCACCGCCGACCTCTCGGCCCGCGTCGCCGAGCAGACGCAGGAGCTCCGCTCCCTCGCGATCCACCTCGAACGCGTGCAGGAGGCCGAGCGTGGACGCATCGCGCGCGACCTCCACGACGACCTCGGGCAGCGCCTCACCGCGATGCGCTACACCCTCGCGCGCGTCGAGCGCCGGGTCGGCGACCGCGACGACGACCTCCCCGAGCTCCTCAGCGACCTCTCGGCGCTGATCGACGGCGCCTCCAGCGCGGCGCGCGATTTCGTCTCCGAGCTGCGGCCGCGCGTGCTCGACGACTACGGCCTCGTCGCGGCGGTCGAGTGGCTCTGCGAGCGCGTGCGCACCCACGACGGTCCGCGCTGCACGCTCACGGTCTCGCAGGGCTTTCCCGACGGGACCGCGCTCCCCGACCCCGAGCGCGCGCTGTGCCTCTTTCGCGTCGCGCAGGAGGCCACGACGAACGCCCTCAAGCACGCGAAGGCCAGCGCGCTCGAGGTCACGCTCTCGGCCGACGACGATCGCTTCAGCGTCTCGGTGCGCGACGACGGCGTGGGCTTCGACCCGAAGGCCAGCGCGTCGGGGTTCGGTCTCCTCGGGCTCCGCGAGCGGGTGCGCGCCGCCGGGGGCACGCTCACCATCGACGCCCGCGCAGGCCACGGAACCCACGTTCGCGCCGACGTGCGCTCGACGCGAACCGACGCGGAGGAACCGACATGATCAAGGTCTTTGTCGCCGACGATCACGCCGTCGTGCGCTGCGGAGTGACCCACCTCCTGAGGGAGCTCGGCGGATTCGAAGTGGTCGGTGAGGCCGAGGACGGTCGTCAGGTGCTCAACTCGCCGCTCCTCGACGCGTGCGACGTGCTGCTGCTCGACCTGTCGCTCCCGAAGGTGAGCGGCCCCGAGGTGCTCCGCCGCGTGAAGGCCGAGCGTCCGGACATCGCGGTGGTGGTGCTCTCGATGCACCCCGAAGACCAGTTCGCGCGCCGCGCCCTCGCCGATGGCGCGTCGGCGTACGTCTCGAAAGACCGCCCGCCCGCGGACATCATCGCCGCCGTTCGACGCGCCGCCAGCGGCGTCCGCGACGCCACGCCGGGGAGCGGCCCCGACGCGCCCGACGAGGCCCCGCCGCACACGCGCCTCACGCGCCGCGAGCACCAGATCTTTCTCCGCGTCGTGCAGGGGTTCCCCGTGGTCGACATCGCCGCCGAGCTCGATCTCAACGCCTGCACGGTGAGCAACCACCTCGCCAACGTGCGCAAGAAGCTCGGGCTCACGTCGGTGGCCGACCTCGTGCGCTACGCCATCGTCGAGGGGCTCATCGAGGCCGCGCCCGACAGCGCGCGCGGGTGAATCTCCGACGGCGTCTCATACCACCGCTACACCAAACCTGGCCGATCGCGTCGATGCGCCGGGGTTCGGCGTGGGAGGTCGATGTGTGGTTGGCAGCGCCGATGGCGAAGCGCCAGTCGCGGATGCTCGATGCGCCTCACCCCGGGCAACTGAAGGGTGGCCGCTCCCTTCGGGAGCGACAGGTCATCCGCAAGCGAATGGGACTCTTGCGTGCGCCGCAACCTCTCAGGTCACACTCCTCCGCTTGCAGCAGCGCGCTGCGCGAATGTCGTTTCAGATCGTCCAAGCAGCAACGGCCTCTGCGCGTCGTGCAGCGCCCGAAGGGAGCGACACCCTTCATTTGCCCGGGGTGAGGCGCATCGAGCATCCGCGACTGGCGCTTCGCCACCGGCGCTGCCAGACCCCACATCGACCTCCCACGCCGAACCCCGGCGCATCGGCGCTGCCAGACCCCACATCGACCTCCCGCGCCGAACCCCGGCGCATCCACGCAAACGTCCAGGTTTGATGTGACGGTGGTATCACACGTCCTTCCCATTCCCCTGATCTGCAGGCGCGCGCGTGCGACGGCTCGCAGCGCACTCGAACCCCGGCGCGGAGGTTGAGATGCAGTTGTTCACCCCAGAGACTGGATGGGATCAGGCGCGTACGGACGTGCTGTACTCGATCGCGACGCGCCGCGCGTCGGGGGCGCACGCGAAGCTGCTCGGGCCGCTGCTCGCCCTCGTGGCGCAGTGGGGCGAGCTCGAAGCCGAGCGCCAGACCGCGCAGGACGTGGTCGACGACGCGAACGCCGTGATCGCGTGGATCGATGAGGTGCTCGACGCGGCCGTGAAGCGCCTCTCCGTGCGGCTCATGGGCGAGGTCGGAGGGCGCGATCACGACGTGTTCACGGCGTTCTTTCCCGAGGCGCCGAGCGCGGTGACGGAGCTGGCGCTCGAGCGCGAGTGCGACCGCGTCGCCGGGTGGGCCGACGGTGCGCAAGCACGTCGCGGTCTCCGACGCGCTCGACGAGATCGCGGCCATCGAGGCCCGCGGACGCGCCGCGCTCACCATCCGCAAGGAGACGCTCGCCTCGCAGGCGGGCAACGCGCTCAAGCCCCAGGCGTGGAAGGGCAGCGCCAACAGCGTCCGCCGCACGACGGAGACCGCGCTCGACCAGCACGCGAACACGCACAAGTTCCCGCGTGACTACTCCGATCACTTCTTTCTCCGCGCGCCCCGCGCGAAGGCGAAGCGGCCCGAAGCCCGGCCCGCGCCGCAGCCCGCCCCGCGCTGACACGCGGCTTCCCCCTGATCGACAAAGCTTGACGCCGGGCCGCGCGGCGACGTCCCATTCGCCATGAATTCATCCTTCACTGGAGGTGATGCGGTGGCGATGCGGAACGAGACGGTTCGGTTACGGCTCGCGATGGCGCTCCTCGGAGCCACGCTGGCCGCGTGCTCCGGGAGCAGCATCGTCGGCGTGAGGCCCTTCGATGCGACGGTTTCCGACGATGCGGCCGACGCGTCGGACACGCCCGACACCCCCGCGACGCCCGACGTCACCGTCGACACCCCGGCGCCCGACGTCGCCCCCGACCTCCCGCCCCCCATGGACGCCGTCGACGCCAGCGACGCCCCCACGGACATCACCGCCGAGCGCCCGCCGGGGAGCTGTCGCGACAACACCGACTGCGGCTCCAACGAGTTCGGGCTGCGCGTGTGCGACCAGCCCTCGGGGCGCTGCGTGCAGTGCTCCGCGGGCAACCGCGACGCCTGCACCTCGACGCAGTACTGCACCTCGGCCAACCGCTGCGAGACGGGCTGCGACTCCGACGCGGCCTGCACCTCGCGCCACTGCGACACCACCCGCCACGTCTGCGTCGGCTGCATGGCCGACGACCAGTGCCGCGCGGGTCAGGTGTGCAGCCCCACGCAGAACTGCGTCGCCGGATGCAACACCGCCCACGCGTGCCCGACGGGCGAGTCGTGCTGCGGGTCGATGTGCCTGCGCACCGCCACCGACGCGATGAACTGCGGCATGTGCGGCCGCGCGTGCGTGGTGCCCGGCGCCACGCCCTCGTGCGTCGCGGGCGTGTGCGCCGTGGGAGCTTGCAACACGGGCTTCGGCGACTGCGACGCCAACGCGCTCAACGGCTGCGAGACCGACCTCACGTCGTCGAACAGCAACTGCGGCATGTGCGGCCGCGCGTGTACCTCGGGCGCCAACGCGACGGCGTCGTGCATGGGCGCGACGTGCCGCGCGACGTGCAACCCGGGCTTCGCCGACTGCGACATGAACCCCGCCAACGGCTGCGAGGCCAACCTCGCGGACCCCGGCTCCTGCGGTGCGTGCGGGACGACCTGCACGGGCGCGACCCCCCTCTGCATGGTGGCGAGCGGCGCCGCGACCTGCGTCTCGGGCTGCGCCACGGGGCAGGTCCGCTGCGGCATGGCCTGCGTCAACACCGCGGCCAGCGTCGACAACTGCGGCGCGTGCGGAACGGTGTGCCCCGAGCGTCCGAACTCCGCGCGCGCCTGCGCCACGGGGCGCTGCTCGTTCACCTGCGACGCGGGCTTCGCCGACTGCGACGGCGTCGCCGACAACGGCTGCGAGGCGCGCCTCGACGCCATCACGAGCTGCGGCACCTGCGGAACGGTCTGCCGCGGCAACACCAAAGCCACGCCCGTGTGCAGCCGCGGCGCCTGCGGGCTCTCGTGCACGCCGGGCTTCGGCGACTGCGACGGCAACAGCACCAACGGCTGCGAGGCGAGCACCCTCTCGAACGTGATGAACTGCGGGGCGTGCGGCGCCGTGTGCTCCGCGGGCTCCAACGCGCTCGTGGCCTGCGTGGCGGGCGCGTGCCGTACGGCCTGCATGTCGGGCTTCGCGGACTGCGACGGCAACCCCGGCAACGGCTGCGAGGTGAACCTCCTCACGTCGGTGAGCCACTGCGGCGCCTGCGGGATGGCGTGCCCGTCGGGCCCCTCGTCGACGGCGACGTGCGCGAGCGGCGTGTGCGGCCTCACCTGCGCCGCGGGGCGCGCGGACTGCGATTCGAACCCCGTGAACGGCTGCGAGAGCGACCTCTCGTCGGTGCTCACCTGCGGCATCTGTTCGAACCGCTGCTCGGGCGCGACGCCCGTGTGCGTGATGGGCGCGGCGGGCTCGTCGTGCGGAACGGGCTGCGCCACGGGGCAGGCCCGCTGCGGCATGGCCTGCGTCGACACGCAGACCAGCGTCGACAACTGCGGCGCGTGCGGAAACGTGTGCCCCGGCGGCGCGGGCGCGACGCGCACCTGCGTGGCCGGACGCTGCGGCATCACCTGCGCGACGGGCCTCGCCGACTGCGACCGCAACCCGGCCAACGGTTGTGAGGTCGACACGCGCACCGACCCGTCGAACTGCGGCGCCTGCGCGGGCGTGTGCACCACGAGGGCCTGCACCGCGGGCGTGTGCACGGCGCCGCGTAGCTGCGCCGAGATCCTCCGCGCGTTCCCCGGGACGGCGAGCGGGACCTTCGCGCTCGACGCCGACGGACCCGGCGGCGAGTCGGGCTTCACCACGTACTGCGACATGACCACCGACGGCGGCGGCTGGACGGAGATCTTCTTCGCCGACACGGGCGGCTACAACAGCACCACGCTCGACTACCAGGTCACGAGCCGCACGCTCCGCAACGACGCGTCGCAGGTGCTCGTGTCGTTCCGTCAGGCGAGCCACGCGGTGCTGAGCAACTGGGCGCGCTTCACGCTGCCCTCGAACTGGCGCACGCAGTCGCCCTTCCGCTATCCCCAGGTCGACGAGACCATCGCCGTCTCGATCGAGGGCGCGGGCGCCGTCGCGACGACCCTGCGCTACGGCTACAACAACTGGCCGACGCTCTGCACCGACCCGTGGGCGGGCGTCGACTCGCGCTACGGCCGCATCTGCTTCACGGGCACCCGCGCGCCCTACTACAACGGCTTCGGCGTGGGCTCGAACCTCTGCCCCGACAGCTCGCAGAGCTACTCCGCCGTGACCTGCAACGCCGACCGCCGCTACTCCATCGCCGTCCGCTGACGGACGCTCGACTCACCGCCTCGTGAACGCCGCGGCCGCGCGCTCGGACTCCCGGGCGCGCACCGCCGCGCACTGACGCGCGACCTCCGCGGTCTGCTGGAGGCTCCGCGTCACGCCTTCGAGCTCGCCGAGGCGCTCGCGGAGAAAGCGCTCCCCCTCGGCGATCGAGGCTTCGTCGCAGCGCGCGCCGAGCGACCCGATGATCGCGCGGATCTGATGCCCGAGCCGCGCGTGGAGCGCGTCGAAGTGCTCTCGCGCCCAGTCGAGGAGCAGCGCGCGCGCCGCCGTCGAGGCGCCCGAGCGGCCGTAGAGCGCGCGGAGGTCCTGCGCGCGGATCGCGTCGGTGAGCGAGAGCTCGTAGGCCCTGCGCACGAGCGAGAGGTCGTCGAAGCTCACGAGCGCGCCGAGGATCATCGCGCGCTCCTGCGGCGTGTTCTCGGGGCGATCGAGCGCCGCGCGCAGCGCGTCGAAGCGCGCGGCGTCGCCGTGCCGCGAGGCCAGCGGGAGGGCGATCGCGGCGAGGTCTCCGTCGACGGAGCGTCGGTCCGCGAGCCATCGCGACGCCGCGGCTTCGGCTTCACGACGCGCCCACGGGTCGTCGGTGAGCGCGCCGAGCACAGAGAGCGCGCTGCGGCGGAGGTCCTTCGTGACGTCGTCGTCGCCGGGCCTCGTCGCGAAGCCGAGGGCGCGCGCCCGGGGGCCCACCACGCGCTGCGCCCACGCGCGGAACGCGGGCCTCGACGCGTCGGTCACCATCGCGTGCTCGACGTTGAAGATCCGCCCGATGGCGCGGTCGGCCACGTTGGCGTCGCGGTCGTTGGCGAGGCGCGCGATCACGTCGATGTACGCGCTCGCGTCGAGGGCGCCCGCGTCGACGAGGGCCTCGGCGTTCGAGAGCAGGTCGAGCTTCTCGACGGCCGAGAGCGTCGTGGGCGAGGCCACGAGCGCGCGCATCCCCTCGGGCGTGAGCCTGTACCAGTAGTAGCCCCGCGCGTCGGCGTTGGGCGCGAGCCACGCGGGGCACTCGCCCGCGCGCGTCTCGAGCGCCTCGCTCATCGTCTCGTCGGAGAGCACCACGCAGCGGCTCCGGGTGGAGGCGCCCGACGGGTAGCGCACGCACACGGGGATCGACCAGCGCGTCGTGTCGTTGGCGCGCGGCGCGAGCGAGAAGCGCGACTGTCGCAGCGTGAGGCGCGCGGGCGCGTTCGCGGCGCACTCGACCCGCGCGTCGATGAGCGGGACGCCCGTCTGATCGAGGAAGCTCCGCGCGACGGGGCCCACGTCTCGGCCCGCGGCCGTGGTGAGGTCGTCGAGGAGGTCCGCCGCCGTGGCGTTGCCCCACGCGTGGGCGCGGAGGTACGCGCGCACGCCTTCGCGGAAGCGCTCGGGGCCCACCCAGGCTTCGAGCATCCCGAGGAGCGCGGCGCCCTTCGAGTACGTGGTGGCGTCGAAGGACTCGATGGCCTGACTGGTGGATGTCACGGCCACGCGCATCGCGTGGGCGCTCGCGAGGGAGTCTGCGTTGCGGGCCCAGGCGGATCCGCCGACCTCGTCGTAGCGGGCGCCGAGGGCGGGGCGCCAGGTGTCGAGCACGCGCGCGCCGGCCCAGGTGGCGAAGCCCTCGTTGAGCCAGAGGTCGTCCCACCAGGCCATCGTGACGAGGTTGCCGAACCACTGGTGGGCGAGCTCGTGCGCGATGATCGAGTAGACGTGGTAGCGCGAGCGCGAGGGCGCGCGGTCGGCGTCGACGAGGAGCGCCGCGTCGCGGAAGGTGATGAGCCCCGGGTTCTCCATCGCGCCGGGGAGAAAGTCGGGCACGGCGACGAGGTCGAGCTTGGGGTACGGATACGGCCGCCCGAAGTAGTCGCCGAGCACGCGCAGGTGCTCCGCGGCGGTCTCTGCGCCGAGGCGTCCGAGGGCCGCGCGACCGCGCACGGTGACCACGCGCACGGGGACGGGCTCGCGCGGTCCCTCGAAGAACTCGAAGGGCCCCGCGGCGAAGGAGACGAGGTACGTGGGCATCGGCGGCGTGACCGCGAAGCGGTGCGTGCGCGTGTGGTTCGCGGGGTCGTCGGTGTGGCTCTCCTCGGGCATGTTGGCGAGCGCGGTCATCGCGTCGGGCGCCGTGATCGAGACCTCGACGGGCACCTTGAATGACGGCTCGTCGAAGCACGGAAAGGCCCTGCGCGCGTCGGTCGGTTCGAAGTCCGAGAAGGCGTACCAGTCGTCGCCCGCGCGCACCCTGAAGGCCCCGCGGAGGTCGGGCGAGAAGCTCCCCGTGAAGCGCAGGTCGATGCGCGCGCGCCCTGCGGCGATGGGCTCCGCGGTGGTGAGCACGAGCTCCTCGTCGGCCTCGCGTCCGCCGACGGCGCGGCGCGTGAGGTGGTCGGCCGTGAGCGCGCGCTCGCCCGACATCACCGAGGCCGTCGCGATGGTGAGTCCCCGCGCGTGGAGCACCACGGCGCGCGTGGGCGCGGGCACGTCGACGTCGATGCGCACCTCGCCCGCGTAGTCTTCGCGCCGCGGGTCGAGCGTGAGCGAGAGGCTGTAATGCGTGGGTCGGGCGAGGGGAGGGAGCCTCCCCGACGCGAGGGCCGCGGGCGGCGTGAAGGGTGTCGACGCGTCGGGCGCGGTGACGACGCCGCGCGCCTCGGGGGCGGGACGCGGGGTGGTCGACGAGCACGCTGCGAGGCCGAGGGCGAGGGCGAGGCGCCGGGTTGTCATGGGAGGGGGAGCGATGATCGTCGCCCGCCGCGCGCCGGGTCAACCGTGCGTGTTGCGCAGAAAATCGGCGAGGTCGGCGAGCTTGCCGTCGAGAAAGCTTCGAATGGGCCCCTCGATCTTGTTGCGGTCGAAGGCCGCGCGCATGGAGCGCATCCACGCGTCGCGCATGGCGACGTTCACGGCGACGTTGCCGTGGCGCATGCGGAGGCGGGGGTGTCCGTGGCGCTCGATGTACGTCTGCGGCCCGCCGAGCCAGCCGATGAAGAAGAGGGCGAAGCGCTCCTGCGACTCGGGCGAGACGCGCCCCTCGGCGTCGCAGGGGTGGAGGCGCGCGAGGGCGGGCTCGTCGCGCGCCATCACGTCGTAGAAGTCGCGCACGATGGATCGCACGACCGCTTCACCGCCGAGCACTTCAAAGGGAATCTCGATCGTGGCGCTCATCGGGCGAACGGGTAGCGAATTCCGCGCGGTCGCACAAGGGCGACGGTCACGAAGCGGGCTTCGCGGCGGCGAGGCCGAGGGCGCTCGGGGCCATGAGCGCGGCGACGAAGAGGGCGGGCGCCACGAGGGGCTGCGGGGTGAGTCCGAGCGCGCTCGCGGCCGACGCGGCGAGGGCCATCACGAGCCGCACGCGGGCGTAGAGGACCCGCCGCGCGTCGGAGAGAAAGGGCAGCGCGAGGTCCGTCGGGAGGAGCACCGCGAGGAGGTGATTCTGCGAGAGCTCGGGGAGCGACGAGGCGAGCGAGAGCGTCCACACGAGCACCGCGGCGAGGCCCGCGATCACGGCGCCGACGACGCGCGCGAAGCGACGCGAGACGCGCGGCACGGAGAGCATCGCGAGGGTGAGCGCCGCGGCCGCGATGAGGATCCGCCCCGCGAAGGGAGAGCCCGACGGCGGCGCATCGGGGCGTTCGTGAATCATCACGGGCGTGGCGCCGAGCGCGCGCGCCACCTCGCTGCGCAGCACGGCGGGGAGGAACATCGCCTGCCACCGCGAGGGCTCCTCGTCGAGCGGTCGCCCGAGGAGGAGCTCGCCCGCGACGAGGAGCCCCGCGGAGCCCGAGAGCCCTTGCAGTACGAGGGTTCGCCACGTCGCGCCGTGGGGTTGACGGTCGGTGCCGCGGCGGAGTGATCCGTGGGTGACGGCGTCGAGGTGGTCGCGGAGGCGCGTGGTGCAGTTGTCGAGAAAGTGGTGATAGACGTACTCGCGCGAGCCCGGTCGGAGGTCGTCGCGGAGGCGCTCTTCGAGGGCCTCTGCGGCTTCGGGCGAGAGGGCGATGGACTGCCGCCAGAGCGTGCGGTCTTCGCCGCGGGGCCCGTACCAGTCGATCATGCGGTCGAGGGGAGAGACCGAGACCCAGAAGCGCGCCCTGCCGCGGAGCACGTTCCAGGTGAGGGGGACGGGGGTCGAGAAGTCGGTGGTGCCGTAGTTGTAACAGCGCCCATCGGGGCTCTCGCGGTCTCGCACGCAGAGGGCCGCGTGGCCGAAGCGAGAGAAGACGTCACGGCCGGGGCCCATGGTGTAGAGCTCGACGGACACGTCGGCGGGCTGCGCGCGCGCGGGTGCGGCAAAGAGCGCGACGGCGCTCGCGGTGAGGAAGGGACCCGCGCGTCGGAGGGGGCTCATCCGAGGGAGAAGATCGCTCGCGTGCGGTCTATTCCCCGCCGTGCGCGGGGTTGCGGTACCTTCCTGCGTCGATGCGACGCTCCCATGCGCTCTTGATGTGCTCCCTGCTCGGCGGGTGCAGCTTTCCCACGACGGAGTTCACGCTCGGCGGGTCCACGGCCGACGTGCCCGTGGTCGATCGCCCCGTGACCGACGTCCCTCCGAGCGACAACCCCGTGACCGACACGCCGGTGGTCGACGCGCCTCCGTCCGACGTACCTCCCGCGGACGTTCCTCCCGCGGATGTTCCTCCGTCCGACGTGCCTCCCGCGGACGTTCCTCCCTCGGATGTTCCTCCGCTCGACGCGCCGATGACCGACGGCGGCGGCGACGTGACCGACGCGTCCGACACGGGGCCCGAGCCGTGCCCGATGTCCTTCCAGATCCGCTGCGCGGCCGACGGCGGGACGGCGTGCGTCAACCCCCTCAACGACACGCGCAACTGCGGCATCTGCGGTCGCACCTGCGCGGCCGACCAGAGCTGCCTCCTCGGCGGCTGCCAGGTCACCTCGACGGGCTACTCGCGCGACCCCTCGGCCACCTCGTCGACGGTCCCCTACATCGACGCGTGCATGGGCGGGACGCGCCTCACCTTCACGAGCAACGACGACGCGGCGGCCTTCACCTCGCTGCCCTTCGCCTTCACGCTCTTCCGCGCGTCGGTGCCGGCGAACGCGATGATCAACGTGTCGACCAACGGGTTCCTGTCGCTCCAGAACGCGGCCGCGTCGGGCTACGCGGGCGACATCCCCTCGATGGACGCTCCCAACGGCGTCATCGCCCCCTTCTGGGCGGACCTCATTCTCCGGTCGACCACGGCGGCCGTCTGCACCCACGTCGTCGGCACGGCGCCCAACCGCAAGTTCGTCGTCGAGTGGCGCGACGTGAGCTGGTACACGGTCGCGTCGACGGCGCCGACGATGAGCTTCGAAGCGATCCTCAACGAGGGCAGCAACGTCATCGACTTCGCGTACCAGACCGTGCAGCCGCGCCCCGCGGACCTCAGCCGCACGCTCACCATCGGCGTCGAGAACCTCGCCGGGCTCGCGGCCTTCACGGTCTGCAACGCGGCCTACACCTCGTGCGGCATCGACTCCGACCGCCGCGTGCGCCTCACGCCCCTCTGAGCTTCACGTCACCGTCGCGGCGCGGCGCTACGGCAGGGCCATCGTGAAGTGGGGCCCCACCGTGGCGTGCAGCTCCGTGATGCGATGAAACACCTCGCCGTCGAGCACGGGCGCGAGCTCCTCGCCGGGGTCGCAGAGCACGTCGAGCGTGGTCGCGGGGCCGTCGAGGGCGTCGCGCAGGAGGTGGTGCACCGAGCGTCCGGTCATGAGTCCGGGCATCACGCGCGCGGCCTCGCCCACGGAGATGTAGCCCGCGTGGACGTGCATCTTTCCTTCGCCCGCCTGCGGGAACACGCGGAAGATCCCCGCGAGGTTCACGGGCACCGAGCCCGCGTGGAGGACCGTGTGCTCCCGCACGGGGCGCCCGTCGTCGCCGCGGAGGATCGTGCCGTCGACGCGCACCTCGCCGCGCAGGGGCCGCAGGAACTCGTGCTCGGCGCGCGTGATGAAGTCGGGCTTGAGCGCCGCGAGGGCGCCGCGGAGCGTGGTCTGCGCGAGGCCCGCCGCGAAGGCCGCCGCGAGGAGCTTCGCGATGCGAGGGCCGCCGTACTCCTTGTTCCCGCGGTAGAGGGGGCCGAAGAAGTTGGCGCCGAAGCCCGCGAGCGCGCAGCCGAAGCCCACGCGCCGCCACGCCACGGCCTCGTCGCCGTAGACCGTCTGCTTGCCCGTGAACGACACCACGGGGACCTCGACGAGCGGCGGCGTGCGCCCCTCGGCGACGGCCGACGCGAGGCGCGCGACGATCTCCTGCGCGGAGCCCTCGATGCCGATGGCCTTGGCGACGAAGTCGATGGTGCCGCCGTTGGTGGGCACATAGACCGCGAGCGAGGCCGCGCGCTGCGGGCCGAAGTAGCGCACGGCCTCGTTGATCATCCAGTGGAGCGCGCCGTCGCCGCCGTCGGCGACCCAGTAGCGCCGTCCCTCTTTCGCGAAGCGCTCGAGGGCGGGCACGATGGAGTCGACGCTCGGGGTCTCGATCACGGTGCCGTGGCGCCCGAGGGCCTTTTCGAAGCGGCGCACGCGCGACGGCTTGTGCCGGTTCTTGCGGGAGTTCGGGTTGACGATCAGTCCGATCATGCGGGTCGCGGGTCTCTACCGCGCCGCGATCGTGCGGGTCAACGCCGCGGGCCCGCGAGGTCGTTGAGGGGATGCTCCGCGGGGGTCCACGCGCCCGTCGGGGCTGCGGGCGCGGCGCTGACGACGGAGAAATCGATGCGCCGGTTGCGCGCGCGCGTGACCTCGTCGTGGTGCTGCGCGATGGGCCTGAGATCGCCGAGCCCGAGGGCCTCGAGGCGCTCTCGCTCGACGCCCTGATCGACGAGGAAGTTCACCACCGCGAGGGCGCGACGGAGCGAGAGTTCGAAGCCGTGGCGGCGCGTTCCGCTGTCGTCGGCGTTGCCCTCGACGCGGAGTCGTCGCACCTCGGGGTGCTCGATGAGGTACTGCGCCACGGCCCTGAGCGGCGCGATGGAGTAGTTGGGGATCGTCGCGCGATCGCCCGCGAAGTAGACGCGCTGACGGAGCCTGAGCTGTCCGTCGACGATGGTGATGACCTCGCGCGAGGCGGGGGGCGTGTCGGGGCAGCCGTCTTCGTCTTCGAAGCCGTTGGGGGTCTCGGCCTGACGCGGGCAGCGGTCTTCGGAGTCGGGGAAGTTGTCGCCGTCGTCGTCGAGGTCGGGGCAGCCGTCTTCGTCGCGGTAGCCGTCGTGGTCTTCGACGACGTCGGGGCACTCGTCGGCGAAGTCGGGCACGCCGTCGTAGTCGGCGTCGGGCGCGTTGTCGGGGTTGATCGCGAGGAGCGTCCCGGCGCGCGTGCGAGGGGGCGGCGAGGGGCGGATGGCCATCGAGAGGCCGAAGGAGACGTAGTGCGCGTCGGCCTTTCCGTCCTCGGAGCGGCCGAGGTCGTCGGGCTGGAGGATGTGCCAGTAGCGCACGACGGGGCCGAGGGAGATGTACCGCGTGACGGCGATCTCCCACCCGATGCCGACGTCGAAGGCGAAGCGGTACGTGTCGGTCCCGGTGGCGGCGACGCCCGCGTTGGCGTCAACGAAGAGCCGCCCTTCGGGGCGCACGGTGCGAGGCTCGATGCGAACGCCCGCGGTGTAGGTCGCCGTCACGTTGAGCGGGAGCCCCTCGGCGCTCGACACGGGCGGAAAGATCCCGACGGAGCCCGACGCCTGGAGCGAGAGCGGACCGGTGAGCGCGAGGCCGAGGTGCGCGACGCCGAAGAAGCCGAAGCCGAACACCCGCGTCTGCGGCTCGCCGACGACGTGCGAGAGGAGCAGCTCGCCGCGCAGGGTGATCCGTTGCCCGAAGGGAACGGCCTCGGCGTGACGGGGCGCCGCGATGAGCGCGCATGCGAGAGGCAGGGCCATCGCGACGCGCCGGGCGAGGGCGCCGACCGCGCGCTCCATCGACGCGTCACGCGCGGTTCGGAACTTCGATGCCATGCCCGAGGGATGGTATACGGAACGAGTATGAAGCGCGATCTCCGACGCCTGTTCGCCATCACGACCGCGCTCATCGGATGTCAGGTCGGGTCGGCTCCGCTCGTGCCGCCGGAGGAGCTCGACGGCAGCGTGAACGACGTGATCCGTCAGCCCGACACGGCCTCGCCGGACCGCGCCTCCGTCGACGTCACCGCGCCTCCGATCGACGCGGCCGCGCCCCCCGACGCCGCGACGCCCGCCGACGCGACCGCACGGCCCGACGTGCTCGCGCAGCCCGACGTGATCTCACAGCCCGACGTGATCGCGCGACCCGACGTGATCTCACAGCCCGACGTGATCTCACAGCCCGACGTGATCTCACAGCCCGACGTGATCTCACAGCCCGACGTGATCTCTCAGCCCGACGTGATCTCTCAGCCCGACGTGCTCGTCGACCGCCCGACGCCCGACGTCGTCACGCCCGTGGACATCCCGGCGCCCGACGTTCCGCTGCCTGACACGACGGCGATGGTGCCGACCTTCGACGCGCTGACGGTGGCGCACATCCGCGAGGTGCGGGCGCGCGGCGTCGCGCGCGGGATGCGGCTCAACGTCTTCACGAAGATCGGCGACTCGATCACGGAGTCGGCGAGCTTTCTCTCGGACATCGGCTTCGGGTGGTACGAACTCGGCGCGTGGGCCGGGCTGGAGCCGACGATCACGTACTTTCGCGCGCAGATGATCGACACGAGGAACTCGTTCAACCGCCCGAGCCTCTGCGCGATGGGCGGGTGGATCTCGCAGTACGCGCTCGCGAACGACCCTGACAGCGCGCTCCGTCACGAGCTCGACGCGACGCGCCCCGCCTACGCGCTGCTCATGTACGGCACCAACGACCTCGACCACTACAGCACGACGGTCTTCAGGACCAACATGGAGCGGATCATCGACGTGATCGAGGCCAACGGGACCGTCACGGCGATCAGCACGATCCCCGATCGCCTCGACCGCACCGACGCGGGCGCGCTCGTCCCGATGTTCAACCAGACGATTCGAGACATCGCCTCGGCGCGGCACCTGCCGCTGATGGAGTACTGGGGTGCGCTGCAGCCGCTCCCGCGACGCGGGGTCGACACCGACGGGATCCATCCCTCGCCGTACATGACGGCGGGCGGTGGCGTCGCGTGCGGGGTGCTCACGGCCGCGGGGCTGCGGGCCGGCTACAACATGCGGAATCTGGTGGCGTTGGCGATGCTCGAACGGCTGCGGGCGCTGCCCTGAGCGGTTGAGCGCCGCTCAGGGCCGTCGGCGGTGTGCTTCGAGGTCTACTCGAGCTCCTGCGTGATCGAGATGTTCGAGCCCTGGAGCTCACCCGACACGATGGAGCCCGTGCGCTCGAAGGTCGCGACGGTGCCGTCGCCGTCGAGGTCGCCGACGGCGCGCGAGGTGAAGGCCGAGCCGCCGCCGGGCGAGATGTACTGGTAGTAGTGCGCGGCGTCGAGCGAGAAGCCGAGGGCGGTCCAGTTGGCGTCCGCCGACCACTGCGAGACGTTGGCGGTGTACTTCGCGGCGGAGGGCGCGGCCGTCGGCATCACCGTCGCGTTGAGGTAGGTGGCGAAGCCGCGCTCGAGCGCAGCCTGGTAGTAGGTGAGCTGCCCCTGATAGATCTTGGTGATGTTGCCCGTGGCTTCCGAGGTCTTCGAGCGCTTCACGTAGCGGGTGAACGCGGGGATCGCGACCGCCGCGAGGATGCCCAGGATGACCACCACGATCATGAGCTCGACGAGGGTGAAACCGGCAGCCATCTTCTTGAGCGACTTCTTCATGGGGGCGATCTCCTCTTGCAGGGGTCTGTTCGGAACGCGGTCTCTTTCGCGTTCTGACCAGTTCAACGACGGCTCAAAAATTTGTATGAGCCCTCGTGAGCGGCCCTCGTCACTTTTTCTCAACGCCCTTCTGAGAGCGTGTTTGCGTTAGAATCTCCGGCCATGCGCGGCTCTGAAGTCACGATTCCCGGTGATCCTTCGCGGGGTGACCCGCCGACTCCCGCCTACGCGTCGTTGCCCGATGGAGCGACGAGGGCGGTGGTGGTCATTCATGAAATCTTCGGTCGCGCGCCCGACATCGACGGCGTCGTCGATCGCTTCGCGTCACGGGGCTACGCGGCCGTCGCGCCGGACCTCTTCGCCCACGGTCAGCTCGCGTGCATCCGCGCCGTGATGGCCGCTCTGAAGAACGAAGACGAGGTCGCCGCCGTGCGCGTCGCGCACCGCGCCCGCGCGTGGCTCACCGAGAAGACGGGCGTCGCGGCGGAGCGCATCGGCATCATCGGGTTCTGCTTCGGCGGAGGCTTCGCGCTGCTCGCGGGCAGCGGCTGGGCGGCGGTGTCGAGCAATTATGGCGAGGTCCCCACGGCGGCGCGGATGCGCGGAATCGGTCCGGTGATCGCCTGCTACGGCGGACGCGATGTGCTCTTTCGCAAGAAGCCCGATGAGCTCAGAAGAAAGCTGACGGAGGTAGGGGTAACCCCGGAGGTTCATGTGTTCCCCTCAGCGGGCCACGCGTTCCTCACGGATGGGAAGCGCCCCCTGGCGTCTGCGCTGACGTGGCCGCTCATGCACGTTCATTACGACCCCGCCGTGGCCGCGGAGGCGTGGGAGAAGATCGACGCCTTCTTCGATCGTCACCTCGGCGGTTGACCAGAGCGTTCCGCGAGGTCGAACCACGATGAGCGCGCTCTCACCATGCGGTCGTGCGCGGTGAAGAAGAGGTAATCAGAAGCGCATCAGCGAGAACACGTCGACGTCGTCGGGCAGGCGCTTGCGGCCGTTGAGGAACGACAGCTCGACGAGGAAGGCCACGCCCGCGACGGTGGCGCCCTGGCGGCGCACGAGCTCGACGGCGGCGGCGGCGGTCCCGCCCGTGGCGATCACGTCGTCGACGACGAGCGCTCGCTCGCCCGCTTCGAAGCTCCCCTTGTGGATCTCGATGCTGTCGGTCCCGTACTCGAGCGCGTACACGATCCGGTCGGTCTGCCACGGGAGCTTCGCGGGCTTGCGCGCGGGCACGAAGCCGACGCCCAGGCGCGACGCGAGCGCGGCGCCGAAGATGAACCCGCGGGCCTCGATGCCGAGCACCTTGTGGATGCCCTCCGCGCGGTAGCGGTCGACGAGGGCGTCGAGCACCGCCGCGAAGCTCTCGGCGTCGCCGAGGAGCGGCGTGATGTCCTTGAAGAGAATCCCGGGCTTGGGGAAGTCAGGCACGTCGCGGATCATCGCGCGGGCGCGTTCCAGGCGTTCGCTCATGGGCGGAGTAGACCACCGCGGCGCGCAGGCTGAGAAGCGCCATCGAAGCGCCACGCGATGCTTCGCGGCGACGTCAACTTTGTGGCATCGCGCAGAGCTCCGCGGCGACGCCTTTTTCGCCCCGCGCGCCCATGTGGGATACGGTCCTACCAGACCCTCAACCCGCTGGAACGTAGCGATGGCAGACCCGAAGCACAGTTCGAACGATGCTCCGACGGCCGCTCCCCGGCGGGTCGTCCGCATGATCGGGCGATATCAGCTCGCCAAGCTGCTCGGTGAGGGGGCGATGGGGAGGGTGTACCTCGCGTCGGACCCCGAGCTCGGGCGCGACGTGGCCATCAAGGTGCTGCGCCTCGACCAGGCCGGGAGCGCGCGCGACGCGTACATCGCGCGGTTCCGCAACGAGGCCCGCGCCGCGGCGAGGTTCAACCACCCCAACGTGGTCTCGGTGCACGACGCGGGCGTCGACACGACGCTCGGGCCGTACCTCATCTATGAGTTCATTCCGGGCCTGACGCTGCGCGCGACGCTCGACCGCGCGCGCCTCGACACGGTCACCCTCGTGCGCGTGGCGAAGGGCGTCGCCGCGGCGCTCGACGCGCTCCACGTGGCTCGCATCGTTCACCGCGACGTGAAGCCCGACAACATCCTCCTCGCGCCCGACGGGCGCGTGAAGCTCACGGACTTCGGCATCGCGCGCGTCCCCGACGTGGCCCTCACGCGCGACGGGCAGTTCCTCGGGACGCCCGCGTACGCCGCGCCCGAGGCCATCGCGAAGGGGAGAGTACAGCCACCGTGGCGACCCTCTTCTCGCTCGCGTCGTGCTCTACGAGGCGCTCACGGGGACGCGCCCTTCCCCGGCGACGACGCGGTCACGGTCTCGTACGCGGTGGTCAACGACGTGCCCAAGCTCGTGCGTCGGAGCTCATGCCCGGACTCCCCGCGGGCGTCGACGAGGTTCGTGCGCGGCCTCGCGAAGCAGCCCGAAGACCGCTTCGCCAGCGCCCGCGAGCTGCCGACGCGCTTTTCCTCTCCGCCGCGCTGCCCCCTCGCCGCGGCCCGAGCGTCGCGCCCGTCGCCATCGGAGCGCCCGACCGCGCCGTCTCGCCCGCGCGTCGCACGCAAGGGCCCCGGCCTCTGACGCAGGGACCTCGCCCCGCCTCGCTTTCGCGCACTCGCACGGCTACGCGCCCGCCGTGATGGTGGCGCTCGCCCTCGCGGGCGTCGTCGCCTACGCCGCGAAGCGCTACGGGACGCAGGCCGACGTGCCCGCGATGGCCGCGATGCAGGTCCCCGTGAGCGTGCAGCCCGGTCGCCGCGCCGCCCGCGTTCCGTCCGCTCGGTCCGCGCGCTCGCGTCGTGCGCCGCGCCGCCCTCGCGATGCCTTCGCCGACGTCCGCGGCCGCGCCCGTTCGCGCCGCGGTCGCTCCTCGCCGCTGACCCGTCCTCGTCGCTGACACCCGTCACGAAGGCCGACGCGCGCATCGGAGCGCCGCGCGCGATCTCCCGTGAAACGCAGGCCCATCGTACGCTCCGCTCATGGTGGCACGGTCGCTGCGACTGCTCGTGGCGCAACTCCCCGAATGGAGATCAACACCAGAAGCGATCGCTCTTCGTCTCTGGCCTCCTCCTCCTCTCGCTCGCCGTGTGCGCGCCCGTGTGGGCGCAGAACGTCCCCCAGGCCCCCGCGGCGCAGGCGCCCGCGATGCAGCGCCCCGCGCCGACCCCGGCGCAGGCCTCGGGCAACCTCGCGCGCTTTCTCGTCGGCCCCGGCGGTCGCGTGCGCGGCCTCGTGCTCGACAACGGCACCGTCGTGATGGTGCCTCCGCGCGCCTCCGCCGACCTCGCGCAGCGCGTCCGCGTCGGCCAGCCGCTGCGCGTCGAGGGGGTCACCTTCCCCGGCGCGACGGCGGGCACCGCGACGATCTTCCGCGCGACGGTGCGCGGCGCCGATGGCTCCGTGATCGCGGCTCCGCCCGCGCCGCGGCCAGTGGGCGCAGAACGGCGCCGCGGGCGCGCCGGGCGGACCGATGATGGGCCACGGCGGCTTCGGTCGTCGCGGTGGTTTCGGCCGCGGCGGCGGCTTCGGTCACGGTGGTGGCTTCGGTCACGGCGGTGGCGGCTTCGGCCACGGCGGTGGCGGCTTCGGTGAGCGACGTTGAGCGCGCGGCGCACCTCGCGGCGATGCCCACGCAGGCGGTGAACGGGGCCGTGCAGCAGGTGCTCTCGGGCCGCGCGGCGGCGTGCGCGCGATCCTCTTCGCGAACGGCGTCACGGTGTACCTCCCGAGGCCGATGATGATGGTGCCCAGCAGCGCGGCGCGCGGGTCGGCGAGAGCGCAGCGCGCCTCGGGCCGCGGCACCGTCAGGCGCCACGCCGCAGGGGACGGGCATCATCGCCGAGCACGTCACCTTCGCCGACGGGACCACGCTCGACGCGCCCATCCCCACGCAGCCCGCCCGCGCCTCCTGGGCGGCGCCGAACGTCGCGCCTGCTCGCTGACTCCGCGCGGCGCGCTGCGCCCGCGTCGAACGACTCATCCCTCTTCGAACGAGCACCTCCCATGAACATCTCGCTGCGCAGTCGGTGGATCGCGGTCTCGATCCTCGCGCTCATCGCCTGCGCGGCGTCGCTGCTCTCGGTGCTCCAGCTCGCGCGGAGCAACAGCGAGCAGCGCCCCGAACGCGCGCGAGAGTTCGTCGAGCGCGAGGTCGAGCGCGCCCGCGATGACGCGGAGCGCGTGCGCGGTCGCCCTGGCGCGCGCTTCGGTCGCGGGATGACTGGCTACCTCGACGCGGGCTTCAACCCCGTCTCGGGTCCTCCGGGGCTTCCGCAGCTCTGGGCCTTCAGGCTCGACGTCGCGCGAGAGAGCGCGCGCGCGCGGACCACGGTGGTGCGCACGCTCGAACAGCGTATGCCCGGCGGCTTTCGACGGCGCGCGCCTGACGGCGAGACCGAGGGCACCCTCGTGCTCGGCGTGGGGCCGGGGCGTGACGGGGGCTACGCGTGGGCCGCGACGTGGGTCGCGCAACCCCGCGGCGAGCGGATGTGGCGCTTCGGCGCGACGACGCTCTCGCTCGCGACGCTCGCGCTGGTCGTCGTCGCGATGCACACGCTGCTCACGCTGCGACGCGGCGCGGGGCAGCTCGGCGAGACGCTCCACGCGCTCGCGAAGGACCTCCGCGCGCCCGTCACGCGGCCTCCCGTCGCGGAGCTCGCGGCCGTGTCCGATGGCATCGCGTCGCTGGCGCAGGCGCTCCTGCGCGCGCAGGACGGAGCAGGCGCGCCTCGGGCGAGAGCTCGAACAGCGAGAGCGCCTCGCCCGCTCGGTCGCGTCGCGGCGGGCATCGCGCACGAGGTCCGAAACCCCATGGCGTCGATCAGCTGCGCGTCGACCTCGCGCGCGGCACGGCGCTGCTCCTGCGGGCCGACCTCTCGCGGGCGTCGCGGCGGACCTCGCGGAGGCCGGCGACGAGGTCTCGGTCTTCGATCGTCTCGTGGCCGATCTGCTGGTGATCTTGGGCATGCATGGGTCCGCGGCGCGGGTGAGGTCGACCCCTGCGCGCGCTCGTCGACCAGCGCGCGCGGCCTTCAATGAGCACATGGCCTCGTCGCGCGCGGTCGCCCTCGCGGTCGAGGGAGCGCGCGCCGAGGTCGACGTCGACAGCGTGACGCGCGTGATCGACAACCTCCTTCGCAACGCCATCGAGGCGTCGCCCGAGGGATCCCCCGTGCGCGTAGCGGTGCTCTCGGAGCGAGAGGGCGTCGCGACGCTCTCGGTGATCGACCAGGCGCGGCGCTGCACCCTGGAGCGTGAGCGAGGTTTCCTTCGAACCGTTCTTCACGACGAAGTCCGAGGGGACGGGGCTCGGCCTCGCGCTCTCGCGCGCGGTCGCGGAGGCGCACGGTGGCGCGCTGAGGTACCGCGTCGCGACGGCGCGGCGACGGTCTTCGAGGTGACCCTCCCAAAGACACGCCGCAAGGAGGCATTGAGCGGTGGCGACGGTGCTGGTGATCGACGATGAGCGCGGCGTGCGCGAGGGCCTCTGCCGCGCGGTGACGGCCGCGGGGCATCGCGCGATCCCCGCGGCGGGGGTCGCGGAGGCGCGCGCGGCCATCGCGAAGGACGCGCCTGACTGCGTGCTCCTCGACGTGCGGCTCAAGGACGGCGACGGGATCGCGTTCCTCTCGGAGCTGAAGGGCGGCCTCGCGCCCGACGCGCCGGTCATCATGGCGACGGCGTACGGCGACTCGGAGCGCACCATCGGAGCCATGAAGGGCGGCGCCTTCGACTACGTGACCAAGCCTTCGACCTCCCCAGCGCCCTTCGCCACGGTGGAGCGCGCCGTGCGGCAGCGGGACCCTGGCCGTTCCGGCCGCCGGATTCCGCGCAGGCGGCGCCCGCGCCCGAGGGGACGCTCATCGGCCGAGAGCGCCGCCATGCTCGCCGTGTGGAAGATGATCGGCCGCGCCTCGCCGAGCGACGCGCCGGTGCTCCTCACGGGCGAGACCGGCACGGGCAAGGAGCCCGTGGCGCGCGCCATTCACCAGCACTCGTCGCGCGCGTCGGGGCCCTTCGTGGCCGTGAACCTCGCGGCCCTGCCCGAGACCTCATCGAGGCCGAGCCGGCCACGAGCGCGGAGCCTTCACCGGCGCCGTCGCGCGCAGGCCCGGTCGCATCGAGCTTCGCCGCCGGGGGACGTCGCTCCTCCTCGACGAGATCGGCGACCTCGACCCGTCGCTCCAGACGCGGCTCCTCCGCGTGCTTCAAGACGGACGCTACGAGCGCGTCGGCGGCACCGAGGTCATCCTCCAGCCGCGCGCGCGTCATCGCGGCCACGCACAAGCCCGTGCGGCCCGGCCAGCCCGGCGCGCACCCGCGAAGACCTCTACTACTGCCTCGCCGTGATCGAGCCCGAGCTCCCTCCGCTGCGCGCGCGGCGCAGCGACATTCCGCTGCTCGTGGCGCACGCGCTGGCGTCATCTCCGGCGCGTGCTGTGAGCGAGGAGGCGATGAACCTCCTCCAGTCGTACGCGTGGCCCGGCAACGTGCGCGAGCTCGTTCACGTCGTGCAGCGCGCGGCCGTGATGTGCGGCGCCGAGGTCATCGACGTGGGCGACCTCCAGCCCGCGCTGCGCGCCACGCCGTCGCTCCCGCCGGTCTCTCCTGGCGGCCCCGACGGACCGGGCGAGCCCTACGCCTCGATGCCCATGCGCGACGCCGTGTCGCTGCTCGAGAAGCGCATGATCGAGATGGCCCTCGCGAAGTCTGGCGGCAACCGCGCCGAGGCCGCGCGCGTGCTCGGCATCGCGCGCCCGCAGCTCTACGCCAAGATGGACGAGCACGGCCTCGCCAACCGCGCGAAGGAGTAGCATCGCGCCTCGATGCGCTCCCTCCACGCTCTCCTCGCGGTGACGCTCGCGCTGCTGGTCGCGTGCTCCGACAACCAGGTCGCCAATCCGAACAGACCCGACGTCGTCGCGAACGACCTCCCCGCGCTCGACGCGCCCGACGTCACGGATGTCGACGACGCATCCGCCGAGCGCGACGCATCCGACGTGAGCGAGGCGCTCGGACGCAGCGACGCGCGCGCGACGGCCTGGATGTGCCCTCGACGTGCCCGACGTCGTCGAGGCAGCGGTGGACACCGCCTCCGCCGTGCACCGCGGACTCCGACTGCGCGACGAGCGCCGGGGGACCCGCGGCGACACGCTCACGGGGCGCTGCGTGCAGTGTCGCCCTGGCAACGACGCGCTGCGCGGCGAGCGAGTACTGCGACGCGCGTCGGCGCTGCGTGACGGGCTGCCGTGACACGCGTGCGAGGCGGTCACCGCGGGGCCTGGCGGCGCTCGCCCTGTGCACTGCGACACGATGATGCACCGCTGCTTCGTGTGTTATCTCGACTCGCACTGTCCCGCGGGGAACATCTGCTCGGCCGACACCTGCGTCCCCGGGTGCAGCGACGCGCAGCCGTGTCCGCGAGGGTCGACGTGCTGCGACGCGCAGTGCATCGACACGACGTCGAACCTCACGAACTGCGGCGGCTGTGGCGTGACCTGCGCGGCGCCGCGCGGCGCCGTCGCGTGCTCCGCGGGGCGCTGCGTGATCACCGGGTGCCCCGCGCCCTACGGCAACTGCGACGGCGACGCTGCGAACGGCTGCGAGACCGACAACGACACCGACGGCCTCAACTGCGGCTCGTGCGGCAACGTTTGCCCCGCGGGGCAGAGTTGCGTTCGCGGCGAGTGCAGCCCCCTCTGCGTCGGCGCGCTTTCGGCGTGCGCGGGCGCCTGCCGCGACCTCCAGCGCGACGTCGCCAACTGCGGCGCGTGCGGCCGCGCGTGCGCCTCGCCCGACAACGTCTGCGCGATGGGCGCGTGCGCGTACGACTGTCGCCTCCCCGGCGCCGCGGCGTGCCCGAGCGGACGCGTCTGCGATTTCACCACCGGCGCGTGCCTCGCGGTCGACGCGTCGTGCCTGCTCACCGGCTCGTTCCGCGCGTGCGGCGCGCAGTCGTGCGGACCGGGGACGTACTGCGACGCGACCACCTCGCGCTGCGCGCCCTTCGGCGCGTGCAGCGCCCTCGTGTGCGACACGGCGGGGCGGTGCTACGGCCGCGATTGCCCGTGCACGCGCCCCGCGACGTGCACGCCCCCCACGCTCGATCAGCTCAACACCGCGCCGATGAACAGCGGCCTCGTGAGCCTCGACATCGACGACGCGTGCAACGTCTACGGGAGCACCGTGATCGGCGGAACCGACTACGTGCGCCGCATGAACCCGTCGGGCGTCTACTCGGAGTTCGCGGGGCTCTCGAACCTCGACATGGGCGAGGTCGCCGTGCAGCGCGGCGGAGGCGGAGCCTCCCCCAACGTCGCCGCCGTGTACGCGTGCTGCTCGCGCTGCGGGTGCTCGGGCAGCGTGATCCAGGGCGTCGGCCTCGTCGATCGCGCGACGAACACCATTCCCATGACCGCGCCCGCCGAGGTCACGACGGGAGGCAGCGCGATCCCCGTGATCTACTTCAGCGAGGGGCCGCTCGGCCTCGCCATCGCGGCGTCGGGCGACGTCTTCGTGGGCAACCTGCGCGCGAGCGGAGACTACTTCCGCATCCCCGCGATGGGCGCGTCGCCCGTGATGGTGACGACGCTCCCGAGGCGCGTTCACGCGAGCGCGATGCTCGACCCTCGCACGATGCTCGTCGCCGTCGAGACCGGCGAACTCTACCGCGTCGACCTCGCGGGCGGAGCCTCCCCCGAGCGCGTCGGGACGCTCGGGATGGGCGTCGCGTCGATGCGCGCGGACTTCTTCTCGGGCCGCGTCTACGCGTCGCTCTCCGACGGGCGCATCGTGTCGTTCCGCGCCGACGCGAGCGATCAGCGCACGGTGGCGACGCTCCCCGACGTGCAGCGCATCGCCTTCAGCCCCGACGGGTCGCTCTTTCACATGTCGGTCGCCGCCGTGGGGACCGCGCGTTTCTCCCGCATCGACGTCGGCGACCTGCGCTGAGCGCCGCTTCACCTCCGCGCCGTTCGTCGGTGTTACCCTCTCGCGGCGCATGGACCTCGAAGAGCTGCGGGCCTTTCTGGCCGTCGTTGAGACGGGGTCGTTCCTCGGCGCCGAGCGCTCGCTTCGAATGCCGCGGGCCACGCTGCGCCGTCGCGTCGACGCGCTCGAGGCGCGCGCGGGCGTGCCGCTGCTCCGTCGCACGCGCGTGGGCATCGAGTCGACGGAGGCCGGCGCCGTGCTCGCGGCCCGCGGAAAGCAGATGATTCAAGAGGCCGCAGCGCTCGTGGCCTCGGTGCGCGAGATCGGTCAGGAGCCCGCCGGGGTGCTCCGCGTCCTGCTACCGATCGGGCTTCCGCCGCAGCTCCTCGTGCCGCTCTACACCGCGCTCCGCACGGCCTTTCCGCGGCTCTCGGTGCGCGTGCGCTTCAGCGCCGATCCGCTCTCGTCGCTCCTCGACGACGTCGACGTGGCGATCCACCTCTGCGATCGCACGCCGTCGGGGCCCTGGGAGTCCTTCGAACTCCTGCGCGTGCGGGAGCGCGCCGTCGCGCACGTCGACTACCTCAGGCGACGCGGCACCCCGACCTCGCCCGCGGAGCTCTCGAAGCACGAGCTCCTCGCGTGGGACGCGCCCGGCGAAGACCCGCGCGCCTGGCCGCTGCGCTCGGGCGGAGCGATCTCCATCGAGCCCGCGCTCGTGAGCCCCGACATCCACCTTCTCCGTCAGTGCGTGCTCGCGGGCAGCGGGATCGCCCTGCTCCCCGACGCGATGATCCCCGACCCCGGCGCAGCCCCGGGCGACCTCGTCCCCGTGCTCGAAGACGTGATCGGGCGGGAGCGCTCGGTGCGGCTCGTAGTGCCCTCGGTGCTCTCCGACGTGCCCAAGATCAAAGCCGTTCTCGGGCACGTGAGAGCGTTCACGGGTCAGCTCTGAGGGGTCACGGCCCGCCGCAGAGGGCGGGGTTCGGCGGCGGCGGGAGCGGATACGAGGCCGTCGCGGTGGCGGCGAACTGGCACTGACGATCGTCGGCCTGGCAGCCCGCCTGACTCACGCACTGGCCCATCGCGTCGGTGCGCTGGCACTGGCACTCGCGGTCGCCCTCGGCGCAGAGCTCGACGAGCTCCATCATGCCCTCGTCCTCGTGGTTGAGCTTGTGGCAGTGCTCCACGAAGCTCCCCGTGAAGCGGCGGAAGTTCATGAGCACCTGCCGCGGTCGGTCGTCGACCTGCACCCAGAACGTGTCGCGCCAGTGCGCGAAGTTGGGCTCCTTGTTCGAATCGTTGGGGCACACCACGAAGGGGTTGATGTGAATGTGAAAGGGGTGCCCGTCGAGCGCGACGATCTCCCATTTCTCGCTGCGTCCCACGACGCCCACGCGGTCGCTGCGGTAGCCCCGCGCGCGGCGCTGTTCGAAGCTCCGGCAGTTGATGTTGGGCGACGGGCACTGGCACACCGAGCCCGCGGGCACGTCGTGGTGCTCCGTCGGATTGCACGCGCCGCCGCTCGACATCCGCGTCGACGAGGGCACGGCCACGGGCGGCATGAGCAGCCCCACGCGCTGATGGAGCCGCGTCACCGACTCGCAGCTCACCTGCGTCATCGCGCCGTCGACGTTGCCCATCCAGGTGACGGGCGGCGCGTGCGAGGTCACCACGCTCTCCGGCGGGATCGTCGTCGACGTGGCCGCGCCCGCGTCGTCGCGCACCTCGACGACGGCGATCACGGTGCCCGCGAGGTCGTGCGTGCGTCGGCCCACGAGGCAGAGCGTCTGCGCCGTGGCGGGCATCTGCACGAAGGCGTCGACGCGGTAGCCGGGCGACACCCACACGACGTCGTTGCGGTAGTAGTGCGGCATGGTCACGCCGTCGCGGGCGTACTGCACGACGCCCACGTTGCGGATCGGGTCGTAGCGCTCGCAGTTGGCGTCGAGGCCGTAGCGGAGCGTCATGCCCATCTCGTCGGGGGTGCCCGCGTAGATCATCCGCCAGCGCTCGACCTGCGAGCGCGCGGTGATGAGCCGCGGCTTGACCTTGCCGTTGATGAGCATGGGCATCCCCTCGGTGACCGAGAGGAAGTTGTCGATCGAGAGGTTGTTCTCGTTGCACACGTCGCCCGCGCGCAGGGGCATCGCCGTCGCGTGGTGCAGCGGGATCTCGTTGATGACCATGACGCGCTCCTTCGTGGCGCGCACGGTGGGTTCGGCGTCGAGGGGGCCTTCGACGATGAGCGCGCCCGCGACGCCGTTGACCACCTGGATGGCCGTCGAGCCGTGGGTGTGCGGGTGATACCAGTCGGTGCCCTCGTGGTGGGGGCCGTCTTCGTCGAGGTCCCATCGGTACTGCGCCGAGCGGCCCTGGTTCACGGTGACGAGCACGTTGTCGCCGTAGTAGCGGCCGTCGGAGGCGCAGCCGTCGCCGGTGCAGGGGTGCGCGGGGTCGGGCGTGGCGAAGTTGGGCTGCACGTGCCCGCCGTGAAAGTGGAGGTTCGTGACGTTGAAGTCGTGGCAGGTCGGGGGCTCGTTGCCCTCCATGCCCGAGATCTCGCGGCCGTCGACGCGCGAGAAGTCGTTGCGGAGGTTGACCCGCACGCGGCGGTCGCTGCCCGCCCTCACGCGGATCGTGGGGCCGGGGACGAGGCCGTTGTACGTGCGCATGCAGTAGCGCTGGCCGTCGAGGGTGACCTCGTGCGGGCCGTAGCGGAGCTGATAGACGCCGTCGGAGTCGGGGGCGAGCTCCGGCGGGTTGGCGAAGGTCTCGACGCCGTTCGATTGCGGCGGAGCGCTGTCGGAGCACGCGTCGACGAAGGTCGACAGACTCGCGAGGAGGCACACGAAGACACGGTCGCGCAGTGCGATCATCGAATTCCCCTCCAGGGAATGGGCGCCGTGCGGCAACGGCGCCGACGGCGAGTCGCACCGTACGACGCGTCGCGCGTGTCGCGGTGGTCACATTCGATGCACCGCGTGGTCAGCGGTGGTCACCCGCGCTGGAGATCACGCGACCGGGCGGCCGCGTCGACGGTCAGAAGGGCCCCTGAAAGGGCTTGTGGATCCGCGATTCGGGCGCGAGCTCGGGAGCCTCGCGGGGGCGGTCACCGCGCATCACGTCGAGCACCGCGCGGGTCACGTCGTCGGCGCCGGGGTAGTACGCGCGCTCCAGCGAGGGCGCGCAGGGCGTCGGCACGGCGGGCAGTCCCACGCGGCGAACGGGCGCGCGCAGCGCGTCGAAGACCTCTTCGGAGACCCTCGCGGAGATCTCCGCCGAGACGCCGAAGGTGATCCACCCCGTGTCGGCCACGACGAGTCGGCCGGTGCGACGGACCGAGGCGCACACGCCCTCGACGTCCCACGGTCTCACGGCGCGGAGGTCGAGCACCTCGCACTCGACGCCCTGCTTCGCGAGCGCGTCGGCGGACTTCATCGCCTCGGCCACCATCTGCGAGAGGGCCACGACGGTCACATCGCGTCCGGGCCTCGCGACGCGCGCCTCGCCGATGGGCACGGTGTAGTGCCCCTCGGGAACCTCGCCCGTCACGCCGTAGCTCCAGCGGTGCTCGAGGCACACGACGGGGTAGTCGCCTTCGAGCGCCGAGAGGAGCATCCCCTTCGCGTCGTAGGGCGTCGCGGGCATGATGACCTGAAGCCCGGGGAAGTGCGCCATCACGGCCTGCAGGCTCTGCGAGTGCTGCGCGGCCTGGCCCCATCCGCGGCCGATCACGGCGCGCACGACGACGGGGGTCTTGAGCCGTCCGCCCGCCATGTAGCTCCACTTGGCCGCGTGGTTGGCGAGCTGGTCGAGCGTGAGCAGCAGAAAGTCGTTGCGCGCGTGGACCATGAGCGGTCGCATCCCGCTCGCGGCGGCGCCGACGGCCATGCCCGTGAGCATGGGCTCGCTGATGGGCGTGTCGAAGACGCGCCTGTCTCCGAAGCGGAGGTACGGCGCCCGCGTGGAGCCGAAGATCCCGCCCGGGTCGTCGACGCCGACGCCCATGAGAAAGACGCTCGGGTCGCGCTCCATCGCGACGACGGCGGCCTCGGCGAGCGCGTCGCTGTAGGCGATCACCCGGGCCATACGGCAGCCTCCCCCGCGAGGTCGCGCATGAGGTCGCTGGCCGCGGGCTCCGCGCTCGCGCGCGCGAACGCGACGCCGTGTTCGATCGCGGCGCGCGCATCGTCTTCTGCGCGGTCGAGGCGCGCGTCGTCGACGCCCGCGGCGGCGAGCGCGCGGCGCATGAAGGCCACGGGGCAGCGCTGCCTCCACGCGTCGAGCTCCTCGGCGCTGCGCTTCATCTTGCCCGTGTCGAACTCGGTGCCGACGTGCGACATCCAGCGGTACGCCTTGACCTCGAGGAGCGTCGGACCGTCGCCCCTGCGCGCCCTCGCGACGGCCTCGCGCGCGACGGCCGTGACCGCGCGCGTGTCGACGCCCTCGACCTCGACGCCGGGCATGTCGTAGGCGTGCGCGCGCTGCGCGATGCCCACGCGCTGTCGCCCCGAGACGTGCGAGAGCGTCGCGTAGAAGTTGTTCTCGCACACGAAGATCACCGGGAGGCTCCGCAGCGACGCGAAGTTGAGGCTCTCGTGAAAGATCCCCTGCTCGACGGCGCCGTCGCCGAAGAAGGCCACGCCCACGTCGTCGCGGCCCTGCATCACCGACGCGAAGGCCGCGCCGATCGCGAGCGGAATGGATCCCCCGACGACGGCCGACGCGCCGTACATCCCGCGGTCGACGTCGAGGAGGTGCATCGAGCCGCCCTTGCCCTTCGAGCACCCCGTCGCGCGGCCGCAGAGCTCGGCGATCATGCGGTCGACGCTGCCCCCCTTGGCGAGGTAGTGCGCGTGGCAGCGGTGCGTGCTGTAGGCGACGTCGGTGTCGCGCAGCGCGGCGCAGACGCCGACGGCGGCGGCCTCCTGTCCGATGGAGAGGTGCGTCGGGCAGCGGATCGAGAGGTCGGGCTCCTCCTTGCGCGCGAAGGCCGCATTCTGGGCGGCGTACTGCGCGATGATCCACTCCTCGACGCGTCGCACGAGCACGAGGCGGCGATAGAGTTCGAAGTCGTCGGGTGCGTTCATCGGGTGGGGGATTCGGGTGGGGCTCAGATGAAGTTCACGTGCGCGCCGGGGTTGAGCACGGCTTCGAGGTAGAGGTTCACCTGGTGCATCCGGCAGTTCTGCCGGCACTCGGAGATGTCGAGCCCGTCGCGCACGTAGGCCCAGTTGGCCTTGCGACGCTCGCCGCGCCACACCTCGCCGAACGACGAGGCGTTGACGTTCCCGTAGCGGAAGCGCTCGTCGCCGAAGTGCTGATCCCCCTCGTCGCGGCCGAGGTACGCGCTGCACCCCCAGACCTCTCCGTCGGCCTCGACGTAGGCCCAGTGAAAGGGCGTCGCGTGGCACCGCTCGTAGCCCCGATCGGCGCGCTGGAGCTCCTTCATGGTCTCGTAGCGCACCATGACGTTGAAGCGCTCCGTGGCGTAGGCGCGGAGGTCCTTCGCCCACGCGGCGGCGTCGGGGTACACGGTGCCCTCGTAGGCCCGCGTCTCGCTGCTCATGAGGTGCTGCGAGTAGGGCTTCACCACGAGGTAGTCGACGCCCACGTCGCGGAGCCTGCGCGCGAGCTCGGGCGCGGTGTCGTAGTTGGCGGGCCACTTCACGGGCACGAGCGGGCGCTTCGGGTCGGTGCCTCGCACCTCGGGCAGCGCGACCATCTGCGCGCCGAGGGTGCACTTCGAGCCGAGGCGCTCGCGCACCTTCACGGCGGCCTCGAGGTTGGCGAGCACCTTGTCGAAATCCTCGGGCTTCGTGCGGTGGATGCGCGCGTAGGTCTCGCGCTCGCCCGCGTTGATCGAGACCTTGATCCAGCGGAGGCGCTCGGCGGCGAGGGCCTTCTCGGCGAAGGCCTCGGTGAGGAGCACGCCGTTGGTGGTGATCGAGGTGTCGACGCCCTTGCGGTCGGCGTGGACGATCGCGTCGGCGAGGGGCTTGTAGAGCAGCGGCTCGCCGGCGCCCGCGAACATGACGCTCAACACGCCGTTGGCGGCCATGTCGTCGAGGAGGCGGGTCATCACCTCGGGGCGGAGCATGGGCTTGTCGGGGCGGTCGAGCATGTAGTCGACGCCACAGAAGGTGCACTCGTGGTTGCAGTACCCCACGGGCGAGACCTCGACGTAGATCGGAAAGACCTCGCGGGCCTTCTCCCAGTCGCCCTGCGCGTCGAGCCACTGCGCGACGCGGCGAGGGTGCAGTGACATCTTCTCGCTGTCGATCCTGAAGGGGTCTCTCATGGCGCTCGCGCCCTCCGAGTCTATGCGGGGAGCGCGGTCGGGCGCTCACCGAAAATTCTTGTCATCGCCGCGGGGCTCGAAGACAACCGCATCCATGGCGAACTCACAGCCGACGAGGGCTCCGCGTCTTTGCGAGAGCGAGGGAGCGCTCCGATGACCGCGACGCCGACGAACCGTCCGACCGTCACGCTGATGGTGGTGACCCTCAACGAGGTCGAGGGCATGAAGGCCATCATGCCGAAGGTTCCGACCGAGTGGGTCGACCAGATCATCGTGGTCGACGGAGGCTCGACGGACGGCACCATCGAGTACGCGAAGGAGCACGGCTACGAGGTCTACGTGCAGAAGAAGCGCGGGATCCGCCACGCGTACATCGAGGTGTACCCGCAGCTCCGCGGCGACATCGTGGTGACCTTCTCGCCCGATGGCAACAGCATCCCCGAGCTCATCGCGCCGCTCGTGCAGAAGATGGCCGACGGGTACGACATGGTGATCGTGTCGCGCTACGCGCCGGGGGCGAAGAGCGTCGACGACGACATCGTCACGGGCTTCGGCAACTGGCTCTTCACCAACGTGATCAACCTCGTGCACGGCGGCCGCTACACCGACGCGATGGTGATCTACCGCGGGTGGAAGCGGGAGCTGTTCCGCGACCTCGACATGCTCAAGGACGAGAGCTACGTGACCGAGAAGCTCTTCGGCACGGTGATGGGCTGCGAGCCGCTGCTCTCGATCCGCGCGGCCAAGCGCAAGCTCAAGCTCGCGGACATCCCCGGCGACGAGCCGCCGCGCATCGGCGGCGTGCGCAAGCTCCAGGTGATCCGCTGGGGCGCGGCCTACATGGCCCAGGTCTTTCTCGAGAAGGTCTACTGGCGCTGACGGTCTACGGGCAGCGGAAGAGCGACGCGAGGTCGCGCGCGTCGGCGTCGCTGAGCGCCTCGTTGGCGAAGGGCGGCATCACCCCCGCGTAGCCGAGGAAGCTCCCGTGGCGGGTCTTCTCCGTCACGATCGCGCGGATGTACGCCTGACGGTCGGTGTAGCCGACCTGCGCGAGGTCGTCGTCGCAGTGCTCGACGAGCGTGTCGCGCGGGAGCACCGAGGCGAGGGGGCCGATGCGTCCGCTGCCGCTCTCGAACGCGCCGTGGCACGACGCGCACGCGCGGCCCCAGAGCGCGAGGGCTCGCGCGCGGTCTCCGCCGTCGCCGGGGTCGCGCACGGTGCGAGGCCAGGTCACCGCGACGGCCGCCGTGCCCGTCGTCGAGCCTGCGGGCGCGAGCGCGTCGAGCCACGCGCCGAGGGCCTGTCCGTCGGGGCCGTCGAGGTCCGCGGGCACGCCGCGCATGAAGCTCGTCCAGCAGCGCTCCACGGCCTCGCGCAGGTGCGTGACCTCGCCGCCCCAATACGTCGGACGCCGCGCGGCGCCCTGGAGCGGAGCGCCCGGGAGCACGCGCTGGCCCTGCGACCCGACGGCGACGGGGTGGCACGTGAGGCACGAGAAGGCGTTGTACTGCGAGCGCGTGACGCGCGGATCCGACGCGAGCAGCGCGCCCTTCTCGGCGAGGGGCGCGAGGCGCTCGGTGTCGCCGCACGAGGCGACCGCGAGGGCGGCGAGCGAGGCGAAGACCGTGATGACTCTCACCGTGAAGCTCCGAGAAAATAGATCGCGTCGGGGAAGACGCCGACCTCGTAGCGCGCGACCACCGAGAGGTCGTCGGGCGAGAGGGCGAGCACGCTCCCGCGCTCCTGTCGGATGCGGTCGTGGACGCCCTCGCACACGAGGTAGTAGCGCCCGTCGGGCCCGAGGCTCACCTGGTGCGGGAGCGCGCACTCCGCGGCGTTCACCGGCACCTGGTCCATCACGCGCAGCGGCGCCGAGGTGGTGACCCGCGCGAGCGCGTCGCGGCCCTGGAGGGGGATCACCATCGTCGCGCCGTCGGGCGAGTACGCGCCGAAGAGCGGCGTGCCGATGAGCGAGCGCGTGACGCGCGTCGTGTCGAAGGCGCCCGTCCGCGTGTCGAAGGCGATGAGCAGCCCGCGGTTGCCCGCCGACGGATCGGGCGGCGAGCACGAGACCCACACGGTGCTCCCGTCGGGCGAGCGCGTGACCGCGTAGGGGCCGTAGGTGGGCGACGTGGGCGTCATCGAGAGCTGGCCGTTGATGGGCACGAGGCGCACCGACGGAGGCGTCGTCGCGAAGGAGACCACGCCGAGCGCGTCGTCGCCGTAACACGCCATGTACACGGTGTTTCCGTCGGGCGAGACGGCCAGGCCGTGCGCCGCCACGCAGACCGGGATCGAGAGGGTGCGCTCCATCGTGCGGGCGTCGACGACGATGAGGTTCGAGCGCTGCGCCTCGCGGTTGTTGATGTTGTTCTGCGCGCGCACGAGGTCGAAGTGCGACACGAAGATCCGACGACGGTCGGGCGAGAGGAGCATGTCGCCGGGGTTGGCGTCGACGTCGACGCGCCCGAGGAGCCTGAAGTCGTCGAGCGCGCGCTTGATGAGAATGCCCGGCCGCGTCGAGGATCCGTGCGCCGCGTGAGGCCCCGTGGGGATCGCCGAGGGCGGCATCGAGAGGGGCATGAAGATCGCGTTGGACTCGCGGTCGACGGCGAGGTGATGCGGGCCGTTCTCGGCGAGCGGGACCACGCCCACGGGCAAGGTCGCGATGGTGCGACGCGACGCGAGGTCGAGCACCGAGACCGAGTTCATGAGGCTGTTGCTCACGAAGCCGTAGCCCGCCGCGCCGCCGTCCGGGAGCTCCCACGATGCAGCGGGTGCGTCCCACGCGCTCGCGTCGAGCGGCGCGTAGCGCGTGACCTCTTCGCCGCAACCCGCGAGCGCGGCGACGCAGAGGGCAAGGCGCGTTGTCGTGCGTGTCTTCACGGCCTGAACGTGTCGGGACTCACCCCTCGCTTGTCAAGCGCACGCTTGACCCCGCGCCGAGAACCGATGGACGCTCCACCCCGAACACGATGAGCACCATCACGCGCAACCTCATGCTGACGGCGCTCTGCGCTGCGTCGATCGGGGCGTGCTTTCCCGACGAGACCCTGCGACCCGATGACGCATCGATGGACGCGCCACGGAGCGACCTCGGCGGTCCCGACGTCGTCGACGCGCCCTCCATCGACCGACCCGAGACGCCGCCGCCCGTTGACGTCCCGCTCGTCGACGTGAGCGACGCGAGCGACGTGACCGACGTCACCGACGCGAGCGTCTGCGGGTCTCTGCCGCGCGACCCCGTGGCTGCGATGTCCGTCTACGACCGCCTCCCCGACGCGACGGACTTCGCCTTCGACGGCGCGGGCGAGCTCTCGGTGGCCTCGCTCCGCGACGTGCTCGGCATCGGCGCGATGGGCGCGCGCTCGCTGCGCTTCACGGGCCTCGCGGGCAACGTGACGGCGCTGCGCTACCTCACCTCGGGCGAGCTCGTCTTCGCGGTGACGCCCACGATGGCGGGCGGATCGCTCGACGGCGGCGTGCCCGGCGAGGGCGCGATCTTCACGGCGGCGTCGGGCGACGGCGGCGCACCGCAGCTCCGCGTCACCGCGGGCCGCGTCGGAGGTCTCGCCGTCGACGGCGAGGGGGCCGTGTGGTTCAGCGACACGCCGCGCAACCGGGTCTTCAGGCTCACGTTCCGCACGGGCGACGCGGGCGGCGGCGTCGATGTGTCGCCGATGATCTCCGACGTGATGGGGCCCACGGCGCTCGCGTTCGACGCCTCGGGGCGCGTGCTCTACGTGGCCTCGACGGCGATGGGCGGATCGCTCTACCGCGTCGGCCTCTCGCGCACCGTGCTCGGCGACCTCATGCCGAGCGACGCGACGGGCGTGCTGCGCGGGCTCGGGAGCGTCTCGGGCCTCAGCCTCGACCAGTGCGGAAACGTCTACGTCGCAGACGAGACGGGGGGACGCGTCGTGCGCGCGTCGGAGCCGTGGACCGACACCACGACCCTCGTCACCGACGTCGCGGGCGTGCGCGCGCTGGCCTTCGGGCAGGGCGGGACCTTCGACGGCGACACGCTCTTCTTCCTCTCGGGCGGCTCCGTGCGCGCCGCGAGCGTGAGGGCGCGCGGCGTTCCGCTGCCCGTCCCGATGCGCTGAGCGATCACCGCGATCGGCGATGGACGTCACGCTCGGCTCGACGCGCTTCTGGTGCCGCGAGACGCCGCAGTGGGCCGTGGGCGTGAGCGCGCGCGTCGCCGTGATCGCGGGCTTCCCGAGCACGTGGATCTGGTCCGTTCCAGACGGCGCGCTCCTCGCGGTGTGGGGCGATCGCCCTCTCGGGCGAGACGTCACCGCGGTCGAACTCGACGGCGAGACGCTCGTCGTCGACACCGCAGCCCACCGCCGACGCTACGACCTCCACAGCGGCGCGCTTCGATCCGAAGAGCCTCCCGTGTCTCACGCGACGATCGCCCTCGACGCGTCGCGCACGGCGGTGACCGTCACGCTCCCCGACAACGACGTGAAGACGCACGCGATCCCGTGGAGCACGGCGGTCACCGTGGCCCGCGACGGCGCGCGCTTCGCCACGCGCGACGCGCGCGCCACCCGCGTCTACGACACCCGCGACGGAGCGCTTGTTGTTACGTGTCCGCGCGCGAGCGGGCCGGCGCTCTCGGCCGACGGCGCGACGCTCATGACCTCGCTCTTCGGGCCTCCTCGCACGCAGGTCTACGACGTCGACGCGCGTCGAAGGCTCGGCCCCGACGAGCCGCCGCACGTGGGCGACGTGATGCTCGGCGACGGCGTCGCGGTGATCGACGACGCCTCGTGGAGCCTCGACGACGCGCGCAAGATCGCGACGCTCGACGGCGCCCTCGGCCCCCTTCGAATCGTCGGCGACGCCCTCGTCGCGCGCGGCGATCGCGCCCTCGGTCGATGGAACCTCCGCACCGGCGAGCGCACGCGGACGGTCGAGCTCGACAGCGACCCGGAGTGCGCCTCGGTCGACGCCTCGGGGCGCTTCGTCGTGCTCACCCGCTGCGTCACGCAGGGGCTGCTCTACGTGCCGCTCCCCGGGGTGACGCTCGTCGACGTCGAGACCGCGGAGACGCGCGCGCTCGGTGATGGATCCGACGACGTGATGCGCTCCGTGGCGATCGCGCCCGACGCGTCGGTCATCGCGATCGCGGGCGACGACACGGTGCGCGAGGTCGACCGCGAGGGGCGCCCGATCCGCGCGGCGATGACGCTCACGGGCGCGTCGGCCGTGACGTATTCGGGCGACGGCGCGACGCTGGCCGTGCGCTGCGGAGACGCCGACTCGATGCGGCAGGGCGTGACGCTCGTCGAAGCGGGCGTCGCGTACGTGACCCTGCTCTGCGCGCGCGACGAGGTGATCGGCTGGTGGCGCGACGACCTGCTCCGGCTCACGGGCGGACGCTACGAGCGCGTCGATCGACGCACGCTGGAGGTCGTCGGCGCGTGGTCTCCCGAGGCGTCAACGCGCGAATCGTGGCTCGGCGATCGCCTCGTCGCAGAGAGCTCCGGCGACGGGACGCTGCGCGTGCGAGACCTCGTGTGGAACACGTGAAGGCCCGCTCGCCGTCCATCCCGCGTGAAACCTCATCGTTGCGCTCATCTCGCGGAAGAGCCGATGGAGAAGGTCTTTTCGCGGAACCAGGGACACGGAGAAGGGGCTCGCCCGGGGTTCGACGCACGGGATCGCGGCGTGTCTCGCCTCGGGGTTCGGCGCCTGGGATCGTGGCGTCGCGCGCCTTGTTGGAGCCTGAGATTGACGCGCGCTGCGCGCCTTGTTGGAGCCTGAGATTGACGCGCGCTGCGCGCCTTGTGGGAGCCTGAGATTGACGCGCGCTGCGCGCCTTGTTGGGCGATTGCGCGCGCTGCGCGCTTGTTGGAGCCTGAGATTGACGCGCGCTGCGCGCCTTGTGGGGCCTGAGATTGACGCGCGCTGCGCGCCCGGGGTTCGGCGCAGGGGATCGCCGGGTGTCTCTCCCCGCCTCACCGCCGGGCAACAGAGGGTGGCGCCCCCACAAGGGGGCGGGAGCTGGCTGTCGCCATCAAGACGCGCAATTTCGATCGCGTCATCGCGGACGCCAACACCGCGGCGATGCCAACACGCATCCCGCGCGGAAAGGGCCGTGCGAAGCGGGCAATTCAAGTGCGCAAGGAAGGGGTGCGCACGCCGCCCCGAGCGCCTCCTCTTCAGAGCGACAGCCAGCTCCCGCCCCCCTTGTGGGGGCGCCACCCTCTGTTGCCCGGCGGTGAGGCGGGGAGAGACACCCGGCGATCCCGTGCGCCAAACCCCGGGCGCGCAGCGCGCGTCAATCTCAGGCCCCCACAAGCGCGCAGCGCGCGTCAATCTCAGGTTCCAACAAGGCGCGCAGCGCGCGTCAATCTCAGGCCCCCACAAGCGCGCAGCGCGCGTCAATCTCAGGTTCCAACAAGGCGCGCATCGCGCGTCAATCTCAGGCCCCCACAAGCGCGCAGCGCGCGTCAATCTCAGGTTCCACAAGGCGCGCATCGCGCGTCAATCTCTGGCTCCCACGAGGCGAGACACGCCGCGATCCCGTGCGTCGAACCCCGGGCGAGCCCCTTCTCCGCATCCCTGGTTCAGCGAAACGACCTTCTCGATCCGCTCTTCCGCGAGATGAGAGCAGCAGTGAGCGTGAAACCGGGAGGGGGCCTCTACGCGTCGCCGCCGTCCGTCACGTCGCTCGCGTCGCTCGCGTCGCTCGCGTCACCGGCGTCGCTCGCATCGCTCGCATCGCTCGCGTCGCTCGCATCGCCGCCATCGCTCGCGTCTCGCGCGGCGTCGGTGACGTCGGGCGTGGAAGCATCGGGCGCGGCGGTGTCTCGCGCGGCGTCGGTGACGTCGGGCGTGGTGGCATCGGGCGTGGCGGTGTCTCGCGGGGCGTCGGTGACGTCGGGCGGAGGCGGCGGCGTGGTCTCGGACGAGGCCTCGGGCGTCGCGTCGGTGCCCGGGATCAGCGGAACGTCGAAGCGCGCGGGCGAGGTGCAGCGGAGCGTGCCGTCGAGGCTCGACTGACAGCGCAGGCCCGAAGCGCACTCGCGGTCCATGAGGCAGTCGTCGCCGAGCTGGCGGGTGCGCTCGATGGTGCAGCCCGCGAGCGCGAGTCCGAGCGCGAGGGTGACGGCGGTTCGCAGGCCCATCGTGGCGGCGAAACTAACACACCCGGCGCGCTCCTCCGCAAGCGATACGGGCTCGCGCGGAGCCTCGGGGCGCATATACTCGCGGCGCTTCGCGCGCGGAGCAGTTGCAACCACCGACAGCGGTTCCCGGCGGCGCCGCTGGGAGGAGGGCATTTCGGATGCGGTCCAAAGCGATCTTCGCATCGTTCCTGACGATCTCGGTCATGAGTCTGTTCGTGTTCATCCTCGTGTCGCCCTTCATGATCGCGGCGCTCAGCGACGCGGCCAGCGGGGCCCTCGGGCCGGTGCTCGGGCTCCTCGTGGCGGTGGGCCTCACCGTGGGCATCAACCTGCTCATGTGGTTCATCTCGCCGTGGCTCATGGACCTCTCGAACCGCTGGTTCTACCGCTGTCGAGACATCTCCATCGAAGAGCTCGGCCAGTACCGCCCCGCCGTGGCCCAGTTCGTCTGGAACACCTGTCAGAAGCACGGGATCAAGGTCCCCGCGCTCAAGCTCATCGACGACATGAACCCCACGGCCTACTGCTACGGCTCGACGGCCAACCGGTCGCGCCTGGTGGTCACCCGCGGGCTCCTCCACTACCTCGACGACGAGGAGCTCAAGAGCGTCTACGCCCACGAGCTCGGGCACATCATCCACCGCGACTTCATCGTGATGACGATCGCGTCGGTGCTGCTCCAGATCCTCTGGCAGATCTACGTGGCGGCGAAGAACACCCGCAGCGACAAGGGCCGCGAGGCCGCGATGGCCGTCGCCGCCGTGGCCTACGTCTTCTGGTGGGTCTCACAATATCTGCTCCTCTACCTGTCGCGCGTCCGCGAGTACTACGCCGACGAGTTCGCCGCGCAGGAGACCATGAACCCCAACGCCCTCTCGATGGCCCTCGTGAAGGTCGCCTACGGGATCGCGCGTCAGCCCCAGACCTCCTTCGCCAAGCAGCTCCTCGGCGGTACGCGCGCGATGGGCATCTCCGACCCCCGCGCCGCGCAGACGACGGGCCACGCCTACGCCACGGCCAACGGCGGCGGACACGCCATGGCCGCGGCCATTTCGGGACACGAGGTGGGCGACGTGCCCGCCACCGCCGAGGGCATCGGACGCATCGAGAAGGTCTTTCTCTTCGACCTCTTCAACCCGTGGGCGAAGGTGCTCGAGCTCGGCTCCACGCACCCCCTCACGGGCAAGCGCATCAAGGCCCTCTGCGACTACGCGGGCGCGATGCGGCAGCAGCCGCTCTTCCGCTTCGACCCCATCGACGCGTACGGGCGTCAGCTCGATCACGCGAGGCTCTACGGCAACTTCACGCTCGAGGTGGGCATCTGGTTCGCGCCCTCGATCCTCATGTTCGTGATGATCGTGCTCGGGTCCGTGGGCGCCATCGCGGGCTCGGCCACGGTGGGCGCGCTCGGCTTCGGCGGCGTGCTCCTCGGGTGGGGCGCGGGCGCTGCGATCCGCGGGCTCTACAAGTTCCCCCGCATCGGCGAGCCGCAGCTCACGTCGGTGATGGAGCTCATGATGGACCCCTACGCCTCGCCCCTCCGCGGCAGGCCCGTGCGGCTCCAGGGCGGCATCATCGGACGTGCCGATGCGGGCGCCTCCTTCGGCGAAGACATGATGATGGAAGACCAGGGCGGCGGCCTGATGATGCTCAACTACGAGCACTGGCTCCCGGGCTTCGGCAACGCGTGGTTCGGCTACAAGACCGTCAAGGCGCTCATCGGCCAGCCCGTGCAGGTGACGGGGTGGTTCCGCCGCGGCGTCTCGCAGCAGGTCGACCTCGACGAGATGATCACCGCGCAGGGTGAGAAGGTGTCGTCGTACACGGCCTTCTGGGGCCGCTTCGGCGGCGTCGTGGCCTTCGGCATCGGGCTGCTCTTCACGATCGCCCTCGTGGCGGGCGTCGCTTCGTCGGGTTGACCCCCGCGCGCGCGGTGGTGTTCACTCCCGCGCCCTGATGAACTCCCCTCGCAGACCCCTCGACGGCTTCGCGCTCATCCTCGGTGCATCCAGCGGCTTCGGTGAGGCGACGGCGCTCGCGCTCGCCGAGGCTGGCATGGACATCGTCGGCGTCCACCTCGACCGCCGCTCGACGATGCCCCACGTCGAGGCGATCACCGCGAAGATCCGCGCGATGGGCCGCGAGGCGTGGTTCTACAACGTCAACGCGGCCGACGACGGCAAGCGAAAGGGCGTGCTCGACGACGTCGACCGCCGCCTCGCCGAGCGCGCGAAGGGAGAGACCGTGCGCGTGCTCATGCACTCGCTGGCCTTCGGCTCGCTGCGCCCCGCGCTCACCGAGGGAGACAGCCTCACGCGCATGCAGGTCGAGATGACGCTCGACGTGATGTCGTCGTCGCTCCTCTACTGGACGCAGGACCTCGTCGCGCGCAAGCACCTCGCCGAGCACGGCCGCGTGTACGCGATGACGAGCGAGGGGAGCCGCTCGGCGCTCGCGTCATACGGCGCGGTGAGCGCCGCGAAGGCCGCCCTCGAAGCGTGGACGCGCCAGCTCGCGCTGGAGGGCGCGAAGCGAGGCTTCACGGCGAACGCGATCTGCGCGGGCGTCACGCGCACGCCGGCGCTCGAGAAGATCCCTGGTCACGAGGCGATCGCGGCGAAGGCCGAGACGCGCAATCCGCACGGGCGGCTGACGACGCCGGGCGACGTGGCCGCGACGCTCGTCGCGCTGGCGGGGCCCGAGACGTACTGGCTCAACGGCAACGTGATCTTCGTCGACGGCGGCGAAGCCGCGGCGGGATAGCGGGGCCCTCTTCGAATCCCTGCTCAGAACCCGTCGCACATGGCGGGGCCTTCGCTCGCGAAGAGCGCGTCGGCGAAGCGCACCGCGCCGTCGTCACCCTCCGCGAGGCCGTCGCGAACGAGCGCGCTCACCCTGCGAAACCCGGAGTACGCCGTGGCGAGCGCCCTCACGTCGAGGGTGATCTCCGCGCCTCCCTCGACGCGCTTGACCGAGGCTGCGCCGCCCTCGACCTCGACGCGGTACGCGCCCGCGTTCTCGGGGATCACCGCGTCGGTCACCGCGATCGTGACCGCGCCCCCGAGCGCCGGGTTGTACCCGCGCGCTTCGAGCGCCTTCGCGACGTGCGTGAGGCGCAGCATCCAGAAGTCGCCGAGCGACACGCGGTGAAAGCGATCGCGGAGTCGCTGCGTGAACGTGTCGTGCGGCGCGCAGGACCAGCGGACCTCCTGCGCGAGCGAGCGGTACGCGCCGAGGAACGAGAGCGCCTCGGTCACGGCCCTCGGCGTCACCGCCACGAGGTCGCTCACGATGAGCTCCGTGTCGTGGCCGTCGGTCATCTTGTGGTTGGCGACGACGTAGCCCTCGATGCCGTCGGGGCCCACGATGGCGTGGGCGCGCGGGTCTCCGCGGACGGGACGCTCGACGCGGGTCCACTGGTAGGGGCCGCGGTCGAGCCAGCCGTCGCGCGCGCTCGCAAAGCGCGTGTACACCGCGCGGAGCTCGGGTGACGAGAGGTCCTTCAGCGGAACCACGCGCAGCGCGGGGTCGTGCGAGGTGGGGAGCTCCTGCGGTCGCACGGCCGTGACGTAGCGCCCGCCCGCGCGCTCGTAGCCCGCGCGCTGATAGAGCGGAACCGTCGCGGGATAGAGCGTCGAGAGCGCGACGCCCCTCGCGTGACCCGCGCGCGCGATCGACTGCATCATGCGCGTCGCGACGCCCGCCCCGCGCGCCCACGGCGCGACCCCGACGCCCGCGATCCCCGTCGTGGGAACCGACCGCCCGCCGAAGAACTGTCCCATCGGGATCGTGATGAGCCCGCCGGCCACCGCGTCGTCGCGGCGCCACACGCAGATGTTCTCCGCGCCCGCCCGCTCGAACCAGGTGGGCACGTCGGTCTGCGGAAAGCCGAACGCGTGCGAGAGGATCGTTCCGAGCGCCTCTCGCTCCGCGTCGGACGCGGCCACTTCAAAGGTCTCCATCGTGGCGTCGCACCCTACACGCTGGATCCGAGGGTGAACAATGCTTCCGATTGCGTTGGCTGATATGCAGGGGGTGCACGATTGCCGCGGTCGTGGGGTATTGTCCGCGGCTCCACGCTTTCCCTTTCGAGAGGTCCTGTGACGACTCACACCATTTCCGACAGCGCTTCGCTGACCCGTCGCAACATCCTGGTCTTCGGGGTCGCCGCGGCCGCCGCGGCCTGCGGTGCCGACCCGGCCTCCGGCGGTGACGCCTCGATGTCGACCGACACCTCGACGCCCACCGACATGTCGCCCACCGACACGTCGCCGACCGACACCTCGACGCCGACCGACACGTCGACGCCCACCGACACGTCGATGCAGACCGACGCCTCGACGCCCACCGACACGTCGACGCCGACCGACACGTCGACGCCCACCGACACCTCGGCGCCGACGGACGCATCGACGCCGACCGACACGACGCCCCTCGACGCGTCGACCGACGCGGCGCCTGGCGACACCGGCGCGCCCGATGTGGCGACCGACACGACCCCCGCAGACACGGGCGCGCCCGACGTGGCGACCGACACGGGACCCGCGTGCCCTCCCGCGGGCGCGACGATGCTCGGCGCGGTGACGAGCTTCCCCGTGGGGAGCTGGCGCAACGTCAAGGCCGCGAGCGTGATCGTCGGCCGCGATGCGCGAGGGATCTTCGCGTACACCTCGGTCTGCACCCACGCGGGGTGCACCGTGCCCGCGCCGTCGAGCGCCACGGCGGGCTCGACCTGCCCCTGCCACGGGTCGCGGTACAACGGCGAGGGGATGGTCACCGGCGGCCCCGCGCCCCGCTCCCTCGACAACTACGAGGTGATCGTGTGCGGCGGCAACGTGTACCTCAACATGTCGCGCACCGTCGCCGTGGGCACCCGCACCGCCGTCCCCTGACCCGCGCCCGCGCCCTCCTCCGACGCATCGTCACCGACCCATTGACCGCGCGCGGGCGAGCGACGACGCTCCGTCGCCCGACACGGAGAGGTGCTGCATGGTGATGCGTTCGCGATGGTTGGTCTGGCTCCCGCTACTCACGCTCTCGGCGTGCGATGACACGCCCGCGACGCCCGTCGACGCAGGCGTGACCGACGTCGCCAGGACCGACGCGCCCGCCGTCGACGCGCCGCCCACCACGCAAGACCCGGCCGACTGCGATCCGCTCGACGAGCGCTCGTGCGCGATGCCGTGGCCGTCGAACCTCTACCTCCGCGCCGACACGTCGCGGCCGACGGGCTACGCGCTGCGCTTCGGCGCGACGAGCCTCCCGCAGAACCGCCGCGGGGCCTTCATCGACGCGTCGAGCCTGTCGTTCATGGACGGCTACGGCGTCGGCACGCCCATCATGACGATCATCCCCAACCTCGACGCGAGCGCGCTCGCCGCCGAGGATCACATCGAGCGGTCGATGGCCGACGACGCCGCGACGCTGCTCTTCGAAGTGAGCGGAACGACGCTCCGTCGCGTGCCCCACTGGGTCGAGCTCGACGCGAACGAGAGCGACGCGACGAAGAAGACGCTCTTCCTCCGCCCCGCGGTGATCTTGAAAGAGAACACCCGCTACGTCGTCGCGTTCAGGAACCTCCGCACCACCGCGGGCGCCGCCGTCGCCCCCTCGCGCGCGTTCACCCTCCTGCGCGACGGAATGGGCGCCACGGACCCGCGCCTCGCGCCGCGGCAGGCGCGCTTCAACGAGACCTTCACCCTGCTCGAATCCGCGGGCGTCACGCGCGCGTCGCTCACCCTCGCGTGGGACTTCAACACCGCAAGCTCGCAGGCCCTCCACGGCCGCATGCTCGCGATGCGCGACGACGCCCTCCAGCGCGTCGGAGCGCAGGGGCCCGCGATGGTCATCAACGACGTGCGCACCTTTCTCCGCGCCGACGACGGGATGGGCCACCCCTTCGACGCCAACATCGCGCTCGAACTCGGCGGAACGATCGAGGTGCCCGACTACACCGTCGACCGTCACTACCCCGACATCCCGCAGCCCGGCCGCGAGCTCAACCTCGACGCCTCGGGACGCCCCGTCGCGATGGGAACCACGCGCGTCCCCTTCATCGTGCGCGTGCCCCACTCGGCCATCGGCGGCGAGCCCCACGGCATCGTGCTCTACGGCCATGGACTCCTCGGCAGCAACGAGGAGGTGCGCGCGGGGCACCTCGGACAGCTCGCCAACACGCACCGCTTCATCCTCGTGGCCGCGAGCCTCGCGGGCATGAGTGAGGCCGACATCGGCACGGTCTTCACCGCGCTCAACGACATGAGCTACTTCCGCGCCGTGGGGCAGCGGCTGCACCAGGGGATCCTCCAATGGGTGCTCCTCGCGCGCGCCGCGCGCGAGCGCCTCGGCGGGCTCGAAGCGCTCACGTCACGCAACGTGCGGGTCAACCGCGACGAGCTCTACTACTCGGGCAACTCGCAGGGCGGCATCTTCGGCGGCACCTTCATGGCCGTCACCCCCGACGTCACCCGCGGCCACCTCGGCGTGCCGGGAAACAACTACTCCACCCTCCTGCACCGCTCCACGGACTTCGTCGCGTACTTCACCGTGCTCCGCGGCGTCTACGCCGAAGCGTCGGACCTCGCCGTCGTGCTCGGCTACACGCAGCTCCAGTGGGACGGCACCGACCCCGTGAACTACTACCGCCACCTCAGCGTCGAGCCCTTCGCCAACACGCCCTCGCACGCGGTCATCGTCGGCCCCGCGAAGGGAGACCACCAGGTCGCCGTGCTCACCAACGAGGTCGCCGCGCGCACCGACATCGGCATCCCCCTCATGGCCAACTACGACCGCGAGCGCATGCCCTGGGGCTGCACGCAGGCCGCGTATCCGCGCACGGGGTCGGGCGTGGTGCTCTACGACTTCGGCAACCGCTGGCCCGCGCCCGGCAACCGCCCGCCGGGCGCCGAGATGAGCCCCGACCCGCACGAGCTCCCGCGCCGCAGCGTGGCGCACCAGCGCCAGATCGCGAACTTCTTCCGCACCGGAGAGATCATCGACGTGTGCGGGGGTGACGGCTGCCACCCCGATTGATCTGGAACGCGCGCGCTCAGGGCGTGACGGCGAAGGTGGCGGCGCAGTAGCCCGTCGTCTCCACGCCCATCGGCGCGATCTCGGAGTTCCCCTCGAAGTGAAAGTACCAGCGGTTGCGGCTCGGCGAGACCGTGATCGAGCAGATGTCCGCGAGGTCGGTGTAGAGCCCCACCACGCTCTGCAGATTGTCTCCGAGATGGATGCGCCCGATCGTCGTGTTGTTGCGCACGAACACCGCGTAGTAGTCGGTGCCCGCGCGCTCCGCGACGCCCCACCACGCGCCGACCTCGCAGACGTGGTGCGCGATGCCACCCGACACGGGGTACGTGGTCACCGCGCCCGACGGCAGGTCGATGCGGTACCACTGCTGCGTCACGCCCGCGAGCGCCTGCCCCGAGTACACCAGCAAGAAGCCGTGCCCCGAGAAGAACCCCGCGTCGTGCGTGATCGTCACCGACGCGCGCAGGGTGATCCTCGTGGGCGTGAGGGCCATGGTGGTCGGGTCGAGCACCGCGAGCTGCGTGATGACGAAGGGCGTCACCATCGACGCGTTGGAGCCCGCGAACTCCGTCCCCGCGTCGGAGATCACCGAGTAGACCGTGTTGGTCGCGAGGTCTGAGATCATCCCGTCGCGGGGGCCGGTGAGGGCGGCGAAGCCAGACATGTCCGCCGCCTGCCAGCGCCCGAGGTGTCCGTCGGCGTTGTAGAACACGCGGTCGGGCGTGAGCGCGATGCCGCCGCGGTCGTCGCCCGTCTCGGCGTTGTGCTCGACGGTCTGGCACCCCGTGGTCGAGAGCGACAGCACGCGGAAGCCGCTCGTCGTCACGGTGGTGCACACCCCCGCGGCGCACATCTGCGAAGCGCCGCAGGCGGTGCCGCAGCGGCCGCAGTTGGTGACGCTCGTCTGGAGGTCGACGCAGCCCGCGCCGCACATCACCCTCGGCGCCGCGCACACGACCGAGCACACGCCCGCGACGCAGCTCTGCCCGCCGGGGCACGGGTTGTCGCAGCGGCCGCAGTGCCCGTTGTTGCTGCGCGGATCCACGCAACTGCCCGAGCAGACGATGCTCGGCGCGGTGCAGCTCGCCGTCACGCACACGCCGGCGACGCAGCTCTGTCCGGTCGCGCAGGCGTTGCCGCAGCGGCCGCAGTTGGCGGCGCTCGTCGACACGTCGGTGCAGACGCCGCCGCACACGAGGCTCGGCGCGGCGCAGGGCGTCGTGCACACGCCTGCGACGCAGCTCTGCCCCGTCGCACACGGGTTGCCGCAGCGCCCGCAGTGGGCGACGCTCGTCTGCACGTCGGTGCACGCGCCGCCGCACACGAGCCTCGGCGAAGGACACGCCGTGGTGCACACGCCCGCGACGCAGCTCTGCCCCGTCGCACACGCGTTGCCGCAGCGTCCGCAGTTCGAGACGCTCGTCTGCACGTCGGCGCAGACCGCGCCGCACATGACGTTGGGCGAGGGGCACGGCGTGACGCACGCGCCTGCGACGCAGCTCTGTCCGGCCGCACACGCGTTGCCGCAGCGACCGCAGTTCGTGACGCTCGTCTGCACGTCGGTGCAGGTCGTTCCGCACACGAGGTTGGGCGCGGCGCAGGGGGTGACGCAGGCGCCCGCGACGCAGTTCTGCCCTGTCGCACAGGCGTTGCCGCAGCGACCGCGTGGGCGGCGCTCGTCTGCACGTCGGTGCAGACCGTGCCGCAGGTGACGCGCGGCGAGGGGCACGTGGTCATCGCGCCCATGCAGTTGTTGAGGACGCACCCGCCAGGGCAGTCCATCTCGGTGAAGGTCGCGCCGCGGCCGTCGCACACCTGGGCGCGCGCGGGGCTCACGCACATGAGCCGCCCCGGCGTGCAGACCAGCGGGACGCACACGCCGTCGGGGCTGCAGAAGGTCACCCCCGAGCAGTCGAGGTCGCGCGCGCACCGCGTCGGGGCTGCGTCCGTGGGCGCGTCCATCACCGTCACGTCGGGCGAGCTCACGTCGGAGTGCGACGCGTCGGGCTGCGCCACGTCGCTCGGAGACACATCGCTCGGAGACACATCGCTCGGAGACACATCGCTCGGAGACACATCGGGCGACGTGTCCGCGGGCGACGCGTCGACGGTCGGGGTCGGCGAGGTTCCCTTCGCGGAGCAGGCGATCGAGGAGAGGGCGAGGAGCGCGGCGAGAGCGGGGCGTTTCATGCGCGTAGGTCCAAGCGAAGGGGGCGGAGTGTGAGGCCTCCGCTCCGCTGCTATTCCGCCGCGCGGGTCACGTCAAGATCGGGTGGGGCGCGAGGCGAGGCGTGCGCGGTCGGCGCTACTGCGTCGGCACCGCGATGCGGATTCCGCCGACGTTCACCGTCGTCGATCCGTGACCGCGACGCACCTGAACGCCGGGGACGCCCTGCACGGGCGACGGGATGTTCACCGTGTTGCCCGTCCCGGTGCCCGTCGAGGGCTGCGAGGGCGCGGTGGGCTGCGAGGGCGCCGCGGGCTGCGTGGGCACCGTGGGCTGCGCGACGACCGGCTGCGTGGGCGCGACGCCCGCGTCGGCGAGCGCGTTGGGCGCGATGGGCATCGGCGGCGGCCCCGCGTCGGCGAGCGCGTTGGGCGCGACGGGCATCGGCGGCGGCGGCAGCATCGGCTGCGCGGGCGCGACCTGCGTGGGCACGGTGGTCGACGTCGAGCTGTTGTTGCTGTTGCGGTCGCGGCAGCCGACGACGAGGCCCAGCGCGATGACGAAGGCGACTCGGTTCATTCGTCCTCCTCTTCGAGGTCCGCGGCCATCGAGGCCATCTCGTAGATGAACTCGCCGAGGGCGGGGTACATCACCGCGCCGTCGGCCTGAGAGACCTGGATGGCCTCACCCATCACGGTGAGGCCCTCTTCGGACCACTCGACCTCGTCCGCGTCGATCTCGTCCCAGGCGAAGTGCTTGGGATCTTCCATGATGTTCTTCCACGCGATCTGCTCGGTGGTGACGACGAAGCCGTCGTCGGCGCCGCCGAACACCGTGTCGTCGAAGAGCACGAGCACGCGCTCATCACGGTCGAGCGTGCCCTTGTGGACCCCGCGCGCGGCCTTGAGCTTCGCCCCCGGGATGTTCGGGTCGTAGAAGAGCGAGTCGTGCTCGCCGAGGCACTCGCGCGCATACGCGACGATGTTCTCCTCGGTCCACTCGAACTCCTCCTCGTCTTCCTCGTCTTCCTCTTCGTCCTCTTCGACGGCCGCGGGGCGGTTGCGGAGGCTCGACGTCGCCGCCGCCATCACGCTGCCCGACGCCGCGGACTTGCCCGCGATGTTCACCTTCTTGCCGCCGCCGGGTCCCTTCGCGACGGGCGCCTCGGCCGCCGCGTCGGCCTTCGCCGCGGGCTTCGCACCGGGACGCGCGACGGGCTTCGCCGCGGGCTCCGGGGCCTTCTCGGCGGCGGGCGCGACGGGCTTCTGCGCAGCGGGCGCAGCGGGCGCTTGCGGCGCAGCGGGCGCCTGCGGTGCTGCGGGCTGCGCGACGGCGGGCGCTGCGGGCGCTTGCGGCGCTGCGGGCGCTTGCGGCGCTGCGGGAGGCGCAGCGGGCGCCGGCGGCGCGACGCGCATGGCCGCGGGGTTGGCGACCGAGCGCGTGCAGTACGCGCAGACGACGACGGCTTCGACGACGGTGGTCGGCATCGGGGCGCCGCAGTTGGGGCACTTGAGAATTTCGAGGGACATCGACACCTCTTCGGGGGCGAAGAAATATCACGCGCTGCGTTCGCGGTGGGCGAAGATTCACGGCCCTCCGAGAGCCTCCGTCGCGCGCGTCGAAACGTCGCTGAGAGAGGCGTTTTCGCGCGCCGTGAGCGCCGCGCATCGGAGCCGCGTTGACAACGCTCGCGGGGTGCGCTTCACGAGCGCGCCGCGAAGTCGGTTCGCGCGGTCGCGGGGTGTGTGCGGCGTGCCACGTTGCGCGACGGCGGAAACGGTGGTGAAGCTACGCGTCCTTCGCTTGTCGCCCTCGCAGAAACCGCGCACGAAACCCACTCACGGAGCAGGGAACGACACCCGATGCAACAACGAACCAGGACCTCGCGCATCGCGCCGCTGGCCGGAGTCACCCTCGGCGTCATCGCCTGCGCGGCCGTGACCGCCGCGACGAACGAGACCTCCATCGACGCGTGGACGAGTCGCTCCCCCGCGCTCCGCGCCGCCGCGCGCTACATGCCCGCCGCCGCGGGGATGGTCGCCGATGCGCGGCGGACCGCGACGCCCGCGGAGCCTCCGCGCGCGACCGTCGCGGCGCCCTACGGCCTGCGCCACGGACGCCCTCGCACCGTGTGGGACCTCCCCATGCGCGACGCGTGGCCCGCCGAGCGCGCGTGGACGCCCGAGATCGAAGACGAGTACAGCCGCTTCGTCACCGCGATCGGCCGGGGCATCGTCTCGCGGCGCTGCATCCACCTCGACGACTGCCTCAACAGCCCGTCGATCAACCCCCTCTACGACCGCGCCGAGGTGCGCCTCGGGCTGCGCCCCGACTGCGCCGACGTGCCGTACCTCCTCCGCGGGTACTTCGCGTTCAAGCGCCACCTGCCCTTCGGCTTCGTCGCCGCGATGGGCGGCGAGGGCGGCGATCCGCGCTACCTCCACCAGGGCATCCCCGTGCTCTGGCGCCAGTGGACCGACTTCCGCTCGCCGCGCGCGCTCTTCGACGAGATGCCCTCGTACGTGCACTCGGGGATGTTCCGCCTCTCGCCCAAGCTCGAAGACGGCGACACCTACGCGCCGCGCATCGACCGCGACTCGGTGCGCCCCGGGTCGATGTACTACGACACCAACGGCCACGTGCTCGTGGTCACCGAGATCGAGCCCGACGGGTCGATCCAGTTCATCGACGGGCACCCCGGCGGCTCCATCTCGCACCCGCACTTCGAGACCCCGAGGCAGTCGCCGCCGGGCTCCGCCGAGTGGGGCGGAGGCTTTCGCAACTGGCGCTCGCAGCGCCTCGTGAACGGCGTCATCGCCCGCGCCCGCAACGCCGCCATCGCCGACTTCGCGCCGCTCTACCAGTACGACCGCACGCGCTACGTGGTCGACGGCGCGCGCGTCGAGTTCGACGACTGGGTGCGCCACACGCTGCGCGCCCCCGCCGCGCTCGACCTCACGGCCTCGCGCTGACTCAACGCCTGCGACGCGCGTCGAGGCGGTAGAGCCGTTCGGACATTTCCCGTCCCATCGCGCGGGCCTCGCGAATGACCGCGTGGCGCGGTGATTTCGGGCACGCGGGGTCGGTCTCCGCGGGGTCTCCCGCGAGCGCGAAGGACTGACATCGGCAGCCGCCGTAGTCGACCTCGCGCTGCTCGCACGACGCGCAGGGCTCGCGCATCCACGCCGTTCCGCGGAAGCGTTCGAAGTCCTTCCCCTCGTACCAGAGGTCGCGCAGCGCGCGGTCTCGCACGCTCTCCATCGCCATCCCCGGGAGCCCGTGCGCGCCGGGGCAGGGGAGCGCGACGCCCGTCGGGATCACGGTCATGAAGCGCCGCCCCCAGCCGTCCATGCAGGGCCGCGGCGCGTCGGCGAACCAGTCGGGCACCACGTAGATCACGTCGAGCCTGCCCGCGAGATCGCGCTGCGCCGCGCGCGCGACCGCGTGCGACGCCTCGAGCTGATCGCGCGTCGGGAGCAGGGCCTCTCGATGCGCGAGCGCGCTGCCGTGATACTGCGTGTTCGCGAGCTCGATGCGCTGCGCGCCGAGCGTCACCGCGAGCGCGATGAGCTCCCCCGTGCGCGCGAGGTTGCCGCGGTGGAGCACCACGTTGAGCGACAGCTCCATCCCCGCGTCGCGCACCATGCGAGCCACGGCGAGCTTCTGCTGGTGGACGCGCGTCCCCGCGACGGAGTCTCCGAGGGCCTCGTCGGCGTCTTGAAACGACACCTGCACGTGGTCGACGCCCGCGTCGGAGAGGGCGTTGATGCGCGCCCGCGTGGCGCCCCAGCCCGAGGTGATGACGTTCACGTAGAGCCCCGCGTCGCGGCCTTCGCGCGCGATGTCTTCGAGGTCGCTTCGAAGCAGCGGCTCACCGCCCGAGAGGTGCAGGTGAAACACGCCGAGCTCCGCGGCCTCGCGCGCCACGCGTCGCCACGCCTCGGTGTCGAGCTCCGGGGTGTAGGCGCTCCAGTCCGTGGGGTTCGAGCAGTACGCGCAGCGCAGCGGGCAGCGGTACGTGAGCTCCGCGAGGAGAGCCATCGGAGGCTGCGTGTTCACGGCTCGCTCATCTTCACGAAACCTCGCGCCACGAGCTGTTCGAGGAGCTCCGTCACGTCGGCCGAGAGGGTCTCTCGCGGCGCCTCGGGGTGCGCCTCGCAGAGCGCGTCGACGATGTGCTCGACGGAGCGCGCGCCGTCGATGCGCTCGATCACCTCGGCGGCCTCGGGGTTCAGCACCAGCACCCCCTCGGGGTAGAGGAGCGCGTGACACCCGCGCGTCGGGTCCCACCGCAGGCGCGCGCGTCGGGCGAGCGAAGGGATCACACCGACCCTACGCAGTGCCACCAGATCGCGTCGAGCTGCGACCACAGGAGGTCGCACTTGAACTCCAGCGCGGCGACGGCCTTCTCCTGCATCTCGCGCGTGGTGCAGTGCTTGAGCACGAGCTCGATGGCGTGGTCGCTGTCGGCGCGCGCCCGCGTCGGACGCCCTCGAAAATAGGCCAGTCCGTCGTCCTTCACCCAGGGGTAGTGGCGCTCGAACGCGGCGATGCGGAGGCTCATGAGGTCCGGCGAGAAGAGCTCCGTGAGCGACGAGGCCACGCCTTCGATCCAGGGCTTCGTGCGGACGAAGTTCACGTACGCGTCGACGGCGAAGCGCACGCCGGGGAGGAGGTGCGCCTCGCGCCACGCGTCCTCTCGGGTGCCTCCGACGGCTTCGACGAGCCGGAGCCAGCGCTCGATGCCGCCCTCGTCGTCGGACCCCGTCCCGTCGTGGTCGACGAGGCGCTGACGCCAGCGGCGACGCTCCTTCGGGTCGGGCATGAGCGAGAGGAGCGCGGCGTCCTTCGCGGGGATCGAGCGCTGGTAATAGAAGCGGTTGAGGGCCCACACGCGGAGCTGATCGCGCGTGAGCTTCCCCTCGTTCATCAGGGTGTGAAAGGGGTGCTTGTCGTGGTACTTGCGCGCGCCGACGTCGCGCAGCCTCGCGACGAGCGCGTCGGCTTCGAGGGGAGCTTCCATGGGCGAGGGATCGTAGCGCCGACGTCGGCCCCGCCGCGCGCGAAGTGTTTTCGTGCGCCGCGCGCCTCGGCCCGCGGTGCGGCGCCCCGCTTGACCCGCGCGCCGGTGACGGCATAGCGTCGCCAGACACCCTTCCACTGATCGAGGCACGCGAGACCCCATGAAGAACGACCGCCGTGACGACCGCAAGGCCCCCCGCGACACCCGCAAGCCCGCGCCCCGCGCGTGGACGAAGCCCGCGTTCGTCGAGCTGAGCGCCTGCGCCGAGATCGGCGCCTACGCCTTCACCGCCTGATCGCCTCGGAGCGCGCCCGCGCGCTCCAACACCACACCCCCCACCATGCGCGCCATCATCCTCGGCTCCTCGGCCGGAGGCGGCCTCCCCCAATGGAACTGCGGCTGCCCTCGCTGCGCCTCTGCGCGCGCGGGGGACGGCGACGTGCGACCGCGGCACCAGTCGTCGATCTGCGTCTCCGCCGACGGCGAGCGCTGGGTGCTCTTCAACGCCTCGCCCGACGTGCGGTCGCAGCTCGCGGCCACGCCCTCGCTCTGGCCGAAATCGCTTCGTCGAAGCCCGCTGCGCGCGATCGCGCTGACCAACGCCGACATCGACCACGCGGCGGGCCTCCTCGTGCTCAGAGAGGGCGGCGCGCCTGCGATCTATTGCACCGCGCGCGTCGAGGAGGCGCTCACCGAGGGGCTGCGCATCCTCCCCGTGCTCGGCGCCTACGGCGATGTCCACGTGCGGCGCGTCGAGCCCGGCGAGCGCGTGGCCGTGTGCGACCGCGAGGGAGCGCCCACGGGCGTGTCGATCCGCGCCTTCGTGGTCGCCAGCAAGCCCGCGCCGTACATGGCCGGGCGACACCGCGAAGACCCCCGCGGCGACCTCGCGGGAGACACCGTGGGCTACGCGATCTCGGCCGACGCGCGCCCCGACGAGGCGCTCGTGTACGTGCCCGGCGTCCGCGACCTCGACGACGCGCTCCTGCGCGAGCTCTCCGCCGCGCGCTGCGTGCTCATCGACGGGACCTTCTTCACCGACGACGAGATGGTCGCGATGGGCGCGTCGACGAAGACCGCGCGCGTGATGGGCCACGCGCCGCTCACGGGCGACGGGAGCCTCGTGCGCTTCCTCGACGGGGTGCGCGGGCCGCGCAAGGTCCTGGTGCACATCAACAATTCGAACCCCGCCCTGCACGACGACGGCGAGGCGCGCGCGCTCCTGCGAACGCACGACATCGACCTCGCTCACGACGGAATGGAGCTCTGCTGGTAGCCGCGCTCAGCGCCGCGGTGACACGGCTTCGAGCGACTCGCGGAGCCGCAGCGGATCGATGGGCTTGCTGAGGTAGCCGTCCATGCCGGCCGCGCGGCACACCTCGTCGTCGCCCTTCATCGCGTGCGCCGTCAGCGCGATCACCGGGACGCGCGCGCTCCCCTCGCGCGCCTCGATGGCGCGCAGCCGCCGCGTCGCCTCGAGCCCGTCGAGCTCGGGCATCTGCACGTCCATCAGCACGACGTCGAAGCCGTGCCCCGCGGCGAGCTTCTCGAGGGCGACGGCCCCGTTGGGCGCGTGCGACACGCGGTGCCCGAGCTTCTCGAGCACCCGCGTCACGATGCGCACGTTCACCGCGTTGTCCTCCGCGAGGAGGAGGTTGAGCCCGCGCGTCGGCGCGTCGTCGCGTCGCGCGCTGCGCTGCACGGGCGCGTCGCAGGGGGGCAGCGACAGGGTGAACGTGAACGCGCTCCCCGCGCCGACCGCGCTGGTGACCGAGAGCGCGCCGCCCATGCGCGCCACGAGCTCGCGGCTGATCGTGAGCCCGAGGCCCGTGCCGCCGAAGCGCCGCGTGGTCGAGCCGTCGGCCTGCGTGAAGGCGTCGAAGACCCGCTCCAGTCGGTCGGGGGGGATGCCGATGCCGGTGTCGGTGACGGTGAAGCGCACCGCGTCGTCGCCCGCGGCCTCGACGGTGAGCGCGACGGAGCCCGACTCGGTGAACTTCACCGCGTTGCCCAGGAGGTTGAGCAGCACCTGACGGAGCCGCGTCGGGTCGCCGGCGCGGCACGGCGCGAGGCCTGGCGCGACCGTCACCGCGAGCGTGAGGCCCTTGCGCGACGCGCTCGGGGCGACGAGCGAGCGCGCGGCCTCGACGAGGTCGACGAGCGAGAAGGGCACGGACTCGAGGTCGAGCCTGCCCGCCTCGATCTTCGAGAGGTCGAGCACGTCATCGAGCACGCCCAGGAGCGCGTGCGCCGACTGCTGCAGCGTCGCGACGTGGTCGCGCTGCTCGGCGTCGAGGGGCGTCTCGCTGAGGAGCATCGAGGCGCCGAGGATGCCGTTCATGGGCGTGCGGATCTCGTGGCTGGTGTTCGCCAGAAACTGCGATTTCACGCGCGACGCGGTGAGCGCCTCCTCGCGCGCGTGGAGGGCGTCTTCGAGGGCCGCGCGGAGCCTCCCCTCGTTGCGCTGGTTGGAGTCGTAGAGCACACGGGCGCGCGTCACGAACTCGATGAGCGTGCCGAAGACCGCGATGAACCACAGCTTGTGCTGCAGCGCGGGCGAGAGGTGGCCCGGCAGCCCCCAGAGGTTCTGCGCGACCTCGATGGTCGCGAAGGCTCCGCCCGAGAGGATCAGCGCGAACCGCCGCGCCACGCGCTCGTCGGGCGAGAAGAGGATGTACGTGAGCAGGATCTGGCTGAGCAGCGGGTAGTGGACGCGCGCCTCGTAGCCCGCGTCGAGCGAGAGGGCCACGAGGCCCAGGTTGCTCCCGAGCACGAAGCCCACCTTGGCGCGGAGCTCGTGCCCGCGACGGATCCAGATGTGGCAGAGGCAATAGAGCGCCCCGCACGCGAGGAGCAACGCGCCCATGAACCGCGCCCCGAGCACGTAGAGCGTCGGCGAGAGGAACGCCATGAGCCCGATCGTGCGGTCGATCATGCTCACGCTCAGATCGCGTCGACGCGCGGCCTCGTCGACCTCCACCGTGTTGGGTGCTGTCGTGTTCGCGTTGAGCATCGGACGAGCGCGGCGAGCGCGGAGGTCGACGACGCTATCACGCGAGGCGCGCACGACCCCCCTGGCATCGGGGTGACGCACCCCACGGCCCCGATCGGTTCGCCCTCTCCGGGGCCCGAGCGCACGGAGTTGCCTCCGCGGACCCGTCGAGCGCGCCATTGCGGCCGCGAACGGCCTTTGCGGTGAAATGGCCCGCTTTCTGCGACCTCGCGTCGCGCATGGGCACCCGATCTTCGAACGTGCTGCCGCTCGCGCTCCTCGCGACGCTCCTCGCCTGTTCGGGCTCCGACGGTGTGCGCTTCTACGACCTGAGCTGCTCGGGCGCGTACCAGACGCGCGCCGGCGCCTACGGGCTCGGAGGCACGTGCACCTTCACTCGCTCCGCCGGGGCGACGGGCGCGATGTCGGTCTGCGCGCGCATGGCGATCCAGTCTGCCGCGGGCATCACCCTGCTCACACAAGACGTCCGCGGAACGCTCGCCGACGGCGTGCAGTCGATCGCCATCGACTACTGGATCCCCCAGGACGCACCCGCGACGGGCGCCTCTCCGCGGGCGTGGGCGTCGGGCTACTGCGGCTGAGCGCTACCGCGGCTGACCGCCGACGCCGCTCGAAGGCCTCGACCCGCGGTGATCGGGCGTACGATCGCCGCGTGCGCCGCCCACTCACGAACTGCGCGCTCGCGCTCTCCCTCGTCGCGTGCTCCGACGAGGCGCCTCCACCGCCCGAGGCCGCTTGCGCGGCGCTCGCTGACGCCGGGGTCTCGACCGCCCTCGCGCGCCCCATCCTCGGCCTCGACCCGATGGACGAGGGCGCCGATCGCGCGCGGCTCCCCGCGGGCTTCACGGGGCCGCGCGACACCGCGTGCAGCACCGACACGACGCGGGGATTCCTCGAAGAGCTCGCGGATCACCCCGTCGACGACGCGCGCGTCGCGTACGAGTGGGCGCCCGTGATCGCGGGGGCCAACGTCGATCGGCCCACCGTGCGCGCGCCCGAGTTCTTCGTCGCGGGCGAGGCGCGCGGCATCGAGCGCGCCGGGAGCGACCTGCCCTTCAATCACCCCTTCGGCCTCGACACCAACCTCGACGTGGTGCTCGACGAGGGCTTCGCGTGGCTCCCGCACGGCGCCTCGGAGCCCCCCGACGAGCTCCACGCCGAGATCGAAGAGGCGCTCCTCCCGAGCGACGCCTTCGGCCTCCCGCTGCGCGACGGAGACCGCGTGCTCCTGCGCGGCGCGTGGATCCTCGACTGCGGTCATCCCCCCTACGGCGCCGAGCTGCACCCGCCGACCTTCGTCGCGACGGCGCGCTCCAACGCGGGCGTCACCGAGTCGCTCGCCCTCGTCAACCCGTACCGCGTGGCGCAGCTCTACACGCACGACGCGAGCGCGGCGACGGCCTTCGACGACGACACGCGCTTCGCCGCCGCGAGCCCCTTCCCCGCGCACCTGGTGAACGAGATCGCGCTCGCGTCGCTCGGCCGCGTCGATCGCCTCGAGGTTCACGCGCTCCTCGAAGCGACGCGCTTCGAGACCCTGCGCTGGCGCGTGTGCGCCCCCTCGCCACGGCCCGCGGGGGCCGCGCTCGCGTACTCGTATCGCTTCACCGCGCGCAGCGGCGTGACGGTGAGCGCGACGCCCATCAACGAGGCTGGCTGCGTGCGCTTCACGGCCACGATGGGGGCGGCGTACCGCCCGCTCGTCCCGCACCGGAGCGACCGTGAGTACCCGTGGGATCAGATCAGCCGCGACGCCTCGGGCGCGGGCTCCGAGTCGATCGACGTGCGAGCGCGCGTGCTGGCCGCGCTGCGGGCGAAGGGCCTGCCCGCGACGGGCGCCGCCTTCGACCGCGCGAGGGCGCCCTACATCGACGCGTATCCGCCGCTGGCGCCGAGGGCAGGGGCCGACCGATCGTCGCCGACGGGCGTGGTCACGAGCGCCGACGATCAGCCCTTTCCGTTCTATGGGCGCGTGACCGTGCGCTGGTGCGGGCGCTGACGCGCCCTCTCCGGGCGACGAAGGGGCGTGTCTCGGAGCCGGAATCTCCCAGCGAATGCGCATTCTTTTCGCCTGCCTCTTCCGCTGCGGATCATTGTGCGTGAATGTCGATTCATGGATTCCAAACACGCGGACTTTGACCGCGGCCACGTCCTCGTCATCGAGGACGACACATTGCTGCTCGGGATGCTGCGGAAGGTCTTTCTCCGCGCCGGGTATCAGGTCTCGCTCGCCTCGAACGCGAGCGAGGCCCTCGCGCTCCTCGCCTCCACGGATCACGGGTTCTGCGCGGTCTACCTCGACCTCACGCTGCCGGGGGTCTCTGGCGCCGAGCTCCTCGCGCACCTACGCCTGCGGCACCCATCGCTCCCGGTGGTGTTGACCTCCGGGCGTGACGCCTGGTCGATCCCCGCGCCGGTGCGCGCGGCCGCCACCGAGCTGCTCCCGAAGCCCTACGACCTGCCCGAGCTGCTGCGCATGTTCGCGCGCGTCGCACGCGTCCCGAGCCGGGTCGGCTGACCCCCCCTCGCCGCGCGATACACGTCCCCCGCATCGGAATACGCTCCGCCCTCGCGCACGTTCGGGAGCGTTCGCTCCAGTCGCCCCGCGCGAAGGCCGCCCGATGCTCCTCACAGCGCTCTCACTCGTGCTCCTGCTCGCGTCGCTCGCGCAGCTCGCGCTCGCGCTCCGTTCGTGCCGCGCGGTGCCCTCGCTCGACGCGCTCCCGCCCGCGCAGGCGCCGCTCTCGGGCTGGCCCGTGCTCAGCGTGATCGTCCCCGCGAAGGACGAGGGCGCTCACCTCGAAGCCGCGCTGCGTTCGAAGCTCGGCTGCGCGTACCCCGCGCTCCAGGTCGTCGTGGTCGACGACCGCTCCACCGACGACACGCCGACGATCCTCGATCGCATGCGCGCCGCGCAGGAGCGCCTTCGACGCGAGGACCCGACGCGCCCCGAGCTCATCGTCACCCGCGTCGACGCGCTGCCCGATGGGTGGCTCGGAAAGCTCCACGCGCTGCACCGCGGCCTCTCGGTCGCCACGGGCGAGTGGGTGCTCTTCGCCGACGCCGACGTTCACCTCGCGCCCTCGACGCTCGACCGCATCATCGCCCACGCGGAGCGCGCGCAGATCGACTTCGTCGCGGTCTTTCCGAAGATGGAGCCCGTGAGCCTCGTGATCGACGCGAGCCTCGCCGGGCTGCTCCGCGTGCTGATGCTCGCCGCGCGAATGTGGAGGGCCAACACCGACGGCTCGGGCATCGGCGTGGGCGTCGGCGCGTTCAACCTCGCGCGCCGTCGGTGGCTCGAAGACACCCGCGCGATCGAGCACCTCCGCATGGAGATCGCCGACGACGTCGCGCTTGGCGCGCTCCTCAAGCAGTCGGGCGCGCGCACGCGGCTCTTCGTGGGCCGCGAGTCGGTCTCGCTGGTGTTTCAAGACTCGCTCTCGGCCCTCTTTCGCAGCGCCGACAAGGGCGGCGGAATGTTCGGCTGGAGCCTCTGGCGCCCCGTCGTGACGGCGCTCGCGCCGACGCTCTTCGAACTCGCGTTACCGATCGCGGCGATCGCGCACGGCGGCGTCGCTGCGATCGCGGGAGCGCTCTCGCTCGCGGCGATCACGGCGACGCACGTCATCGTGAGCGCGCACTGCGCGGTGCCCGTGCGCGGCGCGTGGCTGTGGCCGCTCGGTCATGTGTTCAACGCGGTGACGATGCTCCGCGCGGGGTGGCTCGCGTGGCGCCGTCAGGGCGTCGTGTGGCGCCACACGTTCTATCCCCGCGCGGTGATCGACGCGGGGAAGCGCCTCGATCCGACGTCGATGAGGGTGGCGGTGAGGGAGGGCTGAGGCGCGCGGCGCTCCGCGTCAGCAGTTCATCTCGACGGTGGAGCCGTTGATCTTCACGTTGCCGTTGAAGTCGCCCGTCGCGCCCGAGCCCTCGATGTGCACCGAGGTGCCGATGATCTTGATCTCGGCGTTGTCGAGCGTGAGCGTCGCGGAGCCCGTGACCGACGTGGTGGGCGCCGTCGCCATGAGCGTCGACGACGCCTGCACGTTGATGGTCGTCGCGTCGAGCGTGATGGTCGATCCGTCGAGGGTGATGGTCGATCCGGTGCCCGAGGTGATGGTGACCTTGCCCGGCACCATCTCGATGTACGAGCTCCCCGAGTCGAAGCGCACCTTCGCAGGGGCCTGGCCGGTCATCGTGTCGGGCACCATCGTGAAGTCGCTCGAACCGCCTACGCACACGGTGAATTTCTCCGTCGCGTCGATGGAGTCGGTGCCCGTCACGTGCTTGCTCGACCCCGCGGGGCCGTTGATGGTCACGTCCTGGTTGCCGTCGACGACGAGGCAGTCGTAGCCGCCCTCGATGGTGGTCCAGCGCTGGTTGTGGACGGTGATCTCCTCCTTGCCGTCGACGGTCACGGTGCGGTCGCCGTGCACGGTGATGGTCTGGTTCTGATCGACGGTGAGGGTCTGGTTCTGGTGGACCGTGTGCGTCTGGTTCTGATCGACGGTGAGGGTCTGGTTCTGGTGGACCGTGATCGTCTGGTTCTGGTCGACGGTCTCGGTCTGGTTCTGGTGCACGGTGTTGGTCTGGTTGGCGTTCACCGTGGTCGAGTGGTTGTTCTTCACCAGCTCGTTGAAGTCCTTCTGCGCCTGCAGATAGACCTCCTCGGACCCCGACTGGTCTTCGAAGCGCAGCTCGTTGTAGCCGCCGCCGCCGGGCGTGCTGTTGGTCTTGAGCGTGCTCTTGGTCTTCGACTCGGGGAGCGGGTACGGCGGCGTGTTCGCGGCGTTGTAGACGCAGCCCGTGACGAGCGGTCGATCGGGGTCGCCCTCGAGGAAGGTCACGATGGCCTCCATCCCGATGCGCGGCACGAACACGAAGCCCCAGCCGCCGCCGCCCCACGACTGCGACGCGCGGATCCAGCACGAGCTGCGGTCGTCGCTGTTGCCGTCGCGGTCCCAGTGAAACTGCACCTTGATGCGCCCGTGCTCGTCGACGTGGATCTCCTCGCCGGGAGGGCCCACCACGAGCGCCGTCTGCGTGCCGTGGGCGAGGGGGCGCGGCGTGACGCGCTTGGGGCGGTAGGGCCCCGCGGCGTCGATCACCGAGAAGGTGTTGCGGTAGCGGTCTCCCTCGCGCACCTCGTCGTGGTGGACCTCCCGCAGCGCGTCGGTGGCGACGCCGAAGTGCTCGACGTGGGTGACCACGTAGCGTCGGTTGAGGTCGCCGCGACCGTGGTCGCTGAGGCCGAAGGTGAAGCCCGGCGTGAAGCCCGTGACGTTGCTCGCGCCGCGGCCCGTGCGCTCCCAGGTGCGGTGCTCCTGGTGGCGGATCTGCGAGAGGCGCTGCCCGTCGTGCTTCGCGTAGACGCGGCCGTTGTACTCGTTGATGGTGTAGCGCGCGGGGTGCTCGTAGATCTCGCGCGCGCCCGGCGACGCGGGCTGCGGGCGCGTCATGTTCACCCACGCCGAGGGGTGCGTGAAATCGTAGTCGCGGAGCGTGACGCCCGTGGGCGCGAGGAGCTTGCCCCAGTCGAAACGTCGCACGGTCTCGATCGACGCGGTCTCGGCCTCGGCGCCCGCCACGGGGATGTCTCCGCCGCCCATCGTCGCGAGCGGATGGAACGCGCGCACGTCGTCGATGAGCACGAGCGACTCCTCCGCGCCGTCGTGGGCGAAGTAGAACCCGATGCCCTCGTCTTCGAGCAGGCGCATGACGAACGCGAGGTCGCTCTCGCGGTACTGCACGCAGAACTCTCGCTCGGGGTACTGCCCCGTCGTCTCGTCGCGCAGCGTCGCGGTGTACACGCCCGCGTCGCGCAGCACGGCCTTCACGACGTCGCGCGCGCTCATGTGCTGAAAGATCCGCGACGTCACGCGCTGCGAGAGCTGGTAGAGCCACGGCACGACGTAGACCCGCGCGAGGCGGCTGCGGTCTGTCGAACCCTGGTCGTCGACCTGACGGATGAGGCCGCAGATGCGACGCGTGTGGCCCATGCGCGAGAGGCTGAGCACGGCGGCCTTCTCGAGCAGGTCGTCGGGCGTGACGTGGAGGTCGTCGGTCGCGAGGTCGATCACGGCCTCGTAGAGCTCCGAGAGGCCCTCCTTCGCGCGGAGCTGGAGCACGCGCCACGAGGCGCCATCACCGCCCGCGTCGAAGCCGAAGGAGACCTCCGGAAGCGTCGAACCGAGCATCGTCGTCCCTGCTGTCATGAGAGCACCACCTCAGCATGCGAGAGTACACGGCATCGGGGCCGGTGTACGAGAGCCCATCGACCCGAGCGCCCGGAGCGCAGACCCGCACGCCGTCGGGACGTCCGGGCCGACCCTCGACGCGCGGTCACCGACGCACCCGCCGAACTAGCAATCCCTACGCCCTGCCGGGAAAGGCCTTGCGCCTCGCCTCGAGCAGCTTCTCGATCATGTCTTGCGGGAGCGGGTGCGGTCCGCCCCAGGCCGCGGCGCGCGCGGCGATCGTGGCGAGGTGCTCGACGAGCTCGAGGCGAAGGTACGCCTGCTCGACGTCGTCGCCCCACGCGAACACGCCGTTGCCCGCGACGAGCACGGCGTCGAACTTCGCGAAGAAGGGCTCCGCGGCGGCCACCGCGGGCGCGCCCGGCGCGGCGAGCGGCACGAGCGGAACCCGCACCCCGAGCGACACGACGGCCTCGGGGAGAAAGCTCACGAGCTCGCGCCCGCTCACGCCGAGCCCCGTCGCGAAGGGCGGATGCGCGTGCACCACGGCGCCCACGTCGGCGCGCGCGCGGTAGATCGCGAGGTGCAGCGCGTACTCCGAGAAGGGGTTGCCGCGGCCGCCGGTCTTGCGGCCCGCGCCGTCGGTGACGACGAGCGAGTCGGCGGTGACAGAGTCCTTCGCGGTCGCCGTGGGCGTGCACACGAAGCGGCTCGGTGCGATGCGCGCAGAGGCGTTGCCGTCGTGGTTGGCGACCCAACCCCTCGCGGCCATGCGCGCGCAGGCTCGGGCGATCTCGTCTCGGACCTTCGCCTCGTTCACGGCTCACCCTCGACCGCGTCGACGACGCCGACGATGACGTCTTGAATCGCGAGCTTGTCGGTGGGCTTGAGGCCGAAGACCTGCCGCGCCCCGCCGCCCTCGGCGTTGATGAGCACGCGGTCGCCGACGCCCGCCTGCGCGCGGTCGACGGCGATGAAGACCTCGCCGGTGCGAGCGCCCGCGGCGTCGATGGGCTCGCAGAGCAGGAGCGTCTGCGCGTCGTACGAGGGGTGATGCACCGTGGCGGTGACGGTGCCGACGACCCGCGCGAGCTTCATCGCCGCACCACGTCGTCGCGGCCGCGGAGGAACTCGCCCTTGCCGTCGCTGCGCCACGCCTCGTCGACGAGGCCCACGATCGCGGCGTCGACGGGGACGAAGGCCTCTTCGAGGGCGAGGGAGGCCTCGCGCGCGCCGACGAGGAAGACCATCTCGCCCACGCCCGCGCTCACGGTGTCGGCCGCCACGACGGGCGTGCCGGTGGCGCGTCCCGCGGCGTCGACGGGCTCGACGAGGAGCAGCCGAACGCCCTGGAGACCGGCGGTCTTTTCGGTGGCGACGCAGGTGCCGATCACTCGCGCGAGTTGCATGCGCGGGCGGTTAGAACCCGTCGCGCGGCCCCTTGTCAAGCGCTGGAACTCAGCGCCTCGGGAGCGTGTGGAGCACCGGGCCCGTGGCGGGCGTCTCGCGGTGCCAGCCGCCGTCGAGGGCCATCGTCGCGGCGTCTCCGGGGCAGACCGAGTAGCACTGCGCGACGGTGGTGAAGCACACGCGCTCGCAGCTCCGCGGGTTCTCGTGCGAGCAGCGGTTGAGGCACGTGCGCATGTCGTTGTCGCAGTCGGCGATGCAGCGCACGGGGTCGGGGTTCGGCGCGCGCCCGTTGGGTCCCACGCCCACGGGGAGCGGCACGATTGCGACGCCTCCGCCTCCGCCGGGCGCGCGGCGCGGCCCGATGCGCTGCGGCCTGCGCTGCGCAAGGCGGTCTCCGTCGGGCATCACCTGCAGCACGCCCGTTGCGCCGAGGAGCACCCACGCGATCAAGAACAACGGCCTCATGCGGCGGTATGGCAACACCCGCGCGGCGCGTCGTCAACGATGCTCCAAACCATCGCGAGACGACCGCAAGGCTTGCGTCTGCGTGGGGGTCGAGTGACCAGCAAAGCCTCCCACCGAACAGTGCATTGACCACGCGTCGGAGCCTTCGGCAGAGGGGGAATTGCATGGCCCGTTCCCCGCAAGGAGCTGCTGCCTCGGATTGCCAGAAGGGCGCTTGACGCGTCGAGAGCCTTTCTGGTGGCATCACGAGTCGAGGTCCCACGAATGAGCGCGGCAATCCCTTCACGGGCCATTTTCGACGACGTCCGAGACGACGCGCGTTCATCCCTCGCACGCGATGACAGCGGCGCGATCATGGTGATCGGCGTCTTCATGGCGATGCTCGTGACGGGCTTTCTCTATTACATCGTCGGCATCGGCAACACGCTGGTGTACCGCGAGCGCCTGCAAGACGCGGCCGACGCGATCGCCTTCTCGGGCGCCGTCGTCCACGCGCGGGGCATGAACCTCATCGCGATGATCAACATCGTGCTGCTGGTGCTCATGACCATCTACCTCGCGCTCCGCCTCGTGGAGCGCGCGGTCTTCGGCCTCGTGATCGCCTGCGGGTCGCTGCTCATCCTCGTGTGCGGCGAGGCCGTGCCCGCGCTCGAGGCCGCCGACCGCATCCTCGTCAACATCGTCGAGACCTACGCCCGCACGATCCTCCAGCCCGCGCTCCAGCTCGGTCACAGCGCGCAGGAGATCATCAAGAACACCTTCCCGGGCATCGCCCAGGGGCGCGTGCTCGCGAGCACCCTCAGCGGCACGTACAGCCCCCCGGCCGACAGCGGCCTCCTCCTGCCCGTGGTGCCCTATCGCACGCTCCCCGTCGCGCCGATGCCGCTCGAGAACAACCCCCGCGGGCTCTGCATCCGGGCGGGTCGGAACATCGGCGAGGCGCTCACCTTCCCGCTGTCGTTCTTCCCCTTCCTGGCGCCCTTCCGCAGCCTCGTCTCGGGCTGGATCGGCCGCATCATCGGCACCTCGCTCTGCCCCCCCGACCGCCCGAGCTGGCGCAACTACGACATGGACTACGGCTCCGGCGACTGCACCGACGGCATGCCCGGTCAGGACTGCGAGTACGTCCAGCTCCGCGGCGTCGCCATCGCGTCGCGCACGCCCTTCGAGAACAACACCCGCGGCGTCAACGTGGCCACGCTCGGCCGCGGCGTCGGCGGCGGCGCCTTCGGCACCTTCGAAGCCTTCACGCACGTCGGCCTCGCGCAGGCCGAGTACTACTACGACGGCACCGAAGACCGCGACGAGTGGGCCTATCACATGTACTGGCGCGCTCGCTTCCGCCGCGTGCGGTTCGGCGGCGCGATCTCGGCGATCCCCGGTCTGAGCGCTGCGACCAGCATCATCGACCGGATCATCGTGCACTGAGCGACGCGTCAACCCGAAGAGGGCGCAGAACACCTTCCACCTGGACCGAGGACTTCGAATGACGACCTGGATGAAATCAATGCTCGTGCTCGCCATCGCCGTATGCGGCGCGGCGTGCACGAACACGGAGCAGGGCGGAGGCACCGAGATCGGCGACCGACCGAACGGGGCCTCGTGCGCGAGCAACTCGCAATGCGTGAGCGGCGTCTGCAACGCCGGCGTCTGCCAGTCGACGGCGAACGGGATGGGCCGCGGCAACGGCGCTGCGTGCGCGTCGGCGACCGAGTGCGGCAGCGGCTATTGCGTCATGGGCGCCTGTCAGGCGTCGCCCACGGGCATGGGGCGGGGCAACGGCCTCCCCTGCGTGGGCAACAGCGAGTGCGCGAGCAACGTCTGCGCGTCGGGCACCTGCCAGTCGACCGCGGGCAACATGGGCCGCCCCAACGGCATGGCCTGCGGCTCGGGCTCCGACTGCGGCAGCGGCATCTGCGGCGGCGGCGTGTGCCAGGGCACCGTCGGCGGGATGGGCCGCGCGGACGGTTCGAGCTGTGCGAACAACGGCGAGTGCGCCAGCGCCAACTGTAGCGGCGGCGTGTGTCGCTCTCCCTCGGGTGGCGGTCGCCCCAACGGCAGCGCGTGCAGCGTCGCGGGCGATTGCGTGAGCGCCAACTGCGTCGCGGGCGTGTGCCAGAGCACCGGCGGCACGGGCCGCGGCAACGGCTCGACCTGCGCCGCCCCGGCGGACTGCGCGAGCGGCTTCTGCGTGAGCGGCGTCTGCCAGCCCAACATGGGCGGCACGGGCCGCGGCAACGGCGCGACCTGCTCGGCCCCCGCGGACTGCGCGAGCGGCTTCTGCGTGAGCGGCGTCTGCTCGGCCACGCCCGGCGGCGGAACGCGCCCCGTGGGCTCCATGTGCGACTCGGGCGACCAGTGCGTCACGGGCATCTGCACGGGCGGCATGTGCCGCGCGAACTCCGGCATGGACGGCGGCACCGACGCGGGTGACGGCGCGGTCACCGACGCGCGCAACGACCGCCCCCGCACCGACGCCGGCATGACCGACGTCGACGACCTCAACCCCGACAGCTCGGTGCCCGGCGAGATCTGCCGCAACGGCTTCGACGACAACATGAACGGCCAGGTCGACGAGGGCTGCGAGTGCTATGTCGGCCAGCGTCAGTTCTGCTACACGGGCAACCCCGCGCACGCGGGCGTCGGACCCTGCGCGTGGGGCTCGCAGATGTGCACGGGCACCGGCGGCGCGCAGTCCGTCGGACACTGGGGCGCATGCACGGGCTCCGGCGCTCCCGCGGCGAGCGAGGCATGTGACGGCAACGACAACAACTGCAACCGCGAGGTCGACGAGGGCTGCCGCTGCACCGCGGGCATGACCCGAAGCTGCTACGCGGGTCCCTCGGGCACGCTCGGCGTGGGCGTGTGCCGCGCGGGCTCGCAGACCTGCCTCCCGGCGGGCACCTGGGGGCCGTGCGGCGACCAGTTCCTCCCGGTGATCGAGCGTTGCGACCGCATCGACAACGACTGCGACGGCATGATCGACGAGGGCTGCAACTGCACCATCGGCGAGACCCGCAGCTGCTACACGGGCCCTGCCGGTACGGCCGGCGTCGGCGTCTGCGCGAGCGGCACGCAGATGTGCACCGCGAACCCCGACGGCACCTCGGACTGGGGTCGCTGCCTCGGCGCCGCGACGCCCAACTCGGCCGAGGACTGCGACGGCCGCGACAACAACTGCAACGGTCAGATCGACGAGGGCTGCTCGTGCACGCCGGGCCAGACGCGCTCGTGCTTCAACGGCGCGCCCGAGGCCGCGGGCGTGGGCATCTGCCACGCGGGCATCATCACCTGCCAGTCGAGCGGCCGCTGGAGCAGCTGCACCGGCGCCGTGAACCCCGCCACCGAGGTCTGCAACGGCCTCGACGACGACTGCGACGGCGAGGTCGACGCTGACTGGTGCGTGTGCGGACCGGGGCAGACGCTGGTCTATCACCGCCGCGACTTCCACATGCGCGGCGACCGCTCGATGGTGGCGCCCGGCGACAACATGCCGACGCTCCTCCCGATGTGCGACACGATGCGTTGCTCGGGCAACCAGGTGTCCGTCGAGGTGCGCCCCGACATGTACCGCTGCGTGCCTCCGCCGCCCTCGTGCCCGCCCGATCTCTACCCCTACTACACGCAGGGCGGATCGTGGCGCTGCGAGCGCGGCTGCGAGGTTATCATCACGTACGGCGGCCTCTACGACGGCCTCGTCGTCTGCGCCCCGCGCCCCGACGTGACCTGCGGCCCCGGACAGACCCCGCACTACGCGTTCGAGTCCGAGGTCTGGGAGTGCCGCCCGATGTGTGACAACGGGCAGTACGACATCCACATGCTCGGCAGCCTCACGATCTGCATCCCCTGCTGATCGCGCGAACGCCGCGCGGCGCTGATCGCTCAGCCCCGCGCGGCGCCCCCTCTCCCCCGCAGATTCCCCTAGAAAATCAGCCGATCGAGCGCATCGCGAGCAGAAAGTTCGCGATGCGCGTGCGGATCTCGCGGTCGGGCGCGACGAAGCGCATCCCCATGCCCGCGCTGCGCCCGTCGTCGACGACCTCCGCGTCGACCTGGAGGTCGTCGTGATCGCCGAGGTCGACGCGCAGCTTCACGCGCGTGCCCGGAGGGTGGGGCAGCGTGTGCGCGAGGAAGAGCCCACCGAGCGAGAGGTCGGTGGCGCGCTGGTAGTACACCGCGCCTCCGTGGCTCTCCTCGATCCAGAGGTCGACTGGCATCCGCGTGTGCGCGCGGCGCTCCGAGCGTGCAGGACCATTCATGCCTCCGTCGTTACCGACGTCGCGCGCGAGCGTCCAGAAACGCGCAGGCGCCGCCGGTCTTGAGTCTCTTCGGGCGTGTGATAAAGGCGAACCACCATGAAGCGCGCATCGCTCCTGATCCTCGTCGGTCTCTTCGGGTGCATCCGAGAGAACCCGCACAACACCCCGCAGGTTCAGCCCGAGTCGGCCTCGCAGACCGCCGCGCAGGTCGCGCCCTCGCAGGCCGCGCCCACGCAGGCCGTCGCGCAGCCCGAACCCGCGCCGCCCGCCGCCGGTGGAAGCGCCGCTGCGCAGCACTTCGGCGAGGCGATCACCCTCACCGAGAGCACCGCCCTCGCCGCGATCGCGCAGAACCCCTCGCGCTTCTCGGGGCAGACCGTTCGCACCGAGGGCGTGGTCTCCGCGGTGTGCCAGTCGCGCGGCTGCTGGATGCAGATCTCCGACGCCGAGCAGCGCGTCCACGTCCGCATGCACGGGCACTCGTTCTTCGTCCCCCGCGACTCGACGGGACGCCGCGCGCGCGTGCAGGGCACCGTCGTGGGCGGGACCCCGAACGGGCACTGCGAGCAGGAGGCCGCCGAGGCCACGGGCCATCAGGCCGCCGAGCGCCTTGAGCTCGACGCGACGGGCGTCGAACTCCTCTGAGCCCGCGTCACCGCGAGAAGCACTCGTCCGCGATGTCGAGCCGCGTGCGCGTGCGCGCGGTGGCGTCGATGAAGCGCGTCGTCACCGGGTCGTGGTACCCGCTCGCGCGGCCGAGGCCCGCGACGTGCGACGCGTAGTAGCGGTAGATCCGCTCCATCGTGAGCTCGCGGACATACTTGCCGAAGAGCGAGGCCAGCGAGATCGCCGGGTCCGTCGCGTCGCCGTCTCGCACGAAGGCGACGGTGCCGATGGAGCGCAGCCGGTAGGCCGACCGCGCCTGGGTCTCCTCGACGGTCTCGGGGAGCGGGTGCAGCGCCGTGAGCGCAGGCCCGTACGACTTGCGACCCCCGACCTTGCCGCAGCCCGCGTCGAGCTCGGCGCCCGCCGTCGCGCGCAATCGAGCGATGATCGACAGCATCGCGTCGAGGTCGACGTCGAAGCGGCTCCTGCCGTTGCGCGACGCGACGTTGAGCTTCTTCGCGCACGAGAGCGAGACGCGGGCTTCGAGCACGCGCACGCCCGAGTCGAGGAGGCCTCGCGCCGAGTCGAGGTCTTCGCCGCGCGGCGCGCCGTCGAACGCGGGGAGCTCGATCGCGTGTTCGAAGCACGCGCGAGGGGCCTCCCCCGCGGGGCAGAGCGCGCGGAGCGTGGCGTCGGGCTCGTGCCCGATCACGGCGAGGAGCTCCGTGAGCGATCGCGGGCGAGCGCCGAGGTGCGCGTCGGTGACCGCGAGCACGAAGCGCTCGACGTCGCGCATCGAGCCGTGGGCGCAGAGGCTCTTGCTGTCTCCGATGCCCGCCCGCGCGGCGGCGGGAATCCACACGTCGTCGCGCGACGTGATCGCGAGGAGGACGCCCGTGACGGTCATCGGTCCGAGCCTCGGGCCGAGTCCATTCTCGTCGAGACCCGCGCGATAGCGGCGCGTGACGGTGTTCACCGGGCTGGTGTACCAGATCCTCGCATCGCGGGAACATCCCTCCGCGCGCACGAATCTCGCGAGGAGCGACGCGGGCGCGGTGATACCTTCGGCCCCTCGCGTCGCAGAAACGGAGCCCCGCGATGACCGACCCTCGCCTCGTGCTGCTGCTCGCGCTCGCGCTCACGGGCGCCTGCGCGACCACCTCGACGACCGCTCGACGCGCTGACGCGACGCAGCCGCGGCGCCACGTTCGCGGCGAGGAGTTCCGCGTGCTCGCGTCTCCGTCGGGGGCTGGCGACGCGTACGACGCCTCGATGCTCTTCGACCGCGCCTCGCAGAGCCTGCGCGCGCAGCGGTGCGACGAGGCCATCGCGCTCTACGACAGGCTGCTCCGAGAGTTCCCCGACAACGCGCGCGCGGCGACGGCGCAGTTCAACCGCGGGCAGTGCCTCCAGCGGTTGGAGCGCCTCCCCGAGGCGGCCGAGGCGATGCGCGCCGCCGCGCGTGCGCCGCGCGACCCGGAGCTCTCGCGAGACGCGTGGTTTCGCGTGGCCGTGATCGGCGAGCGGGCGACGCGCCCCGAATGGGTGATCGAGGCGACCGATGGTCTCCTCGCGCGCGGTGACCTCTCGATCGCGGATCGCACCGAAGCGCTCGCCCGTCGCGCCGCGGCGCAGCTCGCAGCAGGGAATCGCGACGAGGCCGAGCGCACGTCGGAGCAGGCCATCGCGCTCGCGCCGACGCCCGAGAGCGTGGCCGCGCTCGAAGACGACACCTACGCCGCCCAGGCGCGCGTCGTGCTCGCGGAGGTGTTCCGAGGGCGCGCGGCCGACGTGGTGTACCGCATCGAAGACGCGACGGCGGAGGAGGCCATCACGCGGCGCGTGCAGCTCGTCACGCACGCGCACGTGCTCTTCAACGACGCGATCCGCGCGGGCAACCCCCAGTGGGCCGCGGCGGCGGGCTACCACATCGGCGAGATGTACCGCGACCTCTATCACGCGATCGTCGACGCCCCGACGCCCACGGACTGGGACGATCACGCGCGAGAGATCTACCGCCGCCGCACGGGGGAGCGTCTGCGGCCGCTGCTTCAGGGCGCGCTGCGGAGCTGGGAGGCCACGCTCTCGATGGCGCGTCGCAACGGCATCTCGGACAACGAGTGGGTGCGCCGCGCGAACGAGGCGCTCGACGACCTCCGCGCGCTGATCGTCGGTGATGGCGGCGCGCCGAGGCCGAGAACAAACGCGCCCGCGCCCGCAGGAGCTCCCGCGTCGAATGCCGTTCGTCCGAGCGCGTGAAGACGGCGCTTGACACCGCCGAGGAAACGGAGATAGAAGCGCGACCCTCGCGAGCGATCCAGACCAGAGGGTTGCACCTCGACTGGAGCTCGGCTATGGTTGGCGCCCCTTGAAATTGCAGAGGGTTGCTGGCGTAGCTCAACGGTAGAGCACCTGCCTTGTAAGCAGGTGGTTGTGGGTTCAAATCCCGTCGCCAGCTCGACACTCGCGAGAGAATTCGAAGCGCACTTAGAGCAAGAGGTTCAGACCACACGGAGAGTTGCCCGAGCGGCCAAAGGGAGCAGACTGTAAATCTGCCGGCTCCACGCCTACGTTGGTTCAAATCCAACACTCTCCACCAAAGATTTGATGTAGAAGTTCCGCCGCCTCGGCGCGGGAGTAGCTCAGTTGGTAGAGCGTCAGCCTTCCAAGCTGAACGTCGCGGGTTCGAATCCCGTCTCCCGCTCTCTGTCTCGTTTGATTGGTTCGTATACGCCCACCTAGCTCAGTTGGCAGAGCACGTCCTTGGTAAGGACGAGGTCGTCGGTTCAATCCCGATGGTGGGCTCCAGATCCACGCGCCCTAAGAAAGTTTCAGGGCGCTTCCGGAGGAACGATAGGCGATGGGCAAGGAGAAGTTCACTCGTACGAAGCCGCACATGAACGTCGGCACGATCGGTCACATCGACCACGGCAAGACGACGCTCACGGCGGCGATCTCGGCGGTGCTGGCGCGTCGCTCGGGCGGCAAGATCAAGGCGATCTCGTACAAGGACATCGCCAAGGGCGGCATCGAGCGCGACGCGACGAAGACCGTGACCATCGCGGCGGCGCACGTCGAGTACGAGACCGAGAAGCGCCACTACGCGCACGTCGACTGCCCCGGCCACGCCGACTACATCAAGAACATGATCACCGGCGCGGCGCAGATGGACGGCGCCATCCTCGTGGTCAGCGCGCTCGACTCCGTCATGCCCCAGACGCGCGAGCACGTGCTGCTCGGACGTCAGGTCGGCGTGCCCCGCATCGTCGTCTTCCTCAACAAGTGCGACGCCGTGGACGATGTCGAGATCCTCGACCTCGTCGAGATGGAAGTGCGCGAGCTCCTCTCGAAGTACGACTACCCGGGCGACGACACGCCCGTGATCCGCGGCGCGGCCCTCCCGGCGCTCAACGGCGACGCGAAGTGGGAAGAGAAGATCGTCGAGCTCGGCCAGGCCCTCGACAGCTTCATCCCCGAGCCCAGCGCGAGATCGACAAGCCGTTCCTGCTCGCGATCGAGGACGTGTTCTCGATCAAGGGCCGCGGCACGGTGGCGACGGGCCGCATCGAGCGCGACATCATCAAGGTCAACGAGGAGGTCGAGATCATCGGCTTCGCGCCGACCCGCAAGACGGTGGTGACGGGCGTCGAGATGTTCCGCAAGCTCCTCGACCAGGGGCAGGCGGGTGACAACGTGGGCGTGCTGCTCCGCGGCGTGGAGAAGAACGACATCGAGCGCGGCCAGGTTCTGGCGAAGCCCGGGTCGCTGTTCCCGCACAAGAAGTTCAACGCGCAGGTCTACGTGCTGAAGAAGGAAGAGGGCGGGCGTCACACCCGTTCTTCACCAACTACCGCCCGCAGTTCTACATCCGCACCACCGACGTCACCGGCACCTGCAAGCTCGCCGAAGACGTCAAGATGGTGATGCCGGGTGACAACGTCGCGATGGAGGTCGAGCTCATCACCCCCGTCGCCCTCGAGGAGCAGATGCGCTTCGCCATCCGTGAGGGCGGCAAGACCGTCGGCGCGGGCGTCGTCACCAAGATCCTCGAGTAGGAACGAACAATGACTGCCCCGGCGGTGGGAAGAGATCCCCACCCCGGGGCGGTTGTGTACCTGGAACGAGACGAATGACTGCGCGGCTCAAGGTCGTCCTCGCCTGTGAGGAGTGCGGCGCTCGGAACTACAAGACCACCCGGTCTACGGCTCCCGACGCCAAGGCCTTGAAGATGAAGAAGTACTGCACCGCCTGCGCGAAGCACACGATCCACCACGAGAGTAAATAGTCACCCGGTACAGAGTCGTTAGGGGTTTAGCTCAGTTGGTAGAGCAGCGGATTCCAAATCCGCAGGTCGTGGGTTCGAGCCCCCCAGCCCCTGCCCATCGGTTCGTCTTTGGAGCAAACACGTTGAGCACGCAGCAGGAACGCACCGGAGCATCGCTCCAGCTCGGCATCGTGAAGTACCTGTACACCGGGTACTTCGTGGCCGGGTGCGTGGTGGCTTATCTCGTCGCTCACCTCGTCGAGCTGGCGTGGGGCGAAGGCCACGACCAGGCCACGTCGCTCGTCGGCGTGCTCGTTGGCGTGGGCGCGGTCGTGTGGGGGTGGAAGAACGTCCGCCTCCGCACCCTCGCGATGGAGACCATCGACGAACTCGCCGCGGTGACCTGGCCTTCGAAGCAGGAGACGTACACCGCGACCACGGTGGTGATCGCCACGGCGATCCTCTCGGCGGTGATCATCTTCGGCCTCGACCGGTTCTGGAACTGGTTCACCGACCTCATCTACATCAAGAGCTGACCGCGACGGCGCCGACGCCGAGAACCGCAATGGCACAGAAGTACTACATCGTTCAGGCCTACTCGGGCTTCGAAGACAAGGTCCGGGCCTCGCTGCAGGAGCGAATCCGCAACGCGAGCCTGGAGAAGTACTTCGGCGAGATCCTCGTTCCGCACGAGCAGGTGACGGCGTCTCGCAACGGCAAGCAGCGCACGGAGAAGCGGAAGTTCTACCCGGGCTACGTGTTCGTCCAGATGGAGATGAACGACCAGACGTGGCACCTGGTGAAGGACACCCCGAAGGTGACGGGCTTCCTCGGCGATCAGAACCCCACGGTGGTTCCGCAGAAGGAGATCGACACCATCAAGGACCAGATCAACAAGGGGTCGGTCCAGTCGAAGCCCAAGGTGAACTTCGAAGTCAACGACCAGGTGAAGGTCGTCGACGGCGCGTTCGCGAACTTCACGGGAATGGTCAAGGAAGTGCGTGCGGAGCGGCAGAAGCTGAAGGTGATGGTCACCATCTTCGGCCGTCTCACGGACGTCGAGCTCGGTTACAACCAGGTCGAGAAGATCACGACCTGATCTGCCACGACAGGCCCAGCACGCGGCAACACGATGTGGCGACGGCGTGCGAGCGGCCCCGCGGAGGACAACACCTCCGTGAAGGCTCCGAAAACCTGTCGATGAGGACACTGCAATGGCGAAGAAGGTAGTCGGTAAGGTCAAGCTCCAGGCTCCGGGCGGCGAGGCGAAGCCCGGACCCCCCATCGGACCCGTGCTCGGTCAGGCGGGCGTGAACATCCCCATGTTCATCAAGGAGTTCAACGCCAAGACTGCGGATCAGAAGGGCTTCGTGATTCCCGTGATCATCACGGTGTACTCCGACAAGTCCTTCCAGATGGAGCTCAAGACCCCGCCCACGTCGATCCTTCTGATGAAGGCCGCCGGCGCGGACAAGGGTTCGGCCAAGCCCAACAAGGACAAGGTCGGCGCGCTCCCGATGGCGAAGATCCGCGAGATCGCTCAGAAGAAGCTCCAGGACATGAACACCGACGACCTCGAGTCGGCGATCCGTTCGGTCTCGGGCACGGCGCGCTCGATGGGCATCGAGATCGTCGGGTAACAACTCTCAACCGTGATGCGCGCCCATGAGGCGTCTCGCGCGAACTGCGCGGGCGTCAGGCGCGTTCGATGTGCACCACCGTCGTCACGGCGCGGTGGGAGGCGTCGCACCGGGCAGCACCGCTCCGGGCAATGGCGCCGCTAGGAGGATACGAATGGCGAAGATTCCAAAGAGGCGCCAGACCGTCGAAAAGGCGGTCGATCGCGCGCGACGCTACGGCCTCGACGAGGCCGCAACGCTCGTGAAGCAGTGCGCCACCGCGAAGTTCGACGAGACCGTCGAAATCGCCGTGCGTCTCGGGGTCAACCCGAAGCACGCCGACCAGATGGTCCGCGGCGCGCTGGTGCTCCCGCACGGTACGGGCCAGAAGGTCCGCGTGCTCGTGTTCGCGAAGGGTGACAAGGAGCGCGAGGCGCGCGAGGCCGGAGCCGATTTCGTCGGCGCCGACGAGCTCGTGGCCAAGGTGCTCGAGGGCAACTTCTTCGACTACGAGCGCGTGATCGCCACGCCCGACATGATGGGGCAGGTCGGTAAGCTGGGCCGCGTGCTCGGCCCCCGCGGCCTCATGCCGAACCCGAAGGTCGGCACCGTGACCTTCGACGTGACCGCGGCCGTTCGCGAGGCCAAGGGCGGCAAGATCGAGTACCGAACCGAGAAGGCCGGCATCGTCCAGGCCCGCATCGGCAAGGCCTCGTTCGCGCCGGACCAGATCCGCGACAACGCCCGCGCCGTGGTGCAGGCCCTCATCCGCGCGAAGCCCGCGACGGCGAAGGGCACGTACCTCAAGTCGATCACGCTGTCGTCCACCATGGGCCCTGGCGTGCGCATCGACCCGAACACCTTCATCGAGAAGGTCGAGGAGGCGTAAGCCATGCCGACTACTGAGAAGACCTCGGAGATCGATCAGATCCGCAAGCGCTTCGACGACTCGGTCGCCGCGGTGCTGATCGACTTCAAGGGCATGAACGTCGAGGCCGTCACGGGCCTCCGCCGCGCGTTCCGCAAGGCCGGCGTGGAGTACCGGGTGGTGAAGAACACCATCATCCGCCACGCGCTCAAGGACTCGGGGTACAAGCCCTTCGTGGGCTCGTTCGAGTCGGGCAAGCCCGGCAACCCCCACGTCTCGATGCGCGGCATGACCGGCATCGCGTGGTGCAAGGAGGATCCCTCGGCGGCGGCCAAGGTGATCCAGCAGTTCAGGCAGGAGAAGGCCGACCTCGCCAAGAACCTCAAGGTCAAGGCGGGCCTCCTGGGCGGACAGCTCAAGGAGGACAAGTGGGTCGCTGATGAGATGTCGAAGCTCCCGGGCCTGAAGGAGACTCAGGCCATGGTGCTCGCGACCCTCATGGCGCCCGCGCAGGACGTCGTCGGCATCCTCAACGCGCCCGCCCAGAACCTCGTGTACGTGCTCGCCGCGTACGTCGAGAAGCTCGAGCAGGCCGCGGGTTGATCGCGCAACACCGTAAGAAGCAACACGCAAAGCGTTCAAGATAAGACAGGAAAGAGACCACCATGGAAACCGTGAACACCCTCGTCGACCAGATCAGCAAGCTCTCGCTCCTCGAGGCCTCGGCCCTCGTGAAGGCCCTCGAAGACAAGCTCGGCGTCAAGGCCGCGCCGGCCGCCGTGGCCGTCGCCGCTGCGCCCGCCGCTGCCGCCGCCGCCCCCGCCGCGGTGGAGATCACCGAGTTCCACGTCGAGCTGACCGCGGCCGGCGCGAACAAGATCAACGTCATCAAGGCCGTGCGCGAGATCACCGGCCTCGGTCTCGGCGAGGCGAAGGCGCTCGTCGAGGGCGCGCCCAAGAACGTCAAGGAGACGGTCGCCAAGGCTGAGGCCGAGGAGATCAAGAAGAAGCTCGCGGACGCCGGCGCGACCGTGACCCTCAAGCCCGCGACCTGACACGCTGGGGGCGACGTCGCGTTTCGTGCCCTCCGGCACGAGCGCTCCGCCTCCCCCAGACCCCCTCCCAGGCCTCCCGGCGAGTGAAGCTCGCGCAGGGGTGACGGGCGAGGGGGACGGAGCTCGCGGCTCCGATCAAGGTGCCCCGATCTGGACGAACGCTCACCCCGTGAGCAAAGGCCAGGCCGGGGCACTTGCTTTTCGAAATCACCTGTGCAATACGCACGGCCCCCGTGGAGGCTACGTTGCGCGCGTTCGAGTCATACTACTCCGCGCCCTCCGCGCGTCACCTGGGGACGTGACACCGCGACGCGAGAGACCTCTTTCTCGCAGGCGGTTTCTTCAATGAGGAGTCGTTGATGACAGCGGTCATTCAGAGCAACTTCCGCGCGCGCAAGAACTTCGGCCAGATCGACAAGATCATCGACGTGCCGAATCTGATCGCGATCCAGAAGGCCAGCTACGAGAAGTTCCTCCAGGCCGACACGGACCCGAAGGACCGCAAGGACTTCGGTCTGCAGGGCGTCTTCCTCTCGGTGTTTCCGATCAAGAGCTTCGACGAGAGCGCCGAGCTCGTCTTCCGCGAGTACGCGCTCGAGCGCCCGAAGTACGACGTCGACGAGTGCCGCCAGCGCGGCATGACCTACGCCGCGCCGATCAAGGTCACCATCGAGCTCATCACGTACGAGGCCCCCGGCGCGGGCGGCGATCGCGCGGTCCGCGACATCAAGCAGCAGGAGGTCTACTTCGGCGAGATCCCGCTGATGACCGAGACCGGCACGTTCATCATCAACGGCACCGAGCGCGTCGTCGTCTCGCAGCTCCACCGCTCGCCGGGCGTGTTCTTCGACCACGACAAGGGCAAGACCCACTCGTCGGCGAAGCTCCTCTACTCGGCCCGCGTGATCCCCTACCGCGGCTCGTGGCTCGACTTCGAGTTCGACCCGAAGGACGTCATCTACGTCCGCATCGACCGCCGCCGCAAGCTCCACGCGACGGTGCTCCTGCGCGCGCTCGGGTACACCACCGAGCAGCTCCTGAACTACTACTACGACACCGAGACCGTCCACATCGAGGGCAAGGACAAGTTCGCCAAGTCGGTGGAGTTCAACATCCTCGCGGGCCAGCGCGCGACGGCGGACATCAAGGTCGGCGCCGACGTGCTGGTGAAGAAGGGGACGAAGTTCACCAAGGCCGCGGTGAAGAAGCTCCGCGACGCCAAGGTCGAGCGCCTCTCCATCGACCGCACCGAGGTCGTGGGCCGCGTCGCCGCGAAGGACATCATCGACCCCGAGACCGGCGAGGTCGTGGTCTCGTGCAACGAGGTCGTCACCGAGAAGAAGCTCGACGAGCTCGTGAAGGCCAACATCGCGGCCTTCCGCGTGCTGTTCATGGACAGCAACCTCGTGGGCTCGTACCTCCGCGACACGCTCGTCACCGACCGCTACGACGACCCCGACGGCCCCATGGCGCCGTTCGTGAGGCAGTACGGCTACGCGGTCGCCGCGCAGATCGACATCTACCGCAAGCTGCGCCCCGGTGACATCCCCGAGCCCAAGGAGGCCACCAAGCTCCTCGAGAACCTGTTCTTCAACCCCGAGCGCTACGACCTCTCGCGCGTTGGCCGTCTGAAGCTCAACTACAAGTTCTACAAGGAGCGCGCGGCCGAGAAGCAGCCGCAGCTCGACCTCAAGGTGCTCACCAAGGAGGACATCCTCCTCACGGTGAAGCACCTCATCGAGATCAAGAACGGTCGCGGCTCGGTCGACGACATCGACCACCTCGGCAACCGTCGCGTGCGCGCCGTCGGCGAGCTCCTCGAGAACCAGTACCGCATCGGCCTGGTTCGCATGGAGCGCGCGATCAAGGAGCGCATGTCGATCACGCCCGAGCTCGACACGCTCATGCCCCACGACCTCATCAACGCCAAGCCCGTCTCGGCGGTGGTGAAGGAGTACTTCGGCTCGTCGCAGCTCTCGCAGTTCATGGACCAGACGAACCCGCTCTCGGAGGTGACCCACAAGCGTCGCCTCTCGGCCCTCGGGCCCGGCGGTCTGACCCGCGAGCGCGCGGGCTTCGAAGTCCGCGACGTGCACGCGACCCACTACGGGCGCATCTGCCCGATCGAGACGCCCGAAGGTCCGAACATCGGCCTCATCGCGTCGCTGTCGACCTACGCCCGCGTGAACGAGTACGGCTTCGTCGAGACGCCGTACCGCAAGGTCGAGAACGGCATCGTGCGCCGCGACGTGCACTGGTTCTCGGCGCTCCAGGAGGAGAACCACTACATCGCCCAGGCGACCGCCGAGGTCGACGAGGCGGGGCACCTCAAGGAGCTGCTCGTCTCGGCTCGCTTCAACGGCGAGTTCAAGATGATGCCGCCGGACCAGATCACGCTGATGGACATCTCGCCCAATCAGCTCGTGTCCGTCGCCGCGGCGCTCATCCCCTTCCTCGAGCACGACGACGCGAACCGCGCGCTCATGGGCGCCAACATGCAGCGTCAGGCCGTTCCGCTCGTGCGCACGATGGCCCCGATGGTGGGCACCGGGCTCGAAGCCCAGGTCGCGCGCGATTCGGGCGTGTGCGTGCTCGCGCGCCGTCCGGGCATCGTCGAGACCGCCGACGCGGCGCGCATCGTGGTGCGCGCGCAGGGCAAGCGCGGCGAAGAGCCCGACATCTACAACATGACCAAGTACCAGCGGTCGAACCAGAACACCTGCTGGAACCAGAAGCCCATCGTGAAGCCCGGCGAGCGCGTCGAGGTCGGTGACGTCCTCGCCGACGGACCCGCGACCGACACGGGCGACCTCGCGCTCGGCGCGAACGTGGTCGTCGCGTTCATGCCCTGGGGCGGATACAACTTCGAAGACTCGATCCTCATCTCGGAGAAGATCGCCAAGTACGACATCTTCACGAGCGTGCACATCGAGGAGTTCGAGTGCGTCGCGCGCGACACCAAGCTCGGCAAGGAAGAGATCACGCGCGACATCCCCAACGTCGGCGAGGAGGCCCTCAAGGACCTCGACGACGCGGGCATCGTGCGCATCGGCGCCGAGGTGAAGCCCGGCGACATCCTCGTCGGCAAGATCACCCCCAAGGGTGAGACGCAGCTCTCGCCCGAGGAGAAGCTCCTCAGGGCCATCTTCGGCGAGAAGGCGGGCGACGTGCGGGACACCTCGCTGCGCGTCCCGCCGGGCGTCGCGGGCATCGTCATCAACGCCCGCGTGTTCGCGCGCAAGGGCACCGAGAAGGACGACCGCGCCAAGGACATCGAGGACCAGGAGCGCGCGCGCCTCGAGAAGGACCGCGACGATCGCATCAAGATCGTGCGCGAGAGCTACCTGCGCCGCGCGAGGGTGCTGCTCACGGGCAAGACCACGCACGCGAAGCTCGTCGACGACAAGGGCAAGGTGCTCCTCGCCAAGGGCGCCGTGATCGACGAGCCCACGCTCGAGTCGATCCCGCGCAAGCTCTGGGCGCAGATCACCCTCGACGACCACGACGCGGGCGAGCTCCGGCACATCTTTCAGGAGCTCGACGAGCGCGTCACGCAGATGGAGAAGAACTGCGCCGAGAAGGTCGAGAGGCTTTCGAAGGGCGACGAGCTCCCCCCCGGCGTGATCAAGATGGTGAAGGTCTACGTCGCCATCAAGCGCAAGCTCCAGGTCGGCGACAAGATGGCCGGACGCCACGGTAACAAGGGCGTCGTCTCGCGCATCCTCCCCGAGGAGGACATGCCGTACCTGCCCACGGGCGTCCCCGTGGACGTGGTGCTCAACCCCCTCGGCGTGCCCTCGCGTATGAACGTGGGGCAGATCCTCGAGGTGCACCTCGGCTGGGCCGCGCACGAGCTCGGCAACAAGCTCCGCGACATGCTCGAGACGGGCACGCCCGCGGACACCGTGAAGAAGCTCCTCCTCTCGGTCTTTCAGACCGACGTGGAGCACAAGAAGCTCATCGCGTCGCTCAAGAACGAGGACGTCTACGAGTTCGCGTCGAAGCTCACCCGCGGCGTGTTCTTCGCGACGCCCGTGTTCGACGGCGCGCCCGAGAGCGACATCAAGAAGATGCTCGACGTCGCGGGGCTGCCCACGTCGGGGCAGACCATCCTCTTCGACGGCCGCACGGGCGACGCCTTCGAGAACGACGTCACCGTGGGCGTCATGTACATCCTCAAGCTGCACCACCTCGTGGACGACAAGATCCACGCGCGCTCGATCGGTCCGTACTCGCTCGTCACGCAGCAGCCTCTCGGCGGCAAGGCCCAGTTCGGTGGGCAGCGCCTCGGCGAGATGGAGGTCTGGGCGATGGAGGCGTACGGAGCGGCCTACGCGCTCCAGGAGTTCCTCACGGTGAAGTCTGACGACGTGCAGGGCCGCACCCGCATGTACGAGGCCATCGTGAAGGGCGACTACACGCTGGAGCCGGGCGTGCCCGAGAGCTTCAACGTGCTCGTGAAGGAACTCCAGTCGCTCTGCCTCAACGTGGAGCTGGTCGAGGACGGCGTCGCGCGGCAGCCCGGGGTCGACCCCCAGGCGGCCGAGTGATCGAGGGCGGTTTTCAAGGGTTCAACGGTCAACAGTACGCAATGAGGTGACGAGGGCCGCGCGAGCGGCGAGAGCGGAACCAACAATGGCTGCGGCCTCCGAGCGAGGCCGCGGCTCAACCCCCGAAGGCAACGCGCGCTCGACGCGGGGGTTTGGGCCAGTGCCACGAGCGCGCGCCGCGATCGCAAGCAGACGCGTCCCCCGTCACTGATGGGCGCACTCATAGAGTCGCCCGGAGGAGTCGATTGTGAAGGACATCTTCAGCTTCTTCGAGAAGCCCAAGGACCCGCTCTCGTTCAGCGCGATCCGCATCTCGCTCGCGTCCCCCGACAAGATCAAGGAGTGGTCGCGCGGCGAGGTGAAGAAGCCCGAGACCATCAACTACCGCACGTTCAAGCCCGAACGCGACGGCCTCTTCTGCGCCAAGATCTTCGGTCCGGTGAAGGACTACGAGTGCAACTGCGGCAAGTACAAGCGCATGAAGCACCGGAACATCGTGTGCGAGAAGTGCGGCGTCGAGGTGATCCAGTCGAAGGTGCGCCGTGAGCGCCTCGGCCACATCACCCTCGCCACGCCCGTGGCGCACATCTGGTTCCTGAAGAGCCTGCCGTCGCGCATCGGCGCGGTGCTCGACATGACCCTGCGCGACCTCGAGAAGATCCTCTACTGCGAGGCCTACGTGGTCACGTCGGTGAAGGACGACAAGAAGACCTCCATCGCCGTCGGCACGCTGCTCTCGGAGGAGGCCCTCCAGAGCCGCATCGACGAGTACGGCGACGACGCGTTCGAAGCGAAGATGGGCGGCGAGGCCGTCCTCGAGCTGCTCCAGAAGCAGGACATCAACTCGCTCGCCGACGAGCTCCGCACGCTCATGCGCGAGGCGAGCTCCGACGCGAAGCGGAAGAAGTACGCCAAGCGCCTCAAGGTCATCGAGAGCTTCCGCGAGTCGGCCAACCGGCCCGACTGGATGATGCTCACGGTGATCCCCGTGCTCCCGCCGGACCTGCGCCCGCTCGTGCCCCTCGACGGCGGCCGCTTCGCCACCAGCGACCTCAACGACCTCTACCGTCGTGTGATCAACCGCAACAACCGTCTCAAGCGCCTCCAGGAGCTCAACGCCCCGGAGATCATCATCCGCAACGAGAAGCGCATGCTTCAAGAGGCGGTCGACGCGCTCTTCGACAACGGTCGCCGCGGCAAGACCATCACCGGCCCCAACAAGCGCCCGCTCAAGTCCCTCTCGGACATGCTCAAGGGCAAGCAGGGCCGCTTCCGCCAGAACCTCCTCGGCAAGCGCGTCGACTACTCGGGCCGCTCGGTCATCGTCGTCGGCCCGCAGCTCAAGCTGCACCAGTGCGGCCTGCCGAAGAAGATGGCGCTCGAGCTCTTCAAGCCCTTCATCTACAACAAGCTGAAGAGCGCGGCCTCGCCTGACCATCAAGAGCGCCAAGAAGCTCGTCGAGAAGGAGCGCCCCGAGGTCTGGGACATCCTCGAAGAAACCGAGCACCCGCAGATGCTCAACCGCGCGCCGACGCTCCACCGCTTGGGCATCCAGGCCTTCGAGCCGGTGCTCTATCGAGGCGCGCCATCCAGCTTCACCCTCGTCTGCGCGGCCTTCAACGCCGACTTCGACGGCGACCAGATGGCCGTCCACGTGCCCCTCTCGGTCGAGGCGCAGATGGAGACGCGCGTGCCTGCTGATGAGCACGAACAACATCCTCTCGCCCGCCTCGGGCAAGCCGATCATCAACCCGACGCAGGACATCGTGCCGGGCTCGCTTGCTACGACCCGCGCGCGCAAGTTCGCGCGCGCGCAACGCGAAGAACGCCACGGCAGGTCGGCCCAGGCCTCTACGCCTCGATCGAAGAGGTGCGGATGGCCTACGACGCGGGCGAGCTCGACCTGCACAGCGAGATCACCGTGGCCTCCCGGGCGTGCGCATCACCGACCCCGGTGAGGACGCGCCTGCATGGGCGAGGTGGTCGAGCGCCCAGACCCGACGCGGCCAACCGGCTCGCGAAGAGCATCCAGCGCCTCGCCCGTAGAGCCCGCGCACATGCGCGTGGAGACCTGCGGCCGCGTGGCTGCTGGCCGAAGGTCTCGGCGAGACCGGCGGCGAGGGAGGCGATGCCCTTCGCTCAACAAGGCCATGACCAAGAAGGCCTCACTGAGGTCATCGACGCCGCGTACCGCGCGCATCGGCAACAAGGCCACGGTGCTCCTCGCCGCACCGCCCGCATCGATGAAGAGCCCGCGACGCGCGCGGGCGTGTCCATCTGCATGGACAACATGGTCATCCCGGTAGTCGAAGTACGACCGCGTGCGCGAGTCGCAGGAGAAGGTGGCGAAGGTCGTCGAGCAGTACCTCGAGGGCGTCATCACCGACGGCGAGCAACAAGATCATCGACATCTGGGCCGAGGTCGCCGAGACCATCGCCAAGGAGATGATGGAGAAGGTCGCAAGGAGTCGGTCATCGATCCCGTGACGAACAAGTCCGAGATCGTGCCGTCGTTCAACCTGATCTTCATGATGGCCGACTCGGGCGCGCGGCTCTCCCGCGCAGGTCAGCTCGCCGGCATGCGCGGCCTCAGCGGCCAAGCCCTCGGGCGAGATCATCGAGCAGCCCATCACGGCGAACTTCCGCGAGGGCCTTCACGGTGCTCCAGTACTTCATCTCTGACGCACGGCGCCCGCAAGGGCCTCGCCGACACGGCGCTCAAGACGGCCAACTCGGGCTACCTCACGTCGTCTCGTCGACGTCGCGCAGATGCCGTCATCGCCGAGCACGACTGCGGCACCATGGACGGCATCCCCACGCAGAAGCTCGAGGAGGGCGGCGACGTCATCCAGAAGCCGGCGATGATCCTCGGCCGCATCGCGCTGCACCCTGCCGCCGACCCCATCACCGCGAGGTGCTGTGAAGGACGAGGCCTCGACGAGGAGGCCGTGCGCCGCGTCGACGAGGCGCGGGTCGAGGAGGTCCACCCCGCTCGGTGCCTGCGCGGCGCGCCGCGCATCTGCGCGTTTCGCTACGGCCGCGACCCGGCGCGCGGCTACCTCGGTGAACATCGGCGAGGCGGCACGCGCAGTCGATCGGCGAGCCCGGCACGGCTCACGATGCGCACGTTCCACATCGGTGGCGCGGCGCAGAAGTCGGTCGCGCAGAGCTCGCTCGTGAACAAGGTCGACGGGCGCGTAGCGCCGACAAGGCCGAGACTGTGCTCCGCGCGGTGACGGCACCGCCGTGGTGATGAAACCGCCACGGTAGATCGTCACCGCCGACGCGACGGGCCGCGAGCGCGAGCGCCATCACCTCATGTACGGCGCCGTGCTCAAACAAAGGAGGGCGATCAGGTCCAGAAGGACAACTGTCCTCGTCGAGTGGGACCCGTTCTCCATCCCGATCCTCACCGAGATCGCGGGCATGATCCGCTTCGCCGACCTTCGTCGAGAACGTCACCTCTACATAGCGCTTCGACGAACACGGGCACGTCGCGCAAGGTGATCATCGGAGTCGAAGGACGGGTCGCTCCGTCTGCGCATCGAGATCCGTGACCCCCACACGGCCACATCCGCAAGCTCGAGAACGGCATCGAGGGGCGCTACTACCTCCCGCGGGCTGCAACATCAGCGTGCAGCACGACCAGGTGGTGCAGGCCGGCGACGCCATCGCGAAGGTCACCCGCGAGGCCCAGAAGACCAAGGACATCACGGGCGGTTCGCCCGCGTGGCCGAGCCTGGAAGCGCGCAAGCCCAAGGACGCCGCGGTGGTCTGCTCATCGACGGCTACGAAGTTCGGGCGCGAGAACGGCGCGCGCCGATCTACATCGTGCCGAAGGCAGGAAGCCTCAACCAGCCCATCGAGGCCGACGAGCCGAAGGGCAAGCGCAAGGCCGTGCAGGTCCCGGTGATCCCCGAGGGCTCCGGGCAGATCGAGGAGTTCGTCTGGAAGAGCAAGACATGATCGTTCGCGAGAACGACTACGTGAAGGTCGGCGACCTGCTCATCGACGGCCCGTCAACCCCACGACATCCTCCGTGAAGGGCGAGAAGGACCTGGCCGCCTGGCTCGTGAACGAGATCCAGTCCACCACCCAGGGCGTGGCCATCAACGACAAGCACATCGAGACCATCGTGCGCCAGATGCTCCGCCGCGTGCGGCCTACCCTGGCGAGACGGACGCGAAGGACGAGCAGGCCGAGAAGTGGCGCTCGAGCACGAACCCCGCGCCGCGCGGAAGGTGCCGCGAGATCCTCAACGAGGGCAAGGTCAAGAACCCGCAGGTGGTTGACGCGATCCGTCGCGCGACCGAGGCGTCGCTCAACGACATGCTCAACGAGCGCCTCGCCGAGGTGCAGCGCAAGCACTCGACCGACGGCGCCGTCTCGCAGGAGTGCCAGGGCGTGCTGACGGCCGTGCAGGACTCCTACGCCGTCGCGGAGCCGCTGCTCCTCGGCATCACGAAGGCGTCGCTCTCGACCGACTCGTTCATCTCGGCGAGCTCCTTCCAGGAGACCACCAAGGTGCTCACCGAGGCGGCCATCTCGGGCAAGACCGACGACCTCCGCGGCCTCAAGGAGAACGTCATCATGGGGCGTCTCATCCCCGCGGGCACGGGCCTCTCGGCCTACCGCAACCTCGAGATCGTCCTCTCGGACGAAGCCGACGCGCCCGCCCACGGCGGCCGTCGCGACCACGCGCGCGCCTCGTACGGCGGCGAGTAGCGTCCCCCTCCCCGTCCCTCCCCCGTGACACGGGGGAGGGTGCCCTCTTCGACTGCCAGGCCCTCACCCCGGCCCTCTCCCACCAGCGGTGGGAGAGGGAGCCCGCGCGGCTGTTGGTGTGCGCGGCTGTTGGTGTGCGCGGCTGTTGGTGTGCGCGGCTGTTGGTGTGCGCGGCGGTTGTCGGCGCGGCGGCCTCGAGCCGATCAGTCTCGAACGAGCTTCACGAAGATCTCGCGGTTGCCCTTGGGGCCGTGAACCGGGCTGTCGGCTTGTCCCTCGGCGCGTAGACCGAGCGCCGTCGCGGCCGCGATCACGCCGTCGACCGCGCGCTGTCGCGCAGCGTCGTCACGCACCACGCCACCGGGAGCCTCGCGCGGGCCGAGCTCGAACTGCGGTTTCACCATCGCGGCGATCACGCCGCCCGGCGCGAGCACCTCGAGCACCGCGGGGAGCACCTTCGCCAGGCTGATGAACGACACGTCGATCACCACGAAGCTCACGGGCTCCGTCACCACCGACGCGAGGCCGAGGCGCGCGTTCACGCCCTCGCGCGAGATCACCCGCGGGTCTTGAACGAGCCGCGAGTGAAGCTGGCCGTGACCGACATCGACGGCCCACACGCGCAGCGCGCCGTGCTGGAGCATCACGTCGGTGAATCCCCCGGTGCTCGCGCCGACGTCGAGGCACACGCGGTTCGACGGGTCGAGCGAGAGCAGGGGCATCACGCCGACGAGCTTCAATCCGCCGCGCGAGACGTAGGGGCACGTGTCGCCGTGCACGTCGATCTCGGCGTCGACGGCGACGAGGGTGCCCGCCTTGTCGACGCGCTGTCCGCCCACGAAAATACGGCCCGCCATGAGCATCGCCTGCGCGCGCTCGCGGCTCTCGACGAGGCCGCGCGCGACCAGGAGCTTGTCGATGCGTTCGCGTGCGCCAGCGCTGCGGGCCACGAGGGATCAGCCCTTGAGCGCCATCGCGATCACGACCAGCACCACGAGCACGCCGACCGCCGCGGCGATCATCGCGGTCGGCGCGGGCTTCTTCTCGGGCGCCGTCGCAGGCGGCGTGAGGTCGACGGGCTTCGGGGCGGGCTCATCCGGCGCGAGCAGCACGGGCGTCACGAGCTGCGCGGGATCCGAGGGGAGCGGCTGCGGCCGCGCGGAGGCTTCGACGTGGCTCTCGCGCTCGATCGTGTCGAGGTCGGGCGCGTCGTCGGCCTCGGCGTCGAGCTCCTCGACGGCGGACGCGGGCGGCTCCGCGGGCGCCGCGGGGGAGGGCGCATCACCGGGGAGCGCAGGGATCAGCTCGGGGGCGGGGAGGTCGGCCGCGACGCCGATCGCGTGACGCTCCCGCTCGCGGCGCACGGCGACGATCTCGTCTTCGAAGTGGTCGGTGAGAAAGGCCCCGAAGCGCATCGGAGAGGCCGTGATGCGGTTCTTGACCACGTAGTCTTCGAGGTCGTCGAGGAGCGCCCCGGCGCTCGCGTAGCGGTCGTTGCGGTCGGCCGCGAGGCCCTTCGAAACGATCGCCGAGAGGCGCGGATAGTCGGGCAATCCGCGGTCGGGGAGGGGAGGCACGTCGCCGGACTTCGCCACGGCGAGCACGTCGCGGCCCTCCTGCGCTTTGTACATGCGCCGACCGGAGAGGATCTCCCAGAGGATCGTCGTGGCGGAGAACACGTCGGCGCGGGCGTCGACCTTCTCGCCGCGCGCGTGCTCGGGCGACATGTACGCGGCCTTGCCTTCGAGGGCGCCCTCGGGGAGCTCGCTGAGGTCGCTCACGGCGCGCGCGATGCCGAAGTCGCAGAGCTTCACCTCGCCTTCGAGCGAGACCAGCACGTTCGAGGGCGACACGTCGCGGTGCACGATGCCGAGCTGCGCGCCCGCGTCGTCGGTGCAGCGGTGCGCGTAGTCGAGGCCGCGGAGCATCTCCATCACGATGAAGAAGCCGAACTCCGCGGGCATCGCGAGCTTGCGCTCTCGCAGCTTCTTCAGGAGCTGCGTGAGGTCGAAGCCCTCGACGTACTCCATCGCGATGTAGAGGCGTCCCTCTTCGCGTCCGAGGTCGAAGGTCTGGACCACATTGCCGTTCGAGAGCCTCGCCGCGAGGCGCGCCTCGGAGATGAGCATCGAGCCGAAGGCGGGGTCGTTGGCGAAGCGGTTGAGCACCAGCTTCACGACCGCGAGGCGTACGGCGCCCATCTGCGTGGTGCCGCGGGCGAGGTAGATCTCGGCCATGCCACCGCGGCCGATGCGGTCGAACAGGATGTAGCGTCCGAAGCGCCTCGGCAGCTCGAACTCAGGCTCCTCGGGATCGATCTGCGGCGCCATGCGAAGGGTCGGTGACTATCTCCGCAACGGCGCCCCCGATCAAGGGTCAGCGTACGGCGATCGAGAAGCGCCGCCCCGTGGAGCAGTTCGCGTCGCTGAAGCGCTGGTTCGAATTGGGGCAGTAGTCGTTGAAGGCCGGGCTCACGAACTCGCAGAAGAAGGGCGCCGTGGTGCCGTCGATGCAGACCCGTCCGCCGACGTGCATCATGTTGTTGTCCCAGTTCGAGTGGCAGTCGTTGCCGAACTCCGCGTAGCCAAAGCGGAGGTTGCGCATCGCGGGCATTCCCATCGCCTGCGTGACGCGCACGCTCGCGTCGCTGTTGCGCGCACGAAAAGGGCTCGCCGTCTGCCACGCCGCGGGGATCGGGAAGTACGCCCAGCTCGGGTCGGTGATCCGGTAGGAGCCGTCGCGGTACGCGATGAGGGCCTCCGTCGCCGCGGCGGGGATCGCGAGGTTGTTCACCGTGTAGTCGATCATCATCGGCGGACGCCGCTGCCCCGGGTACTGGTAGATGACCGTCCAGCCGCCGTTGGCCGTGTCCATGTCGCACCAGACCGAGGCCGTCGAGGAGTCAGGCCGGATCGTGTAGGTGCCGCTCGGCAGCGCGGGCCAGTTCGTGTGGATGTCCTTGCAGTGCCTCGGGGCGGCGCACGTGCCGCCCGTGCAGCGCTCTCCCGCGGCGCACGCGCGGCCGCAGCGGCCGCAGTGCTCGACCGACGTGAGGATGTCGGTCTCGCAGGTGTCGCCCGCGAAGCCGTTGCAGTCGCCCCGTCCGCTCGCGCAGGTGATCGTGGTCTGGCAGGCGCCCGACACGCACGAAGAGCCTGTGCCGCAGGCGTTTCCGCACGCCCCGCAGTTGGCGCGATCGTTGAGCAGGTAGACGCATCGGCCGTCGCACCACGTCCAGCCGGGCGCGCACACGCAGGCGCCGGCCGCGCAGGTGATGCCCGGGCCGCAGGCGTTTCCGCAGCGTCCGCAGTTGTTCGCGTCGGTGGCGAGGGCGACGCACTGGGTCCCGCAGAGCGCGCGTCCGGCGGTGCAGGTGCAGGCCCCGTCGACGCAGGCCTGCGTGGCGAAGCACGCGTTTCCGCAGCGTCCGCAGTGGTTGGGGTTGATCGACAGGTCGACGCAGAGACCGTCACACGCGCGCGCGCCGCCCGCGCAGGCGCAGGATCCGCTCTGGCAGGTCTCCGGCGCGGTGCAGGCGTTTCCGCAGCGTCCGCAGTGGACGTTGCTCGTCAGCGGAGCGATGCACACGCCGTCGCACGCGAGCTCGGCGGGCGCGCAGGTGGGGCCCGTGTCGATCGCCACGTCGATCGCGTCGCTCGCATCGGCGGCGTCGCTGACGTCGTCGGCGTCGACCGCGTCGCTCGCGTCGCTCACGTCTGCGGCGTCGCTCACGTCTGCGACGTCGATCACGTCGATCACGTCGATCACATCGACGACGTCGCTCGCATCACTCGCGTCGGTGACGTCGACGGCGTCGCTCGCGTCGGCGGCGTCGCTCGCGTCTGCGACGTCGGTCGCGTCTGCGATGTCGGTCACGTCGACGGCGTCGCGCGCGTCGGACGCGTCGCTCGCGTCACCCGCGTCGGTCACGTCGGTGACGTCGAAGGCGTCCGCGCCGACGTCCGAGCTCCACGCGGACGAGGTGTGGTTGAGCGAGCAACCCATCCCCGTGGCGAGGGCGACCGCTGCGAGCGCTTGGCGTGGGGTGAGCATCGCGGGGGATGCGACCACGCTACGGCACCCGACGCGCTGGAAACAAGCGTCGCGCGCTGTGCAACGCGCTGCATCCAAGCGTCATGAGACCTTGCGCAGCGAGACCTCAGGCCTCGCGCTCGATGTGGAGCGCTCCGTCGCGGGCCGTGAGCGTCACGCGGTCGTCGCGGCGGAGCTCGGCGCGCAGGACGGCCTCTGCGAGCGGCGCTTCGACGAGCCTCGCGATGGCGCGACGCATGGGCCGCGCGCCGAGCGACGCGTCGAAGCCGCCCTCGTCGAGCAGGAGGTCGATGAGCGACGCGGTGGCCGTGGCCGTGATGCCCTGCTCTTCGGAGAGTCGCGCGAAGCTGGCGGAGAGCATCCGTCGGGCGACCTCGGCCACCTCGACGCGAGAGAGGGGCCCGAAGACCAGGGGCTCGTCGATGCGGTTCCAGAGCTCGGGGGGGAGCGACGCGCGCGCCGCAGCGAGGACCGGCGCGCCGAGGTCGTCGAGGGCGCTCTGCGCGCGCGAGGCTCCGAAGCCGATGGAGCGCGCCGTGGCCCGCTCGCGGTAGAGCTCGGCGCCGAGGTTCGAAGTCATCACCACGACGGTGTGACGGAAGTCCACGGTGCGACCGCGGCCGTCGGTGAGGCGTCCCTCGTCGAGGAGGCCGAGGAGCGCTTCGAGCACGTCGCGGTGGGCCTTCTCGATCTCGTCGAGGAGCACGAGCTGATAGGGCCTCCGGCGCACGGCCTCGGTGAGCTGACCGCCGTCGGTGTAGCCCACGTAGCCGGGCGGCGCGCCCACGAGACGCGCCACGGCGTGAGGCTCTGCGTACTCGGCCATGTCGAAGCGCGCGATCGACGCGACGCCCGGGAAGAGCGCCTCTGCGACGGCCTTCGCGGTCTCGGTCTTTCCGACGCCCGTCGGGCCGAGGAAGAGAAAGGTCCCCACGGGGCGCTGACCGCGGAATCCCACGGCGTTTCGGCGGAGCACGTGCGACACGCGCGAGAGGGCCGCGCGATGACCCACCACGCGCGACGCGAGGTGATCTTCGAGCGCGAGGAGGCGCTCGTTGTCGGTCGCCGCGATGCGCGACGGAGGCATCGCGCCGAGCTCTGCGACGACGTGGGCGACGGTCTGCGCGTCGAGCGAAGAAGCTCCCTTTCGATGCGCGCGAGAGAGCGCGAGGTCGAGCACCGAGAGCGTGCGGTCGGGCTGCGCGCGGCCGCCGAGGTAGCGGTCGGTGAGCTCCGTCGCGCGGAGCGAGACCTCTGCGGGAACGGTGACGTGGTGGTGCTCTCCGAGGCGCTTCGCGTGGCCGCGAACGACCTCGCGCACCGTCGCGGGCGGGAGCTCGTCGAGGTCGATGCGCACCGCGGCGCGCTCGATCCACACGTCGGACTCCGAGAGCCGCCGTGCTTCTTCGGGCGTGGCGATGGCGACCCACGGCACCGCGCCCGAGGCCAGCATCGCGCGCAGGTCGACCTGCACGTCTTCGGGGATGTCTCTCGCGAGGAGCCACGGGGCGATGGGGTCGAGCGCGACGACGGCGTTCGCGCGGCGAAGCTCCTGACCGATGGAGCGCACGGACTCTCCGTCGGGGCCGCGCATCCGGGCCACGAGGTCGACGTGACGGAGCAGCACCACGGGCGTCGAAGACTGCGCCGCGAACGCGCGGAGGAGCGCGGTGCGGCCCACGCCGGGGATTCCCACGATGAGCGCGCCGCGTCCCTCGCGTCGGCCGATGGCGTCACGGAGGCGTTCGAGCTCGCGCTCACGACCGAGCACGGGCTCCTGCGCCGCGTCCGTGCGCGGCATCACCAGGCTCGCCGTGATGGGGAAACTCCGCGGATCGAGGGCTCCCTCCGCGGGCTTCTCCTTCGCCGCGCGTGGGGGCCGCGAAGACTGCGAGCGCGTGGGCGTCGTGTGAATCGGCGTCGGAGGCGCGGGCGTCGTGGGCGCGGGCGTGGCGTTCGCGTTCGCCGCTGCGAGGAGGGTCCGCGGCGGTGCGACACGTCGCGCGTCGAGCGGAGAGAGCTTCACGCGCGAGGCCACCGAGGGGACCATCGCGGGCGTCGACGGAGGCTGCGAGACCAGCGCGACGGAGCCCTGCGAGAGCTGCTGCGTCGAGGTGCGCGCGACGGGTGTGACGCGCGCGTTTCCGCTTGCGACGGCGCGCGCGGGGGCCTGCACGGGCGTCGCGCGGACCACGGGCGCCACGGGCGCCGACGAGCACTCACGGACGATCTCTTCGGCGAGCTTCACGGGCTCGACCCCGAGGGTCGAGGCCCACGACGAGAGGGCGGTCTTCGGCTCGACGAGGGCCGCCGCGATGAGGTGCGTGCCGAGGGGCTCGGGGGCGCCGGTCATCTCCGCGAGCTTGCGGGCGCGGGCGTTCACGCGTTCGAAGAGCGCTTCGGGCTCGTCGTGGGCGCGCGCCGCGTTGCGGAGGTCTTGCGCGCGAACGCCGTGGGTGCGGAGCCTGCGAGACAGCTCCGACGAGGTCTCGAGCACGGCGGCCAGCATGTGCAGCGTTCCCGCGCGCGTGCGGCGCTCGGTGGCGAGCACCATCGCGCGATCGAGGACGGTCTTCGCGGTCGGACTCCAGACGCCCATCAGCAAACATCTCCCTGCGGCATCCGCGGATCGCGCGACGCTACGCGGTGGGAGTTGCCACGCCGCAGCGTGACATCGCCAGTTTCCGACAGGCGGGGCTATTGCTGCGGGGCGCGTTCGAGCACGACGAACTCGACGCGGCGGTTGCTGGCGCGCCCTGCGGGCGTGTGGTTGTCCGCGATGGGGGTGGTCTCACCCAGCCCCCTCGCAGAGATCCTCGACGCTGCGACGCCGTGCGCGAGGAGCCACGTGCGGATCGACTCCGCGCGACGCTGCGAGAGGTCCATGTTGTGCGCGTCGTCGCCGACGTCGTCGGTGTGGCCTCGCACCTCGACGCGCGTGAGCTCGGGGTGCGATTCGAACACCGCCGACACCTCGACCAGCAACGGAACGCTCGCCGGGAGGATCACGTCGCGATCGACGGCGAAGCGCGGCTGCTGCGTGATGACCACGCGGTCGGCCGTCACGTAGACCCGCGGGCACCCGTTGGTCGCGGGGTCGTTGCTGTGAGGCCCGCGCTCCTCGGGACACGCGTCGCGCGCGTTGAGAATGCCGTCGCCGTCGATGTCGGGGCGGGGACATCCGCGGCGCTCTCCATCGGGGTGATTGCCAGCGGGTTCGAGGGGGCAGACGTCGTCTTCGTCGGAGACGCCGTCGTGGTCGCCGTCACGCAGCGGACACCCCCGCGCGCGGATCGGGACGCTCTCCCGCGGCTTCGAGCGGGCAGGTGTCTTCGTCGTCGGAGACCCCGTCGCCGTCGCGGTCGTTGCTCGGACACCCCATGCGCCGCGGGTCGGGATCGTCGCCCGCGGGGCGCGTCGGGCACGCGTCGACCTCGTCGCCGAAGCCGTCGTGGTCGCGGTCGTGGAGGGGGCATCCCCGTTGTCTCGGGTCGGGGCGCGCTCCGATGGGCTCGTCGGGGCAGCGGTCTTCGTCGTCGGTTACGCCGTCGCGGTCGCGGTCTCCGGCGCCTTCGAGCTCCGGCGGAGGCTGCGGCGCGTAGCCGAACATCGCCACGGCGCGCACGTCGGCCGACGCGTCGGAGTCGAGCAGTCGCGGCCCTGCGGAGAGCCCGAACGCGAGCCCGTTGCGCGCGACGTGGCGCACGCCGACGAGCGCTTCGAGCGACATCGCGCGTGACGCGGTGGGGTCTGTGAGGCGCGTCTCGAGGGCCGCTTCGAGCGCGACGAGCACGCGCGCGACGACGGGGATCGTGACGCCCACGCGCGCGAAGAGCTGGTGCTCCCACCCCGGGCGCAGCGCGACGCCCGCGTTCACGGCGAAGACGAAATCGCGCGCGTTGCTCGCTTCGAAGATCACGCGCGGCGCGATGGTGACGGCGCCGTCTCCCGCGTACGCCGCAGAATCTCCCGTGGGGAGCGCGAGGGAGGCCGCGAGGGCGACGCGGGTCATGCCTCTGCGCGCGGGTCCCGCGATGCGCACGCGCGCGTCGACGCGGAGGTCGCCGGGCGCGAGGGAACCGCTGTTTCCGCCGAGCGATTGCGTGACCGTGAGGGGCATCACGAGGCCGAGCTGCACGCGGTCGAAGAGGCCGAAGGTGACGGCCGCGTTCGCCGTGACGCGGTTCTCGATGGCGGGTCCTGCGGCGACGGTGTCGAGCGCGTGCGCGTACTCACCGACGACGGCGGCGCCCACGCGGAGGTGCGGCGTGACGAGCGCTCGCTCGGTGAGCGCGAGGTCTTCGCCCGAGGGAGGCGCGAGGTAGCGACTCGCGGAGAAGCCCTGCGCCCACGCGCTCGAAGGGACCGCCATCAACAACACAACCCAGGCCGCGCGCGCGCTCACGGCGGCGACGGTACGCGCGCAGGTCCGCGCGGTGGAAGTCTTGTGCGATCAGAAGCGGCGCTTGGGGCGACGGCGGTGCGATCCTCCGCCGGGCGGTCCCTCGTCTTCGGAGGGCTTCGCGCCGCGCGGAGGCAGGTCGGGCGAGGTGTACACCTTGGGCCGCGAGCGCACCGAGCGCAGCGGCGGAGGCGCGTCATCGGGCTTCGCGGGCGGGCCCTGCGGGGGACGCGGTCCGTTGTGCTGCGGTCGCGGTCCGTTCTGCGGTCGCGGCCCGTTCTGCTGCGGTCGCGGCCCGTTCTGCGGAGGCCGCGGTCCGTTCTGCGGAGGCCGCGGTGCATCGTGCGGTCGCGGCGCGTTCTGCGGTCGCGGCCCATCGTGCGGTCGCGGTCCGTTCTGGGGGCGCGGTCCGCTCTGCGGCCTCGGCGGAAGCTGCGCTTCGTACGGACGTTGCGGGCTCTGCGGCCTCGGCGGGAGCTGCGCTTCGTAGGGACGTTGCGGGTTCTGCTGCCTCGGCGGCGGCTGCGCTTCGTAGGGACGTTGCGGGTTCTGCGGTCGCGTCTGCGGCTGCGCTTCGTAGGGCCGCTGCGGATTCTGCGGTCGCGTCTGCGGCTGCGCGTCGTAGGGGCGGCGCGGGGGCTGCGGTCGCGGCGCGTCGAACTCGCGCGGCCGTTGCGGCGCGCCCTCGTGCGGACGCTGCGGCGGCGGTTGGAACGTGCGCTCGGGCACGCGCGCCCGGCCCTGCGAGGGGACGAACTCGGGCGTGAGCTCGCGGCGGCGATACGCGTTCCAGATCTGGCGACCGTCTTCCCACGAGGCCGAGAGCGAGCGGTCGAAGTTCGCGAAGAAGTCGTGGACGTTGCGGTAGTCGCGCAGAAAGAAGAACTCCGCGCGCGAGTTGCCCGCGGGCGACACGATCTGCGGAAAGTCGATGATGGTCGGACCCGCCTCGGCCGCGAGGATGTTGTAGGCCGACAGGTCGCCGTGCACGATCTCGGCGCAGAGCATCTTCACGATCTGCGAGCGGAGGTCGACGTACGCGGCGCGCGCCTCGTCGGGCTCGTAGCGCATCTCGATGAGACGCGGCGCGGGGTGGCCTTCGGCGTCCTTCACGAGCTCCATGAGGAGCACGCCCTCGTACGACATGACGGGGATGGGCACCCTCACGCCGTGCGCTTCGAGGCGGTGGAGCGCGCGGGCCTCGGTGGTGCCCCACTCCTCTTCGGACATCTGCCGCCCGAAGCGGCTGCCCGAGTCGATGGCGCGCTGCGTACGCGAGTTGCGCACCGCGCGGCCCTCTTTGTAGTCGGCGTTGTGCTTGAAGCTCCGCTGGTTGCGGTCGCGGTACACCTTGGCGGCCACGACGCGCCCGCGGTGCTGCACGAGGAAGATGTCGGCTTCCTTGCCGCTGTTGAGGCGTCCGACGACCTCGTCGATGACGCCGTCCTGGAGCAGTACGTCGAGTGGGCTTTCACGCATCGGTCGCTCGGGGGGCGCGGACCCTACACCGTGAGGCGCTCCGTGTCGCCCCTCTCCCGCGACTCAGGTCGGACGCGCTGGGGCGGGCGCGGCGGGCGTGAAGAGGGGCCCAGGGACCTTGAACACCTGACGCCCCGCGCTGGAGTTCACGAGCACGGCGAAGGCGAGCCACAGGGCGATGGCCGCGAGGGCCACGGTGCAGAGCGCGATGGGGAGCGCGAAGGCCGCCGAGTGCGTGAGCTCCTTCGCGATGCGGCTCGCGTAGAGCAGGTCGATGTCGACGAGGAACGCGAAGAGCAGCTTCGAGAAGTACCCGAAGGCGAAGGTCAGCACGACGAAGATGATGAGGAAGCAGACGTCGACCGAGAAGACCACCGCGCTGTTCGGGACCTTGCCCTCTGCGAGGCCCGCGAGGGTGATGTAGTTCAGCACCCAGTTGAACGCGAAGGTGGTGAAGAGCGTGCCGCCGAGGAGGTTCTTGTTCGCGAGCGACATCATCCCCGCGAGAAACTGGCAGCCTCCGCCGAAGAGCAAGCAGAACCACGCCGCCGTGCGGAACGCGTCGGGCGTCATTGCGCGTCCGAACGCGATCGGAAGAAGCGCAGCGCACCCCACCGCCAGCCCGAGCAGCCCGAGGGGCGTCGGCTCGGCGAACATCGGCGCCGCGGCCGTCTGCGTCTGCGAAGAACCCTGTTCCATGTGACTCTGAACCTCCGTTGCGGCGCACGGTACTTCAACGCCGCCGCGTCGCGCGCGACTTCGTGTGGTACTGACGTTCGAAGCGCCGCGCGATGGAGCTGCTCACCCCCTACGGACTCGCCGCCCTCGCCCTCGCGATCCCCCTGGTCGCGCTCTACCTCCGCCGTCGCCGCCGCGCGGTCACCGAGGTCCCCTCGACGGAGCTCTGGCGGGCTGTTCAGCGCGACCTCGCGCGCCACGCGGGCCTCCGAAAGCTGCGCAGTGAGGCGTCTCTGTGGCTGCACCTCGCGGCCCTGGCGCTCGCGGCCCTGGCGCTCGCGGCCCCGTTCCGTCGCGCGAAGGTGACCCCCGCCACGCGCCTCGGGCTCGTGGTCGACACCACCGCGTCGATGGGCGCCCGCCACGGCGCTCGCACGCGCCTCGACCTCGCCCGCGACGCCGCGCGCAGCGCCCTCGCGTCGCTCGCCTCCGACGGACGCGTGACCCTCGTCGAAGCGGGATGCTCCCCTGCGATCACGGTGCCCGAGACGCGCGACCCGCGAGAGGTGTTGCGTGCGCTCGACGCGCTTCGTCCGAGGGGCTGCGGCGGAGACCTCTCGCGCGCCCTCGCCATCGCGGCCGACCGCATCCGCGGCGCCAGCGGAACCCGTCGCGTCGCGGTCATCACCGACGGAACCACGCGCGCCGACGCCGTGAGCGTGACCGCGAGCGGACGCGTCGAGGTGGTGCTCGTGGGCCGCGACGCTGCGAACGTGGGGATCACCGGCGCCGAGCTCCGCGCCGCGCCCGACGCGACGGGCGCACCGGGTGAGCCTCGTCGATTCACGTTGCTGGTAGCCGTTTCGCGCGTGGGTGAGGGCCCGCCGGGGGAGGTCACCCTCACCGCCGAGGCGCTTCGTGGAGAGGTCGCGACGAGCCTCGCCGTGCGCCGCACGAGGCTCGCCGTGGGGCGCTCCGCGGTGTCGCTCCCGATCGAGCTGGCCGAGGGAGACACGACCGATCTCCTCCGTGTGCGCGTCGAGGCCGGGGACGATTCGCTCGCGGTCGATGACGTCGCCTGGGCGCCGGTGCCGCCGTCGTCGCGCGTGCCGGTGCGGCTCGTGGTGCCTCGCGAGGGAGCCTCTCCGTGGGTGACGCGCGCGCTTCGCGCCGACCCCGGCGTGTCGCTCACCGTGCTCACGAAGTCCGCGTGGGAAGGGCTCCCCGCGCGTCCCTTCGACGGCCTCACGGTGTTTCACGGAACGGCGCCGACAGCGTCGCTCGCGGGCGAATCGCTGGCCTTCGACGGCGCCGAGACGGCGACGCAACGGAGCCTCCTCGGCGTCTCACTCGGTGCGTCTTCGCCGCTGCCTCGATGGACCGACACGTCACCGACGGATGCGCGCGTGCGCTTCGTGGGCGTGGCCGACGTTCACCTCGCGTCGTCGCGTGCGATCGAGGCGCTCCCGGGCGACATCGCGCTGGTCACGGCGTCGACGGGCCCGCTCATCGTCGCGCGCGACACGGCGAGGGGAAGCGCCACCGTGGCTGCGTTCGATCCCGACCGCTCGGACTGGCCGCTGCGACCGGGCTTCGTGCTCTTTCTCCGGGCCGCGGTGGAGCACGCGCGAGACCGCAGCGCCGCCCTCGGCCTCGACGCGCGGAGGACGGGCTCCACCGTGCGAATCCCCGTCGCAGAAGGCGATCGCGTGCGCGTGCGCGGTCCCTCGGGCGAGGCCTCGCTCCCGGTGCGAGAGGGCGTCGCCGAGTGGACCGACACCGACCGCGTCGGCGTGTACACCCTCGACCGCGGACGCGGAACGGAGCGCGTGGGCCTCTCGCTGCTCGACCCCGTGGAGAGCGCGCTCACACGCAGCGAGCTCCCGTGGCGCGGAACCTCGTCGCACGCCGCGAGCGCCGAGACGTGGGAGGCGCGTGAGCTCGCGTGGCTCCTCGCGCTCGCGGCGCTCGCGGCGCTCTCGGTCGAGTGGTGGATCTTCGCGCCCTCACCCCGTCCCTCTCCCGCGAATCGGGAGAGGGTGCCCGTTGGTAGCCGCCATGCCCTCACCCCGCCCTCTCCCGCCAGAGGCGGAGAGGGTGACAGAGATCCCGCGTCGTTCGCGTGCGAGGCACTGGTGCCGCTCGCGTGCGAGGCCGAGCACGACGCGATCCTCACGCCGTCGATAGACTGACGCTGCCACTGCGCATCAACACCTCTCCCGCCGCTTCGCGGGAGAGGCGGGTGAGGGCATGGCAGCTACCAACGGGCACCCTACTCCCGCTTCGCGGGAGAGGGACGGGGTGAGGGCCTGTGATAGCGTCGCGCGCCTCATGCGCTCACTCGCTCTCACGTTCGCACTGGTGGTCTCTCTCGGGTGCTCTGGCGCGCAGCGTCCTGCGACCGCGACGGTCGCGTGGCGGCCTCGCACGGGGCCCTCGATGGAGCAGCTCCTCAACGTCCATCGCGCGTCGGCGCCCTCGGTCTCGCCCGACGGACACACGGTGGCCTTCCTCTCCGACGGCTCGGGTCTCCCGCAGGCGTGGTCTGCGACGGTGACCGCGAACGGCGCGCCCGAAGCCTCGTGGCAGCGCCTCGCGACCGACGCCGAACGGATGCAGTTCGTCCGCTACGCGCCCGACGGACACTGGCTCTTTCTCGGCCGCGATCACGGCGGCGACGAGAACACGCAGCTCCTCCGCCTCCTGCCCGCAGGCGGAACGCTCACCGACCTCACCGCAGCGCCCGAGGTGAAGCACCTCTTCGGCGCGCTCTCGGGCGACGGCCGCTGGCTCGCGTACGCTTCGAACGCGCGCAGCCGCGGAGACTTCGACGTGTACGTGCGTCCCACGGGCGACGAGCCCACGGCGCCGCGACGCGTGCTCGAAGCGACGGGACACCACGAGGCCGCGGACTTCTCGCACGACGGCCGACAGCTCGTCGCCATCGAGGAGCGATCGAGCTTCGATCAAGACCTCTTCGTGATCGACGTGGCCGCGGGGACCTCTCGCAACGTCACCGCGCACCAGGGAGAGGGCGACGTTCGCTACATGGCGCCGCGCTTCACGCGCGACGGCCACGGCCTCTTCGTGGTGACCGACCGCGGACGCGAGTTCATGAACCTCGCGGTGATCGACCTCACGTCGCAGAGCGTGTCCCCGCCGCGCTTCGTGCTCGACGAGCAGCACGACATCGACGTGATGGAACTCTCCCCCGATGGCACCACCCTCGCCGCCGTCTTCAACCTCGACGGCTGGAGCCAGCTCCGCCTCTACGACGTGACCGATTCCGCACACCCGACGGAGCGTTCTCGTCCCGAGGTTCCGCCCGGTGTGATCTCGTCGCTGAGCTTCTCGGGCGACGGGCACACGATCGTCTTCGACCTCTCTCGCGCGGCCTCCCCCGACGAGGTCTACGGCCTCGACGTCGCATCGAATCACGTCACGCGCGTCACCCGCAGCGACCACGCGGGAATCGACGAGACGGCGCTCGTGGAGCCCACCCTCGAACACGCGCGGAGCTTCGACGGCCTCGACGTGCCGATGCTCATGTACCGCCCGCGCGACCTCGCGCCGGGCGAGCGCGCGCCCGTGGTGGTGCAGGTTCACGGAGGCCCCGAATCACAGTTCACCCCGTACTTCAGCGCGGTGAACCAGTACCTCGTGGGGCACGGCTACATCGTGGTGGCGCCCAACGTCCGCGGCTCGACGGGCTACGGAAAGCGCTACGCGCACCTCGACGACGTCGGGCTGCGCGAAGACAGCGTGCGCGACCTCGCCGCGGTGAATCGTTGGCTGCGCGCGCGTCCCGATGTCGCGGGCGACCGCATCGCGGTGATGGGAGGTTCTTACGGCGGCTACATGGTGCTCGCGGCGCTGACGCTCGACCCCGACCTGTGGGCCGCGGGCTGCGACATCGTGGGAATCGCGAACTTCCGCACCTTCCTCGAGCGCACGGCGTCGTACCGCAGGGCGCTTCGCGAGGCCGAGTACGGATCGCTCGCGCACGACGGCGAGCTGCTCGACCGGATCTCTCCCGTGCACAGGGTCGATCGCATCCGCGCGCCGCTCTTCGTGATCCACGGCGCGAATGATCCGCGCGTGCCCGTGGCGGAGGCCGAGCAGATCGTGGCGGCGCTGCGTCAGCGGCAGCACAGGGTCGAATACCTGCGCTTCGAGAACGAGGGACACGGCGTCTTCCGCCGCGAGAACCGGCTGCGCGCGTACGGTGATGTCGTGCGCTTCTTCGACGAGGTGCTCGGAGGAATCACTGCGCCTCGGTGAGGATCGGCGACGCGCGCGCGCTGTGACGCGCTCGACGGGCGCCGCGTGACGCGCTCGATGCGTGCGACCTGAGCGCGGTCCGTTCCAGGTGGCGGCCCGCCACCCTCTCGCCACCCCCTCCGCCACCCTTTCCGCCACCCCCACGATCCACGATTCGCTGTGATCTACGGTGTTTCGCGTCGTGGCACGCGACTCGCTCCCCGTGCGCTCCGCCAATCCGAGGAGGCGTTGTGGGAGACCCCGATCAGTGCGCCAAGCGCGTGCTCCGAGAAGAGACCGCGAGCGCGACGGGAGACCGCGTCACCTTCGAGGTTCCGCCCGAGGTTCCCGTGGGCGCGCTTCAACCCGACGGCGTGGTGCGTGTGGTTCGCGCGCCCGGCCTCGATGCGCTCCCGGCGCCGTGGTCGCGACTGCGCATCGACGCGACCGTCGAACTGAAGATGCGCGGAGACCACACCGACCGCGCCGCCCTCGCACGCGGAGAGCTTCGCCGACAAGCGCGATGGGTGCGGCGCCTCGAAGAGCTGCGCGCGAAGGAGAGCGCTCGTGACGACGAGGAGCCGGTGCCCGACACACGCGACCACGCGACGTGGTTCGTCGCTCCGCATCTGCCGCGTTGGCTCGCCGACGACGCCACCGCAGGACTCGTCACGCTCGCTCCCGTCGCGCAGGGGTGTTGGCGCGTGGGCCTCGGCATCCACGAGACGCTGTGGATCGTCGCCAACGAGCTGCCGCTGCACGCTTCGCTGCTACCGTTTCTGATCGCGCGTACGGGCCGCCCCTTCGTGGTGTTCGCGCGCTGGGCGCTACGGGTCAAGAGCCCCCGCTGGGTCGCCACCGTGATAAAGGAACTGAACATGGGAATCGAGATGGGCCGAGAGATTCAGCGCGAACTCGACAGCGTCGAAGATGACCCGGCGCTCGTGAGCCAGTTCGCGGAGGAGCTCGCCGCGGCGCACCCCGAGGTCGCCAACAAGTACATCGCGAAGGGCATCGAGCAGGGCATCGAGCAGGGCATCGAACGCGGCATCGAACAGGGCATCGCGCCGCTCGTGAGCCTGATCGCGCGCAAGCTCCGTCGTCCGCTCTCCGACGCCGATCGACGCGCCGTCGCCACGCACCTCGACCTCGTGGGCCCCGAGCGACTCGCCGACGCGGTGCTCGACCTCGACGGCGACGCCCTCAGCGCGTGGCTCCGCGATCCGAACGCGACGTAGCACGACGGTCCCAGAACGAGCGGCGTTCACGCCATACGCATGAACGATCGTCTCGAATGATCGACGGCGGTCGAGACGCAGGGCGCCTCCCTTCGTCGCGCGGCATCGTACGATCGCGCCGTGCGCGCTTCGGTCGCCCTCGCCACTGCGCTCTGGCTTGTTCCCTCGCGCTCGTTCGCGCAGCCCCTGGCCTCACGCGTCGCGCTCATGGGAGAACTGCGTGCGGAGGTCGGCACGGGCGATGTAAACGGGCTCTCGCTCGCGATCGCCGCAGCGGGCGCCGAGGTGTCGCTCGCGCCGTCGCTCCAACTTCGTGGGGCCGCAGTCGCGCTCGTTCCCTTCGGTGAGACCGGCGACGGGCGAGGCGCGCGCGGCGGCGGTGGAGGCGAACTCGCGCTGCATCTGACGCCGTTTCCGTCGTGGCGCGTGCGGCCCTTCGTGCGGGCCTCTGCGGGGCTTCTCTTCTTTCTGCGCAGCCCGTTTCTGCCCGGCGGCGACGTCTACGAGTTCATGCTCAATTTCGGCGGAGGCGCCGAGGTGCAGCTCGGCGAGCGCGTCGTGATGGGCCTCCACGCGCACTACAGCCACCTCTCGAACGCGCAGGGCCTCGGGCCCTTCAACCCTGCGTTCGATGGCCTCGGAGCGGGACTCGACCTGCGCTACTCCCTCGCTCCGCGGCCGACGTTCGAGGGAAGCGCCCTGCCCGCCTTCGCCGCCGCGCGGCCATCGTGGACTCCGGGCTTCGTGATCGAGGGAGCGGTGGGTGTCGCGGGCGGCGCGCTGCTGTCGACCGGCAGGCTCCGTGTGGCCGAGCGCGTGAGCGAACACCTCGTCGCGCTCTTCGACGGCGAGGCCGGATCACTCGCGCGCGAGCCGCTCCTCGAAGCGGGCCTCGCGCTCGCGGCACACTGGGGCTTCGCGTCGGCGGGCGCGCACGTCGGCTATCGCAACTACGTCGGCATCGAGACCCTCGTGCTCGTCGCGCAGGCCGAGGCGCACGTCAGCCCCGAGGTCTCATTCGTCGCGATGGGAACCTTCGAACGCTCGGACTTCTCCGGTTCGCTCGGCCGCGCCGCCGTTGGGATGCGGGCCTTTCCGTTCGAGCGCCTGCTCGTCGAGCTCGGCGTGGCCTTCGATCGGATCGGCGACGCGAGCGCGCATGACGTGAGCGATCCGTACTTCGCGTTCGAGTGGCAGCTCCCGGTGAGCGCACGCGACTGGCAGCTCTCGCTCTTCGTCGACAGTCAGGTCTCGACGGTCAAGCTCGCGGGCCTGCGCGTCGCGTGGGGGATGGGAACCACGCTGCGCGATCAGGCGCGTCGCATGGGCTGGCGCCGCGTGCGTTGAGCGTGGGCGGGTGGCAGCGCCGTCGCGACGCACCTCACGCTCGTGGGCCCCGAGCGACTCGCCGACGCGGTGCTCGACTTCGACGGCGATGCCCTCAGCGCGTGGCTCTGCGACCCGAACGCGACGTAGTCACCGCCTCCGCGCCTTCAGCATTCGCTCACCGCTCGTCGTTCGTCGTCTCGATCGACGCGAGCTTCGCGCTCACCAGCGCCCTCGCTTCGGGCGAGACGCGCATCTCGTCGAACGCCCGATCCATGAGCGCCGGTCGATCACGCAGTCGTCGCAGCGCCTCGGGCCAGGCGCGCTCGACCGAAGGACCATACGCTGCCTTCGCCTTCTCCCACGCCTCCGCGGGGAGCGCGCCGAGCGCGTGTTCGAGCATCACGAGGTCGATCGCGTCGCGGCCGAGCGCGCTGTCGTCGAGGTAGCGATCGTCGTTGGCGAGGAGCTTCTCGACGACGAGGTCGACATCCGTGAGCCGCGCGACCGGAAGCGTCGGATCGTCCTCGCCGCGCAACCCGACGCGTCCTTCGCTCACGATCTCGAACTTGAGCAGTTCTCCATCGACCTCGACGGCCATACGGATGCCGTAACGGTCGACGCGGGGCTCTCTCGCGATGGCCACGTCGCGCGCGAAGAGCCCGAGGCCGCCTCGCTCCCTCGCGCGCTCACGCAGCGTTCGATAGCCCTCCATCGAGGCGCAGAGAAAGTCGACGTCACGCGACACGCGGAACTCTCCGCACCGAAGCGACACGGCGGTTCCTCCTGCGAACCAGCAGCGCGCGTCGCGGAGGAGCGTCGCGTCGAGGCGCTCGAGCAGGGCGAGCGCGCGTCGGTTCTCGTCGCGCTCAGCCAAGAAAGACCCCACCGCCGAGGCGCTGCACGAGGTCGTCGAAATAGCGCCGCTCGCGCTCCGTCATCGACGCGCGGTCGACCCACTGGCGGTTCGACTCGTAGAGCGCGAACGCCTCCTCATCGGTCACCTCCTGGGTGGCGCGATTCCAGAGCAGAAAGCGCAGTTGGGGTAGGCGCCCGTCGACGATCATGACGGCGCACCGTATCACACCCGCCGCCCTCGCCCGCGGAGAGCTTCGCCGACAAGCGCGGTGGGTGCGGCGCCTCGAGAAGCTACGCGCGAAGGCGCGCAGCGACGACGAGGAGCCGGTGCCCGACGCGGGACCACGCGACGTGGTTCGTCGGCTCCGCATCTGCCGCGTTGGCTCGTCGACGACGCCGTCGCGAGGCGCGCCGAGATCGCGCTCGTGGCTCGGGGTGTTGGCGCGTGGGTCTGGGCATCCACGAGACGTTGTGGATCGTCGCCAACGAGCTGCCGCTGCACCCGTTGCTGCTACCGTTTCTGATCGCGCGTACGGGCCGAGCATTCGTAGCGTTCGCGCGCTGGGCGCTGCGGGTCAGAGCCCCGCTGGGTCACCGCCGTAATAAAGGACCTGAACATGGGAATCGACATGGGCAGAGATTCAGCGAGAGCTCGACAACGTCGAAGATGACCCTGCGCTCGTGGCTCAGTTCGCCGAGGAGCTCGCCGCGGCGCACCCCGGGTCGCCGACAAGTACATCGAGAGGCCGCGTCGAAGGCACCGCAAAGGGCATCGAGAAGGGCATCGCGCCGCTCCTGAGCCTCATCTCTCGCAAGCTCGGTCGCCCGCTCAGTGACGCCGATCGACGCGCCGTCGCGACGCACCTCACGCTCGTGGGCCCCGAGCGGCTCGCCGACGCGGTGCTCGACCTCGACAGCGACGCCCTCAGCGCGTGGCTCCGCGACCCGGGCGACCTGACTCGCGCGCCCTACCGCACCACCCCATCGCCTCGCAGCGCGGCGATCTCCTCATCGCGCACGCCCGCGTCGCGCAGCACCGCGCCGGCTGTCTGCGCCTGCGTCTCGCTGAGTGATGCGCCACCGCGGCCCCACACCCACAGGCGTACGGAACACCGGGATCGCGCCTCCAGCGCCGTCGCTCACTTCGAAGAACACACCCCGCGCCGCGTGCTGCGGGTCGCGCGGCAGCTCCTCGGGCGCGAGCACCGGCTCGAGGCAGCAGTCGTGCTGCGCTTCGCGAAGGCTTCCCACTCGTCGCGGGTGCGCGTCGCGAAGACCTGGACACGCGCTGCTTGAGCGCGCCCTGGTGCTCGCCTGTCACCAGCGCGTCGAGTGATGCGTCGAGGCCCGTGGCGCTCGCGAAGGCCATCCAGAACTTCGGCTCCAGCGCGCCCAAGGAGACGTAACGGTCGTCGTGCGGTACGTGTTGTAGGCCGCGATGCCGCCGTCGAGGTGGTTGTGTCCGCGCGCGCCGACGGGCTCTCCCGCCGTGATCGCCCCGAGCGCGAAGGCCCCGAGCGGGAGCGATCCCTCGCACATCGCCACGTCGGCGACGCACCCCCGGCCCGTGCGATCGCGGTCTCGCAGCGCCGCGAGGATCGCGATGACCGACCACAGCGCGCCGCCCGCCACGTCGGCCATCTGCGCGCCCGACACCGCGGGGGGAGCCTCCGCGGGTCCCGTGATCCCGAGCACGCCGGCGCGCGCGAGGTAGTTGATGTCGTGACCCGCGCGCAGCGCGAGCGGACCGGTCTGTCCGTAGCCCGTGATCGCGCACACCACGAGGCGCGGATTCACCGCGAGCATCTCGTCGTGCGAGCACCCGAGGCGCGCGAGCACGCCGGGCCTGAAGCCCTCGATCACCACGTCGTAGTGCGGGAGCATGCGCTTGAGCAGCGCCACGCCCGCCGGACGCTTGAGGTCGACGACGACGCTGCGCTTGTCGCGGTTGAGCGCGTGAAAGGCGCCGCTGGTTCCGCCGCGCATGGGGGGCATGTTGCGGAGGTAGTCGCCGGGCGCGGGGTCTTCGAGCTTGTCGACGCGCGCGCCGAGGTCGGCGAGCACGAGCGTCGCCATCGGTCCGGGGAGCAGCCGCGTGAGGTCGAGCACGCGCACGCCTTCGAGGGGCGAGCGGGCGTTGAGCGATCGGTCGTTCATGGCGTGTGGAGCGCGACCGTAGAAGACCCTCCGCGCCGCGTGAAGAGGCATCGACGCCCGCCCCGCGAGTGATGGTAGAACCGCGCGCGATGAGACACCGGGTGATCGTCACGGCAGCCCTCTTCACCACCCTCGCGGGCTGCGACGGATGTCGCCCGAAGCTCACGCGATCGGCGCCAAACGACGCTGCGAGCGATGCGGGCACCATCGTCCGCGTGACCGAGGCCGCCCCCATGGGGCCGTCGCCCGATCGCCGCGAGATCGATGTTCCCATCACGTGGATTCACCTGCTCTCGGACCCCGCGCCCACGGGGAGCACGCCCTACGCGGTGGTGGGCGCTCGCTTTCCCTGCGGCTACGGGCCGCTCTATGGGACCTCGGAGCGAGCCGGTGGTCGCGTGCGCATTCGCCTCCGCGGACAGTGGAACGCGCCGGGGCCCGTGCCCGCGACGATCCCTCCGTGCGGTGATCGTCCGGTGCGCTCGTTCCTCGTGTCTGAAGGGATTCTGAGGCTCGGCGCGTGGGAGGTCGTGGACATGGTCTCGCACGGACCCGGTGACGACCCCGAGCCCGTCTCGCGCGTGCAGCACGTGGTGCCCGACGACGCGCAGCTCCCGCCCGCGGCGGCGCGATGGACGCGGCCCTGCGGCGCGGACACCGACTGCGCCTCGGGCGGCGTATGCGCCTCGGTCGAGGGTGTCGGAGTGTGTCTCCCGGCCGTCGATCCGTGGCTCTCGGAACACGGCGCGTGCCCCGGTGGAACCCTCGCGACAGATGTTCAGCACGGGCCCGACGGAGGCGTCGCGACGTGGCGCGCCTGCGTGGCTTCGTGTCAGCAGGGCGCCTGCCCCACGGGCCTCCGATGCTCCGCGCGAGGGCTCTGCCTCCCCTCGCACGGGGAGTGAAAGAGGGCGCTGCCGCGTTCGATCCAAAGAACGAAATCGCCCTTCGGGTTGACTGATCGCGACGCGCAGAGACCGTCCGCCCACCACGCAACGTCGTACGATCCGCCTCTGCGCAACGACGTCGACCCACCCCGCTGGAGCACTCGCCATGAGCAGCCGCAACGAACAGGTCCTCGCCTCCTACGCCGCGCGCCTCGACGCCGTGGCGGGCTTCTGCGGCATCCGTCGCCTCGCGCTGCGACCCGAAGGCAGCGACGCTGTGGCCCTCGTCGGTGACCGCGACGGCGTCACGCTCACCCTCCGCGTGCAGGGTGTCGGCAAGCGAAGCGTGCGCACCACCCTCGTGCTCGATGCGCCGGGGATCCCCGTCGACCTCAAGCTCCGCCCCGAGCTCGCGGGCGAGGGCTTCGACAAGGCCCTCGGGATGACCGTCGACGCCGAGGTGGGCGACGCCGCGTTCGACGCGCGCTTCGTCGTCGAGGCGGCGCCCTACGAGGCCGCGCGGCAGCTCCTCGTGGCGCCCGTGCGACGCGCGCTGCTCGCGATCCCGAGCGACCACGAGTTCCCGCTGGTGGCGCTGCGCGATGGCTTCGCGTCGATCACCTGGGCGCGCGAGCCCGACCCCATGATGCTCACCCACGCGCTCGAGGCGCTCGAGCAGATCCGGCTCCGCGCGAGGGAGCTTCGCGAGGGCCTGCGCGACGTCGCTCCGGGCGCGGTGTTCCGTCAGGGCAGCGGCGCCGAGCAGACCGTCGACCCCGGCGAGCGCGAGGCCGCGCGCTCTCGCTTCAAGAGCGCGAAGGCCAGGGCCGTCGTGGTCATCGGCTCGGCCGTCGCCGCGGGCGTCGGCTTCATCGTGAGCGTGATCTTCGGCCAGGCCATCTGAGCGCTGGCGCGCGGCCGCGGTTCTGAGGTCGCTGCGCCGCGCACGCGAAGCCGCAGGTGTGGCGCGCCCGTCGTCGCGCGCTGCGCAGAAATCGTCTCCACCCAAAGGAACAACTCCGTCGCGCGTTGCGCGTCTCACTCCGACCTCCCGAGGCGTACGGGGCGCTGCTCCGCCACCGCCGCGGGTGCCACACAACGGAGCGGTTCGATGCGCATCGCCCACGCCTGGCGACTCGGTCTCCTTTTGCTCTTCGCGACGCTCGCCGTCGGCGCTTCTGCGCGCGCGCAGTCGCGCGACGAGGTCCCCGCGCGCCGCGCGCCCACCGCCGCGGCGCTCGACGCGCTGCGCACGCTCGAGTCCGAGCTCGACGGCTTCGTCACCCGCGGCCAGGGCTTTCGCGGAGGGCTCAACGGCATCCTCGCGCGGGAGCACACGCGACAGGTCGAGCGCGTGCGTGGCGCCTTCGATCGACAGATCCAGGTCGAGCGCGCCGCCGAGGCCGAGGCGCGCCGCCACGCGATCGACGTCTTCGTGCGCTATCTCGGAGCGCATCCCGAAGACCCCGAGCAGACGCCCGACGTGATGTTCCGCCTCGCGGAGCTCTACTTCGACGAGGCCGCGTACGCGAAGCTCGACGCCGACGAGCGCGCCGACCGCGCGCTCGAAGCGCGCCGCGCCCGCGGTGAAGGCGTCGAGGACGCTCCCTCGCAGCCCGTCGACTACCGCTGCTCGATCCTGCTCTATCGCCACATCCTCGCGCGCTTCGCGTCGTATCGCATGCGCGACGCGACGCACTACCTCCTCGGCTGGGCCCTCGCCGAGATGGGCCACGAAGACGACGCCGCGCGCGCCTACGAGGGGATCGCCTGCCCCTCGCGCCGACGCTACGACCCGACGCGCTCCTTCGACCTTGACGCGCCGCTCCAGCCCGTCGATGCGCCCATCGCGTGCGCGCCGCTCGTCTCGCTGCTCCGTCCTCGTGCGCCCGCGCTGGTCTCTCCGCCAGCGAGCGCCGACGAGGCGCCTTCGACGGCAGGGCAGTACGACGACTGCGAGGCCCTCCGGGGGAGCGACGGGCGCCCCTCACGCTACGCCGCCGAGGCCTGGTATCACATCGGCGATCACCACTTCGACGCCGCGCGCGACACCCTCGCCATCGCGTCGTACCGCAACGCGATGCGCGCGAGCGAGCGGCGGCGCGACGGAGCGACGGCGAGCTCCGACGACGGCGCGCTCGATCGCAGCGTCGAGTACGGACCCTTCTGGTCGAAGGCGCTCTACAAGATCGGCTGGGCCTGGTTCCGCGTGCCGGGAGGCCAGCCCGAAGCGCTTCGGAGCTTCGCGCGGCTGCTCGACTACTACGACCTCGCGGGCCCCGAGGCCGCCGCGTCGGGCAACCGCGCCGACACCCTGCGCTGGATGGGCGTGATCTTCTCCGAGGGTGACTGGGGCGTCGCGAGCGATGACGGCGCGCGCTGCCAGCGCCTCGTCGAGACGCTCTCGCGGCCGCGACCCGACGCGGTGCGACCCTTCGATTGCGCGGGGATCCTCCGCATCGCGTCTCCCGACGACGTCGCGCGCGCGACGCGCACGCCCCCCGCCCAGCGCGCTCGCACGGCGGTCACGGCGTACATCCCGCAGGATCGCCCGTGGACCCCCGAGGCGTGGCTGGAGCTCGCCCGCGACTACCTCGACGAGACGAAGTACTACGAAGCCATCGCGCTCTATCGACTGTTCGAAGCGCGCTTTCCGCTGCACCCCATGGCGCCGCGCGCGACGGAGGCCATCGCGCTCGCGTACGACCGGCTGCGACAGTTCGACGAGGCCATCGCGGCGATGGCGTCGATCGGGCGCTACGCCGAGGGCTCCGCGTGGTGGGCGGCCAACGCGCAGAGCCCCGAGGCGCAGCGCTACGTCGAGGAGCGCGCGCGCGTGGCGCTCCGTGACGCGGCCCGGAGGCACCACGAGGAGGCGTCTCGCCTCCGTCGAGAGGCGCTGGCGCTCGCGGTCGAAGCGCGCTCGGTGACCGGCGCGCGGCAGGCTTCGACGCAGTCGCGCGCGCTCGACGCGTCACGGCGCGCAGACGCGGAGTACACCTCCGCCGCGCAGGCGTACACGCGCTTCATCGAGAGCTTTCCGAACGACGAGCTCGCGTATGAGATGCGCTACGACCGCGCCGACGCGCTCTTCTGGTCGCGCGCCTACACCGACGCCGCCGATGGCTACGTGCAGGTGCGCGATTCGAACGAGGACGACGCGCGCCTCACCGCCGCCGCGTACATGGCCGTGCGCGCGAGCGAGAGCGACCTCCGCGCGCAGGCGCAGTCGCGACGCATCGACGCGTGCCTCGCCGTGAGGGCGGGGCTGCGCGCCGAAGAGCTCACCGATGATCTCGGTGCCGCGCTCCTCGACGACGCGCGCGCGCGGGCCTGCGCCGAGGCTCCGACGAGCGACGGACACGCCACGGCGATGGAGATTCCCGAGGCGGTGCAGCGGGTCATCGAGGCGCGCGACCGCTACGCCGAGCGCGTTCGACGCGACCGTGATGATGCGAGCGCGCTCGCCGAGGTCGTGCAGCGCGATCCCGCACACCCGGAGTCGTCGCCTCCGTTTCGCCTGACCTTCGCGTACCTCAACGCGCGCACGATGCTCCGCTTCGGTCACGCAGACGAGGCCGAGCGGCGGTATCGCGCCTCGCTCGAAGACTGCTCGACGAACCCCACCGTCACCCGCGCCGCCTACGCCGATCTCCGAAATCTGCTTGTGTCGCAGGGGCGCGAGGCCGACATCGCCGCGCTGGCGCGCGCCGCGGGAGAAGCGCGCTGTGTCTGCGTCGCCGACCTCCGCGTGGCCGACGAGGGGACCGAGCGCATGCGCCTCGCGATGGCCGGGTTCCGCGAGGCCGAGCGCGTCTCCGACGGGTCCCCGGTCGCGCGCTACGAGGTCGCCGCGCGCGCGCTCGAAGAGGCCGCGCGGCAGAGCCCCACGCATCCGCAAGCGCCGCTCTCGCTGTACTACGCGGGCCTCGCGTATGAGCGCGCGGGGAGGGCCGACGCGGCGCTCCAGACCTGGGCGCAAGTCTTGACGGAGTACGACGCGCTGCGAGACTCCGACGGCCACGAGCTCACGGGCGAGGCGCGTACGCAGCGCATCGACGTGCTCGACATGGCCCGCTTTCGCGCGGCCGTGAACCGCGAGCGGACCTTCGACTTCGACGGCGCGATCCGCGACTACGGCATGGTCGCGCGTGACGCGAGGTTCGCGACGGCGACGGACCACGAGCCGCGCGTGCACGACGCGCTCGCGTCGATCGCGATGCTGAGTTCGCACCTCGGACGCGAGGCCGATGCGGCGCGCGCGTGGGCCGAGTTTCTCCCGCACGCGACGAGCGCGAGGGAGCGCGCGGAAGCGGCCTTTCACATCGCGGCGTCGCCCTATCGCGCGGGCGCATGGGCCGAGGCGATCACGTCTTTCGAGTCGTATCTCCGTCGCGCGGCGGCGGCGGACGAGGGCGTGTTTCGCGTGCGGGCGCAGCACGATCTGGCGCTCGCGCGGAGGGCGCTCGGTGATGAGGCGGGCGCTCGGCGCGCGCTGCGTGACGTGGTCGCGGTCTTTCGCGCGACGGGGCAGCAGCCCGGGAGCGAGTCCGCTGCGCTGGCGTCCGAGGGGCTCTCGCTCGACCTCGACGATCGCGTGAGCGAGCTCACCCGAACGCATCTCGAACGCGGTGACGCGGTGTCGATGCGGCGTCAGATCGACGCGCTCCGCGGGCGTCTCGCGGTGATCGACACGGCGGCGCGAGAGGTCGTCGCGCTGCGCGGAGGCGCGCACTCCATCGCGGCGCTGGTGCGTCAGGGCGAGGCGCACGAGCACGTCGCGACGCTCGAAGCGCGGGTGGGCGAGCTCCTCGACCTCTCGCCCGCGGATCAGGCGAGGATTCACCGCGCCGAGGCTTCGATCGCGCGGCTCGACGAGGTGGCCTCGCGCATCGCGCGCAACGACCCGGCGCGGGCCGCGGAGATCCGGCGACGCGCGGGCGAACTGCGCGATCAGCTCACGCAGCAGCGAGAGGCGCTCGTGCGTCGCGTTCAGGAGTCCTTCGATGAGGAGTCGCGGGCCGAGCGTCAGCTCGCGATCATCAACTACGCGTCGGCGGTGTATGCGGCGCGCGCGCAGAACGTCCCGACGCCTGCGGCCGCGCGTGCGTCGGGGTATCTGCGCAGCGACGAGAACCGCCCGCTCCTCGACGCGGCGCTCTCGCGGCAGACGGCGTTCACGTATGTGCGCGGGATGTTCGACACGGAGGCGCCCGGTCTCACGGCGTCGCAGTCGTCGCCCGTCGCGACGCCGCCGCTCGCGCGGGAGTGAGCGGTCGGAGCCTGGCGCACGCCTCGTGAGGATCTCGCTCCTCCTCCGCGCGCTGCGATACGATCGCCGCGATGACCTCGTCGCGCGCTCGCGTCGTGTGCCTCGCCGCGGCGCTCGCCGGTTGCGCCGACGTCGCCACCTCGCCGCCCGCACGCGACGCCGCGCTCGACACGCTCGCCGACATCGCGCCCGACGTCACACTCACGCCCGGACTCGCCCGCGCGCTCACCATCTCCCACGTCGCGCTCTTTCAGACCGTGCGCGTCCCCATCCTTCGCGCGGGCGCCGTGGTGACCTCTCGCGAAATCCCTGTGATCGCGGGGCGTCGCGCGGTGGTGCGCGTCTACGTCACGCCCGCGGCGGGGTACTCGCCGGGGCCCGTCGACGGCGAGCTCACGGTGCGGCGCGGCGGAGCGCCGACCGTCATCACCGATCGCAGGTACATCGAGACAGCGTCGCGTGAGCAGGTCGCGAGCGGCGTCTTCGCGTTCGAAATCCCCGCGGAGTTGATCGGCGCAGACACGCGCTTCTCGGTGCGACTCCTCGCGCCAGGAGGCGCCGACACCGCAACGGGAACGCTCGATCGCGCGCGCTTCCCCTTTGACGGGAGCGAGCACGCGGTGGCCGCGGTCGACGGCGGTCCCATCGAGGTCACGCTCGTCCCTTTCCGCTGGAACGCGGACGGTTCGGGAAGGCTCCCTGACACCTCCGTCGGTCAGGTCGAGGGCTTTCGCGCGGCGCTCCAGGCGATGTATCCCGTTCGCGATGTGCGCATCGACGTCCACGCGCCCGTCGACTGGCGCGGCGGGCTGCTCGACACGGGCGACGCGGACTTCGGCGCATTGCTCTCGGCGCTGCGCGTGCTCCGCGCCGACGATGCCGCGCCAGACACCCGCTACTACTACGGCATGATCGCGCCCGCGGAGTACCTCGACGCGTACTGCTCGGTGCGCTGCGTGCTCGGTCAGTCGTACCCGGCGCTCGTCCCCGAAGACCCCGAAGGACGGGTCGCTGCGGGCGTCGGCTTCGGCGCCGACACCGACGTGCGGACCTTCGTCCACGAGCTCGGTCACAGCCACGGGCGACAGCACTCGCCTTGCGGCGGCGCGTTCGGCGTCGACGAGAGCTTCCCTTATCCCCAAGGCACGCTCGGCGTGTGGGGCTACGACGCGCGACGACGCGCGTTCATCCCGTCGAGCGCGTTCGACTTCATGGGCTACTGCACGCCGGATTGGGTCTCGGACTACACCTACGTCGCGCTCTGGGAGCGCGTGCTCGCGGTGAACGGTCTCGTCTCCCCGCGCGGGCTTGCACCGTCCACCACCGCCCCGCGTCCGCTCCGTCATCGCGTGCTGCGCTTCGGCGACGCGTTGGCGCCCGCGTGGCTCGATGCGCTCGATCACGCTCCCGCGACCGACGGACGCGCGACGCTACGCTGGCGCGACGTCGCGGGCCGCGTGCTGCGTATGTCTCCAGCACGCGCGGATCGCCTGACAGACGGCGACGAGACGCACGTGCTCGTGCCTCCGGCGCCGACGGGCGCGCGATCGCTCGATGTGACGCTCGACGGCGTCACGCGAAGCGTCGCGCTCCCTGCGCGCTGGTGATTGGTGGTTGAACTACGCCGCGACGATGTCGGCGCTCGACGCGGACTCCGCGGTCTCCGCGGGCTCCTGCGTGGCGCTCTCGTCTTCGATCGCGCTCGGCTCCGCGCGTCCGGGGGCCGCGGGAAAGAGCGACGCGCGCACGACCGCCTCGCGCTGTCGCGGCATCACGCCGTCGGCGAGCGAGGGCTGGTGCTTCTTCTCGGCGGGCTCCGCGGCGGGAGCCTTCTCGACCTTCGCGTTCGCCTTGAGCGCGCAGCACTTCTTGTATTTCTTCTCGGAGCCGCAGGGGCACGGGTCGTTGCGGCCCGGCGCCGCCGCGGTCCTCGTCGGCTCGCGCACTTCGAAGTGCTTCCGCGCCCACCGCAGGTGTTTCAGCGTGAGCTCGGGGGTCCACGGCGCGCGCATGTCACGGAGCCAGCGCGCGGGGAGGTAGAAGTCTTCGGGGCGGTAGAGCGCCACCGAGGGCGCGAGGTTGTAGAGCGCGTCGGCCACGGCTTCGTCGTCGATCCACCCCTGCATCTGCTGCGCTGCGTAGGGCAGCGCCACATCGAGCGGGACGTCGAGCGGAGAGCGCCATCCGCGCTTCTCGATCACCGGATGCTTGCGCGCGAAGAGAAGCTCGGCGCCGTACTTCGCGGCGCGCACGTCGAGGTCGTCGCGTTCGAACGATCGCAGCGCCTTGCTCGCGCTGCTCGCGCGTCGCTCCTGTTCGTTGACGGCGGGCGAGTCGTTGGCGGGCGCCTCGGCGGACGAGCGTAGCGCGCCCAGGATGAGCTCCCGATGGCCGGGGTGGGCCGAGGCGATCGCCGAGAGTTCGAAGGCCGCCTGGTGCATGCGGTCGTCGGGGCCGTGCTCGAACCAGTGGCTGCAGATGGGGACGTAGGCGCCGCCGAAGCGCGCGGTGCACCACGCGCCCGCGAGGGCGAGGGGAGACGCGCACTCCAGCGCGGCGTACTTCGCGGCGCTCTCGTGCACCTTCTCGAGGACCTCGCGGGGCCGCGACTCCCAGAACTCGACGGGCTCGCCGACGCCGAGGAGGACGAGCATGTGGCGGATCGCCCAGAGGTCGTTCCAGTAGATCTCGAGGAGCTCGTTGTCGGTGGAGCGCGCGCGGTCGACGTTCTTCACGCGGTAGAAGTAGAGGACGAGGCGGTCGTACATCTCGCCGATCCAGTCGATGTACGTGTCGAACATCATCGGCTGCCACGGGGCCAGATCGCGGAACTGCTCGCGCGACAGGTTCGGGCCCGACTCGAAGATGGGCCTGAAGAGCCGCATGAAGGCCAGCCCGTCTTCGGGGATCTCGGCGATGGGGCGCATGCAACGGCGCAGCTCCTCGTGGCGCGCCGAGAGCTGATCGAGCTGCCAGCGACGCACGATCGGGAGGTCGTGGACCATTCCCCGCGCGAGGCAGGTCACGAAGCGCCCCTCGGTGGTCACGATGAGAAAGGGCCCCTCGTTCCGGTCATCGAGGGAAATGGCCGCGCGTCCGGCGCCCTTCGGTAGCCCCGAGCGCGAGAGGATGAACTTCAAGAGGGGCACGTTGTTGTAGAGCCCGAGGGACAGCTCCACCTGCTGCTGCGAGACCCGATCGAGGCGAGAGAGGAAGTGATGCGCGTGTCCCATACAGCCTCCGTCACTACCCGGAACAACGGCCGCCCTCGCGCGATTCTTGAGCGGCGACGCGCGCAAAACCGCCCTCCGAGGGCGAACGGTCCCGCGCGGCGATGCGGCTGTGGCCAACCCCGCGGAGAGACGCCTCCCGCGTTGGGGGCGTCGCGCGCCCTTCGTCGGTGTCGCCCCTTTCATCGCGTGGCGCGCCGCGCTGGTGTAGAAACATCACCGATGGAGAGTCCGAGGCGCATCGCGCTCCTGCTGTTGATGTCTGCGCTCGCGGCCTGCGCCGAGCAGAGCGACGGAGACCTCGTGGACGACGGCGGATCACCCCCCGCCGACACGTCCGAACAGGACGCCGCGGTCGACGATCAGCCCGCGCCGCTCGACGACACCACCGACGCGGGCCTCGACCCCGTCGACGTTCAGGTCACCCCCGACGTGACCGAACCCGTCGACACCGCGACGCCCGTCGACGTCGCTGCACCCATCGACGTCGCTGCACCCATCGACGCGTCGACGCCGGGTGACACGGGCTCGAGCGAGCTCGACACGGGCGCGCCCGACGTGGTCCGCCTCGACGTCGCGCCGCTCGACGTGCCGCGACTCGACGTCGTCGCGGTCGACACCCCCATCACCCGCGACGTCCCCACGGACGCGCCGACCGACGCGCCCACCGACGCGCCCACCGATGCGCCCACCGACGGCGGCTGCCCCGCGGGATCGTCGCTCTGCAGCGGGACCTGCGTGAATCACGGCACGACCACCGCGACGTGCAGCGCCGCCGCGAACCTCGGCTCGTACTGCGGTGACACCTCGTGCGGAACGTTCTGCCCCTCGACGAGCTACCGCACCGTGGCGACGCGCACGGGCCAGTCTTCGCAGTGGTTCCGCGCGCGGGCCACGGAGTGCTCGTACTGCGCCGCGAGCCTCGTGGCGCGCATCAACCTCACGGTCCCGCCGGGCGTCGACTACGACCTCTACATCCACCGCCCCTGCGGCACGATCGTCGGGCGCTCGCTCAACCTCGCGGGCGTGAACGACCAGGTCTCGCTGAGCGAGTCTGAGAGCGCCGCCACCGACGACTCCTTCGATTACTACATCGAGGTGCGCTACGTGTCGGGCTCCTCGTGCGCTCCGTGGACGCTCACCCTCGAAGCGCGCGCCACGAGCGCCACCTCCTGCTGAGCGCTCAGAACGCGTCGACGACGATCGCGAGCCAGCTCACCACGGTGACCGCGAGGTAGACCGCGCCGACGACCAGCGCGTTGCCCACGGGGTCCGAGGTCTGCACGCGCACGTCTCGAACGCGCGAGAGGTCGATGCGGCGCTCGGTCTGGCGGTTCGCGTCCCACCCGTCGACGTGGCCGCCAGCGACGCGGTGCACGACGAGCTCGGCCTGCTCGCGCGGCGCGATGAGCCTCACGGTGCGGGTGCGCAGGTCGAAGCTCCCGTCGCGCAGCGACTCGACAGGAACACGCTGCCAGCGGAGGCATCCCCCGAGCGCGATCGCGAGCACGAGGAGGAGCGCGCGCCTCACAGCGACCACCCCAGAAAGAACTGCGCGCCGCCCACGCTCGCGTCGTTGGTGCCGAGGGCCTGCACGGTCATTCGAATGCCGACGTCCCACGCCTCGCGCTCGCCGAAGCGGAAGCCCGTCTCGAGCGCGGCGCCCACGTCGAGGCGCAGCGCGCTCGCGTCGACCTCGCCCGACACGCGAGAGAGCGTCGCGCCGCGGTCGTCGAGGCAGCGCGCCGACCAGGTTCCTCCGCCCGACGAGAACTGGTTCGAGAGCCGCACCGAGGCGCCCACGTAGAAGGGCGAGAGGGCGTTGATCACGCGCACCCTGAAGCCCGCGTCGAGGGTGATCGCGGCGCCCGTCGCGCTCGCGAGTTCGAAGGTCCGCTGGCCCGCGCACGAGGTCATCGCGACGCGGGGGTAGGCGCTCGCGTCGATGGCCGAGATCGAGAGCGGCCCGGTGATCTCGGCGCGGCCGTGCACTTCGAACGCGGGCGTCACGCCGTAGCGCGCGCCAGCGGAGATCATCGCGGCGAGCGAGGGCTCTCTGCGCAAGAGGAGCCCGTCGCTCTCGAACTCGCGGAAGAGGGTCACCGCGCCGCCCACTTCGAGCGTGAGGCGGATGTGGTGTCGCAGCGCGAAGCGTCGCTCGGTCTCGGCGGCCCTCCACGCGCGGTCGATGGCTTCGAGCTCGGCGGCGTCGGGCGGCGGCGCGCGGTCGTCGCCGAGGGTCTGCGCGCGCGCTGGTCGCGGCGCGAGACACCACGCGCCGAGCGCGAGCGGGAGCAGTCGACGGAGGACGGACATCGAAGAGGTCGGCGGAGCTTCGGCGTTACGGGAGGATGCGCCCCGGCGACGTCATCGCGTGGGGAGCTGGATGGGCAGCGGGAAGGGCAGTCCGCCGTTTCGGTTGCCGTTGTTGTTCGTCCCGCCGCCGTTGTTGTTGCCGCCGTTGTTGTTGCCGTTGTTGTTGCCGTTGTTGTTGCCGATGGGCAGCGGGAAGGGCAGCGGAAAGGGCAGGCCGCCGTTGTTGTTCGTGCCGCCGTTGTTGGTGCCGCCGTTGTTCCCCCCCTGACCCGGGATCGGGATCGGGATGGGGAGCGGGAGGCCGCCGTTGCCCACCGTCGAGGGGCGCTCTCCGCGGCGCCACTTGTCGGCCCACATCTGGATGATGGGGCGCCGGAGGATCGCCGGCGGGTGCGACCGCACGAAGATGAGAATGGGCGAGGTCCCGCGCTCGCCTTCGAGGCGCTGAAAGAAGTCCATCGAGAGGATCCCGCCCTCTTCGGTCCAGCGGCCTCCGACGCGTCGCGCGCCCGCGTCGAGCACGTCGACGACGCCCCACGAGTCGGCCTCCATCTCCACGGGCTGATTGAAGAGGGGCATGGTGTTCGAGACGATGCGCACGACCTCTTCGGCCTGCGCCTCCTGACCCGTCTCGTTGCCGCCGTGCGCGCAGCCCGTGTGCCCGCGGTAGTGGTGCGCGAGCTCGTGCCCGAGGATGAACCCGATCTGCTCGTCGAAGAGAAAGCGCTGACGCGCGAGCTTCCTCGGGTCGAGCGCGGCCTGCGGCGGAACGGACCCCGGCGGCAGCGGCTGCACGGGCTGCTCGCGCCGCACGGCCTGAACGGTCTGGTCGTAGTAGGCCGAGAGGAGGTTCGTGTTCGCGAGCTCGTCGACGGCCTTGGCCTCCGAGGCCGCGGAGACGAGCGCAAGCATTCCGCCCGTGACGGCCATGAGCGATCCGCCCGCGCGGCGGCACCCCGCGGCGGCGTTCACCTCGGCGAGGTTGGTGGTGTACTGGAGCGGGATGTTCTCGACGCGCACGCGGTGTTCCGGCGCGAGCGCGGCGACGAGCTCCGAGAGCACCACGCGCGTCTCCATCTGGAGGAAGGCCTGCGTGAACGCCCCCGACGCGTCGTAGGAGCCCTGCGGCGCGGGCGCGAGCGCCTCGTTGCCCGCGGGCTGCGTCGGCGCGGGCTGACCGGGCTGCATCGGCACGGGCTGCATGGGCTGCGTGGGCACCGTCGTGGGGAGCGTCTGCGGCTGCGCGTTCGAGCCGTTGCGCTGCTCATCGATGCGCTCTCGGATGCGATCGACGAGGTCACACCCGCCGCAGAGCACCAGCACGAACGGAGCGAGACGGAGGTTGGTTCTCACGGTCCGCGAAGATACATCACCCCGCGGCGGCGACCACCGCGTCGTGGAGGGCGGGACGCAGCGCGCGGATCCCCTGGTTCTCTCGCGTGGGATGCACCCGGTTGGTCACCAGCGCGATGACCAGGCCCGCGTCGGGGTCGCACCAGAGCGAGGTCCCCGTGAAGCCCAGGTGGCCGAAGGTGCGCGGCCCCATCTTGGTCCCCGACGAGGGAGACGGCTCGCTGCGCGCGTCCCACCCGACGCGGTGCGCGCCGCCGGGCCTCGCGGCGATCATCCACGCCATTCGTTGGGGATCGAACCATCGGCTGTCTCCTCCGAGGCACGCGAGGGCGCGCGCGCCGAGCTCGCAGACCTCGCGCGCCGTGCCGAAGAGCCCCGCGTGACCGCACACGCCGCCGAGCGCGTAGGCGTTCTCGTCGTGCACCTCGCCCTGCACCACGCGGCCCCGCCAGGGACACAGCTCCGTGGGCGCGAACGCGGCGTCTCGCCAGCGATCTCCGACGCCGCGGTACGCGATCGAGAGCCCGAGCGGCGCGGTGACCTCGCGCGCGATTACGGCCTCGAGCGCGTCGCCCGCGATGGCCGCGAGCGCCTCGCCGAGCAGGATGTACCCGAGGTCGCTGTAACGGACGCTGCCCGCGGGGCCTCTCGGCGTCGAGGCCACGGCGTCGAGCACGGCGCGCCGCGCCTCGGGGCTCCCGGCCGCGACCGCGGAAACGCTGCGGTAGAAGGGCGCCCAGTGCACCAGGCCCGCGCGGTGTGAGAGCAGCTCGAGGAGCTTCGCGCCGCCCGCGGGGGTGTTCCTCGTCCACGGGAGCACCGAGGCGAGGTCGCGGTCGAGGTCGATCTCCTCGCGGTGGGCGACGCGCACGAGCGAGAGCGCGGTGAAGAGCTTGGTGATCGACGCGAGGTCGTAGACGGTCTCCGCGGTCACCCTCGCCGCGCCGACGTCATGGTCGAGGGAGCCCACCGCGAAGGACTCCGTGCGTCCGTCGGAGAAGCGCACCGAGAGCTGCGCGCCGGGGGTCACCCGATCGCGCACGGCCCCTTCGAGCAGGGCGCGCGCGGCGTCGAGGCGGCTCACGCGAGGAGCTCGTCGACCCAGCGGGCGAGGGCCTCGCGGTCGGGCAGCACCTCGATGGCGTCGCGCACGTTGTCGGGCACGAAGCGCTCCTCGACGGCGCGGGTGATCCACGCGAGGAGCGGCGCCCAGAAGCCGTTCTCCTCGAGGATCGCGATGCGTCGGCCGTGCTCGCCGATCTGACGGAGGGTCACCGCTTCGAAGAGCTCGTCGAGCGTCCCGAAGCCGCCGGGCATCGCGAGAAAGGCGGTGGAGCGCGCGAACATCGCGGCCTTGCGGTCGGCCATCGAGTCGACCTCGATGAGCTCCGTGAGCGCGGCGTGCGTGGTCTCCCTCGCGCGCAGCGTCGCGGGCATCACGCCGATGACCTTGCCCCCCGCGGCGAGGGCCCCGTCGGCGAGGGCGCCCATGAGGCCCGTGTTCGCGCCGCCGTAGACCACCGCGACGCCGCGCGCGCCGAGGAGCGCACCGACGTCGCGCGCGAGGTCGACGTAGCGGCCGTCGACCTTCGGAGAGCCGCCACAGAACACACAGACAGCGATCGGAGATTCCACGCGGCGGAGGGTACCGCCGCTTCGCAACGAGCGGCGCGCGAAGTATGGTCCGCGCCCCCGATGACCGACCCCACCGCGTCGCTCCCCTACCTCACCGCGTCGCTCCCTGGAATCGGCGGCGTCCTCCGCGCCACGCTCGACGACTTTCGCGTCGACGAAATCGCCGCCTACGAGCCGTCGGGCGAGGGCGAGCACGTCTACGCGCGCATCGAGAAGCGCGACATGACCACGCCCTTCGCCGTCGACCGCCTCGCGCGCGCCCTCCGCGTCGACGCCCGCGACATCGGCTACGCAGGACTCAAAGACCGTCACGCCGTGACCACCCAGTGGGTGAGCCTCCCCCGCGTCGACCCCGCCGCCGTCGAGGCCCTCGCCATCGACGGGCTCCGCGTGCTCGCCGTCTCGCGCCACAAGAACAAGCTCCGCACGGGACACCTCCACGGCAACCGCTTCACCCTCCGCGTCACGGGCCTCGCCGACGTCGCGCTTGCAATCCGCAACGCTTCTGTTATTGCAACTGAGTTGCGAATGATCGGATGCCCCAACTACTACGGCGCGCAGCGCTTCGGCCGCGAGGGCGACAACGCCGAGCGGGGCCTCGCGTGGCTGCGCGGCGCGTCGTCCGCGCCCCGTCAGCACTTCGAGCGAAAGCTCTTCGCGTCGGCCGTTCAGTCGATGCTGTTCAACCGCTACCTGGCGCTGCGGGTCGAGGCGGGCGAGCTGGCGCGGTACATCAACGGCGAGCTCGCGATGCGGCACCCGACGGGGGGCGCATGGCGGGTCGATCCCGCCGAGGCGCAGGCGCTCTACGACGCGCGGCAGGCGTCGGGCGCGGGGCCCATGTTCGGCACGAGGATGCTCAAGGCCACGGGGGCGGCCCTCGTCCGCGAGGAGGCCCTGCTCGCGGAGGCGTCGCTCACGCTCGACGATTTCGCGCGGGCCCGCGACCTCGGCGAGGGGACCCGACGGCCCGTCCGGATGATCGTCGACGACCTGGGCGTTGAGGCCGATGGTGACGCGGTGAAGCTCACGTTCTCTCTCCCCGCGGGCGGCTACGCCACGTCGCTCGCCCGCGAGGTGATGAAGGGCGCAGAGACCGTTGAAACCGCATTGGAGTGATGGCATCCAACCGACCGGGTGCCGCGCTCGGCGCCCGCGACCGATTCCGCTTACGCGCCCCCGACGAGGCGCGCCGACCTCAAGGCTGGTGACGAATGCACGGTGGTTTCTCGCTGATTCAGCTCTTCACGCGATTCGCGATGCTGGGCGCAGAGTGGGTCATGTGGGTGCTGGTGGCGCTCTCGGTGGCCTCCGTCGCCGTGATGCTCGAGCGCGCGCGGTACTACCGCTCCCTCAACGATGACCTCGAGGCCCTCGCGAATTCGGTGCGAGAGCTCCTGAACAAGGCCGACCTCGACGGCGCGCGCGAGCGCCTGAAGAAGTCGCCGTCACCCGCCGCGATGGTCGCCCTCGCGGGCCTCGACGAGTTCGACAACGGCCTCCGCAGCGCCGAAGAGGCGATGGCCGGCGCGCAGACCCGCGTGCGCCTCACCCTCGAGCGCTACCTCGCGTTCCTCGCGACGGCGGGCAACAACGCGCCCTTCGTCGGCCTCTTCGGCACGGTCATCGGCATCATCCAGGCGTTCGATAAGCTCCGCGCCAGCGAGCAGGCCGTGCGCGAGGCCGCGCGTCGCGCTGCGGCCGCTGGCGGAGGCGCCGCGGCGCCGACCTTCGACACGGGCGCCGTCATGGGCACCCTCGCCGAGGCCCTCGTGGCGACGGCCATCGGGCTCTTCGTCGCCATCCCCGCGGTGGCGGCCTACAACTACTTTCAGCGCAAGGTGAAGTCGATCCTCACGTCGACGGACACCCTCACGCACGTCGTCACCGCGAGCCTCGCGTCGCAGGGCGCGACCTCGCCGTACCGCGGCCCCGTGCGCGACGCGGCGAAGGAGCCCAAGCCCGCGAAGGCCGAGAAGTCTGAGAAGGCCGAGAAGGCTGACAAGGCCGAGGAGAAGCGCTGACCATGGGAGGCGGAGCCTCACAGGACGACGACAGCGCGATCACGGGGATCAACGTCACCCCCTTCGTCGACATCGCGCTCGTGCTGCTGATCATCTTCATGGTGACGGCGAAGTACATCGTGACGCCGCAGGCGATCCCGGTGGACCTGCCCCACGCGTCGACGGGCAACGGCATCACCGTGGCCGTCGCGATCAGCGTCGATCAGACGGGCGCCATCTACGCCGACACGCGGCCCGTCACCGAGACCGAGCTCACGGGCATCATGCGCCAGCGCCGCGCGGAGAACCCCGAGGTGCGCGCCATCATCGCCGCCGACCAGCGCGTCTCGCACGGCCGGGTGATCCGCGTGATCGACCTCATCCGGCAGGCCGGCGTGACGAAGTTCGCCATCCAGACGCAGACCGAAGCCCAGCAGACCCCGCCGTCTCGCTAGCACCGAGAAACGCCCAATGACCTACGCGATCCCCCGAGAGGAAATGCTCGAGAACCGCTCGCTCCCGCCGCTCGCGGCGGCGTCGCTCGTGGCCCACGGCGTCGTCTATCTCGTGCTCTCGATGATCCCGCCGACGCACGTCAACCAGGCGAAGATCAACCCCTCGTCGCAGATCGATTTCGAGGCGCCGCCTCCGCCGCCACCGCCGCCACCGCCACCGCCGCCTCCGCCCGCCGCGGAGCCGCCACCGCCGCCGCCGCCGACGCCCGCGCATCAGCCGCCGCCGCGCGCCGAGCCCACGCCGCCGCCTCCGCCCGCGCCCACCGCGCCGCCGCCGCTCATGGTCTCCGACGAGATCTCGAACGACCCGGGCGACAGCGTCCCGTCGGGTGACAACGCGAACTATCGCGGCGGCGACATGGCCGCCAACGGCGTCGCCAACCAGGGGCCCGTGCGCGGCGCCCAGATCGGCGGAACCCCGGGCGGAACAGGCACCGGACCCGTCACGCCGCCGCCCGGACCCGACCTCACCGAGCGCGCGCACATCGAGTGCGACGACGGATCGCTCGAGGGCTTCTTCCCCGACGAAGCCCGCGACGAGAACATCACCTCGGGCCGCGTGGGCCTGCGCGTCACCGTCGACGGCGACGGGCGCATCACCACCGCGCGCGCCTCCGCCGACCCCGGCCACGGCTTCGCGCGCGCCGCCGAGCGGGCCCTCCTCAGCGGGAGCTGTACCGCGAGGCCCGCGCGAAACCGCGAAGGACAGGCCGTGAGCTCCACGGTCACCTTCACCATCAACTTCGAAATCACCTCGTAACAAACGCGAAGACGCGCGGCGATCCACGCGCGGAATGCGTGACGCACGGCGCTTTCTTCGTGCATCATCGCCCGCGCACGGGCCGCTCACAGCGGCCCCGACGGAGGATCTCGTATGCGCCGGTCGAGCGTGTTCGCTGTCGGTCTCGGTGTCTCCCTCTGCGCGTCGCTCGCGCAGGCGCAGTCGCCGCCGTTCGAAGCCAACACCAACATGCAGCAGTTCCGGCCCGCGCCGGGGCCGTACAACCTCCTCACCGTGCACGGCGCCCGCGTCGAGGGCAACGGCACGCTCTCCGTCGGCGCGTGGGCCAACTACAGCTGGCGCCCCTTCACCGTCTTCGACGCGAGCTGCCCCAACTCCGAGAACGACACGGGCTGCTCGCTCGGCGCCGTTCGCTCGCGGCCCGTCGAGCACATGCTCACGCTCGACGTGATGGCCACCGTCACGCTCGCGCGACGCTTTCAGATCGGCCTCACGCTCCCGCTCAGCTACGAGTCGGGGCAGGCCATCAACGCCGCGACGGCGTATCCCCTCGCGTCGGGCGACTCGCAGGCCGCGTTCGCGCTCGGCGATCCTCGCATCGACCTCAAGGTGCGCCTCACGCAGCCCGGAATGACGGGCGTGGGCGTCGCGCTCGGCGCCTTCACGTCGCTCCCCACGGGGCGCTACACGGGCGGCGACGGGCACTACGTCTCGGACGGAACGCTCAACCTCGGCGGCCGCGCGATCGTCGACGTGCGCGCGGGACGCTTCTTCGCCGCGGCGAACCTCGGCGCCGTGTGGCGCCCCGACACGCTCACCATCCTCTCGACGAAGGTCGGCACGCAGCTCCTCTGGGGCGCGGGCCTCGGGGTGCAGGCGACGCCGCGCGTGTCGTTCCTCGCGGAGCTCTTCGGCAGCACCAACTTCTCGTCGGCGCAGCAGTCGAACGGCGTCGAGAGCGATTTCGCCGCGCGCTACACCCTCGGCGACGTGACGCTCACCGCCGGCGGCGGCGTCGGCATCGTGCGCGCGGCGGGCACCCCCGTGGCGCGTGGCTTCGTGGGCTTCTCGTGGGCGCCCGTGCGCATCGACGTCGACCACGACTTCGTCGACGACAGCGTCGATCGCTGCCCGAACGAGCCCGAAGACCGCGACAACTGGGACGACCTCGACGGCTGCCCCGACCTCGACAACGACGCCGACGGCATCCCCGACGACGCCGATCGCTGCCCCAACGAGGCCGAAGACCGCGACAACTTCCAGGACAGCGACGGCTGCCCCGACCTCGACAACGACAACGACGGCGTGCCCGACGGCTACGACTCGTGCCCCCGCGAGCCCGAAGACCGCGACGGCGACCACGACGAAGACGGCTGCCCCGACAACGACCGCGACCGCGACGGCGTCGGCGACGAGTCTGACCGCTGCCCCACCGAGCCCGAAGACATGGACGGCGCGCAGGACACCGACGGCTGCCCCGACCCCGACAACGACGACGACGGCGTGCTCGACGTCAACGACCAGTGCAGCGATCAGCCCGAGACGCGCAACGGATTCCAGGACGACGACGGCTGCCCCGACAGCACGCCCGACACCGACGGCGACGGGATTCCCAACGACCGCGACCGCTGCCCCGGCGAGCCCGAGACCTTCAACGGCGACCGCGACGACGACGGCTGCCCCGAGAGCGCGCCGGCCCTCGCCGCCGTGTCAAACGGTCAGATCCGCATCATGGAGCCCGTGAACTTCATGCTGAACAGCGATCAGATCGTGGGCGGCGCGAGCTTCCGCGTGCTCGACACGGTCATCGCGATCCTCAACGCGCACCCCGAGATCACCGCCGTCGAGATCCAGGGGCACACCGACGACCGCGGCAACGCCGTCGCCAACCGCGCGCTCTCGCAGCGCCGCGCCAACGCCGTGAAGGTCTACCTCGTCGCGCACGGCATCTCGGCCGATCGACTCTCGACCGTCGGCCACGGCCCCGATCGCCCCATCGAGGCCGAGCGCACCACCACCGCGCGCGCCCGCAACCGCCGCGTGGAGTTCCACATCGTGGGGAACCCCACGATCGCGGCGCCGACGCCTTCCGCAGCGCCGACGCCTTCGCCCGCGCCGACGCCCGCGCCCTGATCGCCTACTCCGCGCCGTAGATCCGCAGACGGCGGACCTGCACGCCGGGGCTCGCGAACATCATCCCGCTCACGGTGATTGTTGATCCTCGCGCCTGCGTGGGGACCTTGAACATCCGCGTCTGGCCCGCGAGCGATCCCTGGCCGTTGATCTCCGAGGTGCGCCAGCCGATGCAGAACGAGGTCGTCACCTCGCGCACGGGCGACGCGCAGCTCCCGCTCGTCATGTTGACGTTGTACTGGGCGATCACGGTCCCGTTGACGCGCACGGCGAGGGGACCCGTGAGCTGGACGCCCTGCGAGTACCCGAGGTCGAGGTCGAGCCACACGCCCGACTCGTCGCCGCTCTGGGTCACGTAGGTGAGCGTGTAGGGCGTGCCCGGCGTCACGAAGGTCGTGCCCACCTCGTGACCGGGGCCGAGCTTCATCACCGCGCCGCGGAGCACGAGCATCGAGACGACGCCGCCGATGCACGAGAGCAGGAGCACCGCGAGGCACCCGATCCCCAGAAACTTCAGCGCGTTCGACTTCGGCGGCGGCGGCGCGCCCCACGGCGCCGACGGCGGCGGAGATCCCCACGGAGACGGCCCGTTGCTCCCATACGGCTGTGACATGCGCGCATTGGACGCGCGGCACCTCGCGAGTGTCAACCGCGTCGGTGCGCTCCGTCGCTCTGTCGAAAAGGTGCGCTCCCGGCCGCGACGCTGTACCGCGTCGACACCCATGCGAACGACCCTCAGCCTCCTGGCGCTCGGCCTCGCGATGCTCGCGGGCGCGACGTCCGCCGACGCTCAGCCGCGACCGGGACGACCCCTCGGACGGGTGATCCGCGCAGCCGCCGCGGCGCCGACGGTCACGCAGCGCGCGCTCCGACTCCGGCCCGTCACCCGTCGCGTGCTCAGGGCCGCCGTCGCGGTGCGCCCCCCGGCGCCGCCGCCCTCTCCGGTGACCACGGTGCTCCAGCGCATGGAGACCACGCTCCAGTTCACGCGCTACTCGATGGACAACCGCATCGATCCGCTGATGGGGCACTACGAGATCGACGCGCCGGGCCTGGTGACCTGGGTGCTCCGTCGCGCCACGCCCGCGGCCCACCGCGCCGTCTTCGCGCAGGTGCGCGCGCGCAGCCCGACGGCGCGCGACTACCACGACATCCTCGCGACGGCCTCGACGGAGCTCGTCGCGGGCGACGCGTGGCTGCGGCTCACGCGCGTCTCCGAGCTGCGCGCGGGCGACGTGATCGCGTGGCGCCGCCCCGTGGGCCCGCACCCCTCGGGCGGTCATCACGTGTGCTTCGTGGCCGCGCCTCCCGTGCGCAACACCGCGGGCGAGGGGTGGCTCGTGCGGGTCACCGACTCGACCTCGCAGCCCCACGACAACGACACGCGCGGGCCGCAGTCGCAGCACCGCTCGGGCCTCGGCACGGGCACGCTGCTCATCACCTCGGACGCCACCACCGACGCCCCCACGGGCTACGGCTGGAGCGGCTCACGCACGGCGGCCATCACGCCCGCGAGCGTCGCGTTCGGACGCCCGCTGCGCTGAACAGCGCCAGTCTCTCCGAGTGGGTGGTCAGTACGTCTCGATGTGGAAGCGCCCTTCGCGCTTCATCTCGTCGCGGCGCGCGTCCCAGTCGACGCCGCGCGCGCGGCACACGTCGCGGAGGGCCTCGGTGACGCCGATCTCCATGCGCTTGTGGCCGCACACGTAGACGAAGCAGTCGCGGTCGCTGATGAGCCTGAAGACGTCGTCGGCGCGCGCCCTGATGCGGTCCTGCACGTACTGCTTGGGGCGATCGGCGATGCGCGAGAAGGCGAGCTCCACGTCGATGAGCGAGCGGGGGAGCTTCATGAGCGGCCCGTGGTAGGGCAGCTCCTGCGGGCTCCGCGCGCCGAAGAAGAGCAGGATCTCGCCGCCCTCGTTGAGCGGGAGTCGTCGGCGACGGCGCTCGGTCATCGCGCGCATGGGCGCCGCCCCCGTGCCCGTGCAGATCATCAGGAGCTTCGCGCCGGGGTGATTCGGCATGAGGAAGCTCGACCCGTAGGGGCCCGTGACCCTCACCTCGGCGCCGCGCGTGAGGTCGCAGAGGTAGTTCGAAGCGACGCCGTGCGAGGGCTTTCCGTCGCGGTCGTGGGTGACGCGCTTGACCGTGAGCGCGAGGTTGTTGTGCCGCGGGCGCTCGCCGTCGCGCGGTGACGCGATGGAGTAGAGCCGCACGGCGTGGGGCCTCCCCTCGGCGTCGACGCCCGGCGTGAGCACGCCGAGGGTCTGCCCTTCGAGCACGGGGAACGCGAGGCTCCCGAAGTCGAGCACGAGGTGACGGATGTCGCTCTCGCTGTCGTCGCTCGTGAGGCGGTAGTTGCCCACCACCGTGGCGACCGCGGGGAGCTCGGCGGTGTAGAGCCCCACGTAGGGATGCGCCGCGGACCAGGGCGGAGGCACGTGCCCCACCGTGGACGTCGCGCGTTCGGTGAGCGTCGCCACCTCGTCAGGGACGCTCCCCGCGGTGGCGCTCTCGGGCTGCTCGTCGGGCGGGAGCGACGTCCACGCGAGCTGGTCGTCGACGGACCAGGGCTTCGCCACCTGCCGCCACGAGTCGATGGCGCCCGTGGGGCAGGGCGGGAGGCAGTCGCCGCAGTTGTTACAGACCTCGAAGCGCACGACGTAGTTGTTACGGTCGTGCGTGATGGCGTCGCGAGGGCACGCCGCTTCGCAGGTGTTACAGCGGATGCAGACCTCGGGGTCGATGAGGTGCTGTCGCGCGAGGAGGGCTGTCACGGCCGTTGTTTCGGTGCGATCAGTGGAAGCGGACGTACTCGAAGTCCGCCGCCTGGTTGTTGATCCCGCGCGGAGGCGGCGCGATCCAGTTGGCGTACTGGCCGGGCTTCGTGACGGCGCCCGAGACGGCCTTCACGAAGGCGTGATCGGCGTCCGAAGGGAGCCAGTTCGCGGCGAGCGCGTTCCACTCGGTGTCGGTGACCACGCGCCCGTCGGGGGTGACGTGGCGGCCCGCGTAGGCGCCGATCTTCCGGTGAAACGCCTTGTGGGCGAGCGTGAGGCGCTGCGAGGTTCCGCCCTTCTCGAGGATCTTGTTCCAGCGGTCGACGCCGGCCTGGCAGTCCTTGATGTAGTCGTCGCGGAGGCGCTCGTTGAGGGCCAGGGTGGCGTCGACGCGGCGCTCGACGAAGCGCCCGCCGTCGATCTCGAGCATCGGGTACGTGGCGCCCTTGAGCACGTGGTCGTCGTCGAGCTTCGACTCTTCGAAGCGACCTTTGATGCCCATGTTGAAGAAGGTCGACGCGTTCGAGGAGACCTCGCCGCCGTAGAGGTCGAGCGTCACGCTGAAGTGGAAGTTGAGGTACCGCTGGAGCGTCGGCACGTCGATCACGCCGAGCGCGCGGAGCTTGTCGGGGTCCTCGGTGTTGTGCTGCTTCATCACCTCGGCGGTGCGCTGGAGCACGCGGCCGATGCCCGACTCGCCCACGAAGAGGTGATGCGCCTCTTCGGTGAGCATGAAGCGCGTCGAGCGCGCGAGGGGGTCGAAGCCCGACTCGGCCAGCGCCGCGAGCTGGTACTTCCCATCGCGGTCTGTGAGGAAGGTGAAGAGGAAGAACGACAGCCAGTCGGGCGTGCGCTCGTTGAAGGCCCCGAGGATGCGCGGACGATCGGCGTCTCCCGACCTGCGCTCCAGGAGGGCCTCGCCCTCCTCGCGACCGTCGCGTCCGAAGTGGGCGTGGAGGAGGTACACCATCGCCCAGAGGTGACGCCCCTCTTCGACGTTGACCTGATAGAGGTTGCGGAGGTCGTAGAGCGACGGGCAGCTCGCGCCGAGGTACCGCTGCTGCTCCACCGAGGCCGGCTCGGTGTCGGCCTGCGTCACGATGATCCGCCGCAGCGTGCTGCGGTACTCACCGGGTACCTCTTCCCATACGGGAGAACCCTTGTGCTCTCCGAAGGGGATCACACGCTCGTGCTCGCGCGGCGTGAGAAAGATGCCCCAGCGATAGTCAGGCATCTTCACGTGTTCGAAGTGAGCCCACCCCTTCGGGTCAACGCTCACCGCTGTACGGAGATACACGTCATGGTTGGCCGACCCCTCGGGTCCCATCTCGCGCCACCAGTCGAGATACTTCGGCTGCCAGTGCTCGAGCGCGCGCTGCAACTGCTTGTTGCTCGCGAGGTCGACGTTGTTCGGAATCTTCGAGGTGTAGTCGATCGCCATGTTGGGTGGCGCCCATAGCAACGCCTGTGCAAGCGCTTCTGCCCGCGGCTTCGAAGTGCACGCGGGATCGCTCACGGAAATGATTGCGCGCACGCTGGCGTTCCGTGCACGCACGCATCGCACGCGACGCGTTCTTCTCGCGGTCTGGTAGTCTCCGTGGCCCCACCATGACCCTCCGAAAGATCGCTCACATCGGCCATCCGGTCCTCCGGCAGACGGCGCGCACGCTCACCCGCGAGGAGCTGCTCGCGCCGGAGATGCAGCGCTTCATCGACGACCTCGTCGAGACGATGCGCGACGCCAACGGCGCGGGCCTCGCGGCGCCGCAGATCTACGAGTCGGTGATGATCTGCGCGCTCGAGGTGAAGAAGAACCCGCGCTACCCCTACAAGCCCGACATCCCCCTCACGATCGCGGTGAACCCGACGATCGAGTTCCTCACCGACGAGCGCTTCGACAACTACGAGGGGTGCCTCTCGGTGCCCAACTTCCGAGGGCTCGTCCCGCGCTGCACCGAGATCCGCGTGCGCTACTGGGACCGCGAGGGCAACGAGGTCGACACGCTCGTGAAGGGCCTCACCGCGGGCACCTGGCAGCACGAGGTCGACCACCTCTTCGGCAAGGTCTTCGTCGACCGGGTCACGGACCCGACGTCGTTCTGCACCTGGGCCGAGTTCGAGCGCTACCACATGGCGGGCTTCGTCGAGCGCGCGAAGGCCTCGTCGCCCGCTACGGGAGCTGACCCTCTCCCTGTCCCTCCCCCGCGGCGGGAGGGTGCCTTCTCACTGCCATGCCCTCACCCCGCCCTCTCCCGCCAGAGGCGGGGAATCCTCGTGCGACGACCTCGACGCCGACACCTTCATCGCCGCGCCGTTGCGCACTCCCTGTGATCTCCGCGCGCTGCCTTCGCGCTGCCTTCGCTGCGTTGTATCGCGTGACGACCATCGCCTAACATGTGTTCGCTGTGCCTGCTCCTCTCCCGCCTCTGGCGGGGAGGGCCGGGGTGAGGGCATGCCAGCTACCAACGGGCACCCTCCCCCGCTTCGCGGGGGAGGGACGGGGAGGGGGCCCTCACTCCGGCTCGTTGTCGGTGTCGCGCAATCCGTAGCGCTTGCAGAGCTCGCGGAGGTGATAGCGCGTGAGCCCCGCGGCCGCGGCGCTGCGGGTGATGTTCCCGTGGTGCTTCACGAGCAGCGCGCGGAGGTACGCGGGCTCGAAGGACTCCAGCACGCGCGCCTTCGCGTCTTTGAACGGCAGCGCCGAGAGCTCATCGGGCACACCGCCCGCCGCGCCGTGCGGAGCGGCTCCGTCGGGGGAGACGCCGCTCGCTGCGCCTGCGATCACGGCTTCGACCGTGCGCGCGCCGAGTGAGGCCGCGGGCACCATCGGGGCGCGCACCACGCCCGCAGGAAGGAGGTCGTCGGGCGTGATCTCGTTGCCGTCACACAGCGACGCCGCGCGCTCGACCACGTTGCGGAGCTCGCGCACGTTGCCCGGCCACGGCTGCGCGGCGAGGCGCTCGAGCACCGCGGGCGTGAAGCTCCGCGGACCCATCTCGGGGTAGCGCTTGCAGAACTGATCGAGGAGCGCCTGCGCCAGGAGCGGAACGTCATCCCTTCGCTGGCGCAGCGGGGGGAGCTCCACCGTCACGACGCCGAGGCGATAGTAGAGGTCTTCGCGGAAGGTTCCTGCGCCCACCATCGCGCGCAGGTCGCGGTGCGTGGCTGCGATGACGCGCACGTCGAAGGGCGTCGTGGTCGCGCCGCCCACGCGGCGCACCTCGCGGTTCTCGAGCACGCGAAGGAGCTTCGGCTGAAGATCGAGCGGGAGCTCGCCCACCTCGTCGAGAAAGAGCGTCCCCCCGTTGGCCTGCTCGAAGCTCCCCGTGCGGCGCTCGGTGGCGCCCGTGAAGGCGCCGCGCTCGTGACCGAAGAGAACGCTCTCCACGAGGTCGCGCGGGAGCGCCGAGCAGTCTTGCACCACGAGCGGTCCGTTGGCGCGCTTCGAAGAGCGGTGGATGGCCCGCGCGACGAGCTCCTTGCCCGTGCCCGTCTCGCCCGAGATGAGCACCGTCACATCGAGGGGCCCCACCTTCTCGAGCTGCGCGAACACCTGACGCATCGGCACCGAGCGCCCCACGAGGTCGTAGAAGCGATCGGCCTCGCTCAGCGGAATCTCGACGCTCCCCTTCCCCGGCTCGATCTGGAGCGTCGTCGTCCCCATGCGCACGCGCGCGCCGAGGGGGAGCACCGCGTCGCGCACGCGCACGTCGCCCACATAACAGCCGTTGGTGCTGCCGAGATCGCGGAGCACCCACCCCGACTCCACCGCCTCGATCTCGCAGTGCGTGCCCGACACCGCGCGGTCCGTCAGCGGGAGGTCGCAGATCGCGCTCCGTCCGATGGTGCACACGGGCTTTTCGAAGGCGTACGAGCGTCCCTTGTCGGGTCCGTCGACCACCGCGACGCGGCTCTTCTGGAGCCTCCGGGCCGTGGCCCTCCCGCCGATGAAGAGGGTCTCGATCGCGCCCTTGGTCTCGTCGCTCATCGCACCGCTCCCGTCGTGTCGACCCGCAGAGATTGAATGGCCGCGGCGTAGTCCTTCGCGCCGAAGACCGCGTTGCCCGCCACGAACACGTCCGCGCCCGCCTCGCGCACGCGCCCCGCCGTGTCGGCCGCCACGCCGCCGTCGACCTCGAGGTCGATGTCGCGCCCCGACGCGTCGATCATCGCCCGGATCGCCCGGATCTTCGGCAGCACGGCCTCGATGAAGCGCTGTCCGCCGAAGCCCGGGTTCACGCTCATCACGAGCACGAGGTCCGTCGCGTGGAGCACGTACTTCAGCACGTCCTCCGAGGTCGACGGGTTGAGCACCACGCCGGCTTTACACCCGAGCGCCCTGATCGCCTGGAGCGTGCGTTCGAGGTGCGGCGACGCCTCGGCGTGCACCGAGATCACGTCGGCGCCAGCCTTCGCGAAGTCGGCCACGTAGCGCTCGGGCTCCACGATCATGAGGTGGCAGTCGACGACGCGCTTCGTGACCTTGCGCACCGCCGCCGTCACCAGCGGGCCGATGGTGATGTTGGGGACGAAGCGCCCGTCCATCACGTCGACGTGGATCCAGTCGGCGCCCGCGGCCTCGACGGCGCGAACCTCGTCACCGAGGCGTGAGAAATCAGCCGAGAGGATCGACGGGGCGATTCGGATGGGCTTCATGGACATCGCGGGAGAAGTGCTCACCACGAGGACACCGGGGGTGTCAACGTCCACGCCGCGCATCGGCGTCGGGCGGGACTTCGGTCACCTGCGCCGGAGGCGTCGCGCGAGCACCGCGGCGAGGCCGAGGGCGAAGGCCGCGAGACCTCCGCCCGATCGGGGCGTCGAGGTGGCGCACTGGCACCCCGTCATCGGCGGGAGGTCGATGATGGGAGGGCCCGCGTCGACGCCCCCGTCGGAGCCCCCGTTGATGATCGGGCACGTCGTCGACGAGAGCGCGCGCGCGATGAAGGTCGGTCCGAAGGGCGCGGTCTCTGACGGTTCGAGGCGCAGGTCGCGGTCGAGCGCCGCGGGCGTCGCGATCGTGCGCAGGCGCGTGATCACGCCGCCCGCGTTCAGCACGGCGCGCGCGTCGCTCGACGGCGCGGTCGAGGGGCTCCAGCGCACGACGGACTCGGTGACCCACGAGGGCCGCGAGATGAGCCCGAGGCTTTGCTGAAAGAGGTTTCCGTAGTTCGACATCGGGGCTCCGGCGGCCCACGTGAGCGCGCTCGCGTCGATGCGCGACTCGGGCAGACCGGTCTCGCGCATCGCGCCGTTCGAGGCGACGAGGAGCGCGATCCCGACGGAGTCCCCGGCCCCCGATGCGATCATGCGCAGGGGGAGGGTGGGCTGATAGCCGTCGAGGGCGATGCGCACGGGGCTCATGCGCGACACGCCCTCGCCGGGACGCAGTCGCAGCACGACCCAGCCCGCGTTGAGGGCGGTGTAGTGCGCGACGGCGGCGCGTCCTCCCTCGGGAATGGCGTACCCGTTCGCGGGGAGCCACTCGTCGAGGTGCTGACCGCGCGAGCGCCCATCGAGGAGCACGGTCTGGTAGGGGCCCACCGTGGCCTCGGGGATCACCGAAGGGCCTCCGTCGACGGGCGCATCGGGATCGGCCGACCTCACGATCGGCCGCACGGCGAGCTGCACCTCCTCCCGCGTGACGGGGCCGCTCGTCACGTTGGCGCCGGTCACGGGGTCACGCACGCATCGGCTCGGAAACTCGGCCTTGATGGCGGGCGCAGTGGCGCGGTCGAGGCCGTTGAGAAAGTCGTCGTCGGCGATGGCGATGCGCGCGCGGAGCACGTTGGTGAGCGGAAGGGCCCAGACGAAATCGTCGGGGTTCCCCGCCCAACGGATCTGGTCCCAGAGGGTGGTCTCGGTGGCCGAGAGGGCGAGGACCATGCGGTGATCGGTGACCACCGAGGGCCGCTCGACGGCGGTGGTCGACGGAGGCTCGTGAAAGCAGCCGCCGCAGGCGCGCGCCGCGGGGGTCGAGAGCGACACGGCGAGCGAGAGACCCAGCGCACAGACGACTCCCTGACGAACGATCCACATGGTCGCAGCTCCAGCGTCGGGTGCAGCGCCCCTCGCGCGCACCTCGAAGATGGAATTGACCAGCGTGGAGAGCGTTCGTCTGGGAATCGTGTGACGGGTGTCGTGGTGCGTCAGCCGGTGCCGGTGGCGCGCTGCGCGGGGGCGACGTCGTTGGCGGGCGTGTGCGTGACGGGCGTGACGGGCGTGACGGGCGTCGCGGGCTGCTGCGCCTTCGCGGTCTTCGCGCGCGTCACGGTCTTGCGCGGCTGCGCGGCGGCGTCGAGGAGCGGCGCGAGCAGCGCTTCGGCGAGCTCCGCGGTCGCGGGCACATCGGGGTCGATCATGGCGTACACCGCGAGCACGTAGCGGCGCATCGCGTCGAGCGCGGTCGTGAGCACGGCGAGCGTGTCGGGCGCTGACTTCGCCGCGTTGCCGGCCGCGAGCGGCGTCGACACGCCGAACGCCGCGCCGAGGGCGTTGTGCTCGCCGCGGAGGTGGTTCATCACGTGCGCGCCGCCCAGCGCTTCGAACACGGCGCCGAGGCCCGCGGCGTCGAACTGCGCGAGCTTCGCAGCGCCGAGGCCCCACAGGGAGCGACCGCGTCCCTTGAGCTCGATCGAGGCGCCGTCGGGGAACACGCGCTCCACGGCGGCGCGCTGCGCGGGGGATAGCGTCTCGAAGACCTTCGCGGTGCTCCATGCCTGGAGCTGCGCGTTGACGGCGCTCCACGCGCGCTGGCAGGCGTTGAATCGCGCGCGACGCTGCGCCCGGTTCGCGGTCGCGCTCATCTTCGCGCTGGAGCACAGGACGCTCTGCGCGCACGAGGCCGAGAGCTGCTTCTCGGCGTGGTCGAGGCGCGCCGCGGCGGAGGTCACGGCCGTGGGCACCGCGGGCTGCGCGGGCGCCGCGTCTTTGCCTGCCTTGAGCGGCTTGACGTTGTGCCCGTGGGCGCCGGTGCGCGCGTGGAGCGCGGTCATCAGCGCGAGGATCATGGTGACGGTCTCGGCCGCGCCCATTCGCGGGAGGGTCACCACAGGAGCAATGGAGCTTGTCTGCATCATCGGGAGCGTCTCCTTCTCGATGATGTGTAACGGCGGTGATCGAGGGGGCTTGAGGCGCGGCGTCGAACATTCCGGTCGCGCGAGGTCGCGATCTGCGCGAGGGGCAAAACCGCAGCGGTCGCGCGAGATCGCGATCTTCGCGAAGGGCAAAACCGTAGCGGTCGCGCGAGATCGCGATCTTCGCGAGGGGCAAATCCGTAGCGGTCGCGCGAGATCGCGATACCGCACCGAAGCGGCGTGTCAGCGTTACTGCCGACGCGAGCAGGCGTCGAAGCCCGACTGCAGCGGCGCCGGGACGTGGGGCTCGCCGAGGATGTTCTGCCCGAAGCGCTCGTAGCGCAGGCCGCAGCCCGCGCCCGGGACGTTCGACCACCAGATCCAGAGCGCCTTGCCCTTGATGTTCTGCTGCGGGACGAAGCCCCAGTAGCGGCTGTCGTAGCTGTTGTCGCGGTTGTCGCCCATCACGAAGACGTGACCCGGCGGAACCGTGCACGGCTCCCGCACGCAGAACTCCGCCACCGACGACTCGCGCTCCGACGGATCGCGCGAGTACATCGTCAGGTAGCGGCGGTGGCGCAGCGAGTCGCGCTCCGCGAAGACGCGACGCAGCGGCTGCTCGCCGTGGGTCGCCCCTTCGCCGTCGTCGCCGCGCCACGGACCGAGCTCGCAGCGGTCGAGCGCGCGGCCGTTGACCTGCACCGAGCCGTCTTCGCGCACCCAGATCCGGTCGCCGGGGATGCCTACGACGCGCTTGATGAAGTCCTTCGAGGGGTCGACGGGGAAGACGAAGACCACCACGTCGCCGCGCTCGACGGGGCGCCCCGTGAAGAGCCTGCGGTTCGTGAACGGGATCAGCGGGCCGTAGATGAACTTGTTGACGAAGATGTTATCGCCCACGTTGAGGGTCGGATACATCGACGGCGACGGGATCTTGAAGGCCTCGATCACGAAGGTGCGGATCACCACCGCGACGAGCACCGCGAAGACGATGGCCTCGGTGTACTCCCGCACGGTGCCCTTGCGGGCGTGTCCGAGGTGACGCGTGAGGAGCAGGTCGAAGTCGCGGACGGCCTTGGCGGCCTTGTCGGCGTCACGGTTCTTGATGAGCTCGTCGAGGTTCTTCGAAGCCGTGTCGAGCTCTGCGCGCTTGTCGGCGTCGAGCTTCGAGCGGCCGAGGAGCTTCTCGTGCTCCTGCTGGAGCTCTCGGGCCTCGGCGGCGACGGTGCGCATCTCGCGGACCCCGTCGGCCGAGCGCGAGCCGTAGATCCGATCACGGACGCCGAGCACCACGATCTCGAAGACGGCGAAGGCGAGGAGCCAGCGCCAGGGGTCCGGGGCCTCGATGACCCGCATCGCCGCGAGGCCGAAGACCAGGGCCGTCGCGAGCACGGCAGGGATCACGATGTACCAGGTGAGGTACCAGAGTCGGTCCTGCCACGAGCTTTCGTTCATCGGGGGGTGTGCTCCATCGTGGGCGCGGCGGGTCGTATCAGTCGATCTTCAGGATCGCAAGGAACGCCTCCTGCGGGATCTCGACGGATCCGACGGACTTCATGCGCTTCTTGCCCTCCTTCTGCTTCTCGAGGAGCTTGCGCTTGCGGGTGATGTCGCCGCCGTAGCACTTGGCCGTGACGTTCTTCCGCAGGGCGCCGAGGGTCTCGCGCGCGATGATCTTGCCGCCGATGGCCGCCTGGATGGCGACCTCGTACTGCTGCCGGTGGATCACCTCCTTGAGCTTCTCGGCGAGCTCGCGTCCGCGCTTGTGGGCCTTCTCCTTGTGGATGATGACCGTGAGGGCGTCGACGGCCTCGCCGTTGACCATGAGGTCGACGCGCACGAGCGACCCCACCCTGTACCCGAGGAGCTCGTAGTCCATCGAGGCGTAGCCGCGCGACGCGCTCTTGAGCTTGTCGAAGAAGTCGAAGACCACCTCGTTGAGGGGCATCTCGTACGTGAGGATCACCCGCTCGGTGCCCACGTACTGCATGGCCGTCTGGGTGCCGCGGCGGTCCTGGCAGAGCTGCATGATCGCGCCGACGGCGGCGACGGGGGTGTGCAGCGTGAGCTTGAGGAAGGGCTCCTCGATCGCGTCGATCTTGCCCGCGTCGGGGAGGCGCGCGGGGTTCTCGACGTCGATGACATCGCCGGTCTTGAGGCGGACCTTGTAGACCACGCTCGGGGCCGTGATGATGAGGTCGAGGTTGTACTCGCGCTCCAGCCGCTCCTGAATGATCTCCATGTGGAGGAGGCCGAGGAAGCCGCAGCGGAACCCGAAGCCGAGCGCCTCGGAGGTGTCGGGCTCGAAGCGGAACGACGCGTCGTTGAGCCGGAGCTTCTCGAGGGCGTCGCGGAGGTTGGGATAGTCCGCGGAGTCCGTGGGATAGATGCCCGCGAAGACCATGGGCTTGACGTCTTTGAAGCCCGGCAGCGGCGCGTCGGTGCGCTTCTTCGCGTGGGTGATCGTGTCGCCGATCTTCGTGTCGTGCACCGAGCGGATGTTGGCGGCGACGAAGCCCACCTCGCCGGGCCCGAGCTCTTCGAGGGCGACGGGGTGGGGCGTGAAGACCCCCATCTCGACGACCTCGTACTCGCGCTGCGTGGCCATGAGGTAGATCTTGTCGCCCTTGCGGAGCGTCCCCTCGACGACGCGCACCACGACCACGGCGCCGCGATACGAGTCGTACCAGGAGTCGAAGAGCAGGGCGCGGAGGGGCGCGTTGGGGTCGCCCGTGGGGGCCTTCACGCGCTTGACCACGGCCTCGAGGATGTCTCGGATGCCGATGCCGGTTTTTCCGCTGGCCTTGATGGCCTCGGAGCAGTCGAGGCCGACGACGTCTTCGATCTCGGCGCGCGTGCGGTCGACGTCGGCCGACGGGAGGTCGACCTTGTTCAGCACGGGGATCACCTCGAGGTTGGCCTCGACGGCGAGGTAGACGTTGGCGAGGGTCTGCGCCTCGACGCCCTGCGTGGCGTCGACCACGAGGAGGGCGCCCTCGCACGCCTGGAGCGAGCGAGAGACCTCGTAGGTGAAGTCGACGTGGCCGGGCGTGTCGATGAGGTTGATCTGGTAGAGCACCCCGTCGTCGGCCTTGTAGCCGATGCGGACGTGCTGAGCCTTGATGGTGATGCCGCGCTCTCGCTCGATGTCCATCTTGTCGAGGAACTGCTCGACGAGCTCGCGCTGAGAGAGGGCGCCGGTGTACTCGAGGATGCGATCGGCCAGGGTGCTCTTGCCGTGGTCGATGTGCGCGATGATCGAGAAGTTTCGAATGCGGGAGGGTTCAGTCGGCATGGCCGTAGGGGATCGCGTCTCTAGCACGAGAAGCGCTCCGAGCGTCAGCGCGTGCGGTGCGGTGCGTTGGGAATGAAGCGGAGGGGCGGGGCGGGGACGAGAGGAGGGATGCGGCGCGCGGCGGCTCAGCCGCCCGTGGGGACCTTGCGGGCCACGGCGGCGTCGAGGGGGATCTGCCCGGGTAGCTTGTCCTGGTGCTTGCGGAGCACGAGGTCGATACCCTCGCGGATGTACTCCGCCATGGGGACCTTCGTTCGCTCGTTGAGCACCTTCAGGAGCTCGAGCTGCTCGGGTTCGATATAGATGGTCGTCGAGACCTTCTTGCGGGCCATCGCTCGTCGTCCCGGTCTCCGCCACGCATCGGGCGGGGATGAGGAAGGTACCGTGAGATCCGCCAGGGACTCATCATGCACAAGTGCCGTGGCCGTCAGCTCACCGGCTTTGTCGTCCGCGTTCGTGTGCATTGGGAGCCCGTGACCGTGAATGTACCCTAGATGCCGGTACGTGCACTGTCAATGCGCCGGACGCTGGGACCCCCCGCCGGGGAGGAATCTACCGCTGTGACTGAAATTCTCGGCTCCCGATCATGAAGCAGTTGACGGCGGCACGAAGACGGGACCTTACCGCTGGCGTTGCATCGGTACGCTTGCGCGTGGAGCGAGAGTCTTTCTAGAGTACCCGCCGGTCGGATCGATGATGGACGGAGAGGTCATGAGACGTTGCGGTGTGTTGATCGGGGTGGTGGTCGGGCTCCTCGCGTGCAGCGGGGAGAACGCGACGGGGTCGGTCGGGCGTCGTCGCTCCGACGCGGAGGCCCGCCACGAGCCGCAGGGTGAGCCCATGCCTCACGAGGAGTGCGTCGCGAGCGGGGGCGACATCCAGAGCCTCGACGTGAACGGCGACGGACAGCCCGACGTGCGCACCGTGATGGAGGGCGGTCGGCCCAAGTGCCGCGAGACCGACGCCAACTTCGACAGCCGCGTCGACATCTACCGCTGGTTCGACCTTTCGAACGGCTACGTGACCCGCGTCGAAGACGACTACGACTTTGACGGCCGCATCGACGTGGTCTCGACGTGGGAGAACAACCTCCCCGTGCGCGACATCCTCGACACGAACTTCGACGGCCGCACCGACACCTGGCGCGACTACCGCGAGGGCCACATCTACGAGCTCCGCCGCGACTCCGACGGCGACGGCCGCGTCGACACGTGGGAGCGCTTCGACACGACGGGCGCCGTGACCTACTCGGCCATCGACGCCAACCACGACGGCGAGCCCGACGGAGCGCCCGCCGCGACCACGCCCGCCGCGACCACGCCCGCCGCGACCACGCCCGCCGCGACCACGCCGACGCCTGCTGCGACGACGCCTGCCGCGACGACGCCTGCCGCGACGACGCCTGCCGAAGCGACGCCGACGCCTGCCGCGCCTGCGCCCGCACCGACCACCGAGGCGCCGCGCGCCCAGAAGACCCGGGAGGCCCGGTGATGAAGATCCAGACCATGTTCGGGGCGTGCGTGATGATGCTCGCCGTGGGGGCGTGCTCGTCGACGACGGGGACGGCCCGCCGCGTGGCGATTCGAAACCCCGCGACGGTGGGGACGGCGACATCGCGCGACGACCACCGGCGATGTGACGCGACGGGGGCGGGGCGCTCGGCGAGCGAGTACGACACGAACGCCGACGGCGTCCCCGACGTGCGGAAGGTCTTTCAGATCGTGGGCGAGGGGCAGGAGGCCCACTCGGTGCTGATCTGCCGCGAGGTCGACCTCAACCACGACGGCACCAAGGACGTGTTCCGCTTCTACAGCGACACGGGCCGCACGCTGCGCGAGGAGGAGGACCGCGACTTCGACAACCGCATCGACGTGATCACGTTCTTCGACGGGGGCGAGGTCGTTCGCCGCGAGTTCGACACGAACGGCGACGGCATGGTCGACATGCGGATGTACTACCGCGACCACCGCCCGTACCGCGCCGAGCGCGAACTCCAGACCGACAACGCGGCGGACTTTCGCCCCGACTACTGGGAGTTCTACGACACGCGCGGCCACGTGGTGCGCATCGGCACCGACTACGACCACGACGGCCGCGCCGATCGATGGGACCGCGTCGATCGCCTCGCGCCGCTGCGCCTCCCGAACGCGAACGCGCAGACCCCCGCGGCGGCGCAGCCCTCCGACGGGACGATGCAGGCCCCGTCGGGGACGACCCCCGCCGCGCCCGATGCGACGACGCCCGCTGCGACGACCCCCGCCGCGACGACGCCTTCTGCCACCACGCCCGCTGCCGCCACGCCCGCCGCGACGACGCCCGCCGCGCCCGTGAACTGACCGCGAGCAACGCCTCCCACGCATCCGAGGAATCAATGAATCAGGAACGCCTCCAGAAGGTGCTGGCCCGCGCCGGCATCGCCTCTCGCCGTCACGCCGAGGAGCTCATCGTAGCGGGGCACGTGCGCGTGAACGGCCGCGTGGTGACGGAGCTCGGGATGCGCGTCGATCCCCACGAGGACAAGGTCGAGGTCGACGGTCGACGCATCGTCCTCGAGTCGCCCGTGTACGCCATCCTCCACAAGCCGCGCGGCGTGGTCACGACGCTGTCGGACCCCGAAGGGCGCCCGACGATCGCCGAGAGCGTGAAGTCTCTGGGGGCGCGCGTGTTCCCCGTGGGGCGCCTCGACTTTCACACCTCGGGCGCGCTGCTCATCACCAACGACGGCGCGCTCTCTCAGGCGCTGCTCCACCCGCGGCAGCACGTGCCGAAGGTGTACGTGGCGAAGATCCGCGGCGTCCCGAGCGACGCGCAGCTCGACGCGTGGCGCAACGGCGTGGTGCTCCCGCCGACGGAGTCAGACCCCGACGAGCGTCCGACCAAGACGCTCCCCGCCGAGGTCCGCGTGCTTCGTCAGGGACCTCCCGGTGAGGACTCGACCACGGGCGCGGGCGCGACCTGGATCCAGGTGACGCTGCGCGAGGGGCGCACCCGGCAGATCCACCGCATGGCCGATGCGACGGGGCTCTTCGTGATGCGCCTCGTTCGAATCTCCTTCGCGGACATCACCACCGAGGGGCTGCGCCCCGGCGAGCTCCGAGAGCTCACCGAGAAGGAGCTCACGGCCCTGCGCGTTCGCTTCCTGCGTCCCGTGGAGCAGGGGGCCTTCGAAGGCCCGACGCCCGACGACTTCGAAGAGGAGCGACCGAAGCGAGCGCCGCGAAGGGCCGAGGGAGAGCGTCCGGCGCGCGCGTCCGCGGGCGAGCGTGCTCCGCGAGGGGCTGCGGGCGAGCGTGCTCCGCGGCGTGAGCCTGCGGGGGCGACGGAGCCGCGCGGGCCTCGACGCGAAACCGCGCGCGCGATCGGTCGAGGGGCCGAGCGCGTCTCTCGCGATGGCGGAGCGCGTCCGTTCGAGGGAGCGCCGAAGCGCGAGGGCCCGGTCGGAGCGAGGCGCGACGATCGCGGGCCGAGGCGTGACGATCGCGGCCCGGCGCGCGAGGCGCGCGGACCGGCCCGTGATGATCGCGGCCCGGCTCGCGAGGCGCGCGGACCGGCGCGTGATGATCGCGGACCGCGTGGCGCTGATCGCGGCCCGAAGCGCGAGGCTCCTGCGGGACGCTTCGGGAGCGGACCGAGGCGCGACGATCGTGGACCGGCTCGCGAGGAGCGCGCGCCGCGTGGCGCTGATCGCGGTCCGGCTCGCGAGACGCGCGGACCGGCGCGAGACGATCGCGGACCGAAGCGCGAGGGGTCTGCGGGACACTTCGGGAGCGGACCGAGGCGTGACGAGCGTGGCCCTGCGCGCGAGACGCGTGGTCCTGCACGCGAGACGCGTGGTCCTGCACGCGAGGAGGGAGCGCCGAAGCGTGGTGCTTCCGTCGGGCGTTACGGGAGCGGACCGAAGCGTGAGGAGAGCGCGCCGAGGCGCGACGATCGCGGACCCGCTCGCGACGCGCGCGGACCGGCGCGTGATGATCGCGGACCCAGGCGCGAGGTCGGTCCGTCTCGCGAGACGCGTGGTCCTGCGCGCGACGAGCGTGGACCGAAGCGCGATGCGCGCGGCGCAGACGACCGCGCTGCGAAGCCCGACGCGCCGCGCGGAAAGCCGCGTCGGAAGCCGTGACGATTTCTCGTTGACACTGACCGCGTGGGGCGATAGATAAGCGTCCCACTCGACGCGGGGTGGAGCAGCCTGGTAGCTCGTCGGGCTCATAACCCGAAGGTCGTAGGTTCAAATCCTGCCCCCGCAACCACTCAACAACGCCTCCTCTGGCTCACGCTAGAGGGGGCGTTGTCGTTTCTGGGACCTCAGACACAGCGCCATCCCATCGACGCGCCACCACGGCAGGCGGATCACCCACAGCCCGCGCGTCGTGACCTCCGTGCACGGAAGTCGATGCCCGCTTTGCGCTTGTGGTATTTTCCCGCTTCATGGGAAGCAGATCAGGCCCCTTCGGGCGCGTCTGGCGCTCGCTGCGGGGAGGCGGAGATGTGGTTGCTCCGTCTCCGTTCTCGGTGAGATTCGCGCGTCTCGCGGTCTGCGCGCTCGTCGCCGTCGGGTGCAGCGGTCGCTCGATCGTCGGCAACACGTCGCTCGATGGCGCCACCGACATCGGCTCCTCTGACGCCAGCATCGACGCGCCGCGCGTGCCGGGGAGCGGAGCCTTCGATCCGCGCGTCCACGGCTTCTCGTTCGCCAACTACGACAACAGCGCGATCGCCAGCAACCTCTCCCCCGCGCAGATGCTCAGGCTCTTCGGGCCCGAGGTCTGCGAGCCGTCGAGCGTCGCGTCGGGGTGCAGCCTCACCCCCGTCGCCGCGACCTGGATGCGCGAGACGAACGACCTCATGGGCGTCGGGCACTGCGAGGGGATGGCCGTGCTCTCGACGCTCCTTCAGCAGAACGTCGTCGCCCTTTCGGCGCTGCAACGCGACGCGATGAACACCTTCGCCCTCGCTCGCTCGCCGGCCCTCGAACAGGAGCTCGCCCTCTGGTGGGCCACGCAGGTCGTTCCCAGTCTCAACAGCGAGGAGTGCCCCGCCGCGACGGAGACCCTTCAGCGCCTCGAGCGCTCGCTCCGCGCTGGATCGGGCGAGGCGTGGACCCTCGCTCTCTGGACCCTCGTCGGCGACGAGTACGAGGGCGGTCACGCCGTCACCCCCATCGCCGTCGAGCGCACCGACGGAAGCGCCGACCAGGCCGACGTTCTCATCTACGACAACAACTTCCCCGGGGAGACGCGGCGGATTCACTACACGAGCCTCGCCTCGGGCGCGTGGACGTACCGCACCTCGCAGAACCCCGACGCGGCCGTGAGCGAGTACACCGGCAACAACGCCGACAACCCGCTGTGCCTCCGCCGCGTGAACACGCGCCTCGCGCAGCCGTCGGGGTGCTTCTTCTGTGGGGAGTTCCACTCGCCGCCGGCCGACAGCGCGGGGCACGAGCTCAGGGCCCCGTCGAACCCCATGTCGCTCCCGATGCCCGGCGTGCTCGGGCGCGGCGCGCGCGGCGCCTCGATCAGCAGCAATAACAACCGCCGCACCGGCGCGCTCAGGGCCATCCTCTTCGACGGCACCGGTCGCTCGCTCAGCAACGTCCGCGGCAGCGCCGACGCCGGGATGTCCGACGGGCGCGTGATCCGCCTCACCTCGCTCGACCCGGGGAGCGTGCGCGCCGCGCCGGTGTTCTCCTTCCACGAAGGGGCCGCCGTGCGACTCACGCTCCGTAACGAGGCGACGGACCCGAGCGCGATGGAGCCCCTCGACGCCCGCTTCTTCGGCCCCGGGTACACCCTCGCCGTCGAAGGGATCGACCTCCCGCCAGGGCAGAGCGACCACGTCGCGCTCGCGCCCACGGGCGTCGGCATGGTGTACCAGACCAGCCGCGATGACAGCGCCGCCGTGGTCGTGGGCGCCACCGTCGCGGGCGACGACTGGCGCTTCACCGTGCGCACGCGAGGCCACGCGGGCGGCGAGACCATCGGCGTTACGCTCGACACCGAGCGACAGGAGCTGGAGTTCTATTTCCTCGGCGCCGCGACGGAGATGCACGCGTTCGATCTCGTGGTGCAGCGGGTCAACGCGCAGGGCACACAGACCTTCGGACACACGGGCACCGTGGAGCCCGGGGGCGCGTTCCTGCACCTCCGCTACGGCGCGTGGACGGGCGAGGGGCACGAGATCCCCATGGGCGTCGATCGCAACGACGACGGCACCCCCGAGGCCATGGAGATGCTCTCGGACATGGACGTCTCCGCCGACGCGGGCCCCTGAGCGCGAGCGCCCGCGAGAGCCCACGGCCCGATGTCGCGCTTCATCCTCGACTTCACCCGCTCGTCGCGCGGCGATGAGAGCTCGGTGCAGCTCCCCGACGGAGACACGGAGTATCAGCTCCGCGGCCGCGGGCAGAGCCGCCCCGACCTCGCCGAGATCCGCTGGTCCCCGGTGCTCCTCGAGCGCCTCGAGGCCCTGAGGGATCACAGCGAGGTCGGCGTCAGCGAGGAGGCCGCGCGCATCGGGCGGACGCTCGCGGACTTCATCGACGTCCCGGGCTGGGCCGAGGCCTCGCGCCAGATCGTCGAGCGCGGCGACCGCGACGCCCTCTCGCTCTCGATCCGCTCGAACGCCGCGGAGGTGTACCTCCTCCCGTGGGAGCTGCTCTCCGTCGGCGCCATCACGCACGTGGGCTTTCTCTCGAAGCTCCTGGTGCGCTACGAGTGGCCCGACACGCGCGCGACGCCGAGGCTCCCGGGCCTCTCGCAGACCGCGCGCGGGAGGGTGATCTTCGCCTGGTCGGCCGCGGGCGGAAAGGTCGACGCCGCGCGCCACGTCAAGCTCATCGAGCGCTCCCTCGACAGCGCCGCGGGGCTCTTCGACGAGGCCGGCGGTCGCGCGCTCGACGTCGTCGAGAACGCCTCCGTCGAGTCGATCCGCGCGTGCCTCGACCGCGCGAAGGCGGCGGGTGAGCCCGTCGCGATCCTCCATGTGCTCTGCCACGGCGGCACCGGCGACGACGGCGTGTTCGGCCTCGTGCTCAACGGCGTCGACGACCCCTCCGCGCCGGAGCTCGTCAACCCGAGCCGCCTCCAGCAGAGCCTCATGCGCTTCGCGGGCCTCGTGCGCCTCGTGGTCGTCTCGGCCTGCGACGGCGGCAACGCGGGGCCCATCGGCCACGAGCTCGGGAGCGTCGCGCAGACCCTTCACAAAGCGGGCTTTCCCGCGGTGATCGCGTCGCGCTTTCCGCTCTCGTGGGACGGCGCGCGCGTCTTCGCCGCCTCCCTCTACGACCACCTCCTGCGGGAGCTCGCCTCGCTCGAAGACGCCTTTCTCGCCGCGCGATCGGCCCTCTCGCGCCGCGCCGCGTTCGACTGGGCGAGCCTCCAGCTCTACGCCCGCGAGGCCGACGGCGACGCCACCTTCGTCTTCAACGCGCGCCCCTACCGCGGCCTCGCCGCGTTCGCGCCCGAGCAGTCGCGCTTCTTCTTCGGCCGCGATCACGAGGTGACCGAGGTCGTGCGCGACCTCGACGCGCTCGTCGCCGCTTCGAAGCCTCGCTTCATCGTCGTCTCGGGCGCCTCGGGCACGGGCAAATCCTCGCTCGTCCTCGGCGGCGCCATCCCCCGGTGGACGCGCGCCGCGGGCGACGCGGGCTTCGCCTTCGTGGTCGTGCGGCCGGGAGGCGCGCCCGACGAGGCCCTCAAGAAGATCGAAGCCCGCCGCGCCGCGATGGCGCCGGGGGCGCGGCTCCTCGTCGTCGTCGATCAGTTCGAAGAGCTCTTCACCCACGTCGAGACGCTCGAAGCGACGGCCTTCGCGCGCGCGCTCTGGGCGATGGCGACGCGCGCCGACTCGGGCGTGAGCGTCGTGGCGACGCTGCGCATCGACTTTCTCGGGCGCTGCGCCGAGCTCTCGCTCGACGACGACGGCCTGCGCTTCGACAAGATCGCCTGCGACCCGTCGCATCAGGTGCTCGTCGCGCAGATGTCGCCCGAGCAGCTCCGCGAGGCCATCGAGCGCCCCGCGCGCTCCGCCGGGATCGCGCTCGAAGCGAACCTCGCCGAGCTCGTCGTGCGGGACGTGGCCGCGGAGCCCGGTGCGCTGCCGCTCATGTCGCACGCGCTCTATCTCCTGTGGCTCGGGCGCTCGGGGTCGACGCTCACGCGCGCGGCCTACGAGGCCCTCGGCTCGGTGCACGGCGCCCTCGACACCCACGCCGAGGAGCAGCTCGCCGCGCTCGACAGCGCGGACCGCGCGGCCGTGCGAAGGCTCATGGTGCGGCTCGTCCACGCGGGCACCAACGGCGCCGCCGACACCCGACGGCGACGGAACGTCGACGCGCTGCGACCGACGCGAGACGACGACCGCGCGCGCTTCGACCGCGTGCTCGCGCGGCTCGTCGACGCGAGGCTCCTCGTCACGGGCGAGGGCGCGGGCGGGGCGCAGACCGTCGAGATCGCCCACGAGGCGCTCATCCGTAGCTGGCGGAGCTTCAAGGCGTGGATCGACGCCGAGCGCACGCGCCTCGCGCGCCTCGACCAGCTCGAGGAGTGGGTGCGCGACTGGGTGAAGAGCCCCGATCAGCTCCTCCGCGGGTCGAAGCTCGGGTTCGCCGAGGAGATCGCCGCGGAGCACAAGGACGACCTCGGCGTCGACGCGCGCAGGCTCGTCGAGGAGAGCGTCGCCGCGCGGGACCGGGAACTCCGCGAGGCCGACCGCGCGAGGCGCGTGCGGCGCGCGGTGATCGGGTCTGCCATCGCGGGGCTCACGATCTTCGCGGCGGTGCTCGGGGCGCTCGGGCTCTACGCGCGTCGTCAGGCGAAGGTCGCGGTCGCGCAGGAGCAGAAGGCCCTGCGCAACGAGCATGAGGCGCGCGTCGCACGGACGCGCGCCGAGCTCGACGAGGTCGTGAGCGCCGCGGCCACGCTGCGCACGCGCGCCGAGACGCCGGGCCACGAACTCAGGAACCTCGCCGACGCGCTGACCCTCTACGGCACCTCGGCGGCGCGAGGGATTCGCCGCGCGGAGGTCGACGGCGCGCTCTTTCAGACGGCCGTCGCGGCGTTCAATCGTCGCCAGCTCTCGGGGCACGAGGGGCACGTCGAGACCGCGGAGTTCTCGCCCGATGGCGCGCGCGTGGTGACCGCCTCGCTCGATGGGACCGCGCGGCTCTGGGACGCACGCTCGGGCGCTGAGGTGGCAGTGCTCCGCGGCCACCGCGAGGGGCTCCGCGCGGCGACGTTCTCCGCGGACGGTTCGAAGATCGTGACGGCCTCAGAGGACCACACCGCGCGGCTCTGGGACGCGCGCGAGGGCGGGCGTATGGCCGTGCTCGATGGCCACGCGGGGCCACTCTCAGACGCGCGCTTCTCGCCCGACGGGACGCGCGTTGTCACGGCCTCGGAGGACCACACCGCGCGGCTCTGGGACGCGCGAACGGGCCTCGCGCAACGGGAGGGCGCGGTGCTCCGCGGGCACACCGACGGCGTCGCGCTGGCGATGTTCTCGCCCGACGGCGCGAGGGTGCTCACGGCCTCCTATGACGGCACCGCCGCCGTGTGGAGCGCGCGCGATGGGACGCGCCTCTGCGTGTGTCGCGGTCACGACGCGGCCCTGACTGACGTGCGCTTCTCGCCCGACGGGCGCCTCCTCGCGACGGCCTCGGAGGACCACACCGCGGCCCTCTGGGATGCGCGGACGTGCCGTCGGACGATGGTGCTCCGCGGGCACGAGGAGGTCGTGAACCGCGCCGCGTTCTCGGCGCAGGGGACGCGCGTCGCCACCACATCGGCAGACGGCACCGCGGCCCTGTGGGAGGTCGAGCACGGCGCGCGGATCGCCGTGTGTCGCGGGCACACGGAGGCGGTGAACGACGTCGTCTTCACGCCCGACGGGGCGTCGATCTACACCACCTCCGATGACCGCACCGTGCGGATGTGGGACGTCGCGACGGGCGCGCCCCGAGGCGCGTGGCTCGGGCACACGAACGTGGTCCAGACCGTGACCCTCAACCCGTCGTCGGAGGGGGCGCGCTTCGTGACCTCGTCGGCCGATCGCACCGCGCGGCTCTGGAATGAGCGCGCCGGCGACCTCTCGATCCCGCTGGTGGGCCACGCCGACGAGGTGTACGGCGTGGCGTTCTCGCCCGACGGGACGCGCGTGCTCACGGCCTCTCACGACAAGACGGCGCGCGTGTGGAACGCCGCCTCGGGGGCGCTCACCATCTCGATGAGCGACCACACGGATTGGGTGAACTCGGCGAGATTCTCGCCCGACGGGAGCCTCATGCTCACGACCTCGTCGGACCACGCTGCGAATCTCCGCGACGCGCGCGACGGCGCGGTGTTGCGCGCGCTCACGGGCCACACGGAGTCGGTCTCGTACGGGGAGTTCTCGCACCGCGGCGCGCTCGTGGTCACCGCCTCGATCGACCGGTCCGCGCGCCTGTGGGACGTCTCGACGGGCGCGCGCGTGGGCGCTCCGATGATGCATGAAGCGCGGGTCTTTCGCGCCGTGTTCTCGGCCGACGACGCGCTCGTCGCCACGGCGTCGGAGGACAAGACCGCGGCGGTCTGGGACGCGCGCACCGGGGCTCTGATCGCGCGCCTGAGGGGGCACACGGCGCAGGTCCTCACGGTCGACTTCTCGCCCGACGGCGCGCGCGTGGTGACGTCCTCCGACGACCGCACCGCGAAGGTCTGGGACGCCCGCACGGGCCAGCTCCTCATGACGCTCTCGGGCCACGGCGATGACGTCCGCGACGCGCGCTTCTCGCCCGACGGCGCGCTCATCCTCACGGCTTCGACAGACGCGACCGCGCGGCTCTGGAGCGCCCGCGACGGACGGCTCCTGACACCTCTCCTCGGGCACGGCGCGGCGCTCAACACCGGGCGCTTCTCGCGTGACGGAGGCCGCGTCGTGACGAGCTCGCTCGACGGCACCGCGCGCGTCTGGGACGTGCGCTCAGGCGTGTGCCTCTCGACCCTCGAAGGCCACCGTCGGGAGGTCCTCCACGCGTTCTTCTCGCCCGACGGACGTCGCGTCGTGACCGCGTCGAGTGATGGCACCGCGCGCATCTGGAACCTCGACGCCGCGGTCTCGCACCGCGCCGCGTGCGACCTCCTTCGGGGGACCTCGCTCTGGGATCGCGTCCGTCCCTTCTGCGAAGGTCCCGCGGGAACCGCGACGACGAACGCGCGATGAGCCGCGCTCCGCTGGCTCACCTCTACGACATGACGTACTCCCTCCGTCCGTGAGCTCACGCAGCACCCGAAGGAGACCCCTGCGCACGCTCGCGACCTCGACGCTCGGCGCCGTCGTCGCCCTGCGCCTCGCGGCCTTCGCCCAGAGCGGCTGCGTACCGTTGCGCACCGACGGGGCGTGGCGGGAAGCCGTACGCGCTCGGAGCGAGAACAGTGACATCTCCGTGACCGTCGCGACCGGCGCCCGATGGACGCGTCGCTTCGCGCTTCCCGCGCCCTTCGTCGAGGTGAGCGATCTGGCATCGACACCGCGCGGCCTCGCCATCGCGGCCTCCATCGACGCGCTCACCGTCGACGGCGCGGCGCTCTTCCGCTGGGAGGGAGGCACCACGCCGCGTGCGCTCCTTCGCTGGGATGGACAGGGCTTTCTGCGCGTGCACGCGTGGGGCGACACGCTCGTCGTGCCCGACGCCGACGCGCCCTTTCACGCGCTCTCGTTCGCGTTCGACCTCGACGTCGACGGCTACGTCTTCGCCTCGTCTCCCGATGGAACGCTCACCGATCGACAGCGCGAGGTGCTCCCCGCGGCCTATCACGTCTTCGACGTCGCCCGCCTCGCCGACGGGAGACTCGTCGCCTCCACGGGCGCGTACCCTCCGTCGGCCGTCGCGTACCTCTCGTCGAGCGCGCCCGCGGCGCTCTTCATCGACGACGGCGCGGGTCGACCGTGGCGCCGCGCGCTCGAACACCCTTCGCACGACGCGCGGGGCGTGTACCGCCTCACCTTCCTCGTGACGCTGCCCGACGGCGCGCTGCTCGCGGGCACCGAGACGCCGCAGGGCCCCGGCGCGCTGCGCATCGAGGGCGCGGCGGCATCGCCCGTCGTTCTCCCCGTCGAGGGGATCAACGGCTACGTGCTCCGCTGGGCGCTCTGGCAGGGCGCGGTGCTCGCGGTGGTGCAGTCGGGCGTCGGCACCGAGCTCGTGCGCTCGACCGACGGAGGGCGTCACTTCCGGGCGTTGCCCTCGCCGCCCACACCGCAGAGCGCGCTCGCGATCGGCGCGACGCTCTACGTGCTCGCCGACGGGACGCTCTACAGCACCGACGACGGACTCACCTTCACCGAGCGCGTCTCGCGCGCGCAGCCGCTCACGCACCGTCCGTCGAGCCTCGTGAGCGCGCCCCTCGTCGCGTGGCGAGGGAGCGTGTGGGCCGCGTCGACGCGCACGGGCGAGGTCTTCGAAGCGCGCTGACGGAGCGTCACACGCGCGCGTCGCGGCAGAGCCGATCGACGCGGGTGAGCAGCGTCGGGATGCGATGCGGCCCGTGCATCGCGCGGAGGTGGTCGGCGGCGACGCGGGGGTCGATCCCGACGGCGGTCACGTAGAGCGGCGTGAGGCTCGTCCCGCGCAGCACGGACTCCGCGAAATCGGCTTCGCCAAAGGGCTTCTTGGCGATTCCAACGACGGGGACGGCGCCGCCGAGGGCCTCGTGGAGCCGCGCGCCGAGGCCCGGCCGGCGGTGCGCGTCGAGCCACACGTAGCCGTCGACCACCACGCACGCGAGCGGATCGGTCACGCGCCCGAGCACCGCGAGGATGCACGGGAGCTCGCGCTTGTAGAACGCGCCGGGCTCGTACTCCGCGACCGCGTCGATGCGCGCGACGAGCTCCGCGGAGGGCTTCGCGTCGGTCCAGTCGCGGAGGAGCACGCAGGCCGCGGCGGCGTGGTCCGCGCGGTAGTCGACGTCGACGCAGGCGATGACGGGGTGCATGGCGGGCGACGGGTGTAGCACCCGCGGGCGGCGTCTTCGAAGCGTCCGCCGTCGAGCGACAGGGCGCCCCGACGGGCGATGAGCGCGGCGTCGGGCGCGAAACGGTGGAGGCCCGCGACGATTTCGCTCCGCTTCGCCGGGCCCTCGCGAGTACCACTTTCGCCGAGGGAAATAATCGCGTGAACGAGCTCAACGCACGATCGGTGCTCCTCGGTTGCCTCCTCTGCGCGGTCGCCGCCGCGGCCACCCCCTACGTCACGCTCAAGCTCGGGCAGAGCGTCGATCTGACGATGGGCGGGATGTTCCTCGCCGCGTTCGTGCTCGGCAAGCGCATGAAGGGCAAGGAGCTCGCCGTTCAGCTCAACATCATCCAGACGATGATCGGCGTCGTCTCGGGGATCGCCTTCATGGTCGTGATCCTCGCGGCGTTCTACTACATCAAGAACGTCTTCGGCCGTGACATCGGCTTCCACCCGACGCCCTGGCAGATGTTCGTGTGGCTCCTCGTGTCGGCCAACCTCGGCGTGTTCATGGGCATCGTCCCGCGCAGCTCGATCCTGCGCGACCGCACGCTCCCGTGGCCCGGTTCGAAGGCCACGCTCGCCATCGCCGAGACCCTCACCGACCCCGAGGCGAGCGAGAGCACGAAGGCCCGCCGCGAGGTGCTCACCACCACCACGGGCGTCGCGGGCTTTCTGACCTTCCTCCGCGACGGCCTCGGCGTGATCACCCCCATCGTGGGCAACGCCGCGCTCAACATGTCGCTCGGCCTCGAGCTCGCCGCCATCGGCCTCGGGATGCTCGTCCCCCTCTCGGTGGGCCTCTCGGGCCTGCTCGGCACGTGGATCGTCGCCACCTTCGGCGAGAAGGTCGCGCGCTACTCGGCGCTCTCGGGCGTCGCCGAGGCCGACCTCGGGCGCTGCCTCTCGACCCTCGACGGCCTCGACGGCCTCGCGGGCGCCGAGAAGGACGCCGCGCTCGGCTTTCTCACGCAGTCGTGCGGCAAGGCCGCGGAGTTCTCGCACGCGCACTCGCACTTCAAGTACGTGGTGCAGTGGATGATGTGGCCCGCCACGGCCATGATGATCGCCGCGGCCATCACCAGCGTGATGATCCCCGTCGTGCGGAACCTCCTCTCTCGCAAGTCCGAGCCCGCCGAGCCCGCGTTCGTCTCGCGCGCCGACGAGGAGATCCCCCTGTGGTGGACGCTCACGGGCCTCGGCGTCTCCGTGACGCTCCTCGTGTGGCTCACGACCACGTGGTTCGGCATGCCGTGGGCCGAGGTGCTCCTCGCCGTCGCGATCCAGCCGCTGCTCATCGTCGCGGGCCTCCGCGTGCTCGGCATCACGGGCTCGGGGCCCGTGTCGCTCATGGCGAACGCGACGCAGTTCCTCTTCGGGCTCCTGTGGCCGTCGCAGATCCGCGCGAACCTCAGCGCGGCCTACATCAGCGCGAACCCGCAGTCGGCGTCGGAGAACGTGGTGCCGTCGTTCTGGGTCGCGCAGCGCCTCGGCGGCCGCTTCCGCACGCTCGTGATCGCGCAGCTCATCGTGATCCCCATCGGCGCGCTCCTCACGCCGCTGATGTTCAACATGCTGCAGCATACGTACGGCATCGGGCTCAACCCCGGTCAGCTCTCGGCGCCCACGGGCCTCAAGATCGCCACGCTCGCCATCGTGATGGAGCGCGGCCTCGGATACCTCCCGCACGGCGCCCTCGCGGCCTCGCAGGTCGGCATCGCGCTCGGCATCAGCTTCGAGCTCCTCCTCGCGGTGCGAAAGAAGTCCGAGAGCGGCGAGGAGGTGAGCCGCTTCTGGTTCGTGCCGATCCCCGCGGCGCTCGGCTTCGCGCTGATCCTCCCGCCCGCGCTCAACATCGCGCTCGCGCTCGGCTCCGTGATCGCGGCCGTGTGGCGCAAGGCGTCGCCCGGTCGCGGCGGCTCCTACGAGTCCTACGCCGCGCCGCTCGCGTCGGGCATGATCGCGGGCGAGGCCGTCGTCGGGTCGATCCTGCTGCCCGCCCTCGCGATGCTGCTCGAGCTCTTCAACCGCTGACCGCGGGGCTCAGGCGACGAGCGCCGTGAGCACGATCCCCGTATAATCAAGGCCCTTCGCGGTGGTGTGCGCCGCGATCATCGCGTCGAGGATCTTCTTCGCGTGGCGCTTGCGGTGCCGCGCGATCACGCGACCGAGCAGGATCTCGAAGTCGTGTGACGGGGCCGACGCTCGCTGCGCCGAGAGCGAGGCGATCACGGCGTCGTCGTCCCAGGGCGTCGCGCGGGCGCGCAGACCGGCCTCACGCTGCGAGCCCACCGTCGCTCCCGGGTCGAGGAGGACGCGCGCGAAGACCTCGGCGGCCTCGTCGGTGAAGGGCGTCGTCTCGACGAAGCTGTAGACCTGCGCCCAGTGCTTCGCCGCGTCGCGCAGCGCGAGCCCGTGCGCGTCGAGGGCGCCGAGCGCCGCGAGGAGCTCGTCGGTGTCCGCGGTGCGCGCGGCGACGATCCATCCGCCCGTGGGCGTGTGACCCTCGGCGCCGGGGGGAGGGCACCATCGGTTCCACGAGACCGCGGCGCCCATGACGGAGTGCGCGAGCGGGCCCTCGTCGCCGCCGTCGCCCGAGAGGCTGATGTGCAGCGACGGGTGCGCGCCGCCGGTGCTCCGCATCGACGTGACGCGAAGCCCGAGGTTCGCCGCGCGCCCCGCGTCGTGGAGGAGCCGCGCGAGCCTCGCCACGTGGCGTCGCATCGACGTGTCGCCGGGGAGTCCGCGCGCGATGACGCGGCTGTCGGTGAGCGCCACGACGACCTCCGCGTGCCACGGGATGAACCACGCCTCGCCGCGCTGCGCGAAGACCGCGCCGGCGCCCGCGTGGTCGTCGGGGATCGAGGTCGTGGAGGTTGTGTTTCCGTCGAGGTCGAGGCGCGTGATCGTGCGGTCGTCACGCTGAACCCAGAGCGAGTCTCCGTCGCGCGCGGGGAGCGCGATGGCGCGGTGCGTGTGTCGTGAGACCGCGCCGTCGGCGCGCACCACGGCGAGTTCGAGCGTGTCGGTCGCGCGGTCGAGCGCCGCGAGCACGTGCGCGTCACGGCCCGGGAGGAAGGCGCGCTTCGTCGCGTGCGAGGCTTTGAAGCGGACGACGGCGTGGAGCGTGACGGCGCGCGACGCGAGGTCGAGGTGACCGAGGCGCACCGAGCGATCGCCCGTGGGCAGCGCGAGGCCTCCGTCGGGCGCGAGCGTCACGTCGCGGGGAAACTCACGCTCGATGGTCCCCCGCGCGGGGCCGAGCGAGAGGGCGATCTTGCGCGGCGCAGCGGGCACCTCGACGGTCGCGAGCGAGTCTCCGAGGGTGAGCTCCACGCGCTCGTTCTTCGACGTCACGGAGAGCAGCCCGAGGCCCTCGGGGAGCAGCGCGCCGACAGGGCGAAAGGGCTCTCCGATCGGGCGCAGGTGCTCGTCGAAGAGGTGGGTCTGGTGGCTCGACCCGCGCACCGCGATCTGCGGCGGCTTGGCGTCGAAGCTCACATACCCGTGCTTGCAGGGCTTCGAACGGGCGACGCCGCGCGCGTCGACGGAGGTCAGCGCGAAGAGGTCGGCGAAGAGCAGCGGAGGCGCGGCGGAGAACTCGGGGCGTGCGCGCGACGTGCTCATGCGATCGATCCTGCCAGCAAGAGGCGCAGGGCGGCGGCCAGAACGTCGCCTTCGAACACGCGCGGCGCGCACCTCGCGCACTCGCTTTCATCATGGTGTTTCGTGGCGCCGGGGAGTGGTGTCGGCCCCGCGGGCTGCGATAGAGTCTCGGCTTCGGTACGGGCGTTGCTCAGCGCTCCATCCGCCGCGTGTCGCCCCCTGCGAACGCGGAGTCCTCCGCAGGCACAACCGACGGACACCGCGACCACCATGTCAGAGATCGGACCCCGACCGCGATTGCTCCCCATCGCCCCGAAGGCGCCTCCCGCGCGGAGGAACCTCCCGCTCGCCGATGAGGTTCGCGTCATCGACAAGCGATGGCAGCCCATCTACGCCGTGTGGGAGATCACCCTGCGCTGCGACCTCGCGTGCCGTCACTGCGGCTCGCGCGCGGGCCACGCGAGGCCCGACGAGCTCTCGACCGACGAGGCCCTCGACCTCGTGAAGCAGATGGCCGACCTCGGCACCAAGGAGGTCACCCTCATCGGCGGCGAGGCCTACCTCCGCGACGACTGGACCCAGATCGCGCGCGCCGTCAGGGCCGCCGGGATGGAGTGCACCATGACCACCGGCGGTCGTGGCATCACCCCCGAGCGCGCGAAGGAGGCCAAGGCCGCGGGCATCCAGAGCGTGTCGGTCTCGGTCGACGGGCTCGAGGCCACGCACGACAAGCTCCGCGCGGTGCAGGGGAGCTGGCGATCGGCCTTCGAGGCCATCAAGAACCTCCGCGCCGCGGGCGTTCACGTCTCGGCCAACTCGCAGTTCGGACGCCACTCGCTGCGAGAGATGCCCGAGGTGTTCGAGCTCCTCATCGCCGCGGGCATCCACTCGTGGCAGGTGCAGCTCACCGTCGCCATGGGGCGCGCGGGCGACGAGCCCGACCTGCTTCTCGAGCCCTATCAGGTGCTCGAAGTGATGGCGATGCTCGCGCGGCTCAAGAAGCGCGCGGACCAGGCGAAGGTGCGCATCTGGCCGGGCAACAACATCGGCTACTTCGGCCCCTATGAGCACCTCCTCCGGGGGACGCTCCCGCGCGGTCACATGGCGTCGTGCGGCGCGGGTCGCAGCACGCTCGGCATCGAGGCCGACGGGTCGATCAAGGGCTGCCCCTCGCTCACCACCGCGGAGTACGTGGGCGGGAACATCCGAGACAACACCCTGCGCGACATCTGGGAGCGCGCCGCGGCGCTGCGCTTCACGCGCGATCGCACCGTCGAAGACCTCTGGGGCTACTGCCGCGACTGCTACTACGCCGACACCTGCCGCGCGGGCTGCACGTGGACCACGCAGGTGCTCTTCGGCAAGCCGGGGAACAACCCCTACTGCCACCACCGCGCGCTCGAACTTCTCCGCGTGGGCAAGCGCGAGCGCATGGTGCGCACCGAGGCTCCGCCGGGTCTTCCCTTCGACCACGGCACCTGGGAGATCGTGCTCGAAGACTGGCCCGCCGACGAGCTCGCGCGCGCGAAGAAGCTCGCCGAGACGGGCGATGGGTGGCTCACCGACTGACCCCTCGGAGACGACGTGTACAAGCCGCTCTGCCCATGCCCCGGATGCGCCCGACACGTGCTCGCGACGGAGCGCGCGTGTCCGTTCTGCAACTGCGCGATGCCCGAAGACTTCAGCGCGCGCGTGCGTCCCGAGGCGCCTCGAAGGCTCAGCCGCATGGCCGCCCTCGCGCTCGGCACATCGCTCTCGCTCGGCGCGTGCAGCGACACCGTGACGGGCACCGACGGCGCTGCGAATGACGCCGTCGACGCGAGCGCTGACGTGCTCCGCGACGCGCCCCCCGACGATGGCGCCATCGTGGCGCTCTACGGCGATCCCCCGCCGAGGGACGCGGGGTTCGACGTCGTCGATGACGATGGCGCGTCCGCGGCCGAGTACGGCGGCCCGGTCTTCATGGACGCCGCGGTCGATGACGGCTCGGCCGCGGGGATGTACGGCGCGCCTCCTCCGCGCGACGCCTCGCGCGACGTCGCGGATGACGAGGGCGGCAGCGTGTTCCTGTACGGCGCCCCGCCGCCTCCTCCGCCGCCCGACGGTGGCCCCTGAACTCTCTCTCTCCGCGAACCCGACGAACACCTAGAAAAGGAGCGTGAACCGATGAGCCTTGCCCCGTGCCCCGCCTGCCAGCGTCACATCCGTGTCTCCGAGCGCGCGTGCCCGTTCTGCGGCGGCGCCGTGTCTCCCTCGATCGCGTCGAAGGTCGTCCCCGGGAGCACGCAGCGCCTCTCTCGCGCCGCTGCGTTCGCGTTCACCGCGACCCTCACCCTCGCGGGCTGCGGAGACACCACGACGCCGGCTCCCGACGCCGCGGGCGACACCGTTTCGCCTTCTGACACGGTGACTCCGAGCGACACGCCCACGACGGACACCACCCCCTCCGACGTCGCGCGTCCCGACAGCGCCACCGATGCGCCGCAGGACAACGGCGGCCCCGCGCCCGCGTACGGCGCGCCCTTCGACGCCCCGCCGCCCACCGACGCGACCGCGCCCGACAGCGGTCCCGGTGACGGCGGCATCGCGCCGCTCTACGGCGCGCCCGTCGACGCGTCGCCCTTCGACAGCGGCCCCGGCGACGGCGGCATCGCACCGCTCTACGGCGCGCCCGTCGACGCTTCGCAGCCCGACAGCGGCCCTCGCGATGGAGGCGGCGTCGTCCCGCTCTATGGCGCGCTCCCGCCGCCCGACGCGGGCTCCGACGCGGGCGACGGCGCCATCGGCGTCCGCTACGGCGCGGTGCCTCCGCCCGACTCGGGCGCGTAGCTCACGGCGATCGTTCGTATCCGAACCATTTCAGCGTCTTCACTCAACTCCAGCGAAAGGAAACGTCACCCCGATGAAGTCCCTCGTTCCTTGCCCTTCGTGTCAGCGTCACGTCCGCGCGTCGGAGCACGCGTGCCCGTTCTGCCAGGCCGCGCTCCCCGCCGCGCTCGCCGACGGCGCCATCCCCGCGGCGACGCAGCGGATGAAGCGCGCCGCGGCCTTCGCGTTCACCGCCACGCTCGCGCTCGCGGGCTGCGGCGACAGCACGACGCCCGCGCCCGCCGACAGCGCCGTCAACGACAACGGCGGCGTGATGCCGCTCTACGGCGCGCCCGCGGACGTCCCCGCGACCGACACGCCCGCGACCGACACGCCCTCGACGGACGCGCCCTCGACCGACGCGCCCGCCGACACCGGCGGGATGATGGCGCTCTACGGCGGACCGCCCACCGACGCCGCGACGCCCTCCGACGCGAGCGCCGACACGGGCCCCCGCGATGACGGTTCGGTGATGGCGCTCTACGGCGCCGTGCCCGCCGACGTGGCGCAGGGTGACGCGACCGCCGACATCGGCGAGGGTGGCGGAGGCGTTCGCTACGGCGCGCCGCCCGCCGACGTCTGGGTCTGAGACCCCGCGCTTCTCCCCATCTCCTGCGCGTGCGGGAGATGGGGCGCCAGAGCGCGCTCGGGAACCGCTTCGAAGCTCGTAGGAAGACCTCTCGCCATGAACGACCTCCCGCCTCGTCCTCGATCGCTCCCCATCGCGCCGACCGCGGAGCCTGCGCGGCGGAGGCTCCCGCTCGCGGGCGAGTCGAGGCCCATCGACAAGCGCTGGCGACCCGTGATCGCCGTGTGGGAGATCACCCTGCGCTGCGACCTCGCGTGCCGTCACTGCGGCTCGCGCGCGGGTCGCGCGAGGCCCGACGAGCTCTCGACCGCCGAGGCCCTCGACCTCGTGAAGCAGCTCGCGGAGATCGGCACGAAGGAGGTCACCCTCATCGGCGGCGAAGCCTATCTGCGCGAAGACTGGGTCGAGATCGCGAGGGCCGTGCGCTCGTACGGCATGGAGCTCACGATGGTCACCGGCGGACGCGCCATGACCCGCGAGCGCGCGCGTGAGGTGAAGGAGGCCGGCGTGCAGAGCCTCTCGGTCTCCGTCGACGCGCTCGAAGACATGCACGATCAGCTCAGGGGCGTGAAGGGGAGCTGGCGGTCGGCGATGGACGCCATCGCGAACCTCCGCGCCGAGGGCGTCCCCGTGTCGGCCAACACGCAGATCGCGAGGCCCGCGCTGCGTCAGATCGAGCCGCTCCTGGAGCTGCTCATCGAGGCGGGCATCCACTCGTGGCAGGTGTCGCAGACCGTGCCCATGGGGCGCGCGGCCGACGAGCCCGAGCTCATTCTCGAACCCTTTCAGGTCCTCGAGGTGATGCCCATGATCGCCCGCGCGAAGCGTCGCCTCGCGTCGGTGAAGAAGCGCCTCTGGCCCGGCAACGACATCGGCTACTTCGGCCCCTACGAGACCCTGCTCCGAGGGACGATGCCGCGCGGACACATGTCTTCGTGCGGCGCCGGACGGCTCACGCTCGGCATCGAGGCCGACGGCGCGATCAAGGGATGTCCGTCGCTCCCGACGAGCGATTACGTGGGCGGCAACGTGCGCGATGACACCGTGCGTGACATCTGGGAGCGCGCCGAGGCCCTGCGCTTCACGCGCGATCGCACCGTCGAAGACCTCTGGGGCTTCTGCAAGACCTGCTACTACGGCGACGAGTGTCGGGGCGGCTGCTCGTGGACCGCGCACGTCGTCTTCGGTCGCATCGGGAACAACCCCTTCTGTCATCACCGCGCGCTCGAGTACCTCCGCGAGGGCAAGCGAGAGCGGCTTCGGCAGGTGCGTCCGGCCGAGGGAAAGCCCTTCGATTACGGTGTTTTCGAGAGCTACCTCGAAGACTGGCCCGCCGACGAGCTCGCCCGCGCGCGAGAGGTCGCCGAGTCGGGCGAGGGGTGGCTGCTGCACACCGAGAGAGCCTCTCAGACGTCGTGACACATCACGGCGGAGGGACGTCGGCGCTCGCCGCGCACACGCTCAGCCGCGCCCAGAACGGGAGCGTCGGGCGCGTGTGCACCCACGGGATCTGCCCCATCTGCGGCGCATCGAGGACCACGCACGAGCGCGCGCGAACGGGTGCGCGACCGAAGATCCGCGAGGGCGTCACGCTCGGCGGGAGCGATGGGAGCGCGAGCGCGTCCCACGGCGACGCGTCGACGGCGTAGCCGCGCCAGCGGGGTGTTCCGTCGGACGAGGTGATCTCGAAGTAGGCGCGCGACCACGTGCCCGTGTCGGCGGTGACGGTGAAGCGCCCCGGCGCGACGGCGTCGGCGCGGAGGCGCTCGACGGGAGGCACCGCGGGGATCAATCCCGCGAAGGGCTGCTGCATGGTGACCGTGCCCGTGAGCGCGCCGTCGCGCGTCGTGTAGCGCACCCACGTGAGCTCCGGGGCGAGCGGCGGGAGAAAGCGCGTGATGTTCCACTCGGCGTTGCCGAGGGGGGTCGGCGCGTCGAGGGTGCACGTTCCGACGGGGACCGCGGTCTCACCGAGCTCGGTCTGCTTGAAGCGGATCACCGAGCCGGGCTCCGCGCTCCCGAAGGTGAACGGCGTCACGCGTCCCACGAAGGGGAACTCCACCCTCGACATGTCGCTCCGCGGCGCGAGGTCGAGGGCGACGACCACGGAGCCCGGTGAAGCGCGCGACGCGACGGGCGTGAAGCCTCCGCGCGTGATCCTCGACGACGCGTCGAGCTCCATCGCAGCAACCCAGAAGTCATCGGGCGCGCCCCTCCACCGCGGAACGGAGAGCGTCACGGTGTCATCGCGCGCGACGGTCGACCCGGTCACGCCTTCGAGCACCACGGCGCTCCTCGGCGCGCTGCGGCCCCGGATCGTGACCGACGCGGTCGCGCGCACGAGGGCCGGCGCCTCGACGGGCGGCGACAACGGCAGCCGCACATGCGAGCGGAACGGAAGTCTCAGCCCGATGAGCGAGACCGCGACGCGGTCGTTCATCGCGGCCGTCACGTCGTAGGCGCGCGACGCGTCGAGCGAGAGCCGCAGCACGCCGTCGGCGCCCGTGCGCGCTTCGAAGGGCGTCCCGCCGCGAGGCGCGATGAGCACGGCCACGTCGGGCCCAGGCGTCGCGTCGACCGCGAGGTCGAGGAACACGCCGAGCTCGAAGTTCGATGATGGTGTGACGTCGGGCGTCGAGGCATCGACCGCGTCGCCGCGCGTCCCCGCGACGGTGCTCGCGCAGCCGAGGGAGAGCGCGAGGAACAACGCGTGACGAGGGCTCACGGCGCGGGCCTCAGGATCACCGCCGACACGCTGTCGCTGCCGCTGTTGGTGTAGCTGTCGAAGACGACCGTGACGGCGCCCGAGAGCGCGCGGCGCCCCCACAGGTCTTCGACGAGGGTGAGGGTGCCTGCGCCGGTGGTCTGATCGACGCGTCCGGCCTCGCCGTTCACGCGAAAGAGCGCGTGCGCGGGGTTGCGATTGCCCGAGTGCCGCGACGAGATCACCACGTCGTAGGTGCCCGCGATGACGTTGGTGAAGGCGAAGGTGCCGCGGGCGCGGAGCGTCCCGTCGGGGGCGTAGAGCCTGCCGCAGTCTTCGGTGATGTGGTCGGCGCCGCGCGCGGTGTACGCGTAGTTGGCGTCGCAGCGGAACACCACGTTGTTCCGCATCTCCCACGTGGCCTGCATGTACGTGAGCCTGCGCTCCACGGGTCGCGCGCCCACGGGCGGAGGCGGCGGTGGCGGAGGCGGCGGTGGCGGCGCTGCGCCGGGGCACGCGGTGATGCGCGCGGTGATGTCGAGCGCGACGTGCGAGATGCCGAAGTACGAGCGGCTCAGCGGCCCGGCGCCGAACTCGACGGTGTTGGTCCCCACAGTGACGAGGGCGGTGACATCGACGGTGTTGCCCGTGATGGTGACGTTGTCCCACGCGATGTTCGCGGGGATGTCGAGGGCGCCGCGTCCGTTGACGTAGATGCGCCCCTCCTGCATGGGATGGTCTGCGTCGAGGCTGTCGAAGCGCAGCGCCGCAGCGGTCACGCCCGAGGGGACGCCCGGCACCGAGAAGCGCAGCCGCGTGGTCGAGCCCGCGGTGACGTCGATCACCTGCGCGGGCGCGTCGTACGTCGACGACGGCACGCGACAGCGCATCTGCGGGAGCGCGATCACATCGGGCGTCGCGGTGATGTCGGGCGTCGCGGTGATGTCGGGCGTCGCGGTGATGTCGGGCGCCGCGGTGATGTCGGGCGCCGCGGTGATGTCGGGCGCCGCGGTAATGTCGGGCGCCGTGTCGACGATCGCCGTCGCGTCTGCGGTGTCGTCCGCGGCGTCGAGCGGGACGTCGACCACGACGGCGTCGTCGTCATCGGAGTCGGTGGGGGCGACGTCGTCGACGACGGTGGGCGGCTCCGGGGGCGTCGATCCGTCTTCTGCGACGGGCGCAGGGACCTCGACGACCTCGCCCGGCGTGCAGCGGGCCATGAGCGCGGCGGTGAGTGACAGCAGCGTGCGTCGGAGGGAGGTCATGGCTGCGGCGAGGTGGCGCCCCTTTCGTCGCCTCCAGTGAACACCATGACGGCCCCGGAAGACAGCGCCGACGCAACGCGGAGCGTCGAGATCGCGCGCGCCGGCGCCCTTGAGTCGCTCGTCGAGCCGTAGTTCACTCCGCGCCACGATGCGTGTCCGCACGGCCTTCTTGACGTTCGCAGCGCTCGCCGCCGCGGGTTGCGGCGACGCGAACTCCACGACGGATGCAGGTCCCGACGTGCCCCTCGTGAGCCCCGACGTCGATCTCGACGCGCCCGAGACGCTCGATTCGTCGATCGATCGAGCGCTCCCCGACGCCACCGTCGACACCGCGAGCGACATCACCACCGACACGCCCCCGAGCGACATCGTGACCGATACGCCCGTCACCCCCGGCGCCTGCACGCAGGCCCGCGGAACCGGAACCGCCGCCACCGACCGCTGGGTCGAGGGATCGTCGATGACCACGGTCACCGTGCTCGACCCCTCGGCCTGCCCTCGCACCTACCAGCTCACCGCGACGGCGCCGCTGCGTGATGGACAGCCCATGAACCCGCGTCGCGTCACCGAGCGCGCGGGCTTCTCGAACGTGCGCACGCGCAACGACCTCTTCGACGCGCTCTACGCGCTCGCCCACGACGAGGCGCGCGAGAACAGCGTCAGCGCCATCCGCGACGGCAGCTTCAACGACGGCGCGGGCATCGACTGCCCCGCGGGCGGATGCTTCGAAACGGGCCGCCTCTGGACCTACGTCTGGACCCGCGACACCTCGTACTCCGTCGACCTCGCGCTCGGCGCCCTCGACCCGACGCGCGCGCGAAACTCGCTTGAATTCAAGCTCTCCGACCGTCGTGGCGGGGGCATGCCCGAGGTCGTGCAAGACACCGGCACGGGCGGCTCGTATCCCGTCTCGACCGATCGCGTCGTGTGGGCGCTCGGCGCGACGGAACTCCTCAAGCACCTCGACGGCGACGCGCGCACGGCCTTTCTCGGGCGCGCGTTCGAAGCGCTGCGCAACACCGTCGACCGCGACCGCGTCGTGATCTACGACGCGACCGACGGGCTCTACCGCGGCGAGCACAGCTTCCTCGACTGGCGCGAGCAGAGCTATCCGGCGTGGACCGCGACGGACACATCCCACATCGGGATGTCGAAATCGCTCTCGACCAACGTGCTCCACTACGCGGCCCTCGCGGCCGTCGCGCGCATGGCGACGGAGCGCGGAGACACGGCCTCGGCCACGCGCTACCAGGGCTTCGCCGACGCGCTTCGAACGGCCATCCGAACGCGCTTCTGGGACGCTGACGCGCGGCAGTTCAGGGCCTTCACCACCACGGGCCTCGACCCCGCCCCCGTGCGCCGCTGGGACCTCCTCGGCTCGGCGCTCGCGGTGCTCCACGGCGTTGCGGACGACGCGCAGTCGAGGGGCGTCGTCGAGACGTACCCCCACGCGGGCCGCGGCGGCGCCCCGGTGCTCTGGCCGCAGCAGCAGCAGACGGCGATCTATCACAACCGCGCGATGTGGCCCTTCGTCACCGCGTACTGGCTCCGCGCCGCGAGGCAGGTGCGCAACGACGCGGCCGTGAACCGCGGCGCCCTCGCGATGATGCGCGCCGCCGCGCTCAACCTCTCGAACATGGAGAACCTCGAGTTCGTCACCGGGTCTCCCCGCGTCGAGGAGGGCGCCACGTCGGGCCCCGTGGTGAACTCGCAGCGCCAGCTCTGGAGCGTCGCGGGTTATCTCTCGCTCGTCCACGACGTGATCTTCGGCGTCGAGGTGAGCGCGCAGGGGCTCCGCGCGCGGCCGTACATCACGCGCGAGCTGCGCAACTCGCTCTTCGCGAACGCCGACTCGATCGTGCTCAACGACTACGCGTACCGCGGGCGGCGCGTGACCGTGGTGGTCAACCTCCCGGCGCGCGGAGAGGGCCGCGCGGGCGCCTACGCCGTGGGGGCCGTGCGCCTCAACGGACGCGACGTCGGCGACGCCGTGCTCTCGACCGCGATGCTCTCGATGAGCAACACCGTCGAGGTCACGCTCACCGACACGCCCGAGGCCGCGGCGACCATCCGTGACATCACCGACACGAGCGATTGGAAGGCCCTCTTCGGCCCCCGCACGCCGTCGATCACGCGCGTCGACACCGACCCCTCGACGAGCCGCGTGAGGCTCGCGATCGACCCCGGCGGAGAGACGCCCGCCGACGTGCGCTTCAACGTCTACCGCATGGGCACGCTCGTGGGGCGCGACCTCGCGGGCACCACCACGTCGTGGATCGACCCCGACCTGCGCGACGGCGCCTCGCCCGAGGCCTGCTACGTCGTCGAGACATACTTCGTCACATCGGGAAACCGCTCGCAGCGCTCGCAGCCCGCGTGCTGGTGGGGCCGCGACGGGCACCTCGCGCGCTCGGTGCTCGCGTACGACTTCGACCACGTGGGCGGCACGGCCGCGAGCGATCACGGTCGCTTTCACTACGAGAACTGGGGCGACGCGGGGCACTCGCTCACGGTGCCGTACCTCCGCCCCGACGCCGCGGGAGACCACCTCATCCAGGTGATCGCGGGCAACGGCAGCGGCGGCTTCACCACGGGCGTGACGTGCGGCGTGAAGCGCGTGCGGGTGCAGGAGCTTCCCGCGGGCACCGACGTGGCGACGGGCTACGTGCTCATGCCGCAGGCGGGCGACTGGGACGCGTGGCGCGGGTCGTCGTTCGTGCGCGCGCGCCTCGACCCGACGCGCGCGTATCGCATCGTCGTCGACGGCGACGAGCGCGCCGTGAACATGTCGTCGTTCGCCCACTTCGAACGCTACACGGGCGGCACCGGCGGCCGCGGCGGCGCGTTCAACCGCGTGAACATCTCCGAGGTGCGCGTGCTCCCGCTGCACGGCGGCTTCGGCGCGGGCGCGACGGTGCCCCTCGACGGGACGACGGACCTCGACGACTTCGGCGCCGACGGGAGGGTCACCGTGGGCGCTCCGTCGGCCGACACCGACGCCGTCGCGATGCGCTTCGACGACGGCTACCTCTACGCCGCGATGCGCGTGGGCTCGCTCGCGATGAACGACGCGCGGCCCTACGTGCTCTACTTCGAGACCCGCAGCGGCACCGACGCCTTCGCGGCGCCCGCCGCGCGCCAGGGGATGACCTACCTCGACCAGACCCCGACGGTGCCCTTCGAAGCGCAGTGGGCGCTGCTGCTGAGAAGGCGCAGCGACGCGGGCGACGGCGCGGGCCCGTACAACGGTCTCTTCCGCTGGGATGGCACCCGCTGGACGCGCGCGCTCCGCATGCAGGAGGGACGCGAGTTCTGGGTGTCGACCGACGCGTCGCGCACGCTGTCGGTGAGGCTCCCGCGGGCGCAGCTCGGGTCGCCGACGCGCGTGCGCATCGCGGGCCACGCGGTGCAGGGCGGCGGCTTCTACAACGCCGCAGTCCCCGCGACGCACCAGCCCTGGACCGCGGGCCGCGTGACGGGCTTCTACGAGGTCGAGCTCGCGCCGCCGACGGCCGCGCGCACCTGGACGCCGCGCTGACCCTCAGCGCCGCGTCTCGGCTTGAAACGCCGCGCGCGCGTCGGCCGCGTCGCGCCGCGCGTCGCCCCGAACGGCGCTCACGAACGCTGGAATCCACGCCTCGATCGACGCCCCCGCGCCGAGCGAGGACGCGACCTCGAGGCGGCCGCCGCGTTCGAAGAGCCGCTGCGCAAGCGTCGAGAGGCTGCCGTCGGCGAGCCCCGCGTCGAAGGGCTTCGCGAGGCCGCCGGGGCCGCGGCTCGTGTCGCGCGCCCGGAGGGTCACGCCGCCGCCCGAGGCGTCGATCTCGAGGGAGACCTCGCCCTGGTCCACGCCGCGGAGCGCGCGCGTGAGGAGGCCGTCGACGGCGGCCTCGAGGAGCGACAGGTCGATGTCGACCGCGGGCGCCGCGCTCGCCGCGAGCACGACGCGCGTGTGGACCCCGCGCGGCGACGCCATCCGTCGCAGGAGCCACGCCGTGCGGTCCGCGAACTCCGAGAGCGCGACGCGCGTGGGACGCTCCGCGAAGCGAGGGTTCGCGCCCCGCGCGAGGATGCGCTGCACGCCGGCGACGAGCTCCGTGATCCGCGCGATGGCGCGGCGCACGAGGGCGATGTCGGCGCGCACCTCGCGGGGTTGGAGATCCTCACACTCGCGCAGAAAATCGCCGCAGATCGCGAGCCCCGTGATCCACGGCATGGCGTCGTGGAGGGCCATCGCGAGCTCCGTGGTCGCCGCGTTCGTGCGCAGCGTCGCGCGGTCGCCGTGGAGGCTCTCGCGCGCGCCCTCGGCGTCGAGCACCGCGCGCACCTTGCAGCGCACCTGATCGAGCATGCCGAGCATGTCGGACATGACCTCGCAGCAGTCGGCGGGCGTCTCGGGCGCGAGCCGCGACGCGAGGTCGGGCAGCACGAGGTCGAGGGCCATGAGGCGGCTCGAGATGTCGTTCACCGCGGCGGAGACGCGGAGCCGCTGCGCGGTGCACTCGTCGACCTCGGGCGCGTCGCGCAGGGCCGTCGCGCGCAACGGCGCCGACGCGGGGATGCGCTCGAGCACGAGCAGCGCCATCTCGCGGGCGTCGTCGCTGTCGCTGTGGAGCGCCACGCGCTGGACGCTCGCCGTCACCGCCGGGCCGAGGTGCACGAGCGCCCACCCGGCGTTGGAGCGCACGAAGAAATCCGGATCGTCGAGGCCCGCGAGGAGCGCCGGGATGGCCTCCGGCGCGCGGAGCTGATCGATCGCCCAATAGGCCGCCGCGCGCACGTCGGCGCTCACCGAGCGGGTGAGCGCGCGCAGCGGAGGGAGCGTGGTGGGGTCGCGCTCTCGGGCGCACCTCCGGGTCGCGCGGATCTGCCTTGCCGTATCGTCGCTCGCGAGGTCTGCGAGAGTCGAGTCGTCCATGAATCCCCCCTGTGTTCCTAAGAAGATACCCGAACTCACGAGGCCGCGGGCAAGGGCTCTGCGAAGGAAAACGACGCGCTTCAGGCTCGTGACGAGCGTTGCGCGGGCATGGATCAGGGGTTGAAGAAGGCGTCGAGGAGGCGTCGCGCGATGGAGAAGCGCGGCGGCAGGATGGGGAGCGCGTCGCGCGAGAACCAGCGCGCGTCTTCGAGCTCTCCGTCGAGGGGTCGCGGCTCGCCCGCGCTGTGCCGCGCGGTGAATCCCACCATGATCTGATGGGGAAAGGGCCACGGCTGGCTGCCCGCGTAGGCGACCTCCGAGAGCTCGACGCCGGTCTCTTCGCGGGCCTCGCGTCGCACGCAGTCTTCGAGCGTCTCGCCGGGTTCGACGAAGCCCGCGACGAGGCCGTAGCGCCCCGCGGGCCACGAGGGCTGCCGCGTGAGGAGCACGCGCCCGTCGCCGTCGTAGATGAGCGCGATCGTGCAGGGCGACACGCGCGGGAACCAGTCGTGTCGGCACCGCTCGCAGCGCCGCGCGCGCCGGGTCACCTCGGGCGAGGGGATCGTCCGCGCGCCGCACTCGCCGCAGAAGCGCGTGGTGCGGTCCCAGTGGCGGATCTGTGACCCGTACGCGGCCATCGACTGCTCGGCGTCGCGGAGCAGCGCGAAGGCGCCGCGCAACCCCTCGGCGCGCACCCCCTCGGGGAGCGCGACGTCCCGCTCAACGACGCCCACGTAGGCGGGGCGACCGTCGACGCGACCGAGCGCGTGGACGTCGGTGGGCGCGAGCGCCCTGGCGATCTGTTGCGACGCGAGCGAGCACGCGCCGTCGCGCGCCGCGAGGAGGAGCTCGTCGCCGCGCAGGAGCACCCACGCGGCGTCGTCGGGGATGACGTCAGGGACCCGCTCGCACGAGGGCTCGAAGCCGTCGGGCGAGGGGGCCGTGATGGGCTTCACGCGGAGGCCGCGCGCGCGTGCTTCTCGATGAGGCGACCGACGCCGGGGACGGCGGCCTCGACGTGCTTCTTCGCCTCGGGGCGGAGCTTCTCGTAGGCGCTCTTGAGCGTGGTGTGACGGGTCACGCGGGCGCGGCCGTCGGTGATGGCGAGGAGCGCGTCGGCGATCTCGGCCTTGCGCGAGGTGAGGTAGTCGGGGATCGAGCGCCCGCCCGCCTTCGTCGCGTGGTCCTGGTAGAAGGGATCGAGGCGCGTCGCGAAATCGTCGAGGAGCCCGTCGATGGTGTCGGGGATGATCCCGGGGCGGAACGACTTGACGACCTTGAAGGCGCCCTTGATGGCGAGGCCCGAGAGGCCGCCCTTCGAGTCGACTTCGGCGTCGAGCAGCGCCTCGGCGTCGCGCACCACCTCGCGGCGCCGCGAGGGTTCGGTGAGCACTGATTTGAGATCTGCCATTGGGATCCTCGTCTTCGGGGGTGAAGCGCGGCGCCCTCGTCGAGGCCGCGCGGTGAGGTCTCGTCTAGCTCAGTGGTGCCAGGGCACGTCGAGGCCGTTCGCGGAGCCCATCTCGAAGCGCACGACGCCCGAGCCCGTGGCGACGTAGATGTCGCTGCACGAGAGCGCGCCGACGCCGAACTCGATGTTCGCGGGCGCCGAGAGCCCCGTGAGGAGGTCTTCGGAGGTCGACCCGTCGGGGGCGATGCGCACGAGGCGACCGGCGCGCTGGTCGGTGACGTAGGCCGCGCCCGTCGCGTCGAACGCGAGGCCGTCGAGGTTGCCGAGGCCGGTGATCACGCTGGCGCGCGCGGTCTCCATGCCGTCCTGCACGGTGAGGCGGTAGAGGGTGCCGCGGGCGTAGCTGTCGACGTAGAGGTCGCCGTTGTAGAACGCGACGCCGTTGGCCTGCGAGATGGTCGTGGTGGTGACCTGCGTGCGCATCCCGTCGGGGCCGACGCGCCACACGTGTCCGCCGCCGAAGTCGCTGTAGTAGAGGTATCCGTCGGGGCCCATGGTGAGCCCGTTGGGCTGCCCCGCGCCCGAGAGGAGCACCGTCGCCGTCGGCGGATCGGCGCTGAGGTCGACCATGTGGATCGAGCGCGTGACGGGTGAGCCCGCGTAGAGGCGGTTGCGCGCGGCGTCGAGCGCGAGGCCCCACATCGTGGTGGCGCCGGTGACGCGCACCCAGGCGCCGTTGCGGGTGCCCTCGGGGGTGATGCGTCCGATCGCGCTGGCCTGGCTGTAGTAGATCGTCCCGTCGGCGGCGATCACGAGCCCTTCGGTCCCGCTGGTGCCCGAGAGCGCGGGGCGACCGCTGCCGCAGCGCACCGAGGGTGCGTCGGCGGGCGGCGCGTCGGTGCGCGCGTCGGAGGGCGCATCGGCGGCCGCGTCGTTGTCGGCGTCGGAGGCCGCGTCGTTGCCGCTCACATCGACCGGAGGAACGTCGGTGGGCGTCGGGGTCGAAGTGTTGTCGCTGCAGGCCGCGAGCGAGGCGCACAGCGCGAGCACGAAGGAGTTGCGCATCATCAGGGGGCGCGGTTTTCGCCCCATTCTCGATGGAATGCAAGGGCGAGCACCGTTGCTTCAGGGCTCGTGATGCCAGTACCCTCGCGCCCACGATGACTCGAGTGACTTCTCTTGCGTGCCTCTTGCTGGTCGCCGCGTGCTCGCGTTCGACGCCGCCTCGCGCTCGCCCCGCGGCGCGCGCCGTTCCCGCCGCGACGGCGCGGCCCGCGCCCGCGCTCGCCGCGCTCCCCTCGATCGACGAGCACGAGGCCGAGGAGCAGCGCGAGATCATGAACGCCATCCAGGGCATGTCGGCGTACGCGCCCACGGCGGAGGGCCTGCGCGGCTTCGTCGCGGCGCTCGCGCACGAGTCCGCGGCGCACGACCGCGAGGGCATCGAGCGCATGGAGCGCGAGATCGTCGCGGACAACGCGCGCTTCGACCTCGCGATGGACTTCGAAGGCGCGCGCGCGCTCCGCGACCGCGTGGTGCCGACGATCGAGCCCGCCGTCCGCTCGCTCGAGGCGCAGCTCGCGGCGCTGCGCGCGCCGCTCTCGGTGTCGGTGACCTCGGCGCTCGGGCGCGAGCTCGCCAGCGGAACGGCGCGAGGCTTCAACCCCGCGATGGCGACGGTGAGCGCGCACCTGCGCGGCGCCGTGAGGTATCACCGCGTCGAGGTGACGGGCGCCGACGGCGGCCGCGTGGTGATCGAGCCGATGGCCTTCCTCGGCGGTCGCTGGACCTGGCTCGGCGAGCCGTGGACCGCGGTGACGCCCGTGATCCCCGCGGGGCCTCCCGCGGTCGGACCCACGGCCTCGCGCTGACGGCCGGAGCGGCTCGATGACGGCTCCGCAACAGGCTCCGCGGCTCAAGACCATGCGCATCATCTGGGGCGCGCTCTGCTTCTCGGTGGTGCTCTACCCGATGATCCTGGTGGCCGCGGGGCACGCGGAGCCATCGGTGCGCCAGCCCGAGTCGTCGTTCATCGCGGCCATCACGGTCGTGGCGCTCGTCGTCGCGGCGCTCAGCGTCGTGATGCCGAAGCTGCTGTTCCCGCAGATGGCGCGGGGTCGCGCGCGGCTGCTCATCAGCGAAGACCGGGCGATCACGGACCAGGGCCAGCACGGCTTTCGCGACGTAGCGAGCTCGGTGCTGACGCGCACCTTCAACGACCCCGTGGCCGCGGAGAACGCCGCGTTCGGCGTGTACTTCACGCGGCTGATCCTCGAGCTCGCGCTCGCGGAGGCCGTGGCGAACTTCGGCTTCGTGCTCGCGTTTCTGGGGCTCGGGCTCAAGTCTACCGCGCCCTTCTTCGCCGTGGCCCTGGTGCTACAGCTCGCGCGCTACCCCACGCGCGACACGGTGCTGCGAGCGTTCGAAGACGCGCTCGGGGCGCGCTTCCCGGGGCCTCGCACGGAATGACCCGCCTCGCGCTCTGCCTCGCGCTCACGGCCTTCGCATCGCGAGCGAGCGCGCAGGCGACACCAGGCGAGCAGGCGCCCGTCGACCGCAGCGAGCGCGAGGTCTGCGACGCGGCGCAGGCCCTCATCGCGGGGCACCGCCTCGTCGACGCGCGCGCGCTCCTCGACGCGGAGATCACGCGGCGCTCGCTCGACGCGGCGTCGACGCATCCCTTCGCGGTGCTCCTTCGCCTCGTCGACGCGATGGAGCACGCCTCGACGCCCGCGCTCCCGCCGCCGCCTCCGCCTGTCACCGCGCCTCCGCCGCCGCCACCGCCGCCGCCGGGGCGCGACGATCGCACGAGCCTCGAAGCCGCCGCGCTCTACGCCACGACGATGAGCTACGGCATGGCGACGGGCGCGTGGCTCGACGCGCAGCTCGAGATCACGGACCTCAAGGCGATGCCCTGGCTTCCGCTCGTCGGCATCGGCGCGGGCACCGTCGCCGCGTACCTCGCAGACAACCCGCGCTCGGTGAGGAGCGGCGTTCCGACGGCGCTCGGCGCGGGGCTCACGCTCGGCCTCCTCGGCGGCGCGTCGCTGGGGCTTCAGGGGTGGCGCGCGGGGCAGTGGGGCGTCCCGACGATGACCACGGTGGCGTGGGCCGGCGCGACGCTCGGCCTCGGCGCCGGGATCGGTCTCGCGGCGCTCACGAATCCGCGCCCCGCGACGAGCGCGTTCATCTTGTCGGGAGGCTTCTGGGGCACGGTGCTCGGCTTCATGACCGGCTACGCGACCGGCGATGACGATCACTTCGGCGGCTTCGCGCTCGGCGGCGAGGCCATCGGCATCGCGGCCGCCACCGCGACGGCGGGGATCCTCCGCCCGACGCACGCGCAGGTCCGCTGGATGGACCTCGGCGCGCTCACCGGCGCGCTCGTCGGGATGGGCGTCGGGCTCCTTTTGCTCCGCGACGAGCGGGCTCCCTTCGCCGCGGCGGTGGAGCTCGGGACGCTCGGCGGAGGCGTCGCGGGCTTTCTCTTCGGGGCCTCGCGGGAGTCGTCGTCGCGCGGCGCATCGGGACCGCTGCGCGGCCTCGCGTGGTCGCCCTCGGTGCTGCCCGTCCAGGGGGGAGCGCTCGTCGCGCTTTCGGTGATGTGAGCGGCCCCGAGACCCCCGCGACGAAGCCCGGTCGATCGACGGCGCACGCCATGATTCAAGGTGATTCGCGATGACGAGGACGCCCGGTACGAGGCGCAAGGTGCACGTCGAGCCGCGCTCGCTGCCGCCCGAACGACCGGGGCCCGAGGGCGGCGTGCGAGACGCGACGCGCAAGGCCCGCACGGCGGCGCTCGCGACGGCGGCGCTGCGGCTCTTCCTCGATCGCGGCGTCGAGGCCGTGACGATCGACGAGATCGCGTCGCGCGCGGGGCTCGCGAAGGGCACGTTCTACACGTACTTTCGCGACAAGGGCGACGTGGTCGAGGCGCTGCTCGCGCCGGTCACCGCGACGATCCGCGGGGCCTTCGACCGCTGCGAGGCGACGCTCCGCGACGCCCACGACCCGGCGGCGCTCATGGGGGCCTATCAAGAGCTCGCCGTCGCGCTCGCCGATGCGCTCGCGGAGCATCAGGGCGTCGCGCTGCTGTACCTCCAGGAGTCTCGAATGCCCGCCGTCGGAGCGCGCGCCCCCGTCGCCCTCTTCGCCCGCGAGGTGAGGGAGCGCGCCGTGGTGCTCACGCTGGCCGCGCGCGCTCACGGCCTGCTCCGCGCGCTCGACGCGAGGGTCACGGCCAACGCCGTGGTGGGTGCCGTCGAGACGCTGGTGTTCCTCGCGCTCTCGGGCGAGGACCTGGGCGCGCCCGAGGAGGCGAGCGCAGCGTTGATCGAGCTGATGCTCCACGGCGTCGCGTCGTCGCTCTGAGCGCGGCGCGGTGCGGTGCGGTGCGGCGCGGTGCCGTGGGAGCGTGCGCGTCGTGACGGGCGCTTCGAAATGACGAAACCCCGCGCGGGATGAACCCGGCGCGGGGCCTCGTGACTGGGACGTCGTTGACGTGAGGCGTGAGCCTCAGATCAGCGCTGCGAGTCCCAGGTGTCTTCGTGCGTGATGCCGCCGTTGGTGAACGTCCACGAGATCGTGTGGAACACGAACGAGACCTCCTCCAGGGGGGGCTCGGTCGAGGTCGCGGGGACGATCGTGTCGGGCGACCACTGCTTCTGGCTCGCCACGCGGCCCTGCTTGATGCTGACCGTGTAGAACTGCTCGGTCGTGCCGTCGCCCGTGGGGTTCGGGCGGAAGAACTTGAAGTCACCGTCGATCACGGCGTTCTCGACGAGCGCCTTCGCGATGAGGGGCGTGCTCTTGTCGATGCGCTTGCGGATGAGGAGGGGCTCGTACTGACGGCGACCCGTCGCCATGCCGCTGCCCGCCTCACGCGCCGTCTGGACCGCCTGCTCGTAGTAGACGCACTCGATCGAGTTCTCACGACCGAGGCTGGTCTGCGTGCTCTGACCCTGGATGTCCGACCCATTCGCCTTCAGATACAGGTGTACGGTCTCAGCCATGATGTCTCTCCGGTGAGCAGTAGCCGCGACGGTCGACTTCAGGTGTCTCCCCCGTCAACCCTTCGGGCCTTCTCTGCGTGGCGCTCCCTTGTGCAGTCGGTGTGCCGTCCCGTCGGCTGACCGCCGACCTCGCGACTCCCGCTCTTCTACGGGGATTTCATGGTGTTCGGGGG
>JAXLYG010000029.1:0-171185 GCA_046351535.1 Polyangiales bacterium
GCGAGGCCCGCGTCGGCGAGGGCCGCGTCGAACTCGCGCGCGAGGGGGAGGCCGCGGAGCGTCGCGCGCTGCGTGGCCGCCTCGGCGAGCGGGAGGCGCCGCGCGGAGAGCGTCTTGAGCGAAGGGGGCATCGTCCTCGTGGGATGCGCGATGGGGGCCGTCACATCCCGGTCTTCTTGTCGATGTTGTGGGCGACGAGCGCGTGGGCCATGGTGATGCCCGCGCGGAGCGACGCGGCGGCGTGACCGGCCTCGGCGAGGTGCTCCATCGTGAGCCCGATGGACTGCGCCTGGTTCGTGTACGAGTGGATGCAGTAGGGGCACTTCTCGGAGAGCGCCACGGCGAAGCCGATGAGGATCTTCTCTCGCTTCGTGAGGAGCCCCTCTTCGAAGGCCTTGCCGTAGTACTTGAGCCAGAGGCTCCAGAGCGCGGGGTGGTGCTGCGCGAGGTCGCCGAAGTGGGCGAGGTCGTCGTCGTCGAAGTAGGCGGCCATGGGCGGACGCTACGTCGCGCGCGCGCGCTTCGGCAACGCGAGAAGCGCCACGAAAACAACTTCGCGCGAGGGCGTATCCGGCGGGCCGCGGGCGGCGTATCGCGGGGTTCGGCCGCGCGCTCGGCGCTTTCGCGGTGGGCGCGTTGGTGCGATCGTCGAGGCCATGCAGACCTATCTCTTCGAGACCGAGGAGCACGCCGCACTGCGCGAGCAGGTGCGGCGCTTCGCCGTGCGCGAGGTCGCGCCGAACGCCGACGCCTGGGAGGAGGCGGAGGAGTTTCCGCGAGCGCTCTATGCGCGCGCGGCGGAGGCGGGGATCCTCGGTGTGGGGTACCCCGAGGCGCACGGCGGCGGCGGCGGAGACCTCTCGCACGCGGTGGTGGCGTGCGACGAGATGATCCTCGCGGGGCGCTCCGTGGGCACCTCCGTGGGCCTCGGGAGCCACGCCATCGCGATCCCGCCGATTCTTCGCGCGGGCACCGAGGCGCAGAAGCGCCGCTTCGTCGACCCGGTGCTGCGCGGCGAGAAGATCTCGGCCCTCGCGATCACCGAGCCGGGCGGCGGGAGCGACGTCGCGAACCTGCGCACGCGGGCCGTGCGAAACGGCGATCACTACGTCGTCGACGGCACCAAGACCTTCATCACGTCGGGCGTGCGCGCCGATCAGGTGACCGTGGCGGTCCGCACGGGAGGCCCCGGTCACGGCGGCGTGTCGCTCCTCGTGATCGAGCGTGGGACGCCGGGGTTTGGCGTGGGACGCAAGCTCAAGAAGATGGGCTGGTGGGCGTCGGACACCGCGGAGCTCGTCTTCGAAGACTGCCGCGTTCCCGCGGAGAATCTGCTCGGCGTCGAGGACGCGGGCTTTCTGATCATCATGCAGAACTTCGCGATCGAGCGCGTGCTGCTGGCGGCGCAGTGCGTGTCGATCGCGACCCTCGCCTACCGCGAGTCGATCGCCTACGCGAAGGAGCGCCACGCGTTCGGCAAGGCGCTCTCGGGCTTTCAGGTGACGCGCCACAAGCTCGCCGACATGGCGACGCGCATCGCGGCGGTGCGCGCGCTCACGGGCGAGGTGGTCTCACGCTGCGTGCGGCAGGGCGACGACCCCTCGCTGGCGGGCCTCGCGGCGATGGCCAAGAACGCGGCGACCGACGCGTGCAGCGCGGTGTGCGACGAGGCCGTGCAGATTCACGGGGGCTACGGGTACATGCGCGAGTACCTCGTCGAGCGGCTCTACCGCGACGCGCGACTCTATCCGATCGGCGGAGGGACGCGCGAGATCATGAACGAGATCATCAGCAAGACCGAGGACTACTGATCGCTCGCGTCGGCGGTGTCGCTGGCGTCTGCGGCGTCGGAGAGATCGCGCGCGTCGGAGACATCGCTCGCGTCGGAGACATCGCTCGCGTCCGTGAGATCGCGCGCGTCGGCGTCGCCCGAATCGGAGGCGTCGTCGGCGCTGTCGGCGAAGACGTAGCCGTCGGGCAGGCGTCCTCGCGCGACGGGGTCGAAGTACACGTCGGGGGCGGCGATGTCTTCGTCGCGGCACGCGCACGTGAGCGCGAGCGACGCTGCGAGGAGGAGGACGCGCATCGAGCGGCTCACATCCCCGCGCGCGTGACGGCGTCGAGGGCGGTCTGCACCTCGCGGAGGAGCGTGGCGGCGCCCGCGTGGTCGCCCGCGGTGGAGCGGGCCTCGGCGGTGGTGATCTTCGCGCGCAGCGCGGCGGGGTCCTGGCGCGCGTAGGCGAGGGCCTCGTCGAGCGCGTCGACGACGCCTCGGAGCGTCGAGCGCGTGGCGGCGCGCGCGGCGTCGGTGCCCGTCGCGTAGGCGCTCACGCCCTCGGCCGTGAGGGCGGCGTAGAGGGCGCCGCTGTCGCGGATCACGGCGAGGCGCGAGGGCCCCGTCGAGGCCGTGACGCCGAAGGCCCAGCGGGCGCGCGCGGCGGAGACGGTCATCGCGAGGGGCGTCCCCTCGGCGGCGCGGGCGTGGAAGGGGATCACGACGCCTTCGAAGAGGGCGCCTCCCTCGGAGCGGGGGTACTCGAGCTCGCCCATCATGGCCGCGCGCGTTTCGAAGACCGAGCCGTAGTTCACGGCCGAGAGGAACGCGAACTTCGTCGAGTACACGAGGAGCTGCCGCGCGGTGTCGCGGGCGTTGTCGGCGGCGCGCGCGTCGATGAGCTGCGCGCCGCGCGCGAGGAGGTCGACGTTGCGCGACGCGAGGTTCTCGTCGGTGATGGCGTTCGAACCGGGGCCCCACACGCCCGACGCGGTGGTGTCGGAGCGGCGCTGAAAGTCGGCCTCGAGCGTCGAGAACCACGCGGCGGCGCGGTCCCAGCGGGCGCGCGCGTTGCTCCAGTCGCCGCCCTCGATGGCCGAGAGGGCCGCGCGAATCTCGCTGTGCATCGAGAGGAGGCGCGCCGTGTCGAGGGTCTTCTCGACGGTCTCGCCGGTGCCCGTCTGCGTGACCGCGTCGGTGGGCGCCATGCGCCAGCGCGCGAGCGCGTCACGGATGGCGCCCTGGAGGGTGTGCGGTCCTGCGCCCGCCGCGTCGCCCGAGAACTCCGCGTCGAGCTGTGAGAGCCACTGGGGCACGCGCATCCCGGGCTGGAGCCCCGCGGCGGCGGTCATGAACTCGTGCTCCTCGGCGGGCTCCTCGACGGCGTCGACGGCGTCGCTCATCTCGGCGACCATGTTCACGGGCGACTTGGGGGTGTAGCGCCCCATGAACATCGTCGTGGCGGGGGTCGGGGTCGTCGAGCCGTCGTCGCCGCATCCGGCCGTCGCGAGCGCCGCGGCGAGCAGCGCGATCAGTGGGTATCGAATCATCGGAATCTCCCTGTGGGAATGGGTTTGAAGGCGCCAACGCCGCAGGCGTCGCCGTCTCCGTGAGCAGGTACATAATGAAACAAGGAATCAGAATCAATACCGAAGACAATCTTGACTCTCGTTATCAAAAACAGGTATGAGCCCCGCCGTGAGCCTCGTTCGAGCGGTCTTCGGGTGCCTCGTGCTGTGTCTCGTCGCGTGCGGCGGGGATGATCGCGTGTGCGTCCCCGGCGATCAGGTGCAGTGCCGCTGCGGCGACGGGACGTGGGGCTATCGCACGTGCCGCGCGCAGCCGCAGGGCGGCGAGGCGTACGGCGGCTGCGACTGCGTGATCGGCCTCGCGCCGACCACGACGAGCTCGCTGAGCGCCGTACATGAGCGGGACCGGCACGGGGAACGGGCCGACGACGCGGGGCGATGAAGACGCGCGACGCCGCGCTCCTCGTGGGCGCGGTGGCCCTCGCGTCGCGCCTCCGTGGTTGTGTCCCGTCGAGCAGGACCTCGACGGCTCGCGCTTCGTCCGCGCGCTCATGCGCTTCGACCTCGTGCAGGGGCACCCCCACCCGCCGGGCTATCCGCTGCTCGTGCTGCTCGGTCGCGTCGCGATGCGCGCGGTGGGCGCGCCGAGCCTCGCGCTCTCGCTCGTGAGCGCGGTGGCCTTCGCCGTCACCGCGTCGAGCGCGTTCACCGTCACCTGGCGCGCGACGCGCTCGCGCCCGACGGCGTACCTCGCCGCGCTCACCTTCGCGCTCGGCACCTGCGCGACGGTGCAGTCGACGCGGCCGCTCTCTGACATGCTCGGCTGCGCGCTCGCGTGGTCGACGCTGCGCCTCGCGGAGTCGCCCTCGCGCAACGGCTTTCACGGCGCGCTCATCGGGATGCTCGCGGCGGCGCGACCGTCGGCGCTCCCCATCACGCTCGTGGGCGCGCTCCGTCGCAGCCGGGGGAACCTTCGAAGCGCACTCACGCTCGCGGGCACCGGCGCGCTCACGGCGCTCATCCTCTACGCGCCCGCCGTGTGGAGCGTCGGCCTCACGCGCTTCGCGTCGCTCGTCACCGAGCACGCCGAGGGGCACTTCACGCGCTTCGGCGGGAGCGTCGTCACGCGCCCCGACCTCGTCGAACGGGCGCGCGCCTTCGCGTTCGGCGTCCACGCGCACCTGCTCGGCGGGTGGTGGACCGACCGCGCTCCGTGGCTCCTCCCCGCGACGGTCGCGACCTGGGCGCTCGTGCTTGCGGGCGCCGCGCGCGCGCGCGCCGTGACGCTGCTCCGCGGTCCGCTCGCGTCGTGCGCGGTCTACGTCGCGTGGGTGTTCTTCGGGCAGAACGTCGTGTGGCAGCCGCGGCACCTCCTGCCGCTCGCGCCCGCCGTCGCGATCCTCGCGGCGCTCGGCTTCGACGCGCTGCGAGCGCGCGCGCGATGGGTCGCCGTCGCGCTCGCGGTCCTCGCCCTCGCGCCCGCCGCGGTCGAGTCGTCGAGGCTGCTTCGAACGCAGTCGCGCGTGCGTCCGCCGACGCTGCGCATCGTCGACGAGATCGAGCGGCGCTGCGACCCCGCGCGCACGCTCGTGGCCACGGGGCAGCTCGCGACGTGGATCCGCTTCCGCGCGTCGGGGCACCGCGTGGTCGAGGTGCGTGACATCGACGAGGCGCTCTCGCTCGCGCGTCGCAACGGCGTCGGGCTCTGCGTGACGAGCGAGGTGGCGGGCGTCGAGGCGCGCGGGCTGCGACGCGTCGCGCGGGTCGAGGGCGATCGATACGTGACGTCGACGCTCTACGACCTCGCGCTGTGGATGACTCCCTGAGCGCTCAGCGACCCGCGCGCTCGACCTCGCCGCGCACCATCGCGAGTTTGGCGCGCACGGCCTCGTCGGTCGCGAGCGCCTCGATGTTCGCGGGGAGGCGCCACGTCCAGTTGTGGGGGCCCACGGTCGAGGGCGTGTTCACGCGGTCGTGAACGCCGAGGACGTCTTGCATGAGCAGCAGCACGAACTCGCTGCGCGCGCCGAGCACGAGCGCCATGAGCGCGTGGTGCACCGCGGGGGTGAACTTCGCGCCGAGCGACGAGCCTCCGCGAGACGCGAGCGCGGGGAGTCTGCACACGGCGTCGCGCTCCCAGGTGGGGAGCGCCTCCCACCACGCGGCGACGGGCGACGTGTCGTGCGTGCCGAAGCACGCGAGCGAGCACGCGGGGTAGCGCGCGGGGTCGCGGAACGCGCCGTTCTCCTGCTCCCAGATGAGCACCTTGTAGCCGGGCACGCCCATCGCGGCGAGCGAGGGGCGCACGTAGTCGGGGATCACCCCGAGGTCCTCGGCCACGAGGCCCGCGCCGGTCTCCTTCGCGCCCGCGATCATGGCGCCGATCACGGCCTCGCCGTGGGCCTTCTGCGCGGGCTCCTCGGCGGGGTCGAAGAAGCCCGGGAGGAGCTTGTTGTCAGGCCCGCGGAGCTTGTCTACGGGCCGCATGTACGTGCGGTAGAAGCCCACGAGGTGGTCGATGCGAAAGCGGTCGTAGAGCACGCCCGCGTAGCGCGCGCGACGGCGCAGCCACGCGAAGTCGTTGCCGCGCATCACGCGCCAGTCGTACGGAGGCAGGCCCCACTCCTGTCCCTCGGGGTCGAACTGATCGCCGGGCACGCCCACCGACGCGTCGCTGCGGAACTCGCCGCGGTTGGCCCACACGTCGGCGCTGTCGCGGCCGACCATGAAGGGCAGGTCGCCCATGATCTCGACGCCGAGCGCGCGGAGGTCTGCGCGGGCCGACTCCCACTGCGCGTGCGCGAGCCACTGGAGGTACTGGTGCTTGAGCACGCCCGAGGCGTACGTCGCGCGCGCCTCGGAGAGCGCGCGCGGGTCGCGGTCGCGCACGCCCTCGGGCCACTCCCACCACGCGCGGAGCTCGTAGGCGTCTTTGAGCGCGCGGAAGAGCGCGTAGTCGTCGAGCCACGCGCGGTGCGTCTCACAGAAGCGCGCGAAGGCCGCGTCGCGCGATCCGCCGCGGCCGTGCACGCGCTCGACGAAGCGCGCGAAGGCGGCGTCGAAGGCGCGCTTCTTCAGCCACCGCACGGCCTCGTAGTCGACCACGGAGTGATCGTGGAGCCAGGCGATGGTGCGCAGGCCGTCGTCGCCGAGGAGCGCGCCGAGCTCGGACTCGGGGAGGTCTTCGACGTCCGCGAGCGAGATGTAGATCGGGTCGATGCCGAAGGCCGAGAGCGCGGAGTACGGCGAGGTCTCTCCGCCCGCGATCTCGCCGAGCGGGAGGAGCTGCACGAGGCGCGCGCCGCCCTCGAGGATGAGCCGCGCGAAGGCGCCGAGGTCGCCGATCTCGCCGATGCCCCACGAGCGCTTCGTACGGAGCGAGAAGAGGGGGACGGTGACGCCTGCGACGCGGCGCCTTGCAGACTGCGTGGTGTCGTTCATGGGTGACGTGTCGTGGAGGAGTTTGAGAGGCGCCGACGCGGAGGTCAGCGCACGCTGATGTGGCCGCCGGCGCGGAGCTGCGTTTCGAAGCGCACCGCGCCGCCGCTGCGCCCGCCCTTGTTCTGGAGCTGCGCCGTGATCTGGAACTTCAGCACCAGCGCCTCCTCGTCGCGGACGTGCTGCACCACCACGTTCTTCAGCCGCGGCTCGTACTGAAGAATCGTCGTGCGGATGCACCGCTGGAGCATCTGGATCGCTTCAGGGAAGTTGTGCACGAGGTCGGTGAAGTCGACGACGCCGAAGTCGGGCACCGCGGGCGACTCGCCCTGACGCGTGTTGAGCAGCGCCTTGAGGTGCTCGACGATCGACTCGAGCTCGTTGACAGGACGCGCCTCGTTCACGCTCGTCGCGGTGAGGCGGCTCAGGAGTCCTCGTCCCATTCGTGGCTGCTCGTCGGTGCGTCGCCTCTGCGCGACGATGGGGTGGTGCGACAGCGCGCGCGACACGCCGCGCGCGGGCGTTGTATCGGCCCGTCTCACAGAGTGTCAAGCACAGAGCATCGGGCGCCCCTCGAAGGCTCCGGGGCGCGCTGTTGGCAGGCCCTCGACGCCGCGCGGAGCGGGGCCTCTTGCGGTGTGGTTGAACTGTTGATTCGCTGAACGCGCATGTGCGATGCTGCCTCGTGGCTTCGGCCCGCCGTGGCGAACCGCGATCCGTGCGGCGGCGGCGGCGGGGCAGGCGAAGACCCATCGATGGGGTAGAGGTCGGTTCACGTGTTCACTCCGAAGGTTCAACACGGTCTGCGTCGGGTGCTCATGAGCCTCGCGCTGGCGGCCCCTGTGATCGCGCACTGCAGCAGCTCGCAGCTCCCGGCTGTGATGCGACCGAACACATGCGCGCTGCCACAGAGCATCCAGATGGTCATCCGAGGCGGTGATCACCTCAACCCCAACGAGGAGGGGCGCGCGCTGCCCGTCGAGGTGCGCGTCTATCAGCTCAAAGCGCCTCACAAGATGGAGGAGTCTGAGTTCGAAGCCATCTGGCACGCGGACCACGACACGCTCGGGGAGGACATCGCGAAGGTCGACGTCCTGTACCTCTATCCCAACCAGCGCGTGGCGCGGGCGTTCCGTCGCGAGGACGGCGTCACGCACGTCGTCGCGGTGGCGATCTTCCGCCACCCCTCGGGGCAGTCGTGGCGCACGATCTACGAGCTCCCGCCGGCGCCGAGCGACCAGGCCTGCGCGCAGGACCTCGGCGTCGACGGAGGCTCCACCCGCGAGCCGCGCTACTTCTTCTACCTCGACGACTACTACATCGAATCGCTCGGCGATGACCCCGGCGAGGATCGCCCCGACGGCGGTCGTCTCCCCGGTCGTCTCCCTGGCATCCCCGAAGCGCCGCAGGCGCCGTCGGTGCCCACGCTCCCGAGCACGCCCACGGTGCCGAGCGTGCCGTCCGTGCCGAGCGCGCCCTCCGCGCCGTCGCTGCCGAGCGCGCCCTCCGCGCCGTCGCTGCCGAGCGCGCCGTCTGCTCCGTCTGCACCGTCGCTGCCGAGGCTGAAGACGGCCTCCGTCGCGCTGCCGTTCGCCTCCCTCCCGTACGCCCACCAGAGCATCGAGAGTCTCGCATGAAGGTTCCGCAGCGCGTGATCTGGTCCGAGGGGATGTTCATGTCCCCGCAGCACCTCCAGCAGCTCGACCGCTACCACGAGGGGTACGTCGGCGCGCGCATGGGGGCGCTGTTCCCGTACGACTGGGGCGTCGTCGCCATCGAGCTCGACGAGCGCGCGCTCGTCGCAGGCCAGGTGCGCGTGCAGCGCTTCGAGGGCGTGCTCCCCGACGGGCTCCCGCTGGCCTTCGACGGGACGCACCCCGAGGTCCCCGCGATCCGCCCTGTGGAAGGGCACTTCAAGCCCACGCAGCAGTTCCTCGAGGTCTTCCTCGCGTCGCCCTCCGAGCGCGAGGGCGCGCCCGCGATCTCGTCCGCGGGGACGCCCACCGCGGGCCTGCGCTTCTTCACCTCCGCGCGCGTCGTCGTCGACGCCGCGGGCGGTCCCTCGGGCGGCGCCGCAGACGTCACCGTGGGCTTCGCGCAGCGCCACGTCGCGCTCCTCTTCGGCAACGAGTCCCGCGACGACTTCGAAGCCGTGAAGATCGCGGAGATCTACCGCGACGCCTCGGGCGCCCTCGCCGTTCGCCAGGAGTACATCCCCCCGATCCGCCGCATCGGCGCGTCGCCGTGGCTGATGAACCGCCTCAGGCAGCTCATCCAGGTGATGGCCGGCGCGCAGCGCTCGCTCGCCGAGAAGCAGCGCCACCGCGACAACGCGCTCATCGAGGTGCGCGAGGGCGACGTCACGAGCTTCCTGAAGTTCTACTCGATCAACGCCTTCATCCCGATCGTCAACCACCTCATCGAGCGCGCCGACACGCCGCCCGAAGACGCGTACCTGCTCCTCTCGCAGTTCGCCGGACAGCTCGCGTCGTTCGCCGTCGGGGCCGATCCCACCAAGCTCCCGAAGTTCTACTACACCGACCTCGCGACCACCTTCGGCGAGCTCATCGCGGAGATCATCAGGCTCCTCAACGTCATCGAGAAGCCGCGCTTCGTGAAGGTCAACCTCGAGTCGCGCGAAGACGGCCTGCACTTCGGCCGCCTCGACGACGAGCGCCTCTCGCGCGGCGCGACGTTCTTCCTCACGCTCCGCACCAATCAGCCCGAGCAGCAGACGGCGATGCAGGTGCCTGCGATTTCGAAGATCGCGTCGTGGGGCAACATCGCGGACATCGTCGCGAGCGCCCTCCCCGGCGTGCCCATCAAGGTCGAGTACCGGCCGCCGTCGGAGATCCCCGCGCGCGCCGGGGTGCTCTACTTCGCGCTCCAGCAGACGGGGCAGTACTGGCAGAACGTCGAGGGCGAGCGGACCATCGCGATCTACCTCCCGCCCCCCTACGACCCGTCGCAGATCCAGCTCGAACTCCTCGCGATCCCGCGCGCCGCCGGGGCCGTGCAGTAACCGCATTCCCGCGCACAGAGAGACACAGCGGACATGGACCGAATCGACGAGCTCACCGCGGACTGCTTCAACTTCCTCATTCAGTTGAGGAGGACGGACCCGAACGCGCAGCCGCCCCCCGAGACCGTGCAGCAGCGCATGCGCTCGCTCATCGAGAACATGCAGCGCCGCGGGCTCGACATGAACCTCCCGCGCGAAGACATCCTCGAGATGTCGTACGCGATCGTGGCCCTCGCCGACGAGATCGCCGTGTACTACGGCTCGCCCGCGCTCCGGCAGTTCTGGCTCTCGCGCCCGCTGCAGCTCGCGCTCTTTCAAGAGAACGTCGCGGGCGAGAACTTCTTCCTCCGCCTCGAGGCGCACCGGCAAGACGCGCGGCGCATGGACGTCGTGCGCGTCTACTACATGTGCCTCGTGCTCGGCTTCCAGGGGAAGTTCCGCATCCAGGGCGGCGACGCGCAGCTCCAGGCCATCATCGAGCGCCTCGCGTCAGACCTTCAGCGCGCCAACCTCTTCGGCCCCGAGGCCCTCTCGCAGCACGGCGGACCGCCGCCCGGCGAGGCCGTGTCGGGTTCGAAGGCCGCGCTCCCCATCGTGGCGCTCTCCGTCGGCGCCGTCGTCATCGCCCTGGTCTTCTACGTCGCCCTGCGCGTCTCGCTCAGCAACGAGGTCTCGTCGGTGCTCGACCGCATCGCACAGCTCGTCGGCCCGCAGACCTGAGCCCATCGCCTCGGATGGAGTGAGAGACCCACTGTGCTCAAGTACATCATCGCCTTCATCGTCATCGCGATCGCCTGGACGGTCGTGTATGTGCTCAAGCTCCCTTGGATCCTCGCGATCCTGGCGACGCTGCTCGTCCTCTTCGTGCTCTTCACGATCTGGCTCTACCGCCGCTTCAAGGCCCGCAAGGCCGCGCGCGAGATCGAGAAGGCCCTCAACGCCCAGGCCGAGGAGCAGGCGCGCAGCGTCCGCCCCGAGCAGCAGGCCGAGGTGCGCGCGATCCAGGCCGAGTTCAACCGCGCCATCGGGGCCCTCAAGAGCTCGCGCCTCGGCAAGACCGGCGTCGACGCCCTCTACGCCCTGCCCTGGTACGTGATCATCGGGCCGCCCGGCGCGGGCAAGAGCACGGCCCTCCGCAACTCGGGCATCCCCTTCCCCTACATGAGCCAGCAGACCGGCGGCGGGGTGAAGGGCGTCGGCGGCACGCGCAACTGCGAGCTCTGGCTCTCGAACGAGGGCGTGCTCGTCGACACCGCGGGTCGCTACACCACCGACGACGACGACCGCGACGAGTGGTTCAGCTTCCTCGACACGCTCAAGAAGAGCCGTCCGCGCAAGCCGCTCAACGGCGTCATCGTGGCGGTCAACGTGGCCGAGCTCGGCACCGCGCGCGAGCAGCAGGTCGAGCAGATCGCCAACCGCGTGCGCGAGCGCATCGACGAGGTGCAGGCGCGCCTCCAGCTCTCGCTGCCCGTGTACGTGCTCTTCACCAAGTGCGACCTCGTGCAGGGCTTCACGGAGTTCTTCGACGACCTCCGCAAGAGCGAGCGCGGACAGATCTGGGGCTTCACGATCCCGCTGTCGCGCCCCGTCGACGCGCCCCTCGGCGCGCTCTTCACCGAGCGCTTCGACGAGATGGTCAAGACCGTCGAGGGCCGCATGCTCAAGCGCATCGCGCAGGAGCCCGGCATCCCGCGCCGCGAGGCCGTCTACCAGTTTCCGCAGCAGTTCGCGCAGCTCAAGCAGAACCTCGGCGAGTTCCTCGACACGCTCTTCGGCGTCGACAACCTGCGCAACCCGTCGCTCCTCCGCGGCGTGTACTTCACCTCGGGCACGCAGGAGGGCAGGCCCATCGACCAGCTCGCCGAGAAGCTCCGCGCGAGCTTCGGCCTCTCGCCCGCCGCCGCGCCCGCCGCCGCCGCGCCGACGGAGCAGAAGAGCTACTTCCTCCGCGACGTGTTCGCGCGGGTGGTCTTCCCCGACCAGAACATCGCGGCGCTCTCGCCCGATGAGATCTCGCGGCAGAAGAAGCAGAAGTACTACATCGCCGCGGGCGCCTTCGGCATCGCCGCGCTCCTGTCGATCATCCCCGCCAACGCGTACCTCGAGAACAAGGACCTCGTCTCGCGCGCCGACGGCGCCGCGCAGCTCATCCGAGACCACGTCTCGCGCCGCGCCAACTCGCCGCTCACGCTCGCGGAGCTCCAGCCCCTGCGCGACGTCGTCTCCGAGCTCAAGGGCTACCACGACGGCCACGCGCCCATCGCGATGACCTTCGGGATGTTCCAGGGCGAGGCGCTCTACCCGAAGATGTCTGCGCTCTACGCCACGGCGATGCAGCAGCACGTCATCAACCCGCTCTACCTCGCCGACGTGCGCGACATGCAGGCCTTCGTGACCCGCGTCGGGGACAACAACCCCCCGAGCACGAGCGACCGCCAGCAGTACTACGACGTCCTCAAGCTGCACCTGCTCCTCTCGCAGCCGCACCAGAGCAACGAGCCCGCCCTCGAAGGCGACATCGCGACCTTCACGTCGGACCAGATCTCTCGCGAGTGGGCCGCGCGCGTCAGCCAGGGCGCGCCCCTCGACGGCCGCACGCAAGACGCGATGAAGCAGAACGCGCAGCTCTTCACGGGGCTGCTGCACGACAATCCCCGCCTCGCCCTCGCGCGCGATCAGCGCACGGTCACCTCGGTGCGCGCGGTGCTCAACCGCACGTCGAGCGTCGACATCGCGCTCAATCGCATCATCGCCGACGTCGAGCCCATGGGCTACGACATCAACCTCGCGCACGCCCTCGGACGCTCGCCCGAGAACGTCTACCAGACGACGCCTCGCCCGGTGCGCGGCGCCTTCACCCGCCTGGGGTGGGACAACTACGTGCGAGACCGCCTCAAGGCGCTGCCGCAGATCATCAACGGCGACGCGTGGGTGCTCGGTCAGGCGCCCAACGTCGACAGCGTGCGCCAGGCCGCCGAGACGATGGTGCAGGTGCGCCACCAGTACTTCTCGCAGTACATCGCCGAGTGGCGCGACTTCATGGCCTCGCTGCGCGTGCGTGAGCCCGCCAACGCGCAGGACGCCCACACGATGCTGACGTGGTTCACCGGCGGCGTGCAGCCCTCGGCGTACCCGTTCCTCTTCCGCACGCTGGCGGAGAACATCCACCTCAACGACCCCGACACGGCCTCGGCCAACGCGGCGTCGGAGTCGTTCCTGCGCGTGGCGGAGCGCGAGCTCAACAGCCGCCTCAACCGCTCGCGCTCGGGCATGGCCGCGAACCAGATCGGCCGCGCGGCGCTCGGCGCGCGTGGCGAGTCCGAGGGGGTGAGCACCTTCCTCCACCGCGAAGACGTGGAGCGCGACGCGGTGCTCCACGGCCTCGTCGAGTTCGGCGTGCCCCCCACGCCGCGCCCGCCGGCCCCCACGGAGAACGGCGCGCCGCCGCCTCCGCCGACGCCCACGACGGCCCCCGTGAACGAGTACCAGGAGCAGCTCTCCCTCGTCCGCGACCGGCTCTACACGTACCTCAACAACCCGCGCGAGGCCTCGGCGCCTCTCATGGAGCAGATCACCACGGCGCAGGCCAAGGTCGAGTCGCTCATCGGCACCGCGGGCGTCGAATCTCGTCCCGTGCTGCGGAACCTCCTCCCGCCGCCGATCGAGTTCACCGTGTCGCGTACGCTTGGCGCGCTAGGCGGGGCTGGGAGCGACCGCTGGTGTAGCGCCGTAGTGGTCCCCTATACCCGAACGCTCCTCGATCACTACCCGTTCAACCCGAACGGGCAGGACGCGGCCATCGCAGACGTCACGCAGTTCTACAAGTCCACCGAAGGCCTCCTCTGGGCCTTCTATGGCACCGACCTCGCGCAGTACGTCCCGCGCGTCGGCGACGAGTACCAGTTCTCGACGCGCCTCGGTCACAACACCTCCGAGATGTACCTCCCCGAGCTGAGGGACTTCCTCAACCGCTCGCAGGACATCTCCACGGTGCTCTTCCCGCCGCAGCCGCCGCCTCCGCCCGCGGGTCAGCAGGCGGCGCCCACGGCCAACGGGCCCTTCGTCGAGTTCGAAGTGCGCGTGCGCCCGACCCCCACCATCGCCGAGACCACCTTCACCGTCGACGGCGACGAGGTCCGCTACACCAACGGCCCCGAGGAGTGGCACCGCTTCTCGTGGCCCGGCGCCGGTCGCCAGCGCGGCGCCAAGATCCGCGCGCGCGGCCTCAACGGCATCGACGAGACCATCGAGCAGGACGGCGAGTGGGGCATCTTCCGCCTCTTCGAAATCGGCCAGGTCCGCGGCAGCGCGAACTCGCGCACCTTCTCCGTCGTGTGGCACCTGCGCGACCAGAACATCGACGTCGGCGTCGACGTGCGCCCCGCGCGCAGCGAGAACCCCTTCTTCGGCATCCCCCGCAACGACTCCACCGCGGACCGCTACCTCTCGCCCTTCCGCGGCGACTACATCACCCCGCCGCACCCCATCTCTCGCGCGGGTCGCCCCTGCAACCTCTCGGGCGTCGCGAGCACGGGCGGCGCGCCCTCGGGCCGCCACCACCGCCGTCGCCACTGACCGCACACCCCTCCCGCGCCGACGCACCGCGCGTCGGCGCACTCCTTCCACGCCTGAGGGGCCGCGCACCGCGATGACACACCCTGCGAACCGCGACGTCGTCGGCGTCTACGGCAAGATCCCCGCGCAGGGCGATTTCGTCCGCATCAACGCCTCGGACTCCGCCGCGCAGAGCCTCGACGGCTGGATCCAGGAGTCGCTCGACGCCGTCGCGCGCTCGGGCGCCGAGCTCCCCGCGGAGCCCGTGTATTTCATCCACCAGGGCGCGGGCCACGGCGCGCTCATCGGCGTGATGCTCCGCAGCGCCGACCGCGTGGGGCGCGTGTATCCGCTCACGCTCTTCGCGCGCGTCGACCCGTCGACCCTGGGCGGCGCGTTCTCGGGCTTCCCCACGGCGTACAGCCTCTTTCTGCAAGACGCCGCGCGCATCGCGCACGAGCTCGACCGCGTCGACGCCGCGCACCTCGCCGCGCGCGTCCGCTCGCTGCGCGTGCCCTCGCACGCCGAGGTCACGCAGGCCGCGATGACCGTCTCGCCAGCGCGTGCTCAACGTCACGCCCGCGGGGAGCTCACGCGGAGGCCTTCAGCGACGCGCTCCCGGGCAGCCACCTCTACGCGTTCAAGACCGTCATCGACGCGTGCGACACGACGCGCGCGCGCCCGCCGCGCGTGCCCATCACCCTCGACTGCCCCATCGCGAGCGACGTCGACCTCTTCGCGTGGCTCGAGCTCTGCCGCAGGCGCCTCGCGGGCGTCGCGCTGCTCCCCACGTGCGTGTGGCGCGAGCTCGGCGCGTCGCGGCTCCTCGTCTCGCTCGGCGCGGCGTCGGGCGCGATGCTGCGCTACCTCGCGCAGCCCGAGGCGCAGGCCACGCAGCTCTGGCCGCTGATGACCTCGCGCGCCGACGCCATCGAGGCCGCGCACCACAACCTCGCACCGCACCACCGCCAGGCGCTCGAATCACCCGCGGCCTCGCTCGAGGCGCTGCTCTCGACGCTCGCGGTCTGAACGTTCTGCTATCGTCGCGCGCCCCGCGGAGGGTCGCGCGGGCACCATTCGAATTGGGAGAAGAAACGCCATGCCGATGACGGCAGAAGAGATCCTGAAGCTCGCCGAGCCGTGGACCGCGCCCATCTCCGACTCCGCGCCCTCGGGCGTGAGCGCCAAGGAGGACGAGCGCTACCTCTCGGTCACCACGGAGATCGCCAAGCTCGACTCGCCCACCACCGAGAAGATCGAGTGGAAGAAGGTCTGGAGCACGGTGATCTCGCAGGGCGGCGAGCTCCTGCAGGAGAAGTCGAAGGACATCCTCGTCGCGTCGCAGGTGGCGTACGCGTTCTTCCGTCAGGACGGGCTCAAGGGGCTGCTCAAGGGCGTCGCGCTGCTCACCGCGCTCGTCGAGAACTTCTGGCCGACGCTCTACCCCGAGCTCAAGCGCCTCAAGGGTCGCGCCGCTGCGGTGCAGTGGTTCCTCGACAAGACCGACATCCAGCTCAAGGCGTACAAGCCCGCGCCCGGTGATCGCGACACGCTCGACAGCCTCGTCGTGGGGCTCAAGCGCTTCAACGCCTCGGCGAGAGACAAGTACGGCGACGCCACGCCGTCGATCGGCAAGCTCCGCGAGATGATCGAGCGCCTCGTGTTCGACGCGGGGCCCTCGCAGGCCGAGCTCGACGCCGCGAAGGCCGAAGAGGACGCGAAGCAGAAGGCCGCCGCCGATGAGCGCCCGCGCGCCGACGCCGCGAAGGCGCAGGCCGCCGCGCAGGCCGCGGCCGCGCCCGCGCAGACGCCGCCGCAACCCGCAGCGCCCGCAGCGCCGCCGCCCGTCGCGCCGCCTGTCGCGCCGCCGCCCGTCGCGCCGCCGCCTGTGGCGCAACCCGCAGCGCCGCCGCCGCCCGTGTACACGGGACCGCCGCCCACGGTGGCCGCGCCGACGGCGACGGCGGGGCCTCCGCCCGCGGACGTGTCGCAGGTGACGGGCTGGCTCGGCACCATCGGCGCGACGATCTCGCAGGCGGGCGGCAACGTGCGACGCGCGGCCGACGCGACGCCGCTCGCGTACCGCATGCTCCGCGTGGGCCTCTACACGCACATCGTCGAGCCGCCGCCCGCGGACGCGTCGGGCAAGACCAAGGTGCCGCCGCTCAATCCGTCGACGCGCAAGCAGATCGAGACGATCGCGAACAACCAGAAGTGGGCGCCGCTCATCGAAGAGACCGAGTCGGCGCTCAACAACGCGCGCTTCTGCCTCGACCTCCATCGCTTCACGGCGCAGGCGCTCGCGGGGCTCGGCGCGAGCCACGCGAAGGCGCGCGACGAGGTGGTGGGCGAGCTCGCGACGCTCCTCAAGCGTTTGCCGCAGCTTCCCACGATGCAGTTCTCCGACGGGACGCCCTTCGCTGACGAGCAGACGCGCGCGTGGATCTCGAACGAGGTGCTCGCGGGTGGTGGCGGCGGCGGCGGTGCTGCGCCTGCGCCTGCGGCAGCGCCGAGCGGCGGCGGTCCTGCGCCGGTGATCGTGGTGCAGCAGGGCGGCGGCGCGGGAGAAGAGACCGCCGTGGTGAACGAGGCGAAGAAGCTCGCCGCCGCGGGGAAGGGTCCTGACGCGATCGCGATGCTGCAGGCAAAGGCCGCGTCGGCGCCGTCGGAGGCTGCGCGCTTTCGGTACAGGCTCGGCGTGGGGCAGGTCGCGCTGGCGATCAATCAGGTCGCGCTGGCGAAGGGCGTCTTCGAAGGGCTCGAGCGCGACGTGAAGGATCACGACCTCGAAGCGTGGGAGCCCTCGCTGGCGGCCGCGTCGGCCGAGGGCCTCGTGCTCTGCTACAGGGCGCTCGCCAAGGGCGGAAAGCCTATCCCTCCTGAAGCGGGTGTGCTGTATGATCGCGTCTGTCGTCTTGACCCTGCGACTGCGCTGAGAATCGGGGCATAGCTGTAACAGAGGGGCACTGAGCGCTCCACGGTACGCGCGGGTGCACCCGCCGATCGGAATCACGAAAGGTAAGGAACACGATGGCGAGAGAAGGATCCGTCGCTCCCAAGGAGCGAGTGAACATCGTCTACAAGCCCGCGATCGGGAATGCGAAGGAGGAGATCGAGCTCCCCCTGAAGATCCTCATGGCGGGCGATTACACGCTCCGCCCCGATGAGCGCACGGTCGAAGATCGCAAGCCGATCAACATCGACAAGGACAACTTCAACCAGGTGCTCGGCGAGCAGAAGCTCGAGCTCAACCTCGGCGTGGCCGACAAGCTCTCGCAGGAACAGGGCGCCGAGATGGCCGTGAACCTGAAGTTCAAGAGCATGAAGGACTTCTCGCCCGAGGGCATCGCCAACCAGGTGCCCGAGATGCGCAAGCTCCTCGAGCTCCGCTCGGCGCTCAACGCGCTCAAGGGGCCGCTCGGCAACGTGCCGGCGTTCCGCAAGAAGATCCAGAACCTCCTCGGCGACGAGGCGGGCCGCGGCAAGCTCATGCAGGAGCTCGGGCTCGGCGACGGGTCCAAGGGCTGATCGCACTCCCACCAGAGCCAGGTAGAAGACACATCCCATGAGCGACCTGAAGAGCCAGACGCAATCGTCCACGCAGACGCTCGAGCAGTCCTCGCTGCTCGAGGACATCCTCAGCGAAGCGAACATCAAGCCGAACGTCGAGGGCTACGACACCGTCAAGCGCGGCGTTCAGCACCTCATCTCCGAGATGCTCGCGCCCAACCGCGCGTCGGAGAAGATCGACAAGAACGTCGTCGACGCGATGATCGCGGAGATCGACGCGCGCCTCTCGGCGCAGGTGAACGAGATCCTGCACCACCCCGACTTCCAGAAGCTCGAGTCGGCGTGGCGCTCGCTGAAGTACCTGGTCGACCAGGTCGACTTCCGCGAGAACATCAAGGTCGAGATGCTCAACGTCTCGAAGGAAGACCTCATCAACGACTTCGAGGACAGCCCCGAAGTGGTGAAGTCGGGCCTCTACAAGACCGTGTACTCGAACGAGTACGGCGTCTTCGGCGGCAAGCCCATCGGGCTCATCGTGGGCAACTACGACTTCGGTCCGGGCCCGCAGGACATCGCCCTGATGCAGAAGATCGCGTCGATCTCGGCGATGGCGCACGCGCCCTTCATCTCCGCCGCGTCGACCTCGATGTTCGGCGTCGACAACTGGGAGAAGCTCCCCGGCCTCAAGGACCTCAAGAGCCTCTTCGAGGGGCCGCAGTACGCGCGCTGGCAGGCGTTCCGCGAGAGCGAGGACTCGCGCTACGTCGGCCTCTGCATGCCGCGCTTCCTGCTGCGTCTGCCCTACGGTTCGAACACCGTCCCCGTGAAGGCGTTCAACTTCGAAGAAGACGTGGTGGGCCACCACGAGCGCTACTGCTGGGGGAACGCCGCCGTGGCGCTCGCCACGCGCGTCGGTGACTCGTTCGCCAAGTACCGCTGGGCGCCGAACATCATCGGCCCGCAGGCGGGCGGCGCGGTCGAAGACCTCCCGCTGCACCAGTACGAGGCCATGGGCGAGATCCAGACGAAGATCCCCACGGAGTGCCAGCTCACGGAGCGCCGCGAGTACGAGCTCTCCGAGGAGGGCTTCATCGGGCTCACGTTCCGCAAGGACTCGAACCAGGCGTGCTTCTTCTCCGCCAACTCGTGCCAGAAGGCGAAGTACTTCGGCCAGAGCCCCGCGGGCCGCGAGGCGGAGACCAACTACCGCCTCGGCACGCAGCTCCCGTACATGTTCATCATGACGCGCCTCTCGCACTACCTGAAGGTGCTCCAGCGCGAGCAGATCGGGTCGTGGAAGGAGCGCTCGGACCTCGAGCGCGAGCTCAACACCTGGATCGGTCAGTACGTGGCCGACATGGACGATCCCGCCCCCGGCGTGCGCTCGCGCCGCCCGCTCCGCAAGGCCGCGATCAAGGTCGAGGACGTCGAGGGACAGCCCGGCTGGTACCGCGTGAACCTCAAGGTCCGCCCGCACTTCAAGTACATGGGCGCGGCCTTCGAACTCTCGCTCGTCGGAAAGCTCGACAAGGAGTGAGCTCCCCCGCGTGACGCTCCCGGCGCGCGTGCGTCGGGAGCGCCCACGGGCGACGCTCCGCTCACTCCCCCCCGCTCACTCCCCTCCGCTCACACCCGCAGATACATCTTCAGGGTCTCTCCAGCGGCGCCCTTGTCGAGGGCAACACCGCGGAGCTCTTCGCGCTGTCCCGCGCGCTCGACGACGTCGTGGAGGTGCGTCGCGAAGGCTTCGCACTCGGTCACCGCCGACGCGAGGCGCGTGGTGTCGACCCAGTCGGTGTCGCGCAGCCCGAGCACGGCCTCCGTGAGCTGATCGCCGCGCGCGTACTCGGTCTCCTGCGCGAGCCCCGCGCCGAGCGAGCGGAAGTACCCGAGGTAGTCGCTCACGAAGCCGAGGTCGGGCCCCGCGCTCCACTGGTCGCTCGTGTCCGCGGACTTCGCGCGCGCCACGAACGCGCGGGTCACCACGGTGAAGAGCCACGCGGTCTGTCGCAGCCGCTCGCTCGCCGCCGCGCGCGCGCCGCGGTCGCTGAAGATGCGCTCGGCGTCGGCGCTCCCTCGCAGCGAGCGCGTGACCTGAACGATCACGCCCTGCAGCGCGTCGCGGAGCTTCGCGCAGGCCGCGATCACCGCCGCCGAGACCTCCTCGGGCGCCGCGAGCGCGTCGCAACCCGGGACGCGCACGGTGATGAGCCGCCGCGACTCCGCGCGCAAACACTCGCCCGCCGTGAGCAGCACGGCGCGCAGCTTCGCCACGCGGTCGCAGTCACGCGCCACGGTCTCGAAGCGGTTGCGCACGTCGGTGGCGGGCACGCGCATGAGGTCGCGCTCGAGCGAGTCGGCGAGCATCGACGACGCCCTGTGACGCAGCACGCGCGAGAGCGAGCGCGCCTCGGCCCTGACGGCCGCGAGGAGGGCCCACGCGCGCGGGAGGCTCGCGGGGTCTGACGCGACGGCGGCGAGCAGCGACGTCATTCGAAGGAGCCGCAGCGAGCCGAGGCACGTGAGGGCCACGAGGCGGTGGGCCGTCTCTCCGTCGACGGAGAGGATCGCGTCGAGCACGTCGGGCACGCGCACGCGATCGAACTCGGGGCGGAACTCGAGGGCGTACATCGGGTTGAAGAACACGCTGCGCGAGAGCTCGCGCGGCACGCCCACGAGCGACGCGTAGAAGAGCCGGTAGGGCACGTGGTCGACGCGCAGGAGGCCCGCGAGCACCTCGGACGTGACGTTGAGCGACTGGCGCAGCGAGGCGAGCGACGACTCCGGCGTCTCGACGGGCTCGGCGCGCTCGCCGCGGGGCTCCTCGATGAAGCCCGCGGGGAGGTTGCGCGCGAGCGGCACCGCGGCGCGCGACGCGCCGAGGAGCTGCGTGCAGAGCGCGATGCAGCGGAGCACCACGGCGCGCGCCACGGCGAGGTGCGGGCGAAAGTTGCGGATGTAGAGCGGGTCGCGCCCGCCCGCCGACGCGTGGTTGCGCGTGTTGGTCCAGTGCGCGAGGCCCTTGAGGAGCATCTCGAGTTCGAAGAGGGCGTCCTCTTTGCGATCGAGCGAGAGGCCCGCGTACCACGCGTCGCGCGCGGCGGCCTGCTCGCGCTTGAGCCCGCGCGTGTCGCGGAGCAGGTCGGCGTAGGGGTCGCGCACGCGCCGCGACGCGACGGGCTCCGGGCGGAGTGAGTTCTGCGTGGTCTTGGGTCCCATCATTCGAAGAGCGTCCCCTGGGGAGGCGTGCCGTGCGGCGGGCGCGTGGGGTTCACGCCCATGTGCTCGTAGGCCCTGCGCGTCGCGACCCGACCGCGCGGCGTCCGCGCGATGAAGCCCTCTCGCAGAAGGTACGGCTCATACACGTCCTCGATGGTGTCACGCGGCTCTGCCGCAGCCGCCGCGAGCGTCTCCACGCCCGCGGGGCCACCATCATAAAATCGAATGAGGATGTCGAGGATCTTCCGGTCCATCTCGTCGAGGCCGGCGTTGTCGACGCCCATGCGGTCGAGCGCGCGCCGCGCCGTGGCGAGGTCGATCTCGGTCTGCCGCGCCACGAGCGAGAAGTCCCACGCGCGCCGCAGGAGGCGGTTCGCGATGCGCGGCGTGCCCCGCGAGCGCCGCGCGATCTCGAGCGACGCGTCGGCCTCGATCGACGTGCCGAGGAGCCGCGCGCTGCGCGTGATGATCCGCGCGAGGTCTTTGTGCGTGTAGAAATCGAGGCGCAGCACGATGCCGAAGCGCGACTGGAGCGGCCCCGTGATGAGCCCCGTGCGCGTCGTGGCGCCCACGAGCGTGAAGGGGTGGATGTTGAGCGGGATCGTCGTCGCGTGGGGGCCATCGCCCGTGACGAGGTCGATCTTGAAGTCCTCCATCGCGGGGTAGAGGTTCTCCTCGACGATGGGCGTGAGCCGGTGGATCTCGTCGACGAAGAGGATGTCGCGCGCCTCGAGCTTGGTGAGCATCCCCGCGAGGGCGCCCTTGTGCTCGATGGCGGGGCCCGCGGTGGTGTGCGCCGCCACGCCGAGCTCGTTCGCGAGGATGAGCGCGAGGGTGGTCTTGCCGAGCCCCGGCGGGCCCGAGATGAGCACGTGGTCGAGGGGCGCCTTGCGCATCTTCGCGGCCTCGACGAAGACCTTGAGGTTCTCGCGGTGCTCGTCTTGACCGATGTACTCGTCGAGGGTCTTGGGGCGCAGCGCGAAGTCGAGGCGCGCGTCGTCGTCGCCCGTCACCGTGGCCGTCGTGGCCGCGCTGCGGGGGGTGACGTCGTCGTCGATCGGCGCGGGCGCCGTCGCGCCGGAACTCTTGCTCTTGTTGCGCGGTGCCATCGTGCGCGGAGTCTACCGCAAAGGGCGGTCGCTCACGCGGCGGCTCTCGCACGACGAGACATAGGCTGTCAGCGGGGGGATCGAGGCGCGGCGGGGCCGCGGCGAGGATCAGTGCGCGGCGCGCGTGAAGGCCTGGCAGGTGAGGAGGTCGTCGTCGCTGATGTCCCAGCCCGAGCTCTCCGCGCAGATGTTGATGTTGTTGAGCACGCACTCGTCGCCGTCCTGATCGACGAGCTTGAGGTCGTAGTTCGAGCAGGGGACGCCGTGGAGGGTGAAGGTGCCGCCGGAGGCGAGCACGTTGGCGCCGAGGTGGTCGGGGCCCCAGGTCGACTGGCTCACGGGGCTCATGTGGATGCGCATGATCGCCCAGCGCGAGCTGTTGTGGAACGTGATCGACGAGTCGGTGCTCGTGCCGCCGGAGCTCGTCGCCTGCACCGCGGAGGTCGCGCTGCCGGTGCCCGAGTTGCTGGTGGTGCAGGCCGCGAGCGACCAGGCCGAGAGCGACACGAGGGCCACGGCGCCAAGCCAGTTACGCATGCTCATTGAAATCTCTCCTGCCGACGCCGAGTACCCTTCGACCCGCGTGATGGCGGGCGAACGGTCGCGCCGGGAGACACCCGCTGTCAACGACGAACGCGCGGCTCAGAAGCCCAGACGGCGGAACTCCGAGGCCATGCGGAAGTCGGGGTCGACCTCGCCGTCGCGCGAGGTCATGCGGGCCACCTCGCCGTAGCACTCGACCATCCAGAGGTACTGGATCTGACGGCGGCCGGGGCCCGCGGGGAAGCTCTGCGTGAGCTCGACGCGAACGCGCAGCGCGTCGGCGAAGGTGAGGCTCGGGACGCGCACCTCGCCGTGCGCGTCGACGGTGATCTCGTAGCGGTCGCGCGAGGCCACGGGGGTGTTCTCGACCATCGAGTCGACGGTGGTGGCCGTGGCCGTCCACGTGTCGCCGACGCGCAGCGGAAAGCGCAGGAGGCTCGGCGGGGTGTCGTAGCGGACGAGGGTCCCGTCGCGCTCGGCGGCGCCCGCGACGCCCATGAGGTCGACGGAGGTGTCCGTCGCGCGGTACACGCCGAGGTTGGCGCTGCGCGGGTCGAGGCGCGCGGCGTACTGCGCGCCGGGGAAGCGCGACGCGAACCACTGCGACGTCGTCGTGAGGAGCGAGAGCGTGACGAGGCTGCCCGAGGGATCGGTGAAGTCCCACGCGCGGCTGCCGTCGGCGCGCTCGGTTCCGTGCGGCGAGACGAGCGCGAGGGTGGCCGCGGGGTTGATGCGGTAGCGCACCTCGACGCCCGGCGCGAAGGCCACCTCGGCGCGGTCGATGACCCCGTCGCGGTTGCCCCTGCACTGCGGCGGCGTCGGCACATCGGGGATGGGGACGTACCCCCCGTCGGGGTTTGTCGGCGTGCCCGGGTCGGGCCCCGCGGCGCAGCCCGTCGAGAGCGCGAGGAGTGCTGCGAGAGAGAGCCTTCGACGCTGTGATCCGCGCGAGAGAGCGAGCATGTCAGTACCGCCAGGCCATCACGAGGTGGAGCGCGTGCGCGGGCGACGGGTCGACGTGCGACACGACGTTCGAGAGGCCCGCGAGGGGGAGGAGGAGACCGTAGTCGAGGCGCGCGAAGAAGCCGTGCTCCTGCTCGTAGAGGAGACCGAGGTCGGCCTCGACGCCGAGGGGCGCCGCGCCCGACGGGGTGCTGTTGCGTTCGAGCGCGGTGCTGAAGATCACGGCGCCCTCGACGGTGAGCATCGGACCGATGCGATAGCGCGCCATGGGGCGCACGTACATGGCGTCGGTGACCGTGCCGAGGATGCGCCGCCACAAGATCAGGTCGACGCGGTAGTTGGGGTGAAACCTGAAGTTGTTGATCGTCGTGTCGCGGGGCGTGCGCGTGAGGTCGAACTGGAGCCCGTCGAGGTCGCCCGGTCGCGCCACGGTGTTGCCCGGCCGCGCGCCCATGCCCGCGTGGTCGTCGCCCGACGCGAAGCCCGCTTCGAGGCGCGCGAAGAAGCGCTCGCCGCCGCGGTACTCGGCCCTCGCGACGCCGCCGAACTGTCGCCCCGTGACGGCCACGTTGAGCGACGCCGCGGGGTCGAGCGAGGCGTTCTGGATCGAGAAGCCCACGAAGGCTCCCTCGGCTTCGAAGGTGAACGAGCCGACGTCGGCGCGCACCCACGCGTCGGCCACCCACGCGGAGAGGTCTCGCTGGATGGTGCTCCGTGACGAGGGGACGTCGCCCGCGATGAGGTCGTAGGTCTGCCAGCGGTGGCTCCCCACGAGGCCGAGGTTGAGCGTCGTGCGGCGCGCGCGGAGCCGTCGATCGCGCGTCGCGGGGAGGTCCCACTTCGCCACGGAGAAGGCCACCGTGCGCACGTCATCCGAGGGGTCGACGTCGAGCGCGGGGCGGATCTCGGGGCGCAGCGCTTCGGTCGACGGACCCGACGCGCTGATCTCGTAGAGGGCCGTCCAGAGGAGTCCCGCGAGCGGCGTGGTGAAGGCCACGCGATCGCCGACGTCGCCCCAGTCGTCGTCGATGCCGTTGCCCGAGTTCACGAAGAACCCGGTGCCCCAGTCGACGAGGGCGCCCATGCGTCCCGCGGAGAGCATCCCGAAGGGCAGCAGCACCTGACCGTAGAGCTGTCGCAGGTCGAGCGGACGGTCGGGGCCGCGCTGGTTGATCGTTCCGCCCGAGAAGTCTCCTTCGGGGGTTGATCCGTAGCGCAGGTTGTCGAGCGCGTGGATGCGCCCTCGCACCGTGACGCCCCACCCCACGTCGATGGCGACGTCGAGGCGCAGGCGCATGTCGAGGCTGGTCTGCGTATGTCCCGGCGAGGGGCCCGCGTAGGGCGTGGGCCAGAGCGCGCGCATCGACGGCGTCGGTCCGCGGCCGAGGTCCCAGTTGTTCGCGAGGTCGCCGCGCGTGCGGAGAAAGCCCGAGAGCGTGATGCGCTGATCGGGCGAGTTCGCGACGGAGCGCGTGGCCTCGTGGATGGGGGTGGTTCCCGGCGCGTCGGCGTAGGGCTCGGCCTCCGAGGCCGCGCCCTCGTCGCCCGCGCCGCGCTGCGGTACGCGCGCGGGTTCGGTGCTCTGCGCGAACGAGAGCGACGGCGTGAGGAGGAGGGCGAGGGCGAGCCCCTCTCGTCCCTCCCCGCGAAGCGGGGGAGGGTGCCCGTTGGTAGCTGGCATGCCCTCACCCCGCCCTCTCCCGGCAGAGCCGGGAGAGGGAGTCCGCGGCGCGGGCGAGGAGACAGATCGAAGTGAACTCGTGAGCATCACGTCGGTGGCGCTGTGTTGCGCGTCGGAGCTGCGTCGCGCGTCGGAGCTGCGATGTGTGGTCTGCGCTGGGTCGCTGGTCCGCGCTGCGTCGCTGGTCCGCGCTGGGTCGCTGGTCTGCGCTGGGTCGCTGGTCCGCGCTGGGTCGCTGGTCCGCGCTGCGTCGTACGCTGCCACCCTCCCCCGGCTCTGCCGGGAGAGGGCGGGGTGAGGGCATGCCAGCTACCGGCACGGGCACTCCCCGCTTCGCGGGGGAGGGACGGGGAGGGGCTCATCGCGCCTCCTCTTGCTGCGGCGCAACATCGAGGAAGCGCGTCACCGCTTCGCGCGTCGCGTGGGCGGCCTCGACCATCGGAAAGTGTCCCGCGCGCGGGAGCGAGACGAACTCCGCGTCGGGGAGCTCGTGCGAGAGGCGCTCGCCGAAGCGGGCGCGCGAGACGTGGTCGTCGGCGCCCCAGAGCAGCAGCGCCGGCTGACGCACCTGGCGGTACCGCGCCTGGAGCTGACGGAAGCACTGACCCCGCGCGGCGGCGAGCGCGGCGCGGCTGGTGCCCGGTCGATCGAAGGACCGCTCGATCATGTCGACGAGCTCCTGCGAGACGATCGACGGGTCTTCGAACGCGTCGGGGAAGCGATCGGCGGGGCGCTCGGTGTAGAACGCGCTGAAGAGCGCCTCGCCCACGCCCGGAAGCCGCGCCCAGCGGAAGAACGGCGGGATCTGCTCGTCGTAGATCCAGCCGCCGATGAGCACGAAGCGCCGCACCATCGCGGGGTGCTCGAGCGCGAGGGCGAGCGTGACCGACGAGCCCCACGAGTGCGCCACCACGTCGGCCTGCGAGACGTCGAGCGCGCGGAGCACGTCGGCGAGGTCGTTGGCGAGCGCGACGGGCGAGTAGTCCCCTTCGGTGCGCGACGACCAGCCGAAGCCCGGGAGGTCGACGTTGATCGTGCGGCGGTGCTCGCGGAGCGAGGGCTCGAGCGGGTCCCACACGTCGTGGTTGCTCGCGTAGCCGTGGACGAGGAGCACCGGCGGGAGCGCAGCGTTCTCTCCGCGCACCTCGGTGTAGATCGCGCGTCCGCTGCCCGTGTGGACGTAGCGCGCGCCCACCGCGGGATCGAGGCGCGCGCCGAGGGGCTCGCCCGGCCGCTGCCAGCTCGCGCAGCCCGTTGCTGCGGCGCAGCAGAGCGCGAGGCTACAGGCCCAGGCGGCGGTACTCGGACGCACGGCGGAACTCCTCGGCGGACTCGTTATCGACGCTGGCGACGCGGGCGACGACGCCCCAGCACTCGGTGATGAACGTGTACGTGCGCCGCGTCGTGCGGAACACCGTGAGCGGGATCGACTGGTCGAGGTCCGTGCGCATGCGCAGCGCGCGGAAGCGGCCCGCCGGGGTCCACACCTCGCCGTCGGCGTCGATGCGCGAGGTGTACACCGTGGTGTTCGTGAGCGGCGTGTAGTTCACCGTGCCGAGGCCCGTGACCGTCTGCGTCCACGTCGCGCCCATGCGCAGCGGGAAGCGCAGCACCGCCACGGGCGGCGTGAAGCGGAGGTTCGTGCGGTTCTGCTCCGTCGAGACCGTGCCCAGAAGCTCGAGCGCGCCGTCGCTCACGCGGTACACGCCGAGGAGGTTCGTCGAGCGGTCGACCACGGCCGCGAAGGTCGCGTCGGCGTAGCTCGAAGACCACCACTGGCCCGTGGGCGGCGTGACCTCATCGAGCACGCGCTGGTCCTGCGGGTCGGCGGCGGAGTAGTTCCACACGCGGCCCGAGGCCGTGGTCATGCCCGCGGTGTCGACGGGGTCGACGGTCGTGCCCGCGCGGTTCACCGCGTAGATCACCGACGCCCCGAGAAGAAAGGCCATCTCGCTCCGCTCGATCACGCCGTCGCGGTTGCCCATGCACGTCGGGCCGCCGTCCCTCGGAGGCGTCACGGGCTGGTCGTCGACCGCGGGCGCGTCGGTCACCGTGACGTCCACAGACGTGTCGACGGCGGCGTCGCGGGGCGCGTCTTGTTGCGTCGCAACATCGGCGGCGTCCGGTGTGGCGCTCGCGTCGGCGCCGCGGGGCTCGACCTCGCCGCCCGCGCACCCGGCCGCAGTGAGCGCGAGGGAGACCCACCACGCAGGCTTGATCGTTCTGGCGAACATTCTCGGTCGCAGCTCCTCGACGGTTGGAGCGCGGGAGGGTAGTGCCGCGCCGCGGAGGGTGTCAACGCGCGCTTGTGCGTCGCGTGATGATCCCTCGAAGCTTCGAGCTTGAACGCGCTTACCAGAAGACTCACAGGGCACTTGTTGCGGTGCAACAAAAGTCTTGACGGCGAGGGCGTCGAGCGGTTACCCGTCGCTCCATCGACGGCCGCGCGCGGAGTGTGCGTCGCGCCGGAGCGATACGACGGAGGCGACGCGATGATCACCTGGGATCTCTGGAAGAAGGGCTTCGACGCCTGGGAAGACGCCTCGGCCAAGTACGCCGAGCAGTGGCTCCGCAGCCCGGCGACGCTGGTGCCCGCGGGCTCGCTCTTCACGGCCATGATGAAGACCAAGGCCGCGAGCGACAAGGCCGTGGCGGCGTGGTGGAGCGCGATGGGCATCCCCACGCGGCAGGATCAGGAGCGGTCGCTGCACGCGCTCAACCAGATCCAGAGCCGCCTCGCGGACCTCGAAGAGAAGCTCGCGGACCTCCAGTCGTCGAAGACGGCGGACGCTTCGAAGCAGTAGTCTCCGCAGCCCCGGAGAGGACTCGCACTGCCATGGATGTGACCCCGTACCTCGCGCTTCGAACCGCACCGCAGGTGCTCTTCGACCACCTCGACGAGCGGCGCTCGCGCCCTCGCTTCATGCTCCCGACGCCCGACGGAGACTGGCGCGCCGTGACGTGGGGCAACTTCGCGAGACAGGTGCGCGAGGTGGGGAGCTTCCTCGCCGCGGGCGACATCCGCCCCGGCGATCGCGGCGCGGTCTTCGCGCCCAACCGCGTGGAGTGGGCCTCCGCCGCGCTGGCCATTCAAGCCGCGGGCGGCGTGATGGTGCCGATCTACCCCGCGAGCACCGCGGAGCAGGCTGCCTACGTGGCCTCGCACTCCGACGCGCGCGTGGTCTTCGTCGACACGCCCGCGCTCCTCGCGAGGATCTTCGAGTACTGGGCGGGCTACGAGGAGGTGCAGCGCATCATCACGCTCGACGACGGCCTCGACGTCGCGCGCGTGCTCGCGGACCTCCGCGCGAAGGGACGCAGCGCGCCGAGCGACGCGTGGGCGCAGCGCCGCGTGATGACCTGGTCCGAGGCCCGCGCCGCGGGCGCCGCGCGCGACAAGGAGCGCCCCGGTGAGTTCGAACGCGTGCTCCGCGAGGTCGACTACGACGCGCCCGCGATGATGCTCTACACGTCGGGCACGTCGGGCAACCCCAAGGGCGTCCCGCTCTCGCACCGCAACGTCGGTTCGAACACGCAGGACTGGCTCCGCAACAACGCCTCGATCCTGCCCGAGAAGGGCGTCGACGTGCTGTGGCTGCCGATGAGCCACATCTTCGGCTTCGGCGAGATGGGGCTCGGCAACCTCCTGGGCTTCACGACCTATATGTCGGACCCGGCGACGGTGCTCGCGCGCCTGCCCGAGGTTCACCCCGACGTGTTCATGAGCGTCCCGGCGTACTGGGAGAAGCTCGCGATGCAGGCGCAGGCCGCGGGCGACCTCGACGCGCAGCGCGCGAAGCTCCGAGAGATCACGGGCGGGAGGCTCCAGTTCTGCCTCTCGGGCGGCGCGGGGCTCAAGCGCGAGATCAAGGAGTTCTTTCACCAGCACGGCGTGCTCATCATCGAGGGCTACGGGCTCACCGAGACCTCTCCGACGCTCACGCTCAACCGCCCCGACCGCTTTCGCTTCGACACCGTGGGCGTGCCGCTCCCCTCCGTGGAACTCCAGCTCGCCGAGGACGGCGAGATCCTCGCGAAGGGCCCCAACGTGTTCCGCGGGTATCACAAGGACGAGGCCGCGACGCGCGAGGCCTTCACCCACGACGGCTGGTTCAAGACCGGCGACGTGGGCCGCTGGACCGACGACGGCTTCCTCCAGATCATCGACCGCAAGAAGGACATCCTCGTCACCGCGGGCGGCAAGAACGTGCCTCCGGCCAACATCGAGGTGCGCTTCGCGGACGACCCCCTCGTCGCGCACGTGGTGGTCTACGGCGACGGCAAGCGCTACCTCGTCGCGGGCGTGTGGCTCAACGACGCGGAGGTCTCCGCGCGCTTCGGCGCCGCGCACTCCGCGGAGCGTGACGCCGCGGTGAAGGCCGCCGTGCAGCACTCGATCGACCGCGTGAACGCGCAGCTCGCGAGCTACGAGACCATCAAGCGCTTCGCGGTGATCGACGAAGCCCTCACGGTCAACGCGGGGCTCCTCACGGCCTCGCTCAAGGTGCGGCGAAAGAAGGTCTACGAGCACTTCCGCGCGCGCTTCGAGGCGCTCTATGAAGAGGCCCGCGCGTGAGCTCCGCGGCGGCGCCCGACGACCGCGCCTACAAGCGCTGGTCGAACGTGCTCTCGCTCTGGCGTCGCCCGAAGCCCGTCGTCGGCGCCACCCCCGCCGACGTGGTGTACCGCGAGAACAAGATGGAGCTCCTGCGGTACCGCGCGCGCCCCGAGGGCGTGGCGTACCGCACGCCGGTGGTGATGGTCCCGTCGATGATCAACCGGCACTACGTGCTCGACCTGCGCCCCGGCGCGAGCTTCGTCGAGTACCTCGTGTCGCAAGGCCACGACGTTTACATGATCACCTGGGGCACGCCCACGGCCGAGGACCGCTACCTCAGCTTCGACGAGGTCTGCGACGGCTACCTCGGCCGCGCGATCCGTCACGCGGCGAAGCGCTCGGCGCGGGGGAAGGCCCACGTGCTCGGGTACTGCATGGGCGGCTCGATGGCGGCCATCCACGCCTCGGTGCGCAAGGACCACATCGCGTCGCTCGCCACGCTCGCCGCGCCGGTGCGCTTTCGCGACGAGTCGATGCTGTCGACGTGGGCGTCGCTCCCGAGCTTCGACATCGAGGCGATGGTCGACGGCCTCGGCAACGCGCCGTGGCAGCTCCTGCAGGGGACCTTTCTCATGCAGCGCCCGACGATGAACCTCGCGAAGCTCGTGGGGCTCGTCGACCGCGCGTGGGACGACAACTGGCTCGACGCGTTCCTCGCGCTCGAGACGTGGGTCAACGACAACGTGTCGCTGCCCGGTGAGGCCTTTCGGCGGTATATCTCGGAGCTTTACAAGCGCGAGGCGCTCGTCAACGGGACCTTCACGCTCTCGGGCGAGCCCGCGCGCATCGAGAACATCTCCTGCCCCCTCCTCGCGGTGACCTTCGAACACGACGTGATCGTGCCGTGGAAGAGCGCCGCGGAGCTCGTCGAGCGCGCGGGCAGCGCCGACAAGGAGCGCCTCCACCTCCAGGGGGGACACGTCGGCGCGGTGGTCTCGCGCAAGGCCGCGCAGGGGCTCTGGTCGACGCTCTCGGCGTGGTGGGCCGCGCGCGACGCCGAGCCCGCGGCGACGCTCGCAGCGCCCGCGGAGACGCTCGCAACGCCCGCGGAGACGCTCAATGCGGTCCCGGTCGCGCCCGCGGAGCCCGCGGTGACGTCCGCGGAGGCGACCGTCACGACGCCCGCGGCGTCGTCGACGTCGACGGTGAAGCAGAAGCAGACGCAGCGCGCGCAGCCATCGCAGCGCCGAGGCAGGTCGCGGTAGCGCGCGCCGCGGAGGCGGGGATAGCCTCCCGCGCATGACGCAGTACCCCTTCAGGTTCTATGGGCGCGAGCCCGCGGACTGGACGATGTCGACGGAGGGGTTCCTCTACGACGTTCAGTTCTCGAAGGGCCTCGACGCGGCCGCGAAGGAGACCGTGCGCGCGATCGCGGAGCGGCAGTTCAGCCGCGGCCCGGCCGAGGCGGGCGAGGTCTGGTCGTGGGCCGACGATCGCTTCCTCGTGTTCTCCGTGCGACCGCGCGTCGAGGACGCCGCGAGGATGATCTTCACGCAGGTGGCCGAGTTCCTCTCGGTGCTCCACCAGACGGCGCGCATCCGAGACGCGGTGTTCTGCGACGGCCACGGCGCGCGCGCCGACCGGTGGGACGCCTGGACGCTCCAGCAGTCTCCGCAGCCCGACCCCGGACCGAAGCGCCCCGACACGCCGTGGGCGAGGCGCCTCAAGCGCCACGAGATCACCGCGCTCGAGTACGTCGCAGCGCCCGCGCCGCAGCGTCACGCCGCGAAACCCGAGGGCGAGAAGGGGCGCAAGCGATCGTCCGCGAAGGGGCCGAAGCCGCACCGCACGAGCCTCGACGCGCTCCCTGTCTCCGAGGCCGAGGAGCTCGCCGTGCTCGGGTGGAACCAGCTCGCCGCGGCCTTTCCCGAGGCGGACCTCGCGCGCATCGCGGGGCCGTCGATCCCCATCGGGTGGGTGCGTACGAACGGTCGCAACACGGCCATCGTGTGCTTCAACGCCGCGGGCGCGCCGCAGCGCATCGAGATCCCCGACGGCGGCGGATCGCTGCACCTCGCCGTCGACCCCGACGGCCTCCACGCCGTGACCCACGTCGGCAACTCGATCTACTCCGTCGACGTGCCCGCGGGGACGATCCGCGCGCGCACGGACATCCACGAGAACAACGGCGCCGTCGCCGCCATCGCGTGGGCCGCCGACGACCTGTGGGCCCTGCGCATGGACTCGCAGCTCATGTTCTTCGACCTCTCGGAGAAGGACCACCTCTACGTCGGCACGCAGCAGCTGCAGGGCGCCCTCGCGGGGATCTACCGCCTCGGCACGCTCGCGGCGCTCTACGACGGCGCCGTGCTGCGCTTCGTGGGCGTGTGCGACTGGCAGTTCACGACGCTCGCCACGATGTCTGCGAGGGGCTGTCGGCTCGCGGTCGTCGACGACGTGCTCTACCTCACCGACGCGAAGGGCGTGTCGCGCGTCGACGGCATCGACGAGGTCTACGAGGCCTGGGCCGCGCCGCTGCGGCGACGCGCCGAAGAGGATCGCACGCGGCGCATGCAGCCCCCGGCGGAGGGCGTGCGGTGGCGCGCGACCTCCGAGGCCGAGATGCCGCCCGACCGCGAGCGGACCTACCATGACGCGCTCTTGAAGAAGTACGGCCCGTCGACGTGGGCGCACATCCACGAGAACGGCGACGCGATCATCGCCGAGCCCAGGCCGGGCTACGCGCTGTCGCGCGGCGCGACGTTCCGAAGGTGCCCCGCGAAGGGGCGCGCGAAGCACCTCGCGTCGGCCACGGCGGCGCTGCGCTACGGGGTGACGTGCTTCGCGATGGACCTCTCGCGCGAGGTGCTCTTCTACGTCGCAGGGAGCAACTTCAGCGTGCACCGCGTCGAGCTCCTCTGGGACAAGTCAGACCCCTGCGACATGCAGAACTTCTCGACGCGCACGGGGCTGCTCTTCGACATCGTCGCGCTCGATCGAAAGAACTTCCTCTCGATCTGGAACGACACGCTCGACTGGCACCGCCCCGTGGGCGAGCGCTGGCAGGTTCACACCCGCTTCGCGCTCGACCTCCCGCGCGAGAACGCCTTCGACCGCGCCTCGCGGCGCCTCGCGATCACGCAGCAGTCGCGCGACCGGCTCGTGGTGCTCCACGTGGGCGCGCAGGGCTTCACGCCCATCGCGGCGTGCACCGACGCGGTGAAGCTCATGTCGTTCCGCGAGGGCAGGCTCTTCGCGCAGATGATCGACGGCCAGTGGTTCGAACTGCTCGGCATCGACGCGCCCGCGTCGTAGCTCAGCGTCTCAGCAGCGCCTCGACGGGCGCGCCCGTGAGCTGCTCGACGCGCGCTCGGGCGCGGGCGTATTCGAACTCCCACGCGGCGTCGGGCGCGCTCCCCTCGGGCCGCTGCGCGCCCGCGCGGCGCAGCTGCTCGCAGCGCGCGAGGGCGTCGAGCACGGTGTTCTCGAGGTGCATCCTGCGGTCGGCGCGCTGCGCGTCGAGGCGCCACAGGGCCGTCTCGCGCGGGTCGAACACGAGCCGGTCGAACGAGAAGCTCACCCGCACATCGACGAAGAGCGAGTCGTCGAGGAGCTGACGGTCCGAGGCGACGGCGGCGTACTGCGTGGTCGACGCGCCGGTGTTGCGCGCCACGCGCACGCTCACCTGCGGGAGCCACGCGGCGTTGCGCGCGCGTGACGCGAGGGCGCGGGTGCCCTCGGGGTCGAGGCCCGCGCGCTCGATGGCCATGCTCGTCGCGGCGCGCACGACGGCGCGATCGAGGAGCGACGGCGGGTCGCAGAGGGCCACGCGAGGGAGGGCGAACAACAGCAGCGTGAGGAGGCGAGCGGGCGCTGGGCGCATCGTTGAAATGCCTTTCTGTGTGGTGTTTACGGCGATGACGAGGTGTCGTGCGCGCCCCACTCGAGGCGCACTTCGAAGGTCGTGCCGAGGGGCGTGGTGAGGGCGTCGTGGAGCGAGTCGGCCCACCACGCGTCGGCCGCGCGTCGCGTGAAGCGCAGCGTGACCCGCGGGAGGAGCCGCGCGGTGAGCGGTGCGATGGGCGTCGAAGGCGTCGCTTCGAACGCGTCGTCGGTCGTCGGGTCGAGCCACGTCGCCGCGACGAGGAGGAGCACGGACGTCATGGGTCCGTTCTCGCCTCGCGGCGACGCGGTGTTGCGCGGGAGGAGTCTTTTTTCTCAGCCGAGCGAGGTCGACGAGGGGGCGGCGGGCTTCTGGCGCATCCACGCGCGGCGGGCGGCGTCGAAGACCTGCGTCGCGGCGGCGCGCGCCTCGGGCGAGTCATTCGAAACGCTCGCGTCGTCGGACGACACCGACGACTGCGCGCGGGCGACGCGGTCTGACTCGGCGCCGCGAGGCGCGCGGACCGCCGACGCGTGGGCGAGGGGAGAGAACGCGCCGTCCTTCGTGACGCCGACGGCGACGTGGTGCTCGGCGCCCGCGGCGAGCTCGTAGATGAAGCGCTCGCCCACGCGCGCGACGCCGTGGATGCGCCGCTCGATGCGCTCGACGTCGCCGCGCGCACCGGCCTTGAGCGACACGACGCAGAGGGTGAGCGGAGACGCGTCGAGGTCGGCCTCGGGCACCTCCCAGTAGACCGCGAGGGTGCTCGGGTCGACGGCGAGCGCGCGCACGGTCAACGCGCCGTATCCCTCGGGGGGAGGCGCGCGGTCGAGCATCTCGACGGACGACTCGGTGGGCGCGTCGGCCGCGTGGCTCACGGCGGTCGGCTCGCCGAGGAGCTCGAGTCCGCGGCGGGCCTCGGCGTCGGAGGGGTCGCGCTCGAGCACGGCGCGGAAGATCGCGCGGGCCTCGTCGGGGCGTGATTGACCGAGCAGGATGTGGCCCATCGTGCTCGTGGCGAACTCGAGCGGGAGCGCGTTCTCGTCGCCCTCCTCGTCGAGGAAGCGCGGCGTCGCGGCCTCTGCGTTCGAAGACGCCGCGACGGGCTCGTCGGCGGCGTCGCGCGGTTGAAAGGCGTCTCCGCCCGTGCGCGGCGCGGCGCCCTCGACGCCGGCGACGATCGCGTCGGCGGGGCGGAGCGCGGGGACCTGGTCGGGGTAGCGCGCGTGCGCGTCGTCGAGGAGGGCGCGCATGCGGGTGGTCAGCGCGCGGAGCTCATCGCGGGGGTCGGTGTGCATCTCACGGTTCATCGTCGGGCTCCTGGGAGAGTGTGGCGCGGGCCTCGTCTGCGTCGCGCGCGATCTGGGCGCGCAGGGCGTCGAGGCCGTCGAAGCGTCGCTCGTCGCGGAGGCGCTTCACGAACGAGACTCGCAGCGTGCGACCGTAGAGGTCGCGGTCGAAGTCGAGGAGGTGCGCCTCGATGGAGCGTCCAGCGCGCAGCGTGGGGCGGGTGCCGAGGTTGAGCACCGCGGGGTGTCGCGGGCCCGCGGGGTCTCCGTGCACGCGCACGCGAACGGCGTAGACGCCGTCACGCGGGAGCGCCTCGCAGGGCGTCGCGAGGTTGGCCGTGGGGAACCCGAGCGTGCGCCCGCGGTGAAAGCCGTGAACGATGAGGCCGTCGAGGTCGAAGCGCCTTCCGAGGAGGGTCTCGACGAGCGCGAGGTCTCCGTCGGCGAGGGCCTTTCGCGTGCGCGTCGAGCTGATGGGCGCGTCGCCCTCGGTCACGGGGTGGAGCACGTGCGCCGTGAAGCCGAGCTCGGCGCCGAGGCGCTTGAGGAGCGCGCCGTTGCCCTCGCGGTTGCGGCCGAAGTGAAAGTCGTTGCCGACGAAGACCTCGCGCGCGCCGAGCCCGAGGACGATGTGCTCGACGAACTCTCGCGCGGGCTGCGACGAGAGGGTGGTGTCGAAGCGCTGCACCACGACGGCGTCGAGGCCCGCCGCGGCCATGAGCTCGATGCGCCGGTCGAGGCCCATGAGCTGCGGCGCGGCGCGGTCGGGCGCGAGCACGCGGGTGGGGTGCGGGTCGAAGGTGAGCGCGAGGGCGCGGCCGTTGAACGTGCGAGCGGCGGAGACCACACGGTCGAAGAGGTGCTGGTGTCCGCGGTGCACGCCGTCGAAGTTGCCGATCGCGAGGGCGGTCGGCGCCGTGAGCCCCGCGACGCGATAGTCGTGAGCGATCAACACGATGGAGGCCGCGGACCCTATCAGCGCGGTGGCGGGCGGTCTACGGCGCCGGCGCGCCTTCGCAGCCACGCGCGGCGGAGGAGGGCCACGAGCACGATCGCGGCGACGACGAGGAGCGCGACGCGGTTGTAGGCGTCGAGCCAGGCGCCGAGGGTCGAGAGGTTGCGGCCCACGAGGGCGGCGATGGAGAAGAGCAGCGCGTTCCAGAGGGTCGCGCCGAGGCCCGCGGCGGCGAGGACGTTGAGGAGCGGAAAGCGTCGGAAGCCCGTGGCGACCACCACGAAGGCCCGGACGCCGGGGAGGAACCTGCTCCCGACGACGAGCGCGAGGCCGTGTTTTTCAAGGGATTTCGTGGCGTCGAGCACCTGCTCGTGGGCGCGCGCCACCCACGGGTGCTTGGGGAAGTGCGAGCGGTGTTCGAGCCATCGGCCGAAGGTCCACGCGACGGTGGAGCCGAGGGTGCTGCCGAGCACCGCGGCGGGGAACATCACGTAGATGGGCCACTCGCGCGCGAAGCCCACGGCGGCCCCGAGGGTCACCCCGAGGTCACCGGGAAAGGGCGGAAAGACGTGTTCGAGGAAGGACGAGGCCGTGATGATCGCGGCGCCGAGCGGGGCGTCGTGCGCGTCGAGGCGCTCGAGGAGCTCGAGGACGCGCTGCCCCGGGTTCATGGGATCCGCGTCGGGATCTCAGAGGGTCTGGAGGCGGAAGAGCTGCTGGCCGAGCAGGAGGAAGTCTCCGTTGCGCAGCGAGCGCGGCGCGCGGAGTCGGACGTAGGTGCCGTTGGAGCTGCCCACGTCGGTGAGGCTCACGCGGTTGCCCGTGACCGTGAGCTGGCAGTGGAGCCCGCTCACGTAGCCGTCGTCGGGGAAGAGGATGTCCCCGCGCTCGCGGCCGAGGTAGATCCCCATGACGGGCACGGGGAAGGCGTTGCCCACGGTGTCGCGCCCGGTGACCAGCGAGACCTTGCCCACGAGCCCTTCGAGCTCGGCGCCGAGGCGCTCCGTTCCGTCAGGCTGCGTGGCGACGGGGTGGAGCACTTCGAAGCGGAGGATCTCCTGCCCGATGCGGAAGATGTCTCCGTCGCGGATCTCGACGGGCTGCTGACGCTCGACGCGCACGTACACGCCGTTGAGCGAGCCCTCGTCGCGCACCGAGATGGCGCTCTGCGACACCGAGAAGGTCGCGTGCCGCGGAGAGAGGTACGTGTCCGTCGAGAAGAGCCCGCCGACGTCGCGGCCGATGGGGTTCTCACCGTCGACGAGCGTGTACGACGCGCCCTCGGAGCCGTCGGGACGGATGAGCACGAGCTTGGCGCGCTCGACCGCGGAGGGCCTCGGCGGCGTCGCGACCGTGACCGCCGTGGGAGACGCGGCGGGCGGCGCGGCGACAGGCGGCGCAGCGACGGGCGGCGCGGCGACGGGCGGCGCAGCGACGGGCGGCGCAGCGGCGATGACGGGCGGCGCGGCGACGGGCGGCGCGGCGACGGGTGCTGCGACGGCGACGGTGCTGTTGTCGAAGCCGCAGGTGATGCAGAAGCGGTTGGCGCGCGGGTTGGGCGAGCCGCACTGCGGGCACGATGCGGGGACCGCGGGCGCCGCGGGGGCCGCTACGGGAGCGGGCGCGGGCGCGGGGATGGGCGCTGCGGCAGGGGCCGCGACGGGGACCACGGCGGGCGACGACGCGGGGCTGCCGAAGGGCCCCGGCGTAGGCGGTCCCGCGACGGGCGCGGGGAAGGGCCCTCCAGCGCGCGCGCCGGGGTTCACCGCGGCGGGCGTGGGACGCATCGGGCCCTTCGGTCCGCTCTCGCGCGGGAGTTCATTCCCGCAGCCGAGGCAGAACTTGTAGTGGTCCTGGTTCTCCTTGCCGCACTTCGGACAGATGATCACGGACGCCTCCGTCGCTTCGCTGCGCTCGTTGCTCGATACCCCAGAGAGACCCTCTCGCTCATTCGGTCACGCACGGCTACGCGGAGATGTCGACGCGGAGCAGCTCGCGTCCGATGAAGAGGTAGTCGCCGTGCGCGAGCTCGCGCTCGCCGTGGATCGCGAGGTACGTGCCGTTCTTGCTCCCGCTGTCGGTGAGCTGATAGGCGCCGCCCGAGGTGAGCTCGACCTTGCAGTGTCGCGTGGACATGTACGGGTCGTTGGGGAAGTTCATGTCGCAGCCCTCGCGGCCGACGGTGACCGAGGTCTCCCTCGCGCACACCTGCGTGGCCGTGGTGCCGCCGCGGAGGATCTGCACCAGACGGAAGGGCGACGGGCGCTTGGGCGACGAGTAGAACTGCGTCGCGTCGGGCTCCGGGCCGTCGCTCGCGCGCGGCGTCGTGTCGAGCCGGAACACCTGCTCCCCCGAGAGGAAGAGGTCCCCCGGCGAGATCGTCGCCGACCCCTTGATCCGCAGGAAGATCCCGTTGAGGGAGCTCTCGTCGCGGATCACCAGCTTGCCGTCGTCGCGGTAGTAGAACGTCGCGTGGAGGGGCGACACCCACGAGTCGCGATCGAAGAGGATGTCCCCCTGCGTGCGACCGGCCGGGTGCTGACGCCCGCCGAGCAGAAACGCCGTCTCGTCGGAGGGGTCGGCTTGAAAGCCCTCGCCCTTGATCACCACGAGCTTGGCCTTGCCAGGCTCGAGCATCTTCGAGAGGAGCAGCGTCTGCGCCGTGAGCACCTCACGGGGCACCGGCTCGCCGCACCGACCGCAGAACTTGTGTGCCTGCGGGACGGGCGAATAGCACTTCTTGCATACGTAGCTGCGAGCCTGATCCATCAGCGCCTCCGTGACCACGAACCGGACCGGGATCTTGACCGGCCCCACGAACAGGTTCGCGGGTTCCTCCTTGACTGCGTCGGCCTTCGGGGCAGCGGCGACCTCCGAGCCCACTTCGAACACCGGGTTCCCGAACAGGTGTTCGAGCTCGGTGCGCGATGGGATCTCCCTCGGAGGAGGCTTGTTTCCTCCTTGGGCGTCGGCGCTCTGTGCCTCTGCGGTGAACCCCAGCGCTGCACCACAGGACGCGCATGCCTTCGCGCTGAGGGGCGCGTAGGCATCACATCGGCCGCACACAAAACCGACATCGAGCTCCATCGAATTCGCCGTGCGTTGCCGCGTCGGTCGCCTCGAAACGCCCGCAGACTAGGCAACATCCCCGCCGCCCGTCAACGAAAACGCTGGCCTCCGCGCGAACTCCCTCAGCTAGTGGGTTCTGTCAAACCCGCGCTGGCCGACGCGTGGTCGCTCCAGCGCGAGAACAGAGGCATCGGCGCGAGACAGAGGAGCGCCGAGACCCCATACGCAGCCGTGACCCCGACGAGATCCCCGAGGATCGCGCCGAGCAGACCTCCCAGCCCGATTGCGAGGGCGTTTACGCTTGTGAGAACCGTGTAGTGCAGGGCGGCCCGCTCGCGGTGCGTGGCCGTCATCAAGCCCGCGAAGAGCACCGTCGTCCCCGCGCCGCTCGCGAAGTGCTCCGCCGCGATGGCCGCCGTGGTGACCCCCTTCGGGCACCCCGTCGCCGCCGCCGCGATCAAAGGGACCACCGCCGCCGCGTGCAGCGCCGCGCCCGTCACCAGCGCGCGTCGCTCGCCCATCCATCGGTGGAGCGCGCCGCCCGCGAGCGAACCCGCCACCGCGGCCGCCGCGCCGAGCGTCACCGCGAGCGCGCCGATGTGCTCTCGCGACCATCCCGCGTCGACGAGCATCGGCTTGATGAGCCCCGCCGCCGCGTGGATTCCGAGCTTGTATGTGAGCGCCACCGCGGCCACCGCGCGGGCCGGTCCGCTCACCGCGTGGCGCAGCACCTCCGCGATCTGCGCGAGGTGGGCGCGACGCCGCTGCGCGGGCGGAGACGCGCTGCGGTAGGGCTCCTTCGCGGGCTCCGGCGTGGCCTCGTCGTCGCGCATCGCGAAGGCCGCGAGCGAGGCCACCGCGATGAGCGCGCCGCACGCGAGCAGCGTGGGACGCGCCCCGAGTCGACCCGAGAGCGCGAGCATCCCGCCGCCGCCGAGGATCATCCCGACGCGGTAGCCCGCGATCTGCGCGGAGTTGCCCCAGCCGCGCTCGGAGTCCGCGAGCGTGCGCACCGCGAAGGCGTCGACGAAGACGTCTTGCGTGGCCGCGATGAAGGCCGCCACGGCCGTGAGCGCGCACCACGGCGCGAGCGAGCTCACGCCGCCGATGAGGGCGTACGAGGCCATCACCGCCGCGAGCGTGAGCTGCAGCGCGAGCAGCGCCGTGCGCGCGCGCGGGCGCACCGTGGGGTGATCCGCGACGCCGGCCCACAGGGGCTTGATCTGCCACGGGAGCTGGAGCCACCCGAAGGCCGCGATGGCCGAGCGAGAGAGGCCCGCCTCGCGGAGCACCACGGGGAGGTACTCCGCCGCGAAGCCGAAGGGCACCCCCTGCGCGGCGTAGAGGAGCGCGAGCGCGCCGAGCACCGTCGCGCGCTGCGCGGGCTGCCTAGCGGGGGTGTTCGACACGCCGCTCCAGAAAGCCGACGACGCGGTGGTCGATGAGCTCGGGCTGCTCGATGGGCGCGGTGTGCGAGGCGCCGTAGACCATCAGGAGCTCGGCGTCGGGGATCTGCCGCGCCATCTGCTCGGCGTAGCGCACGGGGGTGAAGGTGTCGCGCTCCGCGGCCACGACGAGCGTCGGCGCGGTGATGCGCGTGAGGAGGTCCTCGGCGCTGTGCTCCCCCGCGGCGCGGAGCATCTTGAAGAACATCACCGGGTCGAGCGTGCTGATGTGCTCGAAGTACGGCACGAGGTCCTCGGTGCGGACGCGCAGCGCGTCGACCTCGCCGAAGAGCCGCGCGCCCCAGGCGAAGAGGTCCGCGGGGCCGCGAGACCACAGCGCGCGCACGATCGTCGGGTGCCGCTCGATCTGATCGATCACCGCGGGGAGCCAGTGCACGAGCAGGTCGGTGCTGTGAAAGGTCCGCGTGATGCGCCCGTAGCTCCCGCACACGAGCACCAGGGCCTCGGCGCGGTCGGGGCGCTGTCGGTACGCCTCGAGGCACACCTGCGTGCCCATCGAGTGACCGATGAGCGTCGCGCGCTCGATGCCCGCGTGGTCGAGCACGGCGTGGAGGTCCCGCGCGTGGTCGGCGATGCTCACCCGCGACGGGTCGGCGGGGGCGCCCGAACGGCCGTGTCCGCGGTAGTGCCAGTGGAGCACACGGTGACGCGCGGTGAGGGCGGGGCGGAGGTACTTCCAGATGAAGCCGTCGCACGCGATGCCGTCGCAGAGCACCACCACGGGGCCGTCGCCCGAGCGCTCGTAGAAGAGCTTCGTCCCGTCGGGGCCGACGGCGAAGTCTTCGTGGGGCGTCGCGCTGGCGGGGATGGTGTGACGCACGTGCGACCGTCGCGCGGAGGTGGTGGAGTCAGTGGGATCGAGCGTGAGGGATGCGGTGCGGCCGTTCGCGGGCTTCGCCTCGTGTCGTCAGTCCTCGTCGCGGCCGCGCGGGTCGTCGGTGGCTTCCATGTCGGGCACGTCGTTGACCGACGGGAGCTTTCGGATCTCTGCGCGGGCGAGCTTCCACGCGCGCTGGATCACCCACGAGAGCGATCGGTCGAGGCGCGCCGCCTCCTGCTGGATCTCGACCAGCATGGACTCTGGGAAGTAGAGGCTCTGCTTTCGCTTGTCGCTCTGCGACATCGAGGGGCTCCTATGCGCGCCCGACAGACCGCGCGCAGGTCGCAGCTTCCGAAGCGCCGTTCGTGAGGGCGACACGGACGACCCTGTGCTCCAGGAACCTCCGCGCGATGTCAGGCAGTACCCGTCCGCGGCACGGCCTGTCAAGCGAGAGCATGGGCAGTCCGTTGTTGTCACCGGGCCGTCGGCGGTGCGACCCTGCGCCCAGAACGATGGGAGCGCCCGACGACGGTGGCGGCGCTGCCTCCCCATCGGAGGTCCATACGTCCGATGTCCGACGCGACCGCAGACCCGCAGACCCGACCGCCGACGGCGTGGCTCGCGCGCGTGCAGATGTTCGCCGGGCTCTCGCAGCGCGCGCTCGACCAGCTCCTCGCGCTCGTGACCGAGGTGCGTCACCCCGCGGGCAAGATCCTCTTCCGCACGGGCGATCCCGGCGACCGGCTCTTCGTCATCGTCGAGGGGCGCATCCGCATCTCGCGCGACGTGCCCGGCATGGGCGAAGAGGCCCTCGTGGTGCTCGGCCCCGGCGACTGCTTCGGCGAGCTCGCCATCCTCGACGACTCGCCGCGCAGCGCCGACGCGCACGTCCACGAGGACTGCAAGCTCCTCGAGATCCGCAAGGACAAGCTCGAGCACCTGCTCTACACGAACCGCGACATCGGCTACGAGGTGCTCTGGAACCTCGTTCGCACGCTCTCCGCGCGGCTCCGAGAGACGACCGACAAGGTCACCTTCCTCGCGGTCACGGGGCGCTTCTCGTAGCCGATCGTCAGGGCGTCGGCGGCTTGCGCGGCGACGACGCGTCGCCCTGCTGGGGTGCGGGCGGCGGCGGCGGCTGCGGCGGGAGCCCGTACGCGGGCGCGGGCGGCGGCGTCGGCGCGACGGCGGCGTCGGCGAACATCTGCGGCGGACCGCCGTAGATGGCCGCGAAGGCCTGCGCGTCGTTCTGCGCGACAGGACGCGGCGGCGGACCGCCGTAGATCGCAGCGGACTGCGTGAGGTTGCAGCCCGCGACCATCGCAGCGCCCGCGAGCAGCATCGCGGAGCGCGAGAGCCGCGGGGCCTCCTCGTCGACGACCGCGGGCGATGCGTCGGTGGCCTCGAGGGGCGCGCCGCAGAAGGGGCACGCGGCGTCGGCGCGCTTCACGTGGCGCGAGCAACCAGAGCACAGTGCGAGTGAGAACATCGGCGCGCATTGGACTCGACGCGCGGCGGGCCTGTCAACGGGGCATCGCGCGCACGTCGAGCCCACGTCGGCGCGCCTTCGTGAGGAACCGCGCAAGCTCGGCCGTTGTCACGGTCACGACGCGCCTCTCCGCGCTCATCGAGCGCCCCGCGCGCATCGATCAAACCCCACGACACGGAGCAGTCTCATGGTTCGCAGGCTCATGGCCGCGCTCGCGGCCCTCGTGTGCCTCCTCGCGGCGCGCTCGGAGGCGCGCGCAGAAGGCGCGATGGTGGTGCTCAGCCCCGACGGGCGCGAGGAGGCCAACCTCCCGCTCACGCGCACGTCCGTCGAGGCGCAGGTCGGCGGACAGATCGCGTCGGCCACCGTCACGCAGCGCTTTCACAACAGCTTCCCGCGGCAGATCGAGGCCGTGTACGTCTTTCCGCTGCCCGCCGACGCCGCCGTCGACAGCATGGAGATGCACGTCGGGCCGCGCGTGCTCCGCGCCGTCATCGACCGCCGCGAGCAGGCCCGCCAGCGCTACGAGACCGCGCGCGCCGAGGGGCGCCACGCGGCCCTCCTCGAACAGGAGCGGCCCAACATCTTCACCTTTCACGTCGCCAACATCGACCCCGGCGCGGACATCGACGTGAGCCTGCACTTCTTCGGCAGCGCCACCTACGACCACAACACCTACGAGCTCGCGCTCCCGATGGTGGTGGGGCCGAGGTACATCCCGGGAACGCCCACGGGGGCTGCGCCCTCGGGCAACGGCGCGCACCCCGACACCGACCGCGTCGCCGACGCTTCGCGCATCTCGCCCGCGTACGTGCCCCCCTCGTTGCGCTCGGGTCACGCGCTGAGCGTTCATGTTCGCGTCGAGGCCGGAGGCGCCGTCGAATCCGTCGAGTCGCTCGCCCACGAGGTCGCCCTCACGCACCCCTCGAACACGAGCTTCGACGTCGCCCTCGTCGACAAGGACGAGATCCCCAACCGCGACTTCGTGCTCCGTTGGAAGCTCGTCGCGCCGAGCCTCCGCGCGACGCTCCTCGCGCACCGCCCCGACGCGCAGGGATCGGGCTACCTCGCCCTCACGCTCGAACCCCGCCACGACGCGCCGCCCACCGAGATCGCCGCGCGCGAGCTGTTCTTCCTCCTCGACACGTCGGGCTCGATGCAGGGCCCGCCCCTCGACGCGGTGAAAGCCGCCATCTCTCGCGCGCTCTCGTCGATGCTCCCGGGCGACACCTTTCAGATCATCGACTTCGCGGACACGGCCTCGTCGCTCTCGCCGCGCCCGCTCGCGGCCACGCCCGAGAACATCGCGCGGGGCCTGCGCTATCTCAGCAGCCTCCAGGCGAGCGGAGGGACCAACCAGCTCGCGGGCATCGACGCCGCGCTGAGCGCCCCCGACGACCCCATGCGGCTGCGTCACGTGGTCTTCATGACCGACGGCTACATCGGCAACGAGGCCGAGGTCATCGCGCTCACGCGCCGCGAGATCGGACGCGCGAGGATCTTCTCGTTCGGCGTCGGTGCGTCGGTCAACCGCTACCTGCTCGAAGAGGTCGCCCTCGCGGGCCGCGGTCACGCGGAGTTTCTGCGCCCTGACGAAGATGCGAGCGCGATGGTCGAGCGCTTCTACACCCGCATCGGGAGGCCGTATCTCACCGACGTCCGCGTCGACTGGGGCGGCCTCGCCGTGCGCGACGCGCTGCCCTCGGCGATCCCCGACGTGTCGGCGCTCGAACCGCTCATGGTGCTCGCGCGCTACGAACGCGGCGCCAGCGGAACGGTCACCGTGCGCGGCACCCTCGGAGGGCGCCCCTACGCGCAGACGCTCTCCGTCGCGCTGCCCGAGGTGTCGGCCGAGAACCCCGCCATCGCGAGCCTCTGGGCCCGTCAGCGCATCGCCGCGCTCTCGCGCGAGGAGCACCTCTGGCCCAACAACCGCGAGCTCGCCGAGAGCATCACGACGCTCGCGCTCAGGCATCACCTCCTCTCGCAGTACACGTCGTTCGTGGCCGTCGACACGACGCCCGGACGCGGCGCCGGAAACCCCGCGCGCATCGATCAGCCCGCCGAGGCGCCGCAGGGCGTGAACCTCCAGTCCGCGGGCGGCACCGTGATGCGTGGATCGAACGGCAACATGACGGGAGGCTCCATCGGCGACGCGTTCGGCTACGGCGGGCTCGGCGCGACCGGCACGGGCTGGGGCGGCGGCGGATCGGGCGAGGGCACCCTCGGCTTCGGCAACGTCGGCTCGATGGGGCACGGCGCAGGAACGGGATCGGGCGTGGGCTACGGCTCGGGCGCGGGGCGCGGTCTCCGCGGTCGCGCGATGGCGGGTCCCACGGCGCGCTTCGGCGCCCGCGGTCGCGGGGATGCTCTCGCGAGGTCATCCGTCGCGTGGTGCTCGCAACGTCGGTCAGGTGCAGCGCTGCTGCGAATGGCCTTGCAGCGAAGCCCCTCGCTCGCGGGGCGCGTCCAGTTGCGCTTCGTCGTCGGACCCACGGGCGCCGTGGTGGCGAGCTCCGTCGTTCAGGGCCTCGGCGACACGCTCCTCGATCAGTGCCTCGCCACGGCGGTGCGGCGTTGGGCCTTTCCCGCGCCCGCGGGCGGAGCCTCGGTGACCGTGACGTACCCGTTCAACTTCACGCTGCCCGACGAGGCTCCCGCGGCGCCTCCGTCACGGGCGCCCGCGAGGCCCGCGCCTCACTCGTCGAACCAGAACGGCGCGTCGTCGGGGGGCGAGAGGGTGCGCGCCACGAGGGCCGCGAGGTCGGGGTCTGCGATGGCCTCCGAGGGCAGCGCGCGGAGGTGCTCCGCGAGGCTCTCGGGATAGTCTTCGACGAGGCGCGCGAGCCGTGACACGACCGACGGCTCGCGCGACGCGAAGAGCTTCGAAAACGCTCCCCACAAGGCTTCGAGCGGGTGCTCGTGATAGAGCGCGTGGTGCAGGAGCGGCAGCCTGAGCGCATCGTCGACGGCCTCCGCGATGGGGGCGAGCTGCGCGGCGTCCCACGCCAGCTTGTTCTGAAAGAGCAGCGCGTTGGCCGCGAGCGCCGCGGTCTCGGGCGAGAACCCGTCGGGGCCGAGCTGCGCCGAGAGCAGCGCCCCCTGCGCGTCGTCGGTCTCGACCCGCACCAGCACGCACGCCACTTCGAAGCGCCGCGTCGCGTCGCGCCTCCGCCGCGCGTCTGTGCGGAGCGCGTTGTCGGGCGACAGCGCGGCACGGAGCCACCCTTCCCCAAGCCGATCTCGCTGGAGGAGCGCGCGCGCCGAGCTGGTGAGCGTGCGCGCCATCTCCGAGGTGAGGTCGGCCATTCCTCCGGGCACGTCGAGGATCGCGCGGAGCTGCGCGACGCACGCGTCGATGTCGCGCTCGGCGCCGGCCTTCGCGTAGCAGCCCACGCGCTCCGTCGAGGACTCTCGCAGCGCCTCGTCGAGGCCGCGCGCCACGCGTCGGTCGACGTCGGCGTCAGGGCCCATCGCGGCGAGGAGGTCGGCGGCGATGTGCGGGTGCGCGGGCTCCACGCGCCGGTCGATCCAGTCGAAGCACACGCTCGCGAGCGAGAGGGGGACGCCGAGCGCGCGCAGCACCTTCGACGCGTCGCTCTGGGCGAAGCGGTAGCGCCCGTCGAGGAGCACCCGCGCGGCGAGGTCGCGGATCGCGCTGAGGTCCGTCGCGTGGGGGTCGAGCGAGGCCACGGCCCAGGTCACCGCCTGGAACCACGTGTTCATCGCGGTCATCGAGCGACGCCCCGCGAGCTCCGCGACGCCGCGCGCGCCCGCGTCACCGAAGCGCTGCACGAGGGCGCGCACCCACGCGGCCTGGTCGCCCGGCAGCACGGGGCGCTCGTTGTGGCGCCACACGTCGTCGGAGCCGAGCGCGAAGATCAGCAGCGCGAGGGCCTCGCGCGAAGGAGCCTCCGCGAGGAGCGCCTCGACCATGCGCGAGCGCGCGTCGAGCGTGCGGCCGCGGAGCACGAGGAGGCGACCGCGAAACGCCTCGGAGGGCGGTGATTCGAGCAGCGCATCGATCACGCCCGCGAGGGGCGCGACGGGGCAGTTGGTGCCGTACCGCGTGAGCCAGAGCTCGCTCGCGCGGAGGGCCACCTCGGGGGATCCGTCGGCCGCCGCGGTGAGCAGCCGCGGGCGCGCGAGGTCCGCGGGGAGGCGCGCGAGAGACTCCGTGGCTGCGAGGCGATCGAGCTCGCGGGCGTGCGTGAGCCAGTCGTCGATGAGCGGGAGCGCGCGCTCGGGGGCGCTCGCGGCGAGGGCGCGCAAGGCCCAGAGCGCATCGGCCACGCCCCACGCGCCCGCGGAGCCCGCGCGGCTCTGCACGAGGCCCGCGAGCACCGAGGGAGCCCCCGGGAGCTGCCGCTCGACGAGGAGCTCGGTGAGCGTCCGCGCGTAGGTGAGCGCGTGTTCGAAGCTCGGCCCGCGGAGAAACTCCGGGAGCTCGTGCTCGACGAGGTCTTCGAGGAGAAAGCGCACGTCGTCGTCGGAGGTCGCGTCGGGGCCGATGGCGCGCAGCGCAGAGAGCGCGATCGAGCGCGCGCCGAGGTGCTGCGCGCGGAGGAGCTTTCGAAGCGCGGGGACGGCCTCGCGACCGGGGCTGAGCTCCAGGTACGAGAGCGCCATGAGCCGCTGAGACCACGAGAGGTCTTCGCGCGCGGCGAGGGCCGCGAGGGGCGCGCTCCACGCCGCGCAGACGCGCTCGGAGCGCCAGTCGTGCGTGGCGCTGAGGTGAAAGAGCACGTGCTGCTGGAGGTCTTCGGGCCCGCCGACCGCGAGCTCGGACACGAGGTCGACGAGCTCGGGGTGCCCCAGGTCGATCCAGACGACGCAGCCCGTAAGGGCGTCGCGCGCCTCTTCGTCGACGCTCGCGTGGTGCCGGGTGACCAGCCGCAGGAGCCGCACGGCCTGGAGCGGGTGCTCGCTCATCGCGGCCACGCGCAGCCCGAGCGACGCGGCGTGACGCGCGAGCTGCTCGGTGGCGCGCGCCTGGAGCCCCGGGTCTCTCAGCTTCCACGTGCGGTCGATGGCCTCCGTGAGCCGCGCGCACTCGGCCCTCGCCGCGGCGCGCATCGACTCCAGGGAGCGCATCTCCTTCGCGGCGGCCTCGGGGTCACCGTCGCCGGGGTCGTCCCCGTCTTCGTCCGCGTCGCCGTCTTCGTCGGTCGTTTCGTCGTCGGCGTCGTCTCCGTCGGCGTCGTCGGCGTCCCCATCGAGGGGGTCTTCGTCGGCCGCCTCGGGGTCTTCTCCCGGCGAGTCCGTGGCGTCTCCGAGGGCCCCTTCGAGCGAGGGAATCTCATCGGGGCGTGCGTGGCGCCACGCGAAGCGCGCGGCGAGCGTCCGGTCGAGGGAGTCGTTCGAGGCCATGCGACGACTTCTCTACGGCACCTCGCGCGCGGTGACCAGACGGCAGATCTTCCGTCTGTCTCGCGTGGGGTGTTACAAACGCCCGCCATGACCATCCCCCCGTCGTCACGTCGGAGCCGTCGCGAAGTCCTCACCGGCGCCGCGGGCGCCCTCTTCGCAGGCGCCTTCGCAGAGGCGTGCAAGCAGAAGCGCAACGGCATCTCCGTGGGTCTCTACTGCTCGCTCACGGGCTCGCAGGCCGACTTCGGCATCTCGACCCGCAACGGCGTGACCCTCGCCTTCGAGGAGCTCAACGCGCAGGGCGGCCTGCTCGGTCAGCAGCTCCGCCTCGTGGCCGAAGACACGCGCGGCGACAGCAACGAGGCCACGAGCGCCGTGACGAGGCTCATCGACCGCGAGGGCGTCGTGGCCGTGCTCGGCGAGATCGCCTCGACGCTCTCCCTCGCGGGCGGACGCGTCTGTCAGCGCAAGCACATCCCGATGATCTCTCCGTCGAGCACGAACCCCTCGGTCACGCAGGTGGGCGATCACATCTTCCGCGTGTGCTTCATCGACCCGTTTCAGGGCGACGTGATGGCGCGCTTCGCGAAGAACACCCTGCACTTCGACCGCGTGGCGCTCTTCCGCGACCAGGCGAGCGCCTACTCGATGGGTCTCGCCGACGCGTTCCAGGTCTCGTTCCGCCGCCTCGGGGGCACCATCGTCGACGACCAGTCGTACCGCTCGGGCGACACGCACTTCTCCGCGCAGATCACCTCGATGCTCGGGCACCAGCCCCAGGGGATCTTCGTCCCCGGGTACTACACCGAGGTGGCCCTCATCGCGCGCGAGGCGCGCGGCGCGGGCTTCGCGGGGCGCTTCCTCGGCGGCGACGGCTGGAGCGGACCGTCGCTCACGCAGAACGACGACGACAAGCTCGTGGGCGACTTCTTCTCCGACGCCTTCGCGCCCGAGGGCGCCTCGGGGCCCATCCCGAGCTCGTTCCTTCGCAAGTACCGCGAGCGCTTTCACACCGACCCCAACGGCCTCGCGGCGCTCGGCTACGACTCCGCGCTGGTGCTCTTCGACGCGATCCGCAGGGCCGGCTCCGCGGAGCCCGCGCGCATCCGAGCGGCCCTCGCCACGACGCGCAACGTCCAGGGCGCCACGGGGTCGATCACGCTCAACGAGCAGCGCGACGCGGTGAAGAGCGCGGTGATCCTCGAGGTGACCGCCGGGGGCTTCCGCTACAACCAGACGGTGAACCCGTGACCGTGGCCGCCGCTGCGCGTCCGCGTCCGCTCTCGGAGCGCGCGCTGCCCGCGGCGGTGGCGCTCCTCGCGATCCCGCCGACGCTGATGGTGCTGCGCGGGGCCGCGAGCGCGCCGGTGACCTTCGCGCGCAACCTCGTCGAGGGCGTCTCGCTCGGCGGCGTCTACGCGCTCGTCGCGCTCGGGTACACGATGGTGTACGGCGTGCTCGGGCTCATCAACTTCGCGCACTCCGACGTGTTCATGGTGGGCGCCTACGCGGGGATCTTCGCCGCCGCGTGGTTCGGCGTCACGGCGACCTCGTCGGGGCACTCGTCGGTGGGCATCGCGCTCGCGTGCTTCGCCTTCGCGATGGCCGTGAGCGCCGCGCTCGGAATGACCGTCGAGCGCTTCGCCTACCGCCCCGTGCGGCACGCGCCGAAGCTCACGCCGCTCGTCACCGCGATCGGCGTGTCGATGCTCATCCAGAACGTCGCGATGCTGGCCTTCACCTCGACGCCGCGGGGATTTCCCCCCGTGGTGCGCTCGACGACGGTGTCGCTCGGACCCGTGGCCGTGACCAACGTGAAGCTCCTGAACCTCGGGGCCGCGGTGGCGCTCATGGTGGCCCTGACCTTCCTCGTGCAGAAGACGCGCGTGGGGAGGGCCATGCGCGCCATCTCGACGAACATCGAAGCGGCGCGGCTGATGGGCGTCCCCACCGATCGCATCATCGCGATCACCTTCGGCCTCGGCTCCGCGCTCGCGGGCGCGGGTGGAATTCTCTTCGGCCTCGACCAGCCCAAGATCGACCCGCTCTCGGGCGTGCAGCCGGGCCTGAAGGCCTTCGTGGCCGCGGTGCTCGGCGGCATCGGCAACATCCCCGGCGCCATGCTCGGCGGGCTCCTCATCGGCGTGGTCGAGCAGCTCGCGTCGGCGTACCTGTCGAGCTCCTTCGCGCCCGCGATCGTGTTCTCGATCCTCGTGGCGGTGCTGCTCGTGAGGCCCCAGGGGCTCCTCGGCCGCGTGACGCGCGAGAAGGTCTGAACCCCCGTTGCTTCGGCCGCGCGTCGCCCTCGCGCTCCTCGCGCTGACGCCCGGTTGCGGACGCGGCTGCATCGGAGAGCGCACGCCCACGGAGCCTCGCGCAGAGGACCGCGCCGAGCCCGCGCCGATGCCCGTGATGATGTCTCCGCGCTGCGGTCGCGAGATCGAGCGCGCGGCGGTGTCGTTTCCGCCCGGCGCCGGGGCCATCGAGTCGGTCACCGCGACGTGCGCCCACGGGACGCTCGCGCTCTTCGTCGTGCGCGGTCACACGCTCACGCGCGTCGAGCGCGGACTCGCGGAGGCATCGGGATTCTCTCCGCCGCGGGTCATCTCGACGGGCGTCGACCGACTGGGGCCTGTCGCGCCCGATGCGATCGACGGCCCCCTCGCGTGGCGCTCTCCGCTCGCAGGAATGGACGACGAGCGTGACGACGTGTGGGCCGCGGCGCTCGCGCCCCTCGACGCGGGCGCATCGGTGCTGCGCGGAGACGTGCTCGTCCCCGCGGGCCTCGTGGGCCTCGGCATCGTCGCGCCGGGGGCTCGCACGCAGGCGGGCGTCACGGTGTACGCGGGCTTCGGACGCGCGACCGAAGATCCCTCCACAGCGCGTCTCACGGTGCGCATCGGACGCGACGAGCCCGACCAGCCCGCGGAGGTCTCTCGCACGATCGCGGGCGAGCTGAAAGCGTGGGAGGCGAGCCGTCACGTCGCGCTCTCGCGCGTCGAAGCCGACGGCGCGACGTGGCTCGAAGCGACCTGGGTCGACGGAGGCGCACACGCGCGACACCGCCTCGGGTCTCACCACGCGCTCGTGACATCGCGCGGCGTCTCCGTGGCGGGGCGCTCGGCTTTTCTGGTCGGAGAGTTCACGCTCGGCCACGACGACGCGGGCGCGTGCGTGTCGGTGGGCGAAGGTGTCTGCGTCCGCGCGGGCGCGCTCTACGCGCTGCTCGCCGGCGCACCGGGAACGCCGCTCGAACGCGTCGAGATCGCGCCGAGAGCGCTCCCTGACTCGCTCGCCTCGCGAGGCACCGAGCTCACGGCGCTCTACGTGTCGCCCGACGAGCGCCCCGAGCAGACGACGCAGCGGGCGATGCGGCTCGACGTGGCGCACCGCGAGGCGACGCCGCTCACGTTCACGCCGCCCGCGGGCTTCGGCGCCATCGACGGCCCGTCGCTCGTAGGATGCGACGACGGCGTGTGGCTCGCTGCGCAGATCGCCGTTCCGCTCGGTGATGACCCCGACGCGTCGACGCGCGCAGCCGTGACCGCGCTTCCGCTGGAGTGCCTCGCGCGATGATCCGCACACTCGCCATCACGCTCTTCGCCGCGCTCCTGCCCTCGCTCGCGCTCGCGCAGGAAGCGCCCGTCGCGACGACGCCGACAGCACCCGCGACGACGCCGACAGCACCCGCGACGACGCCGACAGCACCCGCACCGACGCAGCTCACGTCACCCGCGGAACTGCTGCCCACCGCGCGCCGTCGACCGCTGCGACCACGCCCGCTGCGCCGCGCGCGAGGAATCCTCTCCGCCCTTCGCGTCGTGGCCTGTTCGCGTTCACCTCTCGATGCCCCTCGGGAGCACCTTCGGGCACGATCACCTCCAGGGCTTCACGTGGGGATTCCGCGGGACGCTTCAGGTGTATCCCACGCCCGGTTTTCGATGGGTCGGCATCGGAGGCTTCGCCGAGATGCTCCTCGATGCGGAGACGCGGCAGTACACGACCTTCGGCGGCGTGCTGAGCGGCCCCCTCGCGTCGTGGTCGTGGGGCGACCTCCGCGCGGCCGGAATGGCGGGCGCGCGCTACCGCGGCGACGCAGACCCGCGCGGCGCAGCGCTGGAGCTCGGCGCGCAGATCGAGCTGGTGCTGCCCGCGTATCTGTACGACCTGTCGCTCGGGCTGCGCGTCGACACGATGATCGACGAGACGGGCCTCGTGGCGACCTCGCTGATGGTCGACGTCGACCTGGCGGTGCTGGTCTTGATGCTGGGCGCCGCGGGGATTCGCTGAGAATCACCCGCGACGCGGAGGGGGCGACGTTCACGCGGAGCGTGAACGCGGAGGTCAGAACTTGTAGGTCACGCCGCCGTAGATGTTGGCCTGCACGGCGGTGTCCCAGAAGTCGGTGAGCACCGGGCGACGCGCGGTGTTCGAACCCGAGGTCATGGGGCCGAGGTTCTCGGTGTCGGGGCGGGGGAAGTAGTACTGGAGCCCCGCGAAGGCGTTGAGGTGACGCCCGAGGCCGATCTCGACGGTGCCCGCGAGGTAGCCGCGCACGGTCGCCGAGAGGGTGCAGTCGCCCGTGGTGGGCGACGCGCCCGTGGCCGTGCGGTTCTCGCAGAGCGAGTACGCCGTCGTGCCGTTGACCGTCAGGTTCGGCGGCGACGCCGCGGGGAAGCCGTCGCTGTTGATGTCGACGCCGGGGCTGAGCGTGATCGCGAAGCTGCCGAGGCGGTTGGCGCGGTCCTGCGCGGTCTCGCCCGCGACGACCTCGTCGCCCGAGAGCGAGAAGTGGGCGGAGAGGTTGAGCTGGAAGGTCGCGCCGAAGCCGCTGCGCTGGTTGGTGCCGAGCGCGCCGTAGAAGCGCACCTCGCCGCCGACGGCGAAGGTGTCGTCCGCGAGGCGGAGGCCGATGCGGCTGCGGAGTTCGAACTCGTACCAGGTGAAGCTCGTGCGGATCGTGAGGCCGCCGTCGACCGCGAAGAGGCCGTGCGGCATGAAGCCCAGCGTCGCGCGGAACGCGAGCGGAAAGCCGCCGTAGCCGCCCATGAGGTCGAAGGCTCCGTCGCCGCGGACGAGCGGCGCGGCGCCGAAGGTGCTGATCGCGCCGCGGCGGCGGGCCACGTCGGCGCCCGTGAGGCCCGTGCGGCGCATCTGCACGCGCACCTGCGCGGTGCCGCCCTGCACGACGTTGGCGGTCTGCACCGCGGGCTCGTAGTTGTCCGCCGTGACGTTCACGCGGACCTCGCCCGTGGGCACCGAGATGTCCCCGAGCGGACGCGCGTCGGTCTCAGCCCCGAGGCGCACGACGGCGTTGGGAACAGGGCGTCCCTGCGCGTCGACGGCCTCGACGTGAACCACGCCCATCGGGCGCGCGTGCTGGAGGTCGGCCACCACCTCGCACGCCTGCGTCGCGCTCACGGCGCACGTGCGGCGGAGGTCTTCGTAGCCCTGCGCGCGCACCACGACGATGTGCTCGCCGGGCGGCGCGTCGGCGCGCTCGTAGGGGGCGCGTCCCACGGAGGCGCCGTCGAGCAGCACCTCGGCCTCGGGCACCGACGCGCGCACCGAGATGCGACCGTTCTGCGACGCCTGCGGGAGGTCTCCGAGGTCGAGCGCGGTGACCTGCCCTGCGGTGACGGTGATCTCGCGGGTGACCGTCGCGCGGCCCGGCGCCGTCGCGCGGATCGTGTGCGTGCCCGCGGCGACGTTCTGCGCCTGCGCGGGCGAGCCCTGCACGCGTTCGCCGTCGAGGTAGACCTCGGCGCTCGGGGTCGTGGTGACGACGCGCACGGTGCCGCCGTTGACCACGGCCTCGAGGGCGATGGCCACGGCCTGCACCTGGCTCGCGCTCACGCTCACCTGCTGCGTGACCGAGCGGAAGCCCTCGGCGCTCACCTGCACCACGTGGTTGCCTACGGTGACCTGATCGCTCGAAGGGGGGCTGCCCGTGAGGGGCGTCCCGTCGAGCTGCACGTTGACGTTGGCGGGCGCGGCGCCCGAGGTCGTCGTGACGATCACGCGCACGGTCCCCGTCGCGGGGCGCAGCGTGGCGGTGACCGACGCGACCTGCGCGCTCTGCACGGTCACGGTCTGCGAGAAGGGCGGGAGGTTCGGCGCGCGCAGCTCGACCACGTGCTGACCCGGCGCGAGGCCGTCGATGCGCGTGGGAGACGTGCCGCGCTCCTGGCCGTCGATGGTGATCGCGGCGCCCTGCACGTCGGCCGAGACGTTGATGCTCCCCGCCTGCTGGAGCGAGCCCGTGAAGGCCTCACCGTTGCGCGCCACGTTGATGTCGAGGCGCCCCGGCACGTAGCCCGGCAGCTCGAAGAAGAGCGTGTGCGCGCCCGACCGGACCGCGCGGTTGCGGAGCGGCGTCACGCCGATGGGGGCCGACGCCTGCGCGTCGAGGCGCACCGTCGCGCCGGGCGGCGTGGAGTTGATGTTGATCCGCCTCGTCTGCTGCGCCATCGCGGGCGCCACGAGGCACACCATCCCGAGGGCTCCCGCCGACGCCGTCGTCCAGATCCGCGTTCTCATCGTCGATCCTCCTGAAGACACAGTGCGATGCCATGCTTCTCCCCCGAAGGCGTGTCGCCGCGAAGGGCAGGCAAGAGACCCGCGGGTGTAAACCCATCGCCCTGAAAAACCAACGGGTCTCGTCAGGGAGCGGTCGCGTTTCAGACGTCGGTGGCGGAATGTCAGGGCGTCGACGAGGGCGACGGTGCCTCTTGGGGGCGCATCGCGAAGCGCATGCGAACGACCGTGCGGCGACCCGTGGCGCGCATGTGCATGCCCTGGATGACGCCGAGGATGCAGTCCGCGGCCTGCGGGAGCGGATCGGTGGTCTCGACGCGGTCGACGTCGGCGATGGCGCCGTCGGGGGCCACGGTGACTTCGAAGCGCGCGGTGCCCTGCGGGCGCTGCTGTCCGCGGCGAACGGGCGCGCGCAGGAGCGGGGTGTAACAGGCGAGGAGGGGCTGCGCCTGCGCGTCGAGGAGGCTCTGCACCTCGGGGTTCGAGAGGTCGCCCGAGCCCGCTTGCACGGCCACCGCGGCGAGCGTCGGAGGCGCCGTGTTCATGCGCGGAAAGAGCACCATCTCCGAGAGGTTGATCTCGAGCAGCGGGTTCTCGAACTCGAAGGGAAAGCGCACCACCGACGCGTGCTGCACGCCTTCGATGCGCAGCGCCCGCACGATGCCGAGCACGCATTCCTTCGTGGGCCGCAGCGGGGCCACGGAGGTCTCGCCCACGGCGTCGTGGATGAGCCCCGAGGTCTCGACCACGAAGGTCACGTCGACGCGCCCCGCGGCGTCGGGGTTCGCCGGGAGGATGCGCTCGAAGCACTCCTGGAGGGCCACCCTGCGCTGGAGCACGGCCACGCGGATGCGCCCCTCGTCGCGCTCGGTGTCGGCGGCGACGTTCACGGGCGGCGCGCCGCGACGGATGTGCTCGGCGTCGAGCGTGAGCTCGTTGGGGGGCTCGGGCGGAGGCGGCGGCAGGCGCGGCGCACTGCAGCCGAAGAGCGCTGCGAAGCAGGGCGCGAGCGAGGCGAAGAGGCGCGGTCGCATGGGCGCGAGGATAGAAACGAAAAGGCTCCGCGCGCCAGCAGAGAGTGAGCCTCGCGAGGCGTGCTTCTGTCGCCTCTCCGCGCGGGCGCTTCGGTCGAGAGGTGGCGGCCTCGCGCGGGACGTGCTCGGATGCGCGCGAGATGGCGAGACACGAGGGCTGCGGCTGCTTTCCGACGGGCCTTCCCTACCCGGGGATCACGGAGTTCCTCCTGCGCGCGCCGCCCGCGCAGCTCGGGCTCGCGGAGGACCTCGACGTCGACGCGCCGTGGCACACGCTCCCCCTCGCGCTGATCGACACCGAGACCACGGGCAAGGACCCCTCGCGCGGCGACCGCATCGTCGAGATCGCCATCGTGACCTTCAAGAACGGCGAGGTCATCGAGCGCTTCGGAGAGCTCATCAACCCGGGCATCCCGATCCCCGCCGAGGCCGCCGCGGTGCACGGCATCTCCGACGACAAGGTGAAGGGCGCGCCGCGCTTCGAGAAGCTCGCCCCCAAGCTCGTGGAACTCCTCAAGGGCCGCATCCCCGTGGCCTACAACGCGGGCTTCGACCGCTCGTTCATCTACGCCGAGATGCGCCGCGCGGGCATCACGCCCACGCGCACGCCGCAGTCTCCGCCGGCGCTCCGCGTGGGCACCGACTGGATCGACCCCCTCGTGTGGGCGCGCGCGCTTCAGGCGGGCGCCAAGGGCTTCAAGCTCGGCGAAGTGGCCGCGCGCGTGGGCGTCGACCTCACCAACGCGCACCGCGCCACCGACGACGCCGAGGCCACGGGAAAGGTCCTCTACGCGCTCCTCGCGAACGAGCGCGAGCTCACCTACCGCGGGCTCATCTCCCGTCAGCGCGGCTACGTCTCGGGTCAGGCCGGCCGCGGCGGCTGGCGTCGCTGACGCCTGCGTAACAACAGCCCAAGCATCCACCAGCATCGCCCGCTGCGATCACCGCGCGCGCTGCACCCGCACGACGGCTGACGCACGGGCGGAGGCGTGAGCGCCCTCACGTCTTCGACGGGAGCGTCCATCGCGACGTCTTCAACCACCGCTGCGTCGCGCGCATCGATCACGTCGGCCACCTCGCGCGCATCGTCCGCGTCACGCGCATCGCGCACGTCGCTCACGTCGAGCGACGGGTGCGGACGGTCGGGCGGAGGTCCCGCGTCGATCGCGCGGAGGATCATCCGTTGCGTCGGCCAGAGCGCGGCGCATCGGTCGCCGACGGGCGTTCCGCTCGGACAGCTCGCGGGCGTCTCGATGGCGCGCAGCGAGAGCAGCGGCGCGAAGCTGTCACCGTCGTCGTCGGAGCAGCCGAGCGCGTAGCCGTCGGCGGCCTCGTCGGCGCACACGTAGAGCCTCCCCGCGTGGTAGCGGAGGCACTGCACCGCGGGCTGATCGGCCGTGCGAGAGAAGGCTCCGCCGCGCACCGAGCGCTGGAGCCCCTCGCGCGAGAGCGAGCTGCCGAACCACACCGTGGCGCCGTCGTCGCTGAGGGCGAAGCCGCGCATGGCGCCGTCGGTCTCGGCGATGCGACGGAACGATCGACCGCCATCCATCGAGCGCAGGAGGTACGTCCCGACGCCGCCCGGTCGCTGCGAGCGGACGTAGAGCACGTCGGGGTTCGTGGGGTCGACGCCCGCGATCCACGCGCTCTGTCCGCCGGTGAAATCTCGCGTGAGCTCGCGCACCGTCGCGCCGCCGTCATCCGAGCGCAGGAGCACGGGCTCGGGCCCCGGAACGAAGGCCGAGACGTAGACCCTCGCGGGCGATGACGGCGCCACCTCGACGGTCTCGATGAAGTACCCGGGCAGCGTCGCGGTCGATCGCCACGAGCGCCCGCCGTCCTCCGAGCGGAGGAGCTCGTCGCGCGTTCCCGACGGGCCCACCGCGGCGATGAGGACGTCGCCCGTCGCGTCGTTGGTGACGTCGACCACGGGACGCGCGGGCGTCATCGCGGGGCGCGCCCACGCGCAGCCGTCTTCGGAGACCGCGAGACCCGACGGGAGCGCGAGGGTGGTGAACCCGTCACGGCCGAGGGCGATGCTCGGGTCGAACATCCCGACGGCCTCGACGGACTCCTCGCAGACCCAGCGCCACGAGCGACCCGCGTCGGCGCTTCGAAGAACGCCGAAGGTGGTTCGAAGCGCGAGCACCGACGACGACGCGCCGGGACCCACCACGAGGTAGCTCGCCGCGGGGAAGCGTCCGTTGCTCCACGCGTCGCGGGGAATGCCTGAAAACAGCGCGAGCGCGACGACGCCCGCTTGAAGGAAGCGCACGGCCGGATGGTACTTCGTGCGCGCGAAGGGTGATACGCTCCGCGCACGTGAGCCGCACGACGAGATCGACCCTCCGATTCGCGCGGCGCCTCTCCGCTGCGCTCGCTGCGTGCGCGCTCTCCGCGGGGTGCGCGGTCGATCGCCCGCCCTCGGTGTCGGGTCAGAGCGTCGACGACGTTCCCCCCATCGACGTGCCGATTCTCTTTGGCGGCGACGCGAGCTTCGACGGCGCGCTACCGCCGCGCGGGGTGAACCCGTACCCCCGCTATGATGTGACGTACGTGCTCGCGCGCAACGACCCCGAGCAGACCTTCACGTTCGAGGTGCAGCCGCGCGCGGGCCGCCTCGACGTGCACTTCTCCGTCGACACGACGGGGAGCTTCGGCGGCGAGATCCAGACGCTCAAGGCGAACCTGCAGGACACGCTCATCCCGCAGCTCCGATCGCGCGTGACCGACCTCGCGATCGGCGTGTCGCGCTTCGCGGACTTCCCCGTGCGCCCCTACGGCCTCGCGACCGATCGGCCGTACGACCTGCTCACGCCGGTCACCACGGATTTCTTCTTCGTCACGAGCGCGGTGTTCAACCTCGACCGGCCGCTCCAGAACGGCGGCGACGTGCCCGAGGCGTCGATCGAGGCGCTCTACCAGATCGCCACCGGCGTCGGCCTCCTCGGCCCGGTGAACGGAAACATCGACCGCTTCACGCCGCGCCCCGACCTCGCGGGCTCGGGCACCGTGGGCGGCGTGGGCTTTCGCAACGGCTCCGCGCGCGTGGTGGTCAACGTCACCGACGCGCCCTCGCACGACCCCATCGACTACGGCACGATGGTGCCCGGCACGCACTCGCTCGACCAGGCCGCGGCGGCGCTGCGCGCGATCAACGCCCGCATGATCGGCATCGCGTCGGGCGAGCCCGCGCGCCCGCAGCTCGAGGCGCTCGCCATCGCGACGGGGGCGGTGGTCCCCTCCGTGGGCAACCGCTGCGTGACCGGCATCGGAGGCATCTCGCGGCCCGCCGTGAGCGGCGTGTGCCCCCTCGTGTTCGACATCGGATCCGACGGCTCGGGGCTCGCGTTCACGGTGCTCGACGCCATCACGCGCTTCCTCGACAGCCTCGCGTTCGGCACCGTGGCAGGCGGCGTCGAGAACGACCCGCGGGGCTTCGTCTCCAGCGTCGAGGCCCTCTCCGCCATCGCGCCCGACGGCGTCGATCCCCCGCGCCGCGAAGACCGCCTCCCCGCGGGGAGCCTCGACGGCGTGCCCGACACCTTCTCCGCGGTGTCGACGCGCACGCGCCTCACCTTCCGCGTGCACGTGCGGAACACGCGCGTCGACAGCCTCGAGCAGCCGCAGCTCTTCTTCGTGCGCGTGGTGTTCACGGGCGACGACGTGGTGCTCGGCGACCGCATCGTGCGGATCATCGTCCCCGAGGGCCCCAAGCCCGACAGCGCCGTCGACGTCTCGCGCGACCGCGCCTCGGTCGACGTGAGCGAGGTGGCCGACGCGACGCTCTCCGACGCGACGCTCTCCGACGCGACGCTCTCCGACGCGACGCTCTCCGACGCGACGCTCTCCGACGCGACGCTCCCCGACGCGACGCTCCCCGACGCGACGCGCTCCGACGCGAGCGTTGCGTCCGACGCGAGCGTTGCGCCCGACGACGCGCACGACGCGCCCGTCGACGAGGCGCAAGACGCTGCGGAAGAAGGCTCCGCGAGCGATGCGAGCCTCGACCTCGACGCGGCGCTCTGAGGCTCCCGCGGCGCGCTCGCGGAGTGATTGACGGGACGGCGGGTTGCAACATACCGTCCGCGCCGATGAAAGCCCGGTTTCTTCGCCTCTGGTCATCGCGCGCCCTGTTGGCGGGCGCGAGCCTGATGGGAGCGCTCGCGACGACGGCGTCGACCGCTCACGCGCAGGACTATCCCCTCCAGCAGGGATCGTTCGACCTGCGGCTGTTCCGCCCCGCGGTGGACTCCAAGGGCCTGATCACCATCAACGGCACCGACATCCTCGGCCGCGGGGCCTTCTCGTTCGGTCTGATCCTCGACGTGGGGACCAACCTCGCGCGCATCGGCCCCGGCGGATCGGCGCTCGTCGACTCGATGATCTCGGGCAACTTTCACGCGAACATCGGCATCGGCGACGTGCTGGTGCTCGGCGCGCAGGTGCCCTTTCACCTCGTGAGCGGCCCGGGCACCTCGGTGACGACCGACGCGGGCACGGGGATGACCGTCACCACGGGTCCCCTCCCGAACCTCGGTCAGTACGCGCCCGCGACGCAGGGGCTCAACTACCAGGGCCTCGGCGACATCATCCTCCACGCGAAGCTCCGCTGGCTGCGCGGCGAGTACTGGCCCGTGGGCCTCGCGGTGCTGCTCCAGGTGGGCATCCCCGTGATGGGCGCGCCGAGCTTCGGCCAGGGCAACCGCAGCTTCGCGGGCGAGTCGGGCCCGTGGGTGTGGCCCTCGGTCGCCATCGAGCGGCGCTTCTCGCGCGCGTTCCGCGTGGCGGGCAACCTCGGGTTCCGCATCCCCTTCGGCGACAACGCGACGCTCACGCCCGCGGCGGGGCAGGGGTCGTCGGACATCTCGTACGGCCCGTCGCTCACGTACGGCGTGGGCGCTTCGTATCGCCTCGGCAACGTCGTCGACCTGATGGCCGAGTTCTACGGCGCGCAGTACCTCAACGGGTTTTCGAACGCCCTCGCCACCACGCCGATGGAGGCCGTGCTCGGCGCGAAGATCTTCGTCGACCGCAACTCGTACCTCTTCCTCGGCGGCGGCACGGGCGTGACGCCCGCGATGGCCTCGTCGAGCTTCAGGGGCTTCGTGGGCTTCATCTTCGAGCCCACGGTGGGTGACACCGACGGCGACGGATACCGCGACGACGTCGACCGCTGCCCCACGGAGCCCGAAGACTTCGACAACTTCGAAGACGAAGAGGGCTGCCCCGAGCCCGACAACGACCGCGACGGCATCCTCGACACCGACGACCAGTGCCCGCTCGTGCCCGAGGATCGCAACGGACAGCAGGACACCGACGGCTGCCCCGACAGCGAGGTGCAGGACCGCGACGGCGACCAGATCGCCGACAACGTCGACCACTGCCCCGACGACCCCGAGGACCGCGACAGCTTCGAAGACGAAGACGGCTGCCCCGACCCCGACAACGACCACGACCAGATCCTCGACACCGACGACCTCTGCCCCAACGAGCCCGAGGACCGCGACAACTTCGAGGACGACAACGGCTGCCCCGACCCCGACAACGACCGCGACGGCATCCTCGACGAGGCCGATCACAGCGCCGAGGGACGCGACTGCCGCAACGACCCCGAGGTCTTCAACGGCCTCGAGGACACCGACGGCTGCCCCGACACGGGCAGGCTCCGCGTGTTCGGCACGGTGGTCGAGCTCAACGACCCGATCCTCTTCGAGACCGACAGCGCGCAGATCGTCGACAACAACACGAACCGCGAGATCCTCGGCGAGCTCGCGCAGCTCCTCGCGAACCGCGCCGACATCGAGCAGATGGAGGTCGAGGGCCACACCGACGAGCGCGCCCCCGACGACCACAACCTCCAGCTCTCGCGCGACCGCGCGAACTCGGTGGTCGCGGCCCTCGTCGAGCGCGGCGTGGCGCGCACCCGCCTCGTGCCCGCGGGCTACGGCGAGTACTGCCCCGTCGATCCCCGCTCGAACGAGCAGGCGTGGGCCCGCAACCGCCGCGTGAACTTCCTCATCACGCGCCTCGCCGTGATCGGCCGCACGCGCCAGGTCGCCGGCTGCCCGCGCGGACGTCAGTACATCCCCGCCGAGGTCGGCGCCCCCGCACGCGGAGACGCTGCGAGCTCGCCCGCCCCCGCCGCCGCAGCGCGCGCCCCCGCCGCAGCGCGCGCCCCCGCCAACAATTCGCACTGAAGCGCCCGCGCTGACGAATTCCACGGCGCGCAAAGCCGAAAAAGAATTCGGTAAGAAAAATCAAAAACAATATTGACAGACTTCGGGGGCCCCTCTAGAGTGCCCCCAGAGGTCAACGAAGCGCTCACGGGTTCATACCCCGCGGGCGGTCTCTTCGAAGACATCCCAACACCCGGCTGACTACCTCTGTCGTAGTCGGCGGTTCGAGACGACACTTCCGAAAACGAAGCACCTACCCGAGATCACGACCAACATGCTGCACTTCGCCACCGACTCTGCTCACACCACGCGCCTGACGGCGATGGTCCCTGTTGCGGGGCTTCGTCTGGCGGCCGCGGCGTGCAGGGCCAATGACGCCACCGCCGACAAGGCAGTGCGCTCGTGGCCCGGAGCGGTCAAAGGGAGTGCGCCGCAGTTCTTCGGCGGTTTCGAAATGTATCTCGGTACCTCGTGTTTGGAGCTTCAGGCGAGCATTCGGCGCAGCGGACAACATGGCAGGAGCAGGGCCCTACCGGAGTAGAACCCCCGGGACAGGTACCGAAGGTCTGAAAAGGCCGGCTCCGCCACCAGGCAGAGTCGGCCTTCTGCATTTCTGGGCCTCCGAACGGGACCGCTGACAGTCCCACCGGAACCCGAGGGCCGACCGGGCAGCTCCCGCGAGGGAGCCATCTGGTCCGAAGCCGACGCCCGACCGCCCGAACGCGGGAGACCGGACGGCAGATCGAAGAGGGCGCGTCGAGAGACGCAGAGAAGTCGCGCGGCAGGAGGGCCGACGCGAGACGGGAGAGGTGCGTCATTCAAATGCGATACTTCCCCGAAAACAAAAGAAACAAATGTAGAAAACAAATCTTGAAGATGAGCGTATAGATGCTAAAGTTAGAGTGAGGGGTCCCTGACCTCGCGATCCTGAAGAGGCGCGCAGAGATGGGGACGACGATCGAGGACCCGGATCTCGAGAGGCAGAGAACGCGGCTTTTACCCGCAGAGGTGAGGGTTCGAGTCCCTCCGGGCCCACTGCGACAGGTGCCAGCTCGCCCAGCGGCAGGGCAACCGGCTTTGAACCGGTCCAAGGCGTGGTTCGAATCCACGGCTGGCAACCGACGTCCGGCATGTCGAGCGATCGACGCGCGCGGCGATGGGGCGACGTCCGCCCTTCGATGGATCTCTGACAACCTGCAAGGTCGCTCCCCGCGCGTGGCGCCGTGTCACCCGACACCGCGCACCATGCGGGGAGCAAGTGATGGACTTCTAGCGCAGCGGTCTGTGCAACCGGTTGAAACCCGGAGAGGCCTGGTTCGACTCCAGGGAGGTCCACTGTTATGTCGGGACACCATCCTCGGTCGTGACCTTCGTCACGTAATTCATGGGGAAATGTCTCGGTTCTCTGTCTCGACGGGGCCATCGTTCAATGGGAGGACTCCGGTCTTGCACACCGGTAATGGGGGTTCGACTCCCCCTGGTTCCACTGATTCGTCTGTATGGATGGGCGTGCATGAGTGAGCCAACCGCGCTGTAAACGCGGGGCCGAGAGGCTGTGGGGGTGCGAATCCCTCTCCATCCACCGTTACATCAGCGCGTAGCTCAGTCAGGAGAGCGCCTGCCCTGGGAGCAGGAGGTCGCGGGAGCAAAGCCCGCTGCGCTGACCACACAATACACCCGCCGAGGCTGTCGGTAGACCGTCGCGGTCCTAACGCGAATGCGCCCGGTTCGACTCCGGGGGCGGGTGCAACGAACGATCACGCCTCGCGGTGGCCTCAGAGGCACGTGGGTCTCATAAGCCCGCTCCAGCAGGTGCGACTCCTGCCTCCGCGACCGTCACAGCCTCCACGCACGCGTAGCCCAACTCGGTAGTGGCAGCGGTCTCAGAAGCCGTCAAGTGAGGGTTCGAATCCCTCCGTGTGCACTCATCGCCTCGCGGTCCGTCACGCGCATGTAGCCCAACTTCGGTAGCGGCAGCGGTTCGAGAAGCCGTCCAGTGAGGGTTCGAATCCCTCCGTGCGCACTCCGTCAACGCCTTGTCACCAACTCGCACGCGTAGCCCAACCTGCGCAGAGGCAACGGCCAGCGAGGCCGTCCAGTGGGGGTTCGAATCCCTCGGCGTGCGCTGTCTCTTCATCGCTTCACTCGGGGCCGTCGTCCAAAGGGAAGACAGCGAGCTCGCTACTCGCGGATGAGGGTTCGACTCCCTCCGGTTCCACTGATTGAGAGGGCACGTAGCTCAGTAGAAGAGCACTCGGCTGATAACCGGGTGGTCGCAGGTGCAATTCCTGCCTTGCCCACCGCAGATTCAAGACGTCGATCGCAAGTGCGAAGCGTGGCCTGCAAAGCCGCGTGTGCGGGCGCGATACCCGACGGCGTCTCCAATGCAATTCCCACCGAGGCTGTTGGTGAAACCCTCGCGGTCCGAACGCGAGATGCCCGGTTCGATTCCGGGGGTGGGAGCCGCGGAGGTCTGAGTGACAAGCGAGTCTCATAAGCTCGCCGTTGCAGGTGCGACTCCTGCCTCCGCAACGCACGTGTAGCCCAACCGGTAGTGGCAGCGGTTCGAGAGGCCGTTCAGTGTGGGTTCAAATCCCTCCACGTGCACTTACACACCGGGACACCATGCTCGGTCGTGACCTTCGTCACGATCTCGTATGGTTTCCCGGACCCTTCCACGAAGCTCAAACGTCACAGGAAAGTTCTCGCGCGTATAGCCCAAGCAGGGACGAGGCGACCGGCTCAAACCCGGGAGGTTGCAGGTTCGAATCCTGCTGCGCGCACCCGATGATGCCCCGAAAGCTCCGAATGTTCCGAGCCTCGCAGGTCACCGCTGCCACCGGAGTGCCACGCGCCCGGCCAACGGCGAGCACACCCACCCACCGACCCCACGAAGGGAGACGACGACGACGATGACGCACAGAACGCAGAGAAAGAGACGGATCTCGGGCGTGTTCGAGATTCGCGCTGCCAACCTCCGCACGAGCGGAGAGAGCCAGGAAACCGCCGGTTCGAATCCGGCGCAGCGCACCGCCCAGCTGGCGCCCGAGGCGTCGGAGATCTGTCTCGTGATCCCCACCGAGCTCTTCGATCACTCCGACACCTGAGGTCATGAACATGGCATCCACGCTCCTCCTGAACGCCAGCTACGAGCCCATGAAGGTCATCCCCTGGCAGCGCGCCGTGACGCTGGTCTTTCTGGGCAAGGTCGACGTCGTCGAGGCCTACGAGCACGAGATCCGCAGCGTGAGCGCCTCGCTCCCGATGCCCTCCGTCGTGCGCCTCCGCCGCTACGCCCGGCAGGACCGCCGCGTGAAGTTCTCGCGGACCAACGTCTACCGGCGTGACAACTTCGCGTGCCAGTACTGTGGCGCGCAGCCCGGCGCGCCCGAGCTCACGCTCGACCACGTCGTGCCGCGCGCCCACGGCGGCCGCACCGAGTGGACCAACATCGTCACCTGCTGCGTCCCGTGCAACGCCCGCAAGGCCGACCGCACGCCCGACCAGGCGAAGATGGCGCTCCCTCGGATCCCCGAGCGACCAGCGTTCATGCCCGCCGTCTCGCCTGTTGAGGCGGCGCATGAGAGCTGGCGCGACTACCTCAGCGTCGCGTGAGCGCTGAGCGCCTCCCGCCGCCCTCCGCCTCGCCCGCTCGCTCGACGCGTTCTCACGCGCGTCTTCGGAGCGTCGCGCGAGGCGGAGGGCGGCGGCACCCCTCTGTCTCGTCACGCGCCTTGTTCTGGAAGGGCCAGCCGATTGGAGACGGCGCCGTGCTCGAACCACGGTGAGCGATGAGCCTTGGGGGTTCGACTCCCCCTCCTTCCGCCGCAGAGAGATTTCACCACGGAAGGGCAAGCCGATGGGCGACGGCTGCCGTCTGGAGCACGGCCGAGCGATGAGCCTTGGGGGTTCGACTCCCCCTCCTTCCGCCGAGAATCAAAGCGTTTCTGAATAGGTGCGTGCACACAACGTCCGGCGACGCGGTCGGTCTCCAAAACCGATGAGCCAGGTTCGACTCCTGGCGCACCTGCCACGGTAGAAGGGCATCACGCCGATGGGCGTCGGCGCCTGGTTCGAAGACAGTGCGGAGCGTCGCGAGGCGCTCCTCGAGGGTTCGAATCCCTCCCCTTCTACCGCTGTCTGGAGGGTACGGCATGGTGGTGTGTCAAGCGTCCTGCTAAGGCGCGGCTCCTCAGGGAGCAGCCGGTTCGACTCCGGCATCCTCCGCTCTTCGTCTCTGACCTTGCAGCTTGTCTCCGACCGCTTGTGTTTCGCCCCCAAGGTGCAGACAGCGACACGCCCGCCCGGTACGCGGGACCAGCTCCGTGCAAGTCGGAGTGGGGGCTCCGTTCCATCGCAACGTGTTTCGTGCGAGAGGCAGTCACCGTGCTCGCACACCGCCACGCGCTCCTCGCGCTCTCCCTCGCGGGCTGCATCCGTCAGCCCCAGAACGACCCGCGTCGCGCCGCGCCCGCCGCGCAATCCGCCACCCGCGACGCGTCGACCGTCACCGCACCGCCCGCCGCGCCGTCACCGCCGCCCATCGTCGCGCCCACGCCCGCGGAGACCCTCCGCTTCGTGACCCGCGTCACGGGGGGAGCGCCCGACGACGCGCGGCTCCCGCTCGTGATCGCGCTGCACGGCCTCGGAGATACCCCCGAGGCCTTCATCGAGCTCGTCACGTCGATGGGCCTGCGGCTCCGCGTCGCCGCGCCCGCGGGCATCAACCGCTGGGGCGACGGCTACGCGTGGTTCGGCATGCGATCCGAGATGCCGCAGGCGCGCTGGGCCGAGGAGGTCCGTCACGCGGCGGCCGTGGTGACGCCCGAGATCCTGCGCGTTGCGACGGCGAACCCCACGTGCGGACTCCCCGTGGTGATGGGCTTCTCGCAGGGCGCGATGCTCTCGTACGCCGTGCTCGCGCGGCCCGGCGCGGGCGTCTTCGCGGCGCTCCCCATCGCGGGCCTCCTGCCGAGGGAACTCTGGCCCGCGGCGCGCGACGTGGGGGGCCTCCTCCCGAGCGTGACGGCGTTTCATGGCGACGCCGACGGGCGCGTGTCGCTCTCCGACGACCGCGCGACGAACGACGCGTTTCGCGCGGTGGGCTTTCGCGCCGAGCTCCGCACGTACCCCGGCGTGGGCCACGCGGTGCCTCCGCAGGTGGCGCGCGACGTACGCGCGAAGCTCGTCGAGCTCATGCGCTCGCAGGCCTGTCCCGTCGAGTGATCGACGTTTTCGCGCGCAAGGCACTGTACATCGCGCTTCGCTTGCGATACGCCTCCGCGCCATCGTCATGGGAACCCCGCAAGACCCCCGCAATCGCCGTCGTGAGAAGCGTCGCCGCACCGCCAAGGAGGCCCGCCTCCGCGCCAAGGCCGCAGCCGCGACCGCCGCTCAGCCCGCAGCGCAGAAGTAGTGCCCCTCGCGGTCACCGCGTCGCGCAGCGAACCATCACACCACCAACCCGATGACGATCCGCGTAGGAGCGACTTCTCTTGAAGCGCACCCTCCGCGGATCGATCGGCTTTTTCAGCTCAAGGGTCTGACTTCTTCACGAGCGTCCCGCGCCTCGCGAGGAGCCCCATCACGCCCCGCACGAGCGACGGCGCGTGGCGCGCCATGAAGACCCCGAAGCGTCCGTGACCCGTGAGCACGAGCTCGGGCGCGCGGCGATCGATCGCGTCGGCCATGAGCCTCGCGGCCTTCTCCGCGGGCATCTGGATCCACGTCGGCACCGGGTCGGCCTTCTCCTCGTGGAGCCTGCCCTGACGGTCGGTGCGGCGGATGTCGCTCACCACGAAGCCCGGCGCGATGTGGGTCACCGCCACGCCGCGCGGCGCGAGCTCGGCGCGCGCGCCGTCGCAGAGGGCCCGCACCGCGAACTTGCTCATCGCGTAGGCCGATCCGCCGGGCTGCACGATGTAGCCCGACACGCTGCCCACGACGGCGAGCACGCCGCGCGAATCGACGAGCGACGGGATCGCGGCCCTGGCCGTGCGGATCACGCCGAACACGTTGGTCTCGAACTGCCGGCGGTAGTCTTCGACGGTGAGCCGCTCGAGGAAGCCGTCGACGCCGAAGCCCGCGTTGGCGACCACCACGTCGACGCGGCCGAACTCCGAGCGCACGCGGTCGATGGCCGCTTCGAGCTCGCCGTCGAGCGTCACGTCGCAGGCGACGGCGAGGCTGCGTCCGCGGTCGGCGCCGAGCTCCTTCGCGAGGGCCGCGATGCGCTCGATGCGCCGCGCGAGGAGCGCCGTGCGCGCGCCGCGCGAGGCGTATTCGCGCGCGAGGGCCTCGCCGATGCCCGCCGAGGCTCCGGTGATCACCACCACCCTGTCGTGTCCCATCGACGCTCCCATGGCTCTGTTTCTCCCGTTGCGCGCGGAGGATCGCACGATGCGCACGCGCGGCGTTCGTGCAAATTGACCCTCGCGGAGCGTTCCTGTTAGCGTCCGCCGCGATGGAACCCCGCATCTCAAGGCTCGTCGGGGCGGCGGCCCTCACGCTCGCTACGCTTGGCTTCTCCTCCGAGGCGCGCGCGCAGGACGCGCTGCCCAACGACACGGGCTTCGACCTCCACCTCTTCCGCCACGCGGTCGACTCCAAAGGGCAGTTCACGGTCAACGGCACCGACATCCTCGGCGCGGGGACGACCTCCTTCGGTCTCGTCGTCGACTGGGGCCGCGGCCTCGCGCGTCAGGGCACGCTCCTCCCGCCCAACGGGATGATGGGCGCGGGGACGCCGGGTGAGCCCGTCGTCGCGAACATGTTCTCGGGCGTGCTCCACGCCAACGTGGGCATCGCCAACTTCATGATCGTGGGGCTCCAGCTCCCGGTGCACCTCGTGTCGGGGCCGGGCTCCACGGGCGACAACGCGATCGGGCCTGTCGGCGGGTACAACCTCCAGCCCAACGGGCTCAACTACCAGGGTTTCGGCTCGGCCACGGTGCACGTCAAGTTCCGCTTCCTGCGCTCGGAGCGGACCCACTTCGGCCTCGGCCTGGTGCTTCAAGCGGGCATCCCCCTCATGGGCGGTCCGTCGAACTTCGCGGGCGATCCGGGCGTGATGCTCTGGCCCATGCTCGCCGCCGAGTGGCGCCCCCACTGGCGCTTCCGCATGGACCTCAACGTGGGCTACCGCCTCGGTCTCGGCACCGGCGCCAGGCTCGCGAACACCACGTACGCCAACCCCCTCACCATGGGCCTCGGGCTCAGCGTCCGCGTCGCGAGCGCGCTCGACCTCGTGGCCGAGGTCTACGGCGGCACGTACACCAACAACTTCTTCGCCCCCGCCTCGACGCCCATGGAGGCCATCGGCGGGCTGAAGATCTTCGTCGTCGCCAACTCGTACCTGATGATCGGCGCGGGCCGACGCATCTTCGACGCCGACGCCGCGGCCAACCTCCGCGCGTTCGTGGGCTTCGTGTTCGAGCCCTCCATCGGCGACCGCGACGGCGACGGCTACCGCGACGACGAAGACCAGTGCCCCGACCAGCCCGAAGACTTCGACCACTTCGACGATCAAGACGGCTGCCCCGACCCCGACAACGATCAGGACGGCATCCCCGACGTCGACGATCAGTGCCCGCTCACGCCCGAAGACCGCGACGGCGTCGAGGATCAGGACGGCTGCCCCGACCGCGACAACAACGACCGCGACGGTGACGGAATCCTCGACGCGGTCGATCAGTGCCCCGACCAGCCCGAAGACCGCGACGAGTTTCAGGATCAGGACGGCTGCCCCGACCCCGACAACGACAGCGACGGGATCCTCGACCGCGAGGACGTGTGCCCGAACGACCCCGAGGACCGCGACGGATTCGAGGACGAGAACGGCTGCCCCGACCCCGACAACGATCACGATCGCATCCCCGACGTGCGCGATCGGTGCCCCAACGAGCCCGAGACCTACAACGGCACCGAGGACGATGACGGCTGCCCCGACCAGGGCATCGCCGTGCTCGAGGAGAACAACATCCGCATCCTCCAGGCGATCAACTTCGAGACCGACAGCGCGCAGATCAGGCCCGACAGCATCCCCATCGTGGAGGCCGTCGCGGCGACGCTGCGCGGCAATCCGCAGATCAACCTCGTGCAGGTGCAGGGGCACGCCGACGAGCGCGGCAACGACGACCACAACCTCCAGCTCACGCGCGACCGCGCGGCCTCGGTGGTGCGTGCGCTCGTCGAGCGCGGCGTCGATCGGCCGAGGCTCCAGTCGGCGGGCTACGGCGAGCGGTGTCCGCTCCAGCAGGGGCACAACGAGGCGGCGTGGTCGCGCAACCGTCGCGTGGTGTTCCTCATCCTGCGGACCAACAACGGACCGACGGGCGTGCAGGTGGCCTGCCCCGCGGCTGAAGACCTCATCCCCCGCGAAGACGAAAACCGGGACTGAACCCTCCGCGCGTGCGGTTACACGCTCGGGCCCCACTCACAAAGGCATTACAGAAGCACCACGATGGTCGACCACGACGCGCTCGAACAGGTCGCTGAACGCTGGCTCTCGACGTTGCAGCACGATTTCAAGGACTACCTCCGCGTCGTGGCCGACGACCCTGACCTCGACGACGGGCTGCGCGACAACGTGGTGACGGCGCTGCTGTACATCCTCGCGCCGGGCGACGTGGTGCCCGACTCGATGGGCGCCCTGGGCTACCTCGACGACGCCCTCGCGATGCGCGTGGCCCTCGACGAGGTGCGCGCGAAGCAGCCCGCGCAGTTCGACGCGTACCGCGATCGAATCCCCGAGCTCATCGACTCGGTCGAGGGCGAAGGGAGCGACCTCGAGGTGTTCCGCGAGGCGCTCGGTGACGTGTACGAGCCCTTCAAGGCCAGGGTGTTCTCGCCGGACCGCAACGAGGTGAAGGGCAAGCGCGCGAAGGAGCTCATCGAGGACCCCGACGGCGCCAACTGGCTCAACGAGGAGGTGCTCGTCACCTCGCTCAAGATGGACTTCAAGCCCGCCGCGCTGCAGTCCGCCGCGCGCAAGGCCGCGACGGTCATCCCGATCTTTCAGCAGAAGCTTCGCCGCTGACCCTCGGGCGCCCGCTCGGGTCGCTCGCTACCGCACCATCATCATGTTCACGAGGGCCTCCTCGTCGGGTGACGAGAGGCTCACCACGTCGGCCGCGAGGAGCCAGCGCTTCGCCGTGCGCACGCGGAACTCGACCTCGTCGGCGCCCGTGAGGTCCACCGTGAAATCGACGGGGATCTCGTGCCACGCGGCGTCCTGGAACATCTCGGGGAGGAGCTCGAGGGTCGAGATCACCACGCCGCCCTTCATCATCACGTCGAGCGTTCCGATGGGCTCGTCGCGCGAGATCGAAGGCTCGGCGCGCAGGCGGAAGGTCACCCGGTAGCGCGCGGGAAAGAGCCGCACGAAGGGCCCGAACACCACGAAGCCCGGCGCCCTCGGGTCGCTCGCGCGCACCACGCGGGCCCACCCGTCGCTCGCGTCGGCGTCACGCTCGGCGCAGTTGGGGAACTCGGTCCACTCGGTCCCTTCGACCTCGTAGCGTCGGCGGGCGAAGAGGTCTCGCGTCGCCTCGCGGTTGCGCGACGTGTCTCCGTGACGGAGCATGAGGAGCGCGCCGTCTTCCCACGCGGCGGCGCTCCACCCCTGGCGCATGAGTGCGCGGATGGTCTCGTCGCGCGTGGCGGGCTCGAGGGGCCACGCGGGGCGCTGGAGGTCGATGAGCGCCGCGTCGACGCGCTGCACCCCATGCGGAAACACGTTGCTCCAGGGGCGATTCGAGAGCCTCGGGCCCACGAAGGTCGTCGCGCTCACCGTCGCCGTCGGAGGGATCCGCGCGGCGAGCCTGTCGACCGCGGCGGTGTGCGCCGTGGGGACGTGGCGGTCGGTCGCGTGGGTGCGCGCCCACACGCTGGCGGGGTGCATCCCGAGGAGCACCACGGCGCCTGCGATCACCATCCCCGTGATGGCCTGCATCGCGCGCGGGGCGCTCGCTCGCGCGCACCCACGCGGCCGCGCCGAAGGCCGCCGCGAAGAAGACCCCGGGGTGCTGGATCGCGCTGTAGTGATAGCGGAGCTGCACGATCTCGGGGTTGTCGGACAGGAGGATGATCCCGAGGGGCGCCATGAGGATGAGGCGACGCCCCGCGCGCAGCGAGAGGAAGCCGAGGGGCATGAGGAGGCTGAGGAGCGTCGTGAGGCGCGAGTCGGTGAGGGCGTAGAGCGCGAAGCGGACGGGCTGCCCGAGCAGCATGCGCATGGGCCCTCCCCAGCCCGAGAGGTGCCTGAAGTTGCGGAGGAATTTGTATCCCCCGTGGCCCGTGTTGGTGCCGCCCATGTAGACCGGCGCGCCGGGCGGCGGGCCGAACGCGCGGATGATCACGAACATCGCGAGGAAGCAGTACGCCGTCGCCGCGAGGCCCGCGGGGATGAGCCGACGCGCGTCGACGCGGTCGCCCGTGAAGACCCGCGAGAGGATCGCCGCGGAGGCGGGGATGAACATGTCCTCCTTGACCGAGACGAGGAGCACGAGGGCCACGTACGACCAGAGCCATTGCCGGCGGTGCAGCGCGAGCACCAGCCACGAGAGGCAGGGGACCGCGAGCAGGTCCATGTGGAAGTCGTAGTGGAGGGCCGTCTGCATCGGCGGCGAGAAGATCATCGCCGCGGGGAGCGCCGTCGCGAGGGCGCGCGACAGACCGAGCTCGCGCGCGAGGCGGTAGAGCGGCCACGCCGACAGGCTCACGGCGACGCTCTGCACCGTGAGCAGGCACGCGCTCGTGGGCCACAGCGCGTAGAGCGGCGCGAGCAGGAACATGATCGGCGTGAAGTGCTCGCCGAAGAAGCTGTAGCCCACCGTGGGCGAGTACATCACGCGCCCGTGGAGCGTGTGCCAGAGGGCCTCTTTGAAGATCCCGAGGTCGATGGTGGCCGACCACAGCGCGCGGTCGCGCTGCACCGTGAGCCCCGTGAAGATGATCGCGTGGAGCGCCATCGCCGTGAGCACCGGCCAGTGCGCGCGCAGCCCCGCGGAGATGCGCTTCGCGCGCGTCGCGGGGGGCTCTGCGGATGCGTCTGCGGATGCGTCTGCGGGCGCGTCTGCGGGCGCGTCGGAGGCGGTGGTGTCGGGGCGGAGTCGGATCGCGAGGGCCACCGAGAGGCCGACGAAGAACGCCGCGAAGGAGGGGCGGCGGCCGATGTCGTCTTGCGCGAGCGACCACGGCGTGAGGAGCAGCGGGGCGTGGACGACGAGCAGGCGACGGAGCGCCGTCGAGGAGAACGCGCCGAGGGCCGCGGGGTCACCGCCGACGGCGAGCGCGGAGAGGATGCCGGTGAGCGCCGCGAAGCCCGCCATGCGCGCCGCGAACCACGCGGGGGGCACGCCGAGGAAGGAGCCGCGCGCGAAGGCCTCGCCGAGCTGCGGGGGCTGGAGCGCGTAGCCCGCGTCGACGACGCCGAGGCAGTACGCAGAGAGGAGCGTCAGCGCGACGCCCGCGAGCGCGACCGACGCGGGACGGCGGAGGAGCGACTCGAAGGCCATGGCGGTGTTGGATCTCGTGGACGGAGGGGAGACGGCGCGGAGGACGCCGGTCAGGCTTCGACGCGGACCAGGATGGTCGAGATGTTGTCGGGCCCGCCGCCCTCGTTGGCGGCCTGGATGAGGTCCTTGCAGCGGTCGGCGAGCTCGCCGCCGCGCGTGAGGATCTTCTGGATCTCGGGGTCTTTCACCACGCCCGAGAGGCCGTCGGAGCAGAGGAGGAACACGTCGCCCTCGCGGAGCTTCTCGCGGCGGACGTCGGCCTCGGTGTCGGGCGCCGTGCCGATGGCGCGGGTGATGACGTTCGAGTATCCGCCGAGGGCCGCGTGCGCGATGGGGTCGTCGCCCGCGAGCTCCTCGATGAGCGAGTGGTCGCGCGTCATGCGCTCGATCTTGCCTTCGCGGAAGCGGTAGCAGCGCGAGTCGCCCACGTGCGCGATGCCCATGTCGTCGCCGTCGCGGATCATCGCCACGAGCGTGCTGCCCATGCCCTTGCGCCGACGGTTGCGCGCGCCCTCTTCGATGACCCGCGCGTTGGCCATGCGCGTCGCGTCGGCGAGGACGGCGAGGCGGTCGCCGCCCGCGTGGGTGCGCACGTGCTCGACCACCGTGGTGATCGCGAGCGCGCTCGCCACCTCGCCGGCCTGGTGCCCGCCCATCCCGTCACAGACGATGAAGAGTCCGAACTCCTCCTCGACGGCGTAGGAGTCCTCGTTGTGGTCCCGCTCACGACCTACGTCCGACAACCCTGCGACGACGAGCTTCATCCTCTTCCTCGTGACGGTACACGCTGAGAGGCTCGCGGCCCCTTTCGCGGGCGGTGAATCCGTCGAGGCCCAACGGCCGCGGGACTCACCCGATGCGGCGAACGTACGTGTCCACGCGCCGCGCGGTCAAGATGCACCACGCATCCCCCGCGCGGAGTTCGCGCAATGAACGCAGGGGTCATCGGCCTGCGGCCCCGCCGCCGCCGCGCGCAGCAGGGAAGTTGCCCCCCCGCCACGCCCCCGGACTACGCTGCTTTTCGTGAAGACCGAGCGCCGCAACGGACCTCGCCTGAGGCTCGCTTTTTCAGTCCTCGTCGACGGCCCCTTCGGGATTCGCCGCTGCGTCGGGCGTGACATCTCGCCCGGCGGGCTCTTCGTCGAGACCGCCGACCCCTACGCGCCGGGCACCGTGGTGCGCGTGACCTTCGCGGTCCCCGACGGGTCGTGGGAGATGACCTCCCGCTGCGAGGTGCGTCACACCCTGCGGCTCAAGGGCCCCGACGGGATGACCCAGGGGGTGGGCCTGGCCTTTCTGGGCGTCGACCTCGAGGCCGACGACATCGTCTCCGCCGCGCGGCGCGTCCACGCGTAGGGCTACGCGCGCTTGAGGGTGACCACGAAGCGGGCCCCGGGGCCCTCGTGGTGCACGTCGAGGGAGACGTCTCCCTCGTTGGCGCGGCAGATCTCGCGCGCGATGGCGAGGCCGAGGCCGCTGCCGCCGGCGTCGCGCGTGCGGGCCGCGTCGAGGCGCACGAAGGGTTCGAAGATCCGCTCGGCCTGCTCGATGGGGACGCCGCTCCCGTCGTCGCGCACGGCCACCGTGACGGTCTCTCCGTGGGCGTCGGCGCTGAGGCTCACGGCGGTGCCCGCGGGCGCGTGACGGATCGCGTTCTCGACGAGGTTCCTCACGACGCGCTCGAGGTCCCTCGGCGCGCACCGCACGTGGAGGTCACCGACCTCGTCGCGCAGCTTCACGTCGTGCTGCGCCGCCCGCTCGCGCAGGAGCTCCGTGACCCGCCGCGCCGCCTCGGCCACGGAGGCCCGCGCCTCGCTCGCGTCGGTGCGCTTTCGCGCGAGGGCGAGGAGGTCGTCGGCGAGGGCCCCGAGGGCGAGCACGTCGTCGTGGGCGCGCGTGAGGGCGGCGCGGTACTCGTCGACGGTGCGCGGGCGTCGCAGCGCGAGCTCGAGCTCTCCGCGCAGCGACGTGAGCGGCGCGCGGAGCTCGTGGGCCGCGTCGGAGACGAACCTGCGCTTCGTGGCGACGAGCTCCGCGAGGCGGGCGATCATGTTGTCGAGGTCCGCCGCGAGGGAGCGCACCTCGGCCACGCCGCCGACCTTGCCTACGCGGGCGTCGAGGTCTCCGCGGGCCACCTCGCGGGCCGTGCGCGCGATGGCCTCGAGGTCGCGCGTGAGCCACCGCGCGAGCGCCGCCGCGAGGCCCGTCGCGAGGGCCACGGCCACGGCGAGGAGCCCCAGCGCGAGGAGGGCCTGCGACCGCGTCGCGGCGTCGAGCGGAGACCGCGGCACGGCGAGCAGCAGCGCGCGCGCGTCGGTCTCGCGGCCCATGGGGAGCACCACCGCGCGCAGCGTCTCGTGGGGGCCTTCGAGGTCGAAGCAGGTGTTGACCCACGCGGACCTCCACACGGGCGGGCGTCCGCGGAAGGGCCGCGTCGACGCGAGGGGCGCGCCGTGGTCGCCGTAGAGGGCCGCGTACTTGGTGAGGGCCACGGTCTCGTCGGCGCCGCTCGACACGTCGATGGGCGCGTCGTGGAGGTGCGCGCGGTGGTCGACGCGGTCGATCGCCGTCTCGATCTCCGAGCGCGCGTGGGCCCGCAGCGAGGCGTCGAGCTGGTTCTGGAGCTGGCGGGACTGGGACGTGACCATCGCGACGCCCGCGACGAGCACCGTGGCGCCGAGCGTGGAGGCGAGCACGCGCGTGAGGCGTCCGCGGAGGGTGCGCGCGGGCATCGTGCGCCCTCAGGCGTCGAAGGCGTAGCCGACGCCGCGCAGCGTCGTGATGCGCTTGCCCTGCTCGCCGAGCTTCTCGCGGAGGTGCCGCACGTACACGTCGATCACGTTGGTGCCCGGGTCGAACGCGGTGCCCCACACGCGCGCGAGGAGCTCGGTGCGCGCCACGGGGCGCCCCGCGTTGCGCACGAGGTATTCGAGGAGCCCGAACTCGCGGCCCGTGAGCTCCACCGGGGCGCCGCCCTCGACGGTGAAGGTGCGGCGCGTGAGGTCGAGCGTGAGGCCCTCGACGGTGAGCATCCCGGCGCCCTCGTTGGCGCGTCGCCCGAGCGCGCGCACCCTCGCGAGGAACTCCTCGAGGGCGAAGGGCTTGACCACGTAGTCATCGGCGCCCGCGTCGAGGCCGAGCACGCGCTCGCCCACCTCGTCGCGCGCCGTGAGCATCATCACCGGCGTACGCACCCCCGCGCGCCGCAGCGAGCGGCACACCGAGAGCCCGTCGAGCCCGGGGAGCATCCAGTCGAGGACGATGACGTCGTAGCGCGAGAGGCGCCCCTGACGTTCACCCTCGAGCCCGTCGCTCGCCACGTCGCACTGGTGTCCCTCTTCTTGAAGCGCGCGCGCCACGAAGCTGGCCACCTTGGAGTCGTCTTCAACCACGAGGATTCGCACGCGCGAAGGGTACACGCCCCGCGCGCCCCGATGGAATCCGTTGCTGCGTCGGCGCGGCGATTCCCTCGCCCGGGCGCTTCTGGCACGATCCGCTGGAGAACCACTGTGAGAACCCTGGTGACGGCTTCCATGTTCGCGCTCGCGGCCTCGCTCGCGGGCTGCAGCGACACTCCTGCGACCGCCGACGCAGGGACCGACGCCCGCGCCGAGACAGGGAGCGACGCGCCGTCCGACGTGGCCGCGCCGGACGTGCCCACCTTCGACCCCGCGGACCTCCTCGCGCCGGGCGAGGTGATGTACCCGATGGCGGGGCCTCGCTCGGGCGCCACGGGCCGCGGGCGCTTCTCCTTCGGCGTCGCCACGGCCTCGGCGCAGGTCGAGGACATGCTCTCCCAGAACGACTGGTACGTGTGGACGCTCCCCGTCGCGATGGGGGGGCTCGGTCACGGCCGCGCGCCCCTCGGCGACGCGGTGCTCGGGTACACCAACGGCGTCGCCGACGTGGGCCTCGCCGCCGACCTCGGCGTCGACTCGTACCGCTTCAGCATGGAGTGGTCGCGCATCGAGCCCCGCCGCGATCAGATCGACATGGCCGCGCTCGCCCACTACGGCCAGGTGCTCGACGCGATCCGCGCGCGGGGGATGCGCCCCTCGGTGACGGTGCACCACTTCGCGAGCCCCCTGTGGGTCGACGACCCGCGGCGTCGGACGCCCTGCACCGCGCCCTCGGACACGGACCTCTGCGGCTGGGACAACGACGCGGGCGCCGCGCAGATCATCGACGAGCTGCGCGAGCACGCGGCGCTCCTCGCGCGCACCTTCGGAGACCGCGTCGACGAGTGGGCCACGGTCAACGAGCCCATCAACTACCTCCTCGCATCGTACGGGCAGGAGACCTTTCCGCCGGGGCGCAACCTGCTCTTCGCGCAGACCGACCGCTTCGTCGCGGCGGTGCGCAACTACGCCCGCGCCCACGTCGCGGTGTACGAGGCCATCAAGGCCAACGACACCGTCGACGCCGACGGCGACGGCAGCGCGGCGGAGGTGGGCTTCACGCTCTCGGTGGCCGAGTGGGTCCCCTCGCGCAGCCGCGCGCCGAGCGCCGACCCCGCGGACGTCGCCGCGCGAGACCGCGTGCGCGCGGTCTATCACTACCTCTTCGTCGACGCGGTGAAGACGGGGGTCTTCGACGCGAGCCTCGACGGCTCCGCGCCCGAGATGCACCCCGAGTGGCGCGATCACCTCGACTGGCTCGGGCTCCAGTACTACTTCCGCTCGGGCGTGTCGGGGACGCCCGAGATCCTCCCGCGGGTGCGCGCGAACGTGTGCCTGCCCAACATCGACCTCGGCGCGTGCGTGCCCGCGCCCGACGCCACGCACCGCGTCCCGACGATGGGCTACGAGTTCTGGGAGCCCGGGATCTACAACGTCCTCGTCGACATGGGCCGCCGCTACCCGACGGTCCCCTTCACCGTCACCGAAGGGGGGATCGCCACCGAGGTGGGCGCGCGCCGCGCGGAGAACATCGTCCGCTCGCTCGAACAGATCGAGCGCGCGCGCCGCGCGGGCGTCGACGTGCGCGGCTACTACCACTGGTCGCTCATGGACAACTTCGAGTGGGCCGAGGGGTACGTCCCCCGCTTCGGGCTCTACCGCGTCGACCGCGCGATGCCCGGTCAACCGCGCACCGCGACGGAGGGCGCCACGGTGTTCCGTGACATCGCCCGCGCGCGAAGGCTCACTGAAGCGCAGCGCGCGCGCTACGGCGGCCTCGGACCGATGACCCCCGAGCGCTGAGCCGCCCTTGCCCCGCCGCGGGGTGCTGCGCACGAATCCCACAGTATTTCACGGCCTTTTCGGAGATCGGCCCGAGCCTCGACCGGGCGATTGCCCCGAAGGGCGACGCGCGGTTCGGACATAGAATCCGCAGCACGGAGCGGAGCGCCTCGAAGAGGTGGTCTCGGGAGCTGTCGCACGCCCCGCGCGCAGAGGTCTGCAATGCCGTCGAAGCGCTTGATCTTGTCGTGCCTCTCAGCCCTCGCCCTCGCGTCGATCGGGTGCTCCGACGACGCTCCCACGTCGTGGCTCGACGCGAGCCTCGACGTCGCCGACGTCGCGGTCGACAACGCCGCCGGACCCGACGCGGTCACACCGCCGCCCGATGGGACCGCGTCACCCGACGGCGCGACGCCGCCCGACGGGTCCGTGACGCCCGACGCCGTCACGCCGCCGCCCGACGGCGCGACGCCGCCGCCCGACGTGCTGGTGATGTGCACGGGGACGCAGATCCGCTGCGGCGCCGCGTGCGTCGATCCGAGCGCCGATGTCGCGCACTGCGGCGGATGCGGAAACACCTGCGGCGCAGGCGGATCGTGCGTGTCGGGGCGGTGCATGTGCGCGGCGGGCGGGCAGCTCTGCGGCGGCGCGTGCGTGTCGCTGATGACCGACGCGAACCACTGCGGCCGCTGCGGAAACGCCTGCGGCGCGGGCGCGACCTGCGTCGCCGGGAGCTGCGTGTGCGGCGCGGGGACCGTGACCTGCGGCGGCACCTGCGTCTCGCTCGCGACGGACACCAACAACTGCGGGCGCTGCGGGAACAACTGCGCCCCGGGGCAGACCTGCGTGTCGGGCGCGTGCGTCTGCGGCGCCGGGATGGTGATGTGCAACGGCGCGTGCGTCTCGCTCGCGAGCGACGCGCGCAACTGCGGGCGCTGCGGAAACGCCTGCAACGGCGGCCTCGCGTGCGTGTCGGGCGCGTGCGCGTGCACCGGCGCGGGCCTCGCCACCTGCGGCGGCGCGTGCGTCAACACGCAGACCGACGTGCGCAACTGCGGCGCCTGCGGGAACACCTGCGCGGGCGGAACCACCTGCCAGATGGGCGCGTGCCGATGCCCCGCGGGCACGACCCCCGTCGCCGGAGGATGCTCGAGCTCCGTCGGCAACCCGAACAACTGCGGCGGCGCCCAGTGCCGTTCGGACCAGTACTGCAACGCCACCACGAGCCAGTGCGCGTGCCTCCCGGGGCTCACGGCGACGATGGGGCGCTGCGTGAACCTCCAGACCGACCCGGCCAACTGCGGCGCGTTGAACAACCCGTGCGGCCGCGGGCAGGTGTGCGTCACCGGGAGCTGCACGGCCCCCATGTCGTGCGGCGCGCCCAACACCATCTGCAACAGCGCGTCGTGCGTGAACCTCCAGACCGACGTGCGGAACTGCGGTCGCTGCGACACCGTCTGCGGCCGCGGTCAGGTGTGCCTCGCCGGACGCTGCCAGGACTACGTCGCCGCCACGGGGTGCTCGTCGTGCCCCTGCGCCGCGTGCCGCGGGAGCAACTGCTGCGTGAGCCCCGGCGGACTCCCCGGCGTCGCGTGCGTCGACGCCGCCTGCCCCTGACGCCTCCCGTCGGGCCGTGTGGTTCGAGAGACACGGCGCCCCTTCAAACGCCAGAGACACATTGACGATTCGCGGCGGATCGGGCGTAGAGTCGCGCCCGTGAGCTTCGTCGCGGGCGTGAAGGTCGGTGACTACACGCTCGAAGAAGAGATCGGTCGCGGGGGGATGGGCGTCGTGCACCGCGCCCGCGATCCCAACGGCGTCGCGGTGGCGCTCAAGAGCGTGCGCGCCGCGCCGGGGGCGGACCTGTCGCACCTGCGCCGGGAGATCCACGCGCTGAGCCTCGTGTCGCACCCGGGCGTCGTGCGCGTGCTCGATCACGGCGTCCACGACGCCTCGCCGTGGTTCGCGATGGAGCTCCTCCGAGGGCACACGCTCCGCGTCGAGCTCGACGACGTGCCCGACACGCCCGCGGAGCCCGCGGACCTCGCCGCGCGCTGGGGGATGCTCTCGCGCCTGCGCGACGTGTGCGACGGCCTCGCGGCGCTCCACGCGAGCAACGTCGTGCACCGCGACCTCAAGCCCGAGAACGTCTTCGTCACCGACGACGGGCGCGCCGTGCTCATGGACCTCGGCCTCGCGCAGTTCTTCCCCGGCACGGGGCGCGAGACCCTCGACCGCATCGCCTACGCGGGCACCCTCACGTACGCCTCGCCCGAGCAGCTCCTCGGCGACTTCGTCGACGCGCGCTCGGACCTCTACTCCCTCGGCTGCGTGCTCTACGAGTGCCTCACGGGCGCGCCGCCCTTCGTCGTCGAGAACTCCTTCGCGATGCTGCACCGCCACGTGCACGTCACGCCCGAGGCCCCGTCGCGCCGCGCCCCGGGCGTGCCCGCGGCCCTCGACGCGCTCGTGCTGCGGCTCCTCGCCAAGCGCCCGCAAGACCGCTTCGGGTACGCCGCCGACGTGGCGCGCGCGCTCGACGTCATCCTCGGCGCCGCGCCCGCGGAGCCCGCGAAGACGTCGTGGTACATCTACCGCTCGCCGCTCGTGGGGAGGGCCGAGCTCATGCGCCGCCTCGAGGGCGCGGTCTCCGACGCGTGCAAGGGCCGCGGCGCCTTCGTGGTGCTCCGCGGAGAGAGCGGCTCGGGCAAGACGCGCCTCGCGCTCGAGCTCCTCCAGGCCACGCAGCACCACAAGGCCCTGGTCATCGCGCGGGGCCTCGACGCGGTCGGCGAGCGCGACGCCGACGCCTCGCCGTTGCGGGCCTTCCGGCCGCTCCTCCTGCGCGTGGCGGACGCGTGTCGGGGCCTCACCGACGAGGAGCGCTCGGCGCGCTTCGGCGGCGCCCTCGCGACGCTCGCGCGGGTCGTCCCCGAGCTCGCCGCGGCGCAGCCGGGGAGGGCCTCGTGGGCGCCCGGCGCGCTCGGCGCCGCGGGCGCGAGGGAGCGCGTCCTCTCCGCGGTGGTCGAGGTCGTGCGCGCGGTCTCGGCGGAGCGCCCGCTGGTGATGGTCTTCGACGACCTCCAGTGGGCCGACGAGCTCTCGCGCGAGGCCCTGCGCCGCCTCGCCGACGACGACCTCAGCGCCCTCTCGCTCTGCGTCGTCGCCATGTGGCGCGCCGAGGAGGAGGGCGACGCCCTCGCGCGCCTCGCGGCGCACCCCCACGTCGAGCGCCACGCCGTCGAGCGCTTCGGCGCCCCCGACGTGGCCCGCATGGTCGCCGGGATGCTCGCCATCACCGCCCCCTCCGACGCCCTCCGCGACGCGGTCTACGAGCGCACCGACGGGACGCCCCTCTTCGTCGCCGAGTACCTCCGCGCGGCCATGACCGACGGCGCCCTCCGCCGCGACGCGCAGGGCGCGTGGGCGCTCCGTGACGGCGCCGAGTCGCGCATGCGCGAGGGCCCCGTGCCCGAGACCCTCCAGGGGATCATCGCGCGCCGCCTCGCCGCGCTCCCGCCGCTCACGCGCCGCGTGGCGCTCTGCGCGGGCGTGCTCGGTCGGAGCTTCGACGAGGACCTCCTCGCCGCCGTGGCGGGCCTCGATGAAGCGCGGCGCATCCACCACGTCGAGGTGCTGCGCCGCCGCGAGGTGCTCGAGCACACGCCGCCGCGGACGCTGCGGTTCATTCACGACCAGGTGCGCGAGGCCGCGCTCGCCTCCGCCGACCCCGCGGCGCTGCGCGCGCTGCACCTCCGCGCCGCCGAGGAGCTCACGGCGCGCGAGGGCGACCGCGACGACGCGCAGGCCCCCATCGGCCGACACTGGCTCCTCGCGGGCGACGCCCGCCGCGCCGCCGCCGCGCTGGAGCGGGCGGGGTACGCCGCGCGCGCCGCGTACGCCAACGCCGACGCCGCCGCGCACTTTCGCGACGCCCTCGCGGCCCTCGACGCGCTGCCCGACGCGCCGCGCGCGCAGGTCGCGTCGGTGGCCGAGGCGCTCGGCGAGGCGAGCGCCCTCTCGGGGCAGTACGCGCTCGCGAGGGAGGGCTTCACGCGGGCCCTCGACGCGCTCCCCCTCGACGCCCCCGTAGCGCGCGCGCGGGCGCTTCGAAAGCGCGCGAAGACCTGGGAGCCCTCGCACCAGCACGCCGAGGCCCTCGCCGACTACGAGCGCGCGATGGCCGCCCTCGGCGACGACGACGGCAGCGCCGCGTGGCGCCACGAGCGCGTCACCGTGCAGGTCGAGCGCGTGTGGGTGCACTACTGGCTCGCCCAGGTCGACGCGATGACGGCCCTCGTCGAGCGCGCCCGCGGCGACGTCGAGGCGCACGGCACCGCGGGGCTGCGCGCGCGCTTCTATCAAGCCATCGTGCACCAGGAGCTGCGCCGCGGACGCTACCGCATCGCGCCCGAGACCGTGGCCCTCGCGCGGGAGTCCGCGCGCCTCGCCGCGACGCTCGAAGACCTGTCGCAGAAGGCCAGCGCGAGCTTCCTCCTCGGCTGCGTGCTCGCCTTCGCGGGGGACCCCGAGGAGGGCGCCGCGGCGCTCACCGCGGCCCGCGCCGACGCGCAGCGCGTGGGCGACGTGACCCTCGAGCTCCGCGCGCTCACCTACCTCACCGTGGCGCGTCGGATGTGCGACGACGTCGAGGCCGTGAGCGCCCTCGCGGCCTCGGCGCAGCGCCTCGCGCGGCGCCTCGCGATGCCCGACTACGTGGGCGTCGCGCAGGCCAACGGGGCGTGGGCCCGCTGGCGCCGCGGCGACGCCGCGGGGGCGCGCGCCGAGCTCGACGGAGCCCTGGAGACGTGGGCCTCCATCGCGGGGCGCTATCCCTACCCGATGCAGTGGATCGCGAGGCTCCCGCGCATCGCGCTCGACGCCGACGCGGGCCGCGTCGACGCGCTCTCGGAGCACTGCGACGCGCTCCTCGGACCGGTGCAGATCCTCCTGCCCGACGAGGTGATGCGCGCCGTCGCCGTCGCGCGCGACGCACCGACGCTGGCGAACGCGCGAGCGGTGGTTGAAAAGGCTTGCGCGTCCGGCTTTCTCTGATCCATCGTCGCCCCGTTCAAACGGAGGGGAGCGGGCGATGAGTGACACGCCGAGCGAGTTCCCGGATCTCGTCGCGGGGGCTTCGAGGGGCTACGAGCTGCTGCTCGAGACGGTCGACATCCGCGTCGACACGGGCTGGCAGTACATGATGAAGGTGGTCACGGCGTGGCGGCCGTGGATGCGTCGGTCGATGGGCGACGCGCGGCTCCTGTGCGCGGGCGCGACGATCACCGGGCAGCCCGGTCGCATCGTGCACCTGTGGCGCGTGCGCGAGGGCTTCTCGACGACGCGGGTGTTCTCCGCGCTGCACGCGCTCGCGTCGAAGCCCGAGGGCGCGTGGGTGGGGCCCTTCATCCAGCACATCGAGCGGGTCTCGTACGACGTGCTCGTGCCGACCGCGTACGACCCCGAGCGCTGCTGGCCCGACACCGCGGCGGGGCGCTGCGCAGGGGCGCCCGTCGGGGCGCCCGCGGGCGAGCGACCCGTGCGGCTCATCGACGTGATCGACGTGAAGCCCGGGCGGCTCGCCGCGTTGGCGGAGATCAAATCGAAGCAGTTCGTGCCGCAGGCGTCGGAGCTCGGGGTGCGTCTCATGGCCTCGGCGACGAGCGCCACGGGCCTCGGGCGCAGGCTCGTGCAGGTGTGGGAGCTCTCCAAGGCCGACACGCTGCTCATGGCGATGCGCCGCTTCTCGGAGATGGCCTGGTACCAGAAGATGCTCCGCGAGAACGTCGCGTCGGAGCGTCAGGATCTGCTCTATCCGCTCGCGTGGTACGACCCGCACCCCGCGCTCGTCGTCGACGCGAACGACCCTTTGAAGCGCTGCTGGCGCTACGGAATCTGAAACGAAAGGATCGCTCACGATGCCTGCTCAAGAGATCGAGGTCGTCTCCGCGGTCGAGCGCGATGACATCCTGCTCAAGGCCGAGGACAACAGGGTCTACGTGGTGCGCTTCACGGGCGCGCCGCCCGCGCCGAAGCTCCTGCTGCTCGCCGACGAGGCGCGCGCCGAAGACGCGCTACAGCGGGCGTTCAACGCGGGGATGATCCTCGGCGTGCCCAAGCGCGAGGCCGACGCGCTCGACGGGACCTTCAGGCTCGACATGGACCTCGCCCAGAGCAACGTGAAGACGTGGCTCCAAGGGCTCCCCGACGCGCCGCGTACGCCGGGCGGCGAGACGGCGATCAACGACCCCGCCAACGCGGGACCCTACGACGTGGTCTTCGGCCGCGCGCGCGACGGCGTGCGTCACGTCTACGTGGTGCAGTGCACCGACTACCCCGCGGGCGCGTCGCCCGAGCCCGGCGTGCCCAAGGCCGTCGTCGAGGCGAAGGACCCGGCCTCCGTCGAGGCGGTGCAGAGCCTCTTCGACACGGGCGTGCTGCTGGCCTTTCTGCAGGAGCTCACGCTGCCCATCGGCTTCACCTGCTACCTGCTCAACACCGAGAAGTTCTGGCGGTGAACCCCTCCCCGTCCCTCCCCCGCGAAGCGGCGGGAGGGTGCCTGTTTCGACTGCCATGCCCTCACCCCGCCCTCTCCCGCCAGAGGCGGGACACGACGCCCGCGCGCTCGCGGGCGTCGTGTCTCGCCAGTTCGCTGCCCCGCCCTCCATGCTCTCCTGGACTCCCTCTCCCGCCTCTGGCGGGAGAGGGCAGGGTGAGGGCATGGCAGCCACCAACGGCACCCTTCCCGCTTCGCGGGAGAGGGACGGGGTGAGGGCATGACCTCCGCGCGCAAGTCCTGCCTGCGCGGGACGCACCGCGCGGTCGCTCCCGCCGAGACGCTCGCGCGCATCCGTCCGCGCTTCGCGCGCGTGGGCATCACCCGCGTCGCCGACGTGACGGGCCTCGACCGCATCGGAATCCCTGTCGCGATGGCGCACCGACCCGACAGCCGCTCGGTCTCGGTGTCGCCCGGCAAGGGCCTCGACCTCGACGCCGCGCGCGTCTCCGCCGCGATGGAGGCGCTCGAAGGCTGGCACGCCGAGCACGTCATCCGCCCCGTGGTGTACGCGAGCCGCGCCGACCTCCCGCAGCACCAGCACGTCATCGACCTCGACGCGCTCCCGCGGGTCTCTGCGCGCGTCTTCGATCCCCACCTCGCGCTCCCGTGGATCGACGGTCGAGACCTCTTCGCGGGGCGCTCCGTGATGCTCCCCTTCGAGCTCGTGCACACGCGCTTCACGCATCCGCTGGTGCCTTCGAGCGGCGCCTTCGCGCTCACGTCGAACGGCCTCGCGTCGGGCAACGTCCCCTTCGAAGCGCTCGCGCACGCGATCTGTGAGGTCATCGAGCGCGACGCCGTCTCGCTCTGGCGCGCGGGCGGAGCGCGCTCGCTCGGCGCGACCGCCATCGACCTCGCGACCATCGATGACGGTGACTGCCGCGAGGTCATCGCGCGCTTTCACGACGCGGGCGTCGAGGTCGCCGCGTGGGACGCGACCTGCGACACCGGCGTCGCCACCTTCGTGTGCGAGGTCGCCGAGCGCGCGGGAGACCAGCACCGCCCCTTTCTCCCCGGCTTCGGCAGCGGGACGCACCCCCGCCGCGCGATCGCGCTCCTCCGCGCGCTCACCGAGGCGGCGCAGACGCGGCTCACCACGATCGCCGGAGCGCGCGATGACCTCCGCGTGGCGCAGTACCTCCGCGCGCTCGACGAGACGCAACGAGCGGCCGCCCTGGCGCGCATCGCGACGCCTCCGACGCGGTCGTTCTCACGGAGCCCCGACGCGCACCACGACGACTTCGACGGCGACGTGGCGTGGCTCCTCGATCGTCTCTCGGAGGTCGGCGTGCGTCAGGTGGTGGCCGTCGACCTCGCGCGCGCCGACGTGGGAATCCCCGTGGTGCGCGTGGTGATCCCGGGCCTCGAAGGTCCCTCCGATGCGCCGGGCGTGCTGCCCGGAGCGCGCCGTCGACGGGCGCTCTCGGAGGCGTCGTGAGCGGCGCCGACGTGGTGGTGTTCCTCGGCCCGACGCTCGGTCGCGACGAGGCCCGCGCGCTGCTCGACGCAGACTACCGCCCGCCCGCCGCGCAGGGAGACGTCTACCGCGCCGCGCGCGCGGGCGCGCGGGCCATCGCGATCATCGACGGCGTCTTCGAACGCTCGCCCGCCGTGTGGCACAAGGAGGTGCTCTGGGCGCTCTCGGAGGGCGTCCACGTGTGGGGCGCGTCGAGCATGGGCGCGCTGCGCGCCGCGGAGCTTCACGGCTTCGGCATGGTGGGCGTCGGCGAGGTCTTTCGCGCCTATCGCGACGGATCGCTCGACGCCGACGACGCCGTGGCCGTCGCGCACTCGACCGCGGAGCACGGCTGGCGATCGCTCTCGGTGGCCCTCGTCGACACGCGCTCTGCGCTCTCGATCGCCTGCTCCGAGGGCGTCATCACCGAGCCCGAGCGCGCGACGCTCGCGCGCTGTGCGGGCGGGCGCTTCTTCTCCGAGCGCGCGTGGCCGACGCTCTTCGACGATGGTCTCGCGGCGGGCGTCGCGGAGGACTCCATCGCGCGGTTGCGCGCATGGACGAGGGCCACACCTCGCAGTCAGAAGGCCGACGACGCGAGGGCGCTCCTTCGCGGACTCGGAGTGTTTCTCACGGCGTCACCGAAGCGCTTCGAAGCGCGCTTTCGCTTCGAGCGCACCGACGCGTGGGAGGCGTTCGTGGCCGACGAGGACGCGCGCCGCGGCGCGGTCGACGACGCGTCATCGCGCGTGACGCCGGAGTTGATGGCCGACCTCGCGCTCGACGGACACCTCGACGCGGTCCAGCTCGAAGCCACGGTGCTCGGCCTCGCGCGGATCGAGGCGAAGCGTCAGGGCGTGACGGTGACCGATGGCGCGCGTCGCGAGTCCGAATCACTGCTCCGCGCGAAGCTCTCGATCCGCGGTGATGGGGAACTCGCGGCGTGGCGCCATGCGCGAGGGCTGTCAGCGACGGAGTGGGCGGCGCGCGTCGACGATTTCGCGCTGCGCCAGTGGTATCTGGGCGTGCTTGTTCCGGTGGCGGCGAGGCACCTCGGAGCCGTGACGCAGACGCGCGCGACGGTCGACGCGCGGCCGTTCAGCGCACAGGGAGACGACGACGCGATGCTGCGCGCGTGGTTCGAGGGAGACGTGCCCGAGGACCTCGACGCGTGGATGCGGTCGCGCGGGATCGCGAGCCGCGAGGCGCTGATCGCGGCGCTGCGTCGGAGAGCGTCGCGCTGAGTAGCTCGGCGTCGCCCGATCGACGACGCGCCTTCACCGCCCCGCGAACGATACGCAGCTCGCGAGCGCCTCGATCGTGACCGCGCCGCTCGGCCCCATGCCCGTGATGCGCGCGAGAAAGTACGGCGGCAGCATCGGCGTCACACCCGGCATCGGGTTCATCGGCGGGGGACACAGCGCCGACGGGAGCGGGTTCATCCCCGTGGCGAACATCTGCACCTGCGTCACGGGAGACGGCGTGCTCGACTCGCCCGCGTTGCCCGTCCACCCCGTCGAGTCGAGGCTCATCAGCGGCGCGCCCGACGAGAAGGCCGCGTACTGCGGCGACACCACGCGCAGCGTCCCCGACACCGTCGTCAGCGCGGGACGGCCCTCCGCGTGCGGCACCATCACCGAGAGCATCGCGGAGGTCGTCGGCCCCACGGGCATCACCGTGATCTGCGTGCTCGCGAGCGTCATCGGCGGACGGTCCACGTTGCGGTGACACGCGAGGTGCGTCCCCGGAGGCCAGCGGCTCCCTGACTCCGCCGTGCCGCAGCGCGCTTCGAAGGGGCCCATCTCGTTGCGACCGCGGACGATGATCCCGTAGGCCGAGAGCCGCGTCGTCTCGTTCGCGCACTCGCTCACGAGCGCGGGGAGCGCCATCGCGCGTCCGAGCGCGACGCCCATCGAGCCCGGCGTGAAGGCCGCGCCTACGTCGAAGCGCTGGAGCGTCGTCGCCCCTCGCACGATCTCGACGGAGTCGACCACGCCGCAGCCGCCGCCCGTTCCGACGCGCGCCTCGACCTGCACCTCCGCCGCGGCGCCGTCGTGCTGGAGCACATGGATCGCGCCAAAGTCGCAGTAGTAGTTGCGCTGGAGCGTCCCTGCGTCATTCGCCGCGCACGCGCCGCCGTCGCCCGCGACGTCCGCCGAAGGAACGTCGCTCGCGGGCGCGTCGGTCGCGGGCGTGTCGGTCGTCGAGACGTCACGCGTCGAGACGTCGGTCGTCGAGACGTCCGTCGAGGCGTCCTCCGCGGGTGTCGTGCTGGTGGCGTCGGAGCAGGCGGCCAGCGAGGCGAGGAGCGCGAGCGATGCGATGCGCGGGTTCATGGTCGCGCTTGTTGTATCCGAAGGCGCGCCGCGCATTCACGGCGACGATCGCTCAGAGCCCCGGCGGCGGAGACTTGATGAACGCGGCGCGCTCCTTCGCCGCGCGTCGCAGGCAGTCGGGGCACTCGCTCCCGATGAGCACCGTGGGCTCTCCCTCGATGATGACGCCGCCGTGCTCCGTAGGGTCGCCGAGGCGCGCGGCCTGCTGACCGCCGATGAGCACCGTGGGCTCTCCCTTCGCGATCGTGTCGAGGGGCGCCTTGCAGGTGCCGTGATCCCCCTTGCGCGCCGCGGGTCTGCCGCCGATGAGCACCGTGGGCTCACAGGTCGGCACGATGGGACCTCCGACGTGCTTGCAGGTGTGCCGGTCGCCGAGCCTCGCCGCGGGTTGCATCGTCGTCTCCTCTCTCAGTCTCGCGCTACGACCATGCCGTCGACGGCGCCGCGGTGCGTCCTGAGGCTCACGCGCGCCACGTCGTCAAACGCTCCGACGCCCTCGGCGCCCGCGTTGTCGGGCACCACCGCCGTGCCGAGCTGACGTCGCACGAGCGGCGTCGTCGAGCGACGCAGCAGCGCCCTCGCCGCGTCGGGATCCACCCGCGTGAGCGCCTGCCACGACGCGTCGCCCGAGAGCGCCTGGTGCAGCCCCTCGGCGGCCTGAACACCATCGCCCACGCCGCGCTCGGCCGCAGGGCGCATCCCCGCGGCGAGGGGGTTCGTGAGCCCTCCGAACGCGCTCCCGAGCGCGGACACGGCAGACTGCGCGGCGCCGCCCTGCGAGGCTCCGCCGAGCACCGACGAGATCACCGAGCCGAGGGCGCCCTTGAGCGCGCCCGTGAGCGCGTCTCGCAGCGCCGACGGAGCGCCCGAGAGCGCTGCGGCCGCGCCGCGCATGGCCTGTTCGAGCATCTGCGCCACGGGGTCCGGCGGCTGCGGCGGCGACGGAGCCTCCGCCGCGTCGGGGCAGTTGATCTTGACCAGGCCCCCTTTGATCTCGACGAGCTTCGGCGCGTGGATGCGGACCGTGTTCGAGTACACGAAGATCTCGCCGGGCTTCATGAAGATGCGGCTGTCGCCCGACTCCAGCGTGAGCGTGTCGCCCGCCACCGCGTAGTAGTTGTGATCGACGTGCAGCGACGAGCCGTAGGGGCCGTGGATCTGCTCGTCGCGGTTGCCGTCGACCTCCTTCGACTCGTTGGCGACGACGTGCGTCGAGCGGTCCTGCACGATGGTGTTGGTCTCGCGGCCCTCGATGACCTTCGTGCGGTGACGCTTCACGGTGAGCGTCTGGTCGTGCTTGACCAGCGTGTCGTGGTCGCGCTCGGCCTGCACGTACACCTGCTCCTCGCCGGCCTTGTCTTCGAAGCGGAGCTCGTTGTAGCCGCCCGTCGCGGGCGAGCTCCAGGTCTTGAGCGTGCTGCGCGTCTTCTGCTCGGGGAGCCCGTACGGCACGTGGTTCTCGCCGTTGTAGACGCAGCCCGTGACGAGCGGTCGATCGGGGTCTCCCTCGGCGAACTGGACGATCACCTCCATGCCCACGCGCGGGATGAACTGAAAGCCCCACTGCCCCCCGGACCACCCCTGCATGCAGCGGATCCAGCACGAGCTCCGATCGTCTTCGCGCCCCTGCCGATCCCAGTGGAACTGCACCTTGATGCGACCGTGAAAATCCACGTGGATCTCCTCGCCCGGCGCGCCCACCACCCGCGCCGTCTGCACGCCCGGGATGATGGGTCGGGCGATGGTGCGCGCGGGGTGAAACGGCACGCTCGCGGGGATGCTCTCGAAGCGGTTCGCATACCGCTGGAGCACCGCGCGCCCGTCCCTCGGAATGGGCACGCCCGCGTCTTCGAGCTGCACCTGGAGGCCCTCGCTCTGGCGCACGTCTTCGGGCAGGTCGCTCCACGCGTGGGCCACGTGCTCGACGCGCGTGAGGAGGTGGCGCCCGTCGGCGTCGGCGCGCGCGTGTCCCGTGATCGTGAAGACCTTGCCCGCGCTGAAGGCCGTGACGTTGCCCGCGCCGCGCCCCGTGTCTCCGGGCACCTGCGCGGCGCGCTGACGGACCTTCGCCTGCCGCGCGCCGTCGTGCGCGGGATACGCGTGCGCGCCCTCATCGTAGCCGTGGAGGTTCAAGCGCGCGGGGTAGTCATAGATCGCGCGCGGCCCTCGCTGCGCCGACGACGCGGGGGTCATCTCGAGCGTGGCGCGCGGACGGGTGAAGTCGTAGTCGCGGAGCGTGGTGCTCGTGGGGCGCTGCTCGGCGCGCGGGTCGAACCAGCGCACGCTCTCGGCGCGCTCGACGTTCATCGCCGCGGCGGTGATCGAGAGCGGAGGCCGCGCGATCTCGGGCCACGCCGCGTCGTCTTCGACGAGCACGAGGCGCTCGCCGCCCTCCGACGGCTGCTCGAAGCGAAAGGGGACGCCCTCCTCTTGAAGGAGCCGCATCACGAAATCGAGGTCGGTCTCGCGGTGCTGAACGCAGTACTCGCGCGGCGGTAGCGCGTCGAGCGCGGCGGGGATCACGAGCTGCCCGTCGCCCTGGTAGAGCCCCGCGTCGCGCAGCACCTCGCGCACGATCGCCACCACCGAGAGGCGCTGAAAGATCCGCGAGTCGACGCGCTGCGAGAGCGTCCACAGCGAGGGCACCACCACGACGCGCGCGTAGGCCCGCGTGGCCGACGAGCCGAGGTCTTCGACGCGACGCACGACGCCGTGCACCGCGCGCTCGACGCCGTCGCGGTTGAAATGGACCCTCGCGGCGCCCCCGAGGAGCCCGTCGGGCCGCGCGTCGAGGTCGTCGGCGGCGAGCACCGCGGAGCACTCGTAGAGCTCGGAGAGCGCTTCGCCGTAGCGCAGATGGACGACGGTCCACGCGCCGCCGTCGGCACCCGAGAAGCCGAGCGAGACCTCGGCGACGGTGGTCGCGCCCGCGAGCGCCCCGGTGAGTGCCTCGGTGATCGTCGCCATGTGAATCGCCGCTCCCTTCGCCGCGCCGTGGCGCGAAAATGCGCGGCGAAAATAACACGGTGACGCCACGCGCCTCGCAGGCGAAAGCGCGCGCTCCGATGCGGGGATCTACGGACCGCTACGCCTCGACGGCGCGCGTCACGTCGGCCGTCGCGTGGCGCGTGAAGAGCGCGCGGGCGCAGGGCGCGATCACGTCGCGAATCGCCGTGCGCATGGCGTCGCGCTCCTCGCGCGGCGTGAGCATTCCGAAGGCGCGCCACGCGGCCTCGTCGACGCCGTCGGGCATCGCGGTGGGGGCTGCGAGCGTCGAGGTCATCGCGCGAAACGCGTGCTCCGCGGCCTCGCGGGCGTCGCGGTCTCCCTTCGCGACGGCCCAGGCCACGAAGCGCCACGCGAGGGCGGCGTGGCGCGACTCGTCGAGGGCGATGCGGTCGAGGGCGGCGCGCGCCTCGGGGTCCGTCGCGGCGTCGCGGCGGGTCTGCGCGACGAGGGCCGCGCAGGTCTCGCCGATGCAGCCCTCCACGGCCGCCGCGCGAACGCACCCGGCGAGCGTGGTCGACGCGAGGGCCCCGCTCACGTCGAGGGCGCCGGGGCCGAGGGAGCGACCGTCGAAGCGCGTCGCGAGCGAGAAGCACAGCCGCGCGTGGTCGACCTCGTCGAGGGCCGCGCGCTGCACGTCGGCCACGAGCTCGGGCGGGGCTCCGTGGGCCATGAGGTGCAGCGTGAAGCGCGCGAAGGAGGCGATGGCGGCGTGCTCCATGAGGGCGTCGCGTCGCCACGCGGCGGCGAGCGCCTCGCGGGTGACCTCGTCGAGCGGAGAGACGGGCGTCGCGCGGTCGCACCAGTCGCCGCCGTCGTCGAGGGAGGCCGTGCGCGGCGCGCCGTCGACGTCGAAGGGGCGGCCGCAGCAGGCGCCCGCGCAGAACGTGTAGCAGCAGGTCGTGCCGACGCGGTCGACGGCCACGGCGCGGTTGCAGCAGGTGTCGGTGATGGCGCTCGGCACGTAGCAGCCGCCCGAGGTCATGGGCACGTCGATCGCGGCGTCGGCGCCCGCGTCACGCGGAATGATCTTGCCCGGAGGGTTTCGGATGCGGTCCTCCGCCTGCGCCATCGTGAGGCAGTCGCGCGCGGGCGAGCCGAAGGAGCACAGCGGCGTCGTGTCGGTGGCGACGTCGGCGGCGGCGTCGGCGGGCGTGTCGGTGGGCGTGTCGGTGGCGACGTCGACGGCCGCGTCGGAGGGCGCGTCGTCACCAGCGTCGGTGCTGTTGACCGTCTGCGAGCAGGCCGTGAGCGCGGGGAGGGCGAGGGCGCTGAGGAGGATCGCGCGGAGTTCCGAGGAGGCTGACATGGCGCGAGGATATACCCTCGGCGCCGCGTCGGAGGCCGATCAGCCCATGTACTGCTCGAGGGCCGACCAGGTGTCGGGGCCCACGATGCCGTCGGCGTTGAGGCCGGCGTTCGACTGGAGGTCGCACACGGCGTTGTAGGTGTCGTCGCCGAAGATGCCGTCGACGGAGATGTCGTAGCCCGCGTTCACGAGGGCCTGCTGGAGCCCGCGCACGTTGCTCCCCGTGGAGCCGTGCTCCAGGTAGACGACGTCGGAGCGGCGGCTCTTGTGGTGCGAGTGCGCCACCTGGATGCCGAGCGCGTCGAGGGTGTCGGGGCCCGCGATGCCGTCGACGGAGAGGTCGTTGTTCGACTGGTAGTCCCTCACCGCGGCTTCGGTTCCGTCGCCGAAGATGCCGTCGACCTCGAGGTCGTAGCCCTCGTTGTTGAGGGCCTCCTGCAGTGCGCTGACGAGGTCGCCTTCGGAACCGTTCTGCAAGTACGTGCTCATGGGTGCTGCTCCTGGGGGTGGATCGTTCCGCGCGACCGATGGATCACGCCTCGCGAGCGGTGGAGTCTCGTGGCCCCGCAGCGCTTCGGTCAAGCCTCTTCGCCGCCGTCAAAGCACAACCGAAGCGTCTCAGCTCCGGTCGATCGGGAGCGCCGCGATGGGCGGTCGACGCTCGATGCCCATGCCCCGCGGGTCACGCATCCAGGCCGTGTAGCGGTCGACCTCGGCGCGCGTCGGGAGGTGGTCCATCACGCCGTTCTGACCGAAGCCGCCGGGCTGCGCGTTCATGTCGAGCACCTGCAGGAGGTACCTCCCTCCGCGGCGGTTTCGCATGGGGATCACGGCCACGACGAACACATCGAACTGCCCCGCCGAGGCGCGCGCGCTCGCGGGGAGCGCACCCTCCACGGGCAGTCGCACCATCGCGGGCGCGTCGCCGGGGCGAAACTCGACGACACGATCGGGCTGCGACGACAGGTACACGCGCAGCGGCTCGTCGCTGCGGATCTCTCCGCCGAAGGGCTCCTTTCGCGGGTCGTTGAAGCCCTCCGCGGGGAGGTGCCAGGTCGCCGTCGAGCCCTCCGCGCGGAGCGTGCGGTGCTCGGGGATGTCGACGTCGGGCGAGAGCGCGCCCACGGTGATCCACCCCTCGTTGCGCGGGCTCTTGTGCACCTCGACGACGAGCGACAGATCGACGCGCCCGTGGTCGACGCCCTGCGCCTCGCCGGTCGCGGGCGGGTCGGTGCGGAGCCAGTGGAAGAACGACAGCACCGTGCGGGTGACGGTGCGATCCGCGGGCGGCGGCGGATCGGGGGCTCTCGCCGGTGCGCGCGCGTCGGGCGGGCCGGGGGGCGCCGAGGTCGCGCGCGGTGCGTCACAGCCGAGGAGCATGGAAACGAGCGCGATGTGGCGAGCGTCCATGGGGTGATTGCGTAGCAGCACCGACGGGGCGTTGAGAAGACGCTCCGCGAGGGGCTGTCGAGGTAGCGACGAACGCGGGGTTGCGGGTAAGGTCCGCGCCGCGCCGTCGGGGCGCACACAACGGGAGAACGTCAATGACCAGGGTCGGAGTGATCGGATCGGGCGACGTGGGCAAGGTGCTCGCGAAGGGATTCAAGAAGCACGGCTACGAGGTCGAGATCGGCAGCCGCGAAGGCACGAAGCTCGCGGAGTGGTCGGCGGCCGAGGGCATCGCCGAGGGGACCTTCGCCTCGGTGGCCGCAAGGGCCGATGTCGTGGTGCTCGCGGTGGGCGGCGGTGTGGCCCTCGACGTGGTGACGGCGGTCGGCGCGTCGCTCGCGGGCAAGGTCGTGATCGACGCGACGAACCCCATCGGCGGGCCGCCCGTGAACGGCATCCTCACGTTCTTCACGGGCCCCAACGACTCGCTGATGGAGCGGCTCCAGAAGGCGGTCCCCGCCGCGCGCTTCGTGAAGGCGTTCTCGTGCGTGGGCAACGCGTTCATGGTGAACCCGAGCTTCCCCGGTGGGCGTCCGACGATGTTCATCGGCGGCAACGACGCCGACGCGAAGAAGACCGTGGTGACCATCCTCGACCAGTTCGGCTGGGACTCCGAGGACATCGGCGGGGTCGAGGCGGCCCGCGCGATCGAGCCCCTCTGCCAGCTCTGGTGCGCGCCGGGCTTCCAGCGCAACCAGTGGACGCACGCCTTCAAGCTCCTGAAGCTCTGATCCGCGCTCCGCGCTCTCGCCGCTCCGCGCTCGCGCCGCTCAGAACCTGAACCCGATGGAGAACCGCAGGTACGCCGCCGACGGGTCGAGCGTGCCGAGCGAGACGCTCCTCGTCGCGATGCGATCCGCGGCGAGGCGCTCGTTGGCGGGCGCGGGCGTCGAGGCCGTGAGCGTCGCGGGCATCGCGAGCTGGTAGCCGCCCTCGACGGCGAGCGCGACGCGCAGCGTGTGGAGCCCGATGCCGTCGAACCACCGTCCGCCCGTGAGGAGCACGCCCGCGCCCGCGGAGCCGTAGGGCGTCCACGCGGTGGCCGTGAGCGAGGTGTTGCTGCCGTCGGTGATCGACGCGTCGAGGTACGAGGCGCCGCCCGCGAGGCGCGCGTAGGGCGTGAACCACGACGTGAGCTCGACGCGCAGCGAGACCGCGAGCTGGAGCTGCTGCGTGGCGAGGCGCGTGTCGAAGGCCTGACGCACGTAGCCCGCGCTGTTCTCGGTGCGCCACCCGAGCTCGGCGCCGAGGGTGAGCCGCGGGCCGAGGTGAACGAGGTCGCGGCCGAAGTTGAGCCCGCCCACGGGCGGCGCCGTGGTGCCCACGCGAAAGGTCTGGTGGCTCACGTCGACGTGCCACGCGGGGCCGATCTCGACGGAGGCGCTCCAGGGGCTCCGCGCGGCGTTGGAGGTCTGCGCGAAGGCGCTCGGGCTCGCGAGCGTGAGCGCGACGAGCGTCGCAGAGAAGACGTTGCGCGGGGCGTTCACGGCGACCTCCGGTCGAGCTGCGAATCGAGGAGATACCCCTGCAGCGTGCGCGCGGTCTCGCGCCGGGGGTCCGCGGCGTCGAGCACGGTGAGCGAGCCCATCGTCGAGGGATGGATCGCGACGACGCGTCCGCTCCCGCCCGCGGTGGCGGGCAGGGGGATCACGTCGGTGACGGGCTGGTCGAGGCGCACCTCGCCGGGGCCGAAGTTCGAGAGGGTGATGTACCCCATGCGAGAGATCCCGTTCGGTGCGACCCAGAGGCGCTGACGGTCGCTGTCGAAGGTCGCGCCTTCGAGCGGAACCTCGGCGAAGATGGGCGACACGGTGCGACGCGAGAGGTCGAGGAGGCTGAGCTGTCCGCCCGCGCCGGTGCTCGCGTGGTCGAACATCACGGCGTCGCGCTCGGGCAGAGGCAGCGCGCTCCGCACGGCGCGCTGGAGCTGCACGGTCTCGACGTTCTGACCGCGCCGCGCGTCGAGGTCCGTGAGCTCGAGGAAGCTCACCGCGGAGGCCGCGCCGTTGGTGCCGTAGAGCAGCGCGCGAGGCTGCGCCGAGGGGTCTCTCGGCGAGGTGGCCGTGAAGAGCAGGATGCGGTTGGCCGTGGCGTCGAGGGGCACGGTCACGGTGCTGTTGGCCCGCGCGTCGATCACCCGCGCGTCGCGGCTGCCGGGCGAGACCACGAGGAGCTTGCGCTCCGTCGCGGGGCCGATGAGGGCCATGTCGCTGGGGTTACGTCCCGCGGCGAGCTGGTTGATGCTCGGGCGAAAGTCGTTGGCCGTGGGGCCGTCGGGCGTGACGGTCACGAGGCGCAGCGCGTAGACGTCGTTCGACGCCTCGGCGCGCACGTACACCGTCGACTGCTCGGGGTCGAAGAGGAGCTGCGTCGGACGGATCGCGCGCTGATCCTCGGGGAGCGTGAGGCGCACGGTGATCTCGGACCGCAGCGGGTTCGTGAGGTCGAGGAGGGTGACGTACGCGTCGGAGAGCACCACCGCGAGCGTGCGGGGCGTTCCGTTGATGGGCATCGGCGGCGAGAAGACCACGGCGTTGGGGACGCCGCCGAAGCTCCGCACGGTGCGCCGCGTGGGGTTGGTGTCCGAGGGCGGCGCGTCGAGGTTCACGATGGCGACCTCGTTGGGGTTGAAGAGCAGCCGCCCCGACGTGGCCGACGGGAGGTAGTGCGCGATGGCGAAGCGTCCGTCGTCGGTCTGCGAGACCGCGTTGAAGGGCGATGCCACGGTGTACGTGCGCGCAGCGCCCGCGGCGGGGATCACCGCGAGGGTGCCGGGCGTGGGCGCGACGCCGAGCTCGCCGCGGGAGCCGCGCGAGAGCACCATGACCTCGGCGTGGGCGCGTCGCTGCGTGGCGAGCGTGGGGTCGACGCCCACGGAGACCGTGCGCACGGCGAGGGACGGCGACGAGAGGTCGAGCACGCGCGCGCTGCTCGTGGCGGTGTCGATCCAGGTGAGGGTCTGACCCGCGGCGATGGGGCCGAGCACGGCGAGGGGCGCGTCGAGGAGCGCGTCGCGGTCGGGGCAGCCGGGCATCGCGAGCGAGAGCGCCGCGAGGCCGAGCGAGAGGAACGCTCTACGTTGAAGGGGTCTCATGGCGGTCAATCCACGACGCGGCTGTTGAGTTCGAAGCCCGTGACCGACTGGAGCGCGCCGGTGTTCCAGTCGACGAAGGTGATGCGTCCCTCGGGGTGGTCCTGCCCGATGAAGGCCCGCGCGGTGCCGGGGACGGCCCCGACCGAGAGCGGCGGCGAGCCGAGCGTGACCGTGTCGATCACGAAGCTCCGGAGCGACACGCGCTGCGCCTGCGCGATGGCGTGCGCGTCGTCGCGGAGGAGCACGAAGCAGTGCGAGCCGTCGGGCACGATGGCGAAGGGCCCCACGTCGGCGGGCGTGAGCTGGAGCTTCGCGAAGCGCGTCGCCGTGTCGACGAGCGTGTACCCGAAGGAGCGGTCGATCTGCGTCTCGAGGTCGATGCCCGCCTGCGCGGGGTCTCCGCCGATGCTCGTGTGCACGACGAGGGCGGAGCGTCCGTCGGGCGCGAAGGCCACCGCGCGCACGGCCTTCCGCATGCGGATCACCTGGAGCGACGGCGCCGACGAGAGGTCCATGAGGGTGACGCGCTCGATGGGGAGGGCCGTGGTGTAGAGCAGCGCGCGTCCGCCGTCGGGCGCGATGGTGACCGACCCGACGAACTCTCCGGTGGCCTCGGTGGTGGTGATGGTCGACGGGTCTGAGAAGCCCATGGGCAGCGGGATGCGCAGCACCTGCGAGCGCTCCCGCACGACGGCGAGCGCGTACGTGCCCGAGGGAGACACGTCGAGGTCGGTCACGGCGCCGCCCACGTTGATGGCCGTGATCGCGCGCGTCGCGAGGTCGACGAGGCGGAGGTTGCCGGTGCCCTCGACGCGGGCCACGGCGTAGCGTCCGTCGGGCGTGATCGAGACGTCGCGCGCGGGCACGCGGAGGCTCGCGTCGGGCGCGTCGAGCGTGGCGTCGACCGCCACGTCTGCGGTGCTGGCGTCGACGCCGCCATCGGAGACGGGCGCGATCGACGAGTCTTCGAGCGAGACGTTGGGGACGATGGTCGGTCCGGTGATGTCCGCGAAGCGCAGGATCGAGATGCCGTCTTCGGTGACGACGAAGGCGCGGCTGCCGTCGGACGAGAAGAGCACGTCGACGGGGCGAAAGCCCACCGAGAGCTGCACCGCGCGGTCGTTGCCCGCTTCGAGGGTGATGACCGAGAGGTCTTGAAAGCTCCCGTTGCTCGCCGTCGCGCCGGGGAGGGTCGAGTCGAAGTACGCGAGCGCGTGGCGTCCGTCGGGCGCGATGGCGATCGCGTTGGCGCCCGTGACGATGGGCACGTTGCTCGTGACGGTCCCGCGCTCGGTGGTGCGGAGCACGGTGACCGAGTGCGAGTTGACGTTGATGACCAGGGCCACGTCTTGCCCCGGGATGGTGCTGAGGTACGTGGGGCCGTCGCCGGTCTCGACGGTCTGGATCGCGAGGGTGCTCGAGTCGATGACCGCCACGGTGTCGCGCGTGGGGTTCGCCACGTACACGAAGCGCCCTCCCGCCTGCGGCGTCTGGAACGACCGACGCACCTCGACCTCGGGCGGAGGCACGGTCCCCCCGGAGTCCGCGCGCGGCGACGCCGCGTCGAACCCGACCGCCGCGTCGTAGGAGGGCTCCGAAGGGAGACCTCCCGCGCTGCCAGCGTCACCGCAAGCGTGCAGCGACGCGCTCACGCCCATCACGCCAGGGAGCGCGAGGGCCCACATCCATCTTGTCTTCATGGCGCCAGTGCGTTGAGCACCATCCGGGCCACGCGCGTGCGCCAATCATCGACGCGAAAGCGGGTCGAGAGGGCCACGACGCGCGCGACATCGAAGCCGCGCCGTGACGCAGCGGCACAGTTCAGCGTGCCGTGATGCGCGCGACGACGAGCCCGTCGCCCGACTCCTTCGGCAGGAACACCGCGCGGAACGCCCTGCTCGCGCCCTCGCAGCGAAACTCCCCCGCGCGCGCTCCCGCTGCGCGACGCACGATGGGAGCGCGCACGTCGGTCTCGACGAAGGCGGGCCACGTCGGTCGCCGCGAGGTCACGGGCGCGATCGCGTCGGGCAGCGGCGCAGGCGCGGTCTGCGCGCAACGCCCCGAGCCCAGGAGCGCGCGCGCCGCGAGGAACTCCCTTCGAAGGCCCGCGGCGTTGTAGGTCGCGTCGATGGTCGCGAGGGAGCGCCGCCAGCCGTCTTCGGTGATCCCCACGGCGTCGCGCTCGTCTTGCAGGTCGTGCATGTGCGCGAGCCGCTCGAGGAGCTCGGCGCGCGCGAGCGTGACGGGATCGACCGCGCCCGCGGGGTCGTCGCGATCGATCGCGTCACGGAGCGCGTGCAGCGCCGCGACGGCGGGCGGCTGCGGCGGATCGGAGCGGGTGTTTCGGCAGGCCGCGAGCGCGACGAGGACGCCCGCGAGGCGGAGGGATCTCACGGACGGAGGAAGATCGGGTTCGTGACGCCGAAGGCGTTGCGTCCGGGGTGCACGGGTTCGAGCGCCGCGCCGCGCACGGCCGCGACGACCCAGTTGCCCGTGGCGGAGACGGGCACCATCACGTCGCCGCGAAAGCGCACCACGGGGTTCATCGGGTCGCGCCGCGAGTCGTCGAGGGTGATCGTCTGCACGAGCGTCGCGTTCGCGGGAACGCCCGCCACGCCCGCGTCGCCGTTGCTCCCGTTGGTGAAGACCTGGAGCTGGTTGACGGTGACCCACGGCGCGGCCTGGACGCGCAGCGTGAGGCGCGCCATCGAGCCTGCGCCCATGAGGTCCTGACCGGGGCCCGCGGTGGTGGTGCCGCCCGAGGCGGGGGCCGCGGTGGCCTCGATGTAGACGCCGCCCGAGATGTACGAGCGACCGTTGGCGACCGCGTCGCGGATCGCGTTGGGCATATCCATGCGCGGATCGTCGGTGCCGAGGTAGAGGCACGTGCGGGGATAGCCCACGGGGCTCCCGCTCTGGATCGCGTGGCTGTCCGACGAGCCCGTGGTGAAGACCTTCCGGCCGCGGTTGAGGAACGAGAACCAGTCGACGACGTTCGCGCTGTTGCCCGCGTCGAAGAAGCTGCTGTCGTTGAAGAACTCGACGGCGCTGAAGTGATCGTCCCAGAGGTCGGGGCGCTGCGCGTTGCCCGTGGCGGGGTTGTATCCCGCGACGGCGAAGTAGCCCTGGTTGGCGCCGCTGCGGGGGTGGTTGACCACCATCGTGGGCTGCTCGCGCCGGGCCCGCACGTCGGCGAACACCGCGGAGGGCGCGCGCCGCGCCCAGTCGAAGATCCCGCCGTTGCGCCGCGTGGCGTCGACCTCGAGCGGAAACACCCCGAAGTGTCCGTACGTGAAGGTCGTGAGCTCCAGCGACGTGAGGCCGAACATCCACTGATCGAGGCCCATGTCGCGCACGAGCGTCTGCCACTCGGCGACGAACTCGTGGTCCGAGCGCGCGGGGATCTCGAGCCCGTCACCCGCGGCCGAGGCGAGCTTGAAGCGCGCCGGGTCGTGCGAGTCGGGCGAGCGCGTCGTGTGGATGTGGAAGTCGCCGCACTGCACGCCCGCCGTGTCGACCACGCGGCGCAGCGAGGCGCGCACGTCGACGGTCATGTCGGCGGCGACGGTGACGGTCGTGTCGCTGAGGTCGTACTCGTAGCCGCGCGAGACCACCACGCGGTAACGCCCCGGCGGCGCGCGCAGCGTGATGTCTCCGTTGGTGGGAAAGTCCACGTGGAGCCTTCCCCCCGGCACCCTCGGCTCGCCGAAGGTCGCAGGCACCGACGGGACGCTCGCGCCCATGGGCATCACCTGCACGCGGACCGGCAGCGCGCTCATGCTCATCGCGTCGGTCGCCACGACGTGGATCGACCCCGCGGCGCCCATGCGCAGCGTCGCCGTCGTGTCCGCGGCCGCGACCGCCACGGGGCCCACCACGGCGTCGCCGCGGCGGTAGGCCGTGAGCTGCACCATCTGCCCCATCGGCACGTGCAGCGTGAACGCGCCCATCGCGTCGGTGGTGACGCGCGTGAACTCCTGCTCGACGGGCTGCATCCCCGCGTCGCCCATGGGCATCATCGCAGCCGGCGCCGAGGCGTGGACGCGCACGCCCGCGACGGGCATCCCCGCGGCGTCGACCACGGTGCCTCGGATCTCGCGCAGCGTCGCGCTCGCGGCCCGCGCCGCGGCCTGCTGGAGCCCGTCGATCCCGTTGCCGCCGATGAGAATCCGCCCGACGCGCACGCGCTCCACGGGGGCCGCGCTGCAGCCCGGGAGCATGAGCCCCGGCGCGTTGAAGAGGTCGAAGCCCGACACCGAGATGAACTGCGAGAGGTTCCCCTGGGGGATCTGCCAGGCCCAGCTCGTGGCGGCGTCATCGACCCAGAACACGCCCGGCGCGGCCGGCGGCGCGGCGTCTCCGCCCGTCTCGTTGAAGCCGTAGCCCGGGATGTACCGGGTCATGCGATAGCCCTGAAAGAAGGCGTTCGTGACGAACTCGGCGTTGTACCCGTCGGGGTTGCGCACGTCGAAGCTCGCGTACACGTCGACGTAGTCGTTGCCCGGTCGCAGCTCGTAGTCGAGCGCGAGGCGCACGTCGTCGTAGTCGGCGCGCACGATGGCCCGCGCGAAGTCGTCGATGAACGGGATCGCGCGCATGGGCCCCGACGCGCGCACCACGGCGACGCCGTCGCGGGTGCCGTCCTTGAGCACGGTGACCGAGTCGGTGGCGAGGGTGTAGCGCCCGAGGCCGAACATCATCTCGTTGAAGTCGCCCGCGTCGACGAGGCGTCCGCCCGCCATCTTCGCGACGCCCACGGGGCCGCCGCCCCAGGGGTTGTATCCGTCGGAGTCTCGCGCGGCCTCGATGAGCAGCGCGACGCGCTCGTTGGCGAGCACGTAGTCACCGGTCTTCCAGTAGTGGAGCCCGGTGCTGCTCGCGGGGAGCTCGGAGGCCTCGAGGCGACCCGCGCGCACGGCCCCCGCGGGCACGGTGAGCGGCGAAGGGTCGCCCTCGGCGCTGCCCGTTTCGAAGCTCCGCGCGGGGCACATCGCGGGGGCGGGGGTCTCGCTCACAGCGTCGGTGCGGCCCGCGTCGGTGGTCGGCGACGGGCTGTCATCGCTGCACGAGAGGTTCATCGAGACGAGGCCAAGCAGTCCAAACGAACGCCACGGGAATCGCATGCCCGGAGTTGTCACCGAGATATCACACGATTGCAACACTCGCTCTGGCGAGGTCTTCCGCCCCCAACGGGACGCCAGCAGTCACCGAGCAAACCGGAGCGCGTGAGCGCTCCCGGCCGTGGCCCATCGGAGCGCGAGCTTGCGGTCTTCGAAAAGGTTGAGGGGGAGCTGACCGTTGCCAGTCAACTCCCCCTCGACGGGAGTCTCGCCGTTGTGGGCATCTCCCTCGCGCTCCGGCCGGACGCGCTACGGAGTGTCACCCAGTGGAGGCGGTACTACCGCGGGATCGCCTCCGTGGTGGAAGCTCTGCGTTTGAAACTACTCATTGTGCTGTCTCAACCTCCCGCGGACTGTGCCGCGACCCGAGGGACACCGCGGGAGACCCGCGGCCCACGTTCCGGGCCTTCTGTGACGGGGGCATTGAACCGGCGGACAGAACCCTCCGGCGCCCACTGTGAACTCGCAGGAGAACCATCGACGCGAGCGCGAAGCCCCTCGTGAGGTTCGAGACCATTCCCGGGAGCGTGAAGCTCCACCCGCTGCGAGAGAGCACATCACGATCGCTGCCGCGTTCACGCGGTCGCAGCGGTGAGGAGCGTACGAGCCTCGACACACCCGACAGTGGGCCTCCGCGGCTTCCGTTCCATGGGAAGCCAAACGCCCCGTCGCGGGTGTCAGCCGTCGCTCCAGGCGCTGCGTCACGGGTGTTCGTGGCGGCGAACATGACGACTCTTGTTGTTACCCTAGCATCGTGAATTGACCATCGCCAAGCGGATTTCCAACGACGGGGCGCTGCCCCTACGATCTGTCAAATGAGCCCTCTCGGATTCGTCCAGCGCCTCCCCCCGGTCGGCGCGCTCTCACACCACCTCGACCGCCTCCGCGCCGACCGCGTCGACGACGTCCTCTCGTCGCGAAGAGGCTCTGCGCGCGAGGTCCTCGACGCGTGCCGCGCGCTCCTCGACGGCGACGATCCGAGGGCCGCGCGCACCGTCCACAGCAACGCGTCGCAGCTCCTCCAGGAGCTCCGGCTCACGCCGTCGAGCGCCTCGGCCCTCGACCGCGGCGCCACGCGCTTCGACGACGCGCTCCGCAGCGACAAGCCCGAGATCCTCGACCTCGACGGCGTCCCGCAGGGCCTCAAGGACTTCACCATGCGGCTCCTGCACCGCTTCAACGTCACCCTCGGCTCCTACGACGCGTGGACGCGCGCCGTGCTCGACGCCCTCGGCGACCGCGACCCCGCCCACGTCTACGACCTCGCCGCAGGGACCGGCGGCTACGCCCGACACCTCGCGAAGCACCCTCCCGCGGGGCGCTCCCTTCGCATCACGTCGTCTGACCTCCGCGACGACTACGTGGCCGTCGGCCGCCGCGCCGCCGCGAACGAGGGAGCCGCCACGGTCACCTGGGAGGCGCGCGACGCGCTCGACCTCCGCGAGCTCCGAGCGCGCAACGACGTCGACCTCTTTCTCTGCACCCAGGCCGTGCACCACCTCTCGCCCGGCATGGTCGTTCGGATGATCTCTCAGGCCATCCACACCGCGCCCGGAGGCATTCTCATCATCGACATCTACCGCAGCGCGGCGGCGGCCCTCGGCACCGTGGCGCTCATCGCTGCCTCGACCCCGTGGCCCGTGCTCACCTATGACGGGTTCCAGTCCGTGCGACGCGCCTATACGCCCGCGGAGTTCACCCTGCTCGCGCGCCTCGCGGGGGCCACGCACGTCGACGCGAAGCCCCTCGGACCGGGCTGGCTCACCCTCCTGGCGCGCGGAACGCGCTGAGGGCGCTCAGCCGCCCGGCCGCACGATCCAGCCTTCGATGAGCGCCTTCGCGGCGCCGAAGCCCGAGATCGGCGGAGGCGTCCAGTGGCCTCGCGTCGCGAGGTACACCGTCACCAGCGAGAGCACCGCGTCGAGCGCGTCGCCGCCCGCGTCCTGCGCGCACGCGTTCGCCACGTGCGCAGGGAACTCCGCCCGCATCCCGTAGGCCCCGAGCGACTCCGTGAGCTTCGCGATGCAGTGGAGCCGCTCCTCCGTGAGATCCGCCGCCGAGGCCGCCTCGCCGCCGTGACGGCGCAGGTACGGCAAGCCCAGGAGCCGCAGCGTCGACGCGGGGAGCACCTCGATCACGTTGCTCCGCGCGGGCGAGATCTCGAGCGCGTCGAAGGGCACGATGAGCACCCGGTCGCGCAGCCCCCAGAGCACCTGCGCGAGCCCTCGCAGCGTGCGCCACGAGGGAGGCCGCGGCGCCGTGATCGAAGGTGCGCCGTGCGTGATCGCGTCGGTGAGCCGCAGCGCGCCGGGGTGCTCCGTCGCGAAGGTCGCCCACGCCGCGTCGAGCTTCGCCGAGGGGGTCACCACGAGCTGCTCGAGCACCTGCGAGCCGTTGGTCACCAGCGGCGAGAGCATCTTCGCGAGGCCCACGGGGACGCCGAAGGGCGCGTCGATGCCGAGCACGCGCGGCGGGCCCTTCGCGATGCGGTCGGGCGCCGTCGCGCCGAGGTACTCCACGCCGTCGATCGCGAGCGCCCCCCCGCGCTCGCTGCCCCACGCGAACCACGTGGGGTTCGGCGGCTTCGAAGAGCTGAAACGCAGGCCCGCGAGGTCGATCCCGTCCATTGCGGCGGCGAATGTACCGCATCTGGGGCGCAGTCTTGGAGCACCGAACGAGCGGGGAACACCTCTCGTCGCCACGTCGCGCGGGGGTATCTTCGAGGGCGTCGTGCGACTCCGGGCCGTCGTTCTCGCGCTCGCGCTCTCCGGCTGCTCCGGGGCGCTCGCGTCGATCCGCGCGGCGGCCTCGCAGGGAGACGTCGCCCGCGCCGCGCGCCTCTACCACGCCTACGTCGACAACCGCGGCTACGCCGACCCCGAGGCGCTCTCCGTGGTGGCCCTCGAGGTGCTGCGCCAGTGCGCTTCCAGCGACGACGCGCGCGTCCGATCGGCGACCTTCGCCCTCTTGAAGACGCTCGGACCCCTCGCGAGGCCCGCGCTCGAACCGCTCGCGCGTCGTGAGGGCGTCGTCGGCGACCGCGCCGCGGCCCTGCTCCACGAGCTCGACGGGCGGGATGGAACACCACCGCAGCGACTCCGCGAGGCCCTTCGAAGCCCCGACGTCGAGCGGCGCATCGCGGGGATGTCCTCGCTCCGCGGACGCTCCGGGCTGCGACGCCTCGTCACCCTCGCTCACGACGACGACCCGCGGGTGCGCGCGACGGCGGTGACGCTCCTCGGCGCGTACGGAACCTCTGCCGTCGAGGCGCTCCGAGCCGCGCTCACCGACGCGGATCCGCGCGTTCGGATGCTCGCGCCCTCGGCGCTGATGACGGCCTCCGCGAGCGCCGCGGTCGAGTCGCTCGGCGCGCTGCTCACGCCCGACGCCACCGCGCTCTCGATCGAGTCCGCGCGGGTGCTCGTCTCCCACGGCGACGCGCGCGGCGTCACGCACATCCTCGACGCGCTCCAACACGCGGCGGGAGAGCTCCGCGCGCAGGCGGCCTCCGCGGCGGGCGCGCTGCCGACAGCCAGCGAGGCGACGCTCGCCGCGCTGATGCGCGATCGCGACCCCGAGGTGGCGCTGCGCATCGCGACCGTGATGCTCCGTCGCCCACAACGCCGTCAGGCCGCGTTGACCGCGCTGCGCGCGCTCGCAGCGCGGCGCGAGGCGACGTTGTCGCTGCGCGCGTACATCGCGCTCGGGGCGACGGGTGTTGAGCACGCGCAGCGCGCGGTGGTCGAGGCGATGTGGTCGTCAGACGAGAGCGTTCGACGGCTCGCCGTGGGCGCGTGGCCGAGGGTCGTGGGCGCCGAAGCCTCCGCGGTCGATCCGCTCGCGCTGCTGCTCACCGACGCTGATCGCGTGCTGGCCGCAACGGCCGCCGCAGGTGTGGTCGCGATCGCGGCGAGGTGACGCGCAACAACGGGATCAGCGCGCAGCCTGTGACCTCCGATGCTCCGCGCGCACGCCGCGTCTGCCTTGACACCTTCGATGAATCACCGGACGCTCGCCGCTGCCTCTCGGGTACTGATTCCAACAAAGGGGTCGATGATGAAGATTCGCACGAAGGTGAAGTCGGGCGGCGTCAGCCTGAACCACAACCAGAAGCTCGTGGTTCGCACCGGCGTGAAGTCGGGCCGGCTCGCCGTGAACCACAGCCAGAAGCTCGTGATCCGCACCGGCGTGAAGGCCGGCGGCGTGAAGTTCAACCACAACCAGTCGCGCGCCTGATCCGCTCCACGTCGCGCGTACCCGGCGCACGATGCCACGCTCCCCCGCTGATCCTCTCGACACCGCGGCCGCGCTCAACGAGCGCGCCGTCGCGCTCCATCAAGAGGGCCGCTACGCCCTCGCGCAGACGCGCGCCGAGCAGGCCGTCGAGCGCTTCGCGCGGCACGCGGGCAAGCACCACCCCGACGTCGCGAGCTGCCTCGACACGCTCGCGATGATCCGCATGTCGCGGGGCGATGAGCGCGGCGCCGTGAAGCTCCTCGCGCGCGCGCTCTCGATCTTCGATCGGTACCCGCGCGTGCGTGCGCTGAGGCCCTTTCGCGCGCAGTCGCTCGCGCGCATGGGCGACGCGCTCCGGGCGCTCGGGCGCTACACCGAGGCCCGCGCGGTCTTCGGGCGCGCGCTCCGCGTGATGAAGGGCGCCTTCGGAGAGGGCTCCATCGAGCACGCCACGGCGCTCAACAGCTACGGGATCCTCTGCAAGTTCGCGGGCTGGTTCAGGCCCGGCGAGCGCGCGTACCTGCGCGCCCTCGCCATCGCCGAGGCGCCGCCCGGCGACCCCGAGCTCGTGTGCGCGCTGCTCCACAACCTCGGCGGCCTCGAGCACGCGCGCGACCGCTTCGCCGAGGCCGAGCCCTACGCCCGCCGCGGCTACGAGCTCCGCGCGGAGCGCCTCGGAGAGAACGCCCCCGAGGCGCTCGAAGACTACGGCGCGCTCGCGGCGATCGTGGCCGACCTCGGCCGCTTCGACGAGGCCGAGGCGATGCTGCGCGCGCTCCTCGCTCGCTTCGAAGACCGCTACGGCGTGTCGCACTACGAGGTCGCCGTGGTGTGCCACAACCTCGCCTCGGTGCTCTCGGTCACCGAGCGCCTCGACGAGGCCGACGCCCTCTACCGCCGCGCGCTCGCGATCAAGCGCGCGCGCCTCGGCGCCGAGCACCCCGACGTCGCCCTCACGCTGCACAACCTCGCCGCCCTCTGCGACGCGCGCGGAGACGCCCGCGAGGCCCTCGCGCTGCACCGCAAGGCGCACGCGCTCGCGCGTCGGACGCTCGGCCCGAAGCACCCCACGACGGTCGCCTGCCGCGCGTCGCTCGCCGCGGCCGAGAGGGCGGCGCGCGGTCAGCGCGCGTCGTCGCTCCAGCGCTCGGGCGCGTACACGGTGATCGACGCGTCGGAGACCGCGCCGACGACGTAGCCCAGGCGCCAGATTTCGAGCAGCACCTCGGCGGGGTCGAGGAGCTCGCGGAAGCGCCTCGCGCGCGTCCGCGCGTTGCGTCCGACGGGGAGGTCGCGCTCGACGCAGGCGCTCCAGAGCGCGGCGTTGGTGGCGTGGTAGAGGGCGTGCTGACCGGCGCCGGCGCGGTCCCAGAAGCGCGCGCACCACGGGGGATCACCGGGGCGCGTGAGGGGCTTCGCCTCGGTCACGGTGCCCGAGGGTCTGCCCGACACGGGGCGAAAGGCGCGCTCGACGCTGCGGCGGAGGGCGCCGTCTTCCTTCGAGGTCCACGCGAGCGTGTCGAAGAGCGCCTCCATGGCCGCGAAGGCGGGCGACGACGCGAAGGGCTGCGGCACCGGGAACTTCTTCTCGGTCACGGCGACGGTGCGCCACAGCACGCGCGTGGGGAACGACTCGTTCCACGGCTCGAGTCGTCGCGCGAGCTCGGCCGAGAGGGCCTCGACGGTGGCGACGCCCGTGGGGTCGCCCGCGATGGCGACGATGGACTCCGCGGCGGTGGTCTTCGCGTTGCCGCCCGCGCGCTGCACGTCGGCGGGACCTCGCGTGGCCCACGGCTCCGCGGCGATGCCCCGCGCGACGAGGGCCTCCCAGGCCTCCCTCGGGTCGAGGGCGTCGACGGCGTAGTCCGAGAGCGCCGCGCGGACCGCGGCCACGCGGGGCCCCGCCGGTCGCGCGATGCGCCGCGCGATGGCGAGCCACGACGCTTCACGGGGATCGAGGGCTCTCGGTGCCATCGTCGAAGGGGCGCGTCGCTACGCGGGAGGGGCCAGGGGGGGCTTTGGGTTCCGCGCGTCCGGCCGTGCGCGCCATGAGGGGCGGGACCTTCGCGTCGAGGTCCTTCTCGCCGAAGAGCACCATGCCGATCTTTCGCAGCTCGGCGTGGGCGGCCACGAGCAGCGCCCAGTACGCGTCGCGCTCGATCGAGGCCGCGTCGCGCACGGCCGCCTCGGGCGTCGCGTCGGCGGGAGACAGCTCTGACAAGAGCCTCCGCGCGCGCTTCGTCGCGTCGCTCCGCCACTTCGCGGTGAAGGGGTGACGCCCGGCGATCTTCTCTCCGTCGAGGGCGGCGTTGCCCGAGAGCACGTCGCGCGCGCCGTCGATGGGGCCGGTCCCCTGGAGCAACGCCGTCATCGAGCTCTGCGAGAAGTCACCGAGGCCCACGAACACCTTGAGCTGGAGCATGAGGAGCTGACGGTCGGCGAACATCCTCGCCGTGCGCTCGCTCAGCGAGAGCCCCGCGTCGAGCTCGTCGTGCGCCGACTCGGGCGCGGGCGCGTTGCCGATGAGGTCGACGGCGTGCGTGAGCGCGAGCGAGAGCGCGGCGCTCTCGACGGCGCGGGTGACGTTCGTGGCGGGCAGCTCGACGCGCGCCCTGCCGACGAGCGGCGTCACGGAGGCCACGCCGCGCGCGACGTTGACGCGCACGAGGTCGGCGTCGGCGGTGCAGACCGCGAGCGTCGCGGGGGTGGCCTTCAACGCCTCCGCGCGAAAGTGCTGCCACGCCGCGCGTGGGTCGTCGGTGGTGAAGGGCGCGGGCGACGCCGGACGTACGGCCTTCGGGCGCGCCACCTTCGGGCGTGCGGACTTCTTCTTCGTCGGTGATGATTTCGAACTCATGGGCCCATGCTACCGAGGGCCGCAGCGCGAAGTGAACGGCAGAGTTTTCGCGCGGAGCATCCCCGCGGTCTCGTGTGCGAGGGTGAGACCCTGCGCGGGAGCATCGCCGGGGTCTCGCTGTGAGGGGTGCGACCCTGCGAGGCCGTATCGCAGGGGTCGCGCGTGAAGGGTGCGATCCCTGCGAGGGAGCATCCCGGGGGTCTCGCGGTGAGGGGTGCGACCTCGTGAGGGAGCATCCCGACGGTCTCGCGTGAGGGGTGCGACCCCGCGAGGGAGTGTCGCGGGGGTCTCGTGGTACAGATCCGTGGGAGCTCACTTGGGACTGCGCGATCACTTCCGTCCGCCGTTGCACCCGCTGCATCACTGGGCGTCGTTTCATTCGAACTGGGCGACGCGCATCGCCGACGCGCTCAACGAGCGATGGCTCCCGCGGGACTTTCTCGCCGAGGAGCACACGCACGCGGGGACGCACCTCGAGATCGACGTCGCGACCTTCGAGCGCACCGCGGCGGCCTCCGTCGCGCACCTCTCCGACGCGTCTGGGGAGGTCTCTCCGTCGTGGCGACCACCCGAGGCGCATCACCGCGCGACCCTCGCGGTGCCCGACGCCTTCGAGGTCCGCGTGCTCGCGGACACCGGCGGCGCGACCCTCGTCGGCGTGATCGAGCTCGTGAGCCCCGCCAACAAAGACCGCCCCGAGCAGCGCCGGGCCTTCGCGACGAAGTGCGCGGGCTTTCTCCACCAGGGCGTGAGCGTCGTCGTGCTCGACGTGGTGACGACCCGCGCGGCGAACCTCCACAACGAGATCGTCGCGACCCTCGGAGCCGACCACGCGCGCATGGGCGACGACGTCGCGCTCTACGGCGCCGCGTACCGTCCCGTGGTGCGCGACGGCGAGACCGAGGTCGACGTGTGGTGCGTGTGGTGCGAGGTGGGCGCCGCGCTCCCGGTGCTGCCGCTGCGGCTGCGGGGGGATCTGTTCGTCCCCGTCGACTTCGAGGGCACGTATCAGGAAGCGTGCAGGCGCCGCCGCATCGAGGGGTGATACGAGGGAATGGCGGACGAGCGCTCCCTGCTTGACACCCCGCGTTCTGCTTGCAATCTTCCGTTCGATCGCCATGCCTCGCGAGAGGCCGCGGGGTCCAGAACACGCGCAGAAATTCGCGTGGGTTGGAGTCGTCGGAAGCACCGACGTCGTTTGGGACAATCTTCGCTACAACGGGCTGGTACCACGAGGTACGCAGCCCGTTATAGTTTCCGGGCCGCGAGATCATGGACGCACTCACCATCGCAGCGACGATTCAGCAGCTCCTCAACGAGGCCGAGGGAAGCGACTCGGCGGGGCGCGGCTCGGAAATCTCCTCCAGAAACGACTCGGACGTTCGCCCCGAGAGCTCGGCGTGTCGAAGCTCCTGACCTTCGTTCGCGAGCACCTCGCAGACAGCGTCGAGGTCGAACAAGAGGGGCTTGTGTTCAGCTACCGATTGAAGGCCGACGCGGTGCCGTCGCTCTCGCTGGTCGGCGTACCTGCCGCTCCACCCGCGCCGTCGGCGATCGATCTCTTTCGGATCTGGAAGAGCCCCAACACGCCGACACGAATCGCGGTTCGTCGTGACGACGGGACGCCGCGCGCGCTCGCAAGAGACGAAGAGGTCGGGCCCGGAGAGGTCACGCTCTGCACGCCCTCGCGTGCCTCTCACGACGGCGTCGCCCGCGTTTTCATCGATGAAGTTGTGCCGGAGGCGTATCGAGAGGAGTTTGCCGAGAAGATCAACCACGACGACCCTCGCTGGTGGATGGCGTGGGACGACCTCTTTCGTCGCCCCGAGCTTTCTCCGCTGCGCGGCGCCTGGTTGAAGCACCGGGGGGAGGCGCTACAGCAACAGCTCCGAGACGAACTGCTGAAGGTCGGTCTGGACGAGGTCGCGAGGGCGCGTGCCTTCGAGCAGATCATGGGCTCGTCGTCCAACAGGCGAACGAGCCCACGGGGGCGGGCTGGTTCGGAGGCCCTTCGGCGCGCGCTGCTCGACGTAATCGAGCGTCTCCCTGAGGGAGATCTGCGGAATGTATGGGTTCCCGCGGGGATGTTGTTCGACGCCCTGCAACGACGCGACTGACGGGGGCGACGATGTCCGTGCTCTCTCGATGGGGGCGAACGCGCGCAGACGTGGGCGCGGTGTGCTTCATCTCACGCAACCTGCTCCCTGAGGACGCGTCGGGGCTCTTCAATCGCATCGACGGGCTCCACGACGATCTGGGCGTGCCGCTGCTCGTCGTGCCTTGCGACGAACAGGGCGTCTGTGCCGCGCGACTCGGCGACCTCGACGGAGTGAGGGGGCTTCCTGTGTATTTTCTCGGCGTTCGACCGTGGCTGCGTCGACGCATCGCCGAGCGCTACGGTCTCGTGTTGCAGACCGAACACCCGCGCCTCGGGGCGCTTCGCGCAGAGGTCGAAAGGGCCAGCAACGCGCTGCTCAACGCCGAGCAACTCCGTAGGACGGTCGAGGAGACAGTCACCCACGGAGCGCAGCGCGCCGTGGTGCTCGCGAGCGTCGAGCCGTTGATCTCGTCCGCCCGCGGCAATCTTCGAGAGGCGCTGCGCCGTTACCACGAGGTGATGTTTCTGCGAGGCGGAGCGTGAGCGACCGCGTGCTCGCACGCCGCACCGCTCCCTATCCCCAGAAGCTCGCGCGGGCCCACTCGCCGACCGTCAAGACCTACGAGAATTTCAAAGACTGCCTCCGGTGGGAGTTCGGCTTCACCTGCGCGATCTGCCTTCTGCACGAGCGCGATGTCGTGCTGCCGGGGACCGGCGCCGGACGCACGGGACAGTTCTCGGTCGAACACAAGGTGCTCAAGAGCACGCCCGCGGGCAAGGCGCGCGAGGACGACTACTCCAACTGTTTGTACCTCTGTCGCTTCTGCAACACATGCCGCGGAGATCGGTACCCGGACGTCACGCCGGGGGCGCGCCTGCTCGACCCGGTCACCGACCGGTGGGACAAGCACTTCGTCATTGCGGGCGACGCGCTCGCGGCCGTCGAGAACGACTCCGACGCCGCCTATACCGAAACCGCCTACGGGGTGAACGACGGCAATCGCAGCGAGCGACGTCGCGCTCGCGCGACGCTCATCGACGGGCTGCGTGGCCGCTTGGAGGCGCGCCTTCGTGACATCGAGTCGCTCGATGGCGAGCTCGCGCAGGAGCTCAGCGAGGAGGCGCGCCACCGAAAGCTGACGCAGCGCGGGCGCTGGCGAGACGAGCTCACGGACATCCTCAACACGCTCCGAGACTTTCTTGGTGTACCGCGTGACGCTCCGGTGCGATGTCGGTGCTCATCACCGCGGACTCTCGTCCCGGCCGTGATCGAGGCTGGATGGGAGAAACTCCCGGTGGTCGAAGTCAGAGACGCTCCGGGCGCACGCGAGCGACGTTTTCGCTCGTAGCCCGGTAGGGCTCCGTCTCACCGCTTGTAGCGCGCGCGGATCGACGGCACGAGGTACTCGTCGAAGGCGCGGTCGATGTCGTACATCGGCTTCCAGCCCCAGTCGTTTCGCGCGCGGGCGTCGTCGACGTCCTCGGGCCACGAGTCGACGATGCGCGCCCTGGCGGGATCGGGCGCGAAGGTGATCTCCGCGCCGGGGAACGCGCGCTTCACCCGCGTCGCGAACTCCGCCGCCGAGAGGCTGAACGCGCCCACGTTGTAGCTCGGCAGCGTGAGCGACTCGCGCGGCGCGTCGAGCAGCGACAGCATCGAGCGCACCGCGTCGGGCATCGCCATGAAGGGGATCTGCGCCTCGGGACCCACGAAGCACTGGTAGGGCTTCGACTGCGCCGCCGCGTGCAGCATCTCGGGGCCGTAGTCGCTCGTCCCGCCCGTCGGGACCGTCTCCGCGGAGATGAGTCCGGGGAAGCGGATCCCACGGAAATCGAGGCGCACGGAGCCCTCCGCGCCCGCCGCGAGCGCGCGGTAGTGGCGCATGAAGTAGCGGCCCAGGTGCTCGGCGTAGAGCTTGTTTACGCCGTACATCGTGATGGGCTCCATGCCCTGGTCTTCGCGCACGCGGCCGAGGGCGCGCTTGTTCTCGAGCGACCCGACGCCGTACACCGCGATGGAGCTCGGGAAGATGAACTTCACCGAGCGGCCGATGCGCGCGGAGATCGTCTGGGCCATGCGCAGGAGGTGGAGCGTGCCCTCGACGTTGATCTGGTGCGCGAGCTCGGGGTCGCGCTCGCCGCGCGTCGAGAGCAGCGCCGCCAGGTGGAACACCGCCTCGATCTCGTGGTGCGCCGCGAGCTGGTCGAGGAGGTACCGGTCGAGGATGTTCCCCGCGTAGGTCTCGTCGCAGAGGGGGCGGTAGCGCTCGGGCAGCGGCGTGAGGTCGAGCGTGACGATGCGGTAGCGCCCGTCTTGATGCAGCCGCTCCAGGAGCGAGCGACCGATCTCTCCGTTGGCGCCGGTGATGAGTGCGACGGGTCGGTTCGACATGGCGCGCGGACCCTAAGTCCCCGACACGTTCGACTTCAAGCCCCACGATCACGCGCCGTTGCGGAATCGCCGCGAGGGGAGTACGCAACGAAGCCCCCAACCATGACGCACCGCTTCCTCGAGGCCCTTCGCGACCACCCCATCGTGGCCGACGGCGCGATGGGCACGCAGCTCTACGAGCGCGGCATCCTCTACACCGCCAACTACGAGGAGATCTGCCTCTCGCGGCCCGACCTCATCAAGTCGATCCACCGCGAGTACCTCAAGGCCGGCGCGCAGGTCATCGAGACCAACACCTTCGGCGCCAACCGCTTCCGACTCGCGCGCTTCAACCTCGAAGGCAAGGTCCGCGAGCTCAACGAAGCGGGCGTGCGCCTCGCCCGCGAGGCCATCGCAGAGGCAGGGCCCTCGTCGGCCGGCGCCTGGGTCGCGGGCTCCATCGGCCCCGCGGGCGTGAACGTGAAGGGCATGCCCGAGCGCGACCTCCACGACGTGCGCGCGGCCTTCCGCGAGCAGGCCAAAGGGCTCCTCGGCGCGGACTTCATCGCCATCGAGACCATGCGCCAGCCCGAGGAGGTGCGCCTCGCCCTCGAAGCCGTGAAAGACGCCACGGACCTCCCCGTCATCGCGATGGTGAGCTTCGACGCCTTCGGCACCATGGCCGACGGAACCTCGCCCGAAGCCATGGCCGACAAGCTCGCGGGCTGGGGCGCCGACGTCATCGGCGTCAACTGCGGCGACGGCCCTGCGGGCGTCTTCGACGTCGTCACCCAGATGATCGAGAAGATGCGCGCCGTGGGGCTCCCCCTCGCGGCGATGCCCAACGCGGGCGTGCCTCGCAGGGTCGAGGGGCGGCTGCTCTACATGGCCAACCCCGAGTACTTCGGGGTCTACGCGCGGCGGCTCATCAAGCTCGGCGTGCGCCTCCTCGGCGGCTGCTGCGGCACCACGGCGGACCACATCCGTCGCGTCGCGTACGCCACGCGCATGCACGCCCACGAGGGCGACCCCGGCGCCGTCGCGCTCACGGGCAACGAGCCCGCGGACACCACCTCCGGCGCGCAGCCCGCGATGTTCGTCGTGCCCGATGGGTTGGAGCTCGTGCGCTTCGACGAGAAGTCGACGCTCTCGGCCAAGATCGCGCGGAAGAAGTTCGTCGTGAGCGTCGAGGTGAACCCCCCCGCGGGGATGGACCCGACGCGCGCCATCGAGGGCGCGAAGATGCTCGTGAAGAACGGCGTCGACGTCATCAACATCGCCGACGGCCCCAGGGCCAGCGCGCGCATGATGAACCTCGCCCTCGCCGTGCGGCTCATTCAAGAGGGCATCGACCCCATCCTCCACGTCTGCTGCCGCGACCGGAACCTCCTCGGGCTCGTGGGGCACGTCATGGGCGCGCACGAGCTCGGCGTGCGCAACCTGGTGATCATCACGGGTGATCCGCCGAAGATGGGCGACTACCCCGACTGCACGGCCGTGTACGACCTCGACTCCGTGGGGCTTCTGCGCCTGGTGCGAGGGCTCAACCACGGGCGTGACCCGGGCGGCAAGGCGCTCGGGGGCGTGACGCGCTTCCTGCTGCTCACGGGCGCGGAGCCCGCGGCGATGGACTACCAGCGCGAGATCAATCGGTTGAAGAAGAAGATCGAGGCGGGCGCCGAGGCCGTGATGACCCAGCCCGTGTACGACCCCGCGGTGCTCGAGCGATTCCTCTCGGACGTGGAGCCGCTCGGGGTGCCCGTGCTCGTGGGGATTCTCCCGCTGGCGAGCCATCGCAACGCGGAGTTCCTCCACAACGAGGTGCCGGGGATGCGCATCCCCGACAACATCCGCGACCGCATGCGCAAGGCCGGGAGCGGCCCGCAGGCGCGTAAAGAAGGCGTCGCCATCGCGCGGGAGATGCTCGCGGCGGTCAAAGAGCGCGTCCACGGCGCCTACGTGATGCCGCCGCTCGAGCGGTGGGAGATGGCCCTCGAAGTCATTGACGGAATCGTCACGCCCTGACAGCCTCGCCCGCGAATTTCCCCTTCACGGAAGGATCAAGGCGCACATGGCCGACATCGACATCAGCCAGAATCACACGCTCGGCAAGGACACCGCGAAGCAGAAGGCCTCCGAGGTCATCGGCCGCATCAAGGGCGAGATCGGCCTCGACGGCACCTGGGCCGGTGACATCTTCACCATCTCGAAGCCGGTCAAGGGCACCTTCACCGTGACCGACACGGCCGTCCGCGTGCAGATCGAGCTCGGCTTCGCCATGCGCATGATCAAGGGCAAGATCGAGGAGCGCATCCGCGGCGAGCTTTCGAAGTCGCTGCGCTGATCGCGTTCGGGGGAAGCTCCCCGCCGCTTCGTCTCTCCCCGCCGCCCCGGTCATCTTCCAACAGACCCTCGTGATTCGGTGTTGACCACTCCACGGCGCGACGAACATCCTCGTCGCCCACACGGGAGGAACGACCCATCACCATGCTCCAACGCCACGCTTCGAAGACGCTCCGCGCGGCCGTGTTCGGCCTGAGCCTCTGCGCCGCCATCGGCCCCTCGGCGCCCGCCGACGCCTTCTGCGGGTTCTACGTGTCGGGGTCGAGCGAGCAGCTCACCAACAAGGCCACGCGCGTCGCCCTCATGCGCGAGGGGACCCGCACCGTGCTCTCGATGAGCAACGACTACGACGGCCCCGCGCAGGACTTCGCGATGGTCGTCCCGGTGCCCATCGTGCTCCAGCGCGAGAACGTGCGGACGCTGCCCCACGACGTGTTTCAGCACCTCGAAGGGCTCACCGCGCCGCGCCTCGTCGAGTACTGGGAGCAGGACCCCTGCGCGCCGCAGTACCCCGAGGCGGAAGCCGCCGCGATGGCGGTGCCGACGACGGCCGCAATGCCGCGCGGCTCTGCGGAACGCGCCGACCTCGGCGTGCGCATCGAGGCGCAGTTCACGGTGGGCGAGTACGACGTCGTGGTGCTCTCGGCCACGCAGTCGACGGGCCTCGAGACGTGGCTCCACCTCAACCACTACAACATCCCCACGGGCGCGGCGGAGTACATGGCCCCGTACGTCCGCGAGCAGTGGAAGTTCTTCGTCGCCAAGGTCGACATCGCGCGCGTGCAGCACCGTCCGGGCGGCGGCGCGCGGCTCTCTCCGCTGCGCTTCCACTACGACGCGCAGGACTTCCGTCTGCCCGTGCGCCTCGGGCTCCTCAACGCGGGCGCCGCGCAGGATCTCATCGTCTACATCCTCCATCCGAGCTCGCGCTTCGAGGTGGCGAACTACCCCAACGTGTTCATCCCCACGAACCTCGACGTGGCCGACAGCGCGCGCCGCAACTTCGGCGAGCTCTACGCGCGCCTCTTCGACTACACGATGGAGCAGGCCGGCGGGCGCGCCGTGGTGACCGAGTACGCCTGGGGCACCAACTCGTGCGATCCGTGCCCGACGCCGCCGCTCCAGCAGGCCGACCTCGCGACGCTCGGCGCCGACGTGCTCGGCCAGGGGCGCCCCGGCTTCGACCAGAGCTACCACGTCTACAACATGAACGTGACGCGGCTCCACACGCGCTACAGCCGCGCGACGCTCACCGAGGACCTCATCTTTCAAGAGGCCAGCGCGGTCGTGGGCGGACGCGAGTTCGTCACCGACCAGAGCGGACGCCCCGAGCAGGGCGCGCGTCCCGCGGAGTACGGGGGCAACAACTTCCAGGCGCGCTACGCGATCCGTCACCCGTGGACGGGGCCCATCCGTTGCGCGCACCCGATCCGCGGACGCTGGGGTGGTCCCCCCGACGGACACGCGCACGAGACCATCGCCGCGCGCGATCTCGCGGAGGTTCCGCGCGGACAGATCCGGCTCTCGTCGGTGATCCGCTCGCCGATTCCGCCCGTGACCATGGGCGGCGGAGCGCGTCGCGCGCCGAATCCCGTCGCGGCTCCGCCGCCGCCTCCTCCGCCGCCCACGCGCCCCGTCGCGCCGCTGCCCAACACGCCCGTGAACAACCTCCCGCCGGGCTTCACGCGCCCCGCGGCGCCGGGTCGTCCGCACGCCGAGAACGACCGCACGCGCAACGGCCTCGCCGCGATGCTCACCGCCGTCACCGCGGGCGTCTTCGGGATGGTCTTTCTCCGCCGCCGCAAGCGCTGACGCGCGGCCGTCCCATCAACCCTCGACGATCGCGTCGATGCGCCGGGGTTCGGCGTGGGAGGCCGATGTGTGGTTGGCAGCGTCGATGGCGAAGCGCCTGTCGCGGATGCTCGATGCGCCTCACCGTCGGGCAACTGAAGGGTGGCCGCTCCCTTCGGGAGCGACAGGTCATCCGCACGCGAATGGGACTCCTGCGCGCGCCGCAACCTCTCAGGTCACACGCTTGCGCCTGCAGCAACGCGCTGTGCGAATGTCGTTTCAGATCGTCCAAGCAGCAACGGCCGATGCGCGTCGTGCAGCGCCCGAAGGGAGCGACCACCCTTCGGTTGCCCGGGGTGAGGCGCCTAGCATCCGCGACTGGCGCTTCGCCATCGGCGCTGCCAACCACACATCGACCTCCCACGCCGAACCCCGACGCATCGACGCGATCGTCGAGGGTTGATGGGACGGTGGGATGAAGCGCCGCCGCGCTGGTCAGCGCACCGTCGCGCGAGGTATGCACCCTCCTCGCGATGCCCACCGATCTCAACCGTCGTCAGCTCTTCGGCGTCTTCGGCGCGGGAATCCTCCTCGCGGGATGCCCCGGTGAGCCCGACCCTCCGCCCGTCGACGCGGGACCGCCCGGTCCTCCGCGCTTCGATCACGGCGTCGCGAGCGGAGACCCGACGCCCACCGCGGTGATCCTCTGGACGCGCGTGACGCCGGGCGCGGGCAACCGCCCTGCGATGTTCGAAGTGCGCTGGACCGTCAGCGCCGACGCGAGCTTCTCCGTCGTGATCGCCGAGGGCCGCGCGACCACCACCGCCGACCGCGACTGGACCGTGAAGGTCGACGCGACGGGCCTCCAACCCGGGCGCACGTACTACTACCGGTTCCGCGCGCTCGGCGCGACCTCGCTCGTGGGGCGCACCCGCACGGCGCCGCGCGGGGCTACGGCGCGGCTGCGCTTCGGCGTGGTGTCGTGCAGCAGCTACGCGCACGGGTACTTTCACGCGTACAGGCTCGTCGCGAGGCAGCCCGACCTCGACGCGGTGATCCACCTCGGCGACTACATCTACGAGTACGCCAACGGCATCTACGGCAACGTCCGCACCTACGATCCCCCCACGGAGATCATCTCGCTCTCGGACTACCGCCGACGCTACGCGCACTACCGCCGCGACGCGGACCTCCGCGCGATGCACCGGCAGCACCCGATCATCCCCGTGTGGGACGACCACGAGTTCGCCGACAACTCGTACCTCGAAGGCGCCGAGAACCACATGCCCATGACCGAGGGCCAGTGGGCCGCGCGCAAGGCCGCCGCCAAGCAGGCGTGGTGGGAGTGGATGCCCGTGCGCGACACGGCCGACGGGCACATCTGGCGGTCGATCTCGTACGGCGACCTCGCCGACATCGTGATGCTCGACACGCGCATGTGGGGCCGCGCGATGCAGCCCTCGGTGGTCGACGGAGGGCCGTCGCCCTCGAACCGCGACCTCCTCGGCGCCGATCAGGAGCGCTGGCTCATGGAGACCGTGCGCGCCTCTCGCGCGCGATGGAAGCTCCTCGGCCAGCAGGTGATGATGGCGCAGCTCGTTCAGTTCCTGAACGTCGACCAGTGGGACGGCTACCCCGAGGTGCGCGCGCGCTTCTTCGGGCTCCTCCGCGAGATGGGGGTGAACAACGTCGTCGTGCTCACGGGCGACATCCACTCGTCGTGGGCCAACGACCTCGCCGAGCGCCCCCTCGACGGCGCGAGCTACGACCCCGCCACGGGGCGCGGCTCCCTCGCCGTGGAGTTCGTCGTGCCCGCGATCAGCTCGCCGGGCTTTCCTCCGGCGCTCGCGAGCCTCGCCGAGCAGGTGCGCGCGTCGGCGCCGCACATGAAGTTCGTCGACCTCACCCGCCGCGGCTTCGGCCTCCTCGACATCACCCCCGAGCGCACGCAGATGGCCTGGCACCACCTCGACGACGTGGTCAGCACCTCGGCCCGCACCCGCGTCGCCGCGGCCTTCTCCGTGGCGAACAACCAGCCCCGTCTCGTTCAAGACAGGGCCCCCGTCGCGCCCCGCACCGACACCGCGCCGCTCGTCCCGTGACAGCGCGGCGTTGATTCGTCACCGACGCTTCACAGACACGTCACACCGCGTTTTGTACGACTCGACGCGTGAAGCCCCTCTCGCGTCTCGGCCTCCTCGTCGCCCCCGTCGCGGCGCTCCTCTTCCCCGCGCGCGCCGACGCCGTTCGACTCTGGGAGGAGCCTCGCGCGGGATGGACTCCCCCGACCGGCACCCTCGGCCCCGGCGGACTCTCGCTCGAAACCATGCTCAACGGCTCGCTCGCGTCGCCCGACCTGCGGCCCGCCGAGTTCGCGCCCCCGCTCGCCGCGGGCGGACACGTCGGCCAGAGCCGCTACCCCGAGGGCGTCGCCGAGCGCTGGCTCGACGTGGGCTTCTACGCGCAGCCGCAGTTCGTCTACCAGACCGGCTACGACAACGAGTCGGTCTCGAACTTCTCCGTCGCGCCGGGCGTGAACCTCCGGCGCACGCGCATGGTGGTGCACGGTCAGGCGCACCCGCTCCTGCAGGTGCGACTCGAGTTCGGGCTGAGCGCCAACCTCGAGCTCTTCGACACCTACGCGCTCGTGCCCGTACGCCGCTGGCTCCAGGTGCAGATCGGGCAGTTCCGCGTGCCCTTCTCGCGGCAGGAGCTCGTCTCGGGCACGCGCCTCCAGTTCGCCGACAGCTCGCTCTGGTCGGGGCAGGGGAACGCCAGCGGCGTGCGCTTCGTGCCCTCGTTCGACACGGGCGTGATGGTGTGGGGCTGGGCCGGTCCCCGCGACCTCGTCGAGTACTACGCGGGCGTCTTCAACGGAAAGGGGCCCAACAACCCCTTCAACCTCGACGGCTTCTTCCTCTACGCGGGCCGCGTGGTGGTGAATCCGCTCGGTCGCCCGCGGAGCTTTCAAGAAGGCGCCGTGGGCCTCTCGCGCGAGCCCACGATCTCCGTCGGCCTCAACGCCGCGGGGCAGATCCGTCAGGTCGGACTCGTCACGCTCCCCGGCGCCACGATGCCGTCGCCCAACCGCATCCGCGCCATCTCGCTCGGCGCAGACCTCTTCGCGTCGGCGTGGGGCGCGTCGCTCTACGCCGAGCTCTACGCCCGCGACACCGAGGAGACCGACACCCACTCCGCGCCCAACACGCAGAGCCTCGGGTGGCTCGTGCAGGCGGGCTACTTCATCCCCGCGCCCTACGTGCGAGAGCACCTCGAGGTCGTCGCCCGCGTGCAGCGCTTCGACCCCTCCGACTGCTTCACCCGGACGCAGGGCGCCGACTGCGGCATCCGTCCGCCGGCCTCGGCGTCGCGCGCGGTGTACCGCGATTTCATGGACACCACCGCGATCACCTTCGGCCTCAACTGGTATCAGCTCGGTCACGGCTTCAAGGCGCAGGCCTCGTACACCATCCAGAACGAGGGACGCGACCTCGCAGGCGGCGCGCCCGGCAGCGGCGTGGTGCTCAACGACCTCTTCAACCTCCAGCTCACGGGATCTTTCTGACATGACAGCCCTGTCCCTCCGCGGCGCGCTCCCGCTCGTCGCACTCGCGATCGCGTCGTGTCAGACGCCGCTGCCCGCACCGGGCGACGCGGCGACCACGACCGACGCGGCCCCCGACGTAGACCCCGCGTTCGCGCCCCTCCGCTACACGCCGATGGGATGCGCCCACACCGTCCGCACCGAAGACGGCACCGCGGGCAACTACCGCGACCAGCCCATGTTCGGCGCGATGCCCACGCCCACGGCGGTGCACGTCAACTGGCCCGCCGATCCCTCCACCACGGCGGCCTTCCTCTGGAACACCGATCAGGACACGCGCGCCTCGACGGTGCAGTACGGCACCAGCCGCATGACGCTCGACCGCACGGCCACGGGCCACGTGAGCACGGGCGCGAGCGGCGCGGCGCAGGTGACCACGCACGAGGTCCACGTCTGCGGACTCACGCCCGACACGACCTACTACTACCGCGTCGGCGGCGAAGGTCACTGGAGCGAGGTGCAGACCTTCAAGACCGGTCCCGCGCCGGGCCGCACCGACTACGACGTGAACTTCGCCGTCACGGGCGACTCGCGCGACAGCATGGCCGTGTGGCGCATGGTGCAGGAGCGCATGGTCTCGGTCACGGCCTCACGGCAGCCCGACTTCGAAGTGTTCTCGGGCGACGCGGTGCTCCTCGGCACGATCCAAGATGCGTGGCAGGCGTGGTTCGCCGCGGCGACGCCGACGCTCACGCACATGCCCATCGTGATGGCGCACGGCAACCACGACAACCTCGCGATCAACTACCTGCTCCAGTTCGCGCAGCCGCAGGCCGACTCGAGCGAGCGCAGCGAGCTCTACTTCTCGTTCGACTACGGCCCGGTGCACTTCGTCTTCCTCAACGACACGGCGCGCGACATGGCGGCGAGCGTCGCGGGCTCGGAGGTCGCGTTCCTTCGAAGCGACCTCGCGGCGGCGCGGAGCAACCGGAGCCGCGTCCCCTTCATCGTGGTGGTGCACCACAAGCCCGCCTTCGGCTCGTCGCGCTACACGGGCGACGCCGAGACCGAGTTCATCCGTCGCACCTGGCCGCCGATCTTCAGCGAGTACGGCGTCGACGTGGTGTTCAACGGCCACGAGCACGTCTTCGAGATCAGCAAGGAGATCGACGGCACGGGCGCCGAGGTCCCCGCCGGTCGCGGCACCGTGTACATCACCTCCGCGGGCTCCGGCGCGCAGCTCTACGAGACGGGGATGCGCGCCTGGCAGCGCTACTCCGAGAGCGCGGTGAACTTCTGCCTCGTGCACGTCACCAACCGCACGCTCGAAGTCGTCCCCTACCGCGGCGACGGAACGGTCATCGAGCAGGGCCGCCTCATGCGCACGCCCCGGATGTAGTCGACCCGACCGATCGCCACCCGCCCTCGACAGCACCCGCGACGGATCACGGTGCCTCGGAGGCGCCCTCGACTCCGCCGCTCACCAACCCGGATCGTTGTTCCACGGGGTGCGAGGCGGGGGACGGCGATCGTGACGGACGATGCGCCACCCCTCATCGAGGTCGGGCGCCTTCGGACGGCGCAGCAGGAAGGTCAGCACGAGCCCCGCGGCGAAGCCGCCGATGTGCGCCCAGTACGCGACGCCGCCGGAGCCGCCGTGCGCGAGCGATCCGATGCCCGAGTAGAACTGGAGCGCGAACCACAGCGCGATGAACACCACCGCGGGCAGCTCGACCCACTGCAGGAACACGAAGATCGGGATCAGCGTCACCACGCGCGCCCTCGGAAAGAGCACGAGGTACGCGGCCAGCACGCCCGCGATCGCGCCCGACGCGCCCACCATCGGAACGGGCGAGAGCGGCGCCGTGAGGTACTGCGACGCCGCCGCGGCGAGGCCCGAGAGCAGGTAGAAGAGCGCGAAGCGGCCGCTCCCCATGTTGTCTTCGACGTTGTCGCCGAAGATGTAGAGGAACCAGAGGTTCCCCACGAGGTGCATCAGGCCGCCGTGCATGAACATCGAGGTGAGCGCGGTGACCCACGCCCCCGCGTCGCCGCCCGAGATGCGCCTCGGAACCAGGCCCCACGTGAGCACGAACGACTCCGCGGCCGCCTCGGGCAGCACCCACTGCCAGAGGAACACGAGGCCGCACAGGAGGATGATGCTCCAGGTGACCCACGGGGTGCTGCGCGTCGGGTTGACGTCTCGGATCGGAATCATGTCGGACGCACTCTAGTCACGCCGACGCGAACGCGCACGGCCCCTCCGGCGGGTCATCACCGTCGCGATGGCCGCGAACGCTGTCACGAGCCCCCGGGCGCCTCCCTCGTTGCGCGCGCCCGCGGAGCACTCGCAGCCGCTCCCGTGGTAGGCGAAGGTGATGCTCGACGGGGCGTCGAAGCCGAGGTCCGTGGCCGCTTCGGGGCGCGCGTCGGTGCCGCTGTCCGCGCCCGTCGTCGCCTCCATTGCGTTCATGTCGACCGGGGCGTCGCTCACGTCCATCGGCGGCGCGACATCCATCGGCGGCGCGACATCCATCTCGGCGTCGACGACATCCATCGGCGGCGCGACGTCCATCTCGGCGTCGACGACATCCATCGGCGGCGTGACGTCCATCGGCGGCGTGACGTCCACCGCGGCGTCCATCACATCCGTCGCGGCGTCGGTCACATCCATCGCGACGGGGATGTCCATCACCGCCGCGTCGGTGACATCGACCGCGGCGTCGGGAACGCCCGCGTCGGGGTCGGGGAGCGTGATCGTGTGCTCGTTGTTGGTCTCGTCGCACTCGACGACCGCGCCGCGGATCGCGCCGCTCGTGGTCCCGTCGTCGTCGGCCGCGACCCAGACGCGCGCGCCGGGCAGCGACGGAGGCGATGCCCACGTGACCGTGACGTCGACGGAGCGCCCGGGGAGGAGCGGCGCCGCGAGCGTGGTCGTCGCGATGCGCATCGACCCGGTGAGCCGCGGATCGCCCGTGTAGAAGGTGATCGAGGTGCCCGCGGGGGCGGGCGAGATCCCGCCGTTGCCGATGCGCGCGGTGAGGGTGACGGGGCCCGTGACGACGGCGCGGAGGTTCGACGCGGTGAGGTCGGCGAGGCCGTCGGGGTTCGATCCCGGCGCGGCGCGCGAGGGCTGCTGGCAGCGCGCGGTGTTGTGGTCGAGCCACGCGGGAAAGGGCCTCCGGGGAATGGTCCCGTGCGAGTCCGAGACGTTGTTCACGTCGTAGGGCTGCTGGTTGATGATCTCGCGCGCGCCGCGCCACCGGCCCGTGGCGGCGCCGTAGACGTAGAGGCCGTTCTGCGCGGCGGGGATCCACGCGAAGCCGCTGTACGTGGCGAGAAGGATCTCCGCGGAGCCGTCGCTGTCGACGTCGGCCACGGTGGGGTACGCGAGCGCCGTGGCGTTGTGGAACATGCGCCGCTGCAGCTCGCGCCCGTCGGAGCCGTTCCAGATGAAGAGGTTGAACTCGTCGGAGTAGACGAGCTCGAGGCGCCCGTCGCCGTCGAAGTCGAAGGCCGTCGCGCCCGTCGCCGAGCTCGAGTCGTTGGTGGTCGCCTGCCAGAGCACCGTGCCGTCGGGGTCGAACATCGCGAAGCGCGACGAGCCCGCGACGCCGATCTCGGGCAGCGGATCGGCGTCGACGTTGGCGATCACCGGCGCGCCCAGAATCCCGAGGAAGGTCGACCCGTTGCCGAGCGGCGCGGGCGCGGCGGAGCCGGGGTGCGCGACGCGCCAGAGCACCGAGCCGTCGTTGTCGAGCAATGTCACGCGGCCCGAGCCCGTCACCACCACCTCGGGGTAGGGGTCGGCGTCGAAGTTCGCCACGGCGACCATCCCGTCGGGAATGGCCGCGGTCCAGAGCACCGTTCCATCGGCGCGATAGGCCGTGTTGCCCGCGATGAGCTCCTGACGGCCGTCGAGGTCGAGGTCCGCCGCGACGGAGCCCACGGCGTAGCCGCCACCCGCGTTGCGCTGCGGATAGCCCCGGCCCGCAGCGCCCGTCCAGCGCACGGCGCCCGTGTTCGAGAGCACCGTGGCGCCGACGAAGATCTCGGGGTTGCCGTCGCCGTCGAGGTCCGCGATGCCCGGCGCGGAGTAGAGCGAGCCCGTGAGGAGCCCCGTGGGCCGCGGGATGGCGGCGCTCGTCCACTTGACCGTGAGGTCGTCTTCGAAGGCCACCACGCGCGTGTCGCGGTCGAGCGCGATGATCTCCGCGCGCCCGTCGTTGTCGATGTCGCCGACGGCGATGGTCGAGCCCGAGTTGAGGTTCGCCGTCGCGGAGCTTCGAAGCAGCCGCCCGGTGCGCCCTTCGAAGACCCGCAGCACGCCGTTGAGGTAGTCCGCGTCGGGGTTCCCGGTGTTGGCGCTGAAGGGCGCGACGAGCTCGACGCTCCCGTCGTTGTCGAGGTCCGCGGCGACGACGATCGACGCCGACGCGCCCATGTTCCAAGACCACTCCTCGCGGAGCGTGAGCGACGAGAGCGGCGCCGGGGTGCTCACGCAGGTGGTCCCGCTGCGCCCGACGTTGTTGTCTTCGCGCGACTCGCGCACGGTCTCGCCGCTGTCGACCCACGCGTAGAGGGGCTCTCCGCGGAACCCGAGCGTGGCCGAGATCCCCGTGACGTTGGCGACCACCGTGGCGCCCGCGGCGACGCTCGACGAGACCGTCGCGGTGCCGAGCGAGACGTCTGCGCTCGCGCGGAAGGCCCCGTCGCCGTCGACGTCGCGAAAGACCGTCACGGTGAAGGGCCCCGACGCGGCCGTGACGCCCTGGTTGCGCACCGTCACGCTGACGCTGCCCGTGTAGCGGAGCGTCTGCGCGTCGCCCGTGAGCGTGGCGGTCACGAGCGCGGGGACGAGGTCCTTGTTGTCGAGCCAGTCGGCGACGCCGTCGCGGTCGGTGTCCGTCGCGTCGGCGGGGCTCCCGTCGCCGTTGGGGTCTGCGCCCTCGCTTCGTGTGGCGATCCCGTCGCCGTCATCGTCGGGGTCGAGGAGGTCGGGGAGCCCGTCGCTGTCGGTGTCTCGCTGCGTCGCACACGGCGACGCGGTGACCACGCGTTCGAAGCGCGACTGCACGCCGTCGCCGTCGTCGTCGGAGGGGCGCACGATCGTGGCGAGGTCGGTGAAGCCCGCGTTCTGGGTGTGGATGTCGGCCGCCAGGACGCGGTCGGTGGCCGTCGTCGAGCAGAGCGACGCGAGGAGGATGTCGTCGGTGCCGTTGCCGTCGAACACGAAGGCCTGCCCGAAGAGCAGGCGGTTGCTGAAGGTCATTCCGAGGCAGTAGCCGCCGACCGACGTGGGGATGTTGAGCCCTCGGATGAAGGTCGTCCGCGCCGTCGCGGGGTCGAGGGTGAAGGTGCGGTCGTAGGTGCTGAGCGCGGCGTCGCTCTCGATGATCGCGAGGCCGCCCTGCGGGAGCGCGGCGACGTCCATCGCGGGGATGTACGCGCTGTAGGGGCCCGTGAGGTCGCCGAGCATGTCGCGGCGCGTGATGGCCGCGCCGGTGGCGGGGTTGATCTCCGCGACGACGCGCGTGAAGACGGCCGGGCCCGCGGTGACGCCGACGGCCCAGAGGCGGTTGTCGAGGTCGAAGCCCGCGCCGTACACGATGAAATCGAGCGGCGTTCCGACGCGCGTGGCGGCGCCCGTGGCGGGGTTGATGACGATGAGCCGCGAGCCCGAGGTGGCCGTGTCGGGGAGCTCGAACGCGACGACGCGGCCCGTGGCGTCGACGGCGATTCCGTCGGTGGCGACGGGGGCGCCGCCGAGGGTGACGGTGACCGTCGACGTGACCGAGGTGGCGGCGTCGTTCATCACGCCGAGCTGGCAGGGGCGCGCGATGGCGCTGTACTCCCTGAGCGTGGCGGGCGACTGGTGGAGGCATTCGAGCGCGTACACCTGAGCGCGCGCGACGGCGGGCGCGAGGGTGAGGGCGAGGGCGAAGAGCGGCGTGGATCGAAGACGCATCGGGGCGAACACCTCCAGCGATGCGATCGATCCTGCCGGTCCGCCGCGCGAAGAAGCAACAGCGGAGCGTCGCGCGCGTCGGTTCTGCTGCGGCGGGCTCTACGCGCGTCGATCGAGGGCGCGGAGCAGGGCCTCGGCGACGGCGAAGGAGGCCTCGTTCACCTCGACGTCGCAGCAGTCGCGGAGGCGCTTGACCATCGGCGGGTCGTCGCCCATTCCGTCGCCGACGACGAAGACGCCGAGGTGGGCCTTCACGGCGCCGAGGAGGCGGCCGTCGAGGACGGCGTGCGTCGAGCCCTGGAGGTCTTCGAAGAGGCACGCGGCGGCCTTCGCCTCGCCCTTCGCGCCGAGGTGCGCGATGCGCGCCACGGGGAACTCGCCCGCCGCGGATTGCAGCGTGTCGGGGAAGAGCGCGGCGCTCGTGGCCGTGGTGACGACGGTCTCGTCGAGGGCGTCGGTGCGCTCGCTCCAGAGGAGCGCGGGGCGGCCGCCGTGGGCGGTGATCGCGCGGGCGAGGTGCAGCGCGAGGCCCGCGACGTCGACGCCGGGACGCGCGGCCAGGAGGGCGATCACGGGCATCGGCGGGACGAGCCGATCGCTGCGCGGGAGCGAGGTGTCGTACGCGGGCGCCGGTGGGGGCGGCGTCGCGCCCGTGGGGATCGAGCGGAATCGACGGAGCGTGCGCAAGAGGAGCGGGAACATACCACCGTGACGCGCCCCCGGCCGACGCTTTCTCCGCCGGGAGACGCGGCCTTTGACAGCCGTGTGACAAGGGGGCGATTGATCTTGACGCAGCGCGCCTCTCGCGGTGTTGGTCTTCCCCGTGACGCTCCAGGGACTCATCGGTTGGTTCCTCCCCAAGGAGGATCATTTCTACGACTACCTCGAACGCCAGGCGACGGCGGCGCACAACGGTGCGAAGGCCCTCGCGCGGCTGAAGGAGCCCGACTCGACGATCGAACAGGTGCGCGAGGCCGTGCAGGGCCACGAGCACGAGGGTGACAAGGTCGTGCACGAGATGGAGGAGGCCCTCGCGAAGACCTTCGTGACCCCCATCGACCGCGAAGACCTCCAGCGCCTCTCGGCGCAGCTCGACGACATCCTCGACCTCGCCAACGGCACGGCGCGCGCGTTCGTGCTCTACGGCGTCGGCCGCCCCACGGCCTCGATGGTGACGCTCATGGAGCTCCTCGAGCGCGCGACCTCGCAGCTCGCGGCGGCGATGCCCAAGCTCCGCAAGCACCAGTACGCCGAGCTCCTCGACGCCTCACGCGGCATCCGCGACCTCGAGAAGGAGGGCGACAAGGTCTTCCGCGAGGCGATCAGCGCGCTCTTCCACGACCAGTCCATCGACGCCCGCCGCGTGCTCCGCGAGAAGGAGGTGTTCGAAGACCTCGAGAACGCGATCGACCAGTGCGAGCTCGTCGCCGAGACGCTCGTGAACCTCTCGGTGAAGCATGGTTAGCCTCCTCGTGACGGTCGTCATCGTGGCGATCGTCTTCGACTACATCAACGGCTTCCACGACGCGGCCAACGCGATCGCGACGGTCGTGTCGACAGGCGTGCTCCCGATCCGCACGGCGGTGATCATCGCGGGGGTGCTCAACTTCGTCGGCGCGATCACGGGCACCGCGGTGGCCAAGACCATCGCCTCGGGCTTCGCCGACCCGGCCATCGTGACGCAGCCCGTGGTCCTCGCCGCCCTCATCGGCGCCATCGTGTGGAACCTCTTCACGTGGTGGCGCGGCATCCCGTCGAGCTCGTCGCACGCGCTCGTGGGCGGCCTCGCGGGCGCCGTCGTGGCCCACGCGGGCGTCGGGGCCTTCAAGTGGTCGGCGCTCACCAAGAAGGTGCTCGTCCCGCTGGTGGTCTCGCCCACGCTCGGGTTCATCATCGCGTTCTGGGTGATGATCGCCCTCTACTGGATCTTCCGCCGCGTGCGCCCTGGCCGCGTGCACAGCGTCTCGCGCCGCATGCAGCTCGTCTCCGCGGGGCTCATGGCCTTCTCGCACGGCTCCAACGACGCGCAGAAGTCGATGGGGATCATCACCCTCGCGCTCGCGTCGTTCGCCGCCGCGGGGCACAGCGCCTCGCTCCCCGCGTGGGTGCTCCCGTCGTCCGCGGGGCACGTCCCCGGCTGGGTGGTCACGGCCTGCGCGCTCGCGATCGGCCTCGGCACCATGGCGGGCGGTCAGAAGATCATCAAGACCATGGGGACGAAGATCATCCACATCTCGCCCCTCCAGGGCTTCGCGGCCGAGACCGCGGGCGCCGCGACGATCCTCGCGGCGAGCCACTTCGGCGTGCCCGTCTCGACGACCCACTGCATCAACGCGAGCATCATGGGCGTGGGCGCGAGCAAGCGCCTCTCGGCCGTCCGTTGGGGCGTCGCGGGCAACATCCTCGTGGCGTGGGTGCTCACGCTCCCGATGAGCGCCGCGGTGGCCTTCCTCTCGATGCTGGTGCTCAACCTCCTCTTCTGAGCCCCTCAAGGTCCCTTCGGCGGCCCACCGTCCCCGGCGAGAACTATCAACAAACGCCGCGACGTGGTGTAGATGCGCGCCGTGAGCTCCGACCCGAAGGCATCGTCCGACAAGGCCGCACGCGAAGGCGCCCGCGGCGCCGCGTTCATCACCCTCGCCAAGATGTGGTTCATGGCCACGGGCTTCCTCCAGCCCCTGGTGCTCACGCGCCTCCTCGGCACCGACGGCTACGGCCTCTACGCGCTCGCGCTGAGCGCCGTCTCGATCGTGAACAACGTGGTGGTCACGGGCAGCATCCAGTCGATGAGCCGCGCGGTGATCCAGGGCGGCTCGCAGGCGCTCCGTCGCGGGTTGCTCCTCCACGCGGCCCTCGGGGTGCTCCTCGGCGGCTCGCTGGCCCTCGGCGCGGGCGTGCTCGGCGCGGGCGTGCTCCACGACTCGCGCCTCCCGGGGCTGCTTCGCATCGGCGCCATCGTCGTGGCCGACTACAGCGTCTACGCGGCCCTCGTGGGCGCCTTCAACGGCCGCCACCGCTTCGCCACGCAGGCGGCGCTCGACATCACCTTCTCGACGATGCGAACGGCCCTGGTGCTCGGCCTCGCGTCGACCTCGATGCGCGTCACCGGCGCCGTGGCGGGCTTCGCCGTCGCGAGCTTCGTGATCGTCGGGGTTGCCTTCTTCGCGGCGCGCCGCGACGTGTTCGGCGGCGACGAGCGTGAGGAGACGAACCGCTCGCCCTTCGCGGAGTTCGCGCGGGCCTACGGCGGCTTCTTCGCGCCGGTGCTGGTCTATCAGCTCGCGCTCAACCTCGTGCTCCAGGTCGACGGCCTGCTCTTCAAGGCCATCGCGTCGCGCGGGGGGATGGCCGAGGCCGAGGTGAACTCCCTCGTCGGGATCTACAAGGCCGTTCAGAACTTCGCGTTCCTGCCGTACCAGCTCCTGCTCGCGGTGACCTTCGTGGTGTTCCCCGTGGTGAGCCGCTCGACGCTCGAGGGCGACCGCGAGACCACGCGGAGCTTCGTCGACGGCGCGATCCGCTTCAGCGCGATGGCGCTCGGCGCGATGCTCTCGGTGCTCGCGGGCCTTCCCCGCGGCGTGCTCGGCCTCGCGTACAAGCCCGAGTACCACGACGGCGACCACGCGCTGCGCATCCTCTCGCTCGGTCAGGGAGCCTTCGCGCTGTCGGTCATCGGCACGACGATCATCCTCGCGGCGGGGCGCACGCGCGCGGCCACGGCCATCATGGTGGTGACCCTCATCGGCGTCGTGGCCGGCGACGTCGCGGGCGTGCAGCTCTCGCACGGAGGCATCTCCGCGCTCCAGGGCATCGCCTCGGGAACGGCCGCGGGCTGGGGCCTCGGCGTGCTCCTCGTGGGGTGGTACGTGCGGGCGGAGTTCGGGGCCTTCCTGCGGCTCCCGACGGCGGGGCGCGTGGCGCTCTGCACCGCCGTGGCGGCGGTGGTCGCGGGCAAGCTCCCGCTGCACGGCAAGGTCGGGACGCTCCTCGCCGCGGGCGTCACGGTGGGCCTCTACGTGGTGCTCCTCGCGGTGACGGGCGAGCTCGGACGCGCCGAGATCGAGCGCGTGAAGCGCCTCACCCGCCGCGGCAAGTAGCCCGTCGCCCCTCCGCGTCGCGCGTCACCGATCGGCCACCGCGGCGCTACTTCAGGGCCTCGTACGCGCCGCTGTCGGCGAAGCGCTCGCTGTACCCGTAGACCGGCGAGCGCGCCTCGGGCCGCGCGTGCCACTCGCACCAGAGCCGCTCTCCGCCCGAGTCCGCGCGGGCGCGGGCGCAGTCGGGGCACACGGGCTCGGGCTTGTCGCTCACGGCCATGTGCGAGAAGTCCTTCGGCCTCGCGATGAGCACCGGACACCGCGCGGTCTCGAGCAGCCGCGTCGCCACGGAGCCGAGCGCGAGGCGGCCCACGGCGCCGCGGCCGTGCGTCCCCACGATGATCATCTCGGCGTCGTAGTCGACGGCCGCCTGCTCGAGCGCCGCCGCGGGATCGCCCACGCGGACGTGCAGCTTGAGCCCCCTCGCGACGACCTCGGGGACGTGCGACCAGCGCGCTCTGATGGCCTCGCGGAGCTTGCCCGGCACCGCGCTCAGCCGCTCGTTCGCTGTCTCGATGTTCGACTGCGACCAGAACGCGTGATTCTCGGGGATCGCGTGCACGACGTGGATCACCACATCGCTGCGCGCGGCCGCGAACCGCAGCGCCTCGTTGAACGCGGTCACGCCCGTCGCCTCGAAGTCGAAGCCGACGACCACCGGGTACGCCTTGCTGTCCCGATTCGCTTCGTTGTTCATGATGCGTGACGGTCGAGCACCCGCCGTGCCGCGCGCGTCGCAGCCGACCGCGTCGACGCGCGCGATCCTCCGCGGATTCGCGCGAGGCCGCGGGGGCGCGAGCGCCGCGCAGAGACGCCACGATGGAGCACCCTCGCGCGTTGTGCATCGGCGCTACGCACGGGGCATCCCGCGGGGCACAATCTGCGTAGAGGCCGCGCGGGGCGCGGGGCTCAGCCTCGCGCGAGCTGGTGCTTGAGCGCGTGGGTGACCGTGACGGCGTAGGGCTCCGAGGGGGCGTCGTCGATGGCGCGCAGCCGCGGAGGGAGCGACGAGATGGCCTTCGCGGCGCGCTCCCTCGCGGCGCGTGTGGCCTCGTGGGCGGTGGGCATCTCGCGCACGAGCTTGCCCATGCGCATGAGCGGCACGAGGAGCGGCTCGGCGTCGTCGGGCAGCGCGTCGGGCGCCTCCCCCGTGAGCCCGAGGAGGTCTTCGAGGAGCGTCCCGTCGTCGCCGCGTCGTCGCCACACCTGCTTGGCGCCGCCGAGGCTCGGCTTGCCCGGAGAGCGCTTGCCCACGGGCACGCGCACGCCGCGTCGGTCTTCGATCTCGACGAGCTTGTAGATCGCCCCGAGCGAGGGGGCGTCGGGGGTGAGCGCGATGGCCGTGCCGACGCCGAAGCCGTCGTAGGGGGCGCCGGCCTTCACGAGCGCGTCGATGCGGTGCTCGTCGAGGTCGTCGCTCGCGAAGATCTTCACGTCGCCGCGCCCCGACGCGTCGAGGATGCGCCGCACGTCGCGGCCGAGCGCGTCGAGGTCGCCCGAGTCGACGCGGACGGCGCGCACGTTGGGCCCCGCGGCGGCGGCGTGGAGGGCGCCCTCGCGCGTGTCGAAGGTGTCGATGAGGAGCGTGGTGCCGCTCTCGAAGGCCTCGGCGAAGCGCGCGAAGGCCGCGGCCTCGCCGTCGTCGACGTGGGCGAGCACGTAGCTGTGGGCGCAGGTCCCCGAGACGGGGACGCCGAAGCGCAGACCGGCCTCTTCGCACGAGCTCCCGGCGCAGCCCGCGACCCAGGCCGCGCGGCCCGCGAAGGGGGCGCCCGCGGGGTCGTGGCGGCGCGCGCCGAACTCGTAGACGGGCCGTCCGTCGGCGGCGAAGACCACGCGCGCGGCCTTCGATGCGACGCGCGTCTCGGCGTTGACCACCCCGAGGAGAAAGGTCTCGAGGAGCTGCGCCTCGGCGAGCGTCCCGTCGACGCGGACGATGGGCTCGGACTCGAAGCACACCTCGCCCTCGGGGATGGCGTCGACGTCGCCGCGGAACCGGAACTCGCGGAGGTAGTGCACCATCGCGTCGGTCATCACGTCGGCGAGGCCCGGGGCGCGGCGGAGGTACTCGACCTCGTCGTCGGTGAAGCGCAGGTCGCGGAGGTAGCGCACCGCCCGGTCGATGCCCGCCACGAGGAGGAAGCGTCGATGCGGCGGGAGCCTGCGGACGGACAGCTCGAAGACCCCGCGGCGCTCGGCGATGCCCTCGCGGAGGTAGGCGCCGAGCATCGCGAGCTCGTAGCGGTCGGTCAGCAGAGCGTGCATCGCGTCACTCTCCGGTCGATGCCTCCGCGGCTTCGCAGAAGCGCCTTGGGGGCGGCCTCGACGGGCTGCGGGGGTGCGTCGTGGGGGAATGGGGCGGTCATCGTCGCGTGCACGATGGCGCCACGGAGACCACGGTCTGCGCAAGCGTGAAAAAATGACCGGTGGGGTGACGTGTGGGCCTATCAGCGAGGCGCGATCACACCGTGCCTTGACAGGAATCTCGCGAGCGTGCCGAAGGCCCTGCCGCGGCCCACCTGGAGGATGTGTCCGCCGGGGAAATCATGGCGTTCGGCGCCGAAGTGGGCCGTGAGCCGGTCGGCGTGCGAGGCGCGCGTGATGCGGTCTCCGCTCGCGGCGAGCACGAGCGCGCGATCGCCCGCGACGCGAGGCCGACGCGAGAGCGGAGACACCGCGCGGTAGGCGTCGTCGATGCGCGCGCGGAGCCACTCGGGCGGCGCGTCGTCGCGGCCCTCGCGGTGCTCGAGGTAGGCGTCGGCGAGGGAGGCCAGGGGCACCATCATCACCGCGTGGTCGACGTCGTCGGAGACCGTCGAGAGGAGCGCCGTGGTGTACGCGCCGAGGCTCATGCCGAAGACCGTGACCGAGGTCGCGCCCCGCGCGCGCAGCCACGCGATGAGCGCGCGGAGGTCGTGGATCGCGTGCGCGAAGCCCTCGACGGTGCGCCACGGGTCGCGGCCGGGGAACATCCCCTGACGCCCCGAGGGGCAGCGCTGCGCGTGAAAGGGCAGCACGGGCAGCGCGACGTCGAGCCCGAGCCCGTAGAGCCACTCGACGGAGAACGCGGCCTCTTCGAACGAGGCCCGTCCCCCGAGGTAGCCGTGGATGCACACGATCGCGGGGCGCGGCGACGGGTGGAGCCAGGCGCGCGCCCAGGCCGTGCGGTTCTCGACGTGGGCGAGGTAGGCGTCGCGCGGGGCCGCGTGCACCGTGTCGAAATCGCTCGGCCACGAGAGGTCGACGACGGCGCCGGCGCCGCCGGGGAGCGCCCGCACGGGGTCGAGGCGCGGCGTGATCGGCGCGGGCGACGCGAAGAAGCGCCGCGGGTCTTCGAAGTGCTGCGCGTCGGCGTAGGTCTCGGCGACGCGGGCGAGCACGCGGAGGCTCTCGCCGTGGTCGTCGCGCGCGACGCGCTCTCGCTCGGGGCTGCGTCGCGAGCGCTCGAGGGCGGTGGTGACGAGGGCGCGGTCGAGGGCGGCGCCGGCGGCGCCCGCGGCGTCGTCGCGGAGCCGCGCGAGGTGCGGGAGGAGCGCGCGAAAGACCATCAGTCGTGCAGCTTGTGGAGGTCTTCGACCAGCTTGAGCTTCTTGGCGAGGAGCATCCATTCGAAGCGCGCGTGGGTCTCAGCCCGTTTGAGCGTGAGGGCGCACACCGACGACTTCTCGAAGCCGTGCCAGCGGCGCTCGCTGAGGAGCGTCATCACGAGCGTCGAGAGCGTGGGCTCGTGGCCGACGAGCGCGAGGGGCGCGTCACCCTCGTACGCGCGGAGCTTCTCGATGATCGCCGAGACGTCGCCCGTGGCGATCTCGCGCACCACGGAGACGCCGCCTTCGAGGCCCGCTGCGCTCACGAGGATCTCCGCGGTCTGCGTCGCGCGGACGAGGGGCGAGGTCCACACGGCGGCGGGGCGCGTGTGCGTGATGACCTGCGCGGCGACCTCGCGCGAGACGCGGCGGCCCTTCGCCGTGAGCCAGCGCTCTCCGTCTGTCATTCCTGCGCCCTGATCGACGGCCTCGCCGTGGCGCATCAAGAGGATCTTCATGCGCGCAATGTATCGCAACGGCGCGCGGCGGATGTAGCATCGAGCCCCAATGCGTCCCCCTGGTACCGGCGAGCTGCTCTTCATCCTGGTGCTCTGCGTCGTGGTGTTCAGCGCCTCGAAGGTGAACCCCATGGGCGACGCGCTCGGCGCCTTCTGGCGCAACCTCCGCCGCGGCGCGAAGAGCGATCCGCGCATCGAGGTGCGACCCGCCGACGCCGACAAGGGCGACCGCCCGGCGTGACTACCGCGCGCTGAAGCGCAGCGACTCGTCGGCGAGCGAGGCCATGAGCGCGCGCCCCGTGGGCGAGCTCGCGAGGGTCTCCGCGGGCGCGCCTTCGGCTTCGACGGCGTGATCGGCCGAGAGCACCACCACGCGATCGGCCCAGTCGACGAGGTCCGCGCGGTGCGTGACGAGCACCACCGCGGAGGTCTTCGCGGCCTCGCGCAGCGCGCGCTGGAGCGCCTCGCGGCCGCCGTGATCGAGCCACGCGTCGGGCTCGTCGAGGATCAGCCACCGCGGCCTTCGAAGCAGCGCCCGCGCGATGGCGATGCGCCGCTGCTCACCGCGCGAGAGCCCCGCCGCGCGATGATCGAGCGCGACGGAGAGCCCGAGCGACGCGAGCGCTGCCGTCACGTCGGCGTCGGGCGCGGCGGGGGCGACGAGGCGCGCGTTGTCGATCACCGTGGCGCCTTCGACCACGCAAGGGTGCTGCGGCACGAACGCGACCTCCTCGGGAGAGCGCGCGGTCATCAACACGTCACCGACCGCGCAGCGCCCGTCGTCGGGCGCGACGGCGCCTGCGAGCACGCGCGCGAGCGTCGATTTGCCCGCGCCGTTCGGCCCCACGATCGCGAGCACGCCGCGCGGAGGCACGGTGAGCGACACGGCGTCGAGCGCGAGGTGGGCGCCGTAGCGAACGGTCACGCGGTCGAGGGTGAGGGGCGCTTCGCCGGCCTCGATCACGGCGGGCTCCTCCGTCGAGACGCGCGAGGGAGACACGGCCATCCGATCGAGCGCGCGGCGCGCGAAGGCGACCTCGTCGAGGCCGCGGAGGGCCGCGAGCGCGGGCGCCAGCGCGGGCAGCACGAGCACCCAGTCGCGGAGTGACACGGGCGCTCCCTCACGCGCGCGGTGGAGGAGCAGCCACGCGAGCGGCGCCATGAAGAGCGCGAGCTGCGCCGAGCGGACGGCCCGCACGCGCGCGTGCTGACGCTGCTCGGCCTCGACGACGGCGCGCGACGCGTCGCACGTGTCCGTGAGGAAGCGTCGACGGGCTTCGCCGGTGATCTCCCACCGACCGCGGGCTGCGGCGTGGAGGCGCTGCCCCTCGCTTCGAAGCGCGTCGAGGAGCGCGTCGGAGCCCGCGTCGACGTGACGCTTCGAGAGCGCCCGAAGGCCCACGGCGCCCGCGCACGCGAGGGCCATCGCGACCGACCAGGGCCACGGAAACGCGCGCGCCGCGAGGGCCGCGAAGAGTGATGCGCCGAGCGCTCCGCCGAAGAGCGTGGGGAGCGAGTCTTCGAGCGCGTGCTCGACCCGCTGCGCGATGGGCGCGAGGGCCGTGGGCTCCGCTTCGAATGCGCCCGAGTCGAGCGCGCGCGACGCGACGAGGGCCGTCACGCGAGGGCGCATCGCGCGGGCCATGCGAGCGCGCAGCGCGGGGGCCGCGGCCTGACGGAGAAGGGCGCCGACGGCGAGGGGCATCCACCACGCGTTGTGGAGGTCGAAGCTCCACGCGGCGAGCGGGAGCGTGGCCCACTGCGCGGCGGCGAGGAGCGACGAGGCCGCGACCCACGGAAACGCGCCCGAGAGCTCGGGTGGAAGCGCCGCGATGTCGCGGGTATGTTCGCCGTTCGCCAATGGACCTCGGGCCGCGCATGTTGATCGAACTCCTCCGCGAGGGCCAGACCGTGCGCTTCACGGCGCGCGGCGGGAGCATGTGGCCCGCGGTGCGCGACGGCTCGCTCGTCGAGGTGACGCCCTGCGCGGCCGCGTCGCTGTGCGAGGGAGAGCTCGGCGCCTACGAGGGCTCCGCGGGCGTGGTGGTGCATCGGTACGTGGGCCGTCGCGGCGGATCGCTGGTGTTTCGCGGCGACGCGAGGCCCGCCGACGAGGTGGTCTCCGAGGCGCGCGTGCTCGGTCGGGCGAGGGTGGTCTCGTCGCCGCCGTGGAGGCTCGGGGCGCCGTCGCTGCGGCACGCGGTGATGGTCGCGCGGGCGGCCAGAACGTGGTTGCGCCGACGGCTCGCGCGAACGTAGAACCCTCGGCTCGCAACATTGAGCGCCGTGTATGAAATCGACCTGATCCTCGCGGGCGTTCCCGTCGACGTGCGGGTCGTGGGGCCCTGCGATCCGGGCAACATCGAGGCGCGCTTCGGAGCCTATCGCCGTGACCGCTGCGGGCTCGCGGTCCGCTCTCCGGTGATCGACGTGACGGTGGCGCCGCGCCTCGGGTGGAAGGCGCCGCGGACCCCCGTCGCGGAGTATCCCGGCGCCGACGTCGAGATGCTCGGCGAGGGCCGCGCGCGCTTCACCCGCTTCAGCGACGAGATCACCTGGGACCCCGTCGCGCGCACGGCGACCTCGGCGTGCCTCCACGTCGATCGCGCGCTTCCGCCGCTCGTCGATGCGACGCCCATCGACACGCCGCTCAGGCTTGCGCTCTCGTGCGATCTGCCCGCGCAGGGCGGCGTTCTGGTGCACGGCGCGGGCTACGCCGACGCGCGCGGCGCGGTGGCCTTTCTCGCGCCCACCCGCGGCGGCAAGACGACCACGTCGAGAAAGCTGCCCGAGGCCCACGTGCTCTCCGACGATCAGGTCGCGCTCCGCCGCGTCGACGGAGAGTGGCGGGCGTACGCGCTGCCCTTCGTGGGTGATTTCGCGAAGGCCACGGTGCCGCGCGAGGCGCCCTTGAAGGCGCTGGTGCTCCTCGAGAAGTCTCAGACCGCGCGGTGCGAGCGCGTCTCCGAGGCGCGCGCGCTGGCCCGCGTGATGAACTGCGTGGTGCGCTTCGTACGCGGCGCGGGCGGCGCGGAGCTCCTCGCGCTCGCGGGCGACCTCGTGGCGCGGACGCCGGTGTATGTGCTCGCGCTCTCGCTCGACGAGCCCGTGATGCCCTTCGTGGAGCGCATGCTTTGAGCGAGCGCCTCCGCCTCGGCTTCGGTCCCTGCGCGTACGACGTGACCCTCGAAGGGGGCGCGTCGGCGCCGCGCTGGGCAGACCGATATCAAAGCTCCGTCGACGCTTCGAAGCGCGTCGAGGTTCGATGCGTCGACGCGCTCCCCGAGCGCGCGGGACCGCGTGATTTTCGTGATGACGGCTACGTCGCGTCGCACGGTGACGACGCCCATCGGGTCTTCGTCGCGAGAGGACACGAGGCTCGCTGGGTCGTGCCCTTCGCGGCCCTCGTCGCGCAGGACGCGCCTTCTGTGGGAGCCCTCGTGGTTCACTGCGCCGCGGTGCGCGTCGACGGGGGCGTCGCGCTGCTCCTCGCGAAGGGAGGAACGGGAAAGAGCACCTTCGCGCGCGCCGCGGGGGCGCGCTCCTTCGCGCACAACGCCGTGATCGTCGACGTGGAGGGCGACGGCGGTCCGCGCGCGTGGTCGCTGCCCTTCGCGGGAGATCCGCAGCCCGACCTCGACGCGCCAGGCGACGCGCGCGTGCGGGTCGTGGCCCTCCTCGAGCGCGGAGACGCACCGGGCTTTGAATGGATCCCGCGGCCCGAGGCAACCACTTCACTCGCACGATCCTGCGTGCGCGCCCCCGCGGTCGACCCATGGGCACGGGAGCGATTCATGTTAGCGTTGGCCCTCGCCGCGAGGGTGGCGGTGGGGCGGATTCGAACCACGCGCGGCCCACGAGACCTCGAATCACTGGATGCTGCCTTGAGCACGGAGAACCGCCCATGAACCCCCAGAGCCGGCTGCGACGCTCCGCGGACACCGCGTGGCGACGCGTCGACGACGAGGTGGCCATCATCTCGATGGACGCCAACCGGATCCGACTGCTCAACGCCGTCGGGAGCTTTCTCTGGGAGCGCTGCGACGGCGCGACGGTGGGCGAGCTCGTCGACGCCGTGTGCGCCCGCTACGACATTGATACCGAGACGGCCGCGCGCGACGTCGAGGCCTTCGTGACCGACCTCGAAGGCCGCGGACTCCTGTCGAGCGAGGCGCCACGGTGAGCGGCGCCCCCTCGACGCGCTTCGCAGACGGCCAGGCGCTCCTGCGAGCGATCTCGGCGAAGCGGGCGATGCCGACGGGGGTGCACCTCCAGGTCGCCGACCGCTGCAACCACGCCTGTCAGCACTGCTATCAGATCCAGGGATTGAAGGGCGAACTCTCCCTCGACGACGTGCGCCGCGTGCTCGACGACCTGGCCGCCGAGGGCGTGCTCACGGTGAACGTCTCGGGCGGCGAGGCGACGCTCCGTCACGACCTCGTCGAGATCCTGGCGCACGCGCGCGCTCGGGGCTTCGCGGTGCGGCTCTACACCAACGCCTTCCTCATCGATGAGGCCTACGCCGAACGACTCGCGGCCATCGGGCTCTACGAGGTGCACGTGAGCGTGTACTCCGCGGAGCCGTCGGAGCACGACGCCGCGACGCGCGTCCCGGGGTCCTTCGCGCGCACCCTCGCGGGCATCCGCGCGATGCGCGATCGGGGGATGCGCGTGGTGGTGAAATCTCCCGCCACGGTGTTCTCCTCGGAGGGCGCGCCCGCCGTCGAGCGCCTCGCGCGCTCGCTCGGGTGCGAGTTCCGCGCGAGCGCGAGCATCACGCCGATGGAAGACGGCTCGCTCGCCCCGCTCGACGTCGCGGCCTCGCCCGAGCACCTCGTCGCGACGGGGCTCCTCCGTCCCTGGGCGCCGCGCGGAGACATCACAGAAGAGCGTACGGGTTTTCTCTCGACGGGCTCCTGCGGCGTGGGCAAGACCGGCGTCGTGGTGCTTCCCAACGGCGATGTTCTGCCCTGTACAGACACCCCGATTCGCCTCGGAAACGCCCTCGAAGAAGGCCTCTCGTCGACCCTCCGCGGCGACGTCGCGGAGATGTTCCGGAGCCTCACGTGGAGCGACGTTCACGGGTGCCGTGACTGTGATCTTCTACCCGCGTGCCACCGCTGCCACGCGACGGCGCTCCACGAGGGAGGCGACTATCTCGGCCCCTATCCGAGCGCGTGCGGACACGCCCTGGCCCGCTATCGCGCGTCGACGGGGACCCTCGAAATCCTCTCGCCCGCCGCAGATCGCGCGCCCGAGACGAGCCCCCGACTCGGGCCCTTCAAGATCGAAGGACCGGGGCTCCTCAGGCCCGTCGCAGACGTGAAGACCGCCGCCGACGAGGCCCTCGCCGCGCGCCATCCGTGGCTCCGTCGCGCCGCCGCGCCTGCTGAAAACGCAGTCGTCCCGACATCGAGGCTTGTGCGGACGAAGCGACAGAGCGATACGCCCACGCAGGGAGCCGCGCCCGCCGGGGCGTCGCGCCAAAAATTTCACGGAGTGTGATAGGAACGGTCGCCCTCCGATCTTTCGGCACGAGGAACACCATGTCGAACAAGACTACGCTCGGATTCTTGCTGACCGCGGTCGCCGCTGTGACCACGGGTTGCCCCGACGACAACCCCGCGCCGCGCCCCGACGTGGTCGACGTGACCGACGTCGTCGTCGATACGCCTGACGCAGACGTCCCTGATGACGTCACCACGGACATCACCGACGTTCCCACGGACGACGGCTCGATGACCGCCTGCGGTGACACCAGCTTCATCCGCCCCTCTTCGAACGCCGTGCTCGGCCTCGCCGACGACGCGGACCACGACTGCTCCAACGGCTTCACCACCAGCGTTCAGCTCTCGACCAACGCGCCGCGCGGCACGAGCCTCGAGCTCCGCGTCAACGGCCGCCGCGCCGCGACCGCCACGGTCAGCGGCTCGACGGTCACCTTCGCCGCCGTGATGCTCGACACCGCCGGGATGCAGACCCTCGAGGTCTACCAGGGCGACATCCGCGTGGCCTGCGCCACGGCCAGCGTCTCGGTGAGCTGCAACACCCCGCGCTGTCAGATCACCGCGCCCGCGCGCTCGACGCTCAACGGCGCCGACAACGCGCGGCCCGGGATGCCCTTCGCCATCGACTTCGTCGTGGGCACCGACATCGAAGACGGCCGCAACGTCGACCTCTTCGTTTCGAACAGCACCACGCCCCTGCGCGCCGCGGTGATGGGCGGCATGGCGACCTTCCGCAACGTGGGCCTCGCGCCCGACGGCACCTACCGCGCGCGGGCCTCGTGCACCAATTCTGCGGGCAACACGGGCATGTCCGCCGAGGCGAGCTTCACCGTCGACAGCGCCGCGCCCTCGCTCGAGGTCACGCGGCCCATGGCGAGCGCCACGCTCGGCGTGTCGGGCGACACCAACGCCTCGACGCCCGGCGTGCAGTTCCGCGTGTGCGGCCGCAGCGACGCCATGGGGCAGGACTTCTGCGCCAGCATCGGCGGCGCCACGCCCGTGTGCACCCCCGCCGCGGGCACCATGACCGACGCGTGCGTCGAGCTCTCGTGCCCCACGGGCTCGGCCCCGTTCAACGTCGACGCGACGGTCACCGACGCCGCGGGCAACGTCACCCGCTCCTCGGTGATGAACGTCCGCTGTCAGTCGTCGCTCCCGAGCGTGCGCGTCGTGGCCCCCGTCGCGTACGACCCCGCGCGCGCCGTCACGATGATCAACGCCTCGCGCGACGCCGACCCGATGGCGCCCGGCGCGCAGGTCGACGTCACCGCGTGCACCGACCGCACGACGGGCATGGCCACGCTCCACCTCAACGGCGACACCGCGCCCTTCGGGAGCGCCGTGGCCGTCGCGCCGACCGCCGCGGGCGACCCCTGCGCCGCGCTCGGGATGGGCTTCGTGGGCATCGCGCGCTTCCCCCGCGTGACGCTGCCGCAGACGTCGCCGTCGCCGTCGCGCCCCTCCGACGAGGTGCCGACGAACCCGACCATCGAGGTCGCCGTGGCCGACGCGGGTGACACGGGCCGCTCCTCGGCCGTGCGCCTCTTCATCGACACCAACAACCCCGTCCCCAGCCTCCTCACCTGCAACCAGGTGGTGACGCCGGGCACCGACGGCGCGGGCGTCGCCGACATCGACGTCACGAGCGACACCTACCCCGTCACGCTGACCCTCTCGCGCACGGGCTCGATGCCCTCGACGCTGACCCTCACGGCGCCCTCGTCGGCGGGCGGTCGCGGACGCTTCATGGGCGTGCGCTTCGAAGCCGGGATCACCAACCTCAGCCTCTCGGCCACCGACCCCGCGGGCAACTCCGCGACGAGCACGGCCGCGTGCACGATCGAGGTCGGCAACCCGCCGACGCTGTCGTTCACGGCGCCCACGTCGGGGCAGGTCTTCCGCACGGGCACGACGACCATCACGCTGCGCAGCGACGCGCCCGTCGGCACGGTGGTCACGCTCACCATCGGCACCGGCACGCCCATCACCGGCACCGTCGCCACGGGCGGGACGGTCACCTTCTCGAACGTGACGCTCCCCGAGGGTGACGCCGTCGCGCTGACCGCCGCCACGGCCACGGTCCCCGGTCGCGGCGTCGGACGCGCGACGCTCACGATCACCGTCGACACCGTCGCGCCCTCGGCGCCCACGATGTTCGCGGGCTCCGTGCCCACGACGCCCGCCTCGGCGCGCCGCGCGGGCACCGTCCGACTCACCTGGGTCGACGGCTCCGACGCAGCCCCCGGCGGCGGGACGCGCGCGGTCACCCGCTACGACCTCCGCACGAGCACCACGCCCATCACCGACGCGACCTTCGCGGCGGCGACGCCGGTCACCACGGCGATCACGCCCGGCGCGCCCGGGTCTGCGAACCGCGCGGACGTCACCGGGCTCCGCCTCGAGCAGCCGCACTACTTCGCGGTTCGCTCCCTCGACCGCTCGGACAACCCGAGCAGCGCGATCGCGATCGCGGGCCCGGTCAACATCCCGCTCACGCATGACACCGTGGTCGACATGCCCGCGTCGCTCGGCAACGACATCTCGGGCGGCTTCGACGTGAACGGCGACGGCTTCGCCGACGTGGTCGTGGGCACCGGCCTCACGGCCACCGGGTGGGGCGGCAACGCGCGCGTCTACTTCGGCTCGGCCACGGGCATCTCGGCCACCAACTACGCGCAGTTCAGCGGGCAGAGCGTCAACCGCTTCGGCGCCGCCGTGGCCTCCCTCGGCGACATCAACGGCGACGGCCTCGGCGACATCGCGATCGGCGAGCCTGGCCCCGCCGCGGCCACGTCGCTCACCGCGGGCTCGGTCTACATCTTCTTCGGCCGCCGCACGTGGAACGCCCGCACCACCCCCTACTCGGGCACCGACGCCAACGTGGTGATCGGCAGCGGAACGGGCGAGTTCGCCACGGGGTCGCTCGGCTTCGCGCTCGCGTGCATCGGCGACTTCGACGGCGACGGGCTCAACGACATCGTCGCGGGCGCGCCGCAGTCGAACTCGGGCCGCGGCGCCGCCGTGATCTTCTTCGGCCGCACGACCTTCCCGTCGACCCTCGTGCCCAACAACGCCAACGTGGTGATCCGCAACAGCTCCACCGAGCTGCTCTTCGGTCGCTTCGTCGAGGGCGGCAGCCGCCTCGTGGGCAACGACATCCGCGACGACATCGCCATCGGCTACGGCTCGGCCTCGGGCAACGGCTTCGTCGCCGTGTTCGCCGGACGCACCGCCGCCACGCCCGCCTCGCTCACCCTCGCCGACGCGGCCCTCAACCGCCCCGGCGCGGCGACCACCCCCGCGAACTTCGGTCAGTTCGTCGCGGGCGGCGTCGGCGACCTCAACGGCGACGGTCGCGCAGACCTCGCCATCGGCACCGGAATCCGCGGCCCCGGTCAGGTCGCGCTCTACTTCGGCGACACCGCGGGCGGCCTCACCGCCGGGCCCGTCATCACCAGCAACACGGTCACCGACGCCGACACCTTCGGCGCGCACATGGGCTCGGTGTACAGCTCGACGCTGCTCCGCCCGTCGCTCCTCATGCCCTCGCCCTCCGGGGCCGACCTGCTCGCCGCCGCCTCGGGCTACATGGGCAGCGACCCCCGCCTCTACGTCTTCACGGGCCGGTCTTCGTGGACGGGCCTCACGATCCTCAACGCCGACCACGTCGTGAGCCTCGGCGGCGCCGCGTCGCAGCCGGTCAACGCCACGAGCTGGGTCGGCGACGTCGACGGTGACGGATACGTGGACGCCGCCCTGGGCCGCGCTTCTACCGCCGGAACCCTGATCATTCTGCGATAGGCTCGCAACATATCCCTCCGGAGACCAGAACCGATGCCCGACCACGACCCCAAGGCCCCCCAGACCAACGCCCGCGAGCGCTACGAGGCCCCGCGCGTCGTCGAAGACCTGCCGCTCGAGTCCTTCAGCCTCGCTTGCACGCCGGGCAAGGCCGCGGGCCAGTGCGAGCTCGACGGCCTCCCCATCGCCACCTGATCGCCCGCGCGAAGCCCTCTCGCGTCCGACCGGGCGCGTGAGGGGCGACGGCCTCCCTCTTCGTTCCCCACCGACAACCGTCTCCTGATCGCGTGACCCTCTACCGGGAGGGCTTCTCGCGTCGACCCTTCCACGCGTCGAGCGCCTTGAGCACGCGCGCGCTCAGCACGCCGTAGCCCGCCGCGCCGAGGCCCGCCGCGATGTCTCTCGGATCGTCGGAGACGCAGCGCGCGACGGCCCGCGCGACGAGCCGCGGCGGCGTGTGCGGCGGGGCGCGGAGGGCGCGCTCTCGCAGCCTCGCGACGCGAAGCTCCGTGGGGGTGAGCGAGAGCGCCGCTCGCAGCGCGACGACGCGGGGCTCCTCGACGCGCGATGCGACCCACCCGAGCGCCGACCAGCAGCCCATCCGCAGCCTCGCGTCACTGATGGCCGCCGCGAACGACGCGACGTCGTAGCGGCTCCGCGCGAGCACGCGCGCGACGTCTTCGGCCGTGTGCGCGCGCGCGTTGACGACGTGGTCGCGCAGGATGTTGCCGAGCAGGTGCACGAGCAGCCGTCGGTCGTCGGGGATGAGCACCGCGGCGCCGAAGAGCGCGCGATCTTCGACGGCCCCCTCGGCGAGCCACGCGGCCGTGACGGCGCCGTAGCCCACGGGCAGCGGGCGCGAGTGCAGGTCCGCGTGGATGCCCGGGAGCGACGGGTGCGCCACGTCGACGACGTCGGGGTCGTTGCTCCAGTCGGCGACGCGCCACCCCATCGAGACGAGCCTCCGCGCGGCGTCGCGGGCGCGCATCCCCACGAGCACGAGGTCGCAGTCTGACATCGGCCGCTCCGCGGGGTCGTCGTAGAAGCGCCGCGAGACGAGCGCGCCCTTCACGGGCATCACGCGCGCGTCGGGCGCGAGGGCCGCGGCCACGCGCGCCACCATGCGCGCCGCGAGCATCTGCGTGACCCATCGCTTGCGCTGTTCCGTGGCGTCGCCCATCGATGCGGAGACGTGTGTGCGCCCGCGCGCGCCGCGCGTCAACGTGGGCATTGAGGGCGCACCGCGAAGCTGCTAGGCGAGCGAGCGGCCCCACGTGGACGAAGACGCAACGCTCTCTCGCGCGCTCCCCTACGAAGACCTCATCGCGAAGCTCGCGGAGCCGTCGGCGCGCGCCGCGTACCTCACGCGCGTGGGCGGCGGATCGCTCGGGGCCGTGCTGGCCTCGCTGGCCCGCCGCGGTGGCGCGCCCCTGCTCGTGGTGTGCCCCGACGCCGAGGCCGCGCGCAGCCTCGCGTCGGACGTGAGCTTCTTCCTCGGCTCGCGCGACGACGCCGACGCGGCCGAGGAGGGGCGCGGAGACGTGCTGCTCCTGCCGTCGCCCGAGAACTCGCCCTTCGTCGACGTGGCGCCCGATCGACGCACCGCGATGGACCGCCTCGCGACGCTCTTTCACCTCTCGCAGGGCCTCTCGTGGCGCGTGCTCGTGACCTCCGCCGCGGCGGTTGCGCGGAAGCTCGTCCCCCGCTCGGCGCTCGGTCCGCGCTGTGATCTCGTGCAGGCCGAGGAGCTCGTCGACCGCGCGGCGCTCCTCACGGGACTCGGCGAGGGAGGCTACCTCCGCGTCCCCGTGGTCGAGGACCCCGGGACCTTCGCGGCGCGCGGGGCCGTGATCGACGTGTGGCCGCCGAGCTCGCGCTGGCCCGCGCGCATCGAGCTCGACGACGACCTGTGCCTCACGATCAAGCTCTTCGACCCCGAGGGGCAGCGCACCGTCCGGACCATCAAGGAACTCTTCGTCCACCCCGCGCGCGAGGCCCTCGTCGGCGAGACCGAGCGGGCGCGCGCGAGGCGCCGTGTGCGAGACCTCGCCGACGCGGTGAACCTCCCTTCGAACCAGGCGCAGAAGCTCCTCGACGACGTCGAGGGAGGGCGCGCGTTCTTCGGCGCCGAGGGCTTTCTCCCCGCGTACTACGACGCCCTCGACCCCATCACGGCGTACCTGCCCGACGACGTGCGCGTGGTCTGGGATCGGCCCGGCCGCGTGCTCGAGGCCCTGCGGTCGGAGCTCGCCCACGCGTCGCGCGACCACGCGGCGCGCGTCGAGAAGAAGCAGCCGAGCTTTCCCTTCGGCGAGCACTACCTCGACGAGGCCACGCTGCTCTCTTCGCTCGCGCGTCACGCGACGGTGTCGGCGCACGAGCTCGTGGTGCGATCGGCCGACGGAGACAAGGACTTCGAGTACGTCCCCGAGCACGCCGAGGTGCTCGACGCGGGGGCCGACTCGCTCTCGCGGCTCGCGGCGGACATCCGCGCGGCGCGCACCGAGAAGGGCAAGCACGACGCGCTGATCCCCCTCGTCGAGCAGTGCCGCTACTGGCTCTCCGAGGGCTACCGGGTGCTGGTGACGGGGCGCACGCCCACGCAGGCCGAACGCGTGGCGACGCTGCTGCGCGGACACGAGCTCGCGGTGCGTCTCCACCAGGGCGCCGTCGCGGCGATGCTCGTCGAGGAGCCCGCGGGGCCCGAGACCGAGGTCCACGTCTGCGTGGGCGAGCTCGCGCGCGGCTTCGCGATGGGCTCGCGCAAGCTCGCGGCGGTGACCGAGGAGGAGATCTTCGGCGCCCGCGCCCGACGCAGCGCGAGGAAGCGCGCCGAGGGTTCGAAATCGCGGCCCTTCATCGACGACCTCCGCGCGCTCACGGTGGGCGATCACATCGTCCACGTCGACCACGGCATCGGGCGCTACCAGGGGCTCATCCACCGCAAGGTCGGCGCGACGGAGACCGACCTCCTGGTGATCGAATACGCGGGCGGAGACCGGCTCTATCTCCCCGTCACGCGGCTCAATCAGATCCAGAAGTTCTCGGGCGGAGAGGGGGCGCCGAGGCTCGACCGGCTCGGCGGCGCGACCTTCGCGAAGAGCAAGTCGCGCGTCGAGCGCGCGGTCAAGCAGATGGCCGACGAGCTCTTGAAGCTCCAGGCCGAGCGCAAGGCGCACCCGGGGCGAAAGTTCGAAGCGCCGGGGATGCTCTACCAGGAGTTCGAAGCGACCTTTCCCTTCGAAGAGACCGCGGACCAGGCGAGGGCGATCGGCGACGTGTTCGGCGACCTCGTCAACGGGCTCCCGATGGACCGACTCGTCTGCGGCGACGTGGGCTTCGGCAAGACCGAGGTGGCGCTCCGCGCGGCGTTTCACGTGGCCTCGACGGGCGCGCAGGTGGCCGTGCTGTGCCCCACGACGGTGCTCGCGCAGCAGCACTACCGCACCTTCAGCGAGCGCATGGGCGCGTATCCGCTCGAGGTCGCGGTGCTCTCTCGCTTCGTCACCGCGGGCGAGCAGAAGGACGTCATCAAGCGCCTCAAGGAGGGCAAGGTCGACGTCGTCGTGGGGACGCACCGGCTCCTCTCGAAGGACGTTCACTTCAAGGACCTCGGCCTCCTCGTGGTCGACGAGGAGCAGCGCTTCGGCGTCGCCCACAAGGAGCGCATCAAGCAGCTCCGCGCGCAGCTCGACGTGCTGACGCTCTCGGCGACGCCGATCCCGCGCACGCTGCAGATGGCCGTCTCGGGCTTGCGTGACCTCTCGGTGATCTCGACGCCGCCCGCCGATCGCCGCGCGGTGCGCACGGTGGTGTCGAAGGAGGACCCGCAGATCGCGAAGGAGGCGGTGCTCCGCGAGCTCGCGCGCGGCGGTCAGGTCTTCTACGTGTACAACCGCGTCGAGGGGCTCTACGAGCGCGCCGACAAGCTCCAGCGCCTCGTGCCGAGCGCGCGCGTCGCGGTGGCGCACGGGCAGATGTCGCCCGAGGCCCTCGAGACCGTGATGATGGACTTCATCGAGGGCCGCTACGACGTGCTCTGCGCGACGGCGATCATCGAGAGCGGGCTCGACATTCCGCGGGCCAACACGATGATCGTCGACCGCGCCGACCTCTTCGGCCTCGCGCAGCTCTACCAGCTCCGCGGACGCGTCGGGCGCGCGAGGGAGCGCGCGTACTGCTACCTCTTCGTCCCGCCGCCCGCGCAGCTCAGCGACGAGGCGCGCACGCGCATCGAGGCGCTCGAGAAGTTCACCGAGGTGGGCAGCGGGTTCCAGGTCGCGTCGCTCGACCTGGAGCTTCGCGGCGCGGGCGATCTCCTCGGCGGAGAGCAGTCGGGCAACGTGTCGGCGGTGGGCTTCGACCTCTACTGCCAGATGCTCGAAGAGGCCATCTCGGAGCTCAAGGGACAGCCCGTGCTCCACCTCTCGGACCCGGAGCTGACCTTCGACGAGCCGAGCTTCATCCCCGAGCAGTACGTCGAAGACGTGGGCGTGCGCCTCTCGCTCTACAAGCGCCTCGCGAGCGCCTTCGACGAGGAGGAGGTGCAGGACCTCGCGGCGGAGATGGAGGACCGCTTCGGCTCGGCGCCGGCGCCCGCGCGCGTGCTCGTGCGCGTCATGGCGATCAAGGCGCGGGTGCGAAAGCTCCGCGCCCTCGGCATCGAGGCCTCGCGGGAGCGCGTGGTGCTGCACCTCCGCGACGACTCACCGCTCGACGCGGCGAAGGTGATGGAGCTCTGCGCGGGGAGAAGGTCAGCCTACAAGCTCACGCCCGACATGCGCCTCTCGCGGCGCTTCGACGATGGCGACGGCGTGACCAACGCGGAGCGCCTGCTCGCGGAGATCGAGAACCTCGTCATCGCGTCGTAGCTCTACTGTCCCGGATGAAGCCTGGGCCTTCACGCCGCGTGTTGAAACACGCGGCAGGGAAGGCATTTTGTGAGCATCCTGCGAAAAGTCCCGCTTCGCAGGACTCCCAATCGGAGCCTCGTGCGCGAGTCCCGCGGAGCGGGACTTCATTCAGATCGATCTCGAACTGCCTTCCCTGCCGCGTGTTTCAACACGCGGCGTGGGGGCGCAGCGCTCGTCCGGGACAGTAGAGGTAGGCGCCGCGCAGCGTCGGGACCTTCGAACGGCGAACGCCCCGAAAGGAGCGCTTCGCTCGCTTCGGGGCGTTGTCGGTCTGCGACGCGGGGGATCGGTTCAGTCGAGTTCGTTGGTGATCGCGAGGTTCGAGCCCTGGAGCTCGCCCGAGGTGATCACGCCGGTGCGCTGAAAGGTCGAGTAGGTGGCGTCGCCGTCGAGGTTGCCGATCGCGCGCGCGGTGAAGGCGCTCGTGCCGCCGGGCGACTGGTACTGGTAGTAGTGCGCCGAGTCGAGCGAGAAGCCGATGGCGGTCCAGTTGGCGTCGGCGGCCCACTGCGACACGTTGGCGGTGTACTTCGCGGCGGCGGGGAGCGCCGTGGGCATCACGGTCGCGTTGACGTAGGTCTGCGTCCCGCGCTCGAGGGCCGCCTGGAAGTACGTGAGCTGACCCTGGTAGATCTTGGTGATGTTGCCCGTCGCCTCGGCCGTCTTCGAACGCTTCACGTAACGCGTGAAGGCGGGGATCGCGACGGCTGCGAGGATGCCGAGGATGACCACGACGATCATCAGCTCGACGAGGGTGAAACCAGCGGCCAGACGCTTCATCGGACGGTTCATGAGTGACTCACTTGTTTGTTGTCTGCGGAGCGCAGGGCTCCGACGCGCGACGCGGTCGCACCGGACGGAGCGTCCCAGGCGTGAACTGTCGAGCAAGTAACGGTCCATGACCGCGGCGATCGCTCGGCGGTCAGCGCGTTCGAGGGACAGAAATTTTCAAATCCAAATAAATCGCGTGTTTCGAGATCCCCCTGGCTTCACAGCGAGTGCGGCGAGACGCTTGGAAATTGAACAGACTCTCCTGATTCTTCCTCCCGGGTGACCAGTCGCGTCACCGCGTTGTGACCAAACGCGGCTTTTTGCGTCGTCGCGCCGCGCCGTGATCAGCACCTCGCGGAGGGGCCGTCTTGCCTCAAAACGCTCGCGCATTCTTGTTGTGATTGTCAGCCGCGCGTGTGTACGCGCGAGCGAGTAGCGCCGCTCACGACAGAGCGCGGAGCGTTCACTCGAGCTCGTCGGTGATCTGGATGTTCGACCCCTGGAGTTCGCCGGATGTGATCACGCCCGTGCGCTGGTAGGTCGAGTAGGTGGCGTCGCCGTCGAGGTTGCCCACCGCGCGCGACGTGAACGACGACGTGCCGCCGGGCGAGACGTACTGGTAGTAGTGCGCCGAGTCGAGCGAGAAGCCGATCGCGGTCCAGTTGGCGTCGGCGGCCCACTGCGAGACGTTCGCGGGGTACTTCGCCGAACTCGGGAGCGCCGAGGGAAGCGCCGTGGACGCGTTGACGTAGGTCTGCGTCCCGCGCTCGAGGGCGGCCTGAAAGTACGTGAGCTGCCCCTGGTAGACCTTCACGATATTGCCCGTCGCCTCGGCGGTCTTCGAGCGCTTCACGTAGCGCGTGAATGCGGGGATCGCGACGGCCGCGAGGATGCCGAGGATGACCACGACGATCATCAGCTCGACGAGGGTGAAGCCGACGAGACGACGACGGGATGACAAGAACATGGGAGCGGTTCCTTGCTGCTGTGGGGGTGGATTTGCGGTGGAGACGCCGCATCCGCCGCGTCTCGCTCGTAGGAGGCGATCTAGCAAGGCTTGAGCCGCAGTGCGCGGGCAACAGGACGTTGCGACCTCAGGGCCTGTCAACACGACTCGCGGGGTGATCATCTTTCTCGGAGACCGAGGGGGACGGGAGGATCTCGGTTGTATCAACTTTTTGCTTGGATTTGAAACAGATCGCGAATCAGGGATCATGACTGCTGACAATCTCTGACGGGATGGCCTGACGGTTCTTGACACTCGCAGGCGCGTGCGACGCGTGCCTGGCGGGCTCAGCGCTTGACGGTCTCGTCTTCGATCGCGACGATGCGCGCGTCGACGTCCTTGAGGAGCTCATGGGCGGCGTCGGCCGTCACCTCTCCGGAGCGGAGGGCGCGGAGCAGCGCGTCCTTCTCCGCGACCGCGAGCCTCAAGGCGAGCGCGTGATGCTCCGCCCGTTGGAGCGCGGCGTCCTCCATGTGCATCGAGGCGACGCGCACGGTGCTCTCGGAGAGGCGCGCGTCGTACCGCGCTCGCTCGGCCTCGAGCGACTCGCTCGACACGCTCCCCTCGCGCTTCAACGCGTCGAGGGCCTCGAGCGCCGCGCGCAGGCTCCGCTGCCGGGCGAGCTCCAAGGCGTACCGCACGTCCGACGAGTCGCCCGTGGCGAGGCCGAGGCCTCTCAAGAGCGCACCCATGGTCAGCCCCTGCGCGAGAATCGACGCGATGACCACACCGAAGGTCGTCGTCACGATCAGGTCTCGATGCGCTACCTCCCTCGGCAGCGCGAGGGCGAGCACCATCGAGAGGCCGCCACGGAGGCCGCCCCAAACCAGCACCAGGGCCCACGACGGCGAGATGCGTTCCTTCGTGCGGCGGAGGAGCAGCGTCGTCACACCCAGGGCGGCGGCGCGGCCCACGAGCACGGCGACGAAGGTCACCAGCACCGGCACCCACGCGGCGAGGAGCGAGCGCAGGCTCACCTCGAACCCGATGAGCAAGAACACCACAGAGTTCAGGGCGAACGTGACGTACTCCCAAAAGGTCTCGACCGCGATCCGCGTCGAGGGCGACATGCCGGTGCGCGCGCCGTAACTCCCGCAGACCATCCCCGCCGCGACGGTCGCGAGCACCCCCGACAGATGCACGCGCTCCGCGACTCCAAAGGACCCGTACGCGGCGATCGACGTGACGGTGATCTCGATCATGGGGTCGTCGATGCGCTGGATCACCTTCGACGCCCCGTACCCCACCAGCGCGCCGATGGCGGTGCCACCCGCCACGACGCGCACGAACTCGAACGTCGCTGACCACACCGACAGTGAGGTCCCCGTCGCGTACCCAAGCACGAGGGCGACCACGATCACCGCCGTGCCATCGTTGAGCAGGCTCTCTCCCTCAACCAGGACCGCGAGGCGCTTCGGAGCCCCGAGCGATTTGAAAAGTCCGACGACCGCGATGGGGTCCGTGGCCGCGAGGAGCGACGCGAGCACGAGGCCGTGCATGGCGACGAACCCGCGCACGATTCCGAGCGAGGTCATGACCCACGTGACGACCACGGCTGTGAGCGCCGTCGCGAGCACGAGCCCGGGGATCGCCAGCAAGTTGATCGCCAGCTTGTTCGCCCAGAACTTCTTGAAATCCAGGTGAAACGCCGCTTCGAAGATCAGCCCGGGGAGAAACACCGCGTAGAGCAGTTCGCGCGTCAAATGCGGCGGTGAGAGTGCGTGGGTGGCGCCCAACAAGAGGCCCGCTACGACGAGCGCCACCGTGTAGGGGACGCGGAGGTGACGCGCAGCGACCGCGACCGCCGTGGCGACCAGGAACAGCGACAGATAGAGGAACTCGCGATGCATTGTTATGCTTCTCCGCAGACGAGCACGGGCAGGTCCTTCCGCGCGTGGCCCGCACAGAGTCTCATGGCGAGGCGAGCGCTCCGAGCAACCGCCGAACCGCCGCTGCGTCGCGGAGCGCCCAGGGGACGCTCGACACCCCCCGACCGACAGACACGGCAGCTCCGTGTCCAACGATCGAGAGGAGCATGTCGTGTTCTGTCCGATCTCGGCCCACGACGAGGAGCTCCTCCCCTGGCAGTCGAGCGGTGATCGCGTCGAGCACGGCGTTGCGCTTCTCGTGTGTGCGAGGTCGCACGACGACCCTGTCGCGCAGGTACTCCACGTAAGCGCCTTCCGCCTTCGCGAGCGGATCGACACGGTCGCGAATCTCCTCGATCCAGCGCCCGCGCGCGGCGTCGTGATCGACGCAACAGGTCAGCGTGAAGCAGTCATCGCTCGCTTCGAAGAGGGAGCGTCGCTGCGCCCGAGCGATGAGCGTGAGCGCAGACTCGACGCGCGCAGTCCACGCCGACGCGGCCTCGACCCGCCGCTCCCACCGCCACGGTCGCCCGCTTCGCCACGCGCCGTGCTCCGCGTAACACGCCGCCCCCGTCAGCCTGAACCACCGCTCGACGATCGAGCGACGGCGCCCGCTCACGATCGTGACGCGAGTGCCGACGCGGGCGTTGAGCGCCTCGACGAGGTCGAGCAACGCGGCGTCGGGCGCTGCGCCATCCCCCGGATCGAGGTCGTCGAAGAGCCCGTCCTCGCCGAGCACGACATGGAGCTTCGCCGCGCCCTTCAGGCCCATGACCGCTTCGCGCGGAAGCGAGAGGTCCTCGGACGACGGGAGGCCCGCGGGCCGATCCCTGGGCGCGCTCGCGACGCCGCGCCTCATCGCCGCCCGAAAGAGGAACCCCGCAGCGAGGAGCGCGACGGCCGCCGCGAAGAGTTCGTCACGCCCGGCGTCCGGCCGCGCGACCATCGCGAGCGCGCACAGCAGACTGATCCGGATCACGCTCGACGCCATACCGATCCAACGTTATCAGGAATCGGTCATTGCGATCGCAGGCATGTTGTCGCTTGTCGGAGACAATTCGCGCACGATGACCGCGGCTGCCTTTGAAGTGTCCCAAGACGGTCACGGACGATGTAGCGTCCGGCGCTGACACGGTGGCTCTGCGAGCCACATCCCGGTGCGCACGACGAACACGTTGAGGCGTCTCGACCGCGCGGCAAAGCCTCCTCTGACGTCACGCGCGGCGTTGTGTTGGAGTATCCGATGTTGGCGGCACGCGACGCTCGATCGGACCAGCAGATGATCGTCCGAACGTGTGACGTGCACTGCCCTTCACCCATCAATGAGGAGGATGTGAATGAGTAACTTGATGAAATCCTGGCGAGGCGCGCTGCTGGCGGCGCTCATCGCCGCGACGGGCGCGTGTGACGACCGCGCCGTCGTCGGCGGCGTCACCGACGCCGCGGTCAAGCCGGCCGACGTGCCGACCGACATGACGCCCGCGTGTACGGGCGCACGTCAGCCCTGCGGTACGGTCTGCGTCGACCTGCAGTCCGACGACGCCAACTGTGGCGCGTGTGGCAACGCGTGCGCCGTGGGGACGCGCTGCAACGCCGGCGTGTGCCGCGTCGCGTGCCCGAGCGGACAGGTCGCGTGCGCGACGTCTTCGTCCTCGGGCGACGCGGGCGCAGACGCGGGCGGCGCGGTGGTCTGCACGCTGCTCGAGACCGATCGCGGCAACTGCGGCGCCTGCGGGCGGAGCTGCGCCGCCGGCCAGGTGTGCTCTTCGGGGATGTGCACCACGACGTGCTCCGAGACGCTCACGACCTGCGGAACGGGCGACGCCCGCTTCTGCGCCGACACCTCGCGCGACCCCGCGAACTGCGGCGCCTGCGGGCGGTCGTGCGCGCCGGGCCAGGCGTGCGTCGCCGGGGCCTGCGTCACCACGTGCCCGCAGGGGCAGTCGGTGTGCGCGAGCGACGGCGGCCTCGGCTACTGCGCGGACCTCATGGCCGATCGCAACAACTGCGGCGGCTGCGGGATGACCTGCCCGACGGGCCAGCTCTGCACCGCGGGCGTCTGCGTGACCTCGTGCCCGATGGGGCAGACCGTGTGCGAGAGCACGTGTCGCGACCTCCAGAGCGACCGGCTCAACTGCGGCGCGTGCGGCAACGCCTGCGGCGACGGGCAGATCTGTCAGATGGGCGCGTGCCGCGTCTCGTGTCCCCTCGGACAGACCGCGTGCATGGCGAGCGGCGCGGGCATCTGCGCGGATCTTCAGGGCGACCGCGGCAACTGCGGCGCGTGCGGGACGGCCTGCGCGGCGGGGCAGGTGTGCTCCGGCGGCGCGTGCGTGACCTCGTGCGCGGCGGGGCAGACCAACTGCTCGGGCTCGTGCCGCGACACGCAGAGCGACCGCGCCAACTGCGGCACCTGCGGAATGGCGTGCAGCTCCGGTCAGGTGTGCTCGGGCGGCGCCTGCGTGACCTCGTGCGCCGTCGGGCAGACCAACTGCTCGGGCTCGTGCCGTGACACGCAGAGCGACCGCGCCAACTGCGGCACCTGCGGCGTGGTCTGCGGCGCCGGTCAGGTGTGCTCCGGCGGCGCGTGCGTCGTGTCGTGCGTGACGGGCCTCACCGACTGCTCGGGCTCGTGCCGCGACCTCCAGAGCGACCGCGGCAACTGCGGCGCCTGCGGGATAGCCTGCGGCGCCGGACAGGTGTGCTCGGGCGGCGCGTGCGTGGTGTCGTGCGTGACGGGCCTCACCGATTGCGGCGGGTCGTGCCGCGACCTCCAGAGCGACCGCGCCAACTGCGGCGCCTGCGGGATGGCCTGCGGCGCCGGACAGGTGTGCTCCGGCGGCGCGTGCGTGCTCACCTGCGTCACGGGGCAGACGAGCTGCGGCGGGTCGTGCCGTGACCTCCAGAGCGACCGCGCCAACTGCGGCGCCTGCGGGACGGTCTGCGCGGCGGGCCAGGTGTGCTCCGCGGGCGCGTGCGTCGTGTCGTGCGCGACGGGGCTCACCGACTGCTCGGGCTCGTGCCGCGACACGCGGAGCGACCGCGCCAACTGCGGCACCTGCGGGACGGCGTGCGAGGCCGGGCAGGTGTGCTCCGGCGGCGCGTGCGTGGTGTCGTGCGTGGCGGGGCTCACCAACTGCGGCGGGTCGTGCCGCGACCTCCAGAGCGATCGCGCCAACTGCGGCGCGTGCGGAACGGCGTGTCCGTCGGGCCAGGTGTGCTCCGCGGGCGCGTGCGTGGTGTCGTGCGTGGCGGGGCTCACCGACTGCGGCGGGTCGTGCCGTGACACGCAGAGCGACCGCGCCAACTGCGGCGCGTGCGGAATGACCTGCGGCGCGGGTCAGGTGTGCTCGATGGGCGCTGTGCGTGGTGTCGTGCGTGGCGGGGCTCACCAACTGCGCGGGCTCGTGCCGCGACATCGACAACGACCGCGCCAACTGCGGCGCGTGCGGCCGCGCGTGCGCGGCGGGTCAGGTGTGCTCCGCGGGCGCGTGCGTCGTGTCGTGCCTGACGGGCCTCACCAACTGCTCGGGCTCGTGCCGTGACACCGACAGCGACCGCGCCAACTGCGGCGCGTGCGGGACGGTCTGCGCGGCGGGCCAGGTGTGCTCCGCGGGCGCGTGCGTCGTGTCGTGCGCGACGGGCCTCACCAACTGCACGGGGTCGTGTCGCGACCTCCAGAGCGACCGCGCCCACTGCGGCGCCTGCGGCCGCGCGTGCGCCTCGGGCGAGGTCTGCGTCACCGGGAGCTGCACGCTCTCGTGCCCCGCGGGCCAGAGCGCCTGCGCGGGGACGTGCGCGAACTTTGCCACCGACCGGCTCAACTGCGGCGCGTGCGGGGTGGCCTGCGCCGCGGGTCAGGTGTGCCCGGCGGCGCCTGCGTGGTGTCGTGCACCGCGGGCCTCACGAACTGCTCGGGGACCTGCCGCGACCTCACGAGCGACCGCGCCAACTGCGGCGTGTGGGGCGCGCGTGCGCCTCGGGTCAGGTCTGCACCGCGGGCACGTGCGTGACCTCGTGCCCGACGGGGCAGGAGTCGTGCGGCGGCTTCTGCGTGTTCACCGCGAGCGATCCGAACAACTGCGGCGGCTGCGGCGTCGTGTGCCCCACGCGCGCAGCGCCAGCCGCGTGTGCGCCGACGGGACGTGCAGCTACGTGTGCACCTCGGCCGCGCGGACTGCGACGGCGCCGCGGGCAACGGCTGCGAGGTCACGCCGGCGACGGACGTTTCGAACTGCGGCCGCTGCGGCAACGCGTGCCCCGCGCGCGCCAACGCGACGGCGACCTGCGCGTCGGGCACCTGCGGCTTCACCTGCAACACGGGCTTCGCCGACTGCGACGGCGTCGCCACGAACGGCTGCGAGGTGAACCTCAACACCTCGAGCACCAACTGCGGCCGCTGCGGCAATGCGTGCTCGGGCGGCGGCGCGTGCACGGCGGGGAGCTGCGGCCCCACCTGCTACACCGGCGCCGCGCGCGTGCTGCTCTACGGCCCCGGCGGCACGGTGGGGTCGTCGTACTTCCCCTCGGGCTCGGTGGTCACGGTGGCGAGCGAGGCGATGTGGCGCTCGATGACCACGGCGCAGTTCGGCCAGTACGACGTGCTCTGGATGGACGGCAACTCCTGCGGCGGCAACACGGAGACGAACCTCGGTCTCGCGCAGGACACCATCGGCACGTGGGGCCCCGCGGTGCTCGGTCGCATCGTGCTCCTCACGGGTGACCCCGACCTGCACCGCGACGGCGACACGGCGGTGTTCTACCGCAACTCGGTCAACTGGCTGAAGGGCGTGGGGCGCACCTCCGACGGCGGCCGCACGGGCCTCTTCATCTCGTGGGGCTGCACGCTCTGCTGCTCCTACGTCGCGGGACGCGGGACGCCCGAGGTGTTCACGAGCGTCCTCGGCGCGGGCCTCACGGGCAACACCACGAACTGGTGCGGCGCGTCGCTCACCTCGGCGGCCGCGACGCACCCCGTGATGTCGGGCTTCAGCACCTTCTGGGGCTGCGCCATGCACGGCGCCTTCGGCTCGGTGCCCTCGGGCTACGTCACGCTCGCCACGAGCGGCGGCTTCGCGAGCATCGTCGCGCGCGAGTCGCCCGTCGTCTGCATCCCCTGAGTCGCCTCCGCGGGTGAGGGGAGCGTGCAGTGTCCTTTCTTGCCGCGGTTTCATTGAGGCCACGGTTTCTCGTGCTCCCCTCGTGGCGGCGCGCCGCGTCGGCGTGCGCGCCGTGCCGTGAGGGGCGCCGCAATCGCTGCTCGCGCGTCGCGGGGCCGCCGAGGGACGGCGTCTCCGCCGCGACATTCGAACGGAGCGCTCGTCGGAGCGGGCGCCCGTGCGCCGTGTCGCGCTCGCCTCGGGCGGCCGGAGACGGGTCGTGACGAAGACCAGACGCGCCAGAAAGGTCCGTTCGACGCGCGTGCCTGCGCGAACCCCCGAGGCGTCGGCAGAGCGCCCGGCGCCATCGACGGAACGCCCGGCGCCATCGGCAGAGCGCGCGGCGCCATCGACGGAGCGCGCGGCGCTTTCTCCCTCGCAGGAGCCTCCGGCGATGCTCGCGCTCGTGGCGCTGGCCATCGCCTCGTGCGTGCCCTACCTGCGGACGTGGCGGTACGGCTTCGTCCATCTCGATGACCACCAGTTCGTCGTCGAAGGCGCGTGGTTCTTCCGGGAGTGGGGCAACATCCCGCGTGTCTTCACGAACGACGTCTGGGAGTTCTTCGGCGAGTCGAGCTCGCTCTACCGCCCGCTGCTCCTGCTGCCGCGCTTCGTCGAGATGTGGCTCTTCGGCACCGAGCCCGGGCCGTACCACGTCCTCAACACCGGCCTTCACTTCGCCTCGGTCGCGCTCTTCTTCGCGCTCCTCCGCGAGGTGATCGGCGGCGTGGCGTGGCCGTTCGTCTGGGCGATGCTCTTCGCCTTGCACCCCGCGCACGTGCCCGTGGTCGCGTGGATCGAGGGATACAACAACTCGATGCTCGCGGCCTTCGTCCTGGCCGCGCTGCTCCTCGCGCTGCGCGCGCTGAAGACGGGGGCGCGCGCGCACGTGTTCGGGTCCGCCGCGGCGTTCTTCATGGCGCTCCTCACGAAGGAGAACGCCGTGTGCGTCCCGATCCTCTGCGCGCTCCATCTCGGCGACGGGCGAGCGCTCCTCGCCAGGCATTTGATCGCGCGCCTCCTCGCGGGCGCGTGGCTCGTCGCGCTCCTCGCCTGGATCCTCCTCCGGGCCAACGCGATCGCCTCGACGCCGGAGTTCGAGCCCGGGTACATCCTCGGGAGCATCGCGCGCAATCACCGCGGTCTCGTTCTCTACTGGGGGAAGATCTTCCTCCCGATCAACCTCGCGCCGCTCCCCACGCTGCAAGACTCCTCGATGATCCCTGGCCTCGCGGCCATCGCGCTGTACGCGGCGATCGTCGCCGTGAGCGACGGCCCCGCGAGGCGCGCGCTGGGCTTCGGCGCGCTGTGGTTCCTCCTGCTCATCGGCCCCTCGTTGCTCGTGAACAGGCTCATGTCCCCGAGCGGCGCGATCTTTCGCGAAGACCGCCTCTATCACGCCGCGCTCGGGCCCATGCTCGCCCTCGCCGTCGCGTCGAAGGACCTCTCGTTGCGTCGCCCCCGCGAGGTCTTCGCTCTCGTCGTCGGGTGCGTGCTTGGATCGCTCGCGCTCGGACAGGTCGTGGTGGGCAGGTACTCCGACGGGCTCGCGTTCTTCTCTGCGGCGGCCGCGCACTCCCCGCACCTGGCCTCCGCGCACGCCCACCTCGCCGATCGCTACGTCGAGCGCGGGGACTTCGAAGCGGCGCGACGAGAGTACGAGCTCGCGCTCACGCTCAACCCGGCGTGCCCGACGCTCAACAACAACTTCGCCCTCCTGCTGATGCACGACGGAGACTTCGAACGCGCGGACCGACACTTTCAGGCCGAGGTCGTCGTCAACCCCGGCTTTCTACGGGCGCGCTACAACCGCGGCGTGCTCTACGGCCGCCGCGGTGACTACCGGGCCGCGGCCATGGAGCTCGAGCAGTACCTCGCCTTGGGGCCGAGCTCGCGCGAGGAGGTGCTCATGGCGCGGCTCGGGCTCATCGACTGTTACAACCGCCTGCACCAGCCGGAGCAGGCGCGTCGCGTCGCGGCGGACCTCAGCGCGAGCGGCGCGACGATCGTCCCGCGTCGCTGACGCCCTGAAGCGCCGCGCAGCGCGTCGAGGTTTGTGAGGTCGAGATGGCCCCGGAGCGGCGCGGACACGCGCGTTCGCCGGGGCCTCTCAGGCAGGATCGGACGTCGTGAACGCGTTCAGTCGAGCTCGTTCGTGATGATGAGGTTCGAGCCCTGGAGCTCGCCCGACACGATCGCACCGGTGCGCTGGAAGGTCGAGTAGGTGGAGTCGCCGTCGAGGTTGCCCACCGCGCGGGCGGTATAGGCCGAGGTGCCTCCGGGCGAGACGTACTGGTAGTAGTGCGCGGCGTCGAGCGAGAAGCCGATCGCGGTCCAGTTGGCGTCAGCGGCCCACTGAGACACGTTCGCGGTGTACTTCGCGGCCGTCGGGAGCGCCGTCGGGAGCGCCGTCGCGGCGTTCACGTAGGTCTGCGTCCCGCGCTCGAGGGCCGCCTGGAAGTACGTGAGCTGACCCTGGTAGACCTTGGTGATGTTGCCCGTGGCTTCAGCGGTCTTCGAGCGCTTCACGTAACGCGTGAAGGCGGGGATCGCGACGGCCGCGAGGATGCCGAGGATGACCACGACGATCATCAGTTCGACGAGCGTGAAACCAGCCGCAAGGCGCTTGCTGACAGCCTTCATTGGAGCCCTCGTTGATGCAGTACGCGGCGCTCGCGTCGCCCGACCGGGGGCGCGCTTCGCCTGCGCAACGCGGGTCGTGGAGTCGATCCCGCACCACCTCAATACGTCTATTTGGGAAGACGATCAAGAAGATTGGATTTGCAACCAATGGAATTCGTCACGGGCGCCCGTCGAGGCGGCGTCCGGAGAGCGCGCGGGCGCGAGGCGACGCGCCTCACTCGGGCTCCGTCGCGCGCGCGTTGAGGGCCTTCATCGATCGCGCTGCGACGCGACCGCGCCAGCGTCGCGCGGCGTCTCCGCGCCCGCGTCCGCTTCTTCCGCTCGCCTCGGGGCGGGACACTGTTCGAACGTGAGCGACGCGCGCCACCCGCCGTCGCCCTCGTCGACGCGAACGCGGCTCGCGTCGACGCGCCGAAGCAGCGCGTCGATCACGGCACGGACCTCACGGTCGGGCGGTGCGCCCGCGTCCGTCGAAGCGCCGACGTCCGCGGGCGGCGCAGGCCGCGCCACGCACACCCGCAGCGCCGGGTCTTCGCGGAGCACCTCGACCATCGCAGCGAGCTTCGCGACGAAGCCCGCGAGCCCGTCGTCCGTCTCGTTCGCCGTGCTCTCCCCCAGCGCGACGTCGCGGATCACCGTCGTCGTGCCCAGGGCGGCCGAGACGTCGCGCGAGAGCATCGCGACCGCCGCCGCCCCGAGCGCCGCCCCCTCGTGGCGCACCATCACGCTCACGCGACCGCCCCGCACGACCTCCAGGCGCCACTGCGCGAGACGACCGGCCTCGGGCGTCGGCCAGCGCTCGGTGAGCACCTGCTCCACGCGCCGCCGCACGCCGTCGAGGTCGGGACGGCGCGTCGCCTCGGGCGCGATCGCGTCGCGTCGCAGCGCCTCCGTCACGTCGCGGAGCTCTTGCAGGTCGGGGACGCCGACCACCTCCACGTCGGGCACCACGCCGGTCGCGCGCTCGATCTGCCGCGCGAGGTCGTCGCGCGCCGTCTGGGCGCGACGACCGTGGTCGACCATGACCACCCGCACGGAGACTCGCCCCCCCGCCACGTCGAGGTGCGACTGCACGGCGGTGCCCGCGGGGATGGCGTCGTTGAGCAGCGCGCGCACCACGCCGCGCGTGCGGACCTCCCACGTCACCGTCGAGAGCGCGCGACGCAACGGCACGAAGACCACCGCGAGCAGGATGAGCGGCAACCCCACGCGCATCAGCACGCCGTAGTCGCGACCGAGCAGCGAGCGGGCGCCGCGCGCGGCGAGGTCGACCGGCCCCGAAGCGCGGTCGAGCGTCGGCGGGTCCGAGTCCGATCCGCGAAACCCGAGCAGCGCGAAGTACAGCGCGCAGAAGAAGAGGATCGCGGTGAGGTTCGTGACGAAGAGCAGGCCGGCGCCCTCGGCCAAGGGGGTCGCGCCCGTGCCGATCGCGAAGCCCACCACGCAGAGCGGCGGGACGAGCGAGATCCCGATCGAGGTGCCCGCCGCGGTGGCCGCCGTGTCCGCGCCAGGGCGGATCGTCGAGAAGCCGCCCGCGAGCGCGCAGAAGGCGGCGACCCCCAGGTCGAGCGCCGTCGGAGAGCCGCGCGCGGCGATCTCGCGCGTCGTCTCTTGAAAGGGCAGGAGGAGCGTGAGCGCGCACGCGCCGCCGACCACCGCGACGACGCTCATCGCGACGCGAGCGAGAGCATGCAGCGCGAGCACCGACGACCCGATCACGAGGCCCATGGCAAGGTGCACGATGGGGCCCATGAGCGGCGCCACGAGCATCGCCCCGATCACGACGCCGGTGCTGTCGAGCACGAGCCCGAGCGTCGCGATCCCCATGGCGAGCGCGAGCTGGAACCAGTACCCCGCCCGGTCGGCGCGGTCGTGCGTGGCGCGGACCATCGCGGCGAGCACGTCGTGCCTGCGCTGCGCGTCCACGCCGAAGAGCGCGCCCACGCGCTCCGTGTGACGGCGCGGTTCATCGTGAGGCGCGGCATTCGGATCCGTCATCGTCGCGGAACTCCCTGCGCACCCCGCGGCGCGACGCGCGCTTCATTCGTTCTGGGTCGTCTGCTCGCGGAGGTACGCCTTGGCGATCGTGGCCTCGTCCACGAGCCCCACCACCGCGCCCTCGTCGTCGAGCACGGGGACCTTCGTCACCCGCCCGTCGAGCAGCGCGCGCAGCGCGAGGTTGAGGTCGTCACGCAACCGCACCGCCACGGGCGGGCGCATCACGTCGGCGGCGTTCACGAGGCGGTCGAGGTCGGGCTCGCCGTCGAGAAGCGCCGCCTCGTCGCCCGTGACCACGCCGACGAGCACCCCCGCCGCGTCGACGACGGGGAAGACCTCCTGCGCCCTCGGCGCGCGGGCGATCTCACTCGCGACGGTCGTCGGCGCGAAGCACACCGCGGCGCGGTCTCGGAGGAGCACGTCACCGACGCAGATCCCCTCCAGCGCCTCCGCCACGGCGCGCGTCGGGAGGTGGACGCCGTCCTGCTCCAGCAGCGCGTCGTAGATCGTCGACGGGCGGAGCGCGCGCGCGATGAGGTACGAGCTCATGTTCGCGATCATCAGCGGGAGGATCAGCGAGTAGCCGTCGGTCATCTCGATGATGATCAGCACCGAGGTCATGGGCGCGCGCACGATGCCCGCGAAGACGGCGCCCATGCCCACGAGCGCGAACGCGCCGAGGGCCTCGGTCTGGTGGTCGAAGAGGATCGCGTCGAGGCCGCCGAAGGCGCCGCCGAGCATGGCGCCGATGAAGAGCGACGGGGCGAAGATCCCGCCCGCGCCGCCGGAGCTGTACGAGGCCACCGTGGCGACGATCTTGAGCGCGCAGAGCGCCACCATCGTCTCGACGGCGAGGCGCCCCGCGAGGGCCTCGGAGAGCGTCTGGTAGCCGCCGCCCGTGACCCCACGGCTCTGCAGCCCGATGACCGCCGAGACGGCGAGCAGTCCGGTCACCAGCCCGCCGACGCCGGGCTTCGCCCACCCCGGGAGCACGCGGAGCTCTCGGAACCGCGTACGCATCGAGAGCAGCGCGTCGGAGAAGAGCACCGAGACCCCGCTCGCGGCGACGCCGAGCATGGCGAAGGTCACGAGCGACGAGACGTGAAACAGGTGGTACGCCCGGGGCATCTGGAGCACCGCGCGCTCGCCGAGCACGCCGCGCTCGGTGACGGCGGCGAGCGCCGCGGCCACGATGGCGCCGGAGAGCACGCTGCGGTCGAGGTCACCGACGATCTCCTCGACGGTGAAGGTCACCGCGGCGATGGGTGCATTGAACGCCGCCGCGATGCCGGCCGCGGCGCCCACGGGGAGGAGGCGGCGGAGGCTTCGAGGCGAGACCCCGGCGGCGCGACCGAGCGCGCTCGCGACGCCGGCGCAGATCTGCACCGTCGGCCCCTCGCGACCGAGCGAGGCCCCGGCGTTGATCTGGAGCGACCTGAGGATGAACTTGCCCACGGAGTCGCGGAGCCGGAGCGGCCGGTCACGGAGCGCGAAGGCGGTCTTCACCTGGGGGATTCCGCTCCCCCGCGTGGCCGGGGCGACGAACTGAATCAGCGCGCCGCAGACGACGCCGCCGAGGGTGGGCGTGACGATCGTCCAGAAGATCCAGGCGCGCCCCGGCGCGCTCAGGGCGCGGTCGATGAGGGCCCGCTCGGCGGCCTCGATGGAGAGGTGAAAGGCCACGGCCACGAGGCCGCAGATGACCCCGATGCCGACGGTGAGGGTGAAGAGCCGCTGCCCCTCCGTCGGCACGAAGCGGAGGCGCAGGCGGAAGAGCTGGAGCCTCGCGATGCGCGCCGCGGCCGACGCGCGGCGCGCGAGGTCCCACCACGCCGAGAACCTCTGTGGTGGCCGCTGCGTCGGCGTCATGTCCAGGCGCGCACCTTCCCGTCGCGCGCCTCGATGAGCTCGCCGATGGTGATCGCGGCGTGGATGAGCCCCACATGGGTGTAGGCCTGGGGAAAGTTCCCGAGGAGCGCGCCCGAAGTCGGGTCGATGTCCTCGGAGAAGAGCCCCACGGGGTTCGCGTAGCGGGCGACCCGCTCGAAGACCTCCACGGCCGTGTCGAGGCGCCCCGCGAGGGCCAGGGCCTCGGCCCACCAGAACGAGCAGATGGTGAACGCGCTCGTCGTGGCGCCGAAGTCGTCGTCGTGTCGGTATCGCTGCATGAGTCCGCCGGTCGTGAGGCGCCGCTCGTATGCGTCGAGCGTCGAGAGGAATCGCGGGTCGCGCGCGTCGACGAGGCCCAGCGTCGGCAGCAGGAGGTTCGACGCGTCGGGGTGTTCGCCGTCGAGCGCCTGGGTGAAATACCCCAACCGAGGGTTGTACGCCCTGGCGAGGATGACCTCGCGCTCCTCCGCGGCGACGCGCTCCCACCGCGCCGCGAGGTCGGGCTGCCCGAAGTCGCGCGCGATTCGGGCGCCCCGCTGCGTGGCGGCCCAGCACATCGCCCGCGAGAACGTGTAGTTGCGCGGCAGCGTGCGGAACTCCCAGATCCCCGTGTCGGCGCGCGGCGCCCGCACGATCGCCTCCTCGACGAGCGACGAGACCAGCGGGAGGTACGCGCGTACGTCGCCCTCGCAGGCGAGCCTCGGGTCGGTGAGGAGGCTCTCCAGGCACAGGACGAGCTCGCCCATGAGGTCGTTTTGAGACTGCGTCGACGCCGCGTTTCCGATGCGCACCGGGCCGCTGTCGCAGAAACCCGCGAGGTGGTCGAGGGTCTGCTCCGGCAGGTCTCGCGCGCCGTCGAGGGCGTAGACGGGCTGCAACGGCCCGGCCTCCGCCACGTCCCGCAGGAACCGCAAGAAGCGCTCGCCCTCGCGCAGGTGGCTCAATCGCCGGAGCGCCTCGACGGTGAAGGCCGCGTCGCGGAGCCAACAGAACCGGTAGTCCCACGTGCGCGGCGTCCCCAGCGCCTCGGGGATGCTCGTGGTCGTCGCCGCGATGATCGCGCCGGTGTCCTCGCTGGCGTGCGCCTTGAGACACAGCGCCGACCTCAGCACCAGCTCGGGCTGGTAGAGCGGGAGCGCACAGGTCCGAGCCCAGCGCCGCCAGCCCTCGACCGTCTCCTCCATCTCATGCTGCGCGATCGCGAGCGTGCGCGACACCCCCTCGTGCCCCCACGCGAGATCGAAGAAGACCGCGTCGGTCAGCACGAAGTCCGCGCCGCCGACGACGTACGCGTGCGGCACGTCGGTGTGGAGCGTCGCCACGCCCTCGGCGTGCCTGACCTCGACGGAGGTGCCGCGTGCGGCGAGCGTGGTCGTGCCGCGGGCGTAGTCGAGCCTCGGGTCGAAATCGACGCGCAGCCTTACGACCCCGCGGATCGGCCGCACGATGCGCACGACGCGAACGGGCGCTGCGACGCCCCACCCGCTCGGCAGGCGCGGCGCGAAGTCGATCACCTCCCACGCCGCGTCGCCGCGTTCGAAGCGCGTCGTCAGCACGTTGGTGTTGGGCACATAACGCTGAACCCCGACCGTCTCCTCCCCTTCCCACAGGAAGCGAAAGACGCCTCCGCGATCCGCGTCGAGGAGGCGCGCGAAGAGCGACGGCGAGTCGAAGCGAGGCATGCAGAGCCACTCCATCGCCCCCGTCGGGGCGATGAGCGCGATGACGTTGCCGTTGCCGATCATCCCGTGGTCGAGGCGCGGGGTCCGAGGCGCCCTCTGTCCGAGCGTCTCCATCACGGATCCCCTCCGAGATCGCCCAGGCGAACGAAGCTCTGGATGAGCTCGCGGAGCGCGCGCACGCCGTCGACGCGGTAGCGCGCGGCGCTCACGCCCTGACCGACCTTCACGGTCACGGCATCGGCCGGCAGCGCGCGAAACATGTCCTCGTCGGTCGTATCGTCGCCCGCGGCGATGACAACGGCGCCTGGCATCTCGGCGGCGAGCCTCGCGCTGACCGCGCCCTTCGACACGCGCGCCGACCGCACCTCGAGCGATTTCGCGCCCGGCGTCACGCGGAGGTCGTAGCGCGCTGCGAGCGGCGCCAGGAGCGCACGGACCTCGGCGAGGTGTGTCGACGCGAGCTCGGGGAGGACGCGCCGGTAGTGCCACACCACGGAGGCGGACTTCTCCTCGACGAGCGACCCGGAGAGGCGCGAGACGGCGCCCTCGATCACGTCCCGCACGGGCCCCTTCCACGCCGTGTCGAGCGCGAGGTCGGAGCGCCACGGCTCGCCTGGACGCGCGCGCGACCACAGCCCGTGCTCGGCGTGCAGACCGACGGGGAGCGCCCCGAGCCAGGCGGCGAGGTTCTCTCGCGCGCGACCGCTCACGATCTCGACGCGCGTGCCCGGCATCGTCGCGAGGAGGCCGAGCAGCTCGATCAGCCCGTCATCGGGTGCGGCGCGATCGGGCGTGGCGGCGAAGGGCGCGAGGGTCCCGTCGTAGTCGAAGAGCCACAGGCGCTTCGCGGCGGCGCGCGCGCGGCTGAGGGCGCCCGCCAGACCGCGGGGGTCGAGCTGCGCGCTCGCGTCGGCGCGCGGTGCCGCGAGGGCGTCGAGGAACGAAGCCGCCCACCGGTCGACGTGGTTCGCCTCGACGACCGCGCGCAGCGCCGACATGCGCTGCGAGGACTCCTCCGGGGGCATCTCGATCGCGCGCTGGATCGCCGAAGCGACCTCGCCGATGTCGTAGGGGTTCACGATGAGGGCGTCGGTGAGCTCCTGCGCAGCGCCCGCGAGCTCGCTCAAGACGAGCACCCCCGCCCCGTCGAGGCGCGAGGCGCAGTACTCCTTCGCCACGAGGTTCATCCCGTCGCGGATCGGCGTCACGACCATGACGTCCGCGGCGCGGTAGAGCGCCACGAGCTCCTCGAAGGGTACGCCCCGATGCAGCAGGTGGATGGGTACCGCCGAGGGCTGCCCGTACGCGCCGTTGATGCGTCCGACGTGCTCGTTCACGGCGCGTCGGTAGTCCAGATAGGCGTCGACGCCGTCGCGGGTCGGAACGGCCACCTGGATGTAGTGCAGCCGGTCTCGCATCGCGGGGCTGCGCTCGAGGAGCCGTTCGATCGCGAGGAGGCGCCGGGGGATGCCCTTCGTATAGTCGAGGCGATCGACCCCGAGGACGATCGCGCGTCGCCCGGCCTCGCGTCGAAGCTCCATGACGCGGCTCGCGCACGCGTCGGAGCGCGCCTCACGCGCGAACCGGTCCACGTCGATGCCGATGGGAAACGCGCTCACCTGCACGCGGCGCCCCTCCCACTCGACGGCCTCATCATCGACGTCGGTGCCGAGCACGTGCGCGACGGTCGTGACGAAGTGGTGCTGGTACGCCTGCGTGTGAAACCCCACGACGTCCGCGCCGAGGACGCCCCGAAGGAGCTCTGCGCGCCAGGGGAGCACCCTGAACACCTCATGGGAGGGGAAGGGCACGTGGAGGAAGAACCCCACGCGAAGGTCGGGGCGCAGCGCGCGCAGCAGTCCGGGCACGAGCATGAGGTGATAGTCGTGCACCCACACCGCGGCGCCTCGATCGGCCGTCGCCGCGACGCACTCCGCGAAGCGCGCGTTGACCTCGCGATACACCGCCCAGTCACGGTCGGCGTCGAGCCTCACCTTGTCGAGCAGGTAGTGCATCAGGGGCCAGAGCACGCCGTTCGAAAATCCGTCGTAGTACCGCTGCACGTCGGCGCGCGTGAGGGGCACCGCGACGAGCCTCCGACGCGCGAGCTCGTCGCGCACCGACGCGCGCGTCTTGCCTCGGAGGTTCTGGATCTCCCCGGTCCACCCCACCCAGAGGGTCTCACTGCGCGCGTGCGGCCCCCGTAGCGCCGTCGCCAGGCCTCCCGACGACGGCGAGAACGCGGCCTCGCCCCGTCGCACGCACATGGTGGTGGGGAGGCGGTTCGAGACCAGAACGAGCCCCGCCCCCGGCTCGCGGCGCGCTCCCTCACCCGCCCCGGTGAGCCCCTGATGCGACGAGGCGAGGTCGGCCGTCGCAGTGTCGATCATGGCGTCCCCAGGGCCGCGCCGCGGGCCGCAGGTGGCGCGCCCCTCGGCGCCCCACGTCGGCGCTCGTGGTCGTCGAAGTCTCGTCTGTGCATGGTCCGCTCCTCGGATGCTCCTCCGAGGATGCCCCCTTCGAGACATTGTTGAAATTACGAACAATTGACATCGCTTGTCGGTCTGACAGACATGGCCGTGCATGGAGAGCCTGAACTATCACCACCTGCATTACTTCTGGCTCGTCACCGAGGAGGGGAGCCTCTCGGGCGCCGCCCGGAGGCTGCGCCTCACGCACTCGACGCTGAGTACGCAGCTGCGATCGCTCGAAGAGGCCCTCGGCGGCGCCCTCTTCGAACGGCGGGGCAAGCGCCTCGTGCTCACCCCCTTCGGCGACGACGTCCGCGGGTACGCGACGGACATCTTCAGACTCGGGAACGAGCTCCTCGATGTCGCGGGCGGCCGCTCGACGACCCGCGGGCGCGCGCTGCGCGTCGGCACGGTCGGAACGCTGCCCAAGACGCTCACGTGCGACCTGTTGGAGCCCGCCCTCGCGCTCGAAGGGCACTCGCGCGTGATGGTCCGACAGGACTCGCTCGCTCGCCTCGTGGAGTCCCTCGCGGCCGGTCGCCTGGACCTCGTGCTCGCGGACGAGGTCCCCGCGGATCGGAGCGGGCGAATCCACGCCCACGTCCTCGGCGAGACCGAGATCCTGCTCTACGCGACCCCCGCCCTCGCGCGGAAGTACCGGGGCGCGTTCCCCGCGTCGCTCCAGGGCGCGCCCTTCGTGATGCCCAGCCTGGGCACGACGCTCCGCCGCAACATCGACCAGTGGCTCCTCCAATCGGGCGTCGCCGTGCGCGTCGAGGCCGAGGTCGACGACGCCGCGCTGCTCCGCGTGTTCGGCGCCCGCGGCCGGGGCGTCTTCCCCGTGCGCGCGTCGGTGCGCGCCGAGATCGAGAGCGTGTACCGCGTCGTGCGAGTCGGCGCGTGCGTCGGGCTCCGCGAGCGCTACTACGCCCTCTCCGTCGAGCGTCGCGTGCGGCACCCGGCGGTGGCGGCCATCATCGAGGCCGCGAGGGCGAACCTCCCCGCGCCCCGCGCGACGCCCCGAAGGCGCCGCGCCTGACCCGCGACCTCGCCGCGGTCGGCGCCCCCCATGCGCGATTTATCCCCGCCTCGGACAATATTGTTGTT
>JAXLYG010000030.1:0-170161 GCA_046351535.1 Polyangiales bacterium
ACGTTGGGATCGACGCAGACACCGTTGCAGCGCACGCCGGCGTTGGGGCACGCCTCGTCGCCGATGTCCGTGCCGCTGTCGGGGACACCTCCGACGACCGTGCGGCCACAGCCCGCGAGGATCGCGAGCGAGGCCATGAGCACCCACGTAGAGAACCGGATCATGAAAGCCTCCGCGCACGTCGTGTCGTGCGTTCGGAGATCGTAGGGGCGCGTGGAGAAAATTACAGCGCGAACTCTCGCGTTCGTTCGGAGCGGAACGGATGCCGCGGTGTGTGCGTCATCGCCGTTTGCCTTCGACCTCGCCTCGCCTACACTCGCGCGTCGTCATGCGGAAGCTGTAACGCCTTCGGGCGCCTCCATTCACCGGGCACTCGCGACGCACGCGTCGGCGCTCCTCGCCGACCGCGCCGTGAGCGCCCTCGACGAGGAGCAGCTCTGATCGCCCGTCGGCCCCCTCGTGCGGCGCGGCGGGCGCGAGGCGTGACGTATGACGTTCGAGATTTCGCCCCACGAGCTCGGGGCGTGCGTGCTTCAACCGAAGCGCGACGAGCTCGCGCGCGCGTGCGCCGTCGCCGCGCGCGTCGTCGAAGAGGCCGCGGACGCGGAGGTGTTCTCCGACGCGGTGCTGAGCGTGGGCGTCCCCGACGCGCGACAGGCCGAGCTCGCGACCGCGACGTGGGAGGCCCTCGCCACCGAGGGGATCATCCCCTTCGCGTGGATCGGCGACGGCGCGCGTCGCTTCGACGCGGGGCGCGAGCTCCGCGACGCGCCGACGAGCGTGGCGATGGCCGTCGCGCTCGCGTCCGACACGCCGGGCGTCACGGCCGCCGAGCTGCTCGCGTGGGAGGTCGTCGCGAGGCTCTCCGCGTGGTGCGACTGGCGTCCGTCGCGCGTGCAGTGGCGCATCGTCGACCCCGATCGCTGGACGACCGCGCACGGCCGCGGCGGCGGTCCGTGGAGGCTCCCCGCGCAGTGCGCCGTGGTGGCGCTGCACCGCGCCGACGACCCCACGCGAGCGATGCCCGCGTCGCTCTCGCGCGCGCTCCGCCGCGGCGGACGCTACGGCCCGAACGCGCACTGGGACCTCGACCGCGCGTGGCTCTGGCGCTACGCCGCCGAGCGCGGGCTGCGCGTCCCCGCGCTCGACGCGGTGCCGAGAGCCTTGTGGGACAAGGGCTTCCACGAGATCGAGGATCTCTTCGCGCCGCTGCTGCGGCTCTGGTCGACGGGCTACGCGCTTCAATCCGTGACGGCCGACGCGATCATCCTCGTCGCGCCGCACCCGCAGCGATCCGCGCGAGGATCGACGCCGGCGACCACGGCCCTGTAGCGCGCCGCCACAGTCCGAGGAAGCGCGTCATCGCGCGTGTCGCGAGCGCGTCGTCGAGCATCCTAGTCACCGTGCCACATCTCTCCTCGAGCGCCGTCGCCTCGCACGCAGTCGCCTCTTGCGCCGCCGCGGTGGCACCCATTGCGCCGCCGCGGACTTCGAACGCGGTCTCTCTCGGCGCTTCGCGCGGCTCGGATTCTGCTGCGTGTCGGATGTCGTCATGAAGCATCGACGTCGCGACGCGCTGCTGCTCGCGGTGGCCCTGTGCGTGTCTTCGGCGGCGTGGGCCGCGCCCGTCGTGGGGCGTGCCTTCCCGGCCTTCGCGGTCGATGACATCGGCAGGACGGCCCACACGCAGCGCGACCTCCTCGGGCGCTGGACCGTGATCCTCGCGATGACCGACAAGGACATCGGACCCGCCATCACCGCGTGGTATCGCCGCGTCGAGCCGCTGCTCCCCGTGGGCGCGCGCACGCTCACCTTCGCCGCGCTCGATCTGTTTCCGCTGGTGCCCACGGCGACGATCATGTCCGAGGCGCGCGGGACCTCGCCGCGATGCCGCTGGGGCGAGGTGTGGCTCTCGCGCGACGGCTCGCTCGCGTCGTCGCTCGGCCTCGTCGAAGACGAGCTCCCGTGGGTGTTCGTCGTCGACCCTTCGGGGCGCGTCGTCGAGAGCATCCACGCCAACCTGACCGACGCGGGACTCGCGCGCGTGCGTGCGGCGCTCTCGAACGCGCGTCCGCAGCCGGGGCTCCCCGAGGCGTGCCCGACCGCTGCGCGTGACGCGGGCGTGCCGAGGTAGCGCCATCGAACGACGGCGCGCTCCATGCTGCGAGACAGGGCGATGTGCGCCGCCCATGACACTCCGTGGTGGAAGCGGACCACCACCTATCAGATCTATCCGCGCTCCTTCTTCGACGCGAGCGGTGACGGTATCGGCGACCTCCGCGGCGTCCTCGCGAAGCTCGACTACCTGCGCGACCTCGGCGTCGAGACCCTGTGGCTCTCGCCCTTCTTTCAGAGCCCGCAGGCCGACTTCGGCTACGACATCAGCGATCACTACGCCATCGCGCCCGAGTACGGCACGCTCGACGACTGCCGCGCGCTGATCCGCGAGGTGCACGCCCGCGGGATGCGCGTGGTGTTCGACATGGTGCTCAACCACACCTCCGACGAGCACCCGTGGTTCATCGAGTCGCGACGCTCGCGCGAGAGCCCGCGCCGCGATTGGTACATCTGGCGCGACGGTCGAAAGCCCGGCGGACGCGCGCCGCCCAACAACTGGCGCTCGATGCTCGGCGGCAGCGGGTGGCGCTACGACGCCGCGAGCGGACAGTGGTATTTCGCCACCTTTCTCGGGTGTCAACCCGACCTCAACTACCGCAACCCCGCGGTGAAGGAGGCCATGCTCGGCGTCGTGCGGCACTGGCTCGGCGAGGGCGTCGACGGGCTGCGCCTCGACATCTTCAACGCCATCTTCAAAGACCCCTCGTTCGCCGACAACCCCTTCTCGTGGCGTCCGGCGCCCTCCGAGGACAATCCCCACGGGTTCTTTCAGAGGCACCGCCACACGATCGATCACCCCGACACGATCGCCTTCGCGCGCGAGCTCCGCGCCGTGGTGAACGAGTTCCACGACCCCGAGCGCTTCCTCGTCGGCGAGGTGTTCGGCGACGCCGAGACGCTGCGAAAGTACTGCGGCGAGGCCGCCGACGGGCTGCACCTGGTCTTTCTCTTCAAGTCCCTCAGCACGCGCTTCACGGGGCGCTCCGTGCGGGCGCTCGTGAAGGGCTTCGAACGCTCGTTCCCGGCGCCCTTCACGCCGACGTACGTGTTCGGCAACCACGACCGCCCGCGCTTCACGCACCGCACGGGAGGCCACCGCGACAAGGCGAAGCTCCTCGCCGCGCTCCAGCTCACCGTGCGCGGCGTCCCCTTTCTCTACTACGGCGAAGAGATCGGGATGGAGAACCACGACATCCCCCTGCACGAGGGCCTCGACCCCGTCGCCGCGCGCTTTCGCTTCATGCCGCAGTGGCTCGTCGCGTGGATGCGCGGCCACGGGATCCTCCTCAACCGCGACGAGTGCCGCGCGCCCATGCAATGGACCGACGGCCCCAACGCGGGCTTTGCGCCCGAGGGCGTCACGCCGTGGCTCCCGGTGCACCCTCGCGCGCACGACCTCAACGTCGCCTCGCAGGCGCGCGACCCCGCGTCTCTCTTCCGCTGCTACCGCGCGCTCCTCGCGCTGCGACGCGCGCACCCCGCGCTTCAGATGGGCGCCCTCGAGTGGATCGAAGACCCCGCGCTCCCCGAGGACGTCGTGGCGTATCGCCGCGTGCTCGGAGAGGGCGACGCGTGCGAGCGCGTCGAGGTGTTCCTGAACTTCTCGAAGCGCGAGGTCGCGATCGATCTTCGGTCGCGCGTCGGTCAGACGCTGTTCTCCACGCGCCGCGGCGAGCGCGTCGACGCGCCGATGCGCTACGCGCTGGCCCCGTGGGAGGGGGTGGTCATCTCGCGCTGAGCCTCAATCGAGCACGAGGGCCGCGAGGCGGTCGAAGGTCCAGTCTTCGAACTCGTGGACCTTGCCGCGCCACGCCTCGGCCTTGTCGGGGTGCACTTCGAAGTAGGTCTTCCACCACGCGTCGGAGCCGCCGGTGAGGACGGCGCGCGCCTTCCACGGCTTCTGCACCATGTAGTGAACGAGCTTCGTCTCGCGCTCCAGCCGCGCCCGAAGGCTCGGGTGCCCGCGGAGGAACTGATAGATGAAGTGGGCCATGTTGTACCCGATGGGCAGGCGGTGCTCCGCGGGCATCGCGTACCAGTCGGGATAGAACGTGTTGAGAAATCCCTGGTCGCCGCCGTCGTAGCTGCCCGCCACGGCGAGCGCAGAGACCATGGCCTCGAAGGTGTCGACCGAAGGCTCGAGCACCATCACGCCGGAGTTGAAGCGGTCGGGGAGAAAGAAGTCAGGCGCCGCCGCGAAGCCGCGCCGCGCGAAGAGGTCGTCGATGTTCTGCAAGACGAGGGTGTCGGCGTCGAGGAGCACCACGCGGTCGAAGTCCGTGAGGGTCCACACGCGGAGCTTCGTGAACACGCTCGCGAAGCGGGGAAAGAGGGCCCTGTCTCCGTCGGGGTTCGCGATGGGCTCGACCTCGCGGATCTCCCATCCGAGCTTCGCGAGGCGGCCTCGCGCGCCGTCGCTGATGTCCTTCGTCGCGAGCAGCACCCTGGGCACGCGGCTCCCGCTCGCGTCGAGCGACCGACCGAGCACTTCGATGCCAGGCACGTAGCCGTCACCGTTGCAGACCACGCTCACATACGCCGTCTTCATGCGCGGAGCGGGTGCATCGCGCGTGCCCGGAGCTCAGCCCACGGGCTCGAGCATCACCACCGACCACGAGATCGAGATGACGCCGTCGGGGTTCGCGTACGCGTGGCGCTGGTCGCCGCGAAAGGCCACGACGTCGCCCTCGCGGAGCGTCCACGTCTCGCCCGAGGCCGTGAGCACCACGCGGCCGCGCTCGCAGGTGAGAAACTCTCTCGTCCCCGGCGTGTGAGGGACGCCCACCATGCGGCCGTTGGGGGGCAGCTCGATGCGGTCGATTTCGGCGCCCGCGATGCGCTCGGGCAGGAGCTTTCGCACCGTCGCGTCGCCCCGCTGCCGCGTCGGAAGCGACTCGCGCAGGTGCAGCTTCGTCCCCGTGCGAGGCGCCGCGATGAGCTCCTCGAACGACACCTGGAGCGCCACGGCGACCTTGTGCAGCACCGAGAGCGTGGGGTTCGCCTCGCCCGACTCGAGGTTGGCCCACGTCGCCCGCGGGAGCCCCGAGAGCTTCGCGAGCTGCGCCTGCGTCAGCGCGCGCCCGTCGCGCAGCGCCCGGATGTTCGCCGCGAGACGCCCCGCGAGGCCCTTCGACGCGTCGTCTCCCATGCGATGGAAGTCTGCCAACACGTTGGCGCCGTTGCCAGCGTGTTGTCCGCGCCGATGCATCTTCATCCTCGACAGCGACGGCGCCGCGACGCGCCCCCACGACGGGGCCGCAGGGCGACCGCCGCACGGAGGACCACCATGAACCTTCACGGACTCAACGCGCTCGTCACGGGCGCCTCTCAGGGCCTCGGCCGCGCGCTCTCCATCGAGCTCGCCCGCCGCGGCGCGCGCGTCGCCCTCGTCGCCCGCCACGCGGAGCCCCTCGACGCCGTCGTCACCGAGATCCGCGCCCTCGGCGGCGTGGCCTTCGCCGTCGTCGGCGACGTGGGCGAGAAGGGCGACGCGCACCGCATCGCAGGCGCCGCCGCGGGCGCCCTCGGCGACCTCGACCTCGTCGTTCACAACGCGAGCACGCTCGGCGCGGTGCCGCTCCCGCTGCTCCTCGACACGGCCTGCGAGGACCTCGAGCGCACGCTCGCGGTCAACCTCGTGGGCCCCTTTCGCCTCACGAAGATCGTCGCGGGCTCGATGGCCCTGCGCGGTCACGGGACGGTGCTCTTCGTGAGCTCCGACGCGGCCGTCGAGGCGTACCCGGGGTGGGGCGCCTACGGCGTCTCGAAGGCCGCCGCCGATCACCTCGCGCGCATCTGGGCCGGGGAGCTCCGCGACGCGGGCGTGCGCGTCTGCGCCGTCGACCCCGGCGAGATGAACACCCGCATGCACGCCGACGCGATCCCCGACGCCGACCCCGCGACGCTCGCGGACCCCGCGGACGTCGCGCGGAAGATCGTCGACGCGCTCCGCGACGACCGCATCGCGACGGGCGCCCGCGTGGCGGTCTCGACGCTCGGAGGCGTGTCGTGAGGCCCGCGGTCTGGCCTCGCGAGGCGCATCGGATGATGGTGCTCGACGCCGCGCATGCGACGCTCGCGCACGCGGACATCGAAGACCTCCCGTCGCTCGTTCGCGCGGGTGACCTCGTGGTGGTCAACGACGCCGCGACGATCCCCGCGTCGCTGCGAGGAACGACCGCGCGCGGCGAGCCCGTGGAGCTGCGCCTCGCGGGCGCCACCGACGACGAGACGGTGTGGTCCGCGGTGCTCTTCGGCGACGGAGACTGGCGCACGCGCACGGAGCATCGACCCGCGCCGCCGCGCGTCACGGTCGGTGACGAACTCGTGTTCGGTGAAGCGCTCACCGCGGTCATCGAAGCCCTCTCGACGCGCTCTGATCGCCTCGTGACCGTGCGCTTCGGGCTCTCGGGAGATCGACTCTGGCGCGCGATCTACGCGCTCGGACGGCCCGTGCAGTACGCACACCTCGCCGACGACCTGCCGCTCTGGCACGTGCAGACGGTCTACGCGGGGAGGCCGTGGGCCGTTGAGCTTCCGTCCGCGGGGCATCCGCTGCGCTGGTCGCTGCTCGCGGCGCTGCGCGCGAAGGGCTGCGTGATCGCGCGGGTGACGCACGCCGCGGGGCTGTCGGCCACGGGCGACGACGCGCTCGACGCCGCGCTCCCGCTGCCCGAGCGCTACGAGATCCCCGAGGAGACCGCCGCCGCGATCGAGGCCGCGCGCCTTCAAGGGCGTCGCGTGATCGCCGTGGGGACGAGCGTCGTCCGCGCGCTCGAAGGCTGCGCCGCCACGCACGGACGCGTGATCGCGGGGCGCGGCGTCACCGACCTGCGCCTCGGACCGCGCTCACCGCTTCGCGTGGTCGACGCGGTGCTCTCGGGCATGCACGACCCGGGGACGAGCCACTTCGAACTGCTCTCGGCCTTCGCGCCGCCGTCGCTCCTGCTCGACGCGGTGCGCGAGGGGGCCGAGCGCGAGTACGTCAACCACAGAGTTCGGCGACACGCGTGCCTGGTGTGGAGCCCCTCCCCGTCCCTCCCCCGGGGCGAAGCGGGAGGAGGGTGCCCGTTGGTAGCTGGCATGCCCTCACCCCGCCCTCTCCCTGGCAGAGCCGGGAGGAGGGAGGCCGCGAGCAGCGAGCAGCGAGCGACGAGCGACGCACGGCACAGTTCTTCAGTTTGCCTTCCCGAAGCCACGTTGACTCCCTCTCCCGGCTCTGCCGGGAGAGGGCGGGGTGAGGGCATGGCGGCTACCAACAGGCACCCTCTCCCCGCTTCGCGGGGGAGGGACGGGGAGGGGGCCGTCACCGCCGCGTCGCGCGCAGCGCCGCGAGGTCGATGTCGTGCTTCTTGAACAGCTCGCGCAGGTAGCGCCGGTGCACCCCCGAGCGCCGCGCGGCCTCGGAGAGGTTGTACGCCGACGCTTCGAAGAGCCGCACGAGGTACTCGCGTTCGAAGCTCTCGACCGCGGCCTGCTTGGCGTCTTGAAAGCTCATCTCCAGAAGCTTCTGCCCGTCGGGGCTGCGCATCGCGCCGACGAGCGCCTCCGAGGGATTCTCCCCCGCGGCGGGCGTGGCCTCGTCTTCGAAGTCGTCTTCGAAGTCATCGACGGAGGTCACCACCGCGCCCGCGCCGCCCGAGAGCATCACCGAGCGCTCGACCACGTTGCGGAGCTCGCGCACGTTGCCAGGCCACGTCTGCGACGCGAGCGCGTCGAGCGCCTTCGCCGAGATCGTCGCGCCGAAGGCCGACGCGAAATGCGCCGCCAGCAGCGGGATGTCGTCGGCCCTCGACCGCAGCGGCGGGACCTTCACCCGACCCACCGCGAGCCTGAAGAGAAGGTCTTTTCGAAAGCGTGAGGCCTCGACCTCGGCCTCGAGCGAGCGGTTGGTGGCGGCCACGACGCGCACGTCGACGGTGAGGTACTGGTCGCCGCCCACGGGCTTGACCTGCCGCGCTTCGAGCGCGCGGAGCAGGGCGGGCTGAAGCTCCAGCGGGAGCTCGCCGATCTCGTCGAGAAAGAGCGTCCCCCCGTTGGCGGCGCGGAAGGCCCCGTCGCTCGCGCCGACGGCGCCCGTGTACGCGCCCTTCACGTGACCGAAGAGCTCCGACGCGATGAGCGACGGCGACACGGCCGCGCAGTCGAACACCACGAAGGGCTTCGAAGACCGCGGTGACATGCGGTGGATCGCGCGCGCGACGACCTCCTTGCCCGTGCCCGTCTCGCCCTCGATGAGCACCGTGAGGGGCGACGGCGCGAGCTTCGAAAGCGCGCCGCGGAGCCGCTGCATCGGCGCCGAGTTGCCCACGAGCTCGGCGTCGTCGCGCGCGGCCCTCGGGGCCACCGCGGCGTCGTCGCCGACGCGCACCTTCACGGTCACCTGCTTGCCGAGGAGCAGCGTCACCTCGCCGTTCACCGCGAGCTCGCGGATGCGCGCGCCCTGGTAGTGCGTGCCGTTCTTGGTGTCGAGGTCGACCACCTCGACGCCGTGCGGATAGATCCTCACCTCGAGGTGAACCCGCGAGACGAAGGGGTCTTCGATCACCACCTCGCAGGTCGCGTCGCGGCCGAGGCGCACCACGCCCTCGCGGGCCTTGAAGGGCGACGGGCGGCCCGGCGAGATCACCTCGACGTAGCGGGTCGACGGCGCGCGCGCGCGCAGCAGCGGGGCCGTCATCGTGCGGTCTTCTGCCATCGGAGGACGCCGCGAGCATATCGCAACGGGGCGCCCTCGCGACGAAGCTTCGTCGACACGAGCGCGGAGGGTGCGTGCTACCTTCGCGGCCCTTCGCGCAACGGGTAACGGGCACCCCACATGGACTTTCGCATCCAGTGCATCGTCACGCAGCACGCCAGCGGTCGCGTGACCGTCACGCCGCTCAACCTCCCGGCCTTCGCCTACCACGCCGCGAGCCTCGAGGGCGCCGAGGAGGACCTCTGCCTCGCCATCGATGACCGCATCTCGCGGACGCACCCGCGCAACGTCGCGGACTACGCGCGGAGCCCCAACGGAGAGCTGAAATCCGTGTGGGTCGACGCGCTCACGGTGTGGCACGCCGCGGGGAGCGAGACCGTGCCCATGAAGGTCAACCTCGTGGTGTCGCCCGCGCAGAAGCCCTTCGTCGAGGTGCGTGCGCCGAAGCTCGACCTGCGCGTGTGGCTCCCTGCTGGAGAGGACCTCATCGAGCGCGCGGCGCCGTTCTTTCGCGCGCACCTCTCGAACCTCACGGACCACCAGCGCCTCGGGCTCCGCGTCGACGGCGACGACAGCCTGCGCACCCTGGCGCTCGACGCGAAGCCCACGCTCCTCGCGACGCTCAAGCGCAGGGAACTCCAGCTCGACGAGCGTCCGCCGCCGCTGCCCGACGACCTCGCGCCGCCGCCCGAGAAGCGCAAGAAGCCCAAGGACGAGTTCGACGACACGCGCAAGCCCGACGAGGACGAGGAGCTCGACGACGAGGGCAAGAAGAAGAAGAAGCGCCCCGCCACGCCCACGCTTTCGAAGCTCGGCGTCGCGCTCCACAAGCTCGCGGAGCAGAACGACCTCGCGCGCGCCTGGGAGGTCGACGCCCTCGTCGACTCGCTCGCGATGCGCATCACGGCGAAGAAGCCCGAGCCCCTGGTGCTCGTCGGCGAGGCCGGCGCGGGCAAGACCGCCATCGTCCACGAGATCGCCGCGCGGCTCTTCGAACGCACGCGCGACAAGAAGGACGAGCGACGCCCGTTCTTTCACGTCGACGCCTCGCGCCTCATCGCGGGCGAAGGCTTCTTCGGCGACTGGCAGCAGCAGACCTTCGACTGCATCGACGAGGCCCGCCGCGCCGAGGCCATCGTGTACATGGGGCACATCATCGAGCTCCTCGACGCGGGCAAGAGCGCGCACAGCGACCACAACGTGGCGCAACTCCTCGGCCCCGCCCTCGCGGCGCGCGAGGTGGCCATTCTGGGTGAGGCCACGCCCGAGGAGTGGGCCCGCTTCGAACGCCGCTCCGCGGGCTTCGCGCAGCACTGGTCGGTGGTGCGCGTGCCCGACGTGTCACCCGAGGTCGGCCGTCGGATCCTCGACCGCGTCGCGAAGGAGATGGGCGAGCGCAAGGCCGTCACGGTGCACCCCGACGCCATCGAGGCCGCGCTGCGCCTCACGCGGCGCTTTCGCCCCTACGGCGCGCTCGTGGGCAACACGGTGGCCTTTCTGCGCAGGGTCGTCGACGCGGGCGCGCACTCCCGCTCGACGACGGTCTCGGGCCACGACGCGGTGGCGCGCTTCAGCGGCGAGTCGGGGATTCCGCTGGTGCTCCTGCGCGACGACATGCCGCTCGACCCGGCGGGCGTGAGCGAGTTTCTGCGCGCGCGGGTCAAGGGTCAGGACGGCGCCGTCGAGCGCGTGACCGAGATCATCGCGGTGATCAAGGCCGGCCTCGCGGACCAGCGCCGACCCGTCGGGGTGCTCTTCTTCGCGGGCCCCACGGGCGTCGGCAAGACCGAGCTCTCGAAGGCCCTCGCGGAGTTCGTCTTCGGCTCGCGCGAGCGCATGGTGCGCCTCGACATGGGCGAGTACGCGGGCGGCGACGCCCTCACGCGGCTCATCGGCGAGACGGGCGAGCCCGGTCACCTCACGTCGGCGGTGCGCAGGCAGCCCTTCTGCGTGGTGCTCCTCGACGAGATCGAGAAGGCGCACCCCGTCGTGTTCGACGCGCTCCTCGGCGTGCTCGGCGAAGGGCGCCTCACCGACGGCGCGGGGAAGTTCACGGACTTTCGCAACGCCGTGATCATCATGACGTCGAACCTCGGCGCCGACACGCTGCGCGCCCGCGTGGGCTTCTCGCAGCCCGAGGGGGCCCGCGCCCACGAGGCCGCGCGGCAGCACTACCGCGCCGAGGCCGAGCGCTTCTTTCGCCCCGAGCTCTTCAACCGCATCGACGACTTCATCGTGTTCGCGGCGCTCGATCGGTCGGTGCTCCGCGCGATCGTCACGCGCGAGGTCGCCAAGGTGGCCGCGCGCGAGGGGCTGCGCCGACACAACGTCGACCTCCACGTCGACGACCGCGCGCTCGAGGTGCTGGCCGACCACGGCTTCGATCCGCGCTACGGCGCGCGTCCGCTCAAGCGCACGCTGGAGCGCGAGCTCGCGCTGCCCATCGCCACGCGCCTCGCGTCGCGCCCCGAGCACGGCAACGCGAGGGTCGACGTGACCGCCGAGGGCGAGTACCTCTCGCTCCGCGCGACGACGCTGGCCGCGCGCGAAGAGGGCGCTTCGAACCGGGGGCTGCACGCGCTCGAAGACGCCGCGAAGGTGCGCGCGGAGCTGCGTCGGTGGGGGCGCTCGGCGCTCGTGAGCGCGCTGCGCAGCGACGTGAGCTTCTTCACGAAGGCCAGCCAGGCGCCGGGGTTCTGGAAGGAGCGCGCGCTCGCCGAGTCGACGGCGCGCCAGGCCGAGACGAGCCGCACGCTGCTCGACGCGCTCGACGGCCTCGCGACGCAGGCCGAGGCGCTCGAAGACCTCGCGTTCGAGAGCTGGTACGAGCGCCGAGACGACAACGCCGAGGCCGTGCGCGCCGAGGCCGACGCGCTGCGCGCGCAGTTCAAGCCGCGCAAGTGGGAGCTCTTCGCGCGGATGTTTCCGCCCGTGGAGAGCGTGGTGCTGTACTTCACCGCGGGGCGCTCGGCGTGGCACCAGGTGCCCGTGCTCGTGAACATCTACGCGCACTGGTGCAAGGCCGAGAAGCTCGAGACGAAGTACTACACGTGCTTCGCGATCCCCGAAGACGAGCAGCCCGCGAGCGAGAAGGGCAAAGCCGACGCGGGGTGGAAGTGGCGCGCGGAGTTCCCCCCGTACACGGCGCAGCCGCTGCCGCTCGCGGCGGCGATGACGATCCGCGGGGGCCCCGGGCGCTTCGCCTTCGTGGGCGAACACGGGGCGCACCGCTTCCTCGACGGCACGGGGACCTCCGTGGTGAAGGTGCGCTTCGAACCCGTCGACGTGCGGCACGCCACGTCGCTCACGCGCCCCGACAAGCTCGACGCCCTGATGCCCAACGTCGAGACGCGGCGCATCTCGTTCTCGAAGGAGCAGCTCAAAGACCTCCGCACGCAGCGCGAATACCCCTGGCAGAACGCAGGCACCGACATCTCCGCGCTGATGGAAGACCAGGTCGAGTTCCGCGTCTTCGGCCCCGACGCCGACCCCTACCGGTGACCTCATGGACGTAAAGCTCCCCCTCGTAGTGGTGCACCCCGCGCGACGCCTCGTCGAAGCGTGGGTGCCTGGACTCCCCGGCGTCCACAAGGTCGGCCCGAGCCTCTCGGAGATCCGCGACGACCTCTGCCTCGCCGTGATGGGGCTCTTCGAAAAGGGTCCCGTCTCGACGCTCGGCGCCTACCAGCTCCCGCCGCACGTGTACCTCAAGATGGTCGACGTCGAGACCGTCGTGCAGGACAAGGTCTCTCGCAAGCGCTGGACGCTCGAAGGCCGCGTCGGCGTGCTCATCGAGAAGTGGCCCGGCGAGGACTACTACGTCGTCACGCCCACGCGCGCCCCCGCCGCGCGCTTCGCCCTCCGCGGCATCGGCGCGGCCGAGGAGCTCACGCACGCCCTCAACCGCCGCATCGCCGCGTACGCGCTCGAGCACAAGCTCACGAGCCTCGACGCGTGGTGCTCCAAGCGCCGCGAGCGCCTCGACGTGCTCGAGGTCGACGCCGAGGCGCCGTCGATCTTTCCGAAGGGCTGGCACCGCTTTCACGTCCCCGGCCGCAAGCGAAAAGAGAAGTCCGACAAGGGCGCCGACCCGAGCCGCGAGGAGCGCCGCCGCCTCCGCCGCTTCACGGTGAAGACCCTCCGCGAGATCGGTCGCAACCTCACGCACGGCGCCCGCGACGACACCCTCGACCGCGCCTTCGGACGCGAGTCGACGGTGAGCTCCCTCCTCGACGATTTCGACCTCCGCGAGGGCAACGCCGTCGTGCTCGTGGGGCCCTCGGGCGCGGGCAAGACGGCCCTCGTCCACGAGCTCGTGCGCCGCCTCGTCGCGCGCCAGAACAGCAACGGCTCGCGCCGCGACGTGTGGCGCGTCGACGGCAACCGCTTCATCGCGGGCATGATGTACGTCGGCCAGTGGGAGGCCCGCGCGCGCGAGCTCATCGACGAGCTCATCGAGCTCGGCGACATCCTCTACGTCGACGACCTCGCGTCGATGGTCTACGCGGGGCGCACCCGCGCGGGCGACACCAACGTGGCGCGCTTTCTCGAGCCGCACATGGCCCGCGGCGAGCTCACCGTCATCGCCGAGAGCACCCCCGAGCGCTTCGAACGCGTGCGCGAGGAGGAGCCCACCTTCGCGTCGCTCTTTCGCGTCGTGCACGTCGAGCCCCTCGACGACCGCGCGACGCTCCCTGTCCTCCTCGGTGTGTTGCGCGACCTCGAGAGCGACGCGGCCGACGGCGCCCCCGCGCTGCGCGTCTCGCCCGAGGCGCTCGAGACCGTGCTCGTGCTCACGCGGCGATTCCTCGCGCACGAGGCCTTTCCGGGCAAGGCCGTGCGGCTCCTCAAGTCGGTGCTCGCGGGCGCTGGAGAGCTCCGCGATCGGCAGCGCTGGTACACGCGCGCCGACGTGTTCGCGACCTTTCAGCGTCAGACGGGCCTGCCCGACTTCATCCTCGGGAGCGGCGCCCATCGCTCGCACGACGAGGTGGCGCGCGCCATCGGCGCCATGGTGGTCGGACAGACCGAGGCCGTCGAGGCCGTCGCCGACGTGGTGGTGCTCATGCAGCACGGCCTCGCCGACCCCGAGAAGCCCATGGCCACGTACCTCTTCGTGGGCCCCACGGGCGTCGGAAAGACCGAGACGGCCAAGGCCCTCGCGACGTGGCTCTTCGGCAACGCCTCGCGCATGGTGCGCTTCGACATGAGCGAGTTCGGGTCGAGCGCGAGCATCTCGCGCCTCGTCGGACACGCGGGATCGCCCGACGGAGAGCTCACCCTCGCCCTTCGAACGCAGCCCTTCTGCGTGGTGCTCTTCGACGAGATCGAGAAGGCTCACCCCAGGGTCTTCGACGCGCTCCTCCAGCTCCTCGGCGAGGGGAGGCTCACCGACGCCGCGGGGCGCCTCGCCGACGCGCGCCAGGCCGTGGTCATCATGACCTCGAACCTCGGCGTGAAGGAAGCGAGCGCCCGCACGGGCTTCGTGCGCGACGGCGACGACGCGCGCGCCCACTACACGGCCGCCGCGCGGAAGTTCTTTCGCCCCGAGTTCTTCAACCGCATCGACCGCGTGGTGCCCTTCGCGCCGCTCTCGCCCGAGGCCCTGCGCGTCGTGGTCGAGCACGCGCTCGGGCAGCTCCTCTCGCGCCGCGGGATCCTCCGCGGGAACGTCGTCGTCGAGGTCGAGCCCGAGCTCCTCGACGCGCTCGTCGAGCAGGCCTACGACCCGCGCTACGGCGCCCGCCCGCTGCGCCGCGCCCTCGAGCGCGAGCTCGCCGTTCCGCTCGCGCACCACCTCGTGCGGCGGCGATCGAGCGACCTGTGCATGGTCGACCTCTTCCGCACGCGCACGGGGATGGGCCTCGCCGTGCGCTCGCTCCGCAACGCGACGCCCGTCACGGTGGTCACCGACCCCGCCGAGTGGACCGCCGACGAGGTGAGCGCGCGCCTCGTCGCGCTGCGCGAGGGCCTCACGGCCATCGAGACCTCCGAGGCCTACGACCGCCTCGCCGACGAGCGCGCCTCGGCCCTGCGCGTCATGCAGCGGGGGAGCGAGGCGCCGCCCTCTCCGGGCCTCGACCTGCTCGAGCGCCTCTCGGAGCTGCGCGACGCGCTCGCGCGCATCGAGGAGCGCGACCCCCGCGCGGAGCCCTACATCGAAGACGTCCGCGAGGCCCCCGAGCGAGACCGATCGGGCTACCGCGAGAACCGCTGGGGAGGCGCCGCGCACAACCGCTCGGCCCCCACCGTGCGCACCGTGCAGACCCTGATGCGCGACGACGTGGTGCTCCAGCAGTTCGGCCCCGAGGTGGCGCGCCTCGTCGACGCGTTCGCGCTGCTCGAACACCAGATCGATCGATCGGCCACGGTCGACGAGGTGGTCTTGCTGGTCGAGGTCACCGCGAACCGCAGCGCGACCTGGAGAGACAAGGTCTCCGCCGCGGTGATGAGCGCCGTGCCTCCCTTCGCGGGGCGGCTCTCTTCGTGGGTCGAGGTCGAAGACGACGTGGGCTCGACCTGGATCGAGGGCGAGACCGGCGACGTTCGCCCCGTGCTCCGCCGCGCGGTGGGGGTGCAGGGCGCGGGCGCGCGCGACCTCGTCGAGCACCTCGCGGGCTGCGCGCTCTTCACGGTGCGCGGCAAGGCCGGCGCCGTCGACGAGTCGCAGGTGCTCGCGCGCATCGAGCTCTACGACGGCCACGACGTGCAGGCCGCGGCGCGGGCCCGCGACGAGGCGGCGCGGCGCGAGCGCGACGCGCGGAGGGAGGGCACCGAGGTGCACGTCGAGGTGTCGACGGTGACGCTGCGCGGGAGCATCGACGAGGAGGCCGGGACTTCGAAGGTCGAGCACGTGGCCACGGGCCTCGCGGCGACGAAGATCGAGGCGATCTGCGCGGCCGTGCTGCGCGCGCAGAGGGGAGCGTAGCCGTGGAGCAGAAGTTTCACCTCTTCGTGCGGAGGCACCCCGGCGTCGGGTACACGGTCTCGGTGCTCACGCACCCGTTCCTCACGGCGTTCTCCGACGACGTCGACGCGGCGAGGGACGACGTCGCGAAGGCCGCGGCGAAGCTCCTCGCGCGCAACGCCTGGGAGATCGGCGCCGCCGCGACGTGGTGGAAGGAGATGCGCCTCCGACGCGTCGACATGACACTCCGCGCCGTGCAGCACCAGCGCCTGCTCTCGGTGCCCATCCGCTTCACGGTGCTCACGCACCCCGAGTTCGACGCGCCCGTCGGTCGCGCGAAGGGGCCGCGGCCCATCATCGTGCGCATCCCCCGGCTCGGCATCGTCGACCGCCTCGCCGTGCCCGACGACCTCGAGGCCTGGGTCGAAGAGATCGTGCGGCACAGGCTCTTCATGGTGCCCCTCGAGTCTCTGCTCGACGTGACCTACGACGGCGACGAGACCGTCGAGACGCTCACCGTGGCCTACAAGCCCATCGTCGAGCGCGAGCGCAGCGAGCCCGAGCGCCGCCACGAGCCCGAGCGCCCGCCCATGCCCCCGGAGCTCGGCGACGCGTCGCACCGGCTCAACGACATGGTGCGCACGGGCACGCTCGAGCGCGCCTTTCAGCGCACGAAGGAGGTGGCGCTCCTCGCCGAGATGATCACCTCGTCGCGGCGCGCGAGCGTGCTGCTCGTGGGGCCGCCCGGCGTGGGCAAGACGGCGCTCGTCCACGAGCTCGTGCACCGCTTCGAAGACAAGACCGCCTCGGCCGACGAGGCGGGCGTCGAGGTGTACTCGACGAGCGGCGCGCGCATCGTCGCGGGCATGCGCTACCTCGGCCAGTGGCAGGAGCGCGTGCAGCGCATGATTCAAGAGCTCCGCGTGCGGCGCGCGGTGCTGCACATCGAGAGCCTCTCGGAGTTCCTGATGACGGGAGACCCGGGGCAGGGGCTCGACGCGGCGCGGTACCTCCAGCCGTCGATCGAGGCCGGCGAGGTCTCGGTGATCTGCGAGGCCACGCCCGACGACCTCGCGCGCGCCGAGCGCACGCACCCCGCGTTCGTGCAGTGCCTCAAGGTGATGCGCGTCGACGCCCTCCGCGGTGACGCCGCGATGATCGCGCTCACCTCCGTGGCGAACACCATCGGCCGCTCGCGCGCCGCGCGCTTCAGCGCCGACGCGCTCATGCGCGCGATGGACCTCACCGAGCGCTTCGGCGACGGCTCGGCGCTCCCCGGCGGCGCCGTGCAGCTCCTCCGCGCGGCGGCGCACAAGGACCACGACCGCCCCGCGGAGCTCGACGCGAAGAAGCACCGCGCCATCGGCAGCGGAGAGATCATCCGAGCGTTCTGTCAGCGCACGGGCTATCCCCGCGAGCTCGTCGACCCGTCGGTGCCCCTCGACCCCGACGCGGTGCTCGAGAAGCTCCGCGCGCGCGTCGTCGGACAGGAGAGCGCGATCGTCCTTTTGCGCGACCTCGTGGTGGCGCTCAAGACCGCGATGACCGACCCCACGCGGCCCCTCGGGTCGTACCTGTTGCTCGGTCCGACGGGCGTGGGCAAGACCGAGTCGACGCTGGCCCTGGCCGAGTATCTCTTCGGCGACGCGAAGCGCCTCTGCCGCTTCGACATGAGCGAATACAGCGACTACGGCAGCGCCTCGCGCCTCGTGGGGTACTACGGCGGCGCCGAGGGCGCGCTCACGCGGCGCGTGCGAGAGCAGCCCTTCGGCATCGTGCTCTTCGACGAGGTCGAGAAGGCCGACGGGAGCGTCCACGACCTGCTGCTCCAGATCCTCGGCGAGGGCAGGCTCACCGACGGGACGGGTCGCACGGTGAGCTTCCGCAACACGGTGGTGATGCTCACGTCGAACCTCGGCGCCGACACGGCCTCGCGCTCGATGGGCTTCGGCGGCCCCTCGGGGATGCGCGACGTGAACACGCACTACCTCTCTGCCGCGACGGCGTTCTTTCGCCCCGAGCTCCTCAACCGCTTCGACCACGTGGTGCCGTACAAGCCCCTCTCGCCCGAGACGGTGCAGACCATCGCGAGGCGCGCCATCGCCCGCGCCCTCGAGCGCGAGGGCCTCGCGCGGAGGAGCATCCCCGTGCGCTACACCGACGCGGTGGTCGAGCGCGTCGCCGCGCTGGGCTTCGACCCGAAGTACGGCGCGCGCCCGCTCAACCGCGCCATCGAGCACTGGATCATCGGCCCCATCGCGAGGATGCTCGCCGCGAGGAGCGACGCGCCCCCGTCGCGCATCGAGGTCGTGGTCGAGGGCGAGGGCGTGAGCGTCCGCGCGGAGTGACCCCGAGGGCGCGCGCTCAGCCCCGCTGCGGTGACTCCGCGGCGTCGGAGGCGTGCGCCTCGTCGGCGCAGTCGCAGGCGAAGCACGCGCGCATCGAGCCCACCTTGCAGCACCCGCGGAGCCGCTCGCGCAGGGCCTTTCGCGCGCGGTGGAGCCGCACGGCGGCGTTGTCGGTCGAGATGCCGAGGTCGCGGGCCACGTCGACCACGCGCTCGTCGCAGACGTCGACGCGACGGAGGATCTCTCCGTACGCCGACGGGAGCTTCGGGAGGAGCCCGATGGCGCACGCGCAGGGCCCCGCGGGCTCGGCGGGGGCCGGCGCCGCGTCGGCGACCCAGGCGGCGTCGCGGGCGCCGCGGGCGAGGCGCGACGCGTGGTGGTCGGCCAGCGCGTTGCGGAGGATTCGCCAGAACCAGGCGCTCACGTGGGCCGCGTCGCGCATGGCGTCCGCGTGCTCGATCGCACGCACGATGGCCTGCTGGTAGACGTCTTCGGCGTCGCTGGCGGCGCCGAGCCTGCGCCGGAGGAAGGCGACGTAGCGGGGCCGGTCGGCCTCGATCGCCGAGAGGATCGCGCGCACGTCGCCCGCCTCCGACGACACGATCAACCTCCGGACTTGCGCGCCTGGACCGCGGCGCAGTTGCACGACGGCGGGCACGCGCAGTCGGGCGGGCAGCGGCACTCGGGGCCGCAGCAGCACTCGCCCTGCGCGGGGGCGCGCCCCTGGGCGGCGCAATTGCACGAGGGACCGCACGACGGGCAACCGCAGACCTTCTTCTCGCTCATGATGATCTCTGCTCCTGTTGGGGGGACCGGCGCCTCGCCGACCCTTCACCCGTGCAGACGGAGCCGCGCCGCGAGAGCTTACACCGCAAGCGTCGGGCGCCCGAAGGCGCCGCCCGCCGCGTTGACCGCCCGCCGCGAAGTCTGAGAGAACTGCCTCCGCCTCCCTCCCCCGACACACTCCCCACATCGCCTAACGAGGGAACGATCGTGCGAATCGAGATCCTTGCGTCGCTCTCCGCGCTCGTCGTCGCGTGCTCGTCGAACAACCCCATCGTGTTCGCCCCGGAGCCCGACAGCGGCGCCACCGTCGACGCGAGCGCCTCCCGCGACGGCGGCGACGCGGGCGACGGCTTCACGCCGATCCCCGTCCGCGACAGCGGTGCCGGGCAGAACTGCTCCGAGGCCGCGCAGCTCGTGTACGTGCTCTCAGACTCCAACGAGCTCTACAGCTTTCGCCCCAACCGCAGGGAGTTCACGCGCATCGGCACGCTGCGCTGCCCGACCACGGCGCAGCCCAACTCGATGGCCATCGACCGCGACGCCGTCGCGTGGGTGAACTACGTCACCAACGACCTCTTCGACACGGGCGGCGCGATCTACCGCGTGAGCACCGCCGACGCGAGCTGCACCTCGGCGCCGGCGATCCCGCTCCCGCAGGGCTGGTATCGCCTCGGGATGGGCTTCTCGACGGCGAGCGCCGACGACGTCGCCGAGACGCTCTTCGTGACCGCCACGGGCGACGCGCTCACGGGCGCCAGCGCGGGCCTCGGCCGCATCGACCCGCGGTCGCTCACGGGCATGCCCGTCGGGGCCTTCACGGGCGCGCTCCGCGGCGAGAACGCCGAGCTCACGGGCACCGGCGACGGGCGCCTCTACGGCTTCTTCACCACGACGCCGGTGCAGGTCGCGCAGATCGACAAGACCTCGGGCGCGATCCTCAACACCCAGAGCCTCCGCGGCGTCGAGACCCCGCAGGCGTGGGCGTTCTCGTTCTGGGGCGGAGACTTCTACCTCTACACCGCGCCGTCGGCGGCCACGGGGCGCACCACGAACGTCACGCGGTACCGGCCGTCGGACGGCTCCGTCGACGCGGCGTACATGACCAACATCGGGTTCAGGATCGTGGGGGCGGGCGTGTCGACCTGCGCTCCGATCGCGCCGCCTCCGTGAAGGCGGCGCGCACGCGCGTGGCGCTCACTTCGTGATGAGGTGAAAGGTGTAGGGGCCCACGGTGAGGTCGATGGTGTCGTCGGCGTTGACGCGCGCGAAGTACGTCGTCCCGCCCTGGTCGTCGTGGAGCGCGACCTCGACGCTGTCGCCGCCGTAGATCGTGTAGCCGCCCGAGGCCGAGAACGCGCCCTGCGTGTCGCTCGTCGCGCTCGTGTCGCGGTAGTCGTACGCGAGGCCCCACGTCCAGTCGTCGTGGAGCACGAGGCTGCCGCCGCTGATGCGACGAGAGACGCCGGGGCTGATCTCGATCGACGCGGGCATGCCCCACGCACCGATGCGATCGAGGGTCCACTGCTGGTTCATCGGCACGACGGCGATGGGCGCAGAGCCCGCCGCAGGAGCGTCAGCGCACCCCGAAGTGGCGAGCATGGCGAGGACGATCCAACCGAGGGTGCGTGCGATGGTCATTGGGACTTCTCCTTCTCGTGAAGGCCCAACGGCCGCGCCGCGAACGAACTTTAGGCTCCGCGAGGAACAATCGCGACGCCGTGCCTCAGCCCCGCGCCTGCCGCTGCTCGTCGAGCGTGCGGAGCGCGTTCGAGAGCGCCTCGTCGTCGTCGCCCGCCGCCGCGGTGATCGCCGCGCGCAGCGTGGGCTCCGCGAGCGCCTCGGCCGTCACGCGGATGCGCTGCGAGGTCTCGGGCGTCGCCTGCGCCGCGAGCGCCACCGCCGCCGCCGCGCGCTCGTCGGGCGTCGTCGTCGGGCTCTCGTACACCTGCCAGAGGAGCTCACGGTCGAGCTCCGCGCGGCGGAAGTTCGCCTCCGCGCCCACGCCGATGCTCCGCAGCGCGCGGATCCACTCGCGCACGGGGCGACCCCTTCGCGTGAGCGCCTCGGCCGACGCGACGACGCTCTTGCGGTGCGCCGTGACGACCTCGTCGATGCGCTCGGCCAGGGCCTCGGCGTCGTCTTCGGCCCAGCGCGCGCCGCCCACCACCACGCTGTACGCGTCGCCGCCGTCGAGGTGGATCCGCACGCCGACGTGGCGGTTGCGCCCGAAGCCGCTCTCGTAGCGCTCGCTGTAGGCGATCTTCGCGGCGGGGATGAAGCGCCGCGTGCCGAACCAGCGCACGAGCACGCCGTCGGCGCCCACCTCGACGCGCGACGGGACGCCGAAGGCCAGCGCCATGAGGGCCATCGCGGCGAAGAGCGGATACGGCGGCGACGGCGCGCGCGACATGACCATCCCCGAGAGCAGCGCCGCGGCGATCATCACGGGCACGATGAGGTAGCGCACCCACGACCCGAAGAGGGGCGACCACGCGCCGAAGCTCACCCGCGCGCGAGAGACGTCGCGCCCGAGCGCCGCGAGGATGCGCTGCGCCTCGGACTCGTCGCGCACCACGATCTCGACGGCCGACCGCCGCCGCCGCTCGACGCGCACCAGCGGGACGTCGCCGATGCTCCGCGGGACGTAGAGCGCGCGGGTGATGCCCGCGCGCGCCGTGAAGTCGTCGCCGACGCGGAGGCCCTCGAGGTCGGCGCGCACGGGCGCCGTGTCGTAGGTCGCGAAGGGCCGCCGCTTGAGCACCGTGGCGAGCGCCACCGCGCCGATGATCGTGAGGTGCGGCAGCGCGAGGAAGACCCCCGACGCCGCGACCAGCGAGTGCAGGATCGCCACGAGCGCGAGCGCGAAGGGCACGCACGCGAGGGCCACGAGCCAGCGGTTGGGCTTGCGGATCGTCTGCGAGCCTTCGAAGACGGGCGTGCTCATCGGTGTCGTCTCGACGGCGTGGGCTCCGCGTCGGGCGCGCGGCGCGGCCGCGTCAGCGGGTCAGGCGAGGCCGACGTAGAGGTTCTGCACGTCGTCGTCGCTGTCGAGCGCCTCGAGAAAGGCCTCGACCTCGGCGCGCTTCGCCTCGTCGTCGACGGTGACGGGGTTCTTCGCCTTCCAGATGAGCTTCGCCGACGAGACGGTCCACTTGCGCTCGGTGAGGGCCTTCGCGACGGCGTCGAGGTCGCCGGGGTCGGTGTAGAAGAGCGTCCCGCCGTCGTCGTTGGGCTCGAGGTCCTGCGCGCCGCACTCGATGGCGGCCTCGTCGGGGTCGTCGCCGCTCGCGGGGGCCGCGGCCTCGATGGCGCCGAGGCGCGCGAAGTCCCACGACACCGCGCCCGACGCCGCGAGCTGGCCCTTGCGAAAGATGGCCTTCACGTTGGCCGACGTGCGGTTGCGGTTCTCCGTGAGGCACTCGACGATCACGGGCACCTGATGGGGCGTGAAGCCCTCGTAGGTCACCGTGTCGTAGACCACCACCTCGTCGAGCAGGCCCGCGCCCTTCTTGATGGCGCGCTCCATCGTGTCGCGGGTCATCGAGGCCTTGCGCGCGGCCTCGACGGCCATGCGAAGGCGGGGGTTCATCGCGGGGTCGGCCCCGTCACGCGCGGCGATCATGAGCTCGCGCGTGAGCTTGGTCATCACGCGGCCTCTTGCGTTGGCCGCGGCCTCACGGCCCTTCTGCTTCCACTGTGCGCCCATAGGGAGTCGCCCGATAGCACTGAACCGCCCCGCTCCGCGAGGGGGTAACGCCGTCGACTGCGACGCTTCGTGCGTGTTGGATCTGGAGGGGGAGGCGAGGCGGTCGCTCGGTGCGAGCGGAGGCGCGATCAGCCCGCGGCGGCGGGCTTGCGGGCGGCGCGCGAGGGCTTCTTCTCGGCGGCCTTGCCGGCGGCGGCGATGCGCTCGGCGCGCGCGGCGGCGGCCTTGTGAATGCGGCCCTTGAGCTTCGCCTGCGACTTGCGGCGACGCATCTTGTTTGAGTTGCGGCGATCTCCGTTGCCCATGAAAACTCTCCCGTGTGAGGTGATGCTGGTTCTGGTTCGCACGGGCTCGCAAACCCGTATGGGGGGAAAGCGCCTACCACCGTCGCGCGCACGATGTCAACCCGAAGCTCCATCGCAGCGCTCCTCACGCTCGCGTCAATCGGGCTGAATCACAGCGCGTCGGCGTCGCCGCGGCCCGCGTTCGACCCCGCGCCCGTGGCCCTCACGCTGCCCGCTCGGGGCCACGTCGAGAGCGCCTGGCTGCGTCCTCACCTCGACCGCGTCCGGGCGCTCGTGGGCGCCGACCGGGCGCGCGCGGCCGACGGCCTCGCCCTCACCGGGAGGTCCGTCGTGATCGGCGTGGTCGACTCGGGCTTCGACCTCGCGCTCCTCGACCTCCGAGGCGAAGACGGATCCACCCGCGTCGCGTGGATGCTCGACTACACCGAGTCTCCGCGCGGCGCGCACCCCGAGCTCGAGGCGCGCTTCGCCGTCGAAACACCCTATGGCAGAAGGGGTTCCGTGAGATCGGGCGCGGAGCTCGACGCGGCCATTTCATCGGGGATGGCGCCCGACGACCCCATCGGTCACGGCACGCACGCGCTCTCGATCGCGCTCGGCGGCGGAGGTCTCGCGCATCGCTACGCGGGCATCGCGCCTGAGGCCGTGGCCGTCGTCGTTCGCGCGTCGCTGCGGCGCGACCGCGCGGAGGTGCCCGAGGCCATCGCCGCGCTCGGAGCTGCGTTCGTGTTCGATCGCGCCGCGTCGCGCGCGATGCCCGCGGTGGTCTCGCTCTCGCTCGGCACGCACCGCGGCGCCCACGACGGAGACGGTCCGCTCGAACGCGACCTCGCCGCGCTCGTCGACGGAGGCGACGCGCGAGGGAGGGCGCTCGTGGTCTCGGCGGGCAACGGAGGCGGTCGCGCGCTGCACGCGAGGGTCGAGCTCGCGCGGGGAGAGACCGTCCCGCTGTCGCTGCGCCTCGGAGCGCCGTACGCGGGCCTCGTGGGCGTCGCGATCGCGTCGAGGTCGCCGCTCGCGGTCACGCCGAGATGGCCCGACGGCACCGAAGGCGATCGCGTCTCCGCGGGGAGCGCGCGTTCACAGCGGAACCCGCGCGACGGCGCGCGCGTGAGCGTTTCGAACGCGCTCGACGGGGCGTCTCCCGCGACGGGCGCGCGCGTCGTCGACGCCGTGATCGACGGCCCCGGCGGCGCGTACACGTTGCTGCTCCAGGGTGAGGGCCGCGTCGACGCGTGGATCTACCTCGACGGCAACGCGACGACGGCGCGCGAGCTCCCCGCGTTCGAGGCTCCCTACGGTGACGAGGGGTTGAGCGTGGAGGTGCCCGCGACCTCTCCGTCGGTGGTGTCGGTCGGCGCGCTCACGACGCGCGCGCAGTGGGTCGACGCGATGGGCCGCGCGAACACCCGCACCGACGCGATCGAAGGAACCGTCGCGCGCTTCTCTGCGCGCGGTCCGTCGGCGGTGTGGGCGCTCAAGCCCGACCTCCTCGCGCCCGGCGACGTGGTGATCGCGGCGCTCTCTTCGCGCGCTGCGACGAGCCTCACGGGCCCGTTCTCCGATCCGCACCTCGCGGTCGACGCCACGCACGCCGCGGCCTCGGGGACCTCCGCCGCCGCGCCGCAGGTCGCCGGCGCGCTCGCGCTGCTCTTCGAAGAGAACCCCGCCGCGACACAGCGAGAGCTCGTCGCCGCGCTCATGTCGGGCGATGCGCCGTGGAGCGCTTCGACCGGCTGGTCGACGCTCGACATCCCGCGGGCGCTCGCGGCGCTTCACCGAACGTCACCGCGCGCTCCAGCCTCGGCGCTGCGGTCGCGCTGCGCGCTCCCCGAGGGCCCCGTGGTGCGCGGTGAGCGTGTCGTGATCGCGTGTCGCGTGCTCGACGCGAACGGCGACGTGACCGACGGATCGCTCGCTACGACCGTCTCCGCGGGACGCTTCGAAGCGCCGCGCGCGCTCGGCCTCGGACGCTACGCGCTCGGCTACACCGCGCCCGAGACGGGAGACCATGTGACATTCTCGGTCACACTCGACGGCGCGCCGTGGACGCGCGGAGAGCTCGCGCTGACGGCGGGTCCGGGCACCGGAGACGTGGGCGCTTCGGGGGGATGTTCCGCTTCGAAGCGGGCGTCGCGCGGCGGGGTGATCGCCGTGTTGCTGGCGTGGATGTTCGTGTGGCGATCGCGCGGTCGCCGGTCTGTCTCGCGACGCGTTCAGTGCCAGTGATGGTGGCTGTGATGGTGACCCGAAGAACCTCCGCTCGTGGTCGATCCCGGGCTCGGGTGGGCCTCGGCGATCTCCGAGGCGGCCCAACCAGCCTGCTCGGCGGTGAGGGGATTGTCGGGGAGGCCCGCGCCCGTTCCGCGCGCGTCTCCGAGGCGGGCGAGCGAGAGGAGCGCGCGTTGCCGCAGCCCGACGTTGAGGCTCGCGTCGAGGGCGAGCTGCCACAGGGCGTCGCGCGTCTGCGTCGAGTCGCGGTTGAGGAGAAGCTCGCACAGCGTCGTCATCGGGTCGTCGTAGTCGGCCGTGGGGTACTCGTCGCTCCGCCGGAGCGGGTGCGCGGGGCTCTCGGGTGGGGGGAGCCGACGCAGCGTCGCGATGGCGATGTCGTTGCCCGCGCGCGCGTCGACGCGACCGAGGGCCCAATGCGCGCTCAGCCACTCGTCGTACGCGGCCTCGTAGCGCGCGCGCTCCGCGGGGGGCGCGTCGCGGGAGACGTGTGCGGGCGGTCCCGCCGCGGCGATGCGCTGCGTGACCTCGCGCGACTCGGGGACGCGCAGCTCACCCGCCTCGCGCAGCGACGTGACGCGGGCGCGCGACGAGCAACGTCCGCCGCACTCCGTGAGCAGACGGACCACGGCGCGCGCGAGCTGATCGTGCGCCGACGCGCGGAGGTCCGCGTGCAGGAGGATGCCGCAGGGGAGTCGATCCTCCGCGAAGGCGAGCCACACGGCGTCGACGCTCTCGGGGTCGACGCGAAAGAGCTCGTTCGCGACGACGTCGGGCGTCCTGCACTGGAGGGCCGCCTCGCGCACGGCGGCCTTGCGCTGCGCGAGCACGGGGCCGCACACGAGGTACCACGACGTCTCCGTGATGGGCGCGTGCGCGATGACGCCGTCGATGAAGGCCGCGCCGTCGGGCTGCTTCTCGACGGCGCCCGCGGGCGTCGCGGTCGACGCGCCGTCGTCGGGGAGTCCGTACGCGATGCCGCACGCGGAGGGCACGAAGGCGACGCGCGTCGAGCCGCCGGGCGCGCGCGCGGCGACCCAGGTTCCGAGCGTGGTGGCGCGCTGCGCGAGCTCGCCGTGTGAGGTCGAGCAGACGCGACGCACCTCGCCACAGTCATTCGAACGGTGGTCGGGGGCGCGGAGCGGAAAGCTCTCGGGGTAGTGCTCGCGCTCGACGATGAAGCTCCACTTCGCGGAGCACCCGCGGGGCGTCGGAACGACCCCGCGAGACTGTCCCCACGCGCTGAACTCGGTGTGCGGATCGCACTGCACGCGGGCGCTCCAGTTGGGGCCCGAGACGTGTCCCGTGTCGTAGCTGCGGCAGCCCGACCAGCGCGAGAAGCATCCCATCATGAGCGCGGGCACGAAGATCCAGCGGCGCAGCGCCCCCGCGAGCGAGTGGTGCGACATGGCCGCGAGCATAGACCGAAGAAGACCGCTCAGCGCGCGTTCGCGTTCGCGCTCGCGTCGTGCGGCGCGGGGTCTCCGCTGCCGACGTTGAGCACGAAGAAGCCGTTGGCGCTCTGCGGCTGGTCGGGCTCGTACCCGAGGTCGCCGAGGTTGAGCACCACCACGAGCACGCGCGTGTAGCCGTCGAGGATGTCCATCTGGAGCGACCACTCGCCGTCGGAGATCACCTGCGAGCCGAGCTCCCGCGCGGCGAGGCCGTCGCGGCCCACGCGGATCGCGCGCACCATCCACCGCTGCCACCGCGAGCCGTGGAACCACAACCCCATCGACGCGCGCAGCGGGGCGTCGTCGAGGTTCACCTCGATCACCGCGCTCCCCGTGGGCTCGAGCATCTCCGCGGGCCACACGCGCTGCGGGAGCTCGCCGTAGCGCAGCACGCGCAGCGGTCGCGTCGAGAGCGTCGCGTCGCGCACGCCCGCGAGGTCGTAGGGGTCCGCCGCGGTGCCCACGACCGCGCGCGCCGCGGCGAACTCCATCAGCGCGCCTTCGAGCTGATCGGGCTCGTCGCGAAACATCCTCCGCGCGACGTCGAACACATCGGGCTCGTCCCAGAGCCGCTCCCAGCCCGGCGCGGTGCGGTTCACCGGGGCCCACAGGAGCGCGCGCAGGAGCTTGTGCGAGTCGTCGTCCCACTTCGCGGAGATGAGGTCGAGAAAGAGCGACGCGCCGCGGCCGTCGAGGTCGTCGTGCGCGCCGCCGAAGAACGCGCGCTCGGGGTGCGACTGAAACGCTCGCAGCGCGTCGAGGTCCGCGGGCTCGCGGGTGACCATGCGGCCGAGCGACGCGCCCATCGCGGCCACGAACGCGGGGGGATGATCGGCCTTCACGCCGAGCACGATGGCGCGGGCGATCCCCTCGGCGATGCTGCGCGCGAGGAGGCGCTCCTCGGTCGTGGCGCGCACGCGGACGAAGGCCGAGGCGCGGTCCCAGATCCACGTGGCGTCGAGGGCGTCGACGACGGTCTCGTAGGGCGCGCCGTCGGCGGTGAGGTAGAGGTCGAGCGAGGGGTCTCCGCCGCGCGTTCCGTCGGGCTGCGGAAGGGGAAATCGATGCGTGAACTCCAGCGCGTCGAGGGTGCGCTCGGCGAGGCTGAGGGCGCGCGGGGCGAGGCGCGCGTCGACGCCGGGGCCGAGGTGCACCGACACGGGCGCGCGCATCGAGCGCAGCGCGCCGAGCGAGGGAGGACGTGTGCCGTCGACGGGCGTGGGCTGGCCGAGCGCGCCCTCGGGCCACGGCGCCTCGCCGGTCTCGACGAGGCGTCCGAGGGGTTGCGCGGGGGCCGTCGAGGGGGCGAGCGCGAGCGCGACGAGGAGCGTAGCCAGCGCGGTGCGCGGGGTCATCGACCCGTAGCGTAGCGAACGCGGGGCCTCGCGCGAACCATTGAGCGCACCGAAGGACGTCGCGCGCAGAGAGTTTTGAGGCGGGCGCCGGGCGTCGGCGTCGTGATACGGTGCGCGCCGAGGTCACGCGGCACGATGGCGCTCAAGATCGATCAGGACCACGCGCGCTTCCGCGACATCGTCAAAGGGCGCATCCGGCAGAACCTCCGCAAGTACATCTCGCACGGCGAGATGATCGGGAGGCAGGGCAAGGACAACGTCTCGATCCCCGTTCCACAGATCGACATTCCGCAGTTTCGCTTCGGCGACAAGCAGTCGGGCGGCGTCGGTCAGGGCGAGGGCGAGCAGGGCGATCCGCTCTCGGGGCAGGAGGGCGACGGCGACGGCAGCGGCAAGGCCGGGCAGCAGGAGGGCAAGCACGTCCTCGAGGTCGAGGTCACGCTCGACGACCTCGCGCAGATCCTCGGAGAGGAGCTTCAGCTCCCGCGCATCGAGCCCAAGGGCCAGTCGCGCATCGTCTCCGACAAGGACAAGTACACGGGCATCCGTCGCACGGGCCCCGAGTCGCTGCGGCACTTCAAGCGCACGTTCCGCGAGGCGCTCAAGCGCCAGATCGCGTCGGGCACCTACAGCGCCGCGCGGCCCATCATCGTCCCCGTCCGCGAAGACAAGCGCTTCAAGAGCTGGAACACGGCGATCCAGCCCGTCGCCAACGCGGTCATCGTCTACATGATGGACGTCTCGGGCTCCATGGGCGACGAGCAGAAGGAGATCGTCCGCATCGAGAGCTTCTGGATCGATACGTGGCTGCGGTCTCAGTACAAGGGCCTCGAGTCGGTCTACATCATCCACGACGCCGCCGCGCGCGAGGTCGACCGCGAGACCTTCTTCCACACGCGCGAGTCGGGCGGCACGATGATCTCGTCGGCCTACAAGCTCTGCGCCGAGATCATCCAGAAGCGCTTCCCCGCCGAGGAGTGGAACGTGTACCCGTTCCACTTCAGCGACGGCGACAACTGGTCCGTCGACGACACCCTGTCGTGCATCAACATCTTGAAGGACCGGGTGCTGCCCGCTTCGAACATGTTCTGCTACGGCCAGGTCGAGAGCCCCTACGGCTCGGGGCAGTTCATCAAGGATCTCCGCGAGCACCTCGGCAAGGACGACCGGGTGGTGACCTCCGAGATCCGCGACAAGGACGCCATCGTCGACAGCATCAAGGCATTCCTGGGCAAGGGCAGGTGACGGGGCGATGAGCGACTACGGCATGCGTCACGAGCTGCCCGCGTACCTCCGCGAGTGGCAGGAGAAGATCGAGAACCGCGCGCGAAAGTACGGGCTCGATTTCTTCCCGCAGGTCTTCGAGATCCTGAGCTTCGACGAGATGAACGAGGTGGCCGCGTACGGGGGCTTCCCCACGCGCTATCCGCACTGGCGATGGGGCATGGAGTACGAGCGGCTCAAGAAGTCCGGCGAGTACGGCCTCAGCCGCATCTACGAGATGGTCATCAACAACAACCCCTCGGTGGCCTACCTCCTCGAAGGCAACTCCCTCGTCGATCAGAAGCTCGTCATGGCCCACGTCTGCGGCCACAACGACTTCTTCAAGAACAACTTCACCTTCAAGATCACCGACCAGGACCGCCGCCCCCCCGAGGGCGCCGAGGACATGGTGGTCTCTCGCAAGGACCGCGTCCCGAGCCGCAAGTGGATCGACACCTTCGCCAACCACGCCGCGCGCGTGCGGCGACACATGGAGCGCCACGGGGTCTCCGCCGTCGAGGAGTTCATCGACGTGTGCCTCGCGCTCGACAACCTCATCGATCCGCCGAACCGCATGCTCGAAGGCCGCGCGAAGCCCGAGGAGCCCGAGGAGCCCGAGGCCATCGAGGTGCCGAAGCTCAAGGCCAAGAGCTACATGGACTCGTTCATCAACCCCGAGTCCTACGTGGCCGCGCAGCGCAAGAAGATGGAGGAGGAGGCCGCGAAGGCGAAGCGCTTCCCCGAGCACCCGCAGCGTGACGTGCTGAGGTTTCTCATCGAGCACGCGCCGCTCGAGCGCTGGGAGCGCGACGTGCTCGAGGTGATCCGCGAGGAGGCGTACTACTTCTGGCCGCAGGCGCAGACCAAGATCATGAACGAGGGCTGGGCCTCGTACTGGCACTCGCGCCTCATGACCGAGTACGCGCTCGACGGCAACGAGGTCATCGACTACGCCGAGCGCAACGCCTCGGTGCTGGGCTCCAACGGCAAGCAGCTCAACCCCTACAAGCTCGGCGTCGAGCTCTACCGCTACATCGAGGAGCGCTGGGACAAGGGCCAGTTCGGCAAGGAGTGGGAGGACTGCGACTCGATGGAGGAGCGCCGCCACTGGGACCGCCGCCTCGGCCTCGGGCGCAAGAAGATCTTCGAAGTGCGCGCGCTCTACAACGACGTGACCTTCATCGACGAGTTCCTCACGCCCGACTTCGCGATCGAGCAGAAGATGTTCACGTACTCGTGGTCGAACCGGAACGACCGCTTCGAGGTCGACACGCGCGAGTTCAAGGCCATCAAGGAGAAGCTGCTCTTCAAGCTCACGAACTTCGGGCAGCCCTTCATCTTCGTCGAAGACGGCAACTACGAGAACCGCAGCGAGCTCTACCTCAAGCACGAGCACCAGGGCGTCGACCTCGACCTCGAAAAAGCCCGCGAGACCCTCCGCTGCCTCTTCCGCGTGTGGAAGCGCCCCGCGGCCATCGCGACCACGCTCGACGGACGCCCGAGCACGCTGCGCTACGACGGCAAGGACCACACGACCCGCCCGGGTCACAAGTAGCAGCAGCAGTCAACCTTCGGGTTTGTAGCCCGAGACCACGCCGCCCACGATCGTGATCGAGAAGCCCACGCCGCGGAAGTACGTGTCGAACGCGGCGCGCACCGCGGCGAGCACGGCGTCGGCGTCGGGCGCGGCCTCGGCGCACCAACGCCAGTCTGAGATGCCCGCGTGCTGCGCCACGGGGTCGGCGAAGAGCGCCTGCGCGTCGGGGTAGTCGAGCGTGAACTCCCACGCCTCGACGGTCACCGACGCGAAACCCTGCGACACCATCTCGTCGCGGAGCTGATTGGTCGTCGGAAAGGCCGACGCGTACTGCTCCACGCGCTCCGCGAGGCGCGCGAGGTCGCGGCGCGTCGCCACCTCGCGCAGCATGTCGACCACCTCGATGAAGCTCCCCTGAAGCGCCGCCGTGAACACCATCTGGCCGCCGGGGATGAGCACCCGACGCGCCTCCGAGAGCACCGCCGCGCGATCGACCGACACGCGGTCGAGGAGGTTGCAGATGACGTGCGAGAACACCTCGGCCCCGAAGCGAAGCTCCGTCGCGCCGCCCTGCTTCAGGAACACCCGACGCCCCACGTCGGCGCCCATGCGAGACCGCGCGAGCTCGAGGAACTTCGCGTCGCGGTCGAGCGCGATGACGCGACCGTCGCGCGCGCGCTCCATCACCCCCGACGACGGATAGCCCGTGCGACACGCGAGGTCGAGCACGCTCGGCCGCGACCCGAGCCGCAGCGCGCCGAGGAGCCGCTCCCCGAAGCGCCACGCGTAGCGAGGGACGAACGCGCCGTCGTAGGCGAGCGCCACTTCGAATGTCTGGTCGTCTCCGTCCGCCATCTCCGCGCGGGGCGATCATACCTCTCGCGCTCGAATCGCAACGCGCCTTCGCGCTGGCGCCGCCGCCCCCGTTGCGGCACACAGAGCCCCGATGTGGACGTGTATCTCGATCGGCGCGGCGGTCGGCGGCGTGGGCCTCGGCCTCGCGGGATTCGTCGTAGGCGCAGGCGTTCCCGATGAGCGCGCGGGCGAGGCGGCGTCGCTGCTCGCGAAGATCGGCCTCGGCGTCGGCGCGCTCCTCGGGGCGGCGATCGGCGCGGGGTACTTCTTCCTCTCGCGGTGAATCGCTAACGGAGGGCGCGCGCAGCGGCCGTGCGCACCGCGGCGTCGACGTCCTCGCGCGAGGCTCGCTCCAGCGCCGCGCGCACCGCGGGGTCCGTCGCGCGACGCGCAAGAGAGCGCGCCGCGGCGCCGCGCACGATCGAGAGCGGATCGCCCGAGAGCGCGCGCACCAGGGCCTCGACGCCGTCGGGCGACGACGAGCGTCCGAGCGCGGCGGCCGCGGCGAGGCGCGTCTTCCACGGGTTCGCGGCGTCGAGGTGCTGCGCGGTCGAGGCCGAGAGCGTCGCGGCGCCTTCGCCCTCGCGCGACGCGAGCAGCGTGAGGGCCTCTTCGGCCACCGTCGCGTCGGGGTCATCGGCCGCGCGTGAGAGCGCCTCGGCGGCCTCGGGCGCGTCGCTCGTCGCGAGCACCGCGAGCACCCTCCGACGGACGCCCACGTCGGGGTGCGAGGCGAGCGCCGCGAGGGCCGGCGTCACCGCGCGCAACACCGCGCGCGCCGCCGCGACGGCCTCGGGCGACGGCGTGGCGACCTCGCTCGTGAGCGGAGAAAAACGGCCCGGCGTCGAGAGCGCGTCGAGCACGCGGTCGATCCCCTGCGGCGTCGAGAGGGCCTCGCGCGCGGCCCGCGCGATCACGTCGGCGTGCGATGCGAGCGCGCGGCTCCCGTCGAGGGGAGCCCCCGGCGGATCGAGGAGGCGGCCGATCATCGCGATCGTCGAGGTCGCCGCGTCGGGGTCTTCGAGCGCGCTGCGATACGCCGCGTCGTCGCCGTCGGTGACGCGCACGAGCGCCCGCGCGGCCACGCGTCGCACGGTGGTGTCGACCCCCGCGAGTCGCACGTTCATCGGTGAAAATAGGGCTCCCGCGAGGTCGTCGAGCACGGCGGGCTCGCGCGTCGGAGCAGCCCCGAGGGCGGCGAGGGCGACGGCGCGAACGGGCTCCGAGCCCACGAGCAGCGACCTCAGGCGACGCACGGTCGAGGCATCGGCCGACGACGCGAGCGCGAGCATCGCGGCGCTGCTCTGCGCGCTCCCGGGCGCCGCGTCGAGCGCGCGGAGGAGGGCCGCGTGCGCCGCGGGGGAGCGCGCCCCCGAGAGCATCAGCGTCGCCATCGCCGAGGCGTCGGAGCGCTCGCGTCGCGTCGCGAGCTGCACGAGGGCGGTGATGGCAGCGGGCGTGCGGATGCGCCCGATCCCCCACGCGGAGAGCGTCGCGAAGGCCGCGTCGTCGCTGCGAGAGAGCGCCACGAGGCGCGGGAGCGCGCGCGGGTCTGCGAGCGTCGCGGCGGCGCGCAAGGCACCGAGGCGGACCTCGCGCGCGGCGCCCCCTTCGGCGAGCCCGAGGAGGCCCGCGGTCGCGTTGGGATTGCCCAGATACCCCAGGATTTCGAGGGAGATTCGCTGACGCGCGAGGTCGGGGTCCGAGAGCGCGTCGAGGAGCGGCTTGAGCGCGCGCACCCCGAGCCCCGCGAGTCTCGTGCGAGCGGTCGTCGCAGCCGCGGGTGTGCCGTGACGAGCGATGTGAATGAGCGGCCGGCACGTGGCGGCGTAGAGGTCGACGAGGAGGCGCCGCAGCACGACGCGTCCCGGTGCGGCGACCGCGGCGGTCGAGAGGTCGCGCTCGAGGTCGGCGACGGCGTCGGCGGCGGGCGCGACCTGGATCGCCATGCGCCCCGCGCGCGTGACGAACTCGTCGTCGGGGCACAGACGGATCACGCGGCGGTAGAGCTCGACGGCCTCGCGGGCGTCGTCGCGCGCGAGGTACAGCTCCGCGAGCACGAAGTAGGTCGGAAAGAGCCTGTCGTTGAGCGCGATGGCCCTTCGAAACGCGGCCACGGCCTGCGCCGCGTCGTTGCGCGCGAGGTAGAGCTCGCCGAGGCGGAGGTGCCCGCTGGCATCATCGGGGCTGAGCTCGACGGCGTGCGCGGCGGCTTCGATGGCCTCGGCGTCGCGGTGCAGCGCGAGGGCGTGCGAGGCGAGGCGCTGATAGCCCTCTCGCGCGCGTCGCGGATCGGCCTCGACGAGTCGACGGAGCGCGTCGATGGCGCCCGCGAGGTCTCCTCGCTGGACGCGGAGGCGCTCGAGCGCGGCGAGCGTGGCGACGTCTCCCGGCGCGGCGCGCGAGAGGCGCGCGAGCGTGCGGTCGGCGTCGTCGAAGCGTCGGAGGCGGGTGTACACCTCGGCGAGATCGCGTCCGGCTTCGAGGTCCGGCGGCGCGTCGTTGAAGGCGCGCTCGAGCGCGGGGAGCTCGGTGGCGAGGCGTCCTTCGAGGCTCCAGAGGTTGACGATGCGCGCGCGCGCCTCGCGGCGCAGATCACGGTCGTCGCGCGAGAGCTCGATCACGCGACGCCACGACGCGATGGCCGGTTCGAACTGCCGCGCGGCCTCTTCGAGCACCGCGAGCCCCTTGTGAAAATCGAGCTCGTCGGGGCGCAGCGCGATGGCCTCGCGGTAGAGCTCCATCGCCTGCGCGGTCATGTCATGGCGGCCGTAGACCTCGGCGAGCGCCGCGGCGCCGCGGGCGCGATCCCGCGCGTTCTCACGGATGCGCTGCCAGGTGGCGACCGCGCGCGCCTGGTCGCCCTGCTCCATGAGCCGCTCTCCGAGGCTCTCGAGCGCGGCGGGATCGGACGGGTCGTAGCGCGCGACGAGCTCGGTCTCACGGAGCGCGAGCCGCTGCTCGCCCATGCGCGCGTACACCTGCGCGAGCCGCTCGTGGAGGTCGGCGTCGTCGCCCGCGCGCGCGCTGGCCCGCGCGAGCAGAGCGAGCGCCTCGGCGCGACGTCCTCCGCGCACGAGCTCGTCGGCGAGGTCGGTCACGTAAGCGGGGTTCCGCGGGGCCACCTCGACGAGCCTGCGCCGCGCCGCGATGAGCTCGTCGAGGCGCCCCCCCTGCGAGAGGAGCTGCACGAGCTGGACGTGCGCGTCGACGTCGGCGGGCCGCAGCGCGACGGCCCTGCGATACGCGGAAATGGCCTGATCGAAGCGCCCCTGCTCGGCGTGAAGGCGACCGAGGAGCATCATGCGCTCGGCCGACGCGCCGCCGTCGTGCTCCAGCTCGCGGACCCACGCGTCGAGCTCGTGGCGTCGCGTTCGGAGCTCCGTCATGTCGTCGTAGAGCTCGCGTCGCACGCCCGAGTCGGCGCCCGCGATGCGCAGCGCGCGGCGCAGCGTGGCGAGGGCGTCGTCGAGCCGATCGGCCTGCATCTGGGCCCGCGCGAGGTCGCGCAGCACGGGCGGGAGCACGCGGTTGTCGCCCGAGAGCGCGCGCGCCACGGCGTCGAACTCCGTCGCGGCGTCGTTGAACATCCGCCGCGTCATGAGCGCGTCGCCGAGCTCGCGCCGCACCGAGAGGCTCGTGCCCGATCGCGCCATGAGGCGCTGGTGGTAGGTGCGCGCGCGCGGAACGTCGCCCGTCGCGAGGGCGAGGTCGAGCATGGCGCGGAGCACGTCTCCCTGACGGTCCGCGGAGACGCCGAGGGTGAGGGCGCGCTCGTAGGAGGCGAGGGCGTCGGCGTTGCGCTCCATCTGCCGCTCGGTCTCGGCGAGGGCGAGCACGGGGGCGGGCGAGGTGGGCGCGAGCTCGGCGGCGCGTCGGTAGCGCGCGATGGCCTCGTCGAGTCGCACGTTCTGTCGCTGGATGTGCCCGAGCACGAGCGTCGCGGCGGCGGCCTCGGGCCCCGATCCGTTGGCGCGACGTTCGAGGTCGGCGGTGAGGTTGTCGAGCGATCCGTCGCGCGCGCGCACGAGTCGAAGCAGCGTCGGGAGCGCCACGGCGTTGTCGTCGGTGCCGCGGAGGAGCACGTCGCGCAGGTGCTCGATCATGCGGTCGTTGCGCGCGGTGGGAGATCCCACGGAGGGCGGCGGCGCGGGCTGCGTGTCGATGGACGGCGGCGGAGGCGATGGGGGACGCGCGGGTGAGGGACGCGCGGGAGACGTCCGCGCGGGAGACGGACGCGTTGGCCGCGAAGGACGTGATGGGCGCGATGGACGGGACGGACGCGCGGGGCCGACGTCCCAGTCTTGCGCCGATGCGAGGGAGGGCGTGAGCGACGCGGCGAGGAGGATCGCAGCGAGGAGCGAGCGTTGCGGACGCATCGTCCGCGAGTATAGGCGCGGAGGGCGCGGCGCTCAGAGTCCGAGCGTGTTTTCGAGCGAGTCGAGCATCTTCATGCGCCAGCGGGTGACGGGCGAGGTGCCGTCGAGCAGCGCCTCGGTCTCGCGCAGCATCTCCTCCAGCGAAACGCGGAACACCGCGGGGTCTCCCGTCGGAATGCACCCGGGCACCGGCGGCATCCAGGCCATCATCTGGTCGGTGATCCCCGAGAGCGCGGCCTCGACGGCGCCGAGCGCGAGGCGCCCCGCGATCATGCGGTCTTGATACGTGGGACGCCCGCCGCGCACGAGGTGACCGAGCACCGTCGCGCGGATCTCGACGCCGTGGAGCTCGCTCGCGAGGCGCTCCTCGACGCGTCGCACGAGGCGCGTGCAGGGCACCTCGACGCCCTCGGCCTTCACGATGAGCACCCTGCGCCGGTCGCGGTCCGCCGAGAAGCTGTCGCGGATCTTCGCGGCCACGGCCTCGACGATCTGGTCCTCGGTGCGGCCCTGCTCGCGGAGGAGCACCGCGTCGGCGCCCGCGGCGATGGCGCTCGCCATGGCGAGGTACCCCGACTGGCGCCCCATGACCTCGATGACGAAGGCGCGGCGGTGCGAGCGGGCCGTGTCTCCGATGCGGTCGCAGCTCTCGACGATGGTGTTGAGCGCCGTGTCGACGCCGAGCGCGGTGGAGGTGCAGCCGATGTCGTTGTCGATCGACGCGGGGATGCCGATGATCGGCGTGGCGCACTCCTTCGCGAGGAGGTGCGCGCCCGTGAGCGAGCCGTTGCCGCCGATGACGACGAGGCCGTCGAGCGCGCGCAGGCGGTCGGCCGCCGTGGCCCTGTGTGAAGCCTCGCGGAAGCGCGCGCAGCGGGCCGAGCCGAGGAGCGTGCCGCCCTCGTTGCCGAAGAGGTCGACCTCGTGGCTCGCGGCGAGGCCGCCGACGCTGTGCGCCGCGGGCACCGTGAGCTCCCGCATCGCGCCGTCGATGAGCCCGTCGTAGCCGTCGCGGACGCCGAGCACGCGCACCCCGCGGGCCGCCGAGACCTTCACCATCGCACGGAGCGCCGCGTTCATCCCAGGGGAGTCGCCGCCCGACGTGAGCACCGCCAGCGTCTTCATCTCGTCGTGAACCTCCGGCGCGGGATCGTACCGGAGAACGCTCCGCGCGGAACGCGAACAAGGGCCCTCGCCGAACGCCCCGAGACGGTTACACTCCGCGTCCTCAGCGCCATGCAGGAACGACCGCTCGACCCCTCGTTGAAGCTCCTCCTCGACGCCCTGGCGCTCGCGCCGGGCAACGCGCCGCTGCGCCTCCACGTCGCGACCGCGATGGAGAAGCAGGGCAACCACGCAGGAGCGCTCCCCCACTACGACCAGCTCGCCGTCGACGCCGCGCACGGGCCCGAGGCCCTCCTCGGCGGAGGTCGCTGCGCGCTCGCGCTCCACGACGCCGACGGCGCCTTCGAGCGCGTCAACAAGCTGCTCGCGAAGGTGCCCGACCACGCCGTCGCGCTTCTTTTGCGGGCCCGCGTGCGAGAGAAGCGCCGCGAGCACCGCGAGGCCAAGGCCGACTACGAGCGCGCCATCAACCTCGACCCCGCCCTCGCCGACACGAGCTTCTGGGACGCGCTCCTCCCCAACGCGCGCGCCGAGGAGAGCCCCGCGGAGAAGCCCGACGGCGCTTCGAAGGCCGACCCCGACGCGATCACCTTCGCCGACGTGGGCGGCCTCGAAGACCTCAAGGAGCGGGTGCGGATGAAGATCATCCACCCCTTCCAGAACCCCGATCTCTTCAAGGCATTCAAGAAGAAGACGGGCGGCGGCATCCTCCTCTACGGCCCGCCGGGCTGCGGAAAGACCTTCCTCGCGCGGGCCATCGCGGGCGAGTGCGGCGCGCACTTCAACGCCGTCGGGCTCCACGAGGTGCTCGACATGTGGATCGGCAACTCGGAGCAGAAGCTCCACGCGGTCTTCGACGAGGCCCGCCGCCGCGCGCCGAGCGTGCTCTTCTTCGACGAGGTCGACGCGCTCGGACTCCAGCGCGCCAAGCTCGTCTCCGGCGCCATGCGCGGCGTGATCACCCAGTTCCTCGCCGAGCTCGACGGCTTTCAAGGTCGCAACGAGCGCGTGCTCATCATCGGCGCGACCAACACCCCGTGGGACCTCGACCCCGCGTTCCGTCGCCCCGGCCGCTTCGATCAGGTGCTCTTCGTCCCGCCGCCCGACACGCCCGCCCGCGCGCAGATCCTGCGATTGAAGCTCCAGGGCAGGCCCCAGGGCGCCATCGACGTCGACCGCATGGCCGGTCAGACCGAGATGTGGAGCGGCGCCGACCTCGAGCACCTCGTCGAGAGCGCCGCGGAGCTCGCCCTCGCGAAGAGCATCGCGAAGGGCGCCGTCGAGCCCATCAGCCCTGCGATGCTCGACCAGGCGCGCGCGAAGCTCCGGCCCACGACGCGCGAGTGGTTCTCGTCGGCGCGCAACTACGCGCAGTACGCCAACGAGGCGGGCCAGTACGACGACATCGTCGAGTACATGCGTCGCCACAAGCTCGACAAGTGATGAACCCGCGCGAGGCCGCAGCACACCACCGACGCCGCGCGCAGGCCGCGCTCGACATCGGCCGCTACGCCCAGGCCGAGCGCGAGGCCCGCGAGGCGCTCTCGTACGGCCCCGCCGACGACGACGCGCTGGTGCTGCTCTCGCGCGCGCAGCTCGGGGTGGGCGCCTACGAGCGCGCCCTCGAAGCCGCCAACGAGGCCGTGCGCGTCGCGCCGCGGCGCGGGTACTGCCACTTCCTCGTCGGGTACACGCTGCAGTGCCTCGGGCGCTACGAAGACGCCATCGAGCCGCTCCGTCAGGCCATCACCCTCGAGCCCGGCTTCGCGCGCTACCACGCGCGCCTCGCGCTCTCCTTCGCGGAGACGAAGCGCACGGCGGAGTCCGCGGCCGAGTGCGAGAAGGCCCTCGAGATGGGCCCCCGCGACACCATCGTGCTCGAGAACGTGTCGCGGGCCTTCGGCGCGGCGGGGCAGCTCGGTCGCGCCGAGGACATCGCGCGCGAGCTCGTGAAGCTCGAGCCCGAGAGCGCGTCGTCGTTCGGTCGCCTCGCGTGGGTGCTCGCCGAGCGCAGGTCGTACGAGGAGGCCGCGAAGATGGCGCGCGAGTCGCTGCGGCTCGACCCGAACAACTACGCGGCGTGGGCGAACCTCGGCTACGCGGAGATGGAGCGCGGCGCCAACGCGGAGGCCGAAGAGGCGACGCGAGAGGCGCTGCGGCTGCGTCCGGGGCTCGCGTCGGCGACGACGAACCTCGTGGCGATCCTCCGGCGGCGGAGGGCCCACGCCGAGGCCGCGCGGGTGCTCTCCGAGGCGCGCGCGAGGGACCCCGAGAACAAGTCGTTCCGCGAGCAGCACGCGGAGGTGCGCAAGGCGCTCTCACAGGAGGCGTCGCTGCGATGGACCGACCGCGTCGTGCTCACGGTGGTGGTGTGCGTCGTCGCGCTGCCGCTGGCGCTCGCGTTCCCCGAGGTGTCGCTCGTCGTGGCCGCGGTGGCCTTCGCGCTCGCGTGGTACCTCTGGAAGCTGAAGTGACGTCCGTGCTCAGTTCGCGCGCCAGAGCGTGCGAATCGATCCGTCGGCGGCGAGCGACTCGGCGACCTCGCGGCCCGCGTCGACGCGCACCCTGAGGAGCGCGCCGCGGCTGTCGTCCACGCCGGGAGACATCCCGCAGTCGATGCGAAAGAGGCCGCCGCTCGCGGCCACGCCGACCTGGCCTCGCGCGCCGAGGGCCGAGGGCGAGTGACCGAAGACGATGTGGTCGACGTCGAGCGCGCGGGCGTTGGTCGAGACCACGACGGCCGACGTGGTCCACCACTCGCGGGCCTCGAGGATCGACGCGTCGCCGATCACCTCGGTGTCGCGGTAGTCGCGCGCGGCGACGCCCGCGCGGAGCGACGCTTCGAGCTGCGCGACGGTGCGCCCTGCGGTGTTTCCCGCGTGCGAGAAGAACCACCGGCCCACGCGCGCGCCGAAGGGGAGGCCGCGCAGCCACGCGCCGCGCGGGTCGCGCCCGCTCGCGAGGGCCATCACGTCGACGCCGTGCGCGCGCGCCTCGGGGTCGATGCCGTCGCCCGCGTCGGCCTTGTCGTTCTCGGGGTCCGCGAAGAACTCCGCCTCGTGGTTGCCGAGCGTCGCGATCACCCGTCCGCCCGCGTCGCGCGCGCCGCCTTCGAGCGTCATCACGAGGTCGAGCACCTCGAGCGACGAGGGGCCCTTGTCGATCATGTCGCCCGCGACGACGAGCACGGCGTGACCCGCGGTCCAGCGCGCCTGCGTGGGAGACGACGGCGAGGCCGCGATGACGCCGTGGCGCGAGAGCAACGCGACGAGGCGGTCGTAGCCGCCGTGCACGTCGCTGACGGCGTAGATGGGCGCGTCGGCGGGCGCCTCGACGTTCGCGATGGCCGGGTGCGCGGTCCAGTCGCGCGGTCCCGAGGCGACGGCGTAGCCCGACGGCTGCACGTCGCACGACGCGAGGAGCGCGGTGAAGGCTGCGACGAGTCCCGAGCGGCGAGACGTCATCGCACCGTCAACGGTCACCCTTCGCCTCGGGGTAGAGGAACTCCGTGAGCACCACCATGAGGTCGTCGTAGAGCTCGCTCACGCCGTCGAGGCGGCGCCAGTGCGCGGCGGGCTCATCCCACACGTAGAGGATGGCCTTGGAGGTCTTGTTCGCGCGCTCTCCGCCGAGCTCGATGGCGCCGAGGTCGCGCTTCCACGCGACGGTGATGAGGGCGTTGCGGCCGTCGCGCCCGAGCTTGAAGCGGTCCTGCGCGTCGCGGAGCACGCGCAGCCCCGGCGGCGCGTCGGCGCTCGTGAGGAGCTTCGCGAGCGTCTCGATCTTCGCGAGCCCCCTGCGGTGCAGGATCGGCTCGCCGTCCGTCGTGGTGCGCTCTCGCACGAGCTTCGAAAGGTCGGCCAGCAGCTTGTGGCCTCGGGTGTCGTCCTGCTCGCTCATCGCCGCCGAGCGTAGCCCAGCCGTGACGCGAGCGGCGAGGGCATCAGGCGTAATGAACGGCGAGCCACACGGTGCGCTCGGTGGGATGGGTCCACTCGACGCGGTGTCGCCTGTGCGCCGCGATGTCGACGTGGTCACCGGGGCGGAGCGTGCGGGCTTCGGGCTCGTCTTCGAAGCGGAGCCGCGCCTCGCCCGCGAGCACGACGACCCACTCGCCGCGCGGCTGGTCGTACCAGAAGCCCTCGGGGCTCGACTGTCCCGTCGAGACGATGCGCTCGATCGTCACGCCGGGACGAGAGAGCAGCGCGGTGAAGTGCTCCTCCGCGGTAGAAACAGGGAGGTCGCGGAGGAGGTTCTCGCTCATCGGTCTGCGCGGTGGGGCGAAGCGAGGACGCCGCGATCAGCGCGCGTCGGCCTGCGCCGCGGGCGGCGTCGCAGCGGGCGCCGCGGGCGCGGGAATCGCAGCCGCGATGCGCGCGAAGGCCCCGTCGTTGAGCACCGAGTGGACGATCTCGACGACGCGCCCCGCGGGCGACACGACGATCACCCAGGGCACCTCGCTCTCGGGCAGCCCGAGGGAGTTCGCGAGCGATCCGTCGCGCGAGAGCCACACGTTGCTCCACCCGTGGCGCGGTGTGTTCTCGCGGGCCTGCGAGACCACCGCGGCCGTGGGCACGAGGGCGAAGAGGTCGAGCGCCGCCATGGTGATGAGCCGCGCGTGCGGAGCCGCGTCGCGCACGCGGCGATACCAGGGGCTCACGTGGGGGTGCGTGTCCTTGTCGGTCATCACGAAGAGCACCGACCAGCGACCCGTGAGGTCCCGTTGCGTGTGCGTCGCGCCCGCGATGTCGTCGACCGTGAAGCTCGGAACCGCCTGCCCCGGTCTCGGATCGGCCGACGCGACGAGCGGGAGCGAGAGGGCGAGTGCGAACAAAAGGTGGCGGGCGCGCATTGCTTTCGCAGTGAGCGAATCATGGTGCGCGGGCGTCTCGCAAGCGCCTCGGCGACAGAACCTGGAGAATCGACCGAATCCTCGGGTTTCTGGCGTGTCGCGGGAGGCGAAGCGAACAACAGCTTGACGCGCCGGGGCGCTCTGAGGAGTTCTTCGGAACCCTCATGCTCTCTCCAGGCACACGGATCGCGGTCACCGGCGCGTCGGGGCACATCGGCAACAACCTCGTGCGGGAGCTGCTGCGTCGCGGACACCGGGTGCGCGCGGTGGTGCACGCGCCGTCTGCAACCCCATCGCTGCGCGGGCTCGACGTCGAAAAGGTCGTGGCCGACGTGCGCCACCCCGAGACGCTGCGCGCGGCCTTTCGCGGGATCGAGGTGGTGTTCCATCTGGCCGCGCGCATCTCGATCGACGCCGACCGTGACGGCCAGGTGCACGCGGTGAACGTCTACGGGGCGCGCAACGCGGCGCGCGAGGCGCTGCGGGCGGGCGTGCGGCGCTACGTGCACATGAGCTCGATCCACGCGTTCGACCTCACCGACGACGGCGGCGTGCTCGACGAGTCGCGGCGCCGGCCGGGACCCGCGCAGGCCGCGTACGACCGCTCGAAGGCCGCGGGCGAGGAGTCCGTGCGCGCCGTCATCGCCGAGGGCCTCGACGCCGTGATCGTGAACCCCGCGGGCGTCATCGGGCCGTGGGATTTCGAGCCCTCACGCATGGGGCGCTTCTTCCTCGACGTGGCGCGCGGGCGCCTGCCCGCGGTGCCGCGCGGGGGCTTTCAATTCGTCGACGCGCGCGACGTGGTGCAGGCCACGCTGGCCGCCGCAGAGCGCGGACGCACGGGCGCCAACTACCTCCTCGCGGGCCCGTGGCGCTCGTCGCTCGACATGGCGCGCCTCGCGATCCGTCACGTCGGCGGACGCGCCCCCGTCGAGGTCGCGCCCGCGGTCTTTCACGCCGCGGGGCGTGTGCTCACGCTCGGCGCCCGCGTGATCGGACGCGACCCGCTGCTCACGCCCGAAATGGTACGCACGCTCCAGAGCCACCGGCGCGTCTCGTCGGCCCGCGCGGAGGCCGAGCTCGGCTTCACGCCGCGTCCGCACGACGACTCGGTGCGCGACATCTACGCCTGGTTCCACGATCACGGCGCGCTCGCACGCGCGCCTCACGCCGGAGTCCATTCTTGAACGCCCCTTCTCAGCTCCCGCTCCCTCCGATGCTCCCGGGCCTGCCGCTGATCGGCAACGCGCTCGACTTCCGCCGCGACGCGCTCGGCGTGTTCCGCCGCGGCTACGACCGCTTCGGGCCGGTGTTCGGCATCAAGCTCGCGCGCCAGCCCGCGGTCGTGCTCGTGGGCCCCGAGCTCCTGCGCTTCTTCTTCGAACAGACCGACACGCTGCTCTCGATGGGCGAGGTCTACGGCTTCCTCGAGCCCATCCTCGGCGACCGCGTGCTCTTCACCGCGCCCAGGCGCGAGTACGACGAGCAGCGGCGCATCATGCAGCCCGCGTTTCACGGCAAGAAGCTCCGCTCCTACGTGGGCGAGATGGCCGCCGAGGTCGACGCGTGGCTCGACACCCTCGGCGCCGCGGGAACCTTCGACCTCTGCGACGTCTCGCAGCAGCTCACGATGAACGTCGTGGCGCGGGCCATCCTCGGCGAGCCCTTTCGTCGCAGGCTCGGGCCCGAGCTCTCGCGCCTCTTCGCCGACCTCGCGGGCGGACTCGAGTTCGTGCTCCCCACGAACCTCCCGCTGCCGCGCTTCATCCGTCGAGACCGCGCGCTCAAGCGCTTGCGAGAGATCCTCGGCGCGGTGGTGCGCGAGCGGCGCGCGAACCCCGACGCCCACGACGACTTCCTCCAGGCGCTCCTCGCGGCGAGCTACCTCGACGCGCCGAGCATCCCCGACGACAAGGTCGTGACCTTCGTGCTCGGGCTCATCTTCGGCGGACGCGAGAACACCGCGGGGCACCTCGAGTGGGCCCTCGTGCTGCTCCTCCAGCACCGCGAGGCGCTCGCGCGCGCCGTCTCCGAGGTCGACGGAGCCCTCGGCCCGAAGGACCGCCCCGACTACGACCTCTGCCGCCAGATGCCCTGGCTCGACGCCTGCGTGAAGGAGGCCGAGCGCCTGCGCCCCGTCACCCACACCCTCCTGCGCCTCGCCGCGCAGGACTTCACCGCGGGCGACTACCGCGTGCCGAAGGGGTGGCTCGTCGTCGCGGGCATCGCGCTCTCGCAGCGGCTCCCGGCGCTCTTTCGCGACCCCGAGCGCTACGACCCCGAGCGCTTCGGCCCCGAGCGCGACGAGGATCAGCCCTACCACATCGTCGGCTTCGGCGGCGCGCAGCACCGCTGCTGGGCCATGGCCTTCGTGAACAACGAGCTGAAGGTGATCCTCTCGATGCTCCTGCGTCGCTACGAGGTCTCGCTCGTCGACCCGAGCGCCCCCGCGAAGGTCAACGACATCGGCGTGCTGCGGCCCGCCGCGCCGTGCCTCGTGCGCTACCGACGGCGCGACGCGGGGGCTGCGTGACGGGTCTCGCGACGGCGCCCGCGGACCTCTGGCACAAGACCGCGCACACCTTCGGCCTCATGCGCGACGCGACGCGGATGTTCCGTCGGCTCGCGTCGCGCTACGGCGACCCCTTCATGCTGCCCACGCTCGACGAGACCTACGTCGTGACGGGCGACCCGACGCACGTCGCCGCCATCTTCGCCGCGGACCCCGACGTGATGGACCCTCCCTCGGGCGTCGTCGAGCCGCTGCTGGGCACCGAGACCGTGGTGCTCGCGCGCGGGGCGCGTCATCGTCGCAAGCGCAGGGTGCTCGCGCCGCCGCTCCACGGTCCGCGCATGAAGGCCTGGGCCGGGGTGATCGCGACCGCGGCGCGCGGGGCCTTCGCCGACGTGCGCGCGGGCGAGACCGTGGCGCTCCTCGCGCGCACGCAGCGGCTCTCGCTCGACGTGATCGTGCGGGCGATCTTCGGCATGCGCGACCCCGCGCGCATCGACCGCTTTCACGCCGCCGTGGGGGCCGTGATCGCGGGGCTCCCGGCGTGGCTGCTCTTCGCGCCGTGGCTCCACCGCTCGATGGCGGGCGTGGGGCCGTGGGACCGCTACCGCCGCGCCGAGCGCGCGCTCCTCGACCTGCTGCGCGAAGAGATCGCCCGCGCCCGCGCGACGCCCGATGGAGAACGCGACGACGTGCTCGCGCTGCTGCTCTCCGCGCGCGATGAAGACGGCGCGCCGCTGCCCGACGGCGAGCTCCTCGACGAGCTCCGCACGCTGGTGATCGCGGGCCACGAGACCACGGCGACGACGCTCGCGTGGGCCCTCTGGCTGCTGCACCGCAACCCCGCGCCGCTCGCCCGGCTGCGCGACGAGCTCGCCCCGCTCGGCGCGACGCCCGATCCGAGCGCGCTCGCGGCGCTCCCCTACCTCGACGCGGTCTGCGACGAGACGCTGCGGCTCGCGCCCATCGTGCCCATCATGGCCCGCCGCCTCGCGCGCGACTGGACGCTCGCCGGGCGCGTCATCCCGCGCGGCACGATGGTGTGCCCCGCGGTGATGCTCACGCACTTCGATCCCGCGGTGTACCCCGATCCCACGCGCTTCGAACCCGCGCGATTTCTCGAACGCCGCTACACGCCCGGGGAGTTCTACCCCTTCGGCGGCGGCGCGCGTCGCTGCCTCGGCGCCTCGATGGCGGGCTACGAGCTCAAGCTCGCGCTCGGCACCGTGCTCGCGGCGCACCGCTTCGAAGACGCCGGCGACGGGCCCATTGGAAATGTGATGAACGGCATCACCACGCGGCCTTCGAAGCCTCTGCGCCTCGTCGCGTCCGCGTGACGCGTGACGCGCGATGGAGGCCGCGCGGTCGGGCTCTGATCGCGCGCCGTCAGTGAAGATCTACGAAGGCCGCGCCGCGCTCGGCGCCCTGGGGCCACGCGCGCACGATCACCAGCGATCCGCTCGGGAGCGGCGCGTTCACCGATCCGCCCTGCGGCGCGGGGTAGCAGGTGCGTCCGCCCGTCGCGCCTTCGAGCGACGCGAGAAAGCCCCTCGGGGCCGAGAGCGCCGCGCTGCCGCCGCGCGGGCACACGAGCACGCGCACGTCGACGCCCTCGTCGGCGTTGCAGTTGAAGGGCCCCTGCGCCGCGCCCGCCGTGCTCATCGTCACGCGACCCGACGCGGCCACCACGGGCGCCGCCACGCGCGCCGACACCGGGAGCGCCTCGACGCGCACGCTGCGAGCGTTGGCGCCGTCACCCGTCGCGCGGAGCACGTACGTACCGGGCTCGACGATCGCAGCGCCGGTGCTCGTCCCCGCGGCGCAGAGCCCGTCGCTCGTCGAGAGCGCCGCGCCGTTCGCGCCGAGGAGCTGCGCGCCGCCCGTCGTCGTCGAGAGCACCACGGCCATGCGCGTCGAGACCGTCACCACCTGGAGTTCGAGGGGCGACGCGGCCACCGTGAAGGGAGGCGCGCAGGTGCGCCCCGACGCGGGCGCGAGGGTCAGCGTCGAAGCGCCCGCGTTGAGCGCCACCGTTCGCATCGCCTCGCACTGCACCGGCGCGGGACACACGCTGCGCGGGCTCTGGTTGCCGGGCGCGTTGTCGATGACGCCGTCGCAGTCGTTGTCGACGCCGTCGCAGGTCTCGGGCACGCGCTGGTTCACGTTGGCCTGACACACGACCGCGCGACCGTTCTGGCAGCGCGGGACGGTCACCATGCACGCGCCGAGTCCGCACGACTGCGTCCCCGTGTCGGTGCACGCGGAGGTGTTGACGACGGGCATCCCCACGGGCGCGATGATGACGCCGACCCCCGACGCGCCGGGCGTCGTGACCGTGGGCGCGTTGAGCGCGCCGGGCGTGACCGCGGTGATCGGCGGGCGTCGCACGTTGAAGCGAGGGCGAGGCTGCGTCGCGCCGTTGCGGCCCCAGGCGAGGGCGACGAGCGAGAGGGCGAGCCAGTGCGAGCGATGGTTCATGGTGCGACTCCTGTGGATGCGAGCGCGCGGCTCCGCCGGTTGGTGACCGGGAGGCGATGATGCCCGCGCACGGCAACACATACGACGCCCCGCGCGGGTCTCTTCACCGACGCCCTTCGACTACTTGTTGTAGGGCTCTCCCTTGAGGATCGTGAAGGCGCGGTACACCTGCTCCGCGAGCACGAGGCGCGCGATGCGGTGGGGCAGCGTCATGGGGCCGAGCGAGAGCTTCCATTTCGCGCGGCCGCTCACCGCGGGGGGGAGGCCCTCCGCCGCGCCGATCGCGAACACGGGCACGACGGCGCGCCGCATGGCGTCGTCGATGCGCGCGGCGAAGGCCTCGCTCGAGAGGCGCTCGCCGGTGACCTCCATCGCCACGAGCTCGGCGCGCGCGCCGTGGGGCGCGAGCACACGTTCGAAGGCCGCGGCGGCCTTGTCGGCGCGCTCGTCACGGATCTCGACCTCGTCGAAGTCCGCGTAGCGTCCGATGCGGGTGTAATAGTCTTCGAGCAGCGCGCGGAGCTCGGGCTCCTTGGCGCGGCCCATCGCGGCGATGACGAGCTTCATGGGAGGGAGGCCGAGCGTGTCACGTCGCGCTCGTCGCGCCAGGGGTCTCCAGCGGAACGCGTCGCGCGTCCATCCAGAGGCTCTCGAGGTCGCGGTGGCGCCGCTCCTCCTCGAGGAACACGTGCACGAGCACGTCGCCGAAATCGACGATCACCCACTGGCCCTGGCGCATCCCTTCGGTGCTGCGCGAGCGCTCGCCGAGCGCCTCCGCGGCGCCCTCGATGCCCTGCGCGATCGACTGCACCTGCCGGTCGCTGCGCCCCGACATGAGCACCAGAAAGTCGGTGTAGTCGGCCTTGCCGCACACGTCGATGATCTCGATGCGCTCGGCCTTCTTGTCGAGGCCCGCCGAGGCCACGGCCAGCGCGAGGGCGCGCGATGCGTCGCGGCGCACGTCCTCGGGCGTCTTCTTCGGCATCGGCGGCGCGGGCATCGACGCGCGACGCTCGGGCACCGTCGCGCCCGTGTCGTGCGGATCGATCCGCTTCGCGAGCGGCTTCTTCGCGGCGGCCTTCTTCGCGGCGGCCTTCTTCGCGAGCGGCTTCTTCGCGGCGGTCTTCTTCGCGCCCGCCGGCTTCTTCGCGGTGGTCTTCTTCGCGGTGGTCTTCTTCGCGGTGGTCTTCTTCGCGGTGGTCTTCTTCGCGGTGGTCTTCTTCGCGGCGGTCTTCTTCGCGGTGGTCTTCGCGGCGGTCTTCTTCGCGGTCTTCTTGGGAGCTGCCATGTGTATTTGTCTGCGGGGAGTTGAGCTCGTCGCCCGGTGATGCCTCGGGCGGGTCGGTCGCGCGTCGCGCCTGTCGATCCCCTGCGATGCCTCTCATCGGGTATTCTCCCCCGCCCTCACGCGCTCGCGCAATCGCGAAGTCCGCGGCGGGGTCTTCAACGAACGATGCCCACGCGCGAACCCGCCCTCACCGATCCATCGCTCCCGCTCACCGTGCTCGCCATCGAGAGCTCGTGCGACGAGACCGCCGCCGCCGTGGTGCGCGTCACGCCCGACAGCGCGCGCGTGCTCTCCGACGTCGTGTGGAGCCAGATCGCCGAGCACGCGCCCTACGGCGGCGTCGTCCCCGAGATCGCGTCGAGGGCGCACCTGCGCGCGGTGGTCCCCGTCGTGCGCGAGGCCGTCGAGACCGCGGGCGGATGGAACGTCATCGACGCCGTGGCCGTCACCGCGGGCCCCGGCCTCGTGGGCGCGCTCCTCGTGGGCGTGCAGACCGCGAAGGCCGTCGCGTTCGCGAAGGGGCTCCCGCTCGTGGGCGTCAACCACCTCATGGGGCACCTCCTCGCGCCCTTTCTCGACCGCGAGCAGGCCATCGGATCACGGCCCGGGTTTCCCTTCGTGGCCCTGCTCGCGTCGGGTGGGCACACGGCCCTCTACCGCTGCGACTCGCCCACCGAGGTGCGCGAGCTCGGCGCCACGCGCGACGACGCCGCGGGCGAGGCCTTCGACAAGGTCGCCAAGCTCGTCGGACTCGGCTACCCCGGCGGCCCCGTCATCGACCGCCTCGCCGCCCACGGAGACCCCGACGCGGTGAAATTCACGCAGCCCATGCGAGGCCGCGACAACCTCGAGTTCAGCTTCAGCGGCCTCAAGACCGCCGTCGGCGTCCACGTCGCGAAGCACGGAATCCCCACCGAGGGACACGGCCTCGAAGACCTCGCCGCCAGCGTGCAGAAGACCATCGTCGACAACCTCGTGCGCAAGCTCGTCGCGGCCGCGCGCCGCGAGGGCGTCTCGCACGCGGTGATCTCCGGCGGCGTGGCCGCCAACCGTGGGCTCCGCGCGGCGGCCCTCAAGGCGTGCCGCGACGTCGGCGTCGCGCTCCACGTCCCCCCGGCCCGGAGCTGCACCGACAACGCCGCGATGATCGCCTACGCGGGCGCCGTGGCGTTTCGCGCCGGTCGCCGCGACGGGCTCCAGCTCAACGCCCGCGCGATGTGGCCCGTCTCCGAGGCCGTGAGCGGGCGAAGCAGTTGACCCGCGGCGAGTGTTGGTAGTACCTCCACGACCCCAACATGGCTGATTCGCACGGCGCCCACGATTCGCACGCGCACGGTACCCCGAAGGGCCACGACGCCCACGCGCACCACGAGCCCGAAGAAGACCCGATCCGTACGCCGGGGTGGATGCCCTGGCTCGGCCTCGGACTCTTCGTCGCGGGCGCGCTGTGGATGTACCTCTACGTGTCGCCCGGCGTGTGGAGCCCGTCGACCACGGGAGACGCCGGGGCCGACGAGTCCGCGGTCGAGCAGCCCGCGCCTTCGCCCGCGCACTGAACGTTGTTCTGTCCAACGGCCTCGCGCTCGCGCACGAGCGCAACGGGGCCTCTCACGCACGCGCACCCGCCGCGAGGAGCACTTCGATGTCAGACAACCCCAGGGATCTCCGGTACACGAACGACCACGAGTGGGCGCGCGCGCAGGGCGACCGCGTGCAGGTGGGCATCACCCGCCACGCCGTCGAGCAGCTCGGCGACATCACCCTCGTCAACGTCGACGTGAAGGTCGGCGCGAAGGTGACCGCGGGCAAGGCCTTCGGCACCGTCGAGTCGGTCAAGGCCGTGAGCGACCTCTTCGCCCCCGTGTCGGGCACCATCGTCGAGATCAACGAGGCGCTCCAGAAGACGCCCGAGGTCATCAACGAAGACCCCTACGTCGCGGGCTGGATGGTCACCGTGCAGCTCGATCAGGGCGTGACGCTCGACGGCCTCCTCACGGCCGAGCAATACGACGCGCACCTCGGAACCCTCTGAGCGTCTCAGCGCTTCTCACACCGTCATGAAGCACAAGGTCATCATCATCGGGAGCGGCCCCGCGGGGCTGACCGCGGCCGTGTACGCGGGCCGCGCCAACATGAACCCCGTGGTCATCGAGGGCCTCGCCGAGGACCATCAGCCCGGCGGGCAGCTCATGATCACCACCGAGGTGGAGAACTACCCGGGCTTTCCCCACGGGGTCACCGGCCCGAAGCTCATGGAGCAGATGCGCGCCCAGGCGGAGCGCTTCAACACCACGTTCTTCACCGAGGACGCCCTGCGCGTCGAGCTCGCGGGCCCCGTCAAGCGCGTGTGGATCGAGAGCCAGAGCGAACCCCTCGAAGCCCCCACGGTGATCATCGCGACGGGCGCCGTCGCCAAGTGGACCGGCGCCGTCGGCGAGAAGGCCCTCACCAACCACGGCGTGTCGGCCTGCGCGACCTGCGACGGCTCGTTCTTCAAGAACCAGGACGTCATCGTCGTGGGCGGCGGCGACACCGCGATGGAGGAGGCCAACTACCTCACCAACATGTGCCGCTCGGTCACCGTGGTGCACCGCCGCGACGCCCTGCGCGCCAGCAAGATCATGGCGGAGCGCGCCATGAAGAACGAGAAGATCCGCTTCGTGTGGTGGAAGGAGATCGCCGAGATCCGCGACGTGACCGCGAAGAAGGTCACCTCCGTGGTGCTCCGCGACACGCGCGACGGCGCGCTCTCCGAGATGCCCATCGACGGCGTCTTCGTGGCCATCGGGCACACCCCCGCGTCGAAGCTCTTCATGGGCCACGTCGACACGCACGACAACGGCTACATCCGCGTGCAGCCCGGCTCCACGGCCACCTCGCTCGAAGGCGTCTTCGCCTGCGGCGACGTCGCCGACCACGTGTACCGCCAGGCGGTCACCGCCGCGGGCACGGGCTGCATGGCCGCCATCGACGCCGAGCGCTACGTCTCCGCCCACGAGTAGCGGCTCCGTCGCGCCGCTCTCACCGCAACGTCAGAACATCACCGTGACCGCCGTGGGGCGACGCGTCGTCGTGTCGTCGCCGAGCTGGCCCGACATGTTCTCTCCCCAGCAGCGCACGGTTCCGTCGACGATGAGCGCGCAGGTGTGGCGGCCGCCCGCCGAGACGCGCACGGCGCCCGCGACGCTCTGCACCGCGACGGGCGTGTTCGACGCGTTGGTGGTCCCGTCGCCGAGCTGGCCGTAGGTGTTCGCGCCCCAGCAGCGCACCGCGCCGTCGCGGAGCACCGCGCAGGAGTGCGACGCCCCCGCCGACACGTCGATGGCGCCGGTGATCCCCTGCGTCGCGACGGGCGTCGTGCTCATCGCCATCATCCCGTTGCCGAGCTGCCCGAAGGAGCCGCTGCCCCAGCACTGCACCGTTCCATCCGCGATGAGCGCGCACGCGTGGCTGACGCCCGCCGAGACCCGCACGGCGCACGCGAGGTTGCGCACGGCCACGGGCAGCGGGCGGTTCGTGGTCGATCCGTCGCCGAGCTGTCCGAAGGATCCGCTGCCCCAGCAGCGCGCGGTGCCGTCGCCCACGATGGCGCACGAGAAGTTCGACCCGAGGTCGATCTGGCGCGCGTTCGAGAGCCCCGCGACGAGCGCGGGCATCACCTGCGGCGTGGGCGAGGCCGAGCCGCTGCCGACCTGTCCGTCGACGTTGCGCCCCCAGCACGACACGGTGCCGTCGTTGAGGCGCGCGCACGCGTGGCTCTGCCCGGTGCTCACCTGCGCCGCCGAGGTGACGCCCGTCACGGGCATCGCCACGCGGTGGTCGGACATGGTTCCGTCGCCGAGCTGACCGAAGGAGTTGGCGCCCCAGCAGCGCGCCGAGCCGTTGTCGATCGCCGCGCAGGCGAAGGCGTCGCCGGCGACGACGTGGCGCGCGCCGAAGAGGCCGCTCACCACGACGGGGCGCGTGCGGCCCATCATGGTGCCGTCGCCGAGCTGGCCGAGGTTGTTGTCGCCCGCGCAGCGCCCCTGGCCCGAGGTGAGCGCGAAGCACGTGAAGCCCGTGCTCGCGAGCGAGGCCTCGACCTGCATCGCGGGCGAGGCGGGGAGCACCACGTCGACCGCCACGTCGGGGCGGTCGCCCGAGGCGTCGCCCGCGATGTCGCTCGTCGGGCCGAGGTCCGCCGTCGCGTCGGTCGTGAGCGGGACGTCGACCGTGGGCGGCGCGAAGTTGAGCGTCCCGCAGGTGAGCACGTCGACGACGTCGGGCACGTCGGCGTCCATCGCGCTGTCGCGCACGTCGACGACGTCGCTCGCGTCGGTGAAGTCGGGCGCCGCGGCGTCGCGCACGTCGGCCACGTCGTGCACGTCGGCGGCGTCGATGAGCGTCGCGTCGAGCGCTCTCAGCCCGATCACGTTGCTGCCCTCGCAGCCGAGGGTCGACCACACCAACGCGCACGCGAACAAGCCTCGGGACCGCATCTCGCCGCATGAGAGCCGCGCGCCCGCGCCACCGTCAAGCGACAACGCGCCCGCCGCGAGGAGGCCCGCCGCGGACCCTGACAGGGAACGTCACACGCGACGCCATCGCGCGAAAAAACATTGCCTCCACGGGGTGACTGAACATACGATCAGTATCGCTCGAAGCGAGGAGGTTGCGGAGGCGATGAACACGGCGCAGGACATGAACGCGGTGGCGCGCAGGCTCGACGGGGTGACGCTGATCTTTCAGCGCTACGACGACCTGTGGATGATCGATCGGGTGTCGGAGCCCGCGAACGAGCGCGGCGACGAGGAGTGCTACGACGTGCCCGACGGGCTCTTCTCCTGCGGCGACAACGACTGCGACGCGCGCTTCGACGGGGGGACCGCGGTGACCCGCGCGGAGCTCTCGGGGCTGAGCGAGCTGGAGCGTCGGCGCTATCACGCGCGGCAGCTCCGCAAGCTCGGCCTGCCCGAGCGCGGCAACGGTTCGAAGCTCCTGTGGACGATGATCTCGGACTTCGAACGCTTCGCGCCGTGAGCGCGCGGTTGCGCACAGTGACGCGGGCGTACTAGCGTCCGCGCCCTCCAATGCTCCGCAGGTCGCTCTGGTCGTCGGGGATCGTGTGCGTGGCGCTCGCGGCGACGCCGCGGGTGTCGGTCGCGCAGTCGCGCGTTCCGCGGGTCGTGGTGGGGCCCTTCACGGGCGAGCGCGTGGCCGTCACGCGGAGCATCGTGGCGGGCGTGCTCGCCAACCACGTCGGCGAGATCGAGCTGCGGCCGCCGAGCGAGTACGCGGCGACGGCGACGCGGCTCGGCGCGGGCGATCGCATCGACGAGACGACCATCTCGAACGTGGCGCGGTCGCTCGGGGTCGACGAGGTCGTGGTGGGCAGCCTCGAGCGCGCGGGGGCGGGCTTTCGTCTGAGGCTCCGCGTGCTGCGCGGCGGCGACGGGCGCAGCGCCGCGTCGGCCTCGTGGGAGTTCGACCGCATCGAGGAGATCAACGCGTTCTCCAACGAGATCTGGGAGCAGCTCCGCGGCGCGTTTCGCGTCGACGTGACCATTTCGTCGACACAGGAGCCGCCGCGCGAGACGCCCCCCGAGCGAGCGCCCACGCCGCCGAGCGGCGACGGTTCCGCGGATCGCGGCGAGCACAACGAGCCCGCGGCCCACGCGAGCGCGCCCGAGGCGACGACGCCGGGGTTGGGGTGGCTCTGGATCCAGGCGGGCGGAGGGCTCTCGGGACGCAGGTGGCGCGTCCCGGTGCTCGGCGAGACGACGCCGCGGGGCTACGAGAACGGCGCGTTCGGCGAGCTGCGCGCGACCATCGCGGCCTACTACCGTCTCAACCACAACCGCTTCGGCATCGGGGTCGAGAGCACCATCGGGTTTCCGCTCGGGCTCTCGTCGCAGGGGCGCGGCCCCGACGGGCGCGTGGTGCCCATCGCCACGTCGGCGATGGAGTTCCAGTTCGGCGCGGCGCTCGCGATGCGGCCCTCGAACGGAGGCCTCTTCAGGCTCTTCGTCGGGATGATCTATCACGACTTCTCGCTCGACACGTCGCGCCTCTCGGCGGAGATGCGCCTCGCGCCGGTCACCTACGTGGGCCTCCGCGTCGCGGGCGAAGGCACGCTCCCCATCTACGCCTCCCCGAACTGGGAGCTCGGCGCCATCTTCGGCGGAGAGCTTCGCATCACGGCGACGGGCTCCGAGGTCAACGCCGCGTTCGGCACCAACCCCGACCCCACGCGCGGCTTCGGCGCGTGGTTCGGCCTCGGGCTGCGGCTCGACGGCGCCGCGCCGGGCCTCGCGCTCCGCGCCACCGCGGAGTTCACCCGCTACGCCACGGACTTCGCAGGCCCCGCGCGCATCGGCACGCCGGGCGAATCCGTCGACGACTACACCCGGTACATCTTCAGCGTGGTGTACGCGCTCGGCACGGAGCGCCCCGCGCGACGCGCCGCGGCCCCGCCGCCCGAGAGCGCCTACGCGGCCCCCGTCGAGGAGCCCTCGAACGGCTCCGGCGGCGGAGCGACGCAGCCCACGGGCGACCCCTTCGGCGGACGTTAGCAAGTCCCCGGGCACGTAGCGCGGCCACGGGCCGTGGTGTATACGCCGACTCCCTCAATCCCCCGCAGGAGGAGCACCGACCGATGCCGTCGTTCGATGTGGTTTCGAAGGTCAACATGATGGAGGTCGACAACGCGCTCCTCCAGTCCCAGAAGGAGATCGCGACGCGATTCGACTTCCGCGACACGGGCACGACCCTCGAGAAGACCGCCGAGGGGATCGTGATGGTTTCGAACTCCGAGAACAGGCTCGAGGCCGCCCTCGACGTGCTCCAGGGCAAGTTCGTCCGCCGCGGCGTGTCGCTCAAGCACATCGACCCCCAGAAGCCCGTCGCCGGCGGCAAGGGCACCTTCCGTCAGATCGTGAAGATCAAGGAAGGCATCGACCGCGACAACGCGCGCAAGGTCGTCGAGCTCGTGAAGAACTCGAAGCTCAAGGCCCAGGCCGCCATTCACGAAGACGCCGTGCGCGTGTCGGGCAAGAACCGCGACGACCTCCAGGCCGTCATCGCCCTGCTCCGCGGCACCGAGTTTCCGATCGAGCTCCAGTACAACAACTTCCGCGACTGACGCGCGGGAGAGCACTCAACACACACTCCCTCCGCGACCGGTCGCGACCCCCAAGGTCATGAAGCGCAAGATCCACTTCGTCTCGCTCGGATGCCCTAAGAACAGGGTCGATACCGAGGTGATGCTCGGCGTCGCCGCGAGCAACGGCTTCGACCTCACGGCGGACCCCGCCGAGGCCCAGTACATCGTCGTCAACACCTGCGGCTTCATCGGCCCCGCCAAAGAAGAGAGCATCGACACCATCCTCGAGATGGGCCGCTTCAAGGAGTCGGGGAGCTGCGAGAAGCTCGTCGTCGCGGGCTGCCTCTCGCAGCGCTACCCCGACGCGCTCGCCAAGGAGATGCCCGAGGTCGACCACTTTCTCGGGTCGAGCGACATGCTCAAGCTCCGCGCCGTGCTCGAAGGCGGCGCCGAGCGCATGCTCGTCGGCAACCCCGCGGACTACACCCTCCGCGCGAGCGACCCCCGCGTGCTGTCGCAGTCGCGCCACAGCGCGTACCTGAAGATCGCCGAGGGCTGCAACCGCACCTGCTCGTTCTGCGCGATCCCCGCGATCCGCGGCAAGCAGCGCAGCCGCTCGCTCGAAGACGTGGTCGAAGAGGCCACGCGCCTCGTCGAGCAGGGCACCCTCGAGATCAACATGGTCTCGCAAGACACCATCGCGTGGGGCCGCGACCTCCCCGGCAAGCGCTCGCTCGCGCAGCTCGTGAAGGCCCTCGGTGACATCAAGGGGCTGCGCTGGCTGCGCATCCACTACCTCTACCCCGAGACGCTCACCGACGAGCTCGTGGAGCTCATCGCCACGCACCCCAAGGTCGTGCGCTACGTCGACATGCCCCTCCAGCACGCGAGCGACGCGATGCTCAAGCGCATGAAGCGCGGCCACGGCGGCGTGCGGCTCCGTCGCGTGGTCGAGACGGTGCGCAACCGCATCCCCGGCGTGGTGTTTCGCACGGCCTTCATCGTGGGTCACCCCGGCGAGACCGCCGAGGACTTCGACGAGCTCTGCGAGTTCGTGAAGTGGGCCGAGTTCGACCGCGTGGGCGTCTTCCGCTACTCCGACGAGGAGGACACCGGCAGCTTCTCGCAGACCGCCAAGGTCTCGAAGAAGGACAGCGCCGCGCGGCACCGCAAGCTCATGGCGATCCAGCGCCCGATCTCGCGCAAGCGCAACCGCGCGCTCGTGGGGCAGCACCTCGAGGTGCTCGTCGACGGCGCGAGCGCCGAGCACGAGTTCGTGCTCCAGGGGCGCCACGCGGGCCAGGCCCCCGAGATCGACGGCGTGGTCTACCTCTCGGGCGCCGAGGTGCGCGCGGGCGAGATGGTCACCGTCGAGGTCACGCAGAGCGCCGACTACGACCTCGTCGGAGAGGTCGTGCTCGATGATGGCTCGGCCGACGCGAAGGCCGCGCAGAAGCCCGCGGCGAAGCCCAAGCGCAAGGTCGCGCTCCGCGTCACGCAGTAGCCCGCAACGCCGCGTCGCGCCGCAGCGTCGTCGCGCGTTGACCGATCGGTCAGCGCCGAAACGCCGCGGCGTGACCGTCGGCGATCGTCGCGTCGAGCCTCGCGCGGCTCATCCCCGGAACGGTGAGCGCGCGCCGGTGCTCCTCGGGGGAGTCGACGGAGGAGAGCAGCGTGTTGTCGGTGCAGACGCACACGCGCACGCCCGCGTCGAGCCAGCGCGCGATGGGGTGGTCGGTCACCGCGTCGATCACGCCCGTGTGCACGTTGCTGGTCGGGCACGCCTCGATGAGGACGCCCTTCGCGCGCACGAGGTCGAGCACCGCGGGGTCGTCGAGGAGCGTGGTCCCGTGGCCGATGCGCTGCGCGTGGAGCACCTCGATGGCCGCGCGGATCTCGCCGGGAGGGCGCCCCTCGCCCGCGTGGACGGTGCGACCGAGGCCGATGCGTTCGGCTTCGGCGAAGGGCGCGGCGTAGTCTTCGAGCGACCAGCGGTCGCCGGGGACGGGGCCTCCCGCGAGGTCGATGCCGACGACGCCCTTGCGGTCACGCGATGCGTCGACGAGCGCGCGCAGCACCGCGGGGGGCTCGCCGTAGAGGCCGCAGAGGATGATCCCCGCGCGCCCCGCGGCGCCTTCGAGCGCGGCGTCGATCACGTCACCGAGGAGCAACCCCCGCGTGAGGTGGAGCTGCGGCGCGAAGCGGATCTCGAGCGTGGTGACGCCCTCGCGCGCGGCGTCTTCGCACATCTCGGCGGCGACCCTGCGGAGCGCGTCGGCGGTCTGGAGGAGCGAGCAGGTGAAGTCGAAGCGCTCGAGGGCCGCGAGGAGGCCCATGCCCTTCGAGAATGGGAGGTTCGCGGGGACGGCGAGGCCTTCGCGCGCGGCGAGGTCGACGACCGTCGCGGGGCGCAGCGAGCCGTCGAGGTGGCGGTGGAGATCGGCGAGGGGAGGGAGCGCGTCCATCGCCCTCGACGATACCGCCGGTCTACCGTCTGGTCCGCGGGGGAAAGAGCGCCGACTTCGCGATGCGCGCGGCCTCCTGGTAGTACCGCTCGGCCCCCTCGGCGCCCTCGTCGATGGCGATGGTCACCACGGGCCCCAGGGCGCTCGTGAAGATCACCATCTGGAGCGCGAGGAGCACGTAGGCCTCGGCGTCGAGCTCGGGGTGGAGCCTCCCCTCGGCCTCGCCGGTCTTCACGTAGCCCGCCACGGCGGTGAGCCACGGACGCACGGGGCCGCGGAGCATCCGACGGGTCTCTTCGGGGCGGTCGAGGTTCTCTCGGATGAGCAGCCTGGCGCGGTCGGGGTCTTCGCGAAAGAAGCGCTGGAGCTCGCCGAAGATGGCGTCGAAGCGCCCTTCGCCCGCGCTCGCCGCCACGAGCAGCCGCGGGAGCACCTCGCGCCAGTGCGTGAGGATGTCGTCGAGCACCGCCGTGCGAATGTGCTCCTTCGAAGGGAAGTGGTGCAGCACCGCGGGCTTGCTCACCCCCACGGCGTCGGCGATGTCCTGGAGCGACGTGCCATCGAAGCCCCGGGCGGCCATGAGCTTCGTCGCCACGCGGACGATCTGCTTCTGGACGTCTCCGGGCTCCGTCGATCGTGGGGCTGCCATGAAGGGTTGCCGAAGGATCTACCACACGGCCGGACGGTTGCCTACCGATCGGTAGGCCGCTGGCACGTCGCGCGCAAAGCCCTCGGACGGAGGCGACACGTCGCGGTATGAACAGGGAACATTTCAGCAGGGCGCTCGGCGTCGTGATCGGCGTCGCGGGCATCGGGTGCGCGGGGGACGCCGCCGTCGAGCGCGTCGATCCCGTCATCGGCGGGACCTTCACCTACGCCCACACCGAGGTGGGCCTTCTCTCGGTCGGCTGCACGGCCACGCTGGTCTCGCCCGACGTGGGGATCTCCGCGTCGCACTGCTTCGGCTACCGCTCTCGCACGACGCCGGGCAACTGGGGGACCTTCACGCTCCAGCACGATGACGGGCGGCAGTTCCGCTACACGATCGAGCAGTACATCTCGTATTCGACGCAGCTCGGACGCGACGACCTCACGCTCTTTCGCCTCGCCACCTCGGTGCCCGACGCGGTGGCCCACCCCGCGACGCTCGCGCGCGCGAACCCGCCGTCGGGCGCGACCATCACGGTCTACGGCTACGGCTGCACGTCGCGCGGATCGAGCACCGACTTCCTCAAGCGCCGACGCTCGTTCCGCATGGGCGAGAACGTCGGCGCGCTGTGCCCCGGCGACTCGGGCGGCCCCGTGCTCACCGAGGAGGGCGCCGTGCTGCGCATCAACTCGGGCTACTACTACTCGGGGCCCGACATCTTCGGCGAGGTGCCGCCCAACTACGACCGCGCGCTCGCGCAGGTGAACCGCTGGACGCGCGATCCGTCGCCCGCGCCCACGCCGTCTCCCACGCCGTCTCCGACGCCGTCTCCGACGCCCACGCCCACGCCTACGCCCACGCCCACGCCCGATGCGTGTGCTGCGAGGGCGACGACCTGTGGCGCGTGTACGCCCATCGAGGGCTGCGGCTGGTGCGGGGCGACGAGCTCGTGCATCTCTGTCGACAGCGCGGGCGCTCCGCTTCGGGCCTGCGCGTCGGGCTTCGCGCTCAATCCGCCCGACTGCCCCGGCGCGGGCGATCGCTGCGGGATCTACGCGCCCTTCCCCGAGTACACCTGCCGCCGCGGTGGAACGGGCTTCGCGCGCTGCCGTCCCGGCGGAGAGCCCGAGTTCCTTCAGTGCCCCGGCTCGTCGACCTGCTCGCCCGGCAGCCGCGAGCTCTGGTGCTACTGAGATGACCGATCGGTAAGCGGGCCCCCCTCCCCGTCCCTCCCCCGCGAAGCGGGGGAGGGTGCCCGTTGGTAGCTGGCATGCCCTCACCCCGTCCCTCTCCCACCAGAGGTGGAGAGGGGAGATGTCCCCTCAATACACCGCAATCCTCGGTCTCTGCTCCCTCTCCCACCTCTGGTGGGAGAGGGCTGGGGTGAGGGCATGGCAGTCGAAGAAGGCACCCTCCCCCGCTTCGCGGGGGAGGGACGGGGAGGGGGCCTACACCCGACCACCCCCATCCGAGCGACGGTGGGAGTCCACCTACCAACTGGTCACTTCGCTGACCATTCAATCGCGGAGGGCCAAGAAACCGCTTTGTTCGCGTGACCCGTGTCTCCTTACCGATCGGTTAACATGAGGCGTCGGCACCTCGCGTGCACTGGGAGTCCGCGGGACCACCGTCGATGCACCCTCTCGCACGCACCTCCATGCTCTGCGTCGTCGCGCTCGTCGCCTGCGCGCCCGAGCCTGGCGTCTACGAGGTCGAAGACGCCTCGACGCGGCCTCCCGCGGGCGCCGACGCGAGCGCGGCCATCACCATCGAGCCTGCCGCCGCGTCGCCGACCTGCGCGGCCGGGCAGTACTACCTCGGCCGCGTCACGGGCGTCGTCTACGACGAGTCGAACAGGCCCCTCTCGGGCGGGCTCCTCTCGATCTGCGGCACGACCTGCATCTCGGGCGAGACCCGCGCCGACGGGCGCTTCGACGTCACGGTGAACACCTGCTTCGCGGGGAGCTCGGAGTACGCCCACGGCGTCGCGTTCACCTTCGACGGGCTCAACCAGCGGCCCGACATCTTCTTCGACTTCAACCCCGAGAACGTGCGGCGCATGGGCGTCGTGCGCATCAACCGACCCTTCTACGCGGGGACCTTCCGCGGGCAGGGCTTCGCCGCGGCGCCCATGCGTTCGAGCGCCGCGATGACCGTCGTCGACGGGCTCGGCTTCTCGCTGCGCTTCGTGCCCTCGACCATCGAGTACCCCATCACCGCGTCGGAGGAGGCCGTGCGCGTGGTGCGGGTCCCCGTCGCGCGCCTCGCGCCCTACCTCGGACGCGCGCCCGCCGTCATGTACGCCATCTCGCCGTCGGACTCGGTGCTCTCGGCGCCCGCGACGGTGGAGTTTCCCAACGTCTCGGGCCTCGCGCCAGGCACCGTCGTCGACATCGTGGCCGTGGGGAACCACGCGAGCCGCGGGCGTCCTCCCGTCGGCGTGCTCGAGCGCATCGACTCGGGGCGGGTGAGCGCTGACGGTCGCCGCGTGGTCGCAACCTCCGGCCTGCGCTTCTTCGGAACGGTCGACTACCGAACGGTAAACCCATGAGCGCTCGCACCCTCCGAGGCCTCTCCGTCTGCTGCGTGATCCTGTCGGCCTGCGTGGGGCAGATCGACGGTGAGCCGCTCCCCGATCCCCTCGACGACGCGGCCGCGCCGGGGCCCGACGTCACGGCGCCGCCGCCCGTCAACAGCCCCCCGAAGCCCGCGCCCTCGTGGCGCACGATCGTCGAAGACGCCGGAACCGCGCGCCCCGACGTGACCACCGCGCAAGACGTCTACGTCGCCCCGCGCGACGTGGTGACGCCGCCTCCGCCTCCTCCGCCGCCTCCGCCGCCTCCGCCCGCGCCGCCCTCCACCTCGGAGCCCTGCGGACGCTACGCGGGGTGGAACATCTGGAGCTGCATCGACGCCACGACGCGCGTGCGTTGCATCGGGGGCGCGCTCCAGCGTGACGTGTGCTCGACGCGATGCGTGGTGCAGCCCGTGGGCGTCGACGACTACTGCGCGTCGACGTCGACGATTCCCAACGACCGCTGCTCGGGCGGAACCACCTGCGGGACGTGTACGCCGCAAGCCAACTGCGGCTTCTGTCGCTCGCTCGGGCGGTGCTTCCTCGGCACCGGCTACGGCCCCATCAACCGCGCCTGCCCCTACTCCGACTGGGCCTGGAACCCCCAGGACTGCGCGAGCGGAACGCCCACGCCCCCCGTCGACGGATGCGCGTCGAGCACCACCTGCGACACCTGCACGCCGCGCTCGGGATGCGGCTTCTGCCGCTCGACCTCGCGCTGCCAGAGCGGCAACTCCGTGGGGCCCTCGACGGGCGACTGTCCGATCGGTCAGTGGGCCTGGGAACCGACCGACTGCTCGGGCTCCACACCGCCACCTCCGCCACCTCCGCCACCTCCGCCTCCGCCGCCTCCTCCGCCTCCTCCGCCTCCGCCCGTGACCGACGCGGGGACGACGCCTCCGCCCGTGATGGACTCGGGCGTGACGCCGCCGACGCCGATGTGCGTGTCGGCGGTTCCGACCTCGGGGTTCTGCACGTCGCCGGGGTCGTGCAACTTCTCGGCGCCGCAGACGACGTCGTGCGAGACGCGCGCGGCCTACGACTTCTACGGGAGCGAGTACTGCAACGCGCGGGCGACGGTGATCATCGTCGGCGCGGGCTGGTGCGGGGCGTGTCAGGAAGAGGCCCCCGTCATCGAGTCGCAGGTGACGCAGCCCTATCGCTCGCGCGGCGTGCGGGTGGTCTCGCTGCTCACGGAGAACTCCGACCGGAGCCCCGCCACGGTCGACTTCGGCCTGCGCTGGCAGACCCGCTACGGACTCACGTCGCGCATGGTGGTCGACCCCGGAGACACCATCGCCCGACGCGTGCGCCTCGACGCGTACCCCTTCGCCATCGTCATCGATCGCCGCGGTCGCCTGCGGCTCGCAGAGGCCGCGCCGCGCATCAGCAGGCTCACCTCGATGCTCAACACCATCCTCGCGGAATAGACCCATGAAGCGCAGTCATCGCGTACGAAACGCCTCGCTCGTCGCCTCGCTCCTCGTGCCCGCGTGCGCCGCCGACTGGAGCGACACCGAGACCATCGCGCGCAGCACGCCCGTCGTCGACGGCACCATCACCTGGGAGCGCCCCGAGGTCGGGACGCTCTTCATCGGCGGCGGGATGTGCACCGCCACGCTCATCACCCCGCAGGTCGCCATCACGGCCGCGCACTGCGTCGACTTCGGCACCACGACGCGTCCGGGCGCCTACGGACGCTTCATCATGCAGGCCTCGCCGACCTCGACGCAGGAGCGCTACACCGTCGATCTCTACCGCAGCTTCGGCACGGCGGACCGATCGGACGTCGCGCTGCTGCACCTCGCGTCGGCGGTGCCCGACGCCGTGGCGCACCCCGCGGGGATCTCGTCGAGGCACCCCTCGGCGGGCGAGCTCGTCACGCTCTACGGCTACGGCTGCACGCGCAGAAACACGTCGATCGGGAGCGGACAGAAGCGCAAGTTCCAGTTCCCCCAGGGCGAGGCGACGGCGAGGCTCTGCCCCGGCGACTCGGGCGGGCCCGTGATGTGGGACCGCGAGTCCGCCGTGCTCCGCGTCAACAGCGCGTACATCGTCGACGCCACGGGCCGCGACATCTTCGGCGACGTTCCCTTCAACTACGCGCGCATCGTCGAGCAGATCGCCGCGTGGGGATCTCCGCCCGCGCGCACCGCGGGGGATGGCGCGCCTCCGCCCGCCCCGACTCCGACTCCGACCCCCACGCCGACGCCGACCCCGACGCCCACGCCGACGCCGACCCCGACGCCGACGCCTACGCCCACACCTACGCCGTCTGCGTGCGGCGACTACGAGGGCTGGACGATCTGGACCTGCATCGACAGCCGCACGCGCGTCCGTTGTATTTCAAACCGTCTCGAGCGCGAGACCTGCTCGACGAGCTGCGAGGGACGTCCCGTCGGCGTCGACGATGTGTGCGCCTCGCCGGCTCCCTCGGGCGAACCCTGCGGCCCCTACCAGGGCTGGAACGTGTGGTCGTGCATCAACGCCAGCACGCGCGTCCGCTGCATCTCGAACCGACTCCAGCGCGAGACCTGCTCGACGCGATGCGTGGCGCAGCCCCCCGGCGTCGACGACTACTGCGCCGCCGCATCGACGCCACCGCCCGCGGGCGGATCGTCGACGGGGACCGACACGGGTGAGCTGTGCTCTCCGTCGAACTGGTCGAACTGGCTCTGCCGCGGACGCGACCTCGTCATCTGCCGCAGCGGACACCTCTACTCGCGCCCCTGCACCTCGTCGTGCGAGTCCCGACCGATCGGTCAGGACCACGTCTGCATCGGCGGCTCGCCCACGCCGACGCCCACGCCCACGCCCACGCCCACGCCCACGCCCGACGCCGACCCCGACGCCGACGCCGACGCCTGCGGGCGATGTCGTGTGGGTCACCTGGCGCGGGCAGCACACGCGCAGCAACGCCTCGTGGGGGACGGCCCTCACGGACATCATCCAGCACCTCCCGCTCTCGTACGGAGACACCTACGCCGACAGCGATCTGGTGACCTACGGCCACGAGACCACGCACGGCATCAACTCGCACGCGCGCAACTACCTCAACGAGACCCGCCGCCGCGCCAACGGCTTCTACTGCATGAGCGACCGCGTCGCGATCATCGTGGAGCCCGCGATCCGCAAGTCGGCCGTCGCGTCGTATGTGCCCGCGAGCCTGCGCGGGTCGCGCTTCGGCACGTACATCACGGGCGCGAGCTCGTGGGACGACACCCCCCTCTACATCTTCGACGAGTGGGTCGCGTACACCAACGGCAGCGAGGTGGCCGTGAACCTCGCGCGCTCGGGGCTGTGGCGCTACGGCTGGCGCGACGGCGTCGCGGGAACGCTGGAGTTCACCGCCTACGCGCTCGCCCTCGGCATGGCCGTCGAGGCCGGCGACCCGGGGTACTTCCGCGATCACACGCAGTTCCGCGCCTTCCTCGCGTGGAACGTGCGTCGCGCCATGGACCTCTACCGCATCGGCTCGGTGATCGAGTCGTTCCGCTGGGACACGCAGGACGCCTACTACCGCGCGCTGCGAGAGAGCCCCGACGCCGAAGCCCTCCGCGCCTTCGCGCGCCGCGTCTACGGCAGGCCGTGGGCCGCCGAAGTGCTCGGCCTCGCGCCCTGACCCTCTCCCCGTCCCTCCCCCGCGAAGCGGGGGAGGGTGCCTGTTTCGACTGCCATGCCCTCACCCCGACCCTCTCCCGCCAGAGGCGGGAGAGGGAGGCGGCGTGACGAAAACCTCGCAGAACGAGGCGCCTTCATCCCTCGTCCGTCAGCCGTGAGTGGCGGGGCGGTGGTGACGAAAGCCTCGTAGAACGAAGCGCTCTCATCCCTCTCCCGCCAGCCGCAGGTGGCGGGATCGTCGAGGAGAAGACCCCGTAGAACGAAGTGGTTTTATCCCTCTCCCGCCTCTGGAGTCTGACCGCCATTGGGGAGTTGACGGCGCCAGACGCTTCCCGTCGCGCCTGGGGTTCGGCCCGCGTGAGAGGGACGCGCGTGACGCGCCCAGGGAGATACGCGCGTGACGCGCCCAGGGAGATACGCGCGTGACGCGCCCAGGGAGATACGCGCGTGACGCGCCCAGGGAGATACGCGCGTGACGCGCCCAGGGAGAGACGCGCGTGACGCGCCCAGGGTTCGCCCCCCAAGGGATGTACACGATCGGGGGCTCAGCCTGGGCTATGACGAGGCACGGATCACCCTCTTCGAGGGTTCAGCAGAGAGAGCCTCGCCATGCCTTCTGAACCGGTCGAAGACCGGTGATCCGTGCCTTGATGAAGCCCAGGCCGAGCCCCCCGATCGCGTACATCCCTCGGGGGGCGAGCCCTGGGCGCGTCACGCGTCCCTCTCACGCGGGCCGAACCCCAGGCGCGACGGGAAGCGTCTGGCGCCGTCAACTCCCCAATGGCGGTCAGACTCCAGAGGCGGGAGAGGGTCGGGGTGAGGGCGTGGCAGTCGAAACAGGCACCCTCCCCCGCTTCGCGGGGGAGGGACGGGGTGAGGGCTCAGGGCGCGCAGACGTCGTCGTCGCCCGTGGGGCGCGTGAGGCATCCACGGGCGCAGGGCTCGCGGATCAGCCTTCCATCGACGCAGATCACACGCTGCGTGCGCGACTGGTTGCAGGTGAACACGTTGATCCACGCGTACTGTCCGCACGGTTCGCCCTCGCCCGCAGGCGGAACGCACACGTCGTCGTAGCCCGCGGGGCGCGTCACGCAGCGACCGCCCGTCGCGCATTGCCCGCGTTCGAGCGTTCCGCTCGTGCAGCGGACCCATTGCGAGCCGCTCACGCACGAGCGAATGGTCCAGTCTTCGTAGGCTCCGCACGCTTCGCCCGAGGGCGTGGGCGTGGGCGTAGGCGTAGGCGTCGGCGTGGGCGTCGGCGTCTCGCGCGTGCTCGAACAGTCGGGCGGATTGAGCGCGAAGCCCGACGCGCAGGCCCGAAGCGGAGCGCCCACGCGGTCGACGGAGATGCACGAGCTCGTCGCGCCGCACCAGCCGCAGCCCGCGATGGGCGTGCACGTTCCGCAGGTGTTCGCGCGCGCGGCACACGCATCGGGCGTGGGCGTGGGCGTGGGTGTCGGCGTGGGTGTAGGCGTGGGCGTCGGAGACGGCGTCGGTGACGGCGTGGGCGGCGCGGCGCCCGACCAGCGCATGATCGTGTCGCGGAACCACTCGGGCTGCTTCGCGACGACGCCGTAGATGCTCGTGTTGCCGCCTCCGCCCGAGACCACGCCGATGATCTCGCGCGTGTTGGCGTCGAAGAGCGCGCCGCCCGAGTCGCCGGGCTGCGTCACCCCCGAGTTCGCGCCGATCGCGTTGGGCACGGTGCCGCGTCCGTAGCGCCAGATCGCGTTGAAGACCGGGCTGATCCAGAGGCGGTTGGTGAAGGTGCCGTTGTTGATGCGGCCGATCACGAACACGCGCTGCGGCGGCGCGACGTTCTCGAGGCGCACGGCGCCGAAGCGCGTCGCCCGGATGTCGCGGTCGAGGTGGATGAGCGCCACGTCGCTCCCCGACTCGGGGGTGATGTAGTCGCCCGAGTACGAGGTGCGTCCCGTGGGGCCCATCACGGCCTCGCTCGCCGTCGCGGGCGACGGATCACCCGAGTACGGGCACGACACCGTGAACGACCGCACGCCGCCCACGCAGTGCGAGGCCGTGAGCACCACGTTGCGCGCGACCAGCGAGCCCGAGCACGCGCCGCTGCTCCCGAGCCTCACCGTGCACACGTACGGATACGCCGTGGCCTCGCCCACCGCGCGCACGATGGAGTCGCTGCGGGTGAGCTCGCCGCGCACCCACGGCGAGTCCTCGGGCGCCGCGGAGCACCCGCACGCGATCGCGCCGAGCGCCGCCATCACACATACGCCACCGGGCCGATCGCCCCTGAACCTGCCCACCATCGGGATCCTCATGGCCGTCCCCCAAAGCACGCCACGAGCCACACCGCGCGCGGATCCTCTCCCGGGTGCTGCTTACCGATCGGTCGGGATGCGTCCGGCCGTATGGTCAGCACCGTGACCAGCGCGTCGGTGACTGTGACCACCGCGCGAGGCGGGCTGTATCCGTCGCACATACATCGTATTTCATGCGGAGATCCGTGGGATGACCCGAGGGGCGAGGGGAGGGCGGTGAGGCTCCGTCGAGGGCGCGCCGCGCGTCGCGTCTATACCGTTCGGTAGGGAGCGATGGGCGGCGCGTCCGAGCTCGCTTGACACCCGCGGGCTCGCTCGTTCACCGTCGACTTCGGCGATGGTGAACGAGCGCGGAGCCGCAACGTGGCAGCGTCCTACGCGCTCGGCGTACGGACTCGCGTGCCTCCTCGGGCTCACCGCCGCGTGCGCCGAGGGGACCGTCGCGGGTGGGGGCCCCGGCGACGTGGCGGAGGAACTCCCTTCGCGCGATGACGTGTACGCTGATGCGACCTTCGACGCGCAAGGCCCCGACGTCTCGCCGCCCGACGACGCGTTCGACGTGGCCCCCGACGAGGGGATCGCGCTCGACGCCGTCGCGCCGCTCGATGCCGTCGCGCCGCTCGATGCCGTCGCGCCGCTCGATGCCGCCTCGCCGCTCGACGCGGGCGCCGATGCAGCCCCCGAGAGTTCCGTCGACGTCGCGATCGACGCGCCCTCGCGCGACGTGTTCGTCTTCGACACGGTCTCGCCCGACCGGGTGACCGCCGTCGATGGGACGCCTCCGATCGACCGGCCGGTCAGCGTCGACGTGGTCGCGTCGCCCGACCTCCCCGCGGCGCCAGACATCGTCGATGTGAGCGCGCCCGTCGACCGTTGCGCGCTCACCGTCTGCGGCGCCTCCTGCGTCGACCTCGCCAGCGACGCTTCGAACTGCGGGGCCTGCGGGACGCGCTGCGTCGCACCGGCGGGAGGCTCGGCGGCGTGCGTCGCGGGGCGCTGCGAGGCGTCGTGCGGCGCGGGCCAGCACGCGTGCAGCGGGCGCTGCGTCTCCGACGCGTCGACGGCCTCGTGCGGGGCTTCGTGTTCGCCCTGTCCGGTGCTCGCGAACGGGACGGCCACCTGCGACGGAACGCGCTGCGGGACCTCGTGCAACCCGGGCTTTCATCCCTGCGCGTCGGGCTGCGTTTCGAACACCGCCACGGCCACCTGCGGGAGCTCGTGTACGCCGTGTCCGACGCCGCTCAACGGCGTCGCCACCTGCGTCGCGGGCGCGTGCGGCGTGGCCTGCAACGCGGGCTATACGCAGGTCTCGCCGACCGCGTGTCAGCGCCTCTTCTGCGGCATGCCCGCCATCGCCTGCGCGGGCGGATCGTCGTGCCCCGCGGGGAGCGCCTGCGTCGCGGGCGGAGGCTGCCTCTGCAACGCGGGCTACCAGGCGGTCACCTGCGCGGGGGCGCCGTGTACGACCTGTCCGGGCGCGGACTTCTACTGCGCCCCGGTGTTCTGCGGCGCGGGGGCGGTGCGGTGCAGCGACGGCGGGTACTGCCCGGCCAACAGCGTGTGCTTTCCCGACAGCAGCCGGTGCCTCTGCGCGGGCGGGCTGCGGGCGGTCAACTGCGCGGGCGTCGCGTGCAGCCCGTGCTCGTACCCGAGCTGGCGGTGCCTCCCCTGACCGATCGGTCAGGAGGCGATCAGGTGCAGCCGGGGACGCCCGTGCGTCCGCCGAGGGGCGTGCGGCAGGGGCCGCAGAAGTAGCCGTTGGGACAGCTACCCTGCGCGGTGCCGATGCGCTCGAAGAACGAGCGGTTGACGCAGGTGCTCACGCAGAAGCCGTTGTAGGCCGGGAGCTGCCCCACGACCGGGAGGGGCGCGGGCATCGCGCGGCACGCGATGGGGCGGTAGCTCGGGTCGAGGTTCTCGTTGGGCGCGCAGAGAAAGCCCGCGGGGCACGTCATCGCCGAGAGGCTGTCGCGCTGCGCCGCCGGAACCGACATCGCCGGGACGCACTTCGCCCTTCCGCCGCAGCAGTCTTGAAAGCGGAAGGGAGGTTCGCGCGGGCCCGGGTCGCAGGTCTGGTTGCACGCCGACGTGCTCGCCCCCGTGCGCGGGTCGAAGCAGGGGACGCAGAGCTGCGTCGGTCCGCAGGTCGACTGCGAGAGCTGCGACGCCTGCGAGGCCACCATCGGGAGGCAGCGCGAGAGGCAGCGCCCTTCGCCCATTCCCGCGAAGGGATGGCAGGTCGGAGAGAGGTAGTTGTTCGCCGCGCGGATGAACTCGTCGGGCACGCAGTAGCCGCCGGGACAGACCGCGAGCATCCCCCGTTGCGCAGTGGGAACGCGCGACGCGGGCATGCAGTGGGTGCCCGCGCACTGACACGGCGGGAGCCGCGCGGGGTTGAGCACGTCGGGCCCCGTGTACGGGCAGCGAAGCGGCGGAGGCTGCGGCGGAAACCCTCCGTCGCCGCAGTTGCGCGGCACGTCGCACGCGCCCGTCGGGGTGTTGCCGGCCTGCGGGTCGTAGCAGGGCGCGCAGAGCTCGCCCTCGTCGCACACGTCGCGCGAGAGCACGTCGGCCTGCGCGGCCACCATCGGCACGCAGCGCGAGACGCACCCGCCGACGAGCCCTCCAAACGCCGTGCAGCGACGGGGGACGTAGTTGTTCGCCGCGCGGATGTACGGCTCCGGCACGCAGTACCCGCCGGGACACGACGCGAGGCGCGCGCGCTGCGACGCAGGCACGCGGCCCGAGGGCATGCAGCGCGTCCCTGCGCAGGCGCACGCGGGGAGCGTCCGGGGATCGAGGAGCGCGGGGCCCGTGTACGGGCACATGATGGGCGGCGGCGGAGGCGGAACGCCCGCGTCGGAGCAGGGCGACGCGGGCTCGCAGGCCCCCGTCGACTGGTTGCCGTTGCTCGGGTCGTAGCAGGGCGCGCAGCGCTCGTCTTCGTCGCACACGTCGCGGGGGAGGAGGTCGCCCTGCTCGGCGATCATCGGGACGCAGCGAGAGACGCACGCGCCGGTCAGGCCGCCGAAGGAGTGACACCGGCGAGGGACGTAGCTCGTCCCCGCGCGAACGATCGCGTCGGGGACGCAGAGCCCGCCGCGGATGCAGGGGGAGAGCATCGCGGCGCTCCGGCCGGGCACGAGGGCGGCGGGCAGACAGCGCGCCCTCCCGCGTCCGACGCAGCACCGGGGGAGCACCTCGGGGTCGATGCCCGGGTTCTGCGAGCACGTGGTCACTCCACCGTCCATGGCGCTCGTCTCGTTCGCCATCGCCGGACCCGCCGCCACCTCGGGCGCCCCGCACGCCGCGAGGAAGCGCGCGGCCGCGAGCGCCGCGATCAAGGGAGTTCCCCACCGGGCGCGCAGATCGAGCCTCTTCGTCGTCCCCGATGGGTCACGCACGGGCAGAGATGTTGCAACATGCGTGCTGTGTTCGTCACGCGATCGCATCGGGGACGTGTTCGTGGGGGCCAGGTCTTCGCCGCGCTCGCCTTGTTGACCGTTCGGTCAGGGGACGCGCTGGCGGGCGGCACGGAGCTCGGGGCGGTGGGCGTCGAGGCCGTGGGGCGCGGCGGGGCCTTCGTGGCGCGGGCGTCGGATCCGCTGGCGCTCAACCACAACGTGGCGGGCCTCGCGGGCCTCGCGGGCGTGCAGTGGACGGCGTCGATGAACGTGGGCCTCTGGCGCCACTGCTTCGCGCGCGACGGGCGCTACGACGGCGTCGAGAGCGGGGTCTCGACGGGCTCCACGGTCTTCGCCGACAGCGACTACGCCACGGCGAGGCCGGCGTACCCCGAGGTGTGCAACGAGCTGTCGCCCACGGTGGTTCCGCAGCTCGTGGTGACGTGGCGGCCGAAGCCGTGGATCGCCTTCGGCGCGGGGATTCTCACGCCCGCGGGCATCGGCTCGCAGCGCTTTCCTGACCGGGTGGTAACCGACAACGGCCTGGCGCCCTCTCCGTCGCGGTACATGGTGCTCGCGACCAACGTCGCCATCATTCACCCCACCCTCGGCGTGGCCGTGGCGCCGACCTCGTGGCTGCGCATCGGCGCGGCGATCCAGCCCTCGTTCGGGCACTTCGCGGGCGAGACCATGGCCAACGCGATCGGCTCGCAGTCGCCCGCCACCGACGTGCGCACCGCGGCCGACGCGTGGGGCTTCTTCTGGGCGGGCAGCGTCGGGGTGATGGTGCAGCCCGCGCCGTGGATCACCTTCGGCGCGCAGCTTCATCTCAACGAGAGCCCGGTGGTCTTCTCGGGCACCTCGACGGCCACCGTGCGCCCCTACGCGTCGGATCCGTCGAGGGTTCACACCTCGCAGTTCGAGAGCGTCGTGACGCTGCCCCTGCCGAGCCTCTTTCGCTTCGGCGTGCGCTTCGCGTCGATGCGCGACGGCGCCCCCGCCGCGTGGGCCGACCGCGACCCCATGCGCGACGAGGACTTCGATTTCGAACTCGACGTCCACTACGAGACCTCGTCGCAGCTTCAGCAGGTGGTGACGCGGAGCACGGGCATCGTCGAGGTGGAGCCCGGGATGGGCGCCCCCGCGACGCCCGAGGTGGTGCTCCGACGGAGCTGGCGCGACACCTTCGGCATGCGCATCGGCGCGGAGCGCAACGTGATCCCCGACACGCTCGCGATCCGCGCGGGCTTCTCGTGGGACCTCGGCGCGCAGACCGGTGCGCGCACCTACAACGGCCAGGAGATCGGCTGGAACCCCGACGCCGGGATCGACACCGCGGGCTACGACACCTTCGGCCTCTCGGCGGGCGCGAGCTACCGCTGGCGGTGGCTCACCGTCGACTTCGCGTATCAGCACGTCTTCACCGCGGGGCAGACCGTGGTCGAGGGGCGCGCGAGCACCGTCAGCGGCACCGCGCCCATCACGCCCGCGGCCTGCGCGCGCGGCGCGGGGTATCCCGGTCCCGGCGCGTGCACCAACAACCAGGGGGTCTACACCGCCGCGTACGACGTGTTCTCCATCGGGCTCACGGGGAGGCACTGAGCGGGCGCCCGCTGACCGATCGGTCCGTGGGGCTCGTGTGTTCGCTGGTCAGCGCGGCCCCACCGGGCGCGGAGGCGCATTCCGCGCGCTGCGTGATGGGTGTCGCGGTCGTCGACGCGCGGCATGAAACGTGAGAAGCGCAGCGGTGATGACGCCCTCGTCGCTGCGCGCTCCCCTGGTGTTCCTCGTCGCTGCGATGAGCGCCGCGCTCGCGTGTCAGGCCGACGACGGGACCCTCGTCGAAGGGAACACGCCCCGGCCGCAGCCCGGCGACGACGCGGGCGAGGTCTTCGACGACGGCCTTCCCACGGGCCGCGATGTCGTGACGGCGCGCGACGGCGGCGTGACCGCGGGCGACGCGCTCACGGGGGGCGACGTTCCCCTCGCCGACGCGGCGATGGTGGTGTTCCCCGGGACGCCGACGCGCGACACGTGCGACGACGGGCTCGACAACGACAACGACGGCCGCGTCGACAACGAGTGCGTGTGCATCCCGGGCTCGACGCAGTCGTGCTTTCTGGGCCTCGCCGCGCTCGCGGGCAACGGCCCCTGCCAGCGCGGCACGCAGCGCTGCGAGGGCGAGGGCGAGTTCGGCGTGTGGGGGCCGTGCACGGGCTCCGGCGCGCCGCAGCGCGAGGTCTGCGACCAGCAGGACAACGACTGCGACGGCGCCGTCGACGACGGCTGCGCGTGCCGCGCGGGCGAGCGACGGCCCTGCTACACGGGCGCGGCCTCGACGAGGGGCGTCGGGCTGTGCCGTAACGGCGAGCAGACCTGCGCCGTCGACGCGAGCGGCGCGGCGACGTGGGGGCGCTGCGTGGGTCAGACGCTGCCGCGGCCCGACGCCTGCGACAACCTCGACAACGACTGCAACGGGCGCATCGACGAGCGCTGCGACTGTCGGCCCGGCGCCACGCGCGCCTGCTACGAGGGCCCGACCGGCACCGCGGGCCTCGGCGTCTGCGGCGGCGGAACGCAGCGCTGCGTGGGGGCGCTGCTCGGCGGCTCGGCGTGGGGACCCTGCGAGCAGCAGTGGCTCCCCTCGTCGGAGGACTGCGCGGACCGATCGGACAACGACTGCGACGGTCGCGCCGACTGCAACGACTCGGAGTGCGCCACGGCCCCCGAGTGCCGCCCGTGCATGCCGGGCGGAGAGCGCTTCACGCTCACCACGGAGCCCGCCGACGTGCTCTTCGTCGTCGACCGCTCGGGCTCGATGACCCTCCGCACGCTCGACGGCGTCACGCGCTGGAACGCGCTCGTCTCCGCGGTGCGCGCGGTGCTCCCGCCGCTCGACGCGTCGATGTCGATGGGGCTCATCATCTTCCCCGACGCCGACGCGTGCATGGTGCCCTCGGCGCCCGTGGTGCCCATCTCGCCGATGGCCGGCTCGCGCATCGCTTCGGCGCTCGCTGCGCGGGGCCCCTACCAGACGGCCTTCACGCCGACGTACACCGCGCTCCAGACCGCCGAGCAGCACCTCCGCACCACGACCTCGACGCGCCGCCGCTTCATCGTGCTCGCCACCGACGGCGCCCCCAACTGCGGGAGCGGTCCGTCGCAGGTCATCGCGCAGATCGCGCACATCCGCACGACCTACAACGTCGACACCTTCGTGCTCGGCATCCCCGGCGCGGACCTCACGCTCTACCCCTCGCTCAACACCATGGCCGTCGCGGGTGGGCGCGCGCGCACGGGCGCGGTTCGCTTCTACGACGCGGGCTCGACGTCGCAGCTCGAGGCCGCGCTGCGCTCGATCACGTCGGCGACGCGGGCGTGCACGTGGCGCTTCGCGACGACGCCGTCGCGGCCCGACATGGTGACCGTGCAGTTCGACGGACGCATCGTGCCGCGCGACGGCACCAACGGCTGGGTCTTCACCGACGGCACCAACCGCGAGATCCGCTTCAACGGGATGTCGTGCGCGCAGGTCACGGGCGGGACCGTGCGAACGGTGAGCGCAGGCTTCGGCTGCTGAGCGGTTTTTGCAGCGCGAGAACCCGCGAGGGAGTCAGTCTTGACCTGTTCCTTGTGCGGGCGGGATCGCTTACCTTCGCGCGGCGTGTCGACCCCAACAAGCACCCGAGCGCGTGGGATTTCGCTCCGCACGCGGTGGACCGCGGCGCTGCTCGTCGTCGCGGCGCTGCCGATCTTCGCCCTCGCGTGGGTGACCGCGCGCACCGTGAGGGCGGGCCTCGCCGACACCGAGCGAGACCTGCAGCTCACCATCCTCGACGCGACCGCGCGCTCGCTCGTGAGCGACCTCGAGTACGCCGAGGAGGGCGCGCACCGCGTCGCGCGGACGCTCCTCGACAACGACGTGGGCTCCCCCGAGGCGCGCGTGCGGCTCGCGCGAGACACCGCGGCGCGCGCGGCGGCGCTCCTCCACGTCGCGGTCTACGCGCCCACGGGCGAGCGTGTCGACACCATCTACAACGCCGCGCGCGAGTCGAGGGAGCCGGGGCCCGTCGCGCGCGTGCCCGACGAGCTCCTGCGCGCGCCGCCGCGGTCGGGCGCGTGGCTGCCGACGGAGTTCACGCCCGCGGGCGTCGCGCTGCGCTACGCCGAGGCGCTCTCCGACGAGCGCGGCGTGCGCCTCTGGGTGATCGCCACGCTCGACCCCCGCTGGCTCTCGACCCTCGTCGAGCAGGTCTCGGTGCGCCAGTACGACACCGGCCGCCGCGTGCTCGTCGTCGACAAGGACCTCCGCCTCCTCGTGCCCGGCGCCGAGCCCGTGGGCGCCTCGCTCGCGCGCCGCGACATCTTTCAGAGCGCCGAGTTTCTCGCGAACCAGCGCGACGTCGAGCAGCGCGACGTGTCGCTCTCGATGGAGTACCGCGACGGCGCCGTGCCCATGGTCGGCGCCTACAGGGCCCTCCGACGGATGCGCTGGTTCATCGCCGTGCGCCGCACGCAGAGCGAGGCCTACCGCGCGCTCACCGAGGCCCGCAACGTCCTCTCCTTCGGGGCGCTCGCGTGCGCGGCCCTCGCCGCCGCGCTCGGCGCCTGGATGGCCCAGCGCACCACCCGACCGATCGGTCAACTCGTCGACCTCACGGGCGACTACGCCGCGCGGCGCTTCTCGACGCGCTCGCCGGTCAAGACCGGCGACGAGCTCGAGACCCTCGGCGACGCGCTCGAAGGCATGGCCGACAAGCTCACGGCGGGCGAGGCCGAGATCGCGCGCAGGCAGCGCGTCGAGGCCGACCTGTCGCGCTTTCTCCCGTCGGAGGTGGCGGGCGCCGTGGCGCGCGGCGAGCAATCGCTGGCGCTCGGCGGTCAGCGCCGCGAGGTGACGGTGCTCTTCGCCGACGTGGCGTCGTTCACGTCGTTCGCCGAGGGGGCGCCGCCCGAGAAGGTCGTCGCGTTTCTCAATGAGCTCTTTAGGAGCCTCCGCGCAATGACTTGCGCATTCGCGCCCGATCCGCCGAGTCGATCCCGCGAGCGCGCCCGGAGCGAGCGACCAAGGCGTGCCCGAGGCACGCCGCGGGAGTCGAGCGAGGACGAAAGCCGCGGGGCGGCATGACGGGCGGAGCGCGAATGCGCAACTCATCGTGCGGAGGCGCCTAACACTACTGTCCCGGACGAGCGCTGCCCCTTCGCGCCGCGTGTTGAAACACGCGGCAGGGGAGGCAGTTCGAGATCGATCTGAATGAAGTCCCGCTCCGCGGGACTCGCGCACGAGGCTCCGATTGGGAGTCCTGCGAAGCGACCCGCGGCGACCGGGCCGACGCGCCCGCGGCCGAGGGCGCTCGCGGCCGCCGGAGGACATCCACCGCTTCGTCGAGGCCAGCGCCCCCGCGTGGCCAGGAGACCTACGGCATCGAGGTGCGCCTCGGCGTGGGCGTGAACCGCGGCGAGGCGCTCGTGGGCAACCTCGGCAGCGAGAGCCGCATGGAGTACACCGTGATCGGTGACGTGGTGAACGTGGCCGCGCGCCTCGAAGGGCTCGCGCGCGGCGGGCAGACCCTCGTGACGGGCTCCATCGTGCGGGCCGTGGGGTCGAGGTTCTCGTACAACCCCCTCGGGGCGCATCCGCTGCGGGGCAAGCGCGAGCCCGTCGAGATCTTCGAGGTGATCCCGTGATCGACGAAGGCAAGCTGCTGCACGGCTCGATGTCGCCGCCCGTCGTCGCGGTCACGAGGGACAGCGCGCTCCCCGACGACGCCACGGCGTGCCCGGGGTGCAACACCCTCGCGTACCCCGACGAGCCCTGCCCCGCGTGCGGACGGGCTCCCGATGACACGCGCCTCGGCGCCGTCGTCGCGGGTCGGTACCGCATCGAGGCGCTCCTCGGCGCGGGGGGAATGGGGAGGGTCTACCGCGCCACGCACATCGACCTCGGCGAGCCCGTGGCGGTGAAGTTCCTCCTGCCCGAGTGGACGCTGCGGGGAGAGCTCAGGGCGCGCTTTCGCCGCGAGGCCGTGGTGCTCGCGCGGCTGCGCCACCCCAACGTCGTCTCCGTGCTCGACTACGGCGAGCACGAGGGCGAGCTCTTTCTCGTGATGGAGCTGCTCCGCGGGTTCAGCCTCGACTCGCAGGTGAAGGCCGGCGGCCTGACGCTCCCCATCGACCGCGCGGTGCGCATCATCGACCAGGTGCTCCAGGTGCTCGAGGCGGCCCACGCCGCGGGCATCGTGCACCGCGACCTCAAGCCCGAGAACGTGATGCTCCTCGACGCGGGCGACCGCACGGACCGCGTGAAGGTGCTCGACTTCGGCATCGCCCTCGTCAACGAGACCGAGGGCGCCGAGAAGCTCACCGTCACGGGCACCGTGCGAGGGACGCCGCACTACATGTCCCCCGAGCAGTGCGTGGGCCGCAACGTCGCCGCCCCCACGGACATCTACGCCGTCGGCGCGATGCTCTACGAGCTCCTCTCGGGCGCGCCGCCCTTCAACGGCCGCTCGACGGCGGAGATCATCTCGCAGCAGATGTTCTCCGCGCCGCCCTCGTTCTCCGAGCGCCCGCCGCCGAGGGAGGTGCCCGCGGGCCTCGAGGCGCTGTGCCTCCGCGCGCTCTCGAAGCGCCCCGAGAAGCGCCCCGACGCCGCCGCGTTTCGCGACGCGCTCCAGCGCGCGATGGCGGGCGTCGACGCGACGTCGCTCGCGGCCCGCGACGCGGCCGAGCGTGCGCGCGCCGCGGGCCTCACGCGCGACGAGCGCGCCCTCTCGTCGGAGCCCAGAGAAGACACGAGGGAGGGCCCCGCGGGCGACACCGGCCCGTCGCCGCGCGTCGCCCTCTGGGGCTTCCGCGACGAGCGCGCCGCGACGCTGCGCACCGTCCTCGCGATGCAGGGGATGACCGCGTTTCCCGTGGACTCTCCCGGCGCCCTCAGCCCCGACAAGCGGCCGTGGAAGGCCGTGCTCATCGCGGGCGGCGACGGCGCCGACGAGCGCACGAAGGCCGTCCGCGCGACGACCGCGCTGGCCTCGCTCCCCGTGGTGGTGATCGACGTGCCGCGGGCCTCCGACGCGCCGGCGCTGATCCGCGCGGGCGCCAGCGACTGCGCCCTCGCCACCGTCGACGACACGGCCGTGTGCCAGAAGCTACTCCGCGCGTTGAGGAGGGGCCGATGAGCGCGCTGCGACAGGTCGTGATCGCCGCCGCGCTCGTCGTCACGCCGGGCGTCTCCCTCGCGCAGCAGGCGGGCTCCACGCAGCCGCGGAGCTACACCGTCGTCGCCGGCGACACCTGCGTCGCGATCTCGCGGCGCTTCTACGGCGACTCGCGCGACACGGTGCTCATCCACCGGGCCAACCCCACCATGGGACCTCCGCCGCACAGGCTCCGTCCGGGCACCGTGCTCGTGATCCCGCCGCGCACGTCGGCCACCAACGCGCCCGACGCGCTGCTCACGGCGGTGCACAACGCCGTCGAGGTGCGCGCGCAGCCGCTGCCCGCCGCGGGTGGCGCCGCCGAGGCCGCCGCGCGACCCGGACGCCCCAACGACCCGCTCTACCGCGGCAACCGCGTGAACACCCGAGAGCGCTCTTCGGCCGAGGTCACCTTCGCCGACGAGACGCAGCTCCAGCTCGCCGAGCGCACCCTCATCGTCATCCTCGGCGAGACGAGCACGCGCGTCCGTCGCGACGCCTCCGCCGCCGACACGGTGCTCGAACGCGGCACGCTCACGGCCTTTCTCGCGAGCCTCGACCGCCCGCGCGCCGCGCCGCCCGCGCCCGCCGTGAGCACCGACGCGGGGCGCGTGACCTTCGAACGCGGCACCGAGGCCAGGCTCGAGGTCGACGAGCGGCGTCGCTCGACGCTCGCGGTCTACCGCGGCGGATCGAGCGTGAGCGTCCCGCGCCAGCACGTCCGCGTGCCGCAGGGGTATGGCGTCCGCGCCGTGCGGGCGCAGCGCATCCCGCGTCCGAGGCTCCTGCCGCTCGCGCCCTCGTGGATCACGCGGCCCACGACGCTCGCGCTCGCGACGACCGACACGGTCTCCGTCGTCGGCGAGGTCGGCCCCGGTGACGCGTCGGCGGTGCATCCCCGCGCCGGGGAGTCGGTCCCCGCGCCCGCGCAGTGGCACGTCGAGGTGTCGCGCGACGCGCGCTTCAACGCCGTGATCGCCGACGTGCGAGGCCCCGCCGCGCAGAACCGCATCGAGATCCCGGGCGTCGAGCCGGGGTCTTACTTCATGCGTATTTCTGCGATCGACGCCGACGGGTTCCAGGGCCCGCCGAGCGCCGTCGCCACGACCACCGTCGCGCGCTTCACGAGCTCCGAGGAGAGCGCCGCGGGCGTGCGAAGGGTGACCGTCACCGCGGGCCTCTTCTGCGGCCTCGACGGCGCGCCCCTCGCGGCCGTGACCGACGCGCCCGTCGAGGTCGAGCGGCGCCACGCGCACACGCTCCGTTGCGCGCTCGACGCGAGCGGCGTCGGGGCCGTCGAGCGCACCTTCGAGGCCGAGCGCATCGGTCCGCTGCGCCTCGAAGCGTCGCTGACGACGTCCGACGCGCGGCAGCGCACGGGCTCCGCACGGGTGCGCGTGCTCGCCGCGTCGGGCGCCGCGATTCCCCGCGAGGGGCTGCGCATCGAGAGCGCGGACGCGTCGGTGCTCGTGGGCGCGCCGACCCCCGTCGAGGGCGCCGCGAACGCCTGTGACGTCGCGCTCCAATGGACCCGCGGGGTCTCTTCCGTGACGCTCCGCGCGAGCTTCGAAGACGAGCGCGCCGAGGCGGCCCTCACGCTCCCCGAGGAGGTCGTCGCGCAGCCCGCGACGCGCCCGGCCGATGGGGTGATCCATCGGCTCTCGCTGCGCCTCGAAGGCGGCGGCGGGTACATGCTCTCGGCGTTTCAGCGCAACACCGACCGCGCCGCATACGATGGCAACGCGCCCGCGCTCTCGTGGGCCTACGGCGGCGACGCGCGCGTGGGCTTTCAGCTCGTGCGCCCCGACGGCGGGACCCGCGGCGCGGCCCTCGCGATCGAGCTCGGCGGCGCGTACTGGCGGCTCCCCGCGGGCGCGGGCAGCACGCTCGACAACGACTTCGCGTCGTTCACCGTCGCGCACGGCGGACTGCGCTTCGAGCCCTTCGCGGGGCGGCTGCGCTTCTTCGTCGACGCGCACGCGGGCGCCGGGGTCACGGGCGGCGCCGCGCGCCTCGCCCTCGACGCGGGCATCGGCCTCGATGTGCCCATCGGACCGGTGTTCTCGCTCGGTCCCTTCGTGCGCTACTACCACATCGTGCAGCCCGGCGACCGCGTGACCGACGAGGACGCGCGGCTCTTCACCGGCGGCCTCTCGCTCTCGCTGCGACCCGCGTCGGCGCGCTGGTAGCGGTCGCCGCCCACGTCGCCGTTGTGCGCGCGCGCGGGATCGCCTACAAGCGCCCGCCCATGGAGACCGCGATCGAGAAGGCCCGCGTGCTGCTGGAGGCGCTGCCGTACATCCGGCGCTTTCAGGGCAGGACGTTCGTCATCAAGTACGGCGGCCACGCGATGGTCGCGCCGGAGCTCAAAGACAGCTTCGCGCGCGACGTCTGCCTGCTGAAGTACATCGGCGTGAACGTGGTGGTGGTGCACGGCGGCGGGCCGCAGATCAGCTCGGCGCTCAAGCGCGCGGGCGTTCAATCGCGCTTCGTCGACGGGCTCAGGGTCACCGACGACGCCTCGATGGAGGTCGTCGAGATGGTGCTCGCGGGCTCGATCAACCAGGACATCGTGTCGCTGATCTGCCGTCACGGTGGCCGCGCCGTGGGCCTCTCGGGCAAGGACGACGGGTTCATCCTCGCGGAGAAGTCTCCGCCGATGGTGACCCGCGAGGGCGAGTCGGTGGACATGGGCCGCGTGGGCGAGGTGCGCCACGTGAACCCCGACGTGGTGGTGGAGCTCATGCGCGCGGGTTTCATCCCCGTGATCGCGCCCATCGGGGTCGACGGCGAGGGGGCCTCGCTGAACCTCAACGCCGACACGGCCGCGGGCAAGGTGGCCGAGGCGCTCCGGGCCGAGAAGCTCATCCTGCTCACGGACGTCGAGGGTGTGCGCGGGGCCGACGGGGCCTTTCTCTCGTCGCTCACGCACGCGACGGCGCGGGAGCTCATCGCCGAGCGCGTGATCGACGGGGGGATGATCCCGAAGATCGAGTGCGCCCTCGAGGCCATCGACGGCGGGGTGCGCAAGGTCCACGTGCTCGACGGCCGCAGGGCCCGCACGGTGCTCCTCGAGATCTTCACCGACAGCGGGATGGGCACCGAGATCGTCCGCTCGGCCCGCGCCTGACCGCTGGAATACCCGTCGGAGACGGCGGGTTTCGTTCGGCGCAGTTGCAACGAGCCGCGCCTTTGCGGTAGTGCCCCACGGCCCTACACCCATCGCCACCCGACGAGTCCTTCGCACCCATCGCCATGAGCTACAACCGCGCGCTGACCGAACTGGTCCAGGCTGAATCGAAGTTCATCGACGACATCTTGTCCGAGGTCGGCAAGGTCATCGTGGGGCAGCCCACGATGGTCGAGCGGCTCCTCATCGGGCTCCTCGCCCGCGGGCACGTGCTGCTCGAAGGCGTCCCCGGCCTCGCGAAGACCCTCACCGTCCGCACGCTCTGTGAGGTCATTCAAGCGCAGTTCGCGCGGATCCAGTTCACGCCCGACCTGCTGCCCGCGGACCTCATCGGCACGGTGATCTACCGCCCGCAAGACGGGAACTTCGTTTCGAAGCGCGGCCCCATCTTCGCCAACCTCGTGCTCGCCGACGAGATCAACCGCGCGCCCGCCAAGGTGCAGAGCGCGCTGCTCGAAGCCATGCAGGAGCATCAGGTCACCATCGGCGACCAGACCTTCAAGCTCCCCGAGCCCTTCATCGTGATGGCGACGCAGAACCCCATCGAGCAGGAGGGCACGTACCCCCTCCCCGAAGCGCAGGTCGACCGCTTCATGCTCATGGTGAAGGTGGGCTATCCGAGCCGCGAGGAGGAGCGCGCGATCATGGATCGCCAGACGGGCACCTCGACGGCGACGGTGAGCGCGAAGGTCACGCCCGAGCAGATCGTGAAGGCGCGGGCGGTGATCCCCGAGATCTACATGGACGACAAGCTCAAGGACTACATCGTCTCGATCGTGTTCGCGACGCGCGACCCGGCGAAGGCGGGTCTCAAGGAGCTCGCGCCCATGATCAAGTACGGCGCGTCGCCGCGCGCGACCATCGCGCTCAACATGGCCGCGCGGGCGAGGGCGTTCCTGCAGCACCGGGGCTACGTGATCCCCGAGGACATCAAGGCCATCGGGCTCGACGTGCTCCGGCACCGCGTGTCGCTCACGTATGAGGCCGAGGCCGAGGAGGTCACCGCCGACCAGGTGATCTCTCGCGTGTTCGAAGCCGTCGAGGTCCCGTAGTCCGTGCCGCGCAGCCGCCGATGATTTCGAAGGAGATCCTCAAGAAGCTTCGGAAGATCGAGATCCACACCGCGAGGCTGGCGAACGACCAGCTCGCGGGCACGTACGCGTCTGTCTTCAAGGGCCGCGGCCTCGCCTTCGACGAGGTGCGCATGTACCAGCCCGGCGACGACGTGCGCTTCATCGACTGGAACGTCACCGCGCGCACCAACGCCCCGCACGTCAAGGTCTTCCGCGAAGAGCGCGAGATGACCGTGATGCTCCTGGTCGACATGTCGGCCTCGCAGCGCTTCGGCACGCGCAACCAGTTCAAGCAGGACCTCGTCGCCGAGGTGAGCGCCGTGCTCGCCTTCAGCGCCGTGAAGAACAACGACCGCGTCGGCCTCGTGCTCTTCACCGACGACATCGAGAAGGTCATCGCCCCGCGCAAGGGCCCGCGCCACGTCATGCGCGTCGTCGCCGAGACCCTGCAATTCCAGCCCAAGGGGCGAGGGACCAACCTCGCGCGCGCCCTCGACGTGCTCGGTCACCTCTCGCGCCGACGCGCCGTGTGCTTCGTCGTCAGCGACTTTCTCGGTGACGACTACGAGCACTCGCTCCGCGTCACCGCGGCCAGACACGACCTCGTCCCCGTGACCGTCACCGACCCCCGCGAAGACGAGCTCGTCGACGTGGGCATCGCCTGGTGCGAAGACCTCGAGACCGGCGAGCTCATCCCCGTCGACACGTCGAGCCCGCGCGTCCGCGAGGCCTACAAGAAGCAGATCGTGCAGCAGAAGGTCGCGCGCGACACGCTCTTCAAGCGCCTCGGCCTCGACAACATCTCCATCGCCACCCACAGGCCGTACATCGCGCCGCTCGCGGAGTTCTTCCGCCGCCGCGCGAGGAGGATGCACGGGTGAAGCGCTTCGCACTCGCGCTCGCGCTCGCAGCGCTCCCCTCGACGGCGCTCGCGCAAGACGCCGCCGTCGACGACGCGGCCGTGAACGACGCCTCGGGAGACGCCGCGCCGGCGCCCGCCTCGGCGTGCACGCCCGATCCGCTCCCGGCCGACCGCACGCCCACGGTGCAGGTCACCCTCGGCCCCGAGCAGCCGCGCGTGGGCGACCGCGTGGTGATCACCTACCGCTTCCGCTACCGGTCGCGAGACCGCGTGGAGTTCGACCCCGACGTGGTGGCCTTTCAACAGCCCGCCGTCGAGATGGACTACGCCCGCGATCAACCCGAGCGCGACCGCAGCGCGCGTCCCGCGAGCGACGGTTGGGTCACCACCGACGTCTCCGTCGCGGTGCAGCCCTTCAAGGTCGCGGACATTCACATCGACCCGCTGCCCGCGCGCGTGAACACCGGCGACGAGATCGCGCGCATCTGCACCCCGCCCGTGCGCTTCCGCGTGCGCAGCGTTTTTGGCAACGCGACGCACCCGCAGCCGAGGGATGTCACTCCGCCCGCCGAGGTGCGCTTCGGCGCGCTCACGATGCGACACGTCGCGCTCGGCCTCGACGCGGTCTTCGCCGTCGCGGTCTCGACGCTCGTCGCGGGCGCGTGGTGGAGAGGGCGTCCCAAGAAGGTCGCGCCGCCGCCGCCGCCGAGGCACCCCTACGTCATCGCGCGGGAGGGCCTCGACGCGCTCGCCCGCGGAGACCTCCTCTCGCGCGGCCACACGAAGGACTACTACGACGCCGTCTCCGACGTGCTCCGGCGCTACCTCGGCGGAATGCGCGGCTTCGACGCCATCGAGATGACCACCGACGAGGTGCTCGCGCAGGTGCGAAAGAACCCGCTCCCCGGCGTGACCTTCGTCGAGGTCGAGCGGCTCCTCTCGGAGTGCGACCTCGTGAAGTTCGCGGGCTACGTGCCCTCGCACGAGGAGGCCGACGAGATCCTCCGCGACGCCATCTCGATCGTCGAGCGCGGAAGGCCCGCGGTGCTCCCCGCGCAGGGCGCCAACGTCACGATGGGAGGCCCGCCGTGACCCCGCGCGGCCCCCTCGGCGCCTCGGTGAAACGGGCGCAGCAGAAGCCCGTGAAGCGTCCCGTGCGACGCGTCACGCCCGTCGTGACCACGGTCATCATGGCCTCGGTGATCCTCGCGGTGCTGGCCGCGGCGGCGCTCGGCTGGATCTGGTCACAGGCCTGGCAGGTGCAGCTCAAGTGGCCCCTCGCGCTGCTCTCCCTGCCCATCGCGGGCCTCGCGTGGTTCGGCGCGAGGCTGCTCTACAAGCCCCTCGGCGCGTCGCCGGGTGAGTCTGCGGCGAGGCTCTACGTGTCGCAGGGCGCGGCCCTCGCGGCGTCTCCGCGAACGCTCGCGACGCGCCTCGTGCAACTCCCCGCGGCGCTGCGCGTCGTGGCGATCGTGCTGCTCGGCGTGGCGCTTTCGAGGCCGCAACGGGTCGATGCGCCCGATGAGCTCGAGCTCTCGGGCATCGACATCGTGCTCTCCATCGACCTGTCGGGCTCGATGCGCGCGGCGGACCTCCAGCCCACGCGCATCCAGGCCGCGAAGGACGTCGTCGCGGAGTTCATCCGGCGCCGGCGGAGCGACCGCATCGGCCTCGTGGTGTTCGGCCGCGAGGCGTACACCGTGGTGCCTCCGACGCTGGATTACACGGTGCTCCAGCGCATGGTCGACGCGCTCAACCTCGAGCTCATCGACGGCGGCGGGACGGCCATCGGCGACGGCCTCGGCACGGCGCTCAACCGCCTCCGACGCAGCGACGCGCGGAGCAAGGTGGTGGTGCTCCTCACCGACGGCGCCAACAACGCGGGCCACGTCGACCCGCGCGAGGCGGCGCAGCTCGCGGTGGCGCTGCGCTGCAAGGTCTACACGATCCTCGTGGGCCAGTCTGACGAGGCCCCGGTGCAGCAGGGCGTCGACCTGCGCGGTCAGCCCGTGTACCAGACGCAGCGCTTTCCCGTGGACCCCGCGCTGCTCGAAGAGATCGCGCGCTCGACGGGCGCGGAGTTCTTTCGCGCGGCCGACCGCGCCACGCTGGAGCAGAGCTTTCATCGCATCCTCGACCAGCTCGAACGAAGCAAGATCGCGGATGCGGGCGTGCGCTATGGCGAGCTCTACTCGCCGCTCGCCATCGCCGCGCTCGTGGCCCTCCTGCTCGAAGCCGCGCTGTCGAGCACGCGCCTGAGGAGGTTCCCGTGAGGCTCGGCGAACCGACGTGGGTGCTGCTCCTCCTGCTCGCGGCGGTGCCGCTCATGGGCGCCGCGATGGGGTGGGCCGCGTGGTCTCGCCGTCGCGCGATGGAGCGCTTCGGCGACGTGGCCCTCGTGCAGCGGCTCCGTGACGGATCTCCCGCGGGCTGGCGCGCGGCGCGTGCCGCGATGGTGCTCGTCGTGGCGGCGCTTCTGGCGCTGGCGGGCGCGCGTCCGCAGCACGGGTCGCGCACCGAGGTGGTGTCGCGTCGAGGCATCGACGTGGTGGTCTGCCTCGACGTGTCGAAGTCGATGCTCGCGCGAGACGTTCAGCCCTCGCGCATCGAGCGTGCGAAGGCCGAGCTCGTGCGCCTCCTCGAAGAGGAGCCCGGCGACCGCGTGGGCGTGGTGCTCTTCGCGGGCGAGACGATGGAGTACCCCCTCACCACGGATCACGAAGCGGCGCTGCGCTTCTTCCGCGACGCGCACCCGTGGGAGTTCCCCGTGCAGGGCACGTCGATCGGGCGCGCGCTCACGGCCGCGCGGGAGCTCCTTCATCGCGATCCGCTCGCGGCGCGACGGTCGAAGGTGATCCTTCTCATCACCGACGGAGAGGACCTCGAAGGCGACCCCGTGGCCGCCGCGCGAGAGGCCGCCGCCGACGGCATCCAGGTGTACATCGACGCCATCGGGAGCGCCGCGCCGGAGCCCATCCCCGCGTACACCGCCGACGGTCGACTCGCGGGCTATGACCGCGACTCGCGCGGCGAGGTCAAGCAGACGCAGTTCACGCCCGAGATGGAGCAGCAGCTCCGATCGGTCGCGACGGAGGGCAACGGGGCGTACTTCCGTCCGCGGCAGGGCGAGGTGGGCATCGACGCGGTGCGCCGTCAGCTCGCGAGGCTGCGCCGCGCCGAGCTCGCAGAGACCCAGAAGACCATCTACGAGGAGCTCGTGCTGCCGGTGCTCGTGCCCGCGTTCGTGCTCCTCGTCATCGCGTCGGTGCTCGTGCCCGAGCGCCTGCGCCGCAAGGGGAACGCGTCGTGAGCCGCAAGACGCGCAAGGCAACCTGGACGCTCCCTCCGTGGGTGGCTCCCACCGTGGTGGGCCTCGCGCTCACGGGCTTCACCGTGTGGGCGTGGCCGCCGAGAGACGCGCCCGAGCCCCACGTGCGAGACGGCAACCGGGCGTACGCGCAGCGAGACTTTCCCGGCGCGCTCGGTCACTACGAAGCGGCTTCGGGCAGGGGTGTTTCGAACGCCGGCGTGTACATGAACCGCGGCCTCGCGCGCTTTCGCATCGCGGCGCCGCCCGGTGACGGCGGCGTGCTCCCCGAGCTCGAATCCGACGCGGGACTGCCCGAGGCGTGGCAGCGCGCGCAGGACGAGATGCGCAGCACCGCGCGCGGCTTCACGGGCGTGACGCCCGAAGACATCGAGGCCACGCTGCGCGCGAGGGCCGCGTACAACCTCGCGAACACGTACTTCGCGCAGCACCTCTGGCAGAGCGCGATCGACCAGTACAAAGAGGCCCTGCGGCTCCAGCCCGGCTACCTCGACGCCGCGTGGAACCTCGAGATCGCGCGCCGCCGAAAGGACGACGAGGACCACCCCGACGCAGGCCCCGACGCCTCGCAAGATGCCTCGCAGGATGCGTCTTCCGATGGCTCCACGGGCGACGGCGGACGACCCGGCGACGGAGGCTCACCGCAAGGTGATGGTGGCTCACCGCAAGGTGATGGTGGCTCGCCGCAGCAGCCCGACGGAGGTTCGCCGCAGCAGCCCGACGCGGGCGCGGACCAGGACGGCAGCAGCGGCGGCAACGACGCGAGCGCGCCGCCTCCGCCGCAGAATCAGGGCGACGCGGGGGCACCGCCGCCCATGTCGCTCGCGCCGCTCGACCAGCTCGAACGCAACGCGCAGGACCTCCAGCAGATGCTCCTGCGACGGCGCGCCTCGCAGGTCCCGCGCTCTCCCGACGACGAGCGGTGACCGACGATGCGCCGCTCCGCCACGCTCGCAGCGCTCACGGGTCTCGCGGCGATCACGCTCGCGGCAGACGCGCTCGCCGTGGTGCGGCTCACGATCGAGACGGTGCCTCGACAGCCCGTCGCGGGTGAGCCCTTTCACCTCGTGTACGGGCTCCACGTGCAGAACGACCGCATGGCGCAGGCGACGCCGTTGCAGTTCCCGGGGCTCACGGTGCTCGCCAACGCGGCCCCGCCGAGCACGGCCAACATGATGTTCGGCGGCCTCGGGGGGATGGGCACCTTCACCGTGCAGTCGAGCGCGGAGTACATCCTCCTCGCGCCGCGTCCGGGGCGGTACACGGTGATCGGCGGCGGCGCGGTCGATCCGCAGACGAGCCAGACCGTGGCGCGCATCCCCGCGTACACGATTCAGGTGTTGCCCGCCTCGGCGCGATCGCAGAGCGCGCAGCCCGCGCAGCCTGCGCAGCCCGCGATGGGCGGCTTTCCGCCGGGGTTTCCGCCGGGGATGTTTCCGCCCGGCGTGTTTCCGCCGGGGATGATGGCGCCCGACACGCAGCCGCAGGCGCCGCAGCCCGCGGTGGTCGACCCCGACGCGCCGCCGCCGGGCGAGGTGGGCGCGCAGTTCGATCCTGGCGGCTTCGTGCGTGTGGCGGTCGACAACCCGACGCCCTACGTGGGCCAGCAGATCACGCTGCGCGTGTGGCTCTACGTACCCTCGTCGGAGGTCGCGTGCGACGTGCAGCGCGAACCGCAGCTCACGGGCTTCTGGAACGAGCCCCTCATCGACCGCGGGCAGGTGCGCTGCGCGCGGCAGTTCTACTCGCAGAACGTCGGCGGTCGGCCCATGGTCGCGGGCATCGTGCGAAAGATCGCGCTCTTTCCCACGCGCGCGGGGCGGCTTGAAATCGGCGCGCCCGAGCTGGTCGCGGAGTACATCGAAGGCGACATGTTCTTCGGTCAGCGCCGACAGCTCACGGCGCGCGGACCCTCCGTCGTCGTCGACGTGCGCGAGCCTCCGACGGCGGGACGCCCCGCGGGCTACGTCCCCGGTCGCCTCGGACCGTTGCAGATCCAGGCGTCGCTCGATCGACCGAACGCGCCGACGGGCGAGACGGTGACCCTCACGCTGCGCGCGACGGGCAACGGATACCTCGGCGCCGTGGGGCTCCCCGCGCTCCCGACGGTCGAGGGCGTGCGCATGCACGACGGCGCGTCGCACCACGACATCGACCGCTCCGACGAGCGCAACGTGCGAGGGACGCTCGTCACCGAGTACCTCCTCGTCGCCGAGACGCCGGGCGCGCACCCCCTCGGGATGCTCACGGTCCCGTGGTTCGATCCCGCCGACGAGCAGTATCACCAGATTGCGGTTCCGCTGCCGACGCTCACAGCCACGGGCGCCGCGCTCGAGCGTGACGCCGACGAGCGCCGCGACGACCCGACCATCGCGCTCGACCCCATCGAAGCGACTCCCTCGCTCGACGGATATCGCCCGTTCTTCACGTCGGGCGCGCGCGTGTGGGGCGTGATCGCGCTGCCTCCCTTCGCCCTCGCCGCGTGGAGCGTCTCGCGGTGGCTCCGACGCCTCCGTGACGCGCGCCGCGCCGCGCAGCACGACGCCGCGCGCAACGACCCCGAGTCGCTCCTGAAGCAGTCGGAGCTTGCGCTCGGCGCGGGGGACGACGCGCGCGCCGCCGAGCTCGCGGGCAGGGCCCTCGAAAAAGCGCGCAAGGAGTACGGCACCGAGCGCCTCGACGACGCGGGACGCGACGCGGTGAAGTCCGCGCAGGCCGCGTGCGACACGCTGCGCTTCGGCGGCGCGGGCTCCGCGCGCGAGGCCTTCGACAAGGTGAGCGCCGCGGTGCGCGCGATGGAGCGCGCGTCGTGAGCCTCCGCGCGCGTCGACTCGGAGCGCTCGTGCTCGCGTGCGCGCTCTCGCTCGTGACGCTCGACGCGGTGGCCGTTCCGCCCGCGGAGCTCGCGCGTCGCGCCGTGGCGGCGGAGGCGAGCGGAGACCTCACGACGGCGGCGCGCGCGTTCGAGGAGCTGCTCGCGGCGGGCGTCGACTCGACGGACGTGCTCTACGACCTCGGCACCGTGTACGCGCGCGCGGAGCGCTACGGCGAGGCCGTGTGGTGCTTCGAACGCGTGCTCCTCCGCGCGCCGTGGCACCTCTCGGCGCGCAAGAACCTCCGGTCCACGCGCGTGCGACTCGCGCGCCGAGACGCCGCGAGGACGGGCCGCGCCGTGGTCGAGACGCAGCCCTCGCTCGCGGTGCAGTTCGGAGAGCTCCTGCCCCTGAGGCACTCGGTGTCGCTCGTGGTGCTCGCGGAGATCGCGCTGATCGCGCTGTGGTTCTCGCGGCGCCGCGCCACCACCGAGGTCGCGCGCGTGGGCGCCTCCGCGGGCATCGCGCTGTCGGTGCTCGTGGCAGCGCACGGCGTGGCGATCGTGGCGGCGCGCGGCGAGCGGCCTCCGTCGTCGATCGTGCTGCGCGGCGGGCTTCGGATGCTTCAGTCGCCGCGCGTCGATGGGATTCCCGACGCGGCGCTGCGAGAGGGAGAGCGCGTCGAGGTCACGCGTCGCGAGAGCGGCTACGTGCGCGTGAAGTCCGCGTCGGGCGCGATGGGGTGGCTCTCGTCGCGCGAGCTCGGACCGCTCACGGACTGACCCCTTCGACGCGCGGCGCGGGCGCGCAGGGGTCGGTCCAGCGTTGGCGTGTGAGTCGGGTGAGGCCTCCGAGCACGGTGGGCACGAACACGCGCGGGTCTTCGCCCGTGAAGTACACCCTCGACTCCGTGGCGGGCGGCGTGATGGTCGCGCGCAGCGCGCGCGCCCGTTCGAGCGCGTGCTGCACGTCTGACGCCTCGTGGAACATCGTCGCGCCGATGAGCGCGCGGAGCCTCGCGTGACGGACCGCGACGGGTTCGTTGCCGTCGGCGATGGCGTCGATCTCTGCGGGCGTGAGCGGGTGCGACAGGTCGGGCGCGACGAAGGGCGTCGCGGTGAGCTCCACCGAGAGCGCCGCGGCGCTTTCGAGCGCGGCGCGCGCGGCGGTGAGGTCACCGCGCTGGAGCCTCGCGGTGACGAGGTCGACCCACGCGGCGAAGCGCTCTCCCGCGGACGCGGTGGGGACCGTGTGCGCGACGATCGGCGCTTCATCGAAGGCGCCTCCCTCGGGATGCGCGGGCCACGAGCCTCCGAGCGGAACGAGCCACGGCGCGCTCCCTCGCACGAGATCGAACGCGTCGGCGCGGAGCGTCGCGTCACCGGGGACGACGTTGTGCTCCGTGAGCCGCAGCACGCGACGCCCGATCACGGGCCCCGGAGGGGCGCCCATGCACGCGTCGATTCCCTGGCGGCGACACGGCGCGCGAACCGCTTCGGTCTGGTGCGTGCGGAGCCTCACGAAGAGGACCGTCTGCGCGATCGGAGCGCCCGTTCTCGCATAGGTCGCGACGGCGCTCGCGGCGGGTCTCGCCTCGCGCAATGTCAGACACTCCGAGAGGCGTGAGGGAGACGCCCTGAGCTCCGTCGCGAGGGGCATCGGCGCGCATCGGATGGGACGTCCTCCGCCGTCGCCGAGGGCCACGCAGTCGAGGGCCGCAGCGCGCATTTCACCGCCGGGGGCAGGCCACGCGCCGCGCGCTTCGCCGTCGAGGTACCACTGCACCGGTGCGTGCTGATCGATGAAGTTGAGATAGCGCTGCGGCGTCTGCTGCGCGCGCGCGGCGCCCGTCGCCCACGAGGCCGCGAGCAGGAGCGCGAGCGCTCGACGCGATCGTCTGGTCATGTGGAGCGGGACACTAACGCGCGCGCTCGCGCGATCACAGCGGCGGGTGACGGCGGCGTGCGCCTCGCGGCGGACCGTGTTAGAGGCGGCGGTACCTCTATGGAGCGTTTACTGGCCGCGCTGGAGCGGCGTTTCGGACGGTATCTCCCGGGCAACCTCACGTACTGGATGGTGGGCCTCATGGCCGCCACCTTCGTGATGGAGCTCGTGGCGCCGGGCTTCAGCGAGGTGCTGATGCTCGACCCCGAGAAGGTGATGCGCGGCCAGGTGTGGCGCCTCTTCACCTACGTGGTGATGCCGCCCTCGACGTCGCCGATCTTCGTGGTGTTCGCGCTCTGGTGGTACTACCGCATGGGCACCACGCTCGAGTCCGAATGGGGCCGCGCGAAGTTCGTCGCGTGGTGGGTCGTCGGGATGCTCTGCACGACGGCCTTCGCGTTCGCGTTCCACCTGCCCGCGACGAACGCCTACCTGCTGATGTCGCTGTTTCTGGCGTACGCGACGCTCTACCCCGACGAGCAGATCCTGGTGTTCTTCATCCTCCCGGTGGCGATCAAGTGGCTGGCGCTCCTCGACGCGCTCGCGCTGCTCTACCTCGTGGGGACGCTCCCCGGGCTCCAGAAGCTCATGCCCCTCGTGGCCGTGGGGAACTACCTCCTGTTCTTCACGCCGATGCTCGCGTCGATGCTCCGCGGCTTCGTGAAGCGCGGGGCGCGCGCGGGCTCCGTGCGGCGCTTTCGCGACGACGCGCCGGGCGGTCGCAAGGTGCGGCGCTGCGCGACCTGCGGCGTCACCGACGAAGACCCCTCCGTCGACATCCGCGTGTGCTCCTGTGACAAGTGCGGCAAGCCGACGGAGTACTGCCTCCCGCACGCGCGCAACCACTGAGTCGCGCGCGGCGCGCGGCCATGACGTGCCCGTCGCGACCGTGCCGTGACGGCACGACGGAGCGCGCGCTCGATCGCGTGAAACCGCCGCGCTGCGCCCTCTGATCGTCGCAGGGGCGTTGTGGTACGTTCGTCGCACAGCGAGGTCACCTGTGCTCCAGAAGGGAAGCGTTCTCGGCGGTCGCTACGAGCTCGTCGATCGTCTCGGCGAGGGCGGCATGGGCTCGGTCTGGGTGGCGCGCAACACGGCCATCGGCGGCGCCGAGGTGGCGGTGAAGGTGCTGCACCCCAACCTCGCCGACGACAAGAGCTCGGTCTCGCGCTTTCGCAACGAGGCGCAGATCGCCGCGCGCATCGGGCACCGCAACATCGTGAGGGTCTTCGACTTCGGCGAGTCCGACGACGAGGCGCCCTTCATGGTGATGGAGCGCCTCCTCGGCGAGAGCCTCGCGGAGCGCCTTGAGCGTGAGGGCGCGCTCGACCCCCGCGAGGCCGTCGAGCTCGTGTGCGTCGTGCTCGAAGCCCTCGCCGCGGCCCACGAGAAGGACGTCCTCCACAGGGACCTCAAGCCCGAGAACATCTTCCTCGCGCGCGAGGGGAGCCTCGTGGTGCCGAAGATCCTCGACTTCGGCGTTTCGAAGATCCTCGGCGACGACGCGCGCCGCACGCGCATGACCCGCACCGGGGCGATCATCGGCACGCCCGCGTACATGTCTCCCGAGCAGGTGATGGGCACGCCCGTCGACCTGCGGAGCGACGTGTGGGCGATGGGGGTGATCCTCTACGAGCTCGTGACGGGGCGGCTGCCCTTCGACGCGCCCAACTACAACGCCGTGCTCGTGCGCATCGCGACGAGCGAGCACGACCCGATCACGGTTCACGTCCCCAGCATCGACGCGGGCCTCGCGTCGATCGTCGACCGCGCGATGGCGCGCAAGCCCGGCGGCCGCTTCGCGTCGGCCGTGAAGATGCGCGAGACGCTCGAGGCGTGGCTCCGCGGCGAGGTCGTGGCGCAGCCCGCGTCACCGAGGCGCGTCGCGACGGACCCCAACCGCTTCACGCCGATGGCCTTCGAGCAGTCGGACACGCTGCCGGGCGGCACCCCTTCGCTCATGCCTCCGCCGTCGAACCGAAGGCTCATCACCGCGGGCGTCGTGGCGATGTGCGCCCTCAGCGCCGTGATGATCGCGTGGAACCCCTTCAAGCGCCCCGCGCCCGAGGCCACCACGATGCTCCACCGCAGCGCCGTTGAGGCCGAGGCCACGCTGCGCATCGAGAACCTCCCGGCGGGCGCGCACGTGCACGTCGACGGCGCGCCGGTGATGCTCCCCACGAAGGTCACGGCGAGCGCGAGCCACCGCGTGCGGGTCTCGGCCGCGGGCTACCACGACTGGATGCAGGTGGTGCAGGAGCCTCGCGGTGACGTGACGCTCTCGTACGCGGGCGAGCGCGCCCCCGAGGCGCCGCGCGCGGTCGTCGACGCGTCGGTCGCCGCGCCCGCGAGGCTCCTCGCGCGAGAACTCCCCGCGAAGGCCGCGTCTGCGCGCGCGCGCCCTTCGACGCAGGGCGCGGCGGCGGCGCACACGCGGACGGCGGGCGCGCCGAACGGGTTGATCGGCACCGAGTCGCCGTTCTGATCGTGATCGGGATGTGAGGAGAGGATCGAAGGCGGAGGGAGTGACCCGCGATGCGCCGTGGCCGCTACGCGCGGCGCGCGATCAGGGATGGTTCGACGAGAGCTCGGTGAGGTGGAGCACGCCGCGGATCGTCTGACCCGACTGGTAGCTGCCCACCCAGACGTCGTACTGGCCGGTGCCCGCGTTGGCGATGTCGACCATGGGGTTGGTGCCGCCGTTCGAATCGTCGTTGCAGTGCCACTGGCCGTCGGCGCCGTTGATCACGAGCGTCGTGTCGCCGGGGGCCGTGACGTAGAAGCGGAGCATCGACGAGGGGCCCGTGAAGCGGACGATGAAGTCGGGGCGCTGCGTGACGAAGCCGCGGCAGCCGGCGCCGAGGCCGAGGCCCGAGGCGTCGATGGTGCCGCCCGAGACGACGTTCACGTTGATGGGGTCGGGCACGAAGCCGGTGCGGACGTTGCGCTTGCCGAAGTTCGCGCGCGGCCCGCCGATCGTGAGGCTGCCCTGCGCGGTCACCTGGCTGCCGTACCCCGAGACCGCGAGCGCGCCAACGAGACCGACGATGCTCATCACCCTGGACGTGTTCATGAGAAATCTCCTCTGATGTCTGCGAGACAATCCGATGGTCCTACGCGTGGCCGACGAGCGTGTTGAGCGCTCCGTCGCGCGTGCGCGTCCGCCCGAGACGGTGAGACCCGCGGGGCGTATTCATACCCGAAGTCGATTCTGTCGGGGGGCGAAATCCCGGGTCGTGTGCGGCCCTCGGAGTGCGGTAGAAATCGCCCTCACGAACGGAGGTTCTCCGCGATGACGAGCAGCGAACGTGTGCGGGTGGTGATCGAAGACGACCGCACGAGCCTGAAGTCCGAGGGGCTGCGCAGGGCGTTCCTCGACCACGTGAATTTTTCGCAGGGGAAGCTCCCCCACATGGCGACGGCGCATGACCGTTACATGAGCCTCGCCCTCGCCGTGCGAGACCGCCTCGTACAGCGCTGGTCGGCCACGCAGGAGGCGTACTACCAGCGCGATCCGAAGCGGGTCTACTACCTCTCGGCGGAGTTTCTGCTCGGTCGCGCGATGCGCAACAACCTCCTGAGCATCGGGGTCTACGACGAGTGGGCGGCGGTGCTCTCGGAGCTCGGCCTCGACCTCACCAACGTCATCGAGACGGAGCCCGAGCCGGGCCTCGGCAACGGCGGCCTCGGGCGCCTCGCGGCGTGCTTCCTCGACTCGCTCGCCACGCTCGGCTACGCGGCCTACGGCTACGGGATCCGCTACGAGTTCGGCATCTTCGAGCAGCGCATCGAGGGCGGCAAGCAGGTCGAGCACCCCGACGAGTGGCTCAAGTTCGGCAACCCCTGGGAGCTCATCCGACCCGAGTACACCGTGCCCGTGCGCTTCTACGGCCGCAGCGAGGAGTACCGCGACGACCAGGGCCGCTGGCGTCACCGCTGGGTCGACGGGACGCAGGTCGTGGGCGTCCCCTACGACACGCCCATCGCGGGCTACGGCACCACGACGGTCAACACCCTGCGGCTCTGGCAGGCGCGGGCGAGCGCCGAGTTCGACCTCGACGTGTTCAACCGCGGCGACTACGTGCGCGCCGTCGAAGAGAAGAACGCCACCGAGACCATCTCGAAGGTGCTCTACCCCAGCGACTCGACGTGGGCGGGCCGCGAGCTTCGACTCCGCCAGCAGTACTTCTTCGTCGCGTGCGCCATCGCCGACATCGTGCGCCGCTACAAGACCCTCCACTCGACCTTCGATCAGTTCGCGGACAAGTGCGCGATCCAGCTCAACGACACGCACCCCGCGGTGGCCGTCGCCGAGCTCATGCGCGTGCTCATGGACGACCACTGCCTCGGCTGGGACGAGGCCTGGGCCATCACGGTCAAGACCTTCGGGTACACCAACCACACGCTCCTCGCCGAGGCGCTGGAGCGCTGGCCCGTGGTGCTCTTCGAGAAGCTCCTCCCGCGGCACATCCAGATCATCTACGAGATCAACGCGCGGCACCTGCGCAACGTGATGAACCGCTGGCCCGGCGACCACGCCCGCACGTGGCGCATGTCGATCATCGAAGACTCGGGCGAGCGTCAGGTGCGCATGGCCATGCTCGCCACCGTGGGCTCGCACAAGGTCAACGGCGTCGCGGCGCTGCACTCGGACCTCCTGAAGCGCGACGTGCTCCACGACTTCGAAGAGCTCACGCCCGAGAAGTTCACCAACAAGACCAACGGCGTCACGCCGCGTCGGTGGCTCTTGTCGTGCAACCCCGGCCTCGCCGCGCTCATCACCGAGCGCCTCGGGAAGGGCTGGGCCAAGGACCTCGACCGCCTCGAGGAGCTCACGCCCCTCGCCGACGACCCCGCGTTCCGCGCGCGCTTCGCCGAGGTGAAGCGCGAGCGCAAGCGCGTGCTCGCGGCGCGCATTCGCAAAGACTACGGGCTCATCGTCGATCCGCACTCGCTCTTTGACGTGCAGATCAAGCGCATCCACGAGTACAAGCGCCAGCTCCTCAACGCGCTTCACGTCGTGGGGATGTACCTCCGCGCCAAGCGCGATCCGGCGGCCTTCGTGGTGCCGCGCACGATCCTCATCGGCGGCAAGGCCGCGCCCGCGTACACCACGGCGAAGCTCATCATCCGGTTCATCACGGCCATCGCCGAGGTCATCAACGCCGATCCCCAGGTGCCGGGGCTCAAGGTGCTGTTCCTCCCGAACTACAGCGTGTCGATGGCCGAGCGGGTGATCCCCGCGGCGGACCTCTCGCAGCAGATCTCGACGGCCGGCAAGGAAGCCTCGGGCACCGGCAACATGAAGCTCTCGCTCAACGGCGCGCTCACGATCGGCACGCTCGACGGCGCCAACATCGAGATCCGCGACGCCGTGGGGCACGAGAACTTCTTCCTCTTCGGGCTCGTGACCGAGGAGGTGAAGGCCCTGCACGCGCACGGGTACAACCCGCGTCGCTACTACGAGCAGAACGCCGAGCTGCGCGAGGTGCTCGACCTCGTGGCCGAGGGGCACTTCTCCGTCGGCGACCCGGGGATGTTCCGCCCGCTCGTCGACTCGCTGCTCGAGCACGACCCGTACATGGTGCTCGCGGACTACGGCGCGTACGCCGAAGCGCAGCGCCGCGTCGACGCCGCGTGGCGCGACCACGACGCCTGGACGCGCACGTCGATCCTCAACGTCGCGAAGATGGGTCGCTTCTCCTCCGACCGCACGATCCGCGAGTACGCCGACGAGATCTGGGGCGTTACCCCCGTTCACGTCGAGCTCGAAGCCGACGCGGAGTAAGCGCCCTCACCCCGTCCCTCTCCCGCGAAGCGCGAGATGGGTGCCGTTGTCACGAAACACGGCTGGGATGCCCTCACGCGCCCTCTCCCGCCAGAGGCGGGAGAGGGAGTCGTCGCGAGGCCGCGTCGCGCGTGCGCGCGATGGCGGATCGCGGACGCGCGCGATGGCGGATCGCGCGACGCACGCGCGCTCGTCCGCGCTCCCGCTGCGACAGAAGCTCCCTCTCCCGCCTCTGCGCGGGGAGAGGGCGGCGTGAGGGAGCATTCCAGCTACCAACAGGCACCCTCTCCCGCTTCGCGGGAGAGGGACGGGGAGAGGGCTACAGCATCCCCTCGATCATCTCCACGAGCTTGTCCTCGTCGGCCACGCCCGCGTGGCGGTAGCGCACGTTGCCCTCGCGATCGACGACGATCAGCGTCGGCAGACCGCGGATCTCCCAGCGCTGCGAGGTGCTGCCGTTCACGTCGTAGACGAGCGGATAGTCGATGCCGAAGCGCGCGCGGAACGGCGGAACCACCGAGGGGCCCTCCTCGTCGACGTCGACGCCCACCACCGTGAGACCGCGGCTCTTGAAGCGCTGGTTCAGCCGCACGAGCACCGGGGTCATCACCCGGCAGGGGCCGCACCACGTGGCCCAGAAGTCGATGACCACGGGGTGTCCGCGGAGGGCGCGGAGGTTCACCCGCTCGGCGCCGAGGTCTCCGCGCGCGTCGATCACCGCGAGGTCGAGCTCGGGCGCGGGGCCGAGGTTGCGGCTGCGAACGACCACGAACGACACGATCGCGAGGAGCGTCAGTCCGAGCAGGGGATAGAGCACGCGCTCCGAGAGGAGCTTGTCGATCAGCGTCTCGTCAGGTCCAGCAGTGCGCATCGGGGAGGCGAAGATCCACCGAAGGCAGGCGCGGAGCAAGCGGAGGACCTTGCCGGGTGTCTCGCACGCGAAGCGCGGGGCCAGAACGGCCTCTCGATCGGCGGACGCGACGCGTCGACGCGTCGGGCGTTGCGTCGGCGCGATGCCTCCACCAACGCGCGTGCTTCACGAAACAGCATGATTTCAGGTGTTTTGCGCCGGTTCGGGCGTCGGCGTTGGGGTTGCAATTCCAGCGGTACGCGGCGCGCCACACCTCGAACGCCCGCGGATGGAGACCTCCGATGCACCTCAACACGATCTCTTCGCGACTCACGGCGAGCCTGCTCTTCGCCGCGGCCATCAACGCCTCGATGGGATGCGTCGTGAACGCGCCGCCCGCTTATGGAGGGGCCACCGGCCCGATGCAGACGGTGTCTGTCGACGCCACGACGTTCCCCTCGGGCCCGACGTCGATCACCATTCCGCCGGGGACGTCGGCGATGATCCAGGCCAACGGCGTGTGGAGCGTGGCGGGGTCCTACGGCATGTTCGGCGCCGAGGGATCGCACGAGGCGCAACGCTTCGAGGCCGGGGCGCTCCTGCCGTCGTCGCCGATGGGGATGCTGATCGGGTCGTTCGATGGCACGAGCTGGTTCCCGATCGGCCTCGGCCCCACGCGGGTCACGGGCGCGGGCTCCGGGCGGCTGTGGCTCTCCGCGAACGACTCCATGCCCGCGAGCAATTTCAGCGACAACAGCGGCGCGCTCAACGTGCTCGTGACGCCGGTCCGGTAGCGCGTCAGGGCGCGGGATTCCTCGCGCGCATGGGGATGCGCTCGCCCGAGGGGCTCAGCCCTGAGGCACGGTCACGGGCACCTCGATGTCGCCCGTCGCGGGGAGGTCGAACTCTACCGTGACCGTGCGGGGCGACGGGCAGAGGGCGATGTCGCTCCCGAACCCGGTGCCCGAGCCCGACGGGCTCGCCGAGCACGTGGCGGTCGCGCCATCGACGTTGCAGCCCGATGGCGCGTCGTCGCGGATGGCGAAGGCCACGCGGTAGTGTCCCGCGGCGACGGGCTGCGCGACGAACGCGTCGAAGTTCTCGACGCCCCTGCCTGGAAAGCGCTGCCCGCAGTTGACCGGGTGCGCGTACCGGACGAGCGCGCGCGCGTCCCAGGTGACGGACGGCCGCGACGCGGCGTCGATGCGCCGCCACTCCGTCGCGACGGGCGTGACGCGCGGCGGGTTGCACTCGCACTCGCACACGAAGGGCGCCGTGAGCATGAGGGGCGTCCATGACGCGCCTGCGCCTCGCGCGAAGGCGTGAGGATCGCAGGCCGATCCTGTCACGGCGGCCCACGACGTGGCCGCGCCCGAGAAGCGAAACGTCACGCGCTGCCGCGAGGCGATCTCGGTCGGAGGGGCAGGTGTCTCCGCCGCGTCTCCGCTGCACGCCTGCGCGAAGAGGAGCGATGCGAGCGAGGCGAAGGCGAGCTTCGTGTGCATGGCCGCGATGATCGCAAGGGGAGTGCCGCCAGGGCGAGCGCATCGTTGTGTGTGGGGCGCTGCCGCGCGTTGTGCCAGGCGCGTGAAGCGGTGGCCCGCCGCGCTCTCCATTGACGCCGCGGCGCGCGCCGTCGCATACCCGCCGCTCTCTCGAACACCCCCAACGACGGAACGGCGGCGCGCATGGGCAGGGTCTCCGACGCACTCAATGACTGGTTCGACGCGCACAAGGTCGAGTGGCCTCGCCGCGACGCGCTCCTCGCGTGGACCGACGCGCAGGGTGACGACCTCCGCGCCGCGTGGCGCACGTGCCCCCGCGCCGATGACCTCATGGGCCTCGCGGGCGCGCTCCAGCCGCCGCTCAAGCGCGTCGTCGTGATGACAGGACGCCTCGTGCGCCCGTCGCTCTCGAACGTCACCAAGAAAGACGCCCTCGCCACCCGCATCGTCTACCTCGCCGAGAACTGGGGCGCGGGGAACGAGCGCGCCACCTCCACGGCCACCGAGCAGTTCGAAGGCCACATGCGCCGCGAGGGAGAGCGCTTTCAGAGCACCACCCTGCGCCTCTCGGACCTCTGCGCCGACGCCGTGGGCGAGCTCGTTCAGACCGAACTCTCCGCCCACCGCGAGCGCTTCACCGCCCTCGCCGCGCTGCCCTCCACCGACTGGATCGATGAGGAAGCCTCGCGCGCCCTCCACGACCCCGAGACCGTGAAGCGACTCCGCGCGCTCGGCGCGAAGGTGGGGCTCGCGCAGCGTGAGGTCGCCCGCATGTCGACGCTCGCCAGCGCCCGCGCGCTCGGACGCGCCGTGGGCAGCGCGCACTCGGCGCTCAAGGCCTTCGCGGGCATCTCGCGGCTCAGCGAGGCGCAGCGCGCGGCCCTCGACGACGGCCTCGTGAACAGCCTCGCCGAGGCGGCGGTGAAGGCCGAGAGCGACGTGTACGGGTGGCTCGCCACGGCCCTCGAGGTGGCGGCCAACGCCACGGCCCACAAGGCCCTCGCGATGTGGTGCGAGGGAGACGACTTTCTCCCCGTGGCCTCGCGGGCGCTCTTCGAGACCGCGCACCATCAGCTCACGCGACCGGGAGAGCCCATCGCGACGCTGCGGCTCCATCACGAGATGGAGCGCGTCAGGGCGCGCACCTACGCCGACGAGCTCGGCGACATGGCCGACACGCTGCGGGTGGAGCTCCCGTTCGAAGTGCTCGCGCGCGGCGACCGCTACGTTTGAAGGGCCGCCGCGCGTTCGCGGAGGTAGTCGCCGAGGCGTCGCTCGCCGCGCGGAGGCGCCACGCAGGTGTTCGTGCTCACGTAGGTGACGAACTCGGTGATCTGCGCCGTGCGCGGGAGCACGAGCCGCAGCGGGCGGCACATCGCGCGGACCATCCACGGCGGTACGGAGAGCGTTCGGGGTCTCTTTCCGAGCGCTTCGAAGGCCAGCTCGACGGCGGCGCGGCGCGTGAGCGTCTCGGGGCCGCCGAGGGAGAGTTCTTGCGGGGCGCTCCCTTCGATGGCGTCGGCGCAGGCCTCGGAGAGGTCGGCCTCGTGGATGGGGTTGGTCTCCGCGCGGCCGTCTCCGAAGATGGGCGCGAGGCCCAGGCGCGCGAGGTCGAGGAGCATCGCGAAGGCCGAGAAGAAGCCCGTCGGACGGAGGACGTTCCAGGCCATTCCCGAGGCGCGCAGGTGGTCGACGACGGCCTCGTGGGCGACCACGTAGTCGAGCGTTCGCCGCATCGTCTCGTCGTGAAAGAGCGACACGTACGCGAAGCGCCCTACGCCCGCCGCCTTCGCCGCGTCGATGAGCGCGCGGTTCGCGGGGAGGTCCACGTCGCGGTACGTCCTGATCCCCTTCGCGGGCGACGGGTCGATGCTCGCGCCGAGGCACGAGAACGCCGCGTCGCAGCCTTCGAACGCGCCCGCGAGCGTCGACGGCGTGAGCGCGTCTCCGCCGTGAACCGTCGCCACGCCGGGGAGCGCGCGGGCCTTCGCCGCGTCGCGGGAGAGGGCGCGGACCTTCCATCCCCGCGACGCGAGCGAAGAGACCACGCACCGACCGAGCGCCCCGGTGGCGCCGGCCACGAGCACCGTGCCTGCCATTCGCAATGACTCCCTCTTCGCCCGCGGTGATCGCGGGCGCGGTGATTCTGTAGGGATGTGAGGTGCCCGCGGTCAACGGGCGAGCGCGGTCTTCGCGGTCAGCGCGTGGCGGCCTGCTGGAGCTGCGCGCCGAGGTCGAACTCTCCGCGCGTCTGAGGGATCGCCACGGCGAAGCGGCCGAAGTTCTGCACCTCGATCCAGAGCGAGCCTTCGAGCTGATAGGGGATCGTGAAGTGCGGCTGCTGCCCGCGCTGGAGCCCCTGGATCGACGACTCGGACATCGTGCGGATGAGCCCCACGGTGCTCTCGGGGTCGAGGCCCAGGCTCACCACGACGTGGATCTCTCCGCCCGGCGGAATGGTTCGGATGCGAACGTCTTGAACGCGCGTCTGCCCCGTGGCGACGTTGAAGAGGAAGCGCGCCGCGGCGCCGCCGAAGTCGGCCATCGTGCGGATGTTGTCGCCGCGGTCGCGGCAGCCGTCGGGCAGGTCGGTGACCTGATCCTCGTTGCGGAGCGAGACGCAGAGCGCGCCGAGGTTGTGCTGCCCCGCGGCCTGCGGGTACGCGGTGAAGGCCAGGAGGGCCTCGGCCGTGGGCAGCGGGATCCGGTTGTCGTTGCGGAGCGTGAGGTCGACGGCGAAGGTGAAGCGCAGGCTGTCGCGCGTGGGGATCGCGCCGAACACGCGGCACGGCGAGATGATCGCGGGCACGTTGACCGCCTGCGAGCAGTAGTACGCCGCGAGCTGCTGCTCGGTGGGACGCTCGGTGAGCCGCACGTCGGTGTGGAGCAGCGTCGGCGGATTGGGGCGCCCGAGGGCGCCTCCTCCCGCGCCGCCTCCGGCGCCGTTGGCGAGCGTGCTCGCGAGCTGCGCGGCGGACTGACAGGACATGAGCGACGTGGTGAGGAGCGCCACTCCGAGCGTCGAGCGAAGCGTGTGAGTCGTCATCGAAGGAACCTCCATCCGCGATGCTGTCGCGAGCGCGCTGCGCGGCTCTCGACGCGACGCATCCTGCGATGGGCGTACGCCGGGGGGATCGAGAATCTCTCTCGGAAACGCAGGTTTCAGAGCGCCACGGAGCGCTCGTGGTGCAGCGCGGTCCGCACGACGTGACGCCGCGAGCGCACGTCGCGACGCGGTGAGCGAGCCGCATGAGATATGCTCCCGCGCGCGATGGAAGCGCGGCCCACCTCCGACGCGTTCGAGAACGTGATCTACGACAGCCCCCGCACGTCGCTCGCGTGGAAGGTGGTCGTGTCGCTCGCGACGGGCTTCGCGTGCGCGTGGGTGATGTCGTTCCTGCGGTGGTTCGCGCGCGAGGGTGCGCTCGGTGCGATGACGGCTCCGATGATGGCGCTCGGCGCGGTCGTGTCGCTCGCGATGCTCACCGCGGCGCTGCGGTCTCGCGTGGTCCGTCGCGTCGAGGTCACCGCCGACCGCAGGGAACTCCTGCTCTACCGCGACCCCGGGGAGATCGAGCGCGTCGCCTTCGTCGACGTCACGGCGATCCGGAGCGAGCGCCCCGCGGGCGGCTGGAGCCGCGACCCCGCGGAGGACCTCGTGCTCTCGCTCCACGCGGGAAGCGAGCGGCGATACGCGCTCCCTGACGACGCCGACACGCCGGGCATCGTGAGCGACCTGCGTCCGCTCGTGGGCGAAGGGGCGTCGCGCGCGTCGTGAGGTCGCCGCGCCCGTGGTCGCTTCGCGTCGCGCGCTCGCTCGCGCTCGCGTATCTTGCCGCGGCCTGATGCTCCTCGCGTGTCAACGGATGATCTTGTTCCCCGCGCCTCCGCCGAGGGCCGTCGCGGCGGGTGCGGGCGTGCTGGTCGAAGGACGCTCCGCGGGCGGTCGACGCGTCGTGGCGCTGTGGTCCGCGGCGCGCGAGGGCGCTCTCCACGATCGCGTTCTTTCACGGCAACGGCGCGCAGCTCGCCGACGGCGGCGACCTCGCGTCGCTCTTTCGCGCCGAGGGGTGGAACGTCTTCTCCGTCGAGTACCCGGGCTATGGCCCCCTCGCGGAAGATTCCCCGAGCGAAGACGCGATCGTCGATGTGGCCGACGGCGCGATGAAGCTCCTGCGTGAGCGCCTCGGGGTCACCGTCGATCGCACCGTGCTCGTGGGGCAATCGCTCGGAACGGGCGTCGCGACGGCCCTCGCAGCGCGGGGAGCGGGCGCGCGGCTCGTGCTCATCTCTCCGTTCCGTTCGGTGAGCGCGGCGGCCTCCGATCGCTTCTGGTGGCTCCCCGTGGGGCTGCTCGTGCGAGACCGCTTCGACAGCGAGTCGCGCGCGCCCTCGATCGACGTCCCCGTGCTGGTGATCCACGGCACCGACGACGAGGTGATCCCCTTCGCGCATGGCGAGCGGATGTCGCGCGCCTTTCGCCGCGGGACGCTCGCGCGCATTCCCCGCGGGGGGCACAACGACCTCTGGAGCGAGCACCTCGACGAGGTCCTCGCGGCGCTCCGGGGCTTCGTGACGGCCCGTTAGCGACCGCTGTCGATTTCGTCACGGATTCGGTCTGCCTCGTCGCACACGCGTCGTGCTCGTCGAGCGAGCATCACAACCAGGAGCGCCGCCATGACGCATGCTTTCCGTTCGTCGTTCATCGCCTTCGCCGCCCTCGCGCTGAGCGCGTGCAACCCCGACGCGCCCATCGGGGCCTCTGACGACGCGTCGCGCTCCGACGCGCCCATCAACGACGCGAGCGATGTTCCCGTCGGCGATGCGCCGCGCCTCGACGTGCCCGTCACCGATGGCCCGTCACCGACGTGCCTGTCACCGATGCGCCCGTCGATCGCCCCGACGCGTGCGCCAACGCGATCGCGACGTCGGACATCTGCTGCATGGTCGGCATGGCCGAGTCGATCTGCACCGCGGTCCGCGCCGGTGGACGGCCCTGTCACGTGTGCGTTCAGCGCGTCGACGCGTCGGGCAACCCGCGCCTCTGGATGGCCGTGGAGTCGCCCGCGGAGTGCGGCTGCGCGGCGCCCTCGGTCGATCCGCCCACCGACGGGGGAACGGGCTGCGCGCGCAACGCCGACTGCCCGAGCGGACAGCTCTGCGAGTTCGCGCTCGGCTGCGATCAGACGCGCGGCGTGTGTCACAGCGACGGGTGCCAGTCGCTCCCCGTGGCGCCCCAGTACTGCGGCTGCGACGGACGCACGATCCAGCAGGTGAGCGCGTGCCTGCCCGACCGCGCGTACCGCGCGATGGGCGCGTGCCCCGACGCGGGGCCCGTCGACGCAGGGAGCGCCGACGCGAGCGCCGATGTGAGCGCCGACGTGAGCGCCGATGCGGGCCGCGTGGACGCGAGCACCGATGGCGGCGGGCTCCCCCTCGGCGCCGAGTGCGGGAGCGGCGCGACCTGCGCAGAAGGGCTCCTGTGCTGCTATCCCTGCGGCATCCCGGGCTGCGTCAACCGCTGCTCGATGCCCATGGGCGGGCGCTGCCCGCTCCTGCCGTAAGCGACGCGGACTACCAGAACTTCCACCACGGGCGGGCGGGCGCAGCGGGTGACGCCGCGCGCTTCGCCTCCGTCGGCGGAGGCGCCACGGGCGCTTCGTCGAACGCCACCATCAGCACGCGTCCCCACAGCCCCACCTCCGCGGCGAGGTACCCGAGCGCGACGATCTCTCTCAACGGACGAAACGGCGACGGCAGGTCGGCGAAGGGGTGACCTCGCAGCGTCGTGTGCCACCGCGGGACCCCGAAGGGCGTCTTCGCGCGCCACGCGTCGTCGCCATCGCAGAGGCGCTTCACGAGATCGAGGGTCCCATCTGGGAGCCTCGGAAAGTCGCCGGGCCACTGGTTCTGAGACGTCTCCTTGAGGTCGCAGAGCGCTGCAAGGGCGTCTTGATTGAGGTCGAGCGGCCAACGCGCGTCGCGCCGCGTCTTCGCGTCTGCGAAGGTCCAGAGGTGCCGCTCGGGCGAGGCGTAGCCGAAGGGGCCGAGCCGCGCCGCGGCCTCGTCGAGGAGCCGCTCGGCGCGCTCGATCCCGTCGACGTCAGACGCGATGCACGCGAGCTGTGCGAGCGTCGAAGGGAGCGCCGCCGCCTCGCGCCACTGCACCGTCGCCGACTCTGGCGGCATCAGCATCACGCTGCTCACGCGCGCGCCCCGCGCGATGAGCGCGCGCACGAAGCCCCCGGCCTCGCGCCACGGCACCTTCTCCGTCTGCTCGTCGCAGAGGAACCGCCGCGTCGGCGTGTCGGTCCAGCGCATCGGGATGATCCCTCGCGACGCGAGCGCCTCCCACGCCTCGGCGACCTGCGTGTGCGCTTCGAGGCACGCGCGCACCTCCTCTTCGCCGCGGCGCTCGGGGCTCCACCGCAGCGGGCGGATCGCGTCGGCGGTGAGCGGCTCGTCGTCGATCGCCTCGCGCACCGCGTCGTCCGTGGACGGGCCACCCGGCGCGGACGCGCACACCTCGGCGAGCACCGCCGAGAGGTTGTCGCCCGAGGGCGCCGCGAGGCCGTGGCCCATGAGCGCGCGGAGCGTCACGTCGAGGGGCGCCCCTTCGGTCATCACGGCGCGGATCTCAGGCTCCTCGAGGGTCCTCCAGAGCCCGTCGGAGCAGAGCAGAAAGCGGTCTCCCACGCGGAGGTCGAGCTCGATGAGCTCGGGCTCTGGCGGACGCTCTGCGAAGAAGGCCCGCGTGACGATGTTGCGGTAGTTCTGGAGCGTGGCGCGGCCCTCGTCGGTCTGAAACTCGGGGTTGCCCAGAAGCTCCTGCACGAGCGAGTGCTCGCGGCCGATCTGCGTGAGCGCGCCGTCGCGCCAGCGGTAGCAGCGCGTGTCGCCGACGTGCGCGAAGGCCCCGCGGCGCCCCGAGAGCCACAGGGCCCCGACCACCGCCCCCGCGCCGAGCATGGCCTGACCCACCGCGGTGGCCGTCGCGCGGTATCCCTCGTGGGCGCGCGCGAAGGCCGCGGCCAGGAGGTCGGTGACGGGGCTGTCGTCGGGGGCCTCCGCGCCCCTCAGCGCCTCGCGCAGCACGGGGAGAATCACGGGCGGAACGAAGGCCCCGGAGGAGTTTCCGCCCATGGCGTCGATCACGACGGCGAGGCGATTGTCGAAGCACCCCACGGCGTCTTCGTTGTGGGTGCGTTCGAAGCCCGTGAGCGAGAGCCCCGCCATGCGCAGGGCGTAGTTCAGAGGTTCGTGCGCGCGCACAACCATCGCGCAATGGTGCCAGAGACCATGGGCGCCCGGGGCGTCAACCACCGCCCCGACGAGGCAACGCGGTTGAACGCCCCCGGAGCGTTGATGTAGAGCACCTCTCGATGCATCGCGCTCCTGCGATCCCCCGGTACCCCATCACGGCGTGGTCGGTGTGCACGGCCCTCGGGGTCACCACCGAAGAGACCGTCGCGGGGCTCTCGGCGGCGCGTTCGGGGCTGCGGGCGCCTCCCGTGGAGCTTCCGTTTCCGACCGTGTGCGGCGCGCTGCCGTCGCCGCTCGACGCGCTCGCGCCCTCGTTCGCGCGCTACGAGAGCCCCGTAGCGCGCATCGTGGCGAGGCTCCACGACGAGCTTGTGGGGCAGATTGCGTCGGCGGTGGCGCGCTGGGGCTCCGACCGCGTGGCGGTGATCCTCGGCACGAGCGTCGGCGGCCTGGCGGTCACCGAGGCGGCCCTCGCGCAGCACCAGGCCACGGGGATTTTTCCGAGCGACTACGACCTCTACAAGCGCCACAGCCTGCACGCCGCCGTCGATTTCGTGGCCGCGCGCGCGGGCATCCGAGGGCCGCGCTACGCGCTCTCGACGGCGTGCTCGTCGAGCGGAAAGGTCTTCGCCGCGGCGCAGCGGCTCCTCCGCGCGAACCTCGTCGACGCGGTGCTCGTGGGCGGCTTCGACTCGCTCTGTCAGACGACGATCCGAGGCTTTCACGCGCTCAGCGTCTTGTCGCCCGTGCCGTGCAGGCCCTTCGGCCTCGGGCGCGAGGGGATGAACCTCGGCGAGGGCGGCGCGCTCTTTCTCCTCGAGCGCGAGGGCGACGGGCGCGCGCTGCTCCTGGGCGTCGGAGAGAGCGCCGACGCGTTTCACATGTCGTCGCCGCACCCCGAGGGCGCCGGCGCGAAGGCCGCGATGCTCGGCGCGCTCACGCAGGCGGGCGTCGAGCTCGACGACGTCGACCACATCAACGCCCACGGAACAGGGACGCCCAAGAACGATCAGGTCGAGGCGAAGGTGATCCGCGAGCTCTTCGGAGAGCGCGTCCCCGTGGTGTCGACCAAGAGCGCCACGGGTCACACGCTCGGCGCCGCGGGCGCCATCGAAGCGGCGTTCGCGATCCTCGCCGTCGAAGCGGGATGGATCCCCGCGAGCCTCAACGCCGTTCCGCTCGACCCCGAGGCCAGCGTGGCCGTGAACCTCTCGCGGAGGGAGCTGCGTTGCAGGGCGGTGCTCAGCAACTCCTTCGGCTTCGGCGGGAGCAACGTGAGCGTGCTCGTGGGGGCCCCGTGATGCGTCCGCTCTACGTCTACGGCTGCGGCTACTGGTCGCCCGGCGTGCTCTCGTGGCGAGACCGCGCCGAGGGACACCGCCGCGAAGGGTCGCACGAGCCTCCGTGCGTGGCCGTTCCATCGCGCCTTTTGCGAGGGACGAGCGTCGTGACGCGCGCGTGGATCGACGCGCTCGCGCAGGCCGCGAAGGAGGGCGGCGCGGACCTCACGACGGTGCCCACGGTCTTCGGCTCCGAGCTCGGCGAGGTGCAGACCGCGGTGGCGCTGCTCGCGCAGATCCGCGCCGAGGGGATCCCCTCTCCGATGCGCTTCAAGAACAGCGTCCACAACGCGGCGAGCGGGACGGCCTCGATCGCGTGGGCCAACACCTCGTTCTCGACGGCCATCTCCGCGGGCGCCGACCTCGTCGCGATGACGCTGCTCGAAGCGTGGGCGCACCTCGACGCGCACGGCGGACACGTCGCCGTCGCGCTCGCAGAAGAAGAGATCCCCGCGCCGCTCCCCGGTCACGGGACGTACCCTTCGGTGGCCTTCGGGTTCTACCTCGGCGTCGATGCGCGCCACGGATGCGTGCGCCTCGAAGGGCTCCGCACCGACGCCTCGGTGCCGCGCGTTCACCCCCCGCAGGGAGGCGCGTGCGCCCCGGCCTTCGGGCTCCTCGACGCGATCACGACGCGACGCGCGGGCGCGGTGTCACTCTCGCTCGACGAGGGGTCTCCGTGGTGCGTCGACGTGCGCGTCGACGAGGGGTGATCGCATGGCGTGGCCGCCCATCGAGGCGCTCGTCCCGCATCGCGCGCCGATGCTGCTCATCGACCGCGTGGCGAGCGTCGAGGGCGCGACGATGACCTGCGAGCTCACGGTGCGAGCGGGCGCGATGTTCGTCGACGCGGGCGCCGTCCCCGCGGCGGTCTTCGTGGAGTACATGGCGCAGACGGCCGCGGCGCACGAGGGCCTCTCGTCGATGCGAGGGAGCCCGCGCGCAGGGAGGCTCCTCGGTGTGCGAGAGGCCGTGTTCGACGTCGATCGCGCGCTCGTGGGCGAGGTGCTCACGGTGAAGGCCACGCGCGACTGGGACGACGGCGAGAGCGCGCTCTACCTCGGTGAGGTGCGCGGCGCCGACGGGAGACGCTACGCGAGCGCGCGGTTTCATGTGCACCGCGCCGACGTGAAGGAGACCGAGCGATGAAGGCGCGCGCGCTTGTGACGGGCGGGAGCCGCGGGATCGGACGAGCCGTGGCCCTCGCGCTCGCCGCCGCGGGACACCCCGTGGTGCTGAACTACCGCGCGCGCCGCGACGCCGCGGAGGCCGTGAAGGCCAGCATCGAAGCGGCGGGCGGAGCGTGCGCGCTCTCGTGCTTCGACGTGGCGGACCCCGAGGCGTCGGCGCGCGCGATCGAGGAGATCCTCGCGGACCCGAGGCCCGTGGGCGTGCTGGTGAACAACGCGGGCGTGACGCGCGACGCGGTCTTTCCCGCGATGGAGCGCGACGCGTGGGACGCCGTGATCGACACGTCGCTCGGCGGCTTCTACAACGTCACGCGCCCCCTCGTGATGCAGATGGTGAGGGCGCGCGCGGGGCGCATCATCAACATCACGTCGGTGTCGGGCCTCGTCGGCAACCGCGGGCAGGTGAACTACTCCGCCGCGAAGGCCGGGCTCATCGGCGCCACGCGCGCGCTCGCGCAGGAGCTCGCCCGCAAGGGCGTCACGGTGAACGCCGTCGCGCCGGGCCTCATCGAGACCGACATGCTCGAAGGCGCGCCTGTCGACGAGATGCTGAAGGTCATTCCGATGCGCCGCCTCGGGAGGCCCGAAGAGGTCGCCGCCGTGGTGGCCTTTCTCGCGAGCGACGCCGCCTCGTACGTCACCGGCCAGGTGATCGGCGTCACGGGAGGTCTCGCGTGACGGGGCACCGCGTGGTGGTGACGGGCGTCGGCGTGGTGTCTCCCATCGGGCACTCGCTCGAAGAGGCTTCGCGCGCGCTGCGAGAGGGCCGTCACGGCATCGCGGTGATGCCCGACTGGGCGAAGGTCGAAGGCCTCGAGACGCGCCTCGCGGGCGTGGTGCGTGACCTCGACGTGGGGAGCCATCCACGCAAGAAGATCCGCTCGATGGGCCGCGTGGGATTGCTCTCGCTCTCGGCCACGGAGCGCGCGATCGCCGACGCCTCGCTCGACCCCGCGGAGCTCACCACGGGGCGCGCGGGCTTGATCTACGGCTCGACGCACGGCTCCTCGGAGGCGATGGAAGTCTTCTGCCGCGACCTCTTCTCGCGCTACAGCCTCTCGGGTCTCTCGGGCAGCGCGTACCTGAAGTTCATGAGCCACACCTGCGCGGCGAACCTCGCGCAGTACTACGGCGTTCGCGGCCGCGTGGTGCCCACCTGCGCGGCCTGCGCGAGCGGCAGCCTGGCCGTCGGAACCGCGTACGAGCTCATTCGAAGCGGCGCCCAGGACCTGTGCCTCGCGGGCGGCGCCGAGGAGGCTCACTTCGTCCACGCGGCGGTCTTCGACATGATGTTCGCCGCGTCGCGAGGCTTCAACGACAGGCCCGACGAGAGCCCGCGTCCCTTCGATGTGCGACGCGACGGGCTCGTCACGGCCGAGGGCGCGTGCACGCTCGTGCTCGAACGCCACGACCGCGCGGTGGCGAGGGGCGCGCGCATCCTGGCCGAGATCGCGGGCTACGGATCGAACTGCGACGGCACGCACGTCACCTCCCCGAGCGCCGAAGGGATGTCCGCCGCGATGCGCCTCGCGCTCGATGATGCGGGCCTCGACGCGGGCTCCATCGGGTACGTGAACGCGCACGCGACGGCGACGGAGGTGGGCGACGTGGCCGAGGCCGGGGCGACGCGAAAGGTCTTTGGCGAAGGCGTTCCGGTGAGCTCGACGAAGGGGCACACGGGGCACACGCTCGGCGCGTGCGGCGCGCTCGAGACCGCGTTCTGCATCGCGGCGCTGCGAGAGGGCTACGCGCCCGCGACGCGCAACCTCACGGAGGTCGATCCGCGCTGCGGCGGCATCGATCACGTCATGGGCGAGGCGCGTGCGATCACCGCGGAGCACGCGATGAACAACAACTTCGCCTTCGGCGGGATCAACACGTCGATCGTGCTGCGCCGGGTGTGACGAGGGCCGCGCAGATGGCGTCCCGTCGCACCGCCGCCGCTGACGTCTTCGAACGTGCGTTTCTCGCGTCGTCGATCGAGCGCGAGGTCGCGCACTGTGACCGCTACGAGCTCACGCCGCGCTTTCGCAAATGGCTCCCCGAGCGACAGCCGATCCTCGAAGCGGGCTGCGGTTCGGGGCGCTGGGTGGTGTGGTTCGCGCGCCAGGGATGGCAGACCGTGGGCGTCGATTGGAGCGAGGCGCTCTGCGCGCGGGCCCGCGAGGCGCATCCGAGGCTGCGCTTCGTCGCGGGCGATCTCGGCGCGCTGCCCTTCGACGACGGGTCGTTCGGCGCGGTGGTCGCGCTCGGCTCCGTCGAGCACGAGGTCGCCGGCCCCGAAGGCGCGCTGCGGGAGTTTCATCGCGTGCTGCGACCGGGCGGTGTGGCGATCGTCACCGTGCCCTACCTCGGTGTCGTGCGTCGGCTCACGCGCCTCGCGACGGCGCCCCTCACGCGCCTCAAGAACTCGCGCCTCGTGCGACGGCTCACGCGACAACCGGGCTGGCAGGGGCGGAGCCTCGCCGACGCGCGCGCGGATGCTCGACCGGGCTGGGCCGCGTCGTACACGTGGAGCGACGAGGGCTGCGCGTTCTTCGAGTACACGCTCTCGAAGTCGCAGATGCGTCGGATGCTGCGCGACGCGGGCTTCGAAGTGCTCGACGAGTTCGTGGCCTTCGGCGACGAGGGCGTGCTCCACAGCTTCGGCCGCGCGGCGGGGCGCTTCGACGAGCGCGAGGCGCGCGTGGCGTTCTCGCCCGTGGGGCGCGTGTTGCGTGAGGCGCTCCCTGTCGAGGTGACGGGGCACATGCTCGGCTACGTGGCCGCGCGGCGTTGAGCGTTCAGCGCGATCCGCGCGTGAGTGAGGCGTAGACGCGCGCGTGCGCAGCGGCGCTCGCAGCGGCGGAGAAGTGCTCCACGGCGCGCGTGCGTGCGGCTTCGCGCTGCGCGGTGACGTTGGCGGGCGCGAGCAGCCAGGCGATGCCGTCGGCGAGGTCGTCGGTGGACCACGGCTGTGCGAGCCATCCACCGTCGCGGTGCGCGAGGACGGTGCGCAGGCCCGTCGCGTCGAACGCGGCCACGGGCGTTCCGCACGCGAGGGATTCGAGGGCCACGAGGCTGAATGACTCCGCGCGCGATGCGACGACGGTCACGTCTGCGGCGGCGTAGAGGGCGCGCAGCCGCGACGGATCACGGATCGCGCCGAGCGTTCGCACGCGCAGGTCGGTCGAGGGCGTCGCGTCGTCGCCGAACACCAGCAGCGTGGGTGAATTCGCGCGCCCGCGTCCCAACGCGCGCACCGCGGCGCAGGCGAGGTCGAAGCCCTTGTTGCGGTCGCGAAAGGGGTTCCACGCGCCGGTGAGGATCACGGTGTCGTCGGGCGCGAGATTGAACGCAGCGCGCGCAGCGGCGCGGTCGACGGGGCGCCATGTGTCGAGGTCGATGCCGTGCGCCACGACGTGAACCGCGTGGTCGCGGAGGAGCGGAGAGGCCGAGGCGCGGTCGGCCATCCAGCGGCTCGGCGCGATGAGTTCGAAGGGGCGGCCCTCCCACGCGCGTCGCTTCGCACGCCAGGTGCGCGCCGTGAGGTCGTCGTCGTGGGCGCGGGCGAGCATCGGGCACGCGCCGCATCCGTGTTCGAAGCGCGCGCAGCCCGCCTGCTCGGGGACGTGGCATCCGCCCGTGACAGCCCACGAGTCGTGGAGCGTCAGCACCGTGGGCCACGGGAGCGCGCCGAGGCGCTCGGCCGAGAGCACGCCGCCGCCGATCCAGTGCAGGTGGAGCACGTCGGGCGCGAGTCGCTCGATCGCTCGCCAGTCGAAGCGCTCTGCGCGGCCGGGGTCGAAGTCGTAGCGTCGGTCGAGTCTCCACGCGATGCGCAGCGCGCGCTCGGCTGCGGTCGATGCGAGGCCCCTGAGTGCGTCGACGCCCGACGCACGCGCGACGCGCACCTCGGGATCGCGCAGCGTCGTGTGGAGCGCCGCCACCGTCGATCGCACCGCGCCGCTCGCCGCAAGCGCGCGATGCAGCCGGTAGCACGCGCTCGCCGCGGAGACCGTGTGCGTCACATGCACCACGCGAAGTGCCTCGGTGGAGCGCGCCTCGCTCACGGGTTCAGCCTCGCGCCAGCACGAGGCAACGCCCGTCGGACTCACGCGACAGCACGCGGAGCGCATAGCCCGCAGCGTGGAGCGCCTCGGTCGTCTCGAACATGTTCGCGATGGAGTGCACCTCGACGGCGACGATGGGACGGTGTCGTGCCAGCGTCTCGCGCGCACCGCGGAGCACGGCCCCCTCGGCGCCCTCGACGTCGATCTTGAGGAGCCTCGGCCCCACGGTCCACGCCGCGGTCACCTCGTCGAGCGTGCGGAGTTCGACGGACTGCGCGGTGAAGCCCATGCGCGCGTAGTCCTCGCGCGGGAGGAGCGTGTCGGCGGAGTCGACGAAGCCGCCGCTCGCGGTGCCGCGCTCGACGTCGTCGGTGAAGTGAAAGCGCTCATGGCCTGCACGATCGGAGAGCGCACACGCGTGCACCTGCGCGCGCGCGGTGAGGTGAGGATTGGCCGCGAGGTTCTCGGTGATGCGCATGACGTTGGCCGGAGACGGCTCGAACACGTGCACGCGCCCTCGCGGTCCGACGCGCGCCGCGAAGGCCAGCGTGTGGTAGCCGACGTGCCCGCCGACGTCGCACACCACGGCGCCGTCGAGGTCGTCGGCGGCGAGGGCCGCGAAGAGCTCGGCGTCGTGGGCGCCGTCGAGCATGCGGCGCTTCCACGACTCGTCGTCGGGATCTTCGAACACCATGCGCAGCCCCGCGATGGGTCCGCCGCGCGCGACGTGGGGCGCCGCGACGCCCCGGCGCGCGTGTCGCAGCCTGCCAACGGCCGCGCGCAGGGCTCCCGCGACGACGGGCGGACACAGCGCTTCGAAGACCCGAACTGCTGCGCGCTTCACGATGTGCCTCCTCGTGCGGACAGGGGCGCGTCGAGGCGGGCGAGCAGCGTCGACGCGCGCAGGGCGAAGGGCGTTGTGAGAAAGAGCACCTGCGCGATGGTCGTTCCCCAGATCACGCCGCCCGCGCCGAGCGGACCGCAGAGCGCGACAGCGAGCGTGACCGACAGCGCCGCCGAGGCCACGCCGCACATCGCCTGAAAGCGCATGTCGCGCAGGCCGTAGTAGAGCACCGCGAGGGGCGCGTGCGCGGCGGATGCGATGGCCCAGAACGCCCAACCCCACACGAGCGCGGGCGGGAGCTCGACCGCGTCGTGCACCCACGCGCGGACGAGCGGGCGGTGCAGCAGCGCGAGGCCGACGGCGACGGGGATGTTGAACGCGAGACCCCAGGCGAGGCTCCGTCGAAAGGTGCGGGCGATCCACTGCGCGTCGCCGCGCGCGCGGGCTTCGCCGTACGCGGCCCAGAGCGGTGCGAGCGCGAGGCCCGTGAGCGTCGGCGCGAAGGTGAAGAGCCGCAGCGCGAGGTCGTACTCGGCCACCGACTCGGGCCCCACGCGCCGCGCGAGGATCGCCCGGTGCGAGTGGAAGCTCACCACCGCGAGGACCGTGAGCACGAAGTATCGCAAGGCCCTGCCGAGCGTGCGCGCGAGGTCGCTGCGGTCGAGGTCCGAGAGGGTCGGGCGCAGCGCGGGCCGCGCGCGTAGGAGCAGCGCGCCGTTGAGCATCGCCGCACACACGGGGCCCGCGAAGGTCGCGACGCCGAGGGCTACGAAGTCGCCGCCGCAGCGCACCACGAGGGCGAGCGCGCCGAGGTTCACGGCCGCGCCGAGGGCCTCGAAGAGCGCGTTGACGTGGGCCTCGCGCCGCTGCGCGCGTGCGTCGCCGCGGACGTCACCACGCCCGCGCCGCGAGCGCGGTGACGACGGAGATCGCGGCGCGCAGCGCGTCGGCGTCGGGGCCGGGGGCGAGTCCGAAGGCCGACGCGACGCGGACGTAGGGGGCGACGGCGTGCCACGCGACGAGGGCCGCGAGCGCGACGCACGCGAGCAGGCACAGGGTGGTCGAGACGCTCCTGCGCGCGCGGTCGTCGTCGTTGCGGGCGTGGGCGTCGTTGATCGCGTCGACGAGGCCGAAGCCGAGCCCGAGGTCGCAGAGCGCTGCGGCGCCCACGACCGATGTGAGCGCGACCCACGCGCCGTAGCGCGTCGCGCCGAGGTGCGAGAGCGTGAGGCGAACCGTCAGTACGCCGACGACGATCTGTGCGGCGCGTGCGCCGAGCGCGGCGACCCCGGCGACCTGCGCGCGGCGGGTGCGGGCTTCGCGCAGGTGCGCGTCGGTCGGCGCGAGGGGGCTCTCGGTTCGGCGCGTCAGAGGGGTGTCGGGCTCCCGCGCGCGATTGTGGGTGAGCGGCGCGTCGCGCGGCAAGTGCTTCGAGCGACGCTTGCGATCGCGAGGTGAGTCGGGGCACCATGCGGCCGCGCCCGTGGCGCACATGGATTCGATGCGAGGCATGCATCTCAATCCGCCGATTCCATTGCATCGCCCGGCGCTCGTGGGCGCCGAGCTCGACGCCCTGTCGCGCGCGCTCGCCGGGGGCATGCTCGACAGCGGGGGCGCCTTCACCCTCCGCTGCTCCGCGTGGCTCGAGGCGTCGCTCGGCACGCCCCGCGCGCTGCTCACGCACTCGTGCACGGGCGCGCTGGAGCTCGCGGCGCTGCTCTGCGGCGTCGGTCCCGGCGACGAGGTGATCGTGCCGTCGTTCACGTTCACGTCGACGGCCAACGCGTTCGCGCTCCGCGGCGCGCGGCTGCGCTTCGTCGACGTGCGCCCCGACACGCTGAACCTCGACGAGGCGCGCGTCGAGGAAGCGCTCACGCCCCGCACGCGGGCGATCTGCGCGGTGCACTACGCGGGCGTCGGCGCCGACATGGACGCGCTCGGCGACATCGCGCGTCGCCGCGGACTCACGCTCATCGAAGACGCGGCGCAGGCGATCGACGCGTCGTGGCGCGGGCGCAAGCTCGGCACGCTCGGCGCGCTGGGGTGCTTGAGCTTCCACGCGACGAAGAACGTGTCGTGCGGCGAGGGTGGCGCGCTGCTCGTCAACGACCCGTCGCTCCTCGACCGCGCCGAGGTGGCCTTCGAAAAAGGCACGGACCGTCGGCGCTTTCTGCGCGGCGAGGTCGACCGCTATCGCTGGGTGGAGCTCGGGTCGTCGTACGCGTGCTCCGAGCTCACGGCGGCGCTTCTGTTGCCGCAGCTCGAGGCCACGGCGCGCATCACCGAGGCGCGGCGCGCCGTCTTCGCGCGCTACCTGACGGCCTTCGCAGACCTCGCGGCGCGCGGCGCGGTGCGGCTCCCGACGGTGCCTGACGCGTGCGAGCCCAACGGGCACATCTTCTACCTCCTCGTCGATGCGGGGCGCCGCGACGGCCTGCTCGCGCACCTGCGCGCCGCGGGGGTGGGCGCCGCGTTCCACTACCAGCCTCTGCACGACACGCCTGCGGGCAAGCGCTTCGGCGACGCCGACGGCGCACTTCTCGTGACCGAGGCCATCGCGTCACAGCTCGTGCGACTGCCGATCTATCCCGACCTCACCGACGACGAGCAGCGTCGTGTCGTCGGCGCCGTGACGTCATTCTTCGCGCGTTGATCCCGCGGGCGCTTCGGGCAGCGGTTGCAGACCCCAGCGCCCCGGCGGGAGCATGAACACGTACGGCGTCCTGTCGGGAAAGGCGCGGCGCACGCGAGCCCGCGCCTTCGGCGAGTCGAGGAGCACGAGCACATCCTCGCGCAGGTCGGGGCGCGCCCGGGGCCACGCGCCCACGTATCCGCCGCGGCGCTCGTACGATCGCAGCGTCGCGCGGAAGGCGCTCACCGTCGGCGCGAGCACCACCGCGGGGCGTCGCGGCGTGTCGGTGAGCGCGCCGAGCATGTTCGCGTAGTTCGCGCACGCCTCGTGGAGCGCGAGCGACTGCCACGCCGTGAACAGCGCGAGCCCGATGCCCGCGTACCCGAGGGCCGCGCCGCGCACCGTCGCCGTCGCAGCGCCCGCACGCGCACACGCGGCCTCCACGCGAGGGAGCGCCGCCGCCGCGAGAACGGTCAGCGGCACCACGGCCTCGGCGTAGTGAATGGGGCCCACGATGTGGAGCCCGCGGTCGTCGTGGAGGAGCGCGACGCCGAGGTCGAGCGCGACGCCGAGCGCGAGGGCGGTGTGCTCGGGCGAGCGACGCGCGCCGAGGACCGCGAGGAGCGCGCCCGCCGGCCCGAGCCAGAAGACCCAGAGCATCAGGGCGTTGTAGGCGACGTTGCTGCCGAAGCGGTGCGCGATCGCGGAGGGCTCCCACATCGGGCGCGCGAGGGTGTTGAAGTGAAAGAACACCTCGTTCGGCATGTCGCGGGCCATGGTGAACTCGCCCGTGACCGCGCGGTTGTAGAGCTGAAAGAGCGCGTACATCAGCGCGAGGCCCGCGAGCATCGCGCCCGCCGCGGGGCGCTGCGCGCGGTCGCGGGAGGCGCGCGCGAGGTGCCACAGCACGAGGGGCGCAGCGAGCGCGAAGGACTCCGCGGGGCGCGCGGTGAAGGCCGCGCCGAGGAGCGCGCCCGCCGCGAAGGCGCGGGTCACGGAGGGCCGGGGAACGAAGAGGATCACGGCGAAGGCGAGCGCGAGGAGGCCGCGCGAGACGACGTGCGTGTGCGTGGTGAACGAGAGCAGCGCGCCCGCGGGCGAGGCGAGCACGAGGGCGCCCGCCACGAGGCCCCACGCGGCGCCCTGCGCGCGGCGTACGGCGAGCGCGACGCCGAGCGGGGCGCAGGCGGCGAGGAGGTGAAAGACGAGGGGGCCCGTGTGCGTGACCTCGGCGAGGGCCCAGGCCGCGATGCCGCCGGGGAACTCCACGCTGCCCCAGCGGCCCGCGTGGCGGAAGAGGAAGAGGTCGGGGAAGGCTTCCCAGAGCGGCGGAAGCGGCGTGAGCGCGCGGCCCTGCGCGAGGAGCAGTCCGCCGAAGCGCGCGGCGCCCTCGTCGTCGGTGATGGGCATCGAATGGAGCACCGCGGCGTGACCCGCGGCCGCGTAGGCCGCCGCCACGGCGAAGAGCGCGGCCCAGGTCGGCCACGCGTCGAGCGAAGCCGAAGCGCGCTCGACCCGCGCCGAGAGCGCCTCCACGCGCGACGCGAGCGACGCCCCCACCAGCGACGCGCCCGGCAGCAGGAACGCGAAGGCCCCCGCCCAGAACTGCCCTTCGCCGCCGCTGATGAAGTCCCACTGGTTCTTGAGCGCGATGAACATCCCGTTGGTCGACGCGCGCAGGGCGAAGAACGCCGCGATGAGCACGAGGCCCGCGAGGAGGGACGCGGCGGAGGAGCGTGTGTCGGGCGCGTTCGGCGGGGGGGGCGCGGTCATCGGGCAGAGGGAGTCGCAAACCTCCGCGGCGTGTCAAGGCGCGCGTTGACAGCGCCCCGGCGCGGCGGATACCACCGGACGGCGCACGCGCAGAACCCCGTCGATGCGTCCGCACGCGACGGAGGATCGGAACCCCCGATGAGCGCCTCGTCTACGACCGCGCAGCTCGACGTGATCGCCTTCTCGCTCTACGGCCGCAGCCCGAAGTACACCGTCGGCGCGCTGCGCAACGCCGCCCTCGCCGCGCGCTTCTACCCCGCGTGGACGCTGCGATTCTACGTCGGCGCGTCGGTGCCCGAGGCCACCGCGCGGGGCCTCGTCGACGCCGGCGCCGAGGTGGTGCCCATGCCAGGCCGCGAGGACGCCTCGGCGATGTTCTGGCGCTTCCTCGCGTTCGAAGACCCGCGCGCGCGGCGGGTGATGGTGCGCGACTGCGACTCGCGCTTCAGCGAGCGCGAGCGCGCCGCGGTGACCGAGTGGCTCGCGCGCGGCGACGCGTTTCACATCCTGCGCGATCATCCACTGCACGACGCCGCGATGCTCGGCGGGCTCTGGGGCGCGCTCACGGCCCCGCTCCGACACCTGGGCGCGCTCGTGCGCGGCGCGCGCGTCGAGGGGCGCTACGGCGAAGACCAGCGCTTTCTGCGCGACGCGGTGTACCCGCTCGCTCGCGGTCGCGCGTGCGTGCACGACAGCTTCTTCGCGCGGGAGCCGTGGCGAAGGCCGTTCCCCACGGCGCGCGAAGGGGCGGCGTTCGTGGGCGAGGTCTTCGACGAAGACGACCGACCGCGCCTCTCGGACCGCGCCCTGCTCGCGCGCGCCGAGCGCTCGCGACCGAGGCTCCTGACGCTGCGAGCGCGGAGCTGGCTTCGCGCGAGGCTCGGCCGGTGAACCCTCGCATCACGGTGCTCACCGTCACCCGCAACCGCGCCGCGATGCTCGCCGACGCGATCGAGAGCGTGCGCGCGCAGGCGGGCGTCTCCGTCGAGCACATCGTCGTTGACGGCATGTCGTCGGACGCGACCCCCGCTCTGCTCGCGCGAAACCCCCACCTCCGCGTCGTGCGCGAGCCCGACGAGGGCCTCTACGACGCGCTCAACAAGGCCCTGCGCCTCGCCACGGGCGACCTCGTCGGCTTTCTCAACGACGACGACCGCTACGCCCCCGGCGCGCTGCGCGCGGTCGCTGCGGCGCACGAGGGCTTCGACGTGGTCACGGGCGGCGCGCTCGTGCTCGATGACCGGGGGCGCGTCACTCGCTCGTGGGTGGGCGCGAGGGAGACGGCCCTCACGGCGGCCAACGTGCTGATGCGCGCGCCGCTGCTCAACGCCCGCTTCTTTCGTCGCGCGTGGCTCGCGCGGGTCGGAGACTTCGACACGTCCTACGCCATCGCCGCCGACCGCGCGTGGATGCTGCGCGTCTGCCTCGAAGCGCCGCGCGAGCGTGTGATCCCCGAGGTGATCTACCGCTACCGCGCGCACGACGGATCGCTCACGCTCGACCGCGCGCAGCGCCACCTCCGCCTCGCGCGCACCGAGCACGTGCGCATCGCCGAGGCGACGCTCGAGCGCCTGCCCGACGACCACCTCGCGCGCGGCGAGATCGAGCGCTTTCACGCGTGGGAGTGCTTGTGCGCGTCGATCCTCTGCGCGCGCGGCGGGCGCGCCGACGAGTCGCTCGCGTACCTCCGTCGGGGCATCGCGCGCGACCCCCGCTGGCCCGTCGCCGTGGCCTCGCGCCTCGTCCGTCGCGCCCTCGCGCGCTGATCGCACACATCGCCATGCGTACCGCCGAAGGTCCCCGAGTCAGCGTGATCCTCCCCTTCTTCGACCGCGCGTCGACGCTCGGCGCCGCGATCGAGAGCGTGCGCGCGCAGACCCTCACGAATTGGGAGCTCCTCGCCGTCGACGACGGCTCACGCGACGGCTCCGCGGAGCTCGTCGCGGCCTTCGCAGACCCGCGGATCAAGCTGCTCCGACACGGCGACAATCGCGGCGTGTCGGCGGCTCGCAACACGGGGCTCTCCGCGGCGCGCGGCGCGTACGTGGCGCTGCTCGACTCCGACGACGTGTGGCGACCCGAGAAGCTCGAACGGCAGCTCGACGCGATGACGCAGCGCGGACTCGACCTCTGCGGCTGCGAGTACGAGGCCACCGAGGGCGGGCGTACGTGGCGCTTCGCGCTGCCTCGCGACGTCGACTGGAGGCGCGGTCTCGACCTGCGATGCCACCTGAGCAGCGGGTCGACCCTCGTGGTGCGGCGCGAGGTGGCCGAGGCCGTCGGCTCCTTCGACACGTCGCTGCGGCTCTACGAAGACTGGGACTGGGTGCTCCGCGCGGTGCAGCGCTATCGCTACGGCGTCGTGCACGAGCCCCTCGCCGCGGTCGTGCTCAAGGAGACCCGCGACGCCGCCGCGATGGCCGCCGCGGTGGAGCGCTTCCTCGAACGAACGCGGCGGTCTTCGAGTCTGTCGACCCGGCGTACGCGCGCCGTGTGTGCGCTCATCATCGGCTGACCGTCGCGGCCAACGCGAGCTCACTGGCGACCGCGCCATCGCCCTCACGTGGGCGCGTCGAAGCGCGCGCGAACATCGCGGGGCAATGCCCGGCGCAGCGATCATCGCCGCGATCGAGACGCTCGACGCGACCGGGGCGAGGGCGCTCTTTCAATCCCTCGTGCGGCGTTACCGCGCGCTGACCCGCGCGGCTTTTCTGCGCGGCTTCGTCGGGTGACGGAGGGCTCCGTCTGCGCGATCTCCGTTTTGACCGATTCTCGTTTCCGGTATGGTTGCGCTCTCGATGCCACAGTCCATCACGGACTCGCCAGGAACTCCCCGGTCAGGGGGGACGCCCGTCGCGGAAACCGCCCGATGTACACCGGCGATCTCCATCGTGATCCCGGTGTATCGCTCGGAGTCGTACCTCGCGACCACGGTCGAAACGCTGCTCCGGTTCTTCGGTTCAAGCGCTTCGGTGGAAGTGATCCTGGTGAACGACGCCTCGCCCGACGGCGTGCAGCGTGTGATCGACGCGCTCACGACGCGTGACGCGCGCGTTCGCGGCCTGCGACTCGATCGCAACGTCGGCCAGCACGCCGCGCTGCTGCGAGGCTTCGCCGTGGCGCGCGGCGCGACGGTGGTCACGCTCGACGACGACGGGCAGAACCCGCCCGACGCTGCCGCCGCGGTCGCTTCGGCGCTCGAACGCGACGCGCTCGACCTCTGTTACGGACGTCCGCGACGCGTCGCGCAGCGCCCGCTCCGGCGCGTCGCATCGCGGCTCAACGGGTGGATGTTCCGCGTGTCGTCGGGCGCTCGCGTGACGCCTACGAACGTGCGCGCGCTCCGAGGCGAACTCGCGCGCGCGCTGGCCGCTCGCGAGGTTCCATCGCCCTACCTCGACGCGATGCTGCACGGCGCCGCGCGCCGCGTCGGAGCCGTCGATGTCGATCATCATCCGCGCGCCGAGGGCCGATCGACGTACACACCCGCGCGCCTCGTTCGACTGTGGTTCGCCCACGTCTTCGCGTTCGCCGCCGCCCGAGCGAGCGCGACGCCGTGGGAGGCCGGTCGATGAGCGCATCGCTGCGCGTGCTCGCGCCCGAGCAGCTCGCCGGTGACGACTCGCTCCTCGACTGCGCGTGGTCGGAGCGCCCGACCTTCGCCATCGCACCGACGCGCGCGAGGGAGACGGCTGCCGCGTGGCTCGCGCAACTGCCCGCAGCGCTGCGCGAGGATCACTTCGCCGTGCTGAGCTCGGGCTCCACGGGGCGTCCCCGGCTCGTGGTGGGCGCGCGCACACGCGCCGAGGAGATGGCGCGTGCGATCGACCGCGCGCAAGACGGAGACGGCGCGGGCTGCGCGGTGCAGGCGCTTCCGCTCGGCTTCGCGTACGCCCTGGTGAACCAGTGGCTGTGGGCACGCGTGCACGGCAAGACCTTCGTGGCGACGCGGGGCCTCACCGACGCGGCCTCGTTCGGTGACGCGCTTCGACGCGCGCGCGACGCGCAGCTCTGCCTCGTGCCCGCGCAGGTGCCGATGCTCGACGCGCTCGGCGACGCAGCGTTCGAAGGGGTCGCGCGGGTGAACTTCGCGGGCGCGCCGTTTCCGCAGGCCCGCCTCGCGGCGGTGCGCGCGCGGTTTCCGCGAGCGAGGGTGTTCAACAACTACGGGTGCACCGAGGCGATGCCGCGGCTCGCGGTCACCGAGGTGACCGACGACGCGCCGACCGTCGCGACGCGCGCGCTCGATGGGGTCGAGCTCCGAGCCGACGAGCGGGGACAGCTCCAGTTTCGGTCCGCGTACGGGGCCGTGGCGTATGTCGACGACGCGGGCTGCCACGCCCTCGACGACGGGCGCTGGATCGACACGGGCGACATCGGACGCGTGCGCGCAGACGGGCGCGTGGAGCTCGAAGGCCGCGTCGGCGAGGTGTTCAAGCGCTACGGAGAGCGCGTGTCGCTGCCCGCGGTGCTCGACACGGTGCTCGCCGTGTGGCGCGGCGACGTGGCGTTCTACCGCGTCGAAGACCGCGCGGGAGAGGACGGCGCCGTGCTCGTGCTCGCGCCCCGACCGCACGAAGACGAGCTGAGACGCTTGCTCCAGGCGCTCCGCGCGAACCACCGTCGACCCCACTGGCCGCTGCGCATCGAGAGCGCGGCTGCCATCGCGCGGCTGCCCAACGGCAAGCTCGACGCGGTCACGGTGCGTGATCGCGGCGACCTCGTCACGCACTGGGATCAGAGGCTCGTGTGATCAGCAACCGCGACCGACTGCGAGAGGTCGTCATCGACAGCCTCCTGCTCGACCCTGGCGAGTTTCGCTTCGACCTCACGCGCGACCAGGTCGAGACCTGGGACTCGCTCGGCGCCGTGGCCCTCGCTGCCGCCGTCGAAGACACGTTCCGCGTTCACCTCACGCCGCGGGAGGCCGACGGCATTCGCAGCGTGCCCGACCTCGTGGCCGCGCTCACGGCGCGCGGTGTCGACCTCGACGCGGCGGCCGACGGAGACGCTCCGTGACCTCGCTCGACGGCCAGCCCTACGGCGCGCGTGACGAGGGCGCGCTGCTCGACGCGCTCGACGCGCTCACGCGGCACCACCTCGCCGGCTGCGCCGCGTACGCGCGCGTGTGGCCCGACCACGCGCGCGCCGAGACCCTCGATGCGCTGCCGTGGCTCCACGCGCGGATGTTCAAGCACATCGACCTGCGCACCGACGTCGGGACCGAGGGCGCCGGACGCGTGCTCCGCTCGTCGTCGACCACAGGGGCGCAGCCGAGCCGCGTGCACCTCGACGCGCGCTCCTCGGCGCTCCAGGCGCGCTCGGCGGAGGCGATCCTCCGCGACTTCGTGGGCGAGCATCCGCGGTGCGTGGTGGTGCTCGACAGCGCCGCGTCGTTGCGCGCGGGGCGCGACGTGAGCGCGCGCGTCGCGTCGGCGATGGCCCTGCGGCCGCTCGCGCGCGACATGGTCTACGCCCTCGACGACGCGCAGCGGCCCGAGACGCTCCGTTGGGACGCGCTCCGCAGCGCGCTCCGCGAACACGACGAGCTCATCGTGCACGGAGTGACCTGGGCCCTGTGGCTCGCGTGGTCGCGCGCTCCGTGGCCCGACGACGTGGCGTCGATGCTGCGCCGCACGCGCGTCGCGTTCGTGCACTCGGGGGGGTGGAAGCGCCTCGACGCGCTCGCCGTTTCGAGCGACCGCTTCGAAGCGACGCTGCGCGCCTCGGCCGCGCCGGGTTCGACCGTCGTCGACTGCTACGGGCTCGTCGAGCAGAACGGCGTGGTGTTTCCGTCGTGCGCGTGGGGCTACCGACACGTGCCGCGCTGGGCTGACGTGCTCGTGCGCGACCCGTACGACCTGCGCGCGTGCGAGGGCCGAACGGGGATGCTCCAGTTCGTGAACACGCTCGCGTGGGGCGCGCCCTACCACTCGGTGCTCACCGAAGACCTCGGTCTCGTCGAGCCGACGCCTTGCCCCTGCGGTCGCAGCGGGCGTCGCTTCGTGCTCCAGGGGCGTGTGCCCGCGGTCGAGGTGCGAGGCTGCGGCAATGTCTGACCCGACGCTCCGGTGGCATCGCAACGGAGCGCGTGGCGTCGCCGTGGCGTTGCCCTTCGACCTCGACGCGCTCGTCGACGACTGGGCCGCGCTGCGCGTCCCGATCGCGCGAGGTGCGATCCCATCCCTCGATCGAGGTGAGCGCGCGTCGCTGCTGCGTGCGCTCGACCCTCGCGCGCTGCGGGGCGTGTTCTCCGACGCGTTCGGCCCCGCCGCCGATGCGCCGCGCGAGGGCCGCGTGACGGTGTTCCGGCCGCGGGGATCGGTGGCCGTGTGGCTCCCCAACAACGTGGGCCTCCTCGGACCGCTCGCGCTGGTGCTCCTCTCGCTCACGGGCGCTGACGTGGCGCTCAAGGTGGGCTCGTCGGGCGACGACCTCGTGACGTCGCTGCTCGACCTCGCGCGCGCGACTCGCCCCGAGGGAGCGCTCGCGCGACACCTCTCCGCCCGCGTCTCGGCGTTTCACGCGCCCCATGACCACCCGCGCGTCGCCTCGCTGGCCGCCAGCGCCGCGGTGCGCATCGTGTTCGGCACGGCCGCGGCGGCGCAGGCCATCGAGGCCCTCCCGCACCCCCCGGGCAGCGTCTCGATCGCGCTCGTGAGCCGATACTCCGAGGTGTGGATCGACGCCGCGGCCGTCACCGACGCGGCGCTCACGGCGACCGCACGCGCGTTCGATCTCCACGGCCGCCTCGCGTGCACGGGACCCGCGCGCGTGGTGCTGCTCGACGGACGCGACGACGACGCCCGCGCGGCGCGCGCGACCGGCTCCGCGAACTCTGGCCCGAAGGCGCGGTGCCGCTCGCGGTCGCGTCGTCGAACATCCTCGCGCGACGAGTGGGCGCGCCGCGCTCGGGTGGGACGCCGCCCTCACCGCGCGCCACGCCGCCGTGCTCGCGCACGCGCCTTCGCGCGACGAGGTCACGCCCGCGGAGCCCGACGCGGCGCGCTTTCTCCCCGTGGTCGCGCTGCGATGGAGCGACGCCGTCGCCTCGCTCCCGCCGGACGCGCACACGATCGGGCACGCCTTCGCGCACGACGCGCTCGGCCGCGCCGCGACGCTGCTCGCGCGCACGCCCGTCAAGCGCGTGGTGCCCATCGCGGCGCTGCACGCCTTCGGTCCCGTGTGGGACGGCTGGGGCTTCTGGCGCGCGGTGTTCGACGAGCGCGAGGGCGAGGCGTGATCCGCACGCACGCGTTCAACACGCGCTGGTACGGCGCGCCCGTCGGCATCGTCGAGGACGCGTCGCTCTTCGCGCTGCCCGCCGACGCGCGCGCGGCGCTGCTCCGCGGTTACGCGTGGGTCGAGCTTCGGGCGCGCGCAGGCGTCGAGGTGCCGCACGGTGCGCTCCGCGCGTCGGGCTTCGCGTGGTGCGACACGCAGCTCCGGTTTCGCATCGACCTCCGCGCCGTCGCCCAGGCGCGACGCGGCGATGACGGGCTGCGCGTCTGCTCCGCCGCGGAGGCGCCGTTCACGGTCGCGGCCGACGCGCTCGCGACCTTCTCTCACGAGCGCTTCGCGCGGCTCCCTGGAATGACCGACGCGCGCCTCGCCGCGCGGTACGAGCGCTGGGCCGCGGCGCTCCTCGACGAGAGCCCCGACACGTGTCTCCGCGCGACGCTCGACGACGGACGCACGGTCGGCTGGTTCCTCGCCGCGCCCCGCGGCGGATCGTTGGAGCTCACGCTGGCGGCGCTCCACCGCGACGCGTCGGTGTCGGGCGCGCGGCTCTACGAGGCGTGTCTGGCGACCTTCGCGGCGCGTGGTCACCGCCTCGGGCACGCGAGCTTCTCGGCCGAGAACACGTCGGTGCTCAACGTCTACGCCTCGCTCGGTGCGCGCTTCGTCGCCCCCGAACACATCTGGCTCTGGACGGCCGACTCCATCTAGACCCGGGGCGACGCGGGCTGGTGCGGGGGTTGCGCGGAGGTTGAGATTCCAGTAGAGGCGTCGGTCGCGCGACGGGCCGCGAAGCCCGCGCGAATCTCAACTCACGATCGGGTGGAACGATGCGAACGAAGTCGATGGTGATGACCGCCGCGCTGAGCCTTGCGCTCGGCGCCGCCGCCGCGGGATGCGGCGCCAGGATGGTGCCCCTCCAGAACCAGGGCGCGGTGATGATCGCCACGCCGCAGCAGGAGAGCGACGTCCGCGCCGCGATCGCACGCGCCCTCGTCGCGCGTCACTTCACCGTGGAGCAGGAGCAGTCGGGCAAGATCATCGCGCGCCTCGACTCGCGCGGCACCGTGCTGCGCCTCAACATCGACTACTCGGGCTCGCAGTACAACATCGGGTACCTCGACAGCCAGGGGTACAACTACCAGGTCGGGCCGCAGGGGCCGATGATCGGCCGCGGCTACGCCAACAACGTCGAGGGGCTCCGCAGGGCCATCCAAGACGAGCTCGGCCGCCCCGCCCGCGAGGCCCAGGCCGCCGTCGACGCGCAGCGCGAGCACGAGCTCGCCATGGCCGAGTCGCAGCGCCGCGCGCAGCAGGATCAGCTCGACGCCCAGGCCGCCGAGCGCGAGCGCGAGCGTCAGGCGAACCTCGAGGTCGAGCGTCTTCGCACGCGCCGCGCCGAGGCGCAGCGTCCGGTGATCGTGGGCCACGAGTCGGTCAACGTGACGGGCCTCGCGTTCAACGTGCAGACCGTGAGCCGCGCGCGCGGCGTGGTGCGCCTGAACCCCGGCTTCACGCCCGATCCGCGCGTGATGACGGGCACCGCGGGCGGCAACGTCAGCGCCGATCGCCTCGGGATGCCGCAGGGCTGCGCGGGCTTCTACTCGGGCCAGCCCTCGCACCAGATCGTGCTCGCGCAGGACTTTCAGTACCTCCGCATCGAGACGTCGGCGCCGACCGACACGACCCTCGCGGTGGTGGCGCCCGACGGCAGCGTGTGGTGCGACGACGACGGCGCGGGCAACCAGAACGCGCGCATCGCGGGCGCCTTTCCCGCGGGGCCCTATCGCATCTACGTGGGCAACTTCAGGCAGCAGGTGATCTCGCCCTTCGAGCTCACGGTGAGCGAGATCGACAACGGCGTTCAGAACGTCGCGCAGCCGGTCCAGCAGCCCGAGCCCGAGGCCCCCGCGCCTCCGCCCGACTGCCGCGCCGCGCTCCTCGCCGCGGGGCATCACTCGGTCCACATGATCCACTGCGACGGCGCCGAGCCCTACTGCGCGGTGGCGCTGCTCCAGGCGGGACACAACCCCGCGCATCTCATCCACTGCCACAACGTGGAGCCCAACTGCGCGGTGAACCTCCTCCGCGCGGGGCGCAACCCCGTCGAGCTCATCAACTGCCCGCAGCGCTAGCGCGCTCAGCGCACCTCGACCGCCGCGGCGCCCGTCACCCGCACTCGCAAGAGACGCGTCGCGGCGTCGTAGTGCCAGCACCCTCCATCACAGCGCGCCACCGCGTCGGCCGTCGCCGCGGGTGAGAGCGCCACGCCGCCACGCAGCACCATCGTCGGCGCTGCGGCCGCGGAAGCGCCGCGATGACCGAGATCGAGCTCCGCGCGCAGGTCGCTCGACTCGCGTCCCGGCGTGAAGGTGAGTCGCAGCGCCGACGCGCTCTCGTCGACGGCGATCGCGGTGTCATCCGAGAGCGTGAACGCGCGCGATCCCGCGGGAATGATCCGCGCGCGAAGCACGGCGCGGCGATCGTCGAGGTCGATGACGTCGGCGGCGGCGGTGGCCGAGAGCGTGGCGACGTCGTCGGCGAGCATCGGGATGATGGCGCCCTGTCGAACGAGGAGCGCGGGGCGTCCGATGGGCGCGTCGATCATCACGTCGGAGGGGCCCGTGTACGCCTCGCGCGTGAACCAGTGCACCCACGTCCCGGGCGGAACGTGGACGCGTCGCTGCGTGGCGCCCGCGGTGAGCACGGGGGCGACGTAGAGGTCGTCGCCGAGCAGGTACGCGTCGCCGTCTGATCGCGCGCCGGGGTCTTGCGGAAAGGCCAGCGCGAGCGCGGTGACGGCCGGCGTGCCATCGCGCGAGGCCCGCGCGGCGTTGGCGTAGAGGTACGGGATGATGTCGTTGTGGAGCCGCGCGAGCGCGCGGTACACGGTCGTCGCGTCGGCGTCGTAGCTCCACGGGTTGTGGCTCTCTCCGCCGCCGCCGAGCTGGAGCACGGGCGAGAGCGCGGTCTGCTCGGCCCAACGCAGCAGCACCTCGCGCGTGGGACGTCCGCCGCGGTAGCCGCCCGTGTCTGCGCCGAAGTTGGGGAAGCCGCTCGCCGCGAGCGACGCGAGCGCGTGCACCGACGCGGGGAGTCCGCCCACCTGACGTCGCCCGTTGACCACCGTGGCGCGACGAAAATCGTTGTCGAGGTCGCCGGGCCAGATGACGTCGGCGTCGCGCTGTCCGCCGTAGCCCGAGGCCCGCGCGAGCACGAAGCCGTCGCCGCCCGCGCCCCGCGTGAGCGCGTTCTGATAGGCCTGGTGATAGAGCCGCGGATAGAGCGCGTGCACGGTGCGCTCGTCTTCGCCCGTCGAGAACACGAAGCCCGGACGCGCGCCGAGGAGGTCGGTGACGATGTCCTCGCCGTAGTCGAGCTTGAAGCCTCGCACGCCGAGCGCGACGAGCGGCTCGATGCGCGAGGTCCAGAAGTCCATCGCGGGGCGCGAGGTGAAGTCGAGGAGGGCGCCGTTGGCGTCGGGCATCCCGCCGGCGCTGCCGGGCGTGGTGGGGCTCACGTAGGGCTGCGTCGAGCCGCGCATCCGCACGAGGTATCCGCGGTCGCGGGCTTCGAGGTAGAGCCGCTCGGCGGTGTTGGTCGGGGCTTGCCCCTCGGTGACCGCGTCGAGGTAGGGCGTGCTCCAGAGGAGCACCTTGAAGCCCATGCGCGCGAGCTCGGCGAACATGCCCGGCGGATCGGGGAAGCGCGCCGTGTCGAACTCGAGGTCGTTGTAGGAGCGCTGCCACGGGTTGTCGATCCAGAGCGTCGTGGTGGGGACCCCCTCGGCGCGGATGCGTCGCGCGTCTTCGAAGAGCTCGTCGCGGCTGCGCCACTCGTTGCGCCAGTGCATCGGCCCGAAGACCCAGCGCGGCGGGAGCCTCGGGAGCCCCGACCTCCGCGTGTAGGCCGCGACGACGCGCGAGGGCGTCTCGCTCGCGAAGAGCACGACGGAGGCGTGAGAGGTCTCGAAGGTGGCCGAGACGCGAGACGCGTCGGTGGCGGCGACGTCGAAGGCGCCCGTCGCGCGGCTCTCGACGAACATCCCATAGGCGCGCGTCGAGACGAAGAACGGAACGGGCACGTGGTGCTCGTTGGTGCTCGACGCGGTGTTGCCCTCGATGCCGAACTGCATGGGCACGACGGCGCCCTTCGCGTCGGCCTCACCGAAGCGCTCGCCGAGGCCGTGGTACTGCCCGTCGTCGGCGCGGAGGTTCCATCGGAGCATCACGGCGTCGCGTCCGGCGGCGTCGCAGTCGAGGGCCCACGCGCCCTCCTCGACGCGCGAGAGGGTGACCGTGAGCGGGCCCGCGGGGCCCATGTCGAAGGTCACCGCGTTGCGCGCCTCGTCGACGGCGGTGATCGCCGCGGGCGTCTGCCACACGATCTCCGCGGGGTCTCGCACGAGCGTGTTGGGCGCGCGCGTGTCGGAGCGTCCGCCCTCGCGGGTTCCCACCTCGAGGAAGCTCTCGTTGGTGGCCGATTCGAACCACGGGCTCCCCTCGGCGTGTTCGACGCGGAGCGCGACGCCGCGCGGGCCCGCGGTGACGATCACACGCGCGCCGCTGCCGTCGAGGCGGAGCGTCGCGGTGCGCGTGGGCGCGTCGGGCGCTGGCGCGTCGAGGGACGCGTCGCGCGCGACGACGGGGTCGTCATCACAAGAAGCAACGCTGAGCGAGAGCGCGAGGAGCGACGGGGCGAGGTGCGTGCGGCGTGCCTTCACAGGCGCGCGAGTGTATCCGACGCCGCGACGCGCGCTCTAGAACCGGGGGATCCGCAGCGCCTGCACGTGGAACATCCCGCGCTGCATGACCCTGCGGTCGATGTCGTTGATGTTCCGCTCGCCCACGGGCATCTCGGTGATCGGCGCGGGCGCGACGCCGCGCGCCTTGCGAGGGCGCCCGAGGTACGAGGCGCACGAGCGGGAGAAGTGCATGCGGATCAGCTCGCGCGTGCTCGACAGCGACAACTCGGGGAGGCTCGTCACGAGCACCCGATCGAAGTTGTGCGGCGCCCGCTCCTCGAGCTCCTCCGCGATCACCGCGGCGACGACGTCCGTCGGCGCGATGAAGAGGTACGGCCGCCCCGGCAGGGTGTCCGCCGTGAGCAGGTCGGCCACGAGGTGCACCGAGGGCTTGCGCGCGTCCCACATGACGATGATCGGCACGCCGCCCTCAGCGTCTGCGCGCGCGATGATCTCCTCGGGGCGCTCGTCGCGTGTCACCAGCCTCTGCGTCACCATGCCCGCCGATGTGAGCGCCTCGCTGATGGGGAGGCACAGCACAGGATCGCGGCGCGCGATCACGATTCCGTTGGTGTACATGATTCTGTCCGTCACACCCGGTTCAACGGTCGTGTGCGCGGTTCTCTCAAGCCGGACCGTAAGCAATTCGTACCCGAATCGACGGCCCCTCCCGACACGCGAAAACAACTGAAAATAAGGGATATCCGAGCGTCGCGCGGGCACCTGCGACGCGCCGAGCTCGTGCGTTGAAAGTGCGAGGTACGGGTTATCCCCGAGGCGAGCGCACGCAGCCGCGAAGGGTCTTCCACGCTTCGAAGGGCGCGCGAAAGCCCCGCGCGTCGAGCCAGCGCGCGAGCGTCTCGACGTCGCGGAGCTCGGCCCACCCGTCGCCGTCGACGCGCACGAAGCGGGCGCCCACGATCTGCAGCGTCGCCACCCTGCTGCGCGTATTGCGGAGCTCGATGGACCACACCCCGCCGCGCGCGTCGGGCGGCGGCGCCGAGCGCAGCCTCAACAGCGAGCGGAGCTGCGCGATGTCGACGCCCGTGAGCACCATCACCCTGCGCCTGGCCGCGCGCCCCTCCGACGACATCACCGCGCGACGGATGCGCGCCTCGCGCGTCGCCGCGAAGGCCGCGTCGAGCCACGCGTCGGTGAGGCCCTCGGTGTCGTGAGCCGCGAGTGTGATGCGAGCCGTCGTCACGCGCGTGAGGGTAAGCGCGCGAGCGTGCGAGTGACAACGCTCCAACGCGCGCGATGACTCACTCGCGATAGAAGAGCGTGATCGTCAGGCAGTGAAACTCCCGATCGGAGCTCTGCGTGACGACCTTGTCGACGATCGTGAGGTTGGGGTTGGCGCGGAGCCAGCGCGTGATGACCTCGCCGAGCTCCTCGCGGTCCTTGGCCCGCGTTGCCGAGAACACCTTGACGCCTGTGAAAACGCCCACCGCCCGCTCCGCCTCTGCGCCCGCGCTGCGCGCAGCCGAGCGCCCTTGTCCGCACCCACACCGTGAAACCACGGTGTACGCCGTGAGAATTTCACACCCGACGCGAGCGTGGCAATCCCCGTCCACGGATTTTCTGTGTCACTCGCTCGGGGCGCGGGGCGCAGCGGGGTCGCCGGGGCGCGGATCGTTCGCCCGCGGCGCGGCCGCGGGAGGCAGCGCGAGGTCGACGCGCCAGCGACCCTCTTCGAAGACCAGCGGAACGTCCGCGACGCCGCCCGTGCGACCCCGCGCGGTCACCACCGCGCGCGTCCCCGCGACGCGCGTCGACGTCGCGCTCGGGTCGTACTGAATGAGCATCCGCGCGCGCCCCGGGGCGAGCATCTCCCACGCTTCGAACGCGCGACCCGACACCTGCGACGCGCGCGCGGCCCGCGCCTCCAACGACTCCTGCGCGCGGTGCGAGAGCAGCGCGTAGACGCGCCGTCGCGCCGTCGTGTCGCTCGCCGAGGCCTCCACCGCGGCGGCGAACGCGCCGACGGTGTCCGCGGGCGTCGCGGGCTCGCCCTCGCGCGCGCAGCCGAGCGCGAGCGCAAGCGCGATCGCGAGCGCGAGGGGCTTCGGGGGTGCGCGAGAGGGGGTGTGCATGGCGCCTTCGGCGTGGGCCTTCACGCTGCGGCGGCGTTCAGAAGAAGCCGCCGCCTCCGTGACGCGACGGCGGGATGCGACGGATGATCGGAACGGCCGGGCCCGACGGTCGGCGCACGACCCTGGGCGGCGTGGCCTCTTCGAAGTTGAGCGTGCTCACGTACACGTCGTCGCCCTCGCGCGTGGCGACGTTGAAGGTCGGGTTCGCGGGCCTGAGCTGCGGCTGCGCCGTCGTGTCGAGGCGGAACACCAGCACGTCGCGCGGGCGCACCTTGAAGATCATGTGCGCCACGCCCTGGAGGTCGGTGCGCGTGATCTCACGTCCCTGATAGAAGATCGGGAGGTTCGCGCGGTTGGGCGTGCGCACGATCACCGCGGCGATGCGCTGATCGGGCGGGCACTGCACGGTGGTCTCGATGCCGCCGTTGTGCGCGTTGCGGTCGATCGCGATCGACGAGCGGAGGGTCACGCTCACGGGCTCCGCGGGTGACACGAAGCCCGTCGGGCAGCGCACCGTCACGGGCACGGTCAGCCCCTCGACCCCCGACATGCGCATGCGGAACGAGCCCTGCGCGTCGGTGGTGCCCTGCGGACGATCACGGATGATGATCTGCGCGCCGGGCATGGGGCGCGCGTCGTTCATCACGCGGAGCGTGACGGGAAAGAGCGTGGGGCCCTGCTGCGTGCCGCACCCGCCGCCGAGCGCGACGAGCGCTACGGCGAGCGCGGCGCGGCGGGCGACGGGGGAACGGGGCTGTTCGAGGGGTTGCATCCTGGCGCTCCTGGCTGGCAGTTCATGGAGGCGACGCGGGCGCGAAGCACCGCGGCAAACTGGCGGAACAACGGGGCCTCGGGGTGCTCCGCGGCGAGGCGCTCGTAGAGCACCGCGGCGTCGGCGTAACGGTTCGCCGCGACGGCCTCGGCGGCGAGCTTCATCGGGTCCTGCGGGTTCGGCGGAGGCAGCGCGCGGGGGTGTCCCTGCGCGTCGGCCATCGGGATCGGCGCGGGCACGATCACGCCCACGAGGCCCGGGTCCGAGATCGGCAGCAAGAGGATGTTGTTCGTCGTCGGGGGCGCCGCGCCCGTGGTGAGCACCTCGGCCTGCGCCCGCGCGGGCGCGTTGGCGTTGCGGGCGGTGTGCTGCGCGGGCGGCGGGAGCACCGCCGCGATGAGCCCGATGACCAGGGTGATCCCCGCGAGGATGAGCGTGCGAGGGGACGTCCCCGCGACGGTCTTCTCGCCCCCGCGCTGCGCGTTGGGGGGTGGGATGTCGATGGGACCGAAGGGGTCGTCGTAGTGGCCTGGCGACGAGATCCCGGGCGACGAGACCCCCGACGACATCGGGTGCTGCGCCATCGGCGGCGCCATCACGGGCTGGAGCGAGGCCGACACCTGCGGCGCCATCGTGCCGGGGCGGACGCTCTGCGGCGTCACCACGGGGAGCGAGACCGCCGAGGCCGAGACCACCACCGACGAGGCGTTGACGGAGCCCGGCGCGATGGTGCGCTGCTCGACGGGCATCGGGTTGCGATTGCCCGCGGCGGGGAGCGGTCCGAGCATCCCCGCGGCTTCGAGCGCCGCGTAGGGAGAGGGCCGGATCACCGTGGCCTCCGACGACGCGGGCTTCTGCGGCGGGTCGTCGTGCTGCGCGGGCGGCGCGGGCGGCGTCGAGGCGACGGGCGGCGCCGACGACCTCGCGGCCGCGGGCGCAGGGGCCGGCGCCGAAGGACGCGGCGGCGCGATGACCGCGGGCGTGCTCGAGGCCATCGGCGGGGCCATGGTGCCGATGCGGCCGTGCGTGGGCGCGGGCTGCGACGGCTGGGGAACGGGGGCTGCGGTCGAGGGCTTCGGCGCCGCGGGGACGGAGGCCGCCGCGCGCGCGAGGTTCATGTTGTTCGAGAACACCATGGTGCTCTCTTCTTCATCCATGTAGCTCGCGTTGCGCGACGAGACGCCGGGGTTGGTGCCCGCGGGGTTGCGCGCGTCGGGGCCCGTGACCTTCGAAGCGATGCGCGCGCTCCCCATGAGGATCTCGGTGCCGTCGAAGACCTGCGCCCAGTCGTCGGCGCGGTTGCCGCCCACGTAGGTGCCCGAGAGGCTCCCGCCGTTGCGGACCCAGAGCACGCCGCCGTCCCAGTAGAACTCCGCGTGGAGGGCCTCGACGCCCTGCGCGCGGATCTTCCAGTGCGCCGCGGGGCCGCTGCCGACGGTGACCATGCGCGCGGCCATCGCCTGCGTGAACGTGGCCGTGGGGTTGGCGCTCTCGCCCTGCGCGATCGAGAGCGAGACCGTGTTGCTCTGCGCGCCAGGCGCCGCGGGCGAGGCCATCAGTGGTGCCCTCCGCCCTGGTGCCCGTGGTGTACCTGGTGATCCCAGCCCTGCGCCGCGGCCATCTCCGCGCGCACCCGCGCGGCTTCATAGAAGCTCGCGGGGAACTGCATCCCGTACGAGTGCACGGTCTCGGTGCAGAGCGGCATCTCGCCCGTCGGCTCGAGCGTCGAGATGAGGTTCCCCTGCTCGTCGCGACCCTGAAACTTCCTGAGGTAGAGGTCCACGATTTTGAAGCCGTCCTTCTGGTCGTAGCCGCGCACCTCGGAGATGTGGGTCACCTTGCGCGAGCCGTCGGCGAGGCGAGACGTCTGCACGATGATGTTGATCGCGCTCGCGAGCTGGATGCGCAGCGCCGACAGCGGTAGCTCGACGTCGCTCATGAGCGCCATCGTCTCGAGGCGCGTGAGCGTGTCGTGGGGATAGGTCGCGTGCACGGTGGTGAGGCACCCGCCGTGGCCCGAGGTCATGGCCTGCACGAGGTCGAGCGCCTCGCCGCCGCGGATCTCGCCCACCACGATGCGGTCAGGGCGCATACGCAGCGTCGCGCGGAAGAGGTCACGGATGGCGACCTTGCCCTTGCCCTTCGCGTCGCCGGGCCGCGCTTCGAGCTGGACGACGTGCTCGCGCTGGAGCTGCACCTCGCGGCTGTCCTCGATGATGACGATGCGCTCGCCGTCGGGGATGAAGCTCCCGAGGGCGTTGAGGAGCGAGGTCTTGCCCGAGCCCGTTCCGCCTGCGACGACGACGTTCTGCTTCAGCGCCACGAGGCACTCGAGCACCGCCGACGCGTCGGCCGTGATGGACCCGAAGTCCATGAGCCGCTTGACCGTGAGGGTCTCTTTGAAGAAGCGACGGATCGCCACGTCGGGGCCGTCGGGCGCCGCGGGCGGAATGATCGCCTCGATGCGCGACCCGTCGGGCAGGCGCGCTTCGAGGATGGGGTGGTCCTCGTCGACCATCTTGCCCACGAACTGCGCGATGTTGCGGAGCGCGGAGTTGAGGGCCTCCATGCTCGAGAAGCGCGCGCCCGTGAGCGTCAGCTTGCCGGCCTTCTCGATGTAGATCTGATCGGGGCCGTTGATCATGATCTCGCTGACCTTGGGGTCGTCGAGAAAGGGCCTGATGGGCCCCAGGAACGACAGCAGCGTCTCTTCGTAGACCTCTTTGGGGATCATGGACCGACCTGCCTGAGCATCCCTTGCCTCGCCTCTTCAGCGTGCGTTCCCTGCGGTTCGATCTCGAGGTACTGCCGGTAATGCACGTCTGCGCTCACGGGGTCGTTGAAGCGCTCGCGCAGGAGCATCGCGAGCAGGTAGTGGGCCTCGGCGTGCCGCGCGTTGTCGGCGATCACCGCCTCGAGCTCCCTCCGCGCCGCCTGGTGCTCGTCGAGCCCTTCGAGGATCGTCCCCAGGAGGTACCGCAGCGCCCAGTCGTGCGGGTGCCGCTCGAGGTACGGCCGCGCGTACGACACCGCCGCGCGGAACCGCGACGCCTGCACGCACACGCTCACGAGCTGACGCAGCGCCGTGCGCTCGGGCATCCCCCGCTGCATCGACGCCACGAGGTACTGCTCCGCCCGCACGAGGTCGCCCGCCCGCGCCGCCGCGAGGCCCGTGTCGTAGAGCTGCTGCCCCGTGACGTTCGCCATGGGGTCCGTCGTCGGGCCCGACGCCTGCGCGTGCGCGGCGCAGCCCGAGCCGTACGAGGCGAGCGCTACGAGAGCGAACGCGAGTGTTCGAGCGTGGAGGTCCATCCGTGAGCGACGGAGGTTATACACCGCGAACGCCGGACGCGAGTAGAGCGCGCCGACGGCTCACGAACCCCTAACGCCCGCAGTGGGTGGAGCCGCAGTCGAACGACGGCGGGAGCTGATCGACGGCGCGGATGCGCCCCACGGGCATGCTCACGGTCTGCGTCGCGCCGCTGCGGTCGGTGATGGTCACGCGCACCGTGAGGCCCGTGAGCGGGCCGAGCGTCGAGATGTCGAAGGGCCCGATGCCCGAGCCCGGCGACGCCCCCGCGCGGTAGAAGCACGTGTACGCGCCGCCCGGCTCCACGAGGAGGTCGCGCGACTGGCCCGAGTTCACCGTGCGCCCCGAGGCGTCGACCACGGTGATCGTCGGCGTGCCGTCGAGGGGATCGGCGCCGTAGACCCGCGCGTAGATCACCGGGTTCAGGTAGAGCGTCGAGCCCATGCGGGCGCCGTCGACCTGGCACATGGTGACCTCGGGCGCGCAGCCGCTCGGCGACAGGAGCGCGAGCGCGAGGACGAGGGGCGCGAGGGCGTTGCGACGGGGCGTTCGAGCCGACATGGAGTTTCCCTGTTTCACGGAGCGCTACCGGTTCGCGGCGGCGGCCTGGTCGATGCGAATGGTGAGCTGTCGCTCGAGGGTGTTGAGCGCGGTGAGGTACGGCCCGCGGCGGTGCGTCACGAGGGCCGTGAGCATCTTCACCTCGTAGAGCGCGTCCTCGTAGCGCGTCTGCTCGAGGGCGCGCTCGAGCCTGAAGCGGTGCGCCGTGTACTCCTCTTCGAGGCGCGCGCGGAGCCCGTTGGCCCTGCGCATCGCCTCCGTCGCGGCCTCGTTGTTCCCCGCCGAGCGGAAGCACGCCGCGGCCTGCGCGTAGTAGGTCACCGCCTCGATGCCGTCCTGCGTGCGGAAGGGCATGCGCTCGGCCTTCGACAGCGCGATGCGCGTGCTCTCGTCGGCCGTGGCCGCCACGAGCGAGGGGTCCGCCTGCGGGCACGGGCGGTTGAGGTCTTCGAAGAGCGCGGGCGGCGGCGTCGACACGCGGCCCGGCGCGGCGAGGTTCGTCGGCTCCGTGAGCAGCGTCCACGCGGCCATGCCCATCACCAGCACCGCCACCACGAGGAGGACGGGAGAGACCTTCTCTTCCTTCTTCTCCTTGTCCTTGTCCTTGTTGGCCTTGGCGCGCGTGCCGTCGGCCAGCACCATGCGCACCTGACCGACCTGGATGGGCTTGCCCCACGAGACCATGCCGCGTTCGAAGGGCATGTTGTCGACGAGCGTGGGCGTCGCGACGCCGCGGGCCACGGCCACCCAGCACCCGTCGGGGCGCGGCGAGAGCAGCAGGTGCTCGGGCGCCAGCTCGGGGCGGTCGATCATCACCTGACAGCGCGTCGACGTCCCCACGACCACGCGCTCGTCGGTGAGCGGAAAGTTCTGCACGGTCCCGTCGGGGAGGTAGACGTCGAGCTGCGGGGTAGCCATTGCGTTCTCCCTGTCAGATCCCGTGGCCAGACATGATGTTCACCGCGAAGGGCCCGAGGATGATCAGCATGATGGTCGCGAAGACCAGCATGAGCGGGCCCATCATCAGCACGCCCGCGCGCGCCGCGCTCTCCTCGGCCGCCACGCTGCGCCGCATGCGGAGCATCGTGGCCTGGATCTGGAGCACGTCGGCGAGGGGATTGCCCTTCTCCTCGGCCTGCACCACCGACGAGGTGAAGTCTCGCACGGCCTCGGTGGGGCAGCGGTCTGCGAAGGCCATGAGGGCCTGCTTGCGCGTGCGACCGAGCTCGAGCTCCTGCAGGATGCGCTGCATCTCTTCGTAGAGCGCGTCGCTCTTGTCCGAGGTCTTCTCGGTCACCTGCCGCAGCGCGCCGGGGAAGTCGAGGCCCGCGCTCATCGTGAGGGCCACGAGGTCGATCGCGAAGGGCAGTCCGCGGTTGACCTGCTTGAAGCGCCGCTCGATCTCGCCCGACACCTGGAGGTGCGGGAGGATCGCCCCGAAGGCCGTGAGCATGATGATCACGATGCCGCCGAGGGGGACGAAGTAGTCGACGCCCACCGCGAAGCCGAAGAAGAACACCGCGCCGAAGGTGCAGAGCGCGAGGTACTCGTCGGCGGTGAGCCCGAGGTACTCGCCGCCGTGACGGATCTGCGTGTTGATCGACGTGCGGAGGTCTTCGATGGGGAGCGACGCGATGCGCGCCGCGAGCCAGCGCATCGCGGGCTCGATGGTGTTGAAGGGCCCGCCCTCTTCGAGCACGGCCTTGCGCTTCAAGCCCTTGATGCCCACGTCGGGGAGCACCTCGCCGGGCTTGAGCGCGAGCTGGAACACGAACAGCCCGAAGCCCACGACGAGGAGGCCGAGGCCCAGGTACTCGAACAGGAGCGTGGTCGGGGTGGGTTGCATCGCGTTCCCTCGCTCAGATGTCCACAGCCAGGATCTTGCGGGCGAGCACCACCGAGGCGATCCAGAAGATCACCGCGACGAGCAGGAGGATGTTGCCCACGAAGTTCACGTAGAGGGGCGTGAGCCACTCGGGGTCGATCCAGTTGAGGATGCCGATGAGGATCGGGGGCATCACGCCGAGCACCCAGGCCTGGGCCTTTCCCTCGGCGGTCTTGGTGCGCACGACGCCTTCGAGGCGGGCCATCTCGCGGAGCGTCGACGCCGACGTCTCGAGGATGCGCGGGAGGTCGCCGCCCGTCTGCCGGCCGATGAGCACCGTGGTGAGCGCGCCCGCGAAGGCCCGCGACCCGACGCGCCCGCCCATGTTCAAGATGGCCTGATCGAGCGGCATGCCGAGCTGCGTCTCCTTCATGGTGAGCTCGAGCTCTTCCTTGAGCGGAGCGCGAAGGAGCGTGGCCGTGTTGCCGAGCGCGTCGCCGAGCGACGGAGACGCCTTGAGCGCGTTGGCGAGCGCGGTGAGAAAGGTGTCGAGCTGCTGCTCGATCTTGTCCTGGCGCTTGTTCTTCGCGTCGATGAGCCAGAGCTGCGGACCCACCGCGACGCCGAGCGCGAGGAACGACACGGGCTCCAGCGTCACGACGTGGATGGTCACCAGCACCACCGAGATCGCGATCTGCCAGTTGGCGATGGTCTTGCCCGTGGTGTCCTGGATGAACAGCCCGCGGAGCTCGCCGTCGAGGAGCTTCGTGTAGTCGTTATAGAGCTTCGCGAGGAGGCTCTCGGGGTCCGTCATGGTGATGTAGATCACCGACGCGACGCCCGCCGCGAGGAGGAAGACGGACATCCAGCCCATGAGCGTGGTCTGCGCTGAAGGGTTCACAGGTAGTCCTTCCCCTGCACGAGCCCGAGGGAGATGAAGACGTCGAGGAACGACGGCAGATACCCCGTCGCGCGGTACTCCCCGAGGACCTTGCCCTCCGGCCCCGTGCCCGATCGCTGGAACTCGAAGATGGGTCTGAGCTGGATCTCGAAGTTGTCGTCGAGGCCGATCACCTCGGTGATCGCCGCCACGCGGCGCGAGCCGTCGGAGAAGCGCGACTGCTGCACCACGAGGTGAACGCTGTTGGCGATCTGCTCGCGAATCGCGCGCGCAGGGAGATCAATGCCCGACATCAGCGCGAGCACCTCGAGGCGGTTGATGGCCTCGCGCGGCGAGTTCGCGTGCGTCGTCGTGAGCGAGCCGTCGTGGCCCGTGTTCATCGCCTGGAGCATGTCGAGGCACTCGCCGCCGCGGCACTCGCCGACCACGATGCGGTCGGGGCGCATACGCAGCGCGTTCTTCACGAGGTCACGGATCGTGTACTCGCCTTTGCCCTCCATGTTGGCGGGGCGCGACTCGAGCGACACGACGTGCGGCTGGTTGAGCTGAAGCTCCGCGGCGTCTTCGATCGTGATGATCCGCTCGTCCTTCGGAATGGCGCCCGAGAGGACGTTCAAGAGGGTCGTCTTGCCCGAGCCCGTGCCGCCCGAGATCACCACGTTCTTCTTCGCGATCACCGAGCGCGTGAGAAAGCGCGCCATCTGCTCGGTGAGCGAGCCGAAGCCCACGAGGTCGCTGAGGGCCAGCGGCGTCTTCGAGAACTTTCGGATCGTGATGCACGCGCCCTTGATCGCCAGCGGCTTGATCACGGCGTTCACGCGCGAGCCGTCCTTCAAGCGCGCGTCGACGAGCGGTGTGCTCTCGTCGATGCGCCGTCCGAGCGGCGTCACGATGCGCTCGATGCAACTGCGCACGGCCTCGTCGTCGGTGAAGCGCGCCTCGGCGCGAACGAGCTTGCCGCGCTTCTCGACGAAGATCGTGTGCGGATCGACCACCATCACTTCAGAGATGGTCCCGTCGGCCAGGAAGCGCTCGAGGGGCCCGAGGCCGAGCGCCTCGTCGGCCATCTCCTGCATGAGCTGCTCCTGGTCGGTGCCAGGAGGGAGGTCTTGCGCGACCTGCGCCATGATGCGCTTGAGGGCCTCGCGCACCTTCGGCCGCATCACGTTGTCGGCCATCTTCGAGCGGTCGAGGACGGCCAGATCCATGTGGTCGAGGAGCATGCGGTGGATGCGTCGGCGCAGCTCCACCGAGACGTGCATCGTGCCGCCCGTGGTGGCCGCGACGTGCGTGCCGTGACCCCCCTGCGGAGGCACGGGCGGCACCTGCGGCCCCTGACCGGGCATCATCGTGGGGACGTTGCGACGCGCCGCGCCCGCAGCCCCCGCCATGGTCTGCGCCATGGGGTTGTTCGCGCGACCGGGCACCGGCGGAATCGGCGGCACCGAGCCCGGAGCACCCGCCGCCGCGCCGTTGGGACCCTGCGAGCCCTGACGGATCACGCGGATCACGTAGGGCCCCACCTGAATGGGGGTTCCGAAGGGGACGGGGAGCTCGGAGCGGAACACCCGCTGCGTGCCCACCTGCGTGCCGTTGCTCGACGAGTCGCGGACGACGATGGCCTGGGCCTGGATGTTGATGTTGACGTGACGCCGCGAGATGTCGGGCGACGCGAGCACGACGGTGCAGGTCTCGTCGCGGCCGATGGAGATCTCTCCCCCCGACGGGACCATGTAGGTCATCGGTGGTGAGTTCGGCGTCTCGATCGAGAGGAGGACCTGATCCATCGCTTCCTTGCGTCGCGGGCGCTGCGCCTCAGCGGTACTGCGCGCCCGTCGGGTCGTAGAGGCGCACGTCGTCGACGTCGCCCGAGAACTGCTCGTACTGCCGCAGGGCCTCGGCCACGCGGTCCTGCGCGCTGCGCGAGATGCCCTCGATCACCGTGGGGACGATGAAGATCATCCCCTCGCGCTCCTGCTCGTCGTTGGCCTCGGTGCCGAAGAGGTACCCGAGGATCGGGATCGACCGCAGGCCCGGCAGACCGCTCGTCGCGTTGGTCTGCTGCCTCGAACGGAAGCCCGACATGATGATCGACTGCCCGAGCTGCAGGTTCACCAGGGTGTTGATCTGCGAGATGTTCCTGCCCGGGAGGTCGGTGCCCGTCTGCACCGGGTCCGAGATGTCGGCCTCGACGCGCAGGTCGATGCGCGAACTCTGCGGGTCGAAGCGCGGCGTGACCTTCACCGTCGTGCCGTACTCGATCTGCGCCATCGTCGCGCTGCCGTTGCCGCCCACGAGCCTGAAGTTGAGCTCGCCGCCGTTGCGGTAGCGCGCCTCGTTGCCGTTCGCCGTGATGACCGTCGCCTGACGCAGCACCCGCGCGTAGCCGCCGTTCGAAGCGATGTCGAGGCGCGGCAGCGGCTGGTTCGACAGCGTGGCGCGCGCGAACTGGATCCCCGGCGGCACCGACTGTCCGCCGAGCGGCGCGACGATGTTGTACGAGCTGTCGAGGCGCCAGTCCTGCGCGCTGCCGCCGATGAAGGCCGGCCACGAGAGCCCGAGGCGCCGCGACGAGTTCGTCGAGAACTCCACGAAATACAGGTCGAGGCGCACGTTGATGCGCCGCTCGACGATGGTCGGATCGATCGCCACGAGCGACTCGACCTGGTTGGGATACAGCGTCGCGATCTGCTGCACCCTGCGCTGCTGCGCCTCGGAGGCCACGCCGCCTTCGAGGTAGAGCCGCGCGCCCACGCGGCGGATCTGCACGCCCGTGTAGCCTTCGAGGAGGTTCTCGATCTCGGCCTGCACGGCCTCGGGGCGCCGCGCGAAGACGGTGATCTGGAGGTTCTCCTGGTTGCCGCCCGCGTGGATGAGCAGCAGCGTCGTGGTGCCGGCGCGCGGGCCCACCACGATCAACCGTCCGTCGCGGGAGGTGCGCACGTCGACGATGCCCGGCGTGCCTTCGGAGTACTGCCGGATGTCACCCGCGGGGATCACCACCTGCTCGCCGATCGCGAGGGAGAGGTCGCGCCCTGCGCCGCGCGCGGGCTGCGCCGCGGGCTGCTGCGCGAACGCAGACGTCGGGAGGAGCGCGGCGGAGAGCGCGAGCGAGAGGGCTCCAGCGAGGCGCAGCGTGCGGGTCGTCGGGAGGGTCATGGTGGTGTCTTCGAAGTTCCTGCGGGGAGAGCGCGTTGCGGTGGCGCGGATCAGAGCTGGGTGTTGCTGGGGCCGATGCGCTCGATGATCTGTCGACGGCGCCGCGAGATCTGCTGGCGACGCACGGGCTCGAAGATGTCGTCGATGCCCGTCTCGGGGACGTTCTCGATGATGGCGATGTCCTCGGGGTTGCGGAGCACGAGCGTGAGGCCCGTGTGACGCCCGCTCGCGCCGCCGCGGTCGGCCACGTACGTGAGGAGCTGCGCCTCTTCCATCGACACGCTGAGGGTGACCTGCGAGATCTCCTGCGGCTGGTTCGACGGGTTCGACTGGCCGTTCACCTGCTGCCGCTGCGCCTCGCCGCCGGTGTCTCTACCCGCCGCCAGCACGAGCACGTTCTGCAGGAGCGGAATGGTCACGCGGTCGTTCTCGCCGCCGGTGCGCGAGAGCGTGCCGAGCACGTCGACGCGGTCACCCGGTCGGAGCAAGCCGCCGAAGGAGTTGGTGATGTCCGCGCGGACGGTGATCGCGCGCATGCCGTTGGAGACGAGGCTCGACAGGTCGCGGCGCGCGTCCGACGCGGTGGCGAGGTCGGTCCACATGACGGTCTGGTTGGCCTTGAGGCCCATCGAGACGCGCACGCCGACGATGCGTCGGAGGTCGGAGTACCGGATGAAGCGGTCTTCGAGGTACGCCTGCGGGATGTACCGCTGCCCGAGCATGGTCTCGGTGAGCGCGGTCCCGAGGGGGATGTCTTGCACCGCCACGAGGACGGGGATCGGGACCCCTCCCGACGCCTCGTTTTCGAAGCGCTTCTTGTACATGAGCAGAAAGACCAGTCCCAGGACTGCTGCCCCGATCGCGATGAAAAGCGCCTTGGTGTTCATCCTCGCACCCGAATCCCGCTACGATGGCCGACGCGCGCGCCGTACCCGGTGTCACGTCCGCGGACACTCTCGCAGGCGTCGGGAGACTAGACCGAAGTCGCAGCCGGATACAACGGCAACGACGGCGCCGCGGGGAATCCGCGAGCGGCGCGAAGCGCACGACGCGCCGCGACGAACGCGCGCGCCACGATGGCGGATCTCACAAGACGAAGGGCACGACGGCGCGACGCTCGGGGGGATAGTCCGCGAAGCGCTGCTTGTACCAGCGGTGGTGCGCGAGGGCGCGGGGCATGAGGTTCGCGGTCGTCCACGCGGCGAAGGCGAGCGCGGGGAGGCTCCATGCGCAGAGCGCGAAGCCGCTCCACTCGACGATCTCGCCGAGGTAGTTGGGGCACGACACGAAGCGGTAGACGCCGCCGCGGGGGATCTTGTAGCCGCCGTCGCCCGCGCGTCGCAGCCCGCGGAGCACCTCGTCGGCGTAGACGTTGATGCCCATCCCTGTGACGAAGAGCGCGAGGCCCGCGACGAAGCGGGCGTCGGCGAACCACGAGGGGTCGTACGCGGGGCCCAGTTCGAAGAGCCAGCGGCCGTTGGTGTACCCGTTGATCGCGTTGAAGAGCGCGCCCGACAGCGCGATGGCGAGGGGAATCGGCGTCGGGGTTCCGCGCCAACGGAGCGGCTGCACGAGGGTGCGGTTCGCGTAGTGGACGAGCCACATCGAGAGGAACACCCACGCCCACGTCGCGCCCCGGTGCCTCCCCGTGGCGAAGGTCGCGATCATCAAGAGGGGCGAAGGGAACTCCATGAGGACCCAGCCCAGGCGCGCGTCGAGCGTCGGTCCTGCGCTCGCGGTCGCGTGACGGCCATAGGGCGCGCGTCGCACGAGGAGCACGACGAACATCACGGCGGCGAGCGCGATCCACCACGGGAGCAGCGTCGCGAAGGCGTGGGCTTCGCTCATCGGGTCACGTTCATGACGAGGGTGTGGGGCGGTCGCCCCGAGCGTACCGCTCAGCGGGTGAGGCGCGCGCGAATCGTCGCGAGGGCGTCGGCGGGGAGCGTGACGAGGTAGCTCTCGGGCAGGAGGCGCAGCACGTGGTCGGGCAGCGCGAGCACGCGGTCGGCCTCCGTCGGAGCGGGCTTCGCGGCGCTCTTCTTCTGCGACGGGAAGAAGCCCGCGGCGTAGGTGCGCGGGAGGTTGTTCTTGTTGGCGTAGTCGTCGAGGGCGGTCTCGACGGCGCGGCGGAGCGCGTTGGCCTCGTCGCGCCACGCGGCCTGCTTGATCGACGCGCGGGTGGTGTCGAGCACGGCGCTATCGCGCGCCCTGACGGCCTCGCGACCCGGTTCGAAGAGCGCGAGCACGCGCTTGACCGACGCGGCGCTCGCCCTGGGCAGGTCGACCTCGTCGGCGATGGTGGGGAACTTCGCCATCGCGTCGAGCTGGCTGCCGAGCCCGAGGCGGATCACCTCGTTGGGTGTGCTGGGAAAGAAGCGCTTGAAGGTCTTGTGCTCGCGGTTGCCGAGGTCGACGGCGAGCTGCCCGCTGAAGTGCGCCGTGCGGGCGTCGAGGTCGACGTTCAGCCAGGCGACGCGCGCGTTGGCCTTCACCACGCCGCGGTCGACGCCGGTGCGCTCCGCGTCGAGCGCGTCCCACTTCTCGAGGTGCGCCTCCAGCGGACGCGCGAGCGCGGCGTGGACCTCGCTCGCCAGCAGCATCCCCGATGTGGTCAGCAGGTCGTCGTGCATCGAGTCCCAACCGTTGCCTTCGTTGTACAGCTCCATTCGAACGCTCCCTTCAGCGCCCACGATCCCCGATCGGATCGCCGTGCGACAAGCGAAGAACCTCGTCGTCGATGCGGTTCCCGAAGTCGGACACGCCCCCCCGCGCGGCGTTGAAGGGGGCGCGGCGACCTCAGGCGGCTCAACGCGCATCGGGGAAGGGGGGCGCGGCGACCGCGAGCGGCTCAACGCGCGTCGGGGAAGGGGGCGCGGCGACCGCGAGCGGCTCAACGCGCGTCGTTGGAGGGGGCGCGGCGACCGCAAGCAGCTCCACGCGGGGCGTTGGGGGGGCCGTGGCGACCGCGGGCAGTTCCACGCGGGGCGGGGACGACGGCTCGTGGCGGTACCGCCGCCTCGACGCCGGGGCGACCCTCACCCTCCGCGACGACGCTTCCATCTCCGTCGACGCCATCTACGAAGGCGCCTTCGAACTCCCCGGAGACTGACGCCGGGCGACGTCGGCGGCGAGGCGGCTACAGGCGGATGTCGGCCGTGGCGCCGAAGGTGAGCACGTCGGGCAGCACCGAGGCGTTGTCGACGCTCGACAGGATGCGGTGGTAGGCCACGTCGGCGCCGAACACGAGGGCCGCGTTGGGGTTGAGGTGGCAGTGGATCTCCACGCCGCCGCGCGCGCCGAGGCCGAAGGCGCCCGCGCTCTCGCGCCCGTCGGGGTCGATCTGCCAGCGGTCGAACGACGCCCCGATCACCGGACGCACCGTCGCCCCCTGAAGGAAGCGATGCGCCACCTCGGCCGAGAGCACCCACGCGCCGCCGGTGGTGGTCGAGAGCTCGTCGAGGGCGCGGTTCGCGATGCTCGCGCGGAGGCCGATCTCCGTGGCCCCGAGGCCGAGGCCCACGTGCAGGCGGTACGTGCTCGCCGCGCCGCTGCGGAAGCCCGTCATCCCGCCGTAGCCGCCGCCGATGAAGACCGAGGCCGTGGGGTCGCGGCGCTCCTGCGCCTGCGGGTGCGACGGGGCGTCTTCGGTCGGAGGCGTGTCGACATGCACCGTCGTGGTGGTGATCACGGGCGAGGTGTAGACCGTGCGAACCACCGGCGTGGGCTGCGAGAGCACCAGCACGCGGGGCGGCGGGACGTACACCGACGGCGGCGTGACCACGACGCCGGGAGGGCTCGCGTAGAGCTCGATGGCCTGCGCCGACGAGGTGGCGAAGAGGCCCGCTGCGACGATCGAGAGAGCGGCAGATTTCAGGGTGAGGCTGTTCATCACACGGCTCCGTGTCAGTGGTGCGTAGGGCTGTGAGGGGTGTCGGGCGACGCGCTGTGGCGGCCCCGTTCAGACGCGCGAGGCGAGAGAACGGTCAGCGCAGAAAGGCTTCGATCTCACTGTCGGCGGTGTCGGTCTGCGAGGCGCCGACGACGATCACGCGGCCCGCGTCGAGGCGGAAGCGAACCTCGCGGCCGATCGCGAGGACCTCGCGGAGCTCGGGGCGCAGGCGCACCAGCGTGAAGTAGCTGCGCGAGAGGGCGCGGATGTGGAGCTCGCGGGGCGTGCCCGTGATGCCCTCCTCGATCCAGATGCCGTCGCGGAGCACCATCGAGCGGCCCGCGATGAAGCGCGTGTTGCCCGCGCCGGTGTTGGCGGTCTGGGCCTCGCGCATCGCGCGCAGGGTGCTGGCGACGCGGCGTCCGGCTTCGCCCGTGGCTTCGACGGCGGGACGCGGGGGCGGAGGCGGCGCGCCCTGGGCGATCACCGGCGCGGGCGCTGCGATGTTGCCGTGGTGCGTGGCCGCGGGACCGGCGCTGCTGCCCGAGCCCGTACCGCCAGGCCCTCCGCCGCCGAGCGACTGGAACGCGCTGAAGTCAGGCGCTGCTGCGGAGTCACCCATCGGCATCGCGGCGGCGGGCGCTTCCATCGGGGGCGCCGACGAGGGGCGGGCGGGGGCGCGGCTGCCGCCGAGGCGGCCCATGAGGTCGTCGACGCCGCGGTCGCGAGGCTGCGAGGGCATCACGCGAGGGGGCGCCGCGGGCGTCGTGGGCGCGGGGCGACGCAAGCCCGCGACGGGGACGTTGGAGAGGCGCGTCTGCAGGCGGATCTCGTTCTGGCGGAGCGCCTCTTCACGGGGGCTACGCTCGTCCTCGGTGCCGTTCTGGGTGACCTGGTTCTGGTTCTCGGTGACGAGGTAGCTCGTGTAGGGCGTGACGATGCCGAAGCGTCGCGCGAGCTGGATCACGCTCTCGCGCAGCTCGGGGTTCTCGCCGCGGAGGCGGATCTCGTCGAGCAGGTAGCCTGTCTTACGCGTGGCCCACACGCGGGGGATGAAGCCGTTGTTCTCGTCGCGCTGCGGGAGCGTGACGGGCCACTCGAAGGTGCGCGGGTCGGCCTGTCCGGCGACGGTGGCGGTGAGGGCGACGTTGGTGGCGCCGGGGGTGCGGTAGCGCCCGGTGACCACGAGCTGCGAGCCGCGGTAGAGCGTGCCGAGGTCGCGCGGATAGATGTCGTACGCGTCGGCGCCGCGCAGCGCGAGGCGCAGGTCGGCGAGCACGGGGAACGCGATCATGTTGTAGAAGCTGCCGAGGAGCGTGGTCATCTCGGCGCCCGAGCGGGCGTAGTCGGCGGCGCCGCGGTTCTGCTGCGCGAGCAGGTCGAGGAAGGTGGTGTTCACGTCGTCGCCGAGGCCGAACGCGAAGATCTGCGCGGTGCTCCCGTTGCGCTCGCGCACGCCGGTGATGATGCGCTGCACGTCGGTCTCGCCGACCGTGGGCATGCCGTCGGTGAGAAAGACCACGATGCGCGGCGCGCCGCGGCGCACGGGGATGGCGAGGGCCTGCGTGAGCGCGGGTGCGATGGCGGTGCCGCCCGAGGCTTCGAAGGTGTTGACGAAGCGCTGCGCGCGGGCGCGGTTGTCGGCCGAGGCGCTGAGCGAGGTCTCCGAGAGCTGCTCGACGTCGGTGCTGAAGCGCAGGATGTTGAACGTGTCGTCGGGGTTGAGGCGCTCGATCCAGGCGCGGAGGGCCTGACGGGCGTTGTCCATCTTCTCGCCCGCCATGGAGCCCGACGTGTCGCAGACGAAGAGGATGTCCTTGCCGATGATCTCGCGCTCGGTGACCTCGGAGCGCGGCGCGACCATCATGAGGAAGTAGCCGTCTTCGCCGGCGGGGTGGTGCGTGAGGACGCTGAGCCCCACGTCGCCGTCGGCGACCGTGTAGAAGAGGTCGAAGTCGCGGTCGAGGGAGGCGCGTCCCTCTTCGAAGCCCACGGTGGCCTGGTGGTCTCCGTGGCGCACGGTGTCGATGCGGTGCGACGGGGAGTAAACCGCGCGGATGGGGACGCGCGAGTCGATCGTGGCGCTGAGGGTGAAGTCTTCGAGGGTGGCGGCCTGCGGCCCCGTGGTGCGGAGGGGGTAGCGGTAGTGGAGCGTGCTCGACTGGTAGTCGAGGGTCTGGGTGAAGCGCAGCTCCACGGTCTGATCGCCGCGGGCGGGGATGGGGAACACCCGCGCGCGGAAGAGGTTCGAGCCCATGTACTCGACGAGCCCGGGGTCTTGCAGTCGCGCGACGATCCCCTCGTAGATGCGTCGGGCCTCGGCGGCCTCGACGACCTGCCCCTCCTGCCGCACGCCGTTGACCATCATCGCGAAGCCCGAGACGGTCGCCCCCGTGGGGAGGGGGAAGATGTACGTCCCTTCGAGCTGGCGGTCGGTGTTGTTGCGGAACACCTGCACCACGCGGGTCTCGGCGATGCGCTCATGCACGGCCACGGTGACCCGGTGCGAGCGGATCGCAAGGGGGCCGATGCTCCCGTCGGTGGGCAGGAGGAGCCCCGCGGCGTGCCCCTCGGACATCTTGCCGAGGAAGGTGAGCACGGCGAGCACCACGAGCAGCACGAGTCGGGGGAGCGCGAACGCGACAGGGCGCGAGCGTCGGAGTCGGATGTGGAGGGGGGGCATTGGGCTTCCTCTGGACGGATGCGGAGGGGAGGGGAGAGACGTTGAGCGTGCGCCTTCGACGGACCAACGTGGCCGAAAGATCCCGCTTACAGTCGATCAGACCGTAGGGGACGTCGGGCCTTTGGGCGATGGGGCGGGTGATTGTGGGGAGAGGGAGGGGGGAGGCTATCGCGCGGCGCGGGTCTTCGCGGTCGCGGGGCGTTCGGCGACGCGGACCACGCCGGGGCGCACGGGGGGGGCGATGCGATCGCCCTTCGCAATGCGCTCGATGAGCGAGAGGGGATCGGCGTGGCGGGCCTTGGGGGCGACGCCTCCGCGCTTGTGGAGCACCAGCACGCGGTCGGTCTTGGTGGCCTCTCCGCGGCGGCCTTCGCCCCAGATCTTGCTGACCTTTCCGACCTCGTTGACGTCGTCGATGATCACCGCGTCGAGGTCGAGGGGAACGTCGCCCTTCACCTCGTCCCAGGCCTCGGTGGCGAGGGTGCGGCTGCCGTGCTCCTTGTTGATCACGTCGCCGATGGTGACCACGCAGACGCCGTCGTCGCGGAGCACGCGCGAGCACTCCGTGAGCGCCGAACGGAGGAAGCCGCAGTAGCCCTTGAAGCGGTGGCGGTCGCTGAGGGCGAGGCGCCGATCGGTCTTCTCGACGCGGAGCGAAGCATCGACGTCGCTCACGGACTCACCGAGGAGCCACAGGCGGATCCAGTTGAACTTTCCGTAGCGCACGACGTTGAGGTAGGGCGGCGACGTGACGATGAGCTTCACGCTGCCGGGTGGAATCACCGACGTGAGCGTGCGGGCGTCGCCGCGGAGGCCGCGCCCCTTGCGGAGGGGGACGCCCTCGGCGAACTCGTGCTCCATGCGCAGGCGGAGCTTCTCGAAGGCGTTGAAGGGCGGGCGCACGAGGCCCTTCGTGCGGATGTACTTCTCGAGGTAGCCCGGCGACATGCTGAACGTGTTGGGCATCGAGACGCTGAGGCAGCGCGAGCTCACCACGTCGCGGGTGTGGTTCCCGTGGAGGATCCCCGCGAGGGAGGCGAGGAGGAAGCGGTCGACGCGATCGGTGGGATCGAGGCGCTCCTTCATGTGGAGGAGCTGCGGGAGCGTGGTGCCCTCTTCGAAGAGCATCTTGATCTCGGGCGGGGCGCGGTCACCGACGGGGGTCGGCACGTAGCTCCGCTCGAGCTCTGCGATGCGGAGGATGGTCTGCTCGAACGAGGGCGGATCGACCTTCACGTCGGTGAGGATCGCGGCGAGGGGATTGAGATCGACCCCGATGCCGACGCGACCCGCCACACAGGCTTCGAGCGCGGTGGTTCCGCGGCCCGAGAAGGGGTCGAGCACGACGTCGCCGGGGTCGCTGAACTGCTCGATGAAGTACCGCGGGAGCCCCGGGGGAAAGCTCCCCATGTACGAGCACATCGAGTGGAGGACGTGGCCGTACCTCCGCCCCAGGAGCTTCCACCACGGAGCGACCCAGCGGGCCTCCGACGACACGCCCTTCGCGCGCTCCTCGCGCACGCCGCCCTGCACAACGCTCAGCATCGGCTCCGACCTCACGAGCGTCGATGCCTGAACACACGGCCTCCACGCAACTATTTTGCGCATCGCGTTCGCTTGGAGCTCCAGTAAAACGCGAGAACTCTGCGCGATCACACGTGTTGAAGCGCCGAGGGCGCCGGGTGTTCAATGCGCCTCATGGAGCCCTCTCGACGGGCGACGGTGCTGGGCGTCGCATGGCTCGCGGTGCAGCTCGCGGTGCCCTTCGCGCGCCTCGACCCGACGAAGCGTCCGCCCTTCTCGCCGCGCTTCTCGTGGAGCATGTTCGCGGGCCGTCCCCTCGCGACGTGCGCCCACGACCTCCGCTGGACGCTCCCCGACGGGACGCCCTCGGTGATGCCGCTGCCTCTCGCGTCACACCCCGTCCACCGCGTGCTCACGGCGCGCACGCCCGACGAGTTTCGCCGCGTGGTGCCGCTCCTCACGGCCTACGCCGACTCCGACGAGGTCGTGATCGACGCGCTGCACGGGCTCCTACGGAGGCACAAGCGCCTCGTCGATCCGACGGGGCGCTACGTGCTCACGAGCACGCTCGACTGCGCGGGCCTCGACGGCCGCCCCTTTCGCCGCACGCTGCGCCTGGGTGGAACGTGAGCTACTTCGGCGCGCCCACGAGCGGACGCACGCACGCCTCGATGCACCTCTCGCTGGGGGTGCTCGCGGCGCTCGGCATCCAGAACCTCTCGCACGAGTGGAGCGAGACGCTCTCGGTCTGGTCGTACGGCGAAGACCCGTCGCTCCGTACGCTCGCGCCGCGCGCGTGCATCGCCGTCGCGGGCTTCGCGGCCGTCGCCTTCGCGGTCGGGTGGCGCTGGCGCGTCGCGGGCGCGCTCCTCTGCGCGTCGATGGCGCTCGCGTACGTCGTCGCGCCGGTCACGTATCACAACAACCTCTACGTGCTGTGGCTCATGGTGCTCCTGACGCTGCTCGCGTCGCCCCCGGAGTACCGCCCGGAGGATCTCTTTCGCGAGGGCCCCGAGCCTTCACCGCACGACGCGCTGCTCCCCGTGATCGCGCGGTGGCAGGTGGCGATCGTGTACATCGGGTCGGTCATCGTGAAGGCCACGCATCCGATGTGGCAGGGCACCGGCGGGCTCATCCGATGGCTCGCGGCGGTGCGCGTCCCCGAGATCTCGCAGGGGATCATCAACCCGCTCGTGCGACCGATCTTCTCGATCCCGCTGGTGGCCTCGGTGGGCGACGTGGTGGTCGAGGGCGCCGAGGTGATCATCCCGCTGATGCTCTTCGCGCCGAGGCTCCGCCGCGTGGGGATCGCGTGCGGCGTGGCGCTCCACGCCTTCATGCAGGTGTGGCTGTCGCCGCAGCTCTTCGGCTTCCTGATGCTGTGGGCGTACTACGCGTTCGTGCCCGCGGGAGACCGGAGCTGGGAGGTCACGTGGTCGCCGGACTCGCGCTTCGACACGGCGCTGATGAAGGTCTTTCGTCGCGTCGACTGGATGGGCCGAACGGTCTGGACGGAGGGCGCGGACCTCACGCTCACGGACGCTGAGGGACGGCGTTACGAGGGCGTCGCGGCGCTTCGAACGCTCACGATTCTCACGCCCGTGACGCTGCTCGCGTTCGCGACGATGTCGCTCGCTGCACCGGGGATGCGGCAGGTGTTCACCGTGCCGCGCGAGGCCATCGAGAACGTGGTGCTCCTCGCGTGGGCGAGCCTCTGGGTGCCGGGCCTGTGGGGGCGGACACTCCGGTGGGTACGGTCACAACCCTCCCGGACACAACGCTGACCATGGGCGAAAGGGTAAGTGACCCCGCGCGGAGGTGGGAGGGATGTCTCCCACGGCGTTCGGGGGTGGTCTCGCCGGGGTCGCTGGAGTTCTGGGAAGAATTCCTCCCATCGCTGTTTTCAAAGGGCGGCAAAGTGGGATACACACTCCGTGGCCCGTGCCTTGCGATGGAGAGAGATGTGGGCGATCGGAAGAATCACCGCGTGAACCTGATCGACGACACCTCGGGTGCCGTCTTCACGGAGTACGTCGTGGTTCTGCTCCTGGTAGGCACCATTACGGCCGCGGCGACCTACTCCCTCGGGAGGCCGCTCGTCGACTACTACCGCTTCGCCCAGCTGATCCTGGCGCTGCCCTTCCCGTAAGGGCTCAACGCCAAACGCTCTCGCAAACGTAGTTGAAAGGAACGTGACCCATGAAGAAGAACACCCGCGCGCTGGTTCGTGACACCGAGGGCCTCTCGACCGTCGAGTACGTGATCATCCTCATGCTCATCGCTGTGGTGGGCATCGTGGCGTGGCGCACCTTCGGCAACACGGTGGTCGGCAAGATCAACGCGGGCAACAGCCAGGTCTCGGGCCTCGGCGGCACCTGATTCCGCCGACCTGAGCTTCGCGATTCAGCGTAGCGCCGCTCCGCACCCCAAGGGCTGAACAGGGGCGCGTGGGCGGCGCGCGCGATTTGGAGGGCCATGTGATCGTCTGGGTGCCGCGACTCTGCATCCTGCTCTGCGTGTTGATCGCCGCGATTGGCGCGTGGACGGACTATCGCACCCGACAGATTCCCAACTGGCTCACCCTGGGCGGCGTCGTGGTGGGCGTCGCGCTCCAGGCCCTGGCCGGGCAATACCGCGTCGAAGACATGCAGTTCGGAGGGCAGACGGCCCTCGGCGGCGTGTTTCACGCGGTGCTCGGCGCGGTGGTGTGCGGGCTCCCGCTGTGGGTGCTCTTCCGCAAGCAGATCCAGCGCGAGGACGGCACCTTCGACAACGTGTCGGGCGGCGGCGACGTGAAGATCCTGGCCGCGATGGGGGCGCTCCTGGGGCTCTATCACGGCCTCGGGTTGGAGTTCCTCTGCCTCGCGGCCACGTCGGTGCTGACACTGGCCCGCCTCGCGTGGCACGGTCGCCTCCTCCGCGTGCTGTCGAACGCCCTCTTCCTCGCGATCAACCCCATCCTCCCGAAGAAGTGGCAGCGGCGCATCACGGCAGAGCTGCTCCACAAGGTGCGGATGGGCGTCCCGATCCTGCTCGGCACCGTGATGTTCGCCGTCAACCGACTGGCCTGGTGATTGCCAGTTCCCCCATCGAGGAAGCGCGCATGGCAACGCACACGATCGACTCGGCACCCCGCTCGCTCCGCAAGGACTCCGGCGGGGCCGTGTACGTCGAGTTCCTGGTCGTCTTCATCCCGTTCTTCATCATGGTGCTCGGGATGATGCAGATCGCGCTGATGTACGCCGCGCACCTCGCGGTGCAGCACGCGGCGGCCACGGCGGTGCGCGCGGGCATCGTGGTGTTCCCCGACTGCGAGGTCCGCTACGACGGCGCGCCGCAGAACGACGTGAACGGCGGCGGTCGCGGCGATGACCCGGCCTCGATGCTCGCCTCGGTCTTCGGCGCCGGCGGCGGTGCGAGCTTCCCCGGCCTCGGCAGCGGCGGCGGCAGCGGTGGAGGGGCTCGCCTCGACGCGATCCGCTTCGCGGCCAACCTCCCGCTCACGGCGGCCTCGCCCTCGCTCTCGGAGCTCGAAGGCGACCTGTCGCCCGCGCGCCAGAACGTGCTCGGCGCGATCGGCGGCGGCGCGTCTCCCGCGGCGCGCCTCGCGCTCGGCGCGCTCGGATACAACAACATCGCCGTCGCGATCAATTTCCCCAACATGCAGAACAGCCCGAGCGCGACCTTTCTCACGCGCTTCTCGCGGCGGCAGCAGCTCACGGCGCGCGTGACGTACCTCTTTCACTGCGGCGTCCCCATCGTGAACGCGATGGCCTGCGACGACGCCATCTCGGTCTTCTCGGGCGTCCCGTATCGCCAGGTGGCGCAGCTCACGCGCGCCCTCTCCCGCGGTCACATCCGCGAGGCCGAGGGCCTCGAGACCGCACGCCGTGAAGCGTCCGCGCGTCTCGGCCGCGCAAACTACAGCCTCCTCGCGCGCGAGCTCGACGCCACCGCCGCGGGCTCGGGCCTCTCGGCCGCGTTCCTCTCGCTCTCGGGCGGCAACTACTCGATCATGCGCGCCGAGGCGACGCTGCCCCTCCAGGGCACCGAGGCCGACCACATCCAGCGCCCCTGCTTCAACGTCAGGCGATGAACACTCACAGAGCGGACGCAGGTGAAGCCGTGACCTCCATCGAAGCCCCTCGCAGCACTCGGAGCCGCCGACGCCAGCGCGGCGCGGCCTACGCCGAGACCGTGGTGATGCTGCCCTTCTTCATCGCCGTGTGGTCGTGCATCATCTACGTGCACAACGCCTACGCCGAGAAGGTCAAGCTCATGGCGAAGACGCGCAACTGCGTGATGACCTACGCCTACGACGCGTGCCGCACGACGCCGCCGGGCTGCACCTTCTCGACGGGCGCCTCGGGGATCGAAGGCCCCGGCGAGGTCGACGGCTTCGTGGGCACCCTCGGGAGCTTCGGCGGCGGACTCCTCAGCGCGGTCACCGGCGCGAGCGTGAGCTCTCGCATGACCTCGTCGGTGAGCAAGCCCCGCGTGCTCGGCGGCGGCAGCACCAGCGTGCTCGCGGGCGCGTCGATGCAGTGCAACACGCGCTACCAGGACAACCCCGTGCGCTCGCTCGCGTCGGGCTTCTGCAGCTTCATCGGCATCGGCTGCTAGCGACGAAGAGGAGACACTCTCATGCGGCCCCGCTTCACGCGCCTCCCTCACGCCACCCGCCTCGCGGCCTTCGTCGTCGTCGGCCTCGGGATCACCTCCGTGGCGGCCGTTCGTCAGGCGCGCGCGCAGATGCACGAGGGGATGCGCCACCTCGCGCGACAGCTCATGCCCTACGCCGAGCAGGGCGTGATCGAGGCGCCCCGGCGCGTCGAGGTGAACGGCGAGTCGCTCTACCTCGCGATGGGCACCACGCGCGACAGCGTCACGGCCGCGCTCGACTACTACGAGTCGTGGTGCGACCGCCGCTCGGGGCACGTCACCGAGTCGATCGCGCAGGCCGACAGCAGCGCCTTCGGGCAGCTCTGGACCGCGGGCGGACGCCTCGGTCCGCGCCTCGAGATGGTGCGCGAGGGCGACGAGACCGAGGGCTACGTGATCTGCGTCGACGTGGGCGATCAGCGGCTCACGAGCCGCGACCTCGCGGGGCGGCTCAAGGCCGTGGTCGACACGGGCGACCTCTCGCGCTGGGGCAACCTCCGCTACGCGTACGTGCAGCGGGCCTCGACGGGGACGCGGATTCTCACCGTGGCGACCGAAGGGGCGTTCAACCTCCTGCGGATGTTCCCCGCGGAGGGAGACGCGCCGGGCGCTGATCCGCAGGGGCTCGCGCGGTATCCGGGGATGCGACGGGTGCTCTCGGCGCGCGAAGACGGCCAGGGCAACAGCCTCGGGATGTACACCGCGCGGGCGCCCATCGGCGACGTGCGCGCGTGGTACCGCGGTGAGATGGGCCGCCACGGGTGGACGCTCAGCGAGGTCCCCGCGAGCGTGCGCCTCCCCGCGTCGGTGGCGTCGCAGCGCGACCGGTCGCTGACCTTCTCGCGCGGCAACGACGGCACGATGGTGCTGGTGTTCGACCACGCCGACGGCGTGACCTCGATGATGTCGCTCGTCGCGATGTGACGCCCCCCGTTCGGGGCGGCGCTCAACTTGTGCGGGACGAGCGCCGGGGCGACGGTGTATAGGCACTCCCCGCTGTGAAGTACCTCGTAACCGGCGCAACGGGCTTTCTCGGTTCTCACCTGTCGCTGGAGCTCGCTCAGCGGGGCCATCAGGTGCTCGCGATGGCGCGCTCGACCGTGCGCGCGCCCGCCCACGAGAACATCACCGCCGTGCGCGGCGACATCCTCGACGCGGCCTCGCTCGGCGCCCACACCGAGGGCTGCGACGGCGTGTTTCACTGCGCGGGGCGCGTCTCGCGTGACCCCGCCGACTCGACGCTCCTCTGGGAGACCCACGTCGTCGGGACGCGCAACGTGCTCGAGGCCGCGCGCGCCGCGGGCGTTCACCGCGTCGTCTACGCGTCGACGAGCGGCACCATCGCCATCAGCGACGATCCCGACTTCATCGCGAACGAGGACTCTCCGGCGCCGCTGCGCTACATCGAGCGCTTCGCCTACTACCGCTCGAAGCTCTACGCGGAGTACGAGGCCATCGAGCAGGCGAAGAAGGGCCTCGACGTGGTGATCGTGAACCCGTCGCTGCTGCTGGGGCCCGGGGACATCCACGGCTCGTCGACGGGGGACGTGAAGAAGTTCCTCGACGGGCGGATTCCGATGACCCCGGCGGGCGGAATGGCCTTCGTCGACGCGCGGGACGCCGCCGATGCGATGCGCCTCGCGATGGAGCGCGGCGTCTCGGGGCGCCGCTACCTCGTCAACGCTTCGAACTGCACCCTCGCGGAGTTCTTCGGCCGCCTCTCGCGCCTCTCGAACGTGAAGGCCCCCGCGCTCAAGATGATGAAGGGCACGACGCTCGCGCGCCTCGGGGCGGGCTTTCTCGAGCGCGCCGCGAAGGTCGTGGGCATGGAGCCCCCCGTCGACGCGGTGAGCGCCGAGATGGGGCAGCTCTTCTGGTACTGCGACAGCGCGCGCGCCGAGAAGGAGCTCGGGTGGCACGCGCGGGATCCGATGACCACCCTCGCGGACACCGTCGCCGACCTCAGGGCGTGACCGCCAGTGCCCGGGTACGTCACCCCGGTGCGCCGTAGTCGCCAGCAGTCACTTGCGTGCCGCGAGGGCTTCGGGCATCTACAGGGCGCGCCGAGGCGCCGCGGTCGGTGGGTGCTCCGGTGGGAACGCTCCGACGCGGACCACGTCTCCAACACGAAGCGCTCGGCGCGGGCAGCGAGGTCACAGCCGTGAAGCAAAGCAGCATCGTTCGCGCGAGCACGCGCATCGGGTCCGTGGTGGCGCTCCTGGCGATGTCGGTCGCGGCGTCGTTCTGCAAGGGGCGCGAGGTGCCCGACGGGCAGTGCGTCTTCAACAGCGACTGCGACAACGGCGAGGTCTGCGCGGGCAAGGTGTGCCGCAAGCCCTGCAACAGTCGACCGGGCGTCTCGCAGGCCGAGCGCGACCGCGACTGTCAGCCCCCCGCGGGCTACACGTGCCGCCCCGCCGACACGACGGGCTCCTACGCGTGCTACCCGCCGAACGTCCCCTACCGCTGCGTGTACCACAGCGAGTGCAACCAGGACCGTCGTGAGATCTGCGCCCGCGACGGCTTCTGCCGCTCGCAGTGCATCACCGACTACGACTGCTTCGTGTCGACGCTCAACCCCACCTCGCACTGCATCATCGAGGGCGACAGCGCCGCGGGCGGCACCTGCGACTTCCGCGTGACCGACGGCGGCACCGACGACGCCGCCACCGACGCCTCGACGGACACCTCGACGGACGCCCCGAGCGACGCGTCGAGCGGCTCCGACGTCCCCGCTGGCTGAAACGAGCAGGTCTCGCGCGGGCTGTGATACACCGCTGACATGACGGTGGCGGAGGGTCGCGACCCGCGCGACACGCTGGAGACCAACGCCCTCTTCGAGGGCGACTACGTCGTGCTGCGCGTCGTCGCCGCTGGCGGGATGGGCTCCGTCTACGAGGTCGAGCAGCGCAACACGGGCCAGTCGCGCGCCCTCAAGGTGCTGCACCGCTGGCTCGCCGACGACGACGCCGTGCGGCAGCGCTTCATCGACGAGGCGCGCATCTCGTCGCGCATCGAGAGCGAGCACGTGGTTCAGGTGATCGACGCGGGCGTGGCCATGCCCCGCGGCGTGCCCTGGTATGTGATGGAGTTCCTCCGCGGCGAGACGCTCGAGGCGCGCGTGTCGCGGCGCGGTCCGCTCTCGATCGCCGAGGCGCTGGAGCTGTTCGAACAGGTCGGGCACGCCGTGGGGGCGGCGCACCGCGCGGGGATCATCCACTGCGACCTCAAGCCCGAGAACATCCACATCGCCGACAGCCGCCGCGCCGACGCGAGGCGCACGGTGAAGGTGCTCGATTTCGGCATTGCGCACGTGCTCCCCGCCCTCAAGGCCTCGATGGAAATCGCCATGCCGCAGGGCTCTCCGGGCTGGCTCGCGCCGGAGCAGATGCACCCCCACGGGCGCGTCACCCTCGCCACCGACGTGTGGGCCCTCGGGCTCATCGCGTTCTATGTGCTCACGGGCGGTTCGTACTGGCGCTGGTTCGAGCAGTACCCCGCGATCCTCGCGGAGATCGAGTCGTCGACGCTCGACCCCGCGAGCGTGCGGGCCGCGTCGCTCCAGCGCCCCGCGCTGCCGCCACCGGGCTTCGACGACTGGTTCGCGCGCTGCGTCGATCGCGAGCCCGCGCGGAGGTTCCGCGACGGGACCGAGGCCATCGAGGCGCTGCGCGCGGTGCTCGTGCCCGCGGTGCCGCGGACGTCCTTCGAAGCGCCCATCGTCGACGCGGCGGTCGTCGACGAGGCCACGGCGCGCGTTCGAATGCTCCTCCTCGCGCTCAACGAGGCCGAGCGGCGCGGCGAGGTCGAGGCGCGCATTCGAATCGGTGAAGAGCTCCTCGCGAGGGCGTGCCGCGAGCCCGACATCACGGGGCGCACCGCGGCGGCCTACGTCGCGCGAGGCTGGGCCCGCGAGCAGCAGGGAGACCGCGGCGGCGCCCTCGACGACGCGACGCGCGCGGCCACCCTCGCGCCGGCTTCACCGCAGGCGCACTACCTCCTCGGCGTGGTGCGCGCGCGGCGCATGGAGCTCGACGACGCCCTCGAGGCCCTCGACCGCGCCGTGACCCTCAACCCCAGCGCCGCGGGCTTCGTGAAGGAGCGCGGGCGCGTCGCGCACCTCCTCGGGCGCTACGAGATCGCCCTCGCGGATCGGCGCAAGCTCATCGAGCTCGACCCCACGCGCGCGGAGGCCTGGGTCGCGCGCGCGCTCACGCACGCGGCCCTCGGAGACCTCGCCGCGGCCGAGGCCGACCTCACCTGCGCCATCGAGCGAGAGCCCGGCTCCGTCGAGGCGCTGCGGGCGCGGGCCGCGATTCGCATGGAGCGCGGCGACGTGAGCGGCGCCATCACCGACCTCGACGACGGCGTCGCGCGCTCGCCCGGAGACGGCGCGTGCTGGTTCGAACGCTGCCGCGCGAAGCGCGCCGCGGGAGACCCCGAGGGGGCCGTCGAAGACCTCCGTCACGCGGTGACGCTCGGGCACCCGCTCGCGGTGCAGGAGCTCCGCTCGCTCGGCCTCGACGCGTGATTCGTCGGGGGGCGCGCTTGTGGGGCTCGGAGGTCTCCGTGCATGATCCCTCGCGTTGAACGAAGGGGCATCGGTGAACCCATGAAGCTCTCGACCCGCGTCGCCCTCAGCGCCTTCACGCTCGCGCTCGCCGCGGGGGCCGCGCCCGCCGTCGCGCAGCGCAGGGTGCTCGTGTACACGGGCCGCTCCATCGACACGAACGCGATGACCCGCGCGGCCGACATGCTGCGCGCGCGGCCGGAGCTTCAGTCCGGCCCCGCGCGCCCCGAGTTCACGCTCGCGAGCGACGCGATGTGGCGCTCGCTCACGAGGGCCGATTTCGCACGCTACAACGCGCTCTGGATCGACGGCGCCAACTGCTCGATCTCGAGCCCGCAGCAGGCCGAGGCGGTGTACGCCGCCGTGGCCGAGACGCGCGACGTGTGGTCGTCGGCGATCACCGGGCACTTCGAAATCATCGGGTCTGACTCGGACCTGCACCTCGGGACGAGCCCCGGCGCGCAGCGCTTCGTGCTCAACAGCTACCACTACGTGACCTCGGGGGCGGGCACGGGGCTCTTCGCGAGCGTGGGCTGCATCTTCTACAACTCACCCGCCGACACCGCGGTGCCGTGGCTCCAGGGCATCGGAGATTTTCGCGTGACCGGCGACGGGTGCAGCGACGGCCAGGTGCTCGAGCCGGGCGCCGAGCGACACCCGCTGCACCTCGGGATCTCTCCGCCGAGCTCGACGCTCGTGCTCCCGTCGGACCTGTCGTGGGGCTGCTTCACGCACTCGCACTTCAACCGTCACCCGCCGTCGTTTCAGCGCATCTACTCCATCGGCAGCGGCGAGGGCAGCGGCGTGGTGATCGTCAACGACCGCGGCGGCTGCGTCGTCGACGCCGACTGCGTGCGCGGGCAGTTCTGCAACCGCGACCCCATGGGCGGCGATCCGTCGTGTCGCCCGACGCTCGGCCTCGGGCGGCCGTGCTCCACCGGGACGCAGTGCACGTCGGGCGTGTGCGCGCAGGGCGTGTGCTGCGACCGCGCGTGCAACGGCGCCTGCGAGCGGTGCGCCCTCGCGGCCTCCGCGGGGCTGTGCACGGCGCTCCCCGCGGGGACGCGCCCGTCGCCCGGGTGCGTGTGCGACGGGGCTTCGAGCGCGTGCGTTCCCCCCGACGCGCCGCCGCCCGACGTGGCGGTCGACGTGCCCGAGGATTCCCCGTGGCTCCGCCCCGACGTGGTGGTCGACGTGACGCCCGACCTGCCCGACGCGTCGGTCGACGCGCTCGTCACCGACGTCGCAGACGCGTGCGTCGGGTGGCGCTGCGGTCGCGACCTGCGCCTCGACGGTCGCGCGGGTCCCCTCGGCGGATGCGGTTGCAGGGCGGAGGCTCCCTCGTCGCGCGCGCCGTGGCTCCCCGCGGTGGCGGCGCTCGCGCTCGGTCGGCTCCTCCGTCGTCGTCGTCGCTCGTAACCCGCCCTCGCGACCCCCTACGCTGCGATGCGGCTCCAACGTCGACTCTGGGTTCTGATGAGCGTGCCCGTCGCGCTCTGCCTCGCGCTCTATGGCGTCTTCGAAGCGAGGGCGCACCGCGCGGAGCTCGTCGCCGGGGCCGAGCACGAGGTCCGCGAGACGGCTTCGCTCCTCGGCACCGCGATGTCTGCGCTGCCCGGCGACATCGAGGCGACGGAGCTCCACACGCTGGCCGAGCGGCTCACGCGAGACAGCCGCGTGCTCGGCGTCGGGATCTACGATCAGGAGGGGCGCTGGCTCGGCGGCTCGCGCGTCGCCTCGGTGGCGCACGAGGCCCTCGCGGCGACGGTGCACGAGGTCATCCGCCGCCGCGTCGATCACCAGGAGACGCGCACCGTCGCGGGCCGCGCGTGCATCGCGCGCGTGGAGCTCGTGGCGCCGACGAGGGGCTCCCCCGCGGGTGCGCTCGTGGTGCTGCGCGACCTCGGATACATCGACCACGCCGTGCGCGCGTGGGTCGAGCAGCTCGCGCTCGTGGCCGCCGTGCTCGCCGTGGTCATGGGCCTCGTCGCGCGGCGCGTCGCCAACGCGCTCTCGGCGCCCGTCGAGCGCTTTCTCGAAGGGGTCGCGCGCGTGGCCTCGGGCGACCTCGACGCGGCCGTCCCCGAGGAGGGAGACGGCGAGGTGGCGCGGCTCGGACACGGCTTCAACGACCTCACGCGCTCGCTGCGGGAGGCCAGGGCGAAGCTCGTCGACGAGGAGGCCGCGCGCGCCGCGCTGGAGGCCGAGCTCGGTCGCGCGCAGATGCTCGCCGTCGCGGGCCAGGTGGCGGCGACGCTCGGCCACGAGATCGGCTCGCCGCTCAACGTGATCCTCGGTCGCGCGCGCGTGGCCGCGGAGCGCGACGACCTCGCCCCCGAGGTGCGCGACACGTTCACGTCGATCGCGAGCCAGTGCGAGCGGATCACGCGCGTGGTGTCGCAGTTCCTGTCGCTGACGCGCAAGGCGCCGAGCGCGACGGACGCGACCGCCGACGCGTCGTACACGGCGCGCGAGGTGGTGCACTTTCTCGGTCACGAGTGCCGCCGACGGAAGGTGCGCGCCGAGGTCCTCGCGCCGACGAGCGTGCGCGTGCGCGGCGGTCACGACCGGCTCTTTCAGGTGCTCTTCAACCTGTGCATGAACGCGCTCCAGGCGCAGCCCGACGGCGGTCGGCTGCGCGTGCGCGTGACCCGCGAGGTCGAGCGGCGCGCGGGCCTCGAAGACCGCGAGATGGCGTGCATCGAGGTGGCCGACGCGGGCGCGGGCGTCGCCGACGAGATCCGCGGAAAGGTCTTCGATCCCTTCTTCTCGACGAAGCACCAGAGCGGCGGCACGGGGCTCGGGCTCGCCGTCGTCGCGGGCATCGTGGGCGACCTCGGCGGGCGCGTCACCGTCGACAACGGCACGGGTGACGACGCGCTGCCGGGAGCCGTGTTCCGCGTGTGGCTCCCGCTCGCGGAGCGCGCCCTGACATGACGGGGAGGCGCCGACGGGGTGTCAGACGCGCTGTCATGGCGGGTGTCAGAGACACGCCGTCGAGCCTTGGAAACAAGGCATCGTCGCGTGGTGGACGCGCGCGCGATCACCGATAGAATCGCCCCCCGTGGTGGCAACCTACACCGATCGGGACGCTGACCAGAACCGCAAGGTGAGGGTCCTCGTCCACGTGCTCCGCTTCGATGACCTGCTCGCCGACGAGGCCGCGGCCTTCGTGGTCGACGACGACGCCTTGCCCTTTCACATCGGCCGCGCGAGCGATGAGTCGTCGCCGCGCCTCGTCGGGCCGTCGAAGCTCGTGATCCCCGATCGGTGGGCCTCGACGGGGCACTGTCACATCCGCCGCGTGGGCACCTCCGACGTGGTGCACGACGACGGGAGCCGCAACGGGACGTGGGTCAACGGCGAGCGCGTCGAGCGCTACCGCGTGCTCGCGGACGGAGACGTGATCGAGGTCGGGCACACGCTGCTCTGCTACCGCACCGTCGACGAGCACGCCGCCGCCGCGCTCGACGCCACCGCGGGGGTCGCCGTGGGGCCCACGTCGACGCGCAACGCCGAGGTGGCCTCGGTGATCCGTGACCTCAAGCTCATCGCCGCGTCGCGGGAGCCCGTGCTCATCGTCGGCGAGCCGGGCGTCGGCAAGGAGACCGCCGCTCGCGCGGTGCACGCGTGGAGCGGTCGCGCGGGGCCGCTGCGGGTGATCGAGTGCGGGGCCGTGACGGACGCGTCGCGCGACGCGATGTTCGTCGGACGCGAGCCCGGCGATCAGGGCGCCATCGAGCACGCCGACGAGGGGACCGTGCTGCTCGATGACGTGGGCGAGCTCACCGAGGCCGCGCAGGCGACGCTGCTGCGCGCGGTGGAGGACGGGCGCGTGACGCTCGTGGGGGGAACGCCCTCGCGGACCCTCGACGTGCGCTGGGTCGCGACGACGGCGACGGACCTCTTCGTCGATCGCGGGACGCTCCGCGCGGACCTCCTCCGCAGCCTCGCGGGCTACGTCGCGCGGATGCCGCCGCTGCGCCGTCGCAGGGAGGACCTCGGGACGCTCAGCGCGTGGCTCTTGAAGAGCGCGGGCGTGACGCGCGCGTCGATCACGCCGGCGGCGGGGAGGGCGCTCTACCTCGGGGCCTTCACGGGCAACATCCGTCAGCTTCGCACGGTGCTCCGCGCGGCGGTGACGCTCGCGGGAGATGGGCCCGTCGACGTGCGTCACCTGCCTCCGCTCGACCAGGCGGCGCCCGCGCCCGCGCGCGTCGACGCGCCCTCGTCGCCGCGCACGGGGCGCAGCCCGACCGAGAAGGAAATCGTCGACGCCCTCGAAGCCACGGGGGGAAACGTGGTACGCGCGGCCGAGTGCCTCGGCGCGCACCCGAGGCAGCTCTACCGATGGATCGAGCGACATGAGATCAACCTCGACCGCTTTCGACGGTGAGCGCTCCGTGAGCGCGCGCGCGCGGCTGCTGGGCCTCGTGGCGCTCGCGCTGCTGCTCTCGTGCTCGACGCGCCCCGCGACGGCGCTGGTGTTCCGCGTGCTTGGCGAGAACCTCGTGCCGATGCGCTGCGACCAGCCCGAGTTTCGCGGCACGGCCGAGTGTCCCGCGTCGGCGTATCGCATCGAGAGCGTGGTGGTGCGCGTGTGCCGCGGCGCGTGCCCCATGGCCGACTCGGTCGACTGTCAGCCCGCCGACCTCCTCTGCGAGACCTACGCAGACGGCCTCATGCGCACGCCGCGGACGATCCTCCCTGGCGACGTGACGGTGGCGCCCTCGGACCCTGACACGCCCTCGCGCGTGGGCGTGGCGGTGATCGCCTCGGTGCGCATCCCCGACTCCGACCGCGCGGAGCTCATCCGCCGTCGCTTCGTGGTGCCCTTCGTCCGCGAGTCGACGCGCGTCGTCGAGGTGTGGCTCTCGTCGCTCTGCATCGGCGTCGAGTGTCCGCCCGAGACCTCGTGCGGACGTCGCTCGTGCGAGGCCGTGAACAATCCCCCTACGCAAAATTTCACGCCGCTCCCCGAGGCGGGCGTGGTCGATGGAGGCGACCTCGACGCGACCTTCGCCGACGCCACGCGCCGCGACGTGCTTCCGACGCCGAGCGACGTGAGCGACGCGAGCGACGTGAGCGACGTGAGCGACGCGAGCGACGTGAGCGACGTGAGCGACGCCGCGGACGTCACCGACGCAGACGCTTCGCGCGATGTTGCCGACGTGTCTGACGTAACGGACGCTGCGCCACCGCCTCCGCCACCACCGCCGCCTCCACCGCCGCCACCGCCGCCGCCACCGCCTCCTCCGCCCGAGCCTGACTTCGCGTCGATCGCCTGGGATTCACCGGGTTACGGCGTGTTCTATCGCGACAGCCAGAACCCGCGCGGCAACGACGTGTTCATCGGCTACGCGGGCTACGCGGTGCAGGCTCCGTGGTCGCAGGCGTGGGTCACGCGGCTCTACCTCGACGCGCTCCGGGCGCGCGGCGTGAGGCACGTCTACGCCGTGCAGGGGCCGCGCGACTCGCTCTACAACGCGCAGGAGATCGGCAACTCGCGGCTCATCGCGCACATGCTCCCGCGGCTCGCGCCGGGCGCGCGCATCCTCGTGGCGGCGCACTCGAGCGGAGGCTTCGTGGCGAGCGAGCTCCTCGTGCAGCTCTACGCGCGGGGCCTCGACCCGACGCACCTCACCGCGGGGCGCGTCTCGTACTGGGACCTCGACGGCGGGGCCGTGGGGCTCAACGCGTCGATCGTGGGGCAGCTCCATCACGCGTGGTTCGTGTGGGCCTCGGCCAACGGGGTGCAGTCGCCGAACGCGAGCGTGATGCGCTCCCTCGGGAGCACCTACGCGAGCGCGGGCGGCGCGCTGATGATCGACGCCAACGCCTCGGGGTGTCGCGCGACGTGGTGCGTTCACATGACCCTCATCACGAACACGCCGCACAACCCCGACGCGTCGAGCGCGATGGCCGACTACGCCTCGTTCGACGCGTCGCACACGGTGGCCACCGCGTACCTCGCGCGCACGGCCTTCGGAGCGCCGTGAAGGCGTGTTAGAACCGGTGCCCCTCATGGCCGACGAAGATCCCATCGCGAAGCTCTGGGTCCACGCGATGCGCGTCGAGCTCGACGCCGTGGTCACGCGCTTCGAAGCGCAGCTCAAGCAGCACGTCGCGGTCACCTCGGGCGCGCACCGCGACGAGATCGCCACGCTCGACGCGAAGCTCTCCGTGAGCGCCTCGCGCGCCGCCGAGCTCGAAGCGCGCGCCGCGGAGCTCTCGAAGCGGCTCGCCGAGCGCGACGCGGAGGTCGCGAAGATGCGCGCGCTCCAGAACGAGGCCGCGGCGGAGATCGCCGCGCTGCACGCCGAGGTCGACGAGGCGAACGCGACGCTCGCAGCGCGCGACGCGGAGCTCGCGACGCTGAAATCGATGCTCGGTGAGCTCGGGGCGAAGGTCGAGTCGCTCGACGCGCAGTTCACCGCGGAGCGCGCGTTCGTCGCGGCCCTCACGGCCTCGGCGGGGACGCTCCTCTTCGACGTGGCGCAGCTCGCGCTCGGGCAGAGCCTCGAGGCGACCCCGGCGTGCTTCGGCGCGATCAAGGCCCGCAAGGCCGACGCGCTCCTCGCCGCCGTGGTGCGAGAGCGCGGCCGCACGGTCACCCGTCACGCGCTCACCGCCGTGGAGCGGGAGGCCCTCGCGCGCGCCGCCGAGGCCGCCGGCTGCGCGCTCATCGACGTCGCCGCGGGGACGCGCTTCGCGAGCGCCGCGATGGAGAAGGTCGCCGCGCGCTCCGAGCCCGCCGACGAGGACCACGTGCTCGAGTGCCTCATGCCGGGCGTGCGCCTCGCGGAGTCGACGGGGGCCGCGGTGCACCCCAAGGTCGTGGTCGCCACGGCGTAGAGCGTCGCCGCGCCGTCGGGGGTCTTGTGGTAGAACCGCCGCGCCCGAAAACCAGCGGCGGAGGCGACGGTCATCGATGTGGAGCCCTGACACCCGGAAGCAGCGCGCGAGCGAGCTCAAAGCCCTCGGCGATCGCATCACCCGATACCGCCAGCTCACGGACCGATTCGGCGGGTACTTCAAGCCCGAGAGCGACGCCGCGAGGCAGCTCATGGAGCTTCGGCACAAGCTCGAAGACCTCCAGGAGCGCGCCGCGCACCGCACGCGTAGGCTCGCCAAGGGCGTCGTGAAGATCGGCGTCGTGGGGCTCGAGAAGCAGGGCAAGAGCGCCTTCCTGTCGGCGTGGCTCCAGTGCGAGAAGCTGCTGCCGTCGGAGGCCGAGCGCTGCACGTGGTCGACGACGGTGGTCGAGCCGAGCGCCGAGGGCGAGTTCCGCGCGGTCGTCGAGTACTACGCGAAGGACGAGTTTCAGCAGCGCATCGCGAGCTACTTCGACGCGATGGAGCCCGGCAGCGCGCAGCGCTGGGAGGGCCTCACGGAGCTCGAGCTCTCGCGGCTCAAGGCTTCCTACAAGGCGCGCACGGGCCACGAGGTCGACGACCACGACCGCGCGTCGCGGCGAGACACCGCCGCCTACGCCGAGTTCCGCGAGATCATGCTCACGCTCGGTGAGATCAAGGCCCGGCTCAACCGCGCGCCGCAGACGCTCACCGCGCAGAGCCTCGACGAGCTGGCCGAGATGATCCGGCCCTACATCGCCCTCAAGGACACGCGCTCGGGCAACCGCCCCTACGCGGGCGTGCGCGCCGTGAAGCTCGTCACCGTGATGATCCCGGTGCGCGGGGCCATGCCGGGCGTGGTGCTCATGGACCTCCCGGGCATCGACGCGCCGAGCGACAAGGCGCGGAGAGACACCGAGGAGGCGCTCGCCAACGAGGTGGACATCACCATCTTCGTCAAGGACGTCACGCGCCCCTCGCTCGTGAACCAGGAGCTCGAGCTCCTCCGCGCGATGCAGCGCGCCGATCGCTCGATCACCCTGAAAGACAGGCTCTTCGTGGTGCTCACGAAGGTCGACCTCTTCGATCGCCCCGACGAGAACGGCAACTGGCACTGGCTCCTCGCCGTGAGGAACTTCAAGGACCAGGCGATCGACCGCGTGTACCCCTACAGCAAGGTGTGGGCGCACCAGGGCGTCGACGCGAGCCACCCCGTCGCGCGGCAGGTGCAGGACTTCTACAACCTCACGCAGCCCGCGAGCGGCCTCGAGCAGCTCCAGGGCGCCATCGGGCGCTACCTCAGCGAAGACCTCGAGGCCCTCGACGTGGCCTCCGTCGAGTCGATCCGCAAGGAGTTCAACGAGCTCGAGACGCGCCTCCGCGGGCTCCTCGTGTCCGTGAAGGAGAACCTCAACGAGCAGGAGTTCGAGCGCCGCAAGGAGCAGCGCTTCGACCAGCTCTGGGAGCACATCGTCGCGGGCGAAGACGCGCAGGGCCTTTTGCCCGCCATCAAGGCCAACCTCTCGCGCTTCATGGACACGGAGATCAGCGAGGAGGCCCGCAACGCCCGCGCGGCGAGGGCCAACCTCCGCATCGCGGAGATCCGCAACGACCTCCTCATGCGCCTCACGCCCGAGGAGGCCGAGAGCAAGCGCAGGCAGATGCCCTCGCCGGGTCTCATGAACGAGACCGCCGTCGAGATCGAGATGCGCAAGCAGATGCGTGAGCGCGTCGCGGCGCGCGTCGCGGGCCTCGGCGAAGACTTCCGCGACTCGGCGCGAGAGAGCATCGACCGCATGCTCGGCGAGCTCTTTCTCCGCGCGGAGTATCAGGGCGGACGCCTCGAGATGCTGCTCCCGCCGGGCGGTCCGCTCCTCGACCGCATCGACGCGCTCGGGCGCAGCGGGCAGGTGAGCGAGGCCGTGCTGCGCTATCAGAACCGCGAGATCGCCAAGGCCGACGTGGCCTTCGAAGTGCTCTCGCGGTACTTCGCGCGGCAGATCATCGACATCCTCGACGCGACGGACCCGACGGACCGCGAGATCCGCGAGCGCGAGATGCGCGGGCTCGAGCAGTTCTTCGGCATGGACATCGCCGACAAGGCGACGCGCAACGACCCCCTCGCGTCGATCCCGCAGGCGGGCTACGCGCCGCCGACGCAGGCGGCTCCCGCGGGCTTTCCGCAGACGACGCCCGCGCAGTTTCCGACGCAGCCCGTGGAGATGAAGCCCACCTCGCGCGTGGCCGAGGTGATCGACCGCTTCCGCAATCGGGGCAACGACGGCGCGCCGCAGCCCGGGGCGCAACCCGCCGCGCCGCAGGCGCCCGTGCGCGTGGGCTATCCGCTGCCGGGGCAGCCCATTCCGCGCGACTGGTCGAAGATGCTCGGCCGCGTGCGCGCCGACGTCGAGCGCATCTGCAACTTCCTCGAGGCGCTCGCGAAGCACCCCCGCGGGCTCCAGAAGTACCACGAGGAGGCCGTTCGCACCGTGCACGACTCGTGGCTCGACCGCGAGGGCGAGCAGTCGCTGCGACGCTGGGCGCGGAGCGAGTGCGTGCGCATCTGGCCCAACCACTTCGCCGCCGACGAGGCCGAGGCGCGCCGCGCCCGCGAAGACATCCGCGCGCTCGAAGAGCTCTTCGGCACGCAGTAGGGAGACGCACGATCATGGCCACGCCCGACCCCCGCCACGCCTACGTCCGCGCGTACCTCTCGGCTCTCGACGACCTCGACCGCGTGATCGCCTCGCTCGCGGGCGCCCACGCCAGCGCGCGCGAGTCGCTCAAGCCCTACGACGACGTGCTCCGCGATGTGCCCGGCGCGCCCTCGTTCGCGCCCGCGGCGCTGCGCTCGACGGCGGGCCTGTGGCGCCCCCTCGACGTCGTTCAGCTCACGGGCCTCACCGACGTGTACGAGGTCGTCGGTCGCTTCAGCTTTCAGGGCGAAGACGACGCGAACCTCAAGGCCATGAGCACGCTCTCGGCGTCGCTGCGCGCCGAGGTCGATCGGCTGCGGGCCTCCTTCGCGGAGCTCTCGCGCGTCCCGACGCTCGCCCACGAGCACGCCACCGCGCTCGAAGAGAAGGAGCTCACGACGAGCCGCGCGCAGCAGGCCGAGCTCCTCCAGCAGTTCGAACCCGCCGCGGCGCAGCTCCGCGAGATCGCGCAGAAGCTCCTCGGCGCCGTGCGCGCGGAGAAGCGCCCCGACCTCTCGAAGCTCGACACCGCCGAGAGCCAGTACCAGGACTACGTCACGCGCGTGCGGGGGCTCTACGGCAAGGCGCTCCCGTTCCTTCGCGCGCAGCTCTCGGAGCTGTGTCGCCTCGCGGGCGCAGACACGCCGCAGTCGTGGCCCGACGCGCTGCCCTTCGCGCCGACGCTTCCGCCGGACCTCGTCGCGGCGCCTCCCGCCGAGACGCCCGCGCTCGCGCAGGCGCGCC
>JAXLYG010000031.1:0-162245 GCA_046351535.1 Polyangiales bacterium
ACTACGCCGCGGGGTACTTTCACGCGTACCGCGCGATGGCCGAGCGCGACGACCTCGACGCGGTGCTGCACCTCGGAGACTTCATCTACGAGTACCCCGACGGGTACTACGGCAACCTCCGACGCTACGAGCCCTCGGGCGAGCTCGTGTCGCTCTCGGACTACCGCGCGCGCTACGCCCAGTGCCGCCGCGACGAGGACGTTCAGGCCGTTCACGCGCGGCACCCCTTCGTCGCCGTGTGGGACGACCACGAGTTCGCCAACAACGCGTGGCGCGACGGCGCCGAGGAGCACATGTCCGTCGTCGAGGGGCCGTGGACCGCGCGCCGTCAGGCCGCGTCGCGCGCCTACCTCGAGTGGATGCCCATTCGAGAGCAGCCCGACGGGCGGATCTTTCGCTCGCTCGCGTTCGGCGACCTCGCGCACCTCGTCATGCTCGACACGCGCGTGTGGGGACGTGACATGCAGCCCGCCACGCGCGCCGCTGCGGCAGACCCGCGCAGGCAGATCCTCGGCGCGGACCAGGAGCGCTGGCTCATCGAGCAGGTGACGCGCACGAGGGCGCGCTGGAAGGTGCTCGGTCAGCAGGTGATGCTCGGTCAGTTCCGCGGCTTCGGCTTCGACTACCTCGACACGTGGGAGGGCTACCCCGCCGCGCGCGAGCGCCTCTTCGAAGCGATCCGCTCGATGGGCGTCTCCGACGTGGTCGTGCTCACGGGAGACATCCACTCGTCGTTCGCGATGGACCTCGCGAGCGATCCCCTCGACCCCACGCGCTACGACCCCGCGACGGGGCGCGGCGCCATCGCGGTGGAGTTCGTCACGCCCGCCGTGAGCTCGCCGCCGCTCGGCTTCGTGCAGGCCGCGGACCCGATCCTCCTGCGCCGCGCGATGCCGCACATGAAGTACCTCGAGGCCACGCGCAACGGCTACGTGCTCGTGGAGCTCACGCCCGAGCGCGCCGCGGCCACGTACGTGTACACCACCGACGTGCACGCGCGGCCCGCGGGGCCGGTGACCGAGGGCCCGACGTACTTCACCGCGCGCGGCGACAACCACCTCACGCGCGCATAACCGCTCCACCGGAAGACGTCTTCCGGTCGAGCGGCACACGTGTTCCGGTCAGACGCGTTCGAAGATCGTGGCGATGCCCTGGCCGACGCCGATGCAGAGCGACGCCGCGCCGTAGCGCAGCCCCTCGCGCCTCATGCGATGCACGAGCGTGGCGACCACGCGCGCGCCGGAGCAGCCGATGGGGTGACCGAGCGCGATGGCGCCGCCGTCGGGGTTCACGCGCGCGCCGTCGAGGCCGAGCTCGCGGACGCACGCGAGGCTCTGCGCGGCGAAGGCCTCGTTGAGCTCCACGGTGTCGAGGTCGCTCACCGAGAGCTTCGCGCGCTCGAGGGCGCGGCGCATCGCGGGGATCGGACCGAGGCCCATGAGGTTCGGCTCGACGCCCGCGACGGCGTTCGAGACCACGCGCGCGATGGGCGTGAGGCCGAGGCGCTTGACGGCCGACTCGCTCGCGACGAGCACCGCCGCCGCGCCGTCGTTGATGGGCGACGAGTTGCCGGCGGTGACCGATCCGCCCTTGCGAAAGACCGCGGGGAGCTTCGCGAGGGCCTCGATGCTCACATCGCCGCGCACCGACTCGTCGCGCGAGAAGACCACCGGCGCGCCCTTGCGCTGCGGGATCTCGACGGCGGCGAGCTCGTCGTTGAAGGCCCCGCGCGACCACGCGGCGGCGGCGCGGCGCTGGCTTTCGAGGGCGAAGCGGTCCTGCTCGTCGCGCGTGAGCGAGAACTTCACGGCGACGTTCTCGGCCGTCTCGCCCATCGATTCGAGGGCGAAGCGGCGCTCCATCTCGGGGTTCTTGAAGCGCCACCCGAGGGAGGTGTCGAACATCGCGGGGGGCGTTCGTTCGAACGCGTCTTCGGCCTTCGCCATGACGAAGGGCGCGCGGGTCATGCTCTCGACGCCGCCCGCGATCACCACGTCGCGCTCGCCCGCGAGGATGGCCCGCGCGGCGTACTGCACGGCCTCGAGGCCCGAGCCGCAGAGGCGGTTCACGGTCACGCCCGTGACCTCGTAGGGGAGGCCCGCGAGGAGGGCGGCCATGCGCGCCACGTTGCGGTTGTCTTCGCCGGCCTGGTTGGTCGCGCCGAAGACCACCTCGTCGACGGCCCCCACGGCGTCGGCGTTGCGTGACCGCAGCGCGCGGATCGTGTGCGCGGCGAGGTCGTCGGAGCGGACGCTCGCGAGACCTCCGCGAAACTTCCCGATGGGCGTGCGAAGGGCGTCGATGACGTAGGCGGCGGGCGTGCTCATGGGGGCATCCTCTGGCGGAGCGCCTCTACGCGGTGTCAGGCGCTCGCGGCGCGCGACACTACCCCAGAGGGTCCGAGGATCAATACGGGTTGGGAGGCGGCTCGCCGAAACCCGAGGACGCGGGGCGAGGGGGCGGAGTCGGCGCGGGCGCGCTGTTGGTCTGCGCGGCCGTCACAGGCCGCACGATCGCGGGACGCACGAAGCGGGGACGCGGCCGCACGACGCCGACGACGTTCTGCGTGAGCACCGGCGGCGCGAGCGCGGGGCGCGCGACAGGAGCCTGCGCGACAGGTGCTTGCGCGACAGGTGCTTGCGCGACGGGAGCCTGCGCGACAGGAGCCTGTGCGATGGGAGCCTGCGCGATGGGAGCCTGCGCGATGGGAGCCTGCGCGATGGGAGCCTGCGGCTCGGGCAGGGGCGCAGCGGTCGGCACGGGGACTTCGGGTGCGGGCTGCGACGGCGCGGCGACGGGGTCGGGCGCCATGGGGCGGGGATCGAGGCGCGTCCCCGCGGGCTCGATGAACTGCACGGGGACGGGCGCGGGCTGCGCGGCGGGCGCGGGCTGCGGGATGACCATCACGCTCGGCGCGCGCTGCGGGAGGAGCTGGCCGAGGCTGTACACGAGGATCGCCGTGAGCACCGTGTTGCCGACGAGCACGCCGAGGAGCACGGGCCAGGTGAAGCGGACCTCTCCCGCGGGGCGCGCGCTCTGGGCGTTGTCGTTCTTCTCGGGCGCGGGGGCGAAGGCGTCGCGTTCGAAGGCCGTGCGCGCGGGCGACGACTGCGACGACGGGTCGACGTTGCCCGCGGTGAGCGCGGGCGTGTGCGTCGACGTGATCTTGCGCGGCATCGTCGGAGGGTTCTCCGAGGCGCGCCGCGGGACGATCTGCGGGTTCGTCGGCGCGCGCATCACGGGCGCCGGCGGGAACTCTCCCGTGCCGCGGGTGATCGCGGGGGCGAACTCGCCGGTGCTCCGCGCGATGGCAGGCGGAAACTCCCCCGTGCGTCGGATCTGCGCGGGGGGAAACTCACCCGTGGCGCGCGTCGCCGGCGGGAACTCCCCCGTGGCGCGCGTCGCCGGCGGGAACTCCCCCGTGTTGCGTCGCATCTGCGCGGGCGGGAACTCCCCCGAGTGACGGCGCATGCCGCCCATCCCCGAGTCGATCACCCTGCCGCTGCCCTGCGTGTCGACCGCGGGCATGAAGAGCGGGTCCTTGCGCGGCGACGGGGGCGGCGGCGAGGCGCCCACCACGATCTCGTCGTCGGTGAGCCGCACGCTGCGCTGGAGGGCCTCATCGAAGCGTCCGGGGAAGATCTCCTCGTCGCTCCAGTCGTTGCGCTCTTCGTCGGGCGGCTCCGAGGCGGAGCGGACCGTGTCGGGCGCCGGGGTCCACGACGCCGAGGGCTGCACGCCGCTCGCGCGCTGCGAGGGGCGCACCTGCGCGTTCACGGCCACCGCGCTCGAGGCCATCACCAGCGGCGCCTGCGTCGACGGCGAGGGCGGCGCGGACCACGTCCCCTGCGTGGCGGACTTCGACGAGATGAACGGCCGCGAGGTGCGCAGCGCGTCGGAGTGGAACGACGCCGCCGCGAAGCGACCCGTGGCGGTCTGCACGGGCGCGGGTCCCGCCGCGGGGAAGGTCGGCGCGCGCATGGGGCCGTTGGAGCTCGGACGGCGCCCGGTGGTGACCACGCCCGAGAGGTCCGCGAGGGCGCCCGCGAAGGCGTCGGAGAACGCGCCCGCGCTCTGGAAGCGCCGCGAAGGATCCTGCGACCACGCGCGGTGCAGCACGGCCTCGACCTCGGCGGATCCCTCGGACGCGCCGAGGCGGGGGAGCGCGCCGCGGTAGATGGCCGCGATGATCGTGTGCGCGTTGCCGCTGAAGGCCACCTGCCCCGTGAGGATCTCGTACGCGAACGACGCGAGGGAGAACACGTCGGACGCGGGCGAGAGCGATGCCTCGCCGCTCAGCTCTTCGGGCGAGAGGTACGCGGGCTTGGCGGCGGGGTGCTGCGGCCTGTCGGCGTGGCCCACCGAGAGGAGCTTCACGGTGCCCGACGGCGCGCTGAGGAGCACGGTCTCGGGCATGATCACGCGGTGCAGGACGGGGGGCGTGCGGCGGTGCAGATAGTCGAGCGCCGCAGCGACCTCTCGCACGATGCGCGCGACCTCGGAGGGCGGGAACGCGCGGCCGCTGGCGAGCTCGTTGCGCGCGGTCTTGCCCTCGACCCACTCGGTCACCACCACGGGGAGCTCGTTGGCGGTGTAGCCGAGCGCGTAGACCTCGACGAGGTTGGGGTGGCGGAGGCTCCGACCGAGCACGGCCATCTTCTCGAACCACTCCCGCAGCTCCTCGACGTGGAGGGGGTGCAGCACGAGGGCCGAGGCGGGGCGCGCGTCGCGGTTCTCCGCGTGGTGGGCGCGATAGACGAGCCCGACGCGGTCCGCGTGGCTCAACCGGCCGAGCACGAAGCTGCCGGGGAGGAGCGATCCTGGGGTGGCCATCCTGCTCATGGTTGGTCGTTCCGTACGCTACTTCAGCCCATGTGAGCTTGCACAGTGTTCTGCACGACCGACGTTCGCCCCGTCGAGGCGGAGCTGTGGTACGCGCTGCCCGGGACCCCACCGATGCGAAACGCCCTCGAAACACCGCAAGGCTGGCGGAATCATCCTCGCTTCGATCGCGCCGACACCCTCGAGTTTGGCGTGGCGACCTCGGGTTTTCAGAGCGAAGGGGGGCTGAACGGCGCCGACGAGCCCGCCACGAACTGGCGCGCGTGGGAGTTCTCGGGCCGCGTGGAGCGCAGCGGCGCGGGCACCGGGCTCTGGGACCGCTTCGACGAGGCCGCGCGGCGGGCGCGCGCGATGGGCCTCACGCGCTTTCGCATGGGCGTCGAGTGGGCGAGGCTGTGTCCGCGCGGCGGCTCCCTCGACGCGGGCGCGGTGAGTGGCTACGCCGACCGCGTTGAAACGCTGCGGGCGCACGGCCTCGAGCCCATCGTGACGCTGCTCCACTTCACGCACCCCGCGTGGCTCGGCGTGGACTTCTGGCTCTCTCGCGAGGCCCCCGCGGTCTTCGCGGACTACGCGCTCGCGTCGGTGACGGCCCTCAACCGCGCGCTCGTGAAGCGCGGGGCGCGCCCGCTCGGGCGGATCCTGACCCTCAACGAGCCCAACATGCTCGCGCTCGCGACCTGCGTGGCGGGGGTGTTTCCCCACGAGGTGAGCGCCGTGGCGGGAGGGAGCCCGCTCGGGTTCTGGCGCGCGCTGCGCAGCCTCGACGCGATGCTCTGCGCGCACACGCTCGCGTGGCGGAGGCTCCACGCGCTCTACGCCCGCGAGGCGTGGGGGCGCCCCGACGTGAGCACCAACCTCAACTTCATCGACCTCTACACGCTGGGCAAGGGCCTCTTCGACCTCCTGCGCGCCCCGTCGCTCGGCGTCGCCGCGCGGGGCCTCAACGCCTTCGCGCGAGAGGGTCGGGAGCGCTTCTATGAAGCACTTTTCGAAGGCGAGCAGGGCTCGCGGAGGCACCGCGTGGCGGCGTCGCTCGACGGGCTCCTCGGGCGCGCCGTGCGACCCGCGGTCTTCGACCGCACGCTCTCGACGCTCTATGAGCGATGGAGCGACGCGCCCCTCGATCACCTCGCGGTCGACCTCTACGACCCCTTCACCGCGCAGCAGTTGAGGCGCGCCGACGGGCTCCTCTCGCTGCTCTCCGGGGCGCTCTCTCCGCGCGCGCTCGCGGGCCTCGACCTCAGCGCGATCCGCCTCGCCGAGCCGTGGGAGTGGAGCGCCGAGCCGTGGGCGCTGGTGCGTACGCTTCGAACGCTCGCGTGGCCGCACCCGACGCTCCCCATCGACGTGGACGAGAACGGCATGGCGCAGCGCAGAGAGGTCGGCGAGGCGACGATCCCGCGCGAAGACGGGGTGACGCGGGCGATGTTCCTGCGGGGGTACCTCTCGGCCCTGGTGCACGCGCGGGTGGTCGAGGATCTCCCCGTGCGGGCGTGGTGCTACTGGACGCTCGTGGACAACTACGAGCTCGGTCGCTGGGCGCCGCGCTTCGGGCTCTATGCGCTTGAAGATCCGCCCCCGGCCGGCGAGCCCGGGTCCTGGTCGCTCCTCGACGCGGGCGGCGACGACGCCGCGGGGACCTACGCGCGCATCATCGCGGCGGTGCGCTCGCCCGACGTGGGCGCGCGGTCGTCGGCCCTCGAGCGCGCCCTCACGCCGGACACGGAATGACCAGAACGACTCGTCGGAATGGTGCGTAGCCAGGGTGGCGCGTGTAGCATCGGCGCCCCGATCCGAGGACAGGCACTGCACACGGGGTCTCGCACGCATCGCGCGTCGCGGCTCCGATGCGTCTGCGTGAAGGAGTTTTCGATGGTTCAGTCGCATGAATCGAACGCGTTTCAGCCCCTCCACGCCGCGGGAGGATTCCCCCCCGGCGGGTATGGGCCCCCTCCCGGCGGCGGCGGTTTCGGCCCTCCCGGTGGCGGCGGCTTCGGCGCGCCTCCCGGCGGTGGCGGCTTCGGCGCCCCGCCCGGCGGTGGTGGCTTCGGTCCTCCCGGCGGTGGTCCTCCCGGCGGTTTCGGGGGACCTCCTGGGGGCGGCTTCGGTGGTCCTCCCGGCGGCGGCTTCGGCGCGCCTCCCGGTGGCGGCGGCTTCGGACCTCCTCCGGGCGGACCTGGCGGCTTCGGACCTCCTCCGGGCGGACCTGGCGGCTTCGGTCCTCCGATGGGCGGCGCCGGACGCGTGGCCTTCGCGGGCAAGGGCGGTGACCTCATCGTCACGTACCTCGTCCAGGTGGTGCTCCCGATGTTCGGGATCTACCTGGTGTTCGGCGGCATCGGCGCGGGCATCCAGATGGCGTTCAGGAACAGCAACCCGACGCTCGGCGCGGCCCTCTCGCTGCCCTTCATGCTCTGCCTCGGCGTGGGCATCTTCTGGGCGGCCCTCAACGGCATGATCCGCCTCACGCGCTTCCACTACGAGAACCTCACGCTCGAAGGGAAGCGCTGCCAGTATCACGGCACCGTCGGCGGCCTCGTGAAGGCCATGTGGCTCGACTACGTGATCATGGCCTGCACGTTCGGGCTCTACTTCCCCTGGTATGTGACGAAGCTCAACAAGTACACGTACTCGCAGGTCGACGTGCAGGGCGAGCGGCTGGAGTTCAACGGCGACCCGGGCACCCTCCTCGGCACGTACTTCCTCGGGATGATCCTCACGTCGCTCACGTTCGGGATCTACTTCCCCTGGTTCGCCAACAACATGTACGAGTGGCGCTGGAACGGCACCTCCATCAGCGGTCGCCCCTTCCGCTTCATGAAGGACCCCGGCGGCCTCTTCGGCCAGTGGATCCTCAACGCCGTGCTCACCATGTGCACCGGCGGCATCTACGCCCCCTGGGCCATGTGCGCGATGTGGGATTGGGAGACCCGCCACATCTCCTGATCGCCCTCGCGATCGGCGCCCCTCAGCGCGTATGCGCGCCCGCTTCGAACTCGCCCTCCAACGCCTGAAGCCCGTGATCCCCGTCGCGGTGATCGCGGGCCTCCTCGGCCTCGTCCCCTACACCACCTGCCTGGTCAAGCTGCTCTTCCACGTCCCGTGTCCGGGCTGCGGGATGACGCGCGCCACGCTGCGCCTCCTCCGCGGCGACGTGCTCGGGAGCCTCGCGTATCACCCCGTCGCGCTCCCCGGCGCGGTCGGTCTCGTCGTCGCGTCCGCGCTCGCGCTCACGCTGCCCGACGGTCACCCCGCGTGGGATCGCTTCGTCCGCGTCTCGCTCTCGACCCTCGGCGTCGCGCTCGCGATCGCGTGGGTCCTGCGCTTCGTGCACGTGCTCCCGTGGGTGTAGAGCACCGCGTTCGTTGTGCGATGAAACGACTGTAATTCCATGCGGTGAGCACCTGAAACACCAGACGTTGATGCGGGAAACCGATGACCCAGATACCGTCGCCACACGCACGAACCCGGAGCCGCTTCGATGTTGAGGTTCTTCTCTGCGAGCACGCGCATGGTCAACTCGCGGCGCGCGATGCTCGAGTGTCTGGAGGCCGCGCTCGGTGAGGGCGACACCGACTGCGACCTGATCGTCATTCACGCGTCGATCGGACACAACCTCAAGGTGCTCGCGGACGAGGCGCGGACGCACGCGCCGAGCGCGAGGATCGTGGGCGCTTCGTGCTGCGGGGTGGTGGGGCGCGAGGGCGTGAGCGAGTCGATGAACGACGTCGCCGTCATGGCCGTGCGCGGCGAGGGCGAGATCGCCATCGCGTCGGTCGACGGGATCTACGGTCGCAACTCCTATGAGCGCTGCGTGGAGCTCGGCCAGGCCCTCAAGGCCGCCAACCCCGCGGTGAACATGGTGTACCTCCTCGCGTCGGGCATCGACATCGCCGATGACCGCTGCATCGCGGGGCTGGAGTCGGTGCTCGGCCCCGAGGTGACCATCTTCGGCGCGACCTCTTCAGACAACATGAAGGGCGTGAAGAGCTTTCAGGTCGTCGATGAGCGCCTCACCGAGCACGGCGCCTTCGCGATCGGCTTCGCGGACCCGACGCTCGAGGTCGTGACGCAGGCGACGCACGGCTTCGTGGCGGTGGGCGAGCCCATGGTGGTGACGCGCGCCGAGGGCAACAAGATCATCGAGCTCGACGGGCGACCCGCGTGGGCGGAGTACACCCGGAGGCTCGAGCTCCCCGAGGGCGCGACGTGCGGAGACACCATCCCCATCGGCGCGCTGGCCGAGACGCTCACGCCGGAGCTCGCCGCGGAGTACGGCAACGATCACATCCTCAGGGTGGTGACGCGGCACGACCCCGACGGGGCGATGCACTACGCCACGGTCTGCCCCGAGGGCACGCGCCTGTGGCTCACGGTGCGCGACGAGGAGCGGATCTTCAACGACATGGATCGGATGATGAAGCAGATGGTGCTGCGCGGCGCCGGGCGCGAGCTCGTCGCGGTGTTTCACGCCGACTGCCTCGCGCGAGGGAGGTTCCTGTTCGATCGCGTCGTGAAGGATGAGCTCGTGCGACGGATGCAGTACCCGCTCTCGAAGGACGGCGTCGTGCCTCCGTGGCTCGGGATGTACGGCTTCGGCGAGTTCGCGCGGCTCGGCGGGCAGAACCGCTATCACAACTACACCACCGCCCTCTACGCGCTGTACCGCAGCCCCGCGAGCGTCTGAGCGCCTCTCGCGTCGTCCGCGCGAACGGGAATCACCCGCCATGATGAGGAGCTCGTCACCGCCGCCTCACGAACAGAGCCTCGAGTCGTTCCGCGCGCAGGTGTCGGACCTGCAACGCCACGTGGCGCGGCTCTCGGTCGTGCAGCAGCAGCTCATCGACACGCGCAACCGCCTCGACCGCGAGCTCGACCGCTTCGCCGGGATTCACGGCTACAACACCCGCGCCATCGCGGTGCGCGACCCCGAGCGCTTCGCGGAGATCACCGGCGAGACCATCCTCGAGCTCTTCGAAGTCGAGTTCGGCGTCCTGTGGCCCACGTGCGCCGACGGGACCCCGAAGGCCGAGCGCTTCACCGCGGTGGGCAACGGCGGCGGCGCGCTCGGGATGAGCGACCTCGCGACCCTCCTCGCGAGCGAGCGCTTTCGACGCACCCGCAGCGCGCTGTGGACCTCCGACGACGAGCCCGCGCTCGCGCGGTTGAGGCTCCGTCAGCTCGCGGTGAGCGCGTGCCCGGGCCCTGGCGGCGGGACCTTCGCGCTCGTCGTGGGCGGCGTCACCGAGGCGACGGGGGGCTTTCACGGCGGCCTCGCGCCGCAGCACATGAAGGCCTTCACGGTCTTCGCGCAGCAGGTGGGGGCGCTGCTCCAGAACCGCGAGGACAAGGCCACCATCGTCGATCAGATGAAGCGCCTGAGCGTCGAGCAGGAGCGCCTCAACCTCGCCCTCGAAGGCGCCTCGGCGGGCCTCTGGGACTGGAACCTCGAGACCGACGAGGTCTATCTGTCACCGCGTTGGAAGGCCATGCTCGGGCACCTGCCCGAGGAGGTCGAAGACGGCATCGAGGCGTGGCGCTGTCGCGTGCACCCCGACGACCTCCCGGCCTCGGAGGAGCGCATGCGCGCGTGCCACGCGGGCGAGACGCCCGTGTACGAGAACGTCCACCGGCTGCGCCACAAGCGCGGCGACTACGTGTGGATCATGTCGGTGGCGCGCGTGCTCCGCGACGCGGCGGGCGCGCCCTGTCGCATGGTGGGCATTCACATCGACGTGACCGAGCAGCGCAGGGCGCGCGAGCAGGCCGAGGCGGCGAACAAGGCCAAGAGCGAGTTCCTCGCGACGATGTCGCACGAGATCCGCACGCCGATGAACGGGGTGCTCGGGATGCTCCAGCTCCTTCAGGACACCTCGCCGAGCGCCGAGCAGGGGCAGTACATCGCGATGGCGCAGCAGTCGGCCGTGTCGCTGCTCGGCATCATCGATGACATCCTCGACCTCTCGAAGGTCGAAGCGGGCAAGCTCAACACCGAGACCATCCCCTTCGACCCCGCCGCGGAGCTCCGCTCGCTCGCGGAGCTGTTCCGCATGCGCGCGGAGTCGAAGGGCCTCGCGCTCCGCGTCGCGGTCGATCCGACGCTCCCCGCGGCGCTCCTCGGCGACCCGCAGCGGCTGCGGCAGATCGTGAGCAACCTCCTCGCCAACGCGCTGAAGTTCACCGAGCGCGGCTCGGTCACGCTCTCGATCGGCGGTGCGCCGCGCGCCGACGCGCGCTTCGAACTCTCCCTCGTCGTGCGAGACACGGGCATCGGCATCTCGGAGGACGCGCGCCGGAGGCTCTTCACCCCCTTCACCCAGGCCGACGCGACGACCACCCGACGCTTCGGCGGGACGGGCCTCGGCCTCGCGATCTGCCGCAGGCTCCTCGACCTCATGGGGGGCGAAATCTCCGTCGAGAGCGAGCCCGGCGCGGGCGCGGTGTTCTCGGTGCGCGTCCCCCTCGCGACGAGCAAGGAGGCGCCCGCCGACGCGAGGCGCGCGGAGCACCGCGCGGAGCGTCCGCTCCCCGAGGCTTCGAAGCAGCGCACCGCGCTCCTGGTCGAAGACAACCTGGTCAACCAGAAGGTGGTGCTGACCATGCTCTCTCGCATGGGCATGAAGGTCATCGTCGCGAGCGACGGCCAGAAGGCCCTCGACGCCTTCGCCCTCGGCGGCGTCGACGTCGTCTTGATGGACATCCAGATGCCCGTGATGGACGGCTTCGAAGCCACGCGCCTCCTCCGCCTCTGGGAGCGCGATCGCGCGATGCCGCGCACGCCCGTGATCGCGCTGACCGCCAACGCGATGCCCGAAGAGCGCGACGTGTGCCTCCGCTCGGGGATGGATGATTTCATCTCGAAGCCCATCACCCGCGATGGGCTCCGTGACGTCGTGCTGCGCTGGGTGTCGGTCTGATCTGGAGGGAGGGGCGTCGGGCGGAGCGACGGCGGGCGCTCAGCCCCTCACGCGGCCGATCACGACGCGCGTCGGGATGATCCAGTCGGGGTGCGTCTGCGCGCCGAACCAGCCGTAGCCCACGCCCTCGCCCGTGAGGGGGTTGGTCGCGAAGAGGATCGTCCCCGAGCCGAAGCCCGACTGGCCGTGCTCGGTGTCGCGCGTGTCGTCTTGATGGGCGTAGCGCGTGGAGTCGATGATCCGCACGAGCACCCCGAGGTCGTGCGGGCGCGGGGCCTCGACGACGAAGCCCACGTGGCCCGTGTTGTTCGAAGGGAACCACCGCGGGCGCTCCCACGCGAAGAGGTCGCCGGGGCGCGCGTCGGCCAGGCGGGGGACGTGCTGCCAGCCTCGGGCGAAGCGTCCGACGGGGGCGTTGGTGATGGTGCGCGCGAAGCCCGCCGCCACGGGGCGCCCGCTGCGGAGCGACGCGAGGGCCTGCGGCGCGCTGCGGCGGAGCACGTAGGCCGCCATCGCGGAGCAGTCGAAGTCGTAGCGCCCGGCGCGCTCGTCGACGCGGGTGTCGTGGTCGTAGCGGCTCGAGCGCATGGTGTTGGCGATGCGCGCGAGCTCGTCGAGCACGCGTTGGGGCGCGGGGCGGCTCCCGCCCTGGGCCAGCGCCTCGGACCAGGGGAGCGTCAGCGCTCCGAGGGAGAGAGACATGAAGGTGCGGCGTTGCATCGTGGGTTCTTTGAAGACGGGCGAGCGCGCGGATCCGTTCCCCGGAAAAACCTCACGGAACGATCTATTGGAGGTAGCGGACGCGGCGCTCTCCCTGGCGGATCTCGAGGCGGTAGTTCGCGGGGATGTTCGTGAAGGTCTCGGTGGTGCCCGCGGCGTCGGGCCAGAGCACCTCGAGGCGCTCGATCGCGCACTGCGTCCCGAGCCCGACGTGGGCCACGAGCTCGGCGCTGAGGCCCGCGAGGCCCCAGTTCCCCTGGATGTCTCGGATCTGCGTGACGCCGCCCGCGGTGACCTTCACGCGCGCGCCGATGCCCGCGCGGTTGGCGCCGCCGTCGCCGCGGCCCACGAGTCGGATCGACGTCCAGTTCTGCTCGCCCGAGACGTTCTCGTACATTCTCACCACGGCGCGGCCCATCCAGTCGGTCGAGCACGAGCGCGCGAGGGAGGTCGCCAGGATCACGTCGAGGTCGCCGTCGTTGTCGAAGTCCGAGAGGGCGATGCCGATGGGGCACGCGTGCACGATGCCCGCGCGCGTCGAGACCTCGGTGAAGCGCCCGTCGGCGCCCTGCTGGTAGAGCCATCCGCGGTTGCCGGGGTAGTCGCTGCCGCCGGCCCAGATGTCCTGTCGGCCGTCGTTGTCGAAGTCGAAGATGGCGTTCGAGAGCACGCCCTCGTCGGCCGAGCGCGCGAGGGGGATCGTGAGTCCGCTGGCGCTGCGCTCGACGCGTTCGAAGCTCGCGGGCATCCCCTCGGCGGTCGCGTTGCGGAGGAGCTGCGCGCGGTCGGAGCTCCCGCCCACGTCGGCGTGCGCGATCTCGCCCGTGTAGAGGTCGAGGTCGCCGTCGTTGTCGACGTCGCCGCACGCGATCGAGAAGCTGTTCCCGTTGTTGCGCCAGGGGAGGTCGTCGACGCCCGCGCGCCATCCCCGACCGGGGCAGAAGCCCGTGGGCGGCGCCGGGATCGTCGCGGGGCAGCGGCCCGGGTTCGACTGGCAATAGCAGCGGTACGAGAGGTTGTCGGAGTAGTCCTGGTTGGCGTCGCCGCCCACGTTCGACGCGACGGAGTCGTCGCGGTAGCTCGCGCCGTCGCTCGTCATGAGGAGGTTGTACTGACGGCCGTACGCGGCGCCGATCATGTCGGGGCGGCGGTCGTTGTTCACGTCGCAGGCCGAGAGGCCGTAGAGCGGGCGGTTGTTGTTGCGCGCCACGAGCGACGCGCTGGTGGTGCCGAGGGTGAGGCCGACCTCGTCGGTCACGTCGGTGAAGCGCCCCGCGCCGTCGCCGCGAAAGAGCTGCGACTGCTGGCCGATGGGGAGGCCGAAGGTGTCGGAGTGATAGCCCACGAAGAGGTCGACGCGGCCGTCGAGGTCCTGGTCTGCGAAGACCGCGCCGATGGTCTGGGGGAAGCTGTCTGCGCCCGGCGTCGCGTCGCTCTCGGGGCCGAGCGAGAACACCCCGTGGCCGTCGTTGAGGAGGATGGTCCCGCGGTCGCCGGGGTCGCTCATCTGGCCCGTCGCGGGCATCGCCGTGGGCATGGTCCCGGTGTAGGCGTCGAGGTCTCCGTCGTTGTCGACGTCGGCGAAGGCGGCGCTCTGCACCTCGCGGCCGTAGCCTCCGCCGCGGATCGCGAGGAGGTTCGACGCGCGCGTCGCGTCGACGAAGCGGCGGCCCTGGCCGCTCTCGCGCGGGCGGTTCATCAGCACGCGGACGTTGAGCACCGGCGGCGTGGCGTCGAGGTTGGTGCGGGCGTTCACCACGTCGTTCCAGAGCACGAGGTCGGCGTAGCCGTCGTTGTCGAGGTCCGCGGTGGCGAGGCGCTTGCCGATCACGCCGTCGAGGCCCCACGCGGCGTCGTCGACGCGGAACGCGGGCATCATCGCGGTGCGGTCCCAGCCGCTCCCGGCGCGGCAGCGCATGGGGGGCGGCGGCTCGGCGTCGACGGCGGGCGCGTCGGCGGTGACGTCGGTCGTCGTCGCGTCGGTCGGAGGCGCTGCGTCTGCGGGAGATGACGGCGAATCCGTGCAGGCCGCGAGCACCGCGGACGCGCACACCAGTCGAAGGAGGGACCTCATCGTGAGGCGGATCATACACACCGACCGGTGGCGCGAAATTGTGTCCTCGCGAGGAATCTGTACCCTCGCGCTCGCCCGATGGCACCCACGGCACCGCACCGCACGGCGACCGCGCGAGGAGAGAGCCTCCTCCGCCGCATCACGCTCGCCACGATGGCCGCCGTGGCGCTCACGGCCGTGGGCGCGGGGATCATCGGCGCGGAGCTCACGGTGCTCGCGCAGCGCGATCGAGCCGAGCGCCGCGCGTCGCTCCTCGCGGTCTCGACGGTGGCCCGCATGGAGCGCCTCGACCCGCGGCAGCGCGCGCTCTTCGCGGGCGAAATGGCGCGCACGCTGGAGTGCGTGGTCTCCGTGGTGACGCCCGACGGGCGTCCGCTCCCGCTGGCGCCCGAGGTCCCCGCCGCGGTGCTCGGGGGCTTTCTGCGAGGCGGCGGGCGTCACGGCGCCGCGCGGCTCGACGACGCGCGCGTAGTGGTCGCGTTCGAAGCGCTCTCCGACCGCGGCGACGGGCCCTCGACGCTGCTCGTGGCGACGGCGCCCTTCGCCCGCAGCGCTGCGCGGGGCCGTCGCGCTGCTCGTGGTGAAGATCCTCGTGGCCCTGGCGCTCATGGGCTCCATCGCGGTGGTGGTGAGCCTCATCGTCGCGCGCGACATCACCAACGACCTCCAGGCCATTCTCCGCAAGGCCGTGCGCATGGCCGACGGCTCCGTCGAGGCGCTCGAGCCGCTGCCCGTGCAGTCGCGCGACGAGGTGGCCGGCCTCGTGGCGGCCTTCAACCGGCTCCAGCGGCGCTTCGCCGACGAGCTCGCGCTGCACCGCGAGGCGCTCGCGCGGCTCGACGAGAACGAGCGGCGCCGCGAGACGCTCATCACCACGCTGCGCCACGAGCTCCGCACGCCGCTCAACTCCATTCTGGGCTTCGCGGAGCTGCTGCTCCAGGAGGTCGACGGGCCGCTCACGGCCTCGCAGCGCGACGACGTGCAGATGATCGCGCGCTCGGGCGCCGCGCTCTTGCGCATGGTCGACGACGTGCTCGACCTCTCGGCGATGGCGAGCGGGCGCTACGAGATCCGCCGCGAGCCCATGGACCTCGCCGCGCTCGCCCGCGAGGTGGTGGCCGAGGCGCAGGGGACCGCGCGCACCCGCGAGGTGGCGCTCACGGTCGCGACGCCCGAGCGCGCGGAGGTCTACGGCGATCCCGTGGCGCTGCGGCGCGCGCTGGTGAACCTCGTGGTCAACGCGATCGAGCACGCGGGCGGCGAGGTGCGGGTCAACGTCGAGGCGCGCGACCGGGGCTTCGCCGTGGCCGTGCGGGACAACGGTCAGGGCATCGCGGCGTCGGAGCTCAAGCGGCTCTTCAAGCCCTTCGAGCGCGGGCGCAACGCCGAGGCGCGCGGCGCGGGGCTCGGGCTCGCCATCACGCTCGGCCTCGTCGAGCTCCACGGCGGCACGCTCTCGGCGCACAGCGAGGTCGGCCAGGGGAGCACGTTCACCGCGATGCTCCCCGTGGGGATCGCGCCGCTCCTCGGGGCGTCGGAGAAGCCGCGGGCGGGGGGGAGCGCGTGAAGGTTCGCGTCGCGCTCGCGCGCATGGCCCTCGTGAGCGTCTCGGTGCCGCTCTGCACGGCGCTGCTCTACGCGCTGGTGGTGCCCGCGTTCCTGGGGCGCGAGGAGTCCGCGCGCGAGGCGCTCTTGCGCGCCACGGTGCTCACCGCGGCGCTCCTCACGGCGAGCGTCGGGGTGCTCCCGCTGCGCTATCTCGGTGCGCTCTCGCGCGCCGAGCGGCTCCTCTTCGGTCCGCGCATCTCGGGCGAGCGCCCCACGCTCGACGAGCCCTCGCTCGCGCGCCTCCACGCCGCGCCGAGGGAGGGCGCCGCGGTGCTCGCGCTCGAGGCCGCGGGCGTGCTCGTCGCCGCGGGCGTCTACGTGGTGACCGACGCCGACCGCTCGCACGCCGTCGCCGCGGTGGTGGGCGCGTCGTTCGTGCTCGCGTGCTCGCTGGTGTTCTACCCCGCGATGCGCAGGGCCCTCGGGCCGCTCTTCGAGCGCCTCCCGCCGCCGCGCGAGGCCCCGAAGCCCGCGCTCGGCGATCAGCTCGCGCTGCGCGTCGCGCTCGCCGTGGCGATCCCCTCGGGCGTGGCCGCGCTGCTCGCCGCGCTGCTCGTGTCGGCGCACGTGTCGTCGGCGGCGCACGACCAGGACGAGCTCAACGCGCGCTTCTTCTCGCTCGCGCTCGGCGTTCGAAGGCTCCCGGGCGAGGGCGCCGAGGGGCGCGACGCGGCGGCGAGGGTGCTCGCGGCGGGCGGCGCGCACATCACCACGGGCGTCGAGCTCCCCATCGTCGAGCCGGGACCGGTGGAGGTGTCTTCGCCCCTCGCGGCGATCCTGGTGGCGCTGGTCTTCGCGGGCGTCGGCGCGTCGCTCGGCCTGCGCATCGGGCGCCGCGCGGTGCGCGAGCTCTCTCGCGCGCGCCGCCGCGTGGAGACCGTGGGGCTCCAGCACCTCTCGACGGCGGGTCGCACGAGCCTCGACGGGGTGACCTTCACGCTGACCTTCGAAGTGGTGTCGCTGCCCGAGGTGCGGGCGATCTCGAAATCGCTCGACCGCGTGACCGAGACGCTCTCGGCGATGGCGCGCGACCAGCGGCGCGCGGTGAACGCGAGGGCCGAGGCCGCGCGGCTGCGGTCGTTCGTGCTCGCGGGCGTGAGCCACGACCTGCGGGGGCCGCTCAACTCCGTGCTCGGCTTCGCGGGGCTGCTCCTCACGGGCGTCGACGGCGAGGTGACCGACGGTCAGCGCGAGAGCCTCGAGGCCCTCTCGCGCGGAGGCCGTGACCTCCTGCGCCTCGTCGACGACCTGCTCGACGCCGCGCGCCTCGACGCGGGGCGCATGAGCATCGTGAAGGCGAAGGTCCCCGTCGCGACGCTGCTCGCCGACGCGCGCAAGGCCGCGTTCGAACGGGTCGCCGACGCGGTGCCCGACGACGCGCGCATCCCCGCGGAGGGCGACCTCGACCTCGAGGCCAGCGTCGACCGCGAGCGCGTGGCGCACCACCTCGGGGCCATGATCGCCTACGCGATGCTCCGCAAGGGCGCCGCCGCGTCGGGGGCCGCGGTGACGGTCTCGCTGCGGGTGCGCGCCGTCGACGACGCGAGCTGGTCGGTCACCATCACCAGCGCGGGGACCACGCCCACGCGCGAGATGCTCGCGCAGCTCTTCGCGCCCTTCGACCTCCCGCAGTCGGGCGCGAGGGCGCCCGCGGGCCTCGGGCTCGCGCTCGGCGTCGCGCGTCGGGTGATCGAGCTCCACGGCGGCGCCGCGCGCGCCGAGGCCGCGCCCGAGGGGGGCCTCGCGATGCATGTGACCCTGCCGAGGGCGAAGGTCCGCGCGACGACGCCCGCCTCGCTGAAGTCGCGGCGGTGACGCGACGCCCCGATCCGTCTGGTATCCCCGAGGGGAGCCGTGATAGGCATCACGTCTCCGCTCTCTCATTGGGACGATACCCTTCGATGGCTGAAGCCGCACGAGTGAAGCAGTCTGCGTCCGTCTCGCCGATGGCCTACGAGGTCGCGCAGAAGCTCGCACGGGCCGTGGCCGTGGCGCTCGCGGGCAAGCCCGAGGTCGTCGAGCGCGCGGTGGTGACGCTCCTGGCGCGGGGTCACCTGCTCATCGAAGACGTGCCCGGCGTGGGCAAGACGACCCTCGCGAGGGCCCTTGCGCGCGCCCTGGGCACCGACTTTCGACGGGTCCAGTGCACGTCGGACCTCATGCCCTCGGAGCTGCTCGGGGTGAACGTGTACAACTCCGCCGAGCGGCGCTTCGAGTTCCGCCCGGGGCCGGTGTTCACGCACGTGCTCGTGGCCGACGAGATCAACCGCGCGACGCCCAAGACGCAGAGCGCCCTCCTCGAGGTGATGAGCGAGCGCCAGGTGTCGATCGACGGCGTGACGCACGTGCTCAAGGAGCCCTTCGCGGTCATCGCGACGCAGAACCCCGACGACATGGCGGGCACGTACCCGCTGCCCGACTCGCAGCTCGACCGCTTTCTGCTCCGCACCGCCGTGGGCTACCCCGCGGCCGACGTCGAGAAGCGCATCCTCGCGACGCGCGGCGGGGCCGAGCCCGTCGACGCGATCCAGTCGGCGGTGACGCTGGCGCAGCTCGTCGAGGCGCAGCGCGAGGTCGACGCGGTGGCCGTCGACGAGTCGGTGATCGACTACGCCTACGCGATCGTCCACGCGACGCGCACGCACGACGGCGTGGCGCAGGGCGTCTCGACGCGCGGGGCGCTGGCCTTTCTCAAGGCCGCGCGGGCGAGGGCCATCGTGATGGGGCGCTCGTACGTGATCCCCGATGACATCTCGGAGCTCGCGGGCCCCGTGCTCGCGCACCGCATCCGCGTCGCGGGCGTCGACATGAGCGCCGCGGGGTGGACCTCCGACGTGCGCCGCGACGACGCCGCGCGGGTCATTCAAGAGATCCTCCAGCGCGTCGACGTCCCGCTCTGACCGCGCCTGCGGGCAAAGGGGCCGCGGCGTGATTGAGGCGCGCGCCGTGTCGGTGAGACACGACGCGCGTCGCGGCGTCAGCGCACGTAGTACTCCATCGTGTCGATCTGGTAGAAGCCGCCCGCCATGAGGGGGCGTCCGCCGCTGCAGCGCGCGGAGATGACGTTGCCGTACTCGTCGGCGGTGGCGAGGTAGTTGGCCATGGGGCGGGCGGGGGAGGTGAGCGCGCCGCCGAAGGTCGGGCAGGTGGTGCAGCACGCGGCGAGCGTCCACGGGACGGCGCCGTGGAGGTTGACGCAGTCGGACGCCGCGGGCGTGCCGGTGTCGGAGGTGACCATGCCGGGGCCGTCGAAGACCATCACGCGTTGCGTGTACGACGAGAGGCGCGCGCCGCTCACGGCGGGCACGGTCCACGCGCCGCCGTTGACCGTGTAGTACATGTTCGAGCACGTGAGGCCGTCGGCGCGGCGCGGCGTGATCGCGATGAGGTGCGTCGGCGTGGCGCCCTGGAGCGACGGCCACACGCGGCCCGCCACGCGGAAGGTGCGACCCGCCGCGGGCGTGCCGTAGGTGGTGCCGTACCAGTTGGCGTAGTTGGTCTGGAGCTGGCGGTTGTCTTCCCAGTCCCACACGGTGCGCTGCACGAGGGTCCAGCCGCCGCCGAGGATCGACATCTCGCAGACGGTGTTGAACGGGGCCATGGAGCCCGCGCCGTCGGGGTCGATGGTGTACGTGCCCGTGAGCAGGTCGGGCCTCGCGGCGTGGAGCTCGGCGCAGCTGCGGGCGTAGGTGCACGCGCCCGCGGCGCAGAGGTAGCCGGGGCACACCATGCCGCAGCGTCCGCAGTTGGTGGCGTCGTCGCGCGTCGAGGTCTCGCAGCCCGTGGCCGCGGAGCCGTCGCAGTCGGCGTAGCCCGCGTTGCAGGTCCCGACGACGCAGGTCCCGCCCGCGCAGGCCGCGGTGGCGTTGGCGACGGCGCAGCGGGCGCCGCACGCGCCGCAGTTGGCCGGGTCGCTGCGCGTGTCGACCTCGCAGCCCGTGACGGCGCCGCGGTCGCAGTCGGCGTAGCCCGCGAAGCACTCGAACGCGCACGTCCCGGCGCCGCAGGTGGAGCGCGCGTTGGGCCGTGTGGCGCAGACGTTTCTGCACGCGCCGCAGTTGGCCGGGTCCGTCGCGAGGGTGGTGCACCCCGTGGTGCCGCAGTTGACCTGCGGCGACGCGCAGGCCGAGGTGCACACGCCCGCGGAGCACACCTGCCCGCTCGCGCAGGCGCGCCCGCAGGCGCCGCAGTTCGAGAGGTCGACGCGGAGGTCGCGGCACGTGCCCGCGCAGTCGGTGAGGCCGACGCCGCAGGAGACCACGCAGCGCCCCGCGGTGCACACCTGCCCGGCGGGGCACACGGTGCCGCACGCGCCGCAGTTCGACGCGTCGGTGGCGACGGTCACGCAGACGCCGCGGCAGGCGGTCTGTCCCGTGGGGCACGAGAGGGTGCAGGCGCTCGACACGCAGGCCTGGCCAGGGTCACACGCGTTGCCGCAGGCGCCGCAGTTCGCGGCGTCGGAGGCGAGCGTCGCGCAGGTGGAGCCGCAGAGCACCTGACCGGTGAGGCACGAGGCCTGGCAGCGGCCCGCGGCGCAGACCTGTCCGCTCGCGCAGGCCGTCCCGCAGGCGCCGCAGTTCGAGCGGTCGGTCGCGAGGGTCACGCAGGCGCCCGCGCACGCGGTCTGTCCCGCGGGGCACGAGCTCGTGCAGACGCCGCCGACGCAGACCTGCCCCGCGGCGCAGGCGCGCGCGCAGGCGCCGCAGTTGGCGCGGTCGGTCTCCGTGGTCACGCAGGCGCCCGCGCAGTCGGTCTGCCCCGCGGGGCACTGGAGGGTGCACGTCCCTGCGATGCAGACCTGCCCGGTGGGACACGAGTTTCCGCAGCGTCCGCAGTTCTCGCGGTCGGTGGGGAGCGACACGCAGGCCGAGCCGCACACGGTCTGCCCCGACGGGCACGTGCTCGCGCACGACCCCGCGGTGCACACCTGCCCCGCGGCGCACGCGCGTCCGCAGGCGCCGCAGTTGGCGTTGTCGGAGCTCAGCGTCGCGCAGGTCGAGCCGCAGAGCATCTGCCCCATCGGGCACGACCCCGCGCAGGCGCCCATCACGCAGACCTGCCCCGCGAGGCAGGCGTTTCCGCAGGCGCCGCAGTTGGCGCGGTCGGTGGCGAGCGAGGCGCACGACGACCCGCACACGGCCTGGCTCGGCGGGCACGAGAGCGCGCACACGCCGTCGACGCAGGCCATGCCCGAGGGGCACGCGTAGCCGCAGCGTCCGCAGTTCTGCCGGTCGATCGCGGTGTTGGTGCAGAAGGTGCCGCTCGCGGCGGAGCAGAGCGTGAGCGGCGAGGCGCACACGAGCGAGCAGACGCCCGCGCGGCACGTGAGGCCGTCGGCGCACACGGTCCCGCAGGCGCCGCAGTTGGTCGGGTCGGTCTGCGTGTCGATGCAGCGCGGCCCGCACGCGGTCTGTCCCGTGGGGCAGAGGAGCGTGCACATGCCTCGCTCGCAGACCTGTCCGTCGGGGCACGCGTAGCCGCAGCGCGCGCAGTTGCGTCGGTCGGAGCGGAGGTCGGCGCAGAAGGGCGACCCCGAGGTCGGGGTGCAGAGCGCGAAGGGCGTCGTGCACGAGAGGGCGCACACGCCGCCGGAGCAGACCTGCCCGTCGGGGCACGCGCGGCCGCAGCCGCCGCAGTGCATGTCGGTCATGGTCGAGACGCACGCGCCCGAGCACGCGGTCTGGCCTGCAAGGGCAAACGTGCCGCACGCGCCCGAGATGCAGGCCTGACCCGCGGGGCAGGTGCGCCCGCACGCGTGCCGCAGTTGGCGCGGTCGTTCTGCACGTCGACGCAGCGGTGTGCAGGGAGAGAGGCCGTCGGTGCACGAGAGCGCGCAGGTCCGGTCGCAGGCCTGCCCGCGGGGCACGCGTGGCCGCACGCGCCGGTAGCGTCGGTCGTTCTGCACGTCGGCGCAGCGCGGCCCGCGGGCTCGTCGCAGCGGAAGGGCGCGGCGCACACGGCGGCGCCAGGCGCCCATCGAGCAGAGCTGACCCTTGGCGCACGCGCGGCCGCATGCGCAGTTGGCGTTGTCTGGAAGCGACCGTCACGCAGCGGCCCGCGCAGGCCTCCTGCCCCTCGGGACATCGTAGCGCGCACGCGCCCATCGCGCAGAGCTGGCCTGCGGGACCAGGCGTTTCCGCACGCGCCGCAGTTGCGCGGATCGGCGCTCACGTCGACGCAGTGACCCGCGCATAGGGTGGCGCCGCCGGGGCACGTCGGCGCCGCGTCGGCGCTGTTACGTGATCTCCGCGGGCGTGTCGGTCGCGACGTCGAAGTGTCGATGGAGCTTTCGGAGGGAGGTCGATCGCCGTGTCGGATGGCACGTCAGGGTGCTGTCTGGGGCCGCGTCGGGTGGCGTCGAGACGGGGGTTTCGCCCCCGCAAGCTGCGAGCGTGAGCAAGAGCAGCAGCGCGCCAGCGCGCGCTCGCGACAAGTCGAAGCGAGCCATCGAAAGCCTCCGTCCGAGCGCCACGCGGTCGCGGCGCAGTCCACCTCACTCGGTACACCCGAAGGCGCTACGGCTTCAATGGACAATTGAGGCTGACGCTGCAAACACGGACTCGCGCGTGTGGTGGTATAGGTGCGGGTGTGAGCCGAGCAACGATCCTGGTCGTCGATGACGAACCGAACATCCTCCGCACCGTGAAGACCGCGCTGCGCGTCGAGGGCTACGACGCAGACACCGTGGGCACCGGCGGCGCAGCGCTCGAGCGCCTCGCATCGAAGAGCTACGACCTCGCGCTGCTCGACGTGCAGCTCCCCGAGGTCAACGGCCTCGAGGTGCTGCGCAGGGTGCGCTCTCAAGGCAACGACGTGCCCGTGATCGTGATGAGCGGACACGGGACCATCGAGATGGCCGTGCAGGCCACGCGGCTCGGCGCGCGAGACTTTCTCGAGAAGCCGCTCTCGACAGATCGGCTGCTCCTCGCGATCGGCAACGCGCTCGAGGTCGCGAGGCTCAAGGGAGAGATCAAGGAGCTCAAGGAGGCCGCGGGGCCCGCGGGCGCGCTCCTCGGTGAGAGCGCGGTGATGCGTGACCTCCGGGAGCGCGTGCGGCTCGCGGCGTCGGCGAGCGCGCCGGTGCTCGTGACGGGCGAGCGCGGCACGGGCAAGGAGCTCGTCGCGCGGGCCATTCACGAGGGCTCGAAGCGCGCGGCCAACGTGATGGAGAAGCTCAACTGCGCGGCCGTTCCGCACGACCTCATCGAGAGCGAGCTCTTCGGTCACGAGGCCGGCGCGTTCACCGGCGCCATCCGTGAGCGCAAGGGGAAGTTCGAACGCGCCATCGGCTCGACGCTCTTTCTCGACGAGGTCGGCGACATGCCCCAGGCCATGCAGGCCAAGCTCCTGCGCGTGCTTCAGGAGGGCGAGATCGAGCGCGTGGGCGGCGCCAGGACCCTCAAGGTCGACGTGCGCATCGTGGCCGCGACCAACCGCGACCTCGCCGCCGACGTGGCCGCGGGGAGGTTCCGCCCCGACCTCTACGACCGCCTCAACGTGGTGCCCATCCACCTGCCTCCGTTGCGCGCGCGGCGCGACGACGTCGAGCTCCTCGTGGGCGCGTTCCTCCCGTCGGCGTGCAAGACCAACGACCGCGCGCCCAAGACCATGACCGACGCGGCGCTCGCGCTCCTCACGCGCCATCCCTTCCCGGGCAACGTGCGTGAGCTCAAGAACCTCATCGAGCGCCTCGTGATCCTCACGCCCGGCGAGGCCATCACCGAAGACGACGTGCGCATGGCGCTCCCCGCGGTGGCGGGCGGCGGCGCGTCGGGCTCGTCATCGCGAGATGGCTGGTACACGCCCGGCGTGGCCCTGCGCGACATGCTCGAAGCGGCCGAGCGCGACATCGTGCTGCGCGCGCTCGAGCACCACAAGGGCAACGCCACCCACGCCGCGCGCGACCTCGGCCTCGAGCGCAGCCATTTCTACAAGAAGATGCGCGCGCTCGGGATCAAGCGTCCCGGCGCCGCGGACGCCTCCGAGGAGGAGGAGGAGAGCGAGTGATGAAGCCCTCGTACGCCCTCTTCGCAGCGCTCGCGCTGGCCTCGTGCGGTGACAGCGCGACCGTCCCCGAGACGCCCAACGGGTACACGCTCTCGGGCACCCCTCCGCTGCCCTCGCGCCTCGCCGCTTCACAAAGCGTGCGGAGCCTCGTGCTGCGCGCCGAGACCCGCGTCGGCGGCGTCGCCACGGCGCAGCGCTGCGGCTATCAGTTCGCGCTCTTCGACGTGACGCGCGCGTCGACGCAGACCCCGCTCGCGAGTGACACCAACGGCGACTGCCGGCTCTACATGACCCCGCCCGAGAGCGAGTATCCCGCGCAGCAGTGGGTGTGCGCGGGCGCGATCACCGTCGAGAGCGGCGCCCTCATGCAGACGTCGGGCTTCTGTCCGCTCATGGGCGCGACGCCCACGTGGGACGCGGACTTCCGCGGCTGCGGCGGGATCTTCACCGACCGCGCGGCCACCGTGTCGAGCGGCGACGAGATCGGCCCCGAGGACCACGTCACGGACCTCACGGGGACGGTGCGCTTCCCCACCTCGGTGCTGGTCACGCAGCCCACGACCTTCTCGGTCACCACCTGGCCCGCGACGGGAGACCTCGTCGTCACGTGGACGAGCTCCGACGCCACGAGCGCCGTCGTGCGCATCGAGCCCGACACCGCCACGCGCACGGGGCCCACCATCGTGTGCTCGCCGCGCGTCAACGGGACCATGCGCGTCGAGGCCGCGCTCATCGACCGCGGCGGCTTCCGCGCGTCGCAGTCGCGGCTCACCGTGTGGAGCTACCGCGAGTCGACCACGCAGGCCGAGGGCCACACGTGGAAGCTCGCGGGCGCCATGGGGACGAGCATCCAGCTCCAGCCCGCGCGCTGACCCGAGGGCATCTCTTCGGGCGTGACAACCTACGTCACGAAGCCCTCGACACCCTCCGCCTGCGACGGGTAGATCTTCGCTCCCTATGGAGCTCAACCACGGCCTCACGCTGCCCGTTCTGCCCGCGGGCGAAGACGTCACCGTCGACCTCCTGCTGACGTTCCGCGCGGACTACACCGCGTCGCGGCGCGCGGATCGACGCCCCCTCTCGCTGAGCATGGTGATCGACCGCTCGGGCTCGATGTCGGGCGCGCCGCTCAAGCACGCCACCGAGGCCGCGGGGCTTCTGGTGCGACAGCTCGCGCCCACCGACACGCTCTCGGTGGTGGTCTACGACAACCACATCACCACCATCGTCGACGCGCAGCCCTGCGACGACCCCGGCGCGATCATCAAGAAGATCCAGGCCGTCAAGCCCGGCGGCGCGACCAACCTCCACGGGGGATGGGCGCGCGGGTGTGAGCTCGCGAAGAAGTCCGAGCGAGACGCCGTGCGGCGCGTGCTGCTGCTCACCGACGGACAGGCCAACGTCGGCGTGACCGATCCGCAGAAGCTCATCGCCGAGTCGCGCGACCAGGCGGGCGAAGGGGTCATCACCACGACCCTCGGCTTCGGGCGGGACTTTCAAGAGGACCTGCTCATCGGCATGGCCGAGGCGGGCCGCGGAAACTTCTACTACATCGAGACCCCCGAGGACGCGACGCAGGTCTTTCTCATCGAGGGAGAGAGCCTCACGGCCATCGCCGCACAGGCCCTCACGGTCACGCTGCGTCCGAAGCAGGGCGTGCTCGTGCGCGAGGTGCTCGACGTACGCGCGGCACATGTAGAGCGAGATGGTTCCACGAGCATCGAGCTCGGCGACGTGTACGGCGGAGAGGATCGCCACCTCGCCGTGTCGCTCTCGGTGTCGTCGCGTGCGCTCGCGCGGGATCCGCAGGCGCTCGTCGACGTGGTGTTCTCGTACAACCCCGCCGCGGCGAAGCGCGCCCGCACCGAAGAGACGGTCACCGTGAGCGCGCCCGTTGGGACGAAGGCCGAGAGCGCCGCCGAGCCCGCGGACCCGAACCTCACGCGCGCGGTGAGCCGTATTCGCGTGGCGCTCGCGAAGGAGAAGGCCGTCACGCGTCACGACGAGGGCGACGCGAAGGCCGCCGCGAGCGTGCTGCGCGCCGAGGCCGCAGACCAGCGCAGCCGCGGCATGGACGAGGAGTACGAGATCGCCGAGGAGGTCTCGCAGCTCGAGTACTTCGCCGACGCCCTGGAGCGCGGACACATCGACGCCGCGACGCGCAAGATGATGCGCGACCAGGCCTATCAGGGCCGCACGCGCAGCCGCGCGGACCTGTCGGCGAGAGGCTCCACGGGAGGCTCGGCGAAGGGGCTCGAGGTGGCGAAGAGCGCCGACAAGGGCGTGGTGCTCGTGTGCGCGCGCGAGGGCGGAAAGCTCGTCGTGAAGACCGCGAGCGAGGGCTATGACAATTCGCTCAAGGTGCTGCTCCCGAGGGCGTACCGTGAGGAGGGCGTGCGCTACGTGGTCGACGAGGTCGAGGCCAGCGCGCACGGCACGTTCTACCGCGTGAAGGGCCGCGTGCGACGCTACGAGCCCGCCGAGGGGAGCGCGGCGCAGGGCGCGTCGGGGCTCCAGCTCGACGAACTCTTCGTCGATGGTGGCGAGCCGTGGATCCCGGTGCTCAAGCCCGTGATCGAGGCGAGGCCCGACGCGGCGGCGTTCATCGGACCGAAGCGTGATCCGAACATCGTCCCGGTGCGCGAGCTGACCTTTCAGGCGCTCAAGCCCAACCCCCCCGAGAAGTGGAAGGTGGTGATCTTCGGTCAGAACCCCTATCCGCGCGTCGAGTCGGCGACGGGCATCGCCATGTTCGACAACACCTTCAACAACTGGAAGGACAGCCAGTTCGGCAAGGTCACGAGCATCCGCTGCATCATCAAGGCGGCGGCGATGAGCAAGTACAAGATCCCGAAGGCGACGCCCATCGCCGACATCCGGGCGCTGCTCGCGAAGAACAACGCCGTGCAGCCGCCCGAGTGGTTTCAGGCGATGCTCACGCAGGGGGTGCTGCTGCTCAACGCGGCGCTCACCGCGAGCGCCGACGGGACGCGCGCCGACACCGACGCCATCGCGCGCCACACGGCCTTCTGGCGCCCCGTGGTCGAGAAGATCATCGAGGAGATCCTGCGCGCCAAGCAGAAGGCCGCGCCGGAGCACAAGGGCGTCGTCTTCGCGTGGTGGGGCACCGCGGCGAAGGCCCTCCGCGCCACCGTGGAGCGCATGCAGAAGAAGTATCCCGACGTGCCCGTGAAGCACATCGATCACCCGAACCCCGCGGCGCAGGGCGACATCTTCTGCGACGGCGACCACTTCGGCGACGTCAACAAGGCGCTCAAGTCGCTGAAGAGCGCCGAGATCGACTGGCTCCCGAGCCTCGGGTGGAACAAGGCCGCGGCGGCCGCGAAGGGCGCCGCGAAGAGCGACGCGAAGGCCGACGCGCCGGTGCACGAAGACGCCGACCGTATGGGTGATTTCATCGCCCGCACGATGGAGCTTCACAAGCTCTACCTGGAGCGACTCCAGGAGGTGAAGGAGGAGCTCAAGGCGCCGCTTCCGCCGATCACGGGCGTGCGCTCGACGGCGGTGCTGGCGATGCCCGAGGCGCTCTCGTCGCTCGGCGAGACGATCAAGGGACTCACGCACCTCGCGTTGCAGTCGCTCACCTTCGCGCAGCGCGCGCTCGCGAAGAACAAGTCGCTCACCGTCGACGAGGCCGCGGCGGTGTACCTCTACACCTGCGACTCGGGGCTCTACCGCGCGGTGAACGCGGCGCTGCGTGACCCCGACCGCGCGAAGGTCACGCCGTTCTATCCATACCTGCGCCTGCTCCTCTCGGCGCTCGACAAGATGGAGCGCTACGACGGAACGCTCTGGCGCGGCGTCGCGGTGGACCTTCGCGGTCAGTATCCCGCGGGCACGACGGTGACGTGGTGGGGCGTGTCGTCGTGCACGGCGAAGCTCTCGGTGGCGCACTCGTTCCTCGGCGCGAAGGGCAAGCGGACGCTCTTCGAAGTGAAGCCCGCGCGCGCCGTGGGAATCCGCGCGTTCTCGGCGTTCTCGGGCGAGGAGGAGTACCTGCTCGCACCCGGAACGCAGCTCAAGGTCGTCGCGGTGAAGGCCGAGAAGTCGGGCCTGTGCACCGTGCAGCTCGAAGAGCTCGCGGTGGAGCGCGTGGTGTCGTAGCGCCCCCTCCCCGTCCCTCCCCCGCTTCGCGGGAGAGGGACGGGGAGAGGGCTCAGCGCGTCTCGACGCTCGCCGCGATGCGGTTGGCGAGGTCGGCGGAGCGCGTGTCGGCGCGTCGTCGCGCGAGCTGCACGCTCACCGTCGCCGTGGGACGCAGCGCGAGCCTGTGCTCGAACACCATGTCGTCGGGCATCGTGAAGCTCTGCGTGAGCGTCGGAAATCCACCGATGGTCACCACGCGCAGCGCGCCCGTCGCGGTGGCCGACGGCGGGTGTGCGAGAGAGCCCAGCGACACACGCACCTCGTCGGCCGCGGAGGCGAGCTGATCGGTGGGCATCGCGTCGGAGACCGTCGTGGCCTGCACGCCCAGGCCGAACCCGTCGAGCAGCGGATCACCCGACGCGAACTCGAAGCGCGTCGCAGGGCCCTCACGCGTCGGCGTGCCAGGGAGCGCCACCGTCACGGCGGTTCCAGGGAGCGCGTAGCGCGTGAGCGTGGGCGGATCGCGCAGCGTCCAGGGGCGTCCGGTGGCGAGCGCTGCGACGACGCCCGCGGCGCAGAGGGCGAGGGCTGAGAGCCCGGCGAAGGCCCACGTGCGGTCGTCGCGGTTGTCGTCGCGGGGACGAAGCACGCCCGAGAGCATGAGCGCGAAGCCCACCACGCCGCCGCCGAGGTGCGCCTGCCAGCTCACGTTGGGAATCATCGACACGAGCACCTGGATCACCAGGTTGGTCATCGCGTTGCGACGAAAGCCCGGCAGCATCGCCGCGGGAAGCATCGCCCCCGGGCGCAGCGCGAGCGCGAAGGAGACGCCGAGCATTCCCCAGAGTGCGCCCGATGCGCCGACCATGACGTGCATGGGTCCCGCGAAGCTCGCCGCGAGGCCGCCGCCGATCGCAGCGAGCGCGAAGAGCACGGCGAAGCGCCAGCGCCCGAGGAGCCCTTCGTAGAACGTCCCGAGCGAGAGGAGGGTCAACCCGTTGAAGAAGATGTGCTGCGCGTTCGCGTGCAGGAACGCGTGCGAGACGAGCATCCACGGCGCCGCCGCGACGCGCCCCGGGACGAGCGCGCCCATGCGCACATCGGTGGCGATCCCGTGCTCGCCGAGGGCCCACTTCGCCGCGAAGAGCGCGGCGATGACGACGAGCAGCCCGCGCGTGACCGTGGCCGAGCGCGTGGTGAGGCGCTGCTGAAACGCGGCGAGCTCCTCGGCCTGCGCGCGTCCACGGCGCCGCGCTTCGTCGAGGAGGTTGAGCTCCTCGGCGGCGCTTCGTCGCGCGGGAACGCCGTCACGAAAGGTCGCTCTCAGAAGCTCCGCGACGCGTTTGGAGGTGTGATCGACCTCGATGTCGCCGCGCTCGTCGATGCGCAGGATGCCGAGCGTGCGCTGCCCCGTATACGTGGGACGCGACGCGTGGGCCGCTTCGAGGAGCGCGCGGTCGCCGCCCGCGAGCACCACGTCGACGATCTCGACGCCCTGGAGCGTCCACACGCGCGTGATCGACTCGAGGAGCGCCTCGCGGACGCACCCTGCGACGTCGTAGACGAAGGTGACGTGGCTGGCGTCGAACCACACGGCCTGCACGGCGCCGAGGTCGTCGCGGAGGAGCCCCCCCGCGTCGAGCAGCGAGAGCACGGCGGCCTGAAAGACGGGCGTGGAGTCGGGCGGGAGGGAGTCCATTGCGCGAAGTGCGCAACGCTACCCCAGTCTGCGCGCGAGCGCTGGAGGGCGATTGCGATCGTGCGCCTCAACGCGGCGGGCGATCGGGTCTTCCGTACGGTCGCGGGTCTCGTTGAAGTTCGTCGCCCCCTAACGCCACGCCCGCGCGGCGCGCAGCGAAGCGAGCCTCTCGTCGAGCTCCTCCGCGTTCGCGCTCGCGATCCATGCGCGCTGCGTCTCGTCGAGCGCGATGCCTACGGCTTCGCAGTACACCTCGATCGCGGTGCGCAGGCCCGAGGCGCGCCCTTCGTTTCGCCCCTCGTCGCGACCCTCGTCGCGTCCTTCATCTCGTTCGCGCTTGAGCATGGCCCTGGCTCTGGTGACATCGAGCATCGAAACCTCCGTGGCGTCTCGTGTGAGCGACGCGCGCAGCTCGTTGAATTCTACCACGATCTCGATGAGCTCCGAGCGCGCGGGCAGCCCGCTCGACGCCTCGCAGAGCGCGTCGACGGCGCGCGCTCGCGTCTCTCCGATGCCGAGCAATCGCAGCGCGAGCGTGTCGTCTCGCAGCGGCAGCTCGGGCAGCGCGACGAGCGCGATGGCGAGCCCGCGGAGCTCGTAGAAGCCTCGCGGCCAGCCGCGCATCACCGTGCACCCGAGCGCGTCGAGCGCCGACGTCGGACGCCCCGCGCAGAGCAGCCACGACCGCTCCGCAGCGTGGCGGGCGGGGCGTTTGAGCGCGCGCGCGTGGCGATGGTTGAGCAGCTTGCGAAGACACTCGCGCACGTCGTCAGCCGAGGAGCGTCGCTGAAGGGTTCGATGAGACACGCGCGCTCGGTCATGCGGTCGAGCACGCCGAGCGGCTCGATCGTCGCGTCGCGCTTCTCGTGAGGCACGAAGAGGAGGTCCGCGCGCTGCGACTTGAGCGGCCTCACCTCGGCCTCCGAGCGCACCTCGCCGCGTCGGTGAAGGAGCGTCTCGAGGATCTCCTTCGCCTCGTGATCGTGGGTCGTCGCCATCGCGCGGCGGCCGTGCGCGCCGCGTACCGAGCTTGAATTGCAGGGCTCTCGCGAAGTGCGGGGTGGCGGATTCGGGTGGCGGAGGGGTGGCGGACGGGTGGCGGCCCGCCACCCCCGTGAAGATGCGTTGCGTCTTCGAGCGCGGACTTCATCGCCCGAGCGTGGGCCGTTGTCGCGGCTACGCGTCGGGGCGCTCGAAGTCGACCTTGTCGTAGAGGTCGTCGACGCGCACCTCGCCGCCGAGCGCAGGCAGCTCCATCGCGCCGTCGCGTCGCTCGGTGAGCACCCACTGGCCCGTGTCGAGTCGGCGGTGGTGCATCACCAGCCGCTCGCGCGTCGACACATGGAGCACCTCACGCAGCGACGGGATCTCGCGGTAGTGCTGGAGCTTCTCGCCGCGGTCGTAGGACTCCGTGGAGGGCGAGAGCACCTCGACGAGCAGCGTGGGGTTGAGCAGCGTCAGCGCGTCGTTCGGGTGCATCCGAGCGTCGCCGCAGAGGACACCCGCGTCGGCGTAGGTGTAAAGCCCCGTCGCCGCGACGTGGATGCGCTGGTCGCTCGTGAACGCGCGACAGGGCCTCCCCCGCACGAGCCCCGTGATGAGGAAGATCACGTTCGCTGCGATGGTGTTGTGGCGCAGCGTCGCCCCGGCCATTGCGTAGATCTCACCGTCGAGGAACTCGTGCTTCGCCGCGCTACGCAGCTCTCGCGCGAGGTACTCGTCGGCAGTCCATTGGATGCGGCGGGCGGGCTCCATGACGGGTGTTGATGGTACTACCCGACGCGCGATCGTGGGTAGGTGGGGGCTGGCGGCGTGCTGTGCTGGCGATCGGCGCCTACGCGCCTCCGCTTGTGGCGTGCGACACGACTCTGGGGCACTCGGGGTCCGGCGCGAAGCCTCCCGCGAGGTGCTCGCTCACGATGCGGCATCCCCCTCGGCACACGCTCCGCAGGTGGCAACTCGCGCACGGCTCCGCGGGCTCACGCACCGACGCACGGAAGCGCGCGAGCTCGCGTGAACTCTCCCAGCGCGCGTCGAGTGTGCCCTCTGTCCCTCCGTCGACGGGCTCCGTGACGAAGCTGCATCCGGCGAGCGATCCGTCGCGGCGTACGGCGCCGAGGTGACGCCCCGCTTCGCAGCCGAAGACGCCGAAGCGCTCCAGCGCGCGCGCGTCTGCGAGCGACTGCGACAGAAACGGAATCGTCGCGCAGTCGATGCGGATCGAGAGCGCCTCGCCGTGCTCCTCGGCGACGCGCTGGAGCGCCGGGGCGAGCGCGAGGCGCTGTTCGAGCGTCAGGCGTCGCGCGAGGTAGTCGAGCGACGCGGCGCGTCCTGCGGGCTTGTAGCGCAGCACCTGTAGCTCTCTCGCGCCGAGCGCGCGCGCGTGCCTCGCCGTGTCTGCGAGGTGGTCGAAGTTCTGTCGCGTGAGCACGTGGTTGACGCCCGCCGCCACACCCGCATCGAGGAGCGTCCGCAGCGCGCGATCGGCCGCCGCGGCGCCGTCGTAGCCGCGCACGGCCTCGTAGCCTCCGCCGACGCCGTCGTGGCTCACGTTCACCTGCGCGAAATCCCGTAGCGTGTGGGCCTTTTCGCGCGTGAGCCCGATGCCGCTCGTGGTCACCACGGGAACGAGTCCGCGCGCCCTCGCGCGCGTCGCCAGCGCGCCGAGGTCGTCGCGGAGCATGGGCTCGCCGCCGCCGAACGCGACCGTGAACACGCCCATCGACGAGAGCGCGTCGAGCGTCGCGGTGAGCGCTTCGAGCGAGACGTGCTCCCCGTCGCGCGTGGCCGACTGGTAGCAGCCCTCGCAGCCCGCAGGACACCGCGACGTCACCGCGACGTGAACCTCCAGCGGCCGCTCGACGGGCGCGCGTACGGCGTCGTCCCAGAGCGCGCCGCCGTCGATCGAGAGCGAGCGAGCGAGCGTGCGGTCGATGGCGACGAGGGTTCCGTCGTCGACGCGCACCCACGCGCCGAAGCGCTCGGGACGCGACCTCATGGCGTCTCAGTGGGGGCGTCGCTCGGCGGTGTCTTCGCATCGCTCGCAGGCGCGTCGTTCGGCGGCGTCTTCGCATCGCTCGCAGGCGCGTCGCTCTGCGTCGCTTCGGGCGTGTCGTCGTCATACGACGGCTTCAGCGCGGCGCTCACCGCGGCCACGATCGCGACGCCCGCGGCGGCCGACAGAAAGAGCATTTCGACGGCGCTCCCGATCGACGAGCAGTTCGCGCCGGGGCCGCGTCGTACGGCGAGGATGTGCTCGCTCACGTCGAGCGGCGCGTCGGGCGTTTCGCTCACAGGTTGATCCCTTCGAGCATCATGACGTCGAGCGTGTCCATCGCGAGAAAGGCCACCGCGAGCGCCGCGAGAAGGCTCACCACGGCGCGCAGCACGCGGGCTTCGAGGCGCGCGCTCCCGGCGACGCTCCACGCGGTGGCCGAGAGGTACACGGCGAGCGATCCCGCGCCGAGCACCAGGAAGGGCGCGATCTCGTGGTCGTCGAAGAGGCGCGCGAGACCTCCGCCGCCGAGCGTCAACAGCGCGAGCTGCGCGAGGGGGAGCGGGCGCTTCCACGCGCGAAAGATCTCTGTGAGACGCTTCGCGCGGGCCATGCGAGCGACCGAGAGCATCGCCATCGCGAGCGTCAGCGAGAGCGTCACCCACGACGCGCTCCGCAGGATCGACCTGCGCGCGAGCACCCGCGCGTCTCGCTGCACCTCGGGGTCGATGCGCATCGTCGAGACCTCCTGCGCGGCGCTCACCTCCTCGCCCATCAGCGCGCGGGCCTGAACGAGACGCTCCGCCGCGAGCGATCGAGTGTCTTGCGGCGCCCGCTCGTCGTTGGCGAGCGCATGAAGCACCCGCGCCGCGTCGCGCGGACGCTGGAGACGACTGAGGTACGCTTCTCCAACGAGCTGTCGCGCCTCGGCCCTCACCTGCCCCGGTGGAAAGTGTTCGAGCTCGCGGTCGAGCGCCTGAATCCCCGCGAGGGAGTTCGCCAGGTCTTCATCCCGCCGCACGCGCTCCAACGCTACGAGGGGCGCGAAGTCTCCCTCGGCGTGCTGCTCGAGGTCTTCGACGCGGGCCTGCGCGCGCGCGGCGAAGCGCGACCCCGGATCTCTCGCGAGAAAGTCGCGGTAGCCCGCGAGGGCGCGCGCGAAGGCCAGCTCGTCGTCGGCCATCTCCGCGAGGTAGTACACCGCCGTCGCGGCTTCACGCAGGCTCTGCGAGTGCGTGAGCTCGGTGAACATCGCCCGCGCGCGGTCGGTCTCGCCCGCCTCCATCGCGTCTCGCGCCGCCTCGATGCGCGGACCGAACTGCGCCCACGCGTCTCCCGCGGAGAGCGTCGCTGCGAGCAGAACGCCCACGCGTGAGAGACGCACGACGATCAACCTCCGCGCGCGTGGCGAGCCGCTTCGACGCCCGCACGCGCGCCCGACGAGAGCGCGTCGACGAGTCCCTCACCCACGAGCGACGTCGTGACCTCGCCCGCCGCGAAGAGCCACGACGCCACGGGCGCGCGCCCCTCGACATCCACCACGCGACGCGACGAATCCACGCGAACACCTACGCCGCGCGGCTCTCCCTCGGAGAAGAAGGCCACGGGTTCGGACCCTCGCGCGGCCCCGGGAGGCAGCACGCGCGCGCCGTTGCGCGTCCACACGGGGCAGTCCGCGGTGGCCTCACGGATCGATCCGTCGAAGACCAGTCCGCCGCCCGAGACGCCGCCCGTGGCGAGCACGATCGCGCGCGCTCGCACGGTGTTTCCGTCGTCGAGCTCGGCCCTCGGACCGCCGCCGCGGAGCACCTTCACGCGCCCCCGCAGCACCTCGACCCCCTCGGGAATCCACCGCCGCAGCGCGCGTTCGAAGCGCACGCCCGGAGGGTCTCCCACACCGCCCGCGGCCTCTCCCACGGGCACTCCGAGCGCGCGGGCCATGCGCTCCGCGACGTCGTCTCTGCGCAGCCCGAGCACCGGGGGAAAGAGCACCGCGCCGAGGCCCTCGCAGCGCGCCTTGAGCGAGGCCGCGAAGCCCTCTGCGATGCCCTCGGTGTCGAGCTTCGAAGCGGTCTCTCGAAAGGTCTCTCCCGCGAGTTCGAAGGGCGCCCTCACGATCGTCGCGCCGAGCGTCTCGGCCACGAGCTACGCCGACCACGACGGGTGCGTGTCGACGTCGACCACGCCGATCATTCCGCGCACCGCCGCGAGGTCGAGCAGCGACGAGACCGCGCCTCTCGCGTCGGAGATCATCCACCCCGCGACGGTGATGTACCGACCGCCGAGACGGAGCCCGATCTCCTTCGCCCACGCCTCAAACGGGTCTCTCGCAAAACCCCACGCGAGGCCCGGCGTGAGCGAGGTCGATCCGCCCGCGAGCGAGATCACGGTGACCTTCGCGCCGGCTTCGCGGGCCGTGCGCGCGGCGGCGATTCCCGCGGCGCCTGCGCCGATGACGAGCACCTCGGTGTCGATGGGGTTCACGGCGACGTCGCCCTCCCGAGCGAGCGCAACGCCGCGTCGATCACGGGCTCCGCGCGGGCCTGCGCAGCGCCGATCGCGGGGAGCCTCGAACGCCTCCGCGCGAGGATGAGATCCGCCGCCTGCGCGCGCGTCTCCGCGGCGCTCCACCCGAGGAGCTCGCCCGCGATCACCGCCGCCGCGAACGCGCACTCGGCGCCGCCGCACGGTCCGTTGGCGAGGTTCGTTCTCCGCGCGACGTCTCGCAGCGTGCGCGCGCCCTCGACCTTCACGGCGTAACGGACCTCGCACGCGAGCACGGGCTCCGAGGTGCACACGGTCACCGTTCCGCGCTTGCCGCCGTCGCCGACGAGGGCTTCGGCGCGCGAACCGTGGCGTCCGATGAGCCGCGCGGCGGCGTAGGGGGTGATGCCGAAGCGCGCGGCGAGCGACTCCGCCGTGGGCACGCGATCGCCGCCGGGGAGCGGGGTGTTGTGCGTCGAGCAACGGCCGCTCACGTCGAGCTTGCGCGCGACGATGTCCGCGGCCTCTTCGGCAAAAAGCCTGTAGCTCGCGAGCTTTCCGCCGATGAGCGAGTAGAGCCCGCGCGCGCCGTCGACGGCGTGATCGAGCACCTCGTGTTCACGCGAGAGCGCGTCTTCGGTGGGGCCGAAGGCGTAGAGCGTCGGACGCGCCGCCACCGTGGTGCCCACGATGCGGGCCTCGCGCACCCTAGGGAGCACGGTCTCGATTCCTTCGAGCAGGTAGCGCACCTCGTCGGAGGTCACGTCGAGGTCGTCGAGGTCGCCGTAGGTGTCGTCGTCGGTGGTGCCGATGAGGCAGGTGTTGCCCCACGGCTCGATGAAGATCTGCCGCCCGTCGATGGCGTTGCACATCACGCCCACGTCTGTCACGGGCCGATCGAGCACGAGGTGAACGCCCTTGCCGGGCCGCACCTTCACGCGCCCGGGGATGCCCGCGAGCGCCGCCGTGATGGGCCCCCACGCGCCCGTCGCGTTCACCACGACGCGGGCGGTGTACGTCGCCGCGACGCCCGTGAGCGTGTCTCGCACGCGCGCGCCGACCACCGCGCCGTTCTCGACGAGCACCTCCTCCGCGGTCGTGTGCACGAGCACCGCGGCGCCGTGCTCGCGCGCGTCGAGCGCGTTGGCGTTGCAGAGCCGCGCGCCGTTGATGCCCCACTCGTCGAGCGTGACCGAGCCCCAGAGGCGCCCGGTGTTGAGCCCCGGCACCGCGCGGCCCGACTCCTCGGGCGTGAGGCGCGTGTGACGGCGTCCGCGCTTGAGGGGCTGAAAGTCGTCGTAGACCGAGAAGAACGCGTCGTACGCGTCGAGCCACATCTGCGCCTTCGCGCCCGCGCCGTAGACCGGCACGAGAAAGGGGATGCGGAAGATCATGTGCGGCGCGATGCGCTGGATGTACCCCGAGTCGATGCACGAGGTCCGCGTGACCGAGGGGTGCGTGGTGAGGTAGCGCGCGCCGCCGTGGATCATCCCCGACGAGTTGCCGCTCGCGCCGAAGGCGAGGTCGTTGCGCTCGACCAGGATCACCCGGACGCCGCGGAGCGCGAGGTCGCGCGCGAGCCCGGTGCCGTTGACCCCGCCGCCGAGGATGAGCACGTCGCAGTCGGGGCGCCGGGTCGAGAGTTCGATCGCCATGGAGTGGTCTGCGCCCGAGGAGGCGCGGCGAGGGACACTACACCAAAGGGGCTTTTGAAAGCGCCCTTCGCGCTAGACGCCGAGGGCTTTGTAGACGGCCACGTACTCCTCGACGCGGTGCTGCCACCCGAGGCGCTCGGTCATGCCGTTGCGCTGGAGGGCGCGCCAGTTCTCGCGGTGCTCTCCCTGGCCGTCGCCCCACGTGTCGAGGGCGGTGTGGAGGCCCCACGCGAGCCCGCCCTCGTCGAAGTGTTCGAACGCGAAGCCGTTGCCCGTGCGGGCGCGGGGGCTCCAGTTGCGCACGGTGTCGGCGAGGCCGCCGGTGCGGTGCACCACGGGGGGCGTCCCGTAGCGCAGGCTGTACATCTGGTTGAGGCCGCAGGGTTCGTAGCGCGACGGCATGAGGAAGACGTCGGAGCCCGCCTCGATGAGGTGCGCGAGGTTCTCGTTGAAGCCCGCGTGGTAGGCCACGCGGCGGGTGTAGTGGTTGGCGAGGTGGCTGAAGAGGTCGACGTAGCGGTCTTCGCCCGCGCCGAGCGCCACGAGCTGCATGGGGCGACGCGAGAGGGCCCGCGGGAGCACCGAGGTGCAGAGCTCGAAGCCCTTCTGCCACACGAGGCGCGAGACCACGCCCACGACGGGCACGCGGGGGTCGTACGTGAGGCCCATCGAGGCGAGGAGGTGCTGCTTGCAGCGCTCCTTTCCGTCGAGGTCGTCGACGCCGTAGCGGTGCGGGATGCGCGCGTCGCGCTCGGGGCTCCACTCGTCCTCGTCGATGCCGTTGAGAATCCCCACGACGGCGCGGCCTCTCATGCGGAGGAAGGGGTCCATCCCGGCGCCGTGCTCGGGCGTCTGGATCTCGCGCGCGTAGGTGGGCGACACGGTGGTGATCGCGTCGGCGTAGAGGATCCCCGTGAGGAGGAAGTTGAGCCTCCCCTCGCGGAGCTGGTCTTGGTGGAAGTGATGCGCCACCTCGGCGAAGCCCGTCTCGAAGAGGACGTTCGCGCCGAAGCTCCCCTGGTGACCGATGTTGTGGATCGTGAGCACCGTGCGGGTGTTGGCGAAGAGCTTGTCCCACGCGAACACGGTCTTGATCGCGAGGGGGAGGAGCGCCGAGGTCCAGTCGTTGGCGTGGGCGATGTCGGGCGACCACCCGAGGTGCTGGCAGGTCTTGAGCGCGGCCCACACGAGCGCGGTGAAGCGCAGGTGCTCGTCGGGGTCCTGCGTGTAGATCGCCGCGCGGTCGTAGAGGGCGGCGCATCGCACGAAGTACACGGGCACGTCGGTGCCGGGCAGCGGCGCGGTGTAGATCGAGAAGGTCACGCGCTTCGAACCGAGCTGCACGGTCACGTCGGGGACGACGAGTTCGAACGTGCGGCCTGGGGCGCGGACGCGGGCGTACATCGGGACGACGACGCGCACGTCGTGGCCGAGCGCGTGGAGCGCCTTGGGGAGCGCGGCGCACACGTCGCCCAGGCCCCCGGTCTTCGCGAAGGGGGCAACCTCGGAGCTGACGAAGAGGATGTTCACTGGAAGGATTTCTGCCGCGGCCCGCAGCGGGGTCCGCGATCAGTTGGTGCCGTAGAGGGTGACGATGTTCGAGGCGGTGAGGTCGACGTCGAGCGAGACGCAGGCGACGCCCGCGGGCTCGACGTTGCGCAGGCGATAGGTGAGCGGGATGCCCGTGGGCATGGGGATCACCACGGGCGCGAAGGTCGTGAGGGGGATGGTGATGAACCCGCCGCTGCCCGAGCCGATGCCGAGCTTGCCCGTGGCGACGACGGTGTTGTTCACGAGCAGGTCGAGGGCCGCGCGCGCGCCGTCGGTGACCGCGCAGGGGCCCGACGTGTCGACGTTGTAGCGGGAGAGCGCGAGCCGCGCGGAGACGCCCGTCACGCGGGTGAAGGGCAGGTCGCGGCCGCCGAGCACCTGCCGCGACGCCGTGCTGAACTGGTTCGTGTCGCCCGTGCGCGGAAAGGGGATCTCGCCGGTCATCACGCCCGTCGCGGGCGGGCAGGCGCAGCGGTTCGCGGGGGTCTCTCCGGCGATGCCCGTGGGCGCGGGCTGCGGCGCGAGGCCGTTCTCGGCGATGGCGAGGCGGAAGGGCGCGTGCATCGACCCGTAGCTCGCGACGGTGAAATAGATCACGTCGTGGGCGACGAGGCCCGAGAGGTCGAGCGTCGAGTTCTCGGCGCCGCAGCCGCCGCCCGCGTCGGAGCACGCGCCGCAGAGGTTCACCATGTCGTCGTCGTTGCAGTTCGCCGACCCGACGGCGCGGCCCATCCCCTCGCACGAGAAGAAGGCCGCGAGCACCGTGTCGTGACCGCCGCAGAGGCCCGTGTTCGTGGTCGCGAGGAGGCGCGGCCCGGCCTGCACCTCGTAGCGGTACACGCGCGTGGAGTTCGCGGAGATCATGCTCTGGCAGAGCGAGAGCGTGGTCGTTCCGCCGCCCGACGTGTCGCCGGTGATGACCGTGACGCCGTTGGTGGGCGCCGGCGCGTTCATCACCGTGACGCCGGGGATGTTGCACGCGCCCACGGAGGCGTCGCGCGAGGGGCCCACGTCGGTCGCGGGCATGTCGCGCGGAACATCGGCGACGACGTCGGGCTGCGCGCGGTCGACGACGGTGTCCGTGGGGGTGTCGACGGCGGCGTCGAAGCCTCCGTCGACGCGGCGTCCCTTGAGCACGTCGAGGTCGTAGCTGCACGCCGAGGGGAGCGCGAGGAGCGCGAGGAGCGCGGCGGGTCTCACAGCGTCCCTCCGAGGGTGAGCATGCCGCCGCCGGTGAGGGGCGCGAAGGCCGCGCGCACCGCGGGGCCCTGCTGCGGCTGCGTCCGCGGCGTCTGCGGTCGCAGGAGGTCGAGCACGAAGAAGCCCACCGTGGCCGCGGCGAAGACCGACGTCGAGACGATGCCCGTGTTCACCAGCGTGGCGCGGAGCGACATGTCGCTGATGTCGTCGCTGCGGCACCCGGCGGCGGTCTGTCCGCAGCCGCGCGCGAGGTCGTTGTAGCGGGAGTCTGCGAGGAGCCCGACGGCGAGCGTGACGCCGCCCGCGAGCACGGTGAGCCCGCCGGAGATGAAGAACGCCGTACGCCACGGCCGCGAGGGCTCGGCCTGCACGATCACGGGCCGCTCGACCACGACGACGCGGGTGTTGGTGTTCGTGGGGGTCTGGAGCGCCTCGGCCTGGTGCTGCAGCTCGACCTCGATCATGCGGAGGCGCGCTTCGACCTCGGGGCGATCGGGCGCGCCGGGGACCTCGTCGAGGTAGCGGCGGAAGGCGACGTTGGCCTCGTTCCAGTTGTGGAGGCGCTCGTACGCGGTGCCGATGTTGTAGAGGAGCTGCGGGCGGCGAGAGAGCTGGTAGGCCTGATCGAACTCGCGCGCGGCGAGGGCGAAATCGCCGAGCGAGAACGCGTCGCGGCCTCGCATGAAGTGCTCGCGCGCCACCTGATCGGCGGGGTTCACGGAGGTCTGCGCCTGCGCCGCGCCCGCGGAGAGGGCTGCGCATAAGGCGAACGCGAAGAAAGCCTCGCGGGGGAGGTGCATGGGTTGGGCGCAGTATAAAACAGCGCGCAGAGAATTCGCGCCAGTTGTGGGGGATGTTGGTCTCAGCCGCGGCGGTCGCCGAGGCGCTCGAGGAGCTTCGGGAGCACCGGCGCGGGGACGAAGCGGGTCACGTCGCCGCCGAAGGAGGCCACCTCCTTCACGAGCGAGGAGCTCACGAAGAGGTACTCCTGCGCGGTCATGAGGAAGACCGTCTCGACCCCCGGCGCCAGGTGGTGATTCATGCACGCCATCTGGAACTCGAAATCGAAGTCCGCCACGGCGCGAAGGCCCCGGATCACGGCCACGGCGCCGCGTTTGCGGGCGTAGTCGACCAGGAGGCCCTCGATCACGTCGACCTCGATGCGCGCGTCGCCGCCGATCACCTCGCGCAGGAGCTCCACGCGCTCCTCGACGCTGAACACGCTGCTCTTGCGGGGGTTCTTCGCGACGGCCACGACGAGCAGGTCGAAGAGACTCGCCGCGCGGCGGATGATGTCGACGTGACCGTTCGTCGGCGGATCGAACGATCCCGCGTACACGGCCACCCGGCGCGCCCTCACCTCGAGGGCCGCGCCCGCGGGGGGGATCGACGGAGGGATCGACGGCGGCATCGAGGGGCTCCCTTCGCGCGGCGCGGCCTCGGGCTTCGGAGGCACCGCCGCGGTGTAGATCGTGACCGACGTGTCGCCGTAGTTCCGCGTGTCGGCGCCCGTGAGCACCTTCGCCGCGGCGGGCGGGAGCGTGACCTCCTCGCGGGCCGCGTGCTCGACCACCACGGTGGCCCCGTTGGCGAGCACGTCGGACGTGCACAGCGTCGCGAGCACCTCGCGCTCGAGGAGGTGCCCGTACGGGGGATCGATGAACACCAGGTCGTACTGCCCGGTGAAGAGCTTCGACGACCGCCGCACGTCGCGCTTGAGCAGCGTGAAGAGCTCGTGCGGCGCCTCGAGGTTCTCGAGGTTCGTCTCGATGGTCTGGCAGAGCCCCCGGTCGCTCTCGACGAAGGTCGCGTGCCGCGCGCCGCGCGAGAGCGCCTCGATGCCCAGGGCGCCCGTCCCCGCGAAGAGGTCGAGCACGCGCGCGCCCTCGACGCGCGGGCCGAGGAGGTTGAACACCGCCTCGCGCACGCGGTCGCTCGTGGGCCGCGTCTCGGCCCCGCGCGGAGGCCCGAGGAGGCGCCGCGCCCGCCACTGACCGGCGATGACTCTCATGGGGTCAGAACGTCATCCCGAGGCTGAGCCCTCCGACCGTGGGGCCCACCACGGGTGAGAGCCTGAGCTGCGTGCGGCGCTGCTGCGCCTGCTGCGCGGGCGTCGGGGCCGCGTCGCTCTGCGTGTTGCTGGAGTTGAGCGAGTCGATGACGATGAGCGCCGCGCCCACGCCCGCGATCACCACGCCGCCGATGCCGAACGCGTAGGCCATCGCGCGCGCCGTGCTGTTCGAATCGCAGAGGTTGTTCGCGAGGGCCGCGTCGGGGTTGTTCGACGCGTCGGTGGCCGCGCGGGCGCACACGTCGGAGACCGAGAGCTGCCGCCGCGGGTTGATGTCGTTGTCGTAGCGGGCCCACGCGGCGCCCTGGTCGCCGTTGCCGTTGAGCGCGTCGCTCGCCTGGCTGTTCGAGCCGAGGAGCTGCACCACGCCCACGACGCCCGAGACCACGCCGAGGCCGAGCACGCCGAGGCCCACGTAGCGGAGCACGTGCGAGCGCTGGATCGTCGTGCGGCGAGAGAGCTGCTGCTGCGCCTGCTGGAGCTGCTGCTGCGCCTGCTGCGCGCGGCGGGCGGCCTCCTCCTGCTGGGCGCGGCGGGCGGCCTCCTCCTGCGCGGAGCGGAGCACCTCCTGCTGGGCCTGCATGTCGCGGTTGCCGATGGCGACGAAGATCTGCTGCGCCGTGGTGCGCAGGGCGTCGCCGCGGGCCTGCGAGAGCGGGATCGTCGTGGCCTCGCGGTGGACCTCGCGGTGCGTGGTCTCGTCCCAGAGGCTCACCTCGATGCTGAGCTGGGCGTTGCGGCCGCGGCCGATGCGCGAGACGCTGCCGTAGATGAACTTCTGCGCGTGGATGTCGCCCGCGATGCTCGACAGGCACTCGGGCGAGGTCGACGTGCAGCCCACCATCGCGAACTCCTGGTCGAAGCTCGGGGTCGTGTCGCTCACCTCGTAGCCCGCCGCGCGGGCCGACTCGCGCATCCCGTTGGTGAGCGCCGTCGCCGCGTCGCTGTCGCCGTCGGGCGCGCGGAGCCCCACGACCTGGAGCGGACCGCGGTTGATCTGCTGCGCCCACGACGCGCCGCTCATCAGCGCGAGGCCGAGCGTGAGGGACAGGCCGAGACGAAGGGAGCGGGACGACATCGCGAAGTTCTCCTCTGCGTTTCTCAAGTGCGACCGCGAGGCCTCGAAGGGGGCCGACGGGGAGTGTGCCCGTCGGGGCGCCCGAGGGCCGCGGCGACGGCGCATCATAGGAGATCCGCGGGGCTCCGCGAAAGCCCGTTGCGCGCGTCTTCGCAACGGTGTCGTCGCGGCGCGCCGGGGGTGATAGTGTCCGCGGCCGTCATGTCTAGCGAGATCGACCGCCTCGTCGACGCCGTCGTCACCCGTGTTCAGCAGGAGCTCGGCTCGTCAGGGCCCAAAGGCTCGGTGACCCCGAAGGTCTCCCAGGGCGGCGCAGCGCCCGTCACACCCGGCGCGGGCGGACGCCCCCGGCCCGACCTCGCGCGCATCATCGACCACACGCTCCTCAAGCCCGAGGCCACGCGCGACGACCTGCGGAAGCTCTGCTCCGAGGCGATGGCGTGGCACTTCTTCTCGGTCTGCGTGAACAGCGCGAACGTCCCCTACGTGCGCGAGCAGCTCCGCGGGAGCACCGTGGCCGTGTGCGCCGTGGTGGGCTTTCCCCTCGGCGCGATGACCCCCAACGCGAAGGCCTTCGAAACCGCCGAGGCCATCCGCGCGGGCGCCGACGAGATCGACATGGTCATCAACGTGGGCGCGCTCCGCTCCAAGGACTACGCCCTCGTCATGGACGACATCGCGCGCGTCGTGGGCGCCGCGCAGGGCCACGTGGTGAAGGTCATCCTCGAGACCTCGATGCTCTCTCGCGACGAGAAGATCGTCGCGTGCGCGCTCTCGAAGGCCGCGGGCGCCACCTTCGTGAAGACCTCGACGGGCTTCGGCGGCGGCGGCGCCACGGCCGAAGACATCGCCCTCATGCGCGAGATCGTGGGCCCCGAGCTCGGGGTGAAGGCCTCCGGCGGCGTGCGCACGGCGGGCGACGGAGACCGCATGGTCGCCGCGGGCGCGACGCGCCTCGGCGCGAGCTCGAGCGTCGCGATCGTCTCCGGCGGAACGGGCACCTCGGGGTACTGACCCCGCGCGCTCCGACTCGAAACACAGACTCAGAACGAGATTCGCAGCGTCCCCGCGGCGCCGGTCGCCGTCGGTGACGCGCTCACGGTGACATTCTCGGTCCGACGTCCGCCGAGCACGCGCCAGAGCACGCCGCCCGCGAGCGCCGCGGCGCCGACGCCGAGCGTGACGTACGCGGCCGTCGTGAAGCCCACGGCGGCGTCCTGCGCCGACTGCGCGTCCTGCACCTGCGCCGCGGGGACGACGCAGTCATCGCCCCGCAGCGCCGCGCCCGTGCACCTCGCGTCGCGGTCCGAGAGGGCGCCCTCGCGGAGCCCGAAGAACACGCCCGACAGCGCGAGGCTCGCGACCCCGGCGCCCATCACGATCCACGGTCCCACGCCGGGCCCCTGCGAGGCGGGCGTCGTCGGTGGCCCGACGACGGGCGTGACGGTGACGGGCGTGACGGTGACGGGCGTGACGGGCGTGACGGGCGTGACGGACGTCTCGGCGTCGAGCGCGACGGTCACGCGCTCGGTGGCGCGCGGCGCGACGGTGACCTCGCGGTGCAGCGGGCGTCGGCCGGGCGCGCTCGCGTCGATGACCACGGAGCCCGCGAGCACCTCGACGCCGCCCTCCCACGACTCGCGCGGGACGCTGCGCCCGTCGAGGCGGAGTTCGAGGTTCGAAGGGGCTCCCGCGACGCTGAAGGTGACGCGGCCCACGCGCGCCTCGATGGTGCTCACGAGCGTCGAGCACACCGCGAGGGCCCTCGCGCGGTCGCGCGCCGCCGTGTCGGCCTCGAGCGCCCGGACGCACGCGCGGGCGTCTTGCAGCGCGGCCAGCGGGCGCTGCATCGACTGCTCGATCTCGGCGATCGCGAGGCTGAGCGACGGCGACGCGCGGAGCCCCTCGGCCTGACGCGCGAGCTGGAGCGCCCGGTCGAGCTCCCCGCGGTCGCGGGCCTGCGTGGCCTGATCGATGAGCGCGCGGCGCGTGTCGTCCCACGACTGGGCCCACGCGGTGCCGCTGGACAACAAGGCGAGAAGGGCGATGGCGCGCGGCTTCACGGGGCCTTCAATCGATGCTGAGTCCGCTGGTGGTGCGCGGCGCGGCGGGCGCGGTCCCGTGCGTCGTGCGGGCCGTGGTCGGCGCGCGCGGGGTCGGTGTTCGCGCGGTCGGCACGCGCGTGTGCGCCGCGTGGGCTCCGATCGCGGGAGGCGCCGCGGTCGAGGCGTCGGGCGCGATCGCGACGGCGGGGGGCGCCTCGACGTGAGGCGCCTCGACGGGAGGCGCTTCGACGCGCGGCGCGACGGGCGTGATGGGCGTGGCGTGCGCGGGCTCCTGCGCGCGCGTCGCGGCCTGCGGCTGGGGAGAGGGGGCGCGGTAGTAGTGCGCCCACGCGCCGGCGGCGGCGATGCACGACAGCGCCGCGAGCGAGGCGATGACGAGGCGAGACGTGCGGCGCGCGTCGGGCTGCGTGTCGACCTCGACGCCCGTGTCGCCGAGGGTCGCGTTGGGCTGCGCGCCTCCGAGCGTCCCCTGCGCGCCGGGGAGCGTGTCGAAGCGGGGCGCGAGCGAGGGGCTGTGCCTGACCTTCGCGATGTCGTCGCCGAAGGGGAGCAGGGCCGCGGCGAGCGCGCGCACCGAGGGGAAGCGCGACGCGGGCGCGAGCGAGAGCGCGCGGAGGATCACGGCTTCGAAGTCCGCGGGGAGCTCGGGGCGGTGCGCCCTCGGCGGCGCGAACTCGCCGTGGATCGTGCGGCGGAGCACCTCGTAGAGGGCTCCCTCGTCGACGGGGACGCGCCCCGTGGCGCACTCGTAGAGGATCACCCCGAGGGCGTACTGGTCGCTGCGCGCGTCGATGCCGCGCTCGCCGCGGGCCTGCTCGGGAGACATGTACCGCGGCGTGCCGAGGAGGGCGCCCGTGGTGGTCTGGTTGCTCAGCGCGCCGTCGTCGATGCGAGAGATGCCGAAGTCGAGCACCTTGGGGACGAGGGCCCCGTCGCGGGTGCGCGAGAGGAAGATGTTCTCGGGCTTGAGGTCGCGGTGAACGACGCCCGCGTCGTGGGCCGCCGCGACGGCGTTGCAGACCGGGAGCATCACGTCGACGATCGCGTCGAGGGAGAGCACGCCACGGCGGCGCAGGAGCGCGCGGAGGTCCTCGCCTTCGAGGAACTCCATCACGAGGTAGGGGCTGCCTTCGAACTCCGCGACGTCGAAGATCTCGACGACGTTGGGGTGGCGGATCCGCGACGCGGCCTCGCCCTCGCGCACGAAGCGGGCGCGCGTCGTGTCGGAGCGCGCGTGCTCGGGGCGCAGGGTCTTGATCACCACGGGCTTCTGGAGCTTGAGGTGCGTGGCCTTCCACACCGAGCCCATGCCGCCTTCGCCGAGGAGCGAGCCGATCTCGTAGCGGTCGAAGCGAAAGCTCTCGGTGAACTTCTCGGCGCCCATCGTGGAGGGTCGGCGGTCATGGTGCGACGCGGCGACCGGCGCGGACGGTACCACGTCCTCCGCGGGACCTCGCAACCCGTGGAGAGGGATCTCACAGGGCTTTCGCGGTGGCGCTTGCAACGCGCGCGAACCCCTGGCTAGGGTCGTACGGCTGTCATCCCATGGGAGACGTACTTCACCACGCGGGCGAGACTCTGGGGCGCTACCAGCTCGTGGAGCACCTCGGCGACGGCGCCATGGGCTCGGTGTGGAAGGGGCTCCACGTCGCGCTCAAGAAGCCCGTGGCCGTGAAGCTGCTTCGCGAGGATTTCGGCCGATCGCCGGAGTTTCGCGAGCGCTTCGTGCGAGAGGGCGAGGCCGCGGCGCGCGTGCGTCACCCCAACGTCGTCGAGATCTTCGACGTCGGCGAGGAGCGCGGCGTGGCCTGGCTCGCGATGGAGCTCCTCGAAGGCGAGTGCCTCGCGGACAAGCTCGATCGCGAGGGGGCGCTGCCCGTCTCCGAGGCCGTCGACCTGCTGCTCCCGGTGCTCGCCGCGGTCTCCGCCGCGCACGAGGAGGGCGTGGTGCACCGCGACCTCAAGCCCGAGAACATCTTCATCTCGCTCACCCGCGACGGGGCGCGCGTCCCCAAGGTGCTCGACTTCGGGATCTCTCGCGTCGTCGACGACGCCTCGGGGCGCATCCGCACGCAGACCGACATGATCCTCGGGACGCCGCAGTACATGGCCCCCGAGCAGGCCCGCGGCGACCGCAACATCGACGACCGCGCCGACCAGTACGCCCTCGGCGCCATCGCGTATGAGTGCGTGACCGGCGCCCTCGCCATCACCAGCGGCCCCGTCTACGAGATGCTCGATCGCGCGGTGCGCGGGCAGTTCCTCATGCCGCGCGCGGTGCGACCGGAGCTGCCCGAGGCGCTCGAGTCGGTCATCTGCCGCGCGATGTCGCGCGACCCCGCGGCGCGCTTCCGCTCGATACGCTCCTTCGGCGCTTCGTTGATGCCCTTCGCGAGCGAGCTCTCGCGCGCGACGTGGGCGCCGGTCTTCGACATCGAAGAGATCCTCCTGTCGTCGCCCACGGTGGTTCAGCCCGCGCCCTCGTTCGCGCCGCCGCCCATCGCGGAGGCCGCGCCCACGCTCGTCGACGAGCCCCCCACGCACGTCCGTCAGGCCGCCGACACGCTCGTCGACGCGAACCCCGACCGCGAGGGGACCACCATCCCCATCCGTCGCCGTCGCCCCACCTCCGTGATCGTGGGCGCCATCCTCGTGCTCGGCGCCGTGCTCGCGTCGCTCATCGTCGTCGCCGCGAGGCTCTCGCGATGAGCCGCCGACACCTCGCGCCGCTCGCCGCGCTGCTCCTCACCGCGTGTCCCGTGAAGGAGCTTCGAATCTACGCGCTCGACGCGGGGGCCCAGACCGACGCGCCGCTCGACGCGCCCGCAGACGCGACCTTCGACGCGCCCGCAGACGCGACCTTCGACGCGCCCGCAGACCGCGCAGACGCGCCGCTCGACGCGCTCGCAGACCAGACCGACGCGCCGCTCGACGCGCCCGCAGACCGCGCGGATGTCCCTCCGGTCGACGTGCTCCCGATGGATGCGCCCGTCGACCGCGCAGACGTTCCGCCGGTCGATGTCCCTCCGGTCGATGTGCTCCCGATGGATGCGCCCGTCGACCGCGTGGACGTGTCGCTCGTGGATGCGCCTGGCGATCGCGTCGACGCGTCGCCGACGGACGCTCCGTTCACGGACGTGCCCGTCGATCGCGTCGACGCCCCGGTCTCGGCGCCGACGCAGTTGAGCTGCTTCGCGGCGGGCACGCCGGGCTGCGGCCTCGTCGACGTGCCCGGCGGCACCATCACGCTCGGCGACAACAGCGTCCCGAACTCGATGCCCGAGCAGTCGTCGATCACCGTCAGCGGATTTCGCATCGACCAGTTCGAGGTCACGGTCGCGCGCTTCAGGCTCTACTGGAACTCGCGAGATTCCATGAGGATCAGGGCCTCCAACATTCACTACCGAAACGAAGACATGCCCTGGGGGCTGGCCGCCGGCCCGCCCCGCACAGGCACCGAGACGCTCGGCTGCAACTGGTCACCCTCCCCAGACTCGCGCGAGGGGCACCCGATCAACTGCGTCGGGTGGTGGACCGCGCAGGAGTTCTGCGTCTGGGACGGCGGGCGCCTCCCCACCGAGGCCGAGTGGGAGCTCGCGGCGCGCGGCACCGACCACCGCCTCTACCCGTGGGGGACCGCGGCGCCCAGCGACACCCTGGTGTGCGGGAGCATCCTCAGCTCGCGCGACGACGCGGGCATCACACCCTTCACCTGCCTCGAAATGGACTCGACCTGGGCAGCGGGGGCGTCTCCGAGCGGCGCCTGGCACATGTCAGGCAACGTCGGGGAGTTCACCGCGGACATCTGGTCCGTCTACTCCGACCCGGCGTGCTGGGGTGGCATGGCGCGCACCGACCCCCGCTGCAGCACCGGCGAGCTTCCCGACGGGGGCGGCCTCCAACGCACGATTCGGGGAGGCTCGTACGGCAACAACGTCGCGACCTCGTTCCGCGCGACGAACCGCATGCAGATCACCGACAGCAACCCGTTCAGCCCGCGCGTCGGCTTCCGCTGCGCGCGAAACCGATAGCGCCCGTACGTCTCATACCACCGCTACACCAGACCTGGACGATTGCGTCGATGCGCCGGGGTTCGGCGTGGGAGGTCGATGTGAGGTCTGGCAGCGCGGATGCGCCGGGGTTCGGCGTGGGAGGTCGATGTGGGGTCTGGCAGCGCCGATGCGCCGGGGTTCGGCGTGGGAGGTCGATGTGGGGTCTGGCAGCGCGGATGGCGAAGCGCCAGTGGCGGATGCTCGATGCGCCTCACCCCGGGCAACTGATGGGTGGCCGCTCCCTTCGGGAGCGACAGGTCATCCGCAAGCGAATGGGACTCTCGCGTGCGCCGCAACCTCTCAGGTCACACTCCTCCGCTTGCAGCAGCGCGCTGCGCGAATGTCGTTTCAGATCGTCCAAGCAGCAACGGCCTCTGCGCGTCGTGCAGCGCCCGAAGGGAGCGGCCACCCTTCAGTTGCCCGGGGTGAGGCGCATCGAGCATCCGCGACTGGCGCTTCGCCATCCGCGCTGCCAGACCCCACATCGACCTCCCACGCCGAACCCCGGCGCATCGGCGCTGCCAGACCCCACATCGACCTCCCACGCCGAACCCCGGCGCATCCGCGCTACCAGACCCCACATCGACCTCCCGCGCCGAACCCCGGCGCATCGACGCAATCGTCCAGGTTTGATGTGACGGTGGTATCAGCCGCCCTTGGTCGAGTCCTTCTCGGCGGCGCGGGCCTTCTGCTCCTCTTCCCACTTGCGGATCTTCTCCGCGCGGGCCGAGTCGATGCGCGCGACCTCTTCGGGCGTGAGCTGCGGCCGCTGCGCGGGCTTCTGCATGGGCTTCTGCGGCGCCGCGTCACCGAGCGGCTTCGCCACGGGCGTGAGCTTCATCACGGGCGGCGCGGCGGGCTTCGTCGGGGGCGGCGGAGGCGGCGCGGGGGCGGTCTCTTCGTCGGTGGTCGAGCGCCACTTGCGGGCCTTCTTGGGGCCGAAGAGAAAGGCCATGAAGACCGCGACGAAGTAGAGCGCCACGAGGGGCAGGCCGAGCATGATCTGCGAGAACATGTCGGGCGTCGGCGTCAGGATCGCCGCCACGATGAACGCGATCACCGTGAAGTAGCGCCCGAACTTCAGGAGCTGCACCCACGTCACCAGCCCCGCCAGCGACAGGAAGAACACGAAGAGCGGGAGCTGGAACACCACGCCGAAGGCCAGGAGCATCTGCGACGAGAAGGCCAGGTGCTCGTCCATCATGATCGTGGGGACGAGCGCCACCGACGTGCCCGCGATCGTGCCGCTGAAGCTCAGGAAGTACTCGTGCGCCGAGGGGAACACGAGGTAGTACCCGAAGAGCGAGCCGGTCACGAAGAAGAGCGTCGAGAAGAACACGAAGGGGATCGCGAGGCGCTTCTCGCGGGGGTACAGGCCCGGCGCGATGAACGACCAGAGCTGGTAGAACACCACCGGGAGCGCCAGCACGAAGCCGCCGATCGCCGCGAGCTTCAGGTAGGCCACGAAGCCCGCCGTGGGGTCGGCCCAGTGGATCTGCGGCGTCACCGGGAAGCCGCCCGCCCGCGCCTGGAGCGTGTCCCTCGCCGCGGCGCGCGCCGCGCGGAACTGCTCGGGGTGGAACATCCAGCGCGTGACCGTGGGCACCTCGCAGCCGCCGCGCGCGCGGCAGAACCACGCGACCTCCAGCGGACGGAGCATCCACGCGTGGAAGCGCTCGCGGTAGTTCCACACCACGATCATCCCGAGCACCACCGCGAAGGCCGCGCGCATGATCCGCGCGCGGAGCTCCTCGAGGTGCTCCGAGAACGACATCTTCCCGTCATCCATGCGCCCGCTCCTCGGTCTGCGCCGGAGCGCTCGCTTCGACGGTCTCGTGCTCCGCGGGCGCATCACCCACCGCGGGCGCAGTGTTCACCACAGGCGCAGCGTTCACCACAGGCGCATCACTCACCGCGGGCGCATCACTCGCCGCGGGCGCATCGCTCACTGCGAGGTTCTGCGCGTCCTCGGGCGCGACGCGGGGCTCCGTGGGGAAGTTCTCCGCCGCGGCGATCTCGTCGGGGTACCAGCTCGCGCCCTCGGCCAGCGCGCCGTAGTCGTCGGGGCCCGCCTCGGGGTACTCCATCGACGTGTCGACGGGAGGCTCCTGAAGCACGTCCTTCTCGATGCCCGCGAGGCCCTCGCGCAGCGGGCGCGTGACCTCGTCGACCACCTCGTCGAAGCCCGCCTGCTCGCGGAGCTCGCGCGACGCGCGCTGAAACTCGCGGATCGCCCTCCCCACGGCGCGCAGCGTGAGCGGCAGGTTCTTCGGGCCGACGACCACGAGGGCCACGACCGCGATCAGGATGAGTTCCGAGATTCCTATGCCGAACATCGCGTGGGGGGCGCCGACCCTACCACCACTTGCGCGGCGCGTGCGAATCCATCATCCCGCCGCGTCGGGCGCGCTCGCAGAGGCCCCGAAGCGCTGCGCCCCGTCGGTCTTCCACCACTCCAGATACCGCTGATGCGCGCGCTCGCGCTCCCGCCGCGGGAGGTTGAAGTAGTACCCGAAGTACTGCCCCGTGAGCCGCTTGAGCTCCTCGCTCGCCTCGTGCCGGATCGTCGGCTCGCTGTGAATCAGCGCGTCGATGAGCCACTCGATGCGATGCCGCGACGCGGCCTTCGACCACCACTCGAGCCACGGCCCCGCGGCGGTGCCGAAATCCTGCCGCGCGAGCACCACCAGCGAGCGGTGCGCCGCCGTCGCCAGCGAGGCGTCGGGGTCCGTGAGCGAGGCGACGAGCCCTTCGAGCGCCTGCTCGTCGCGGAGCTCACCGAGCGCGTGCGCCGCGGCCCGACGCCGCTCCGACGACCCCTTCGGGTCACGAAGCGCCGCGCGGAGCGAGCGCGCCACGGCTTCGAACTCGTCGAAGCGACGGTACGCGCGCATCACCTCGATGGCCGCCATCCGCGTGGGGTAGTCGCCATCGGTGAGCTTCGGCATGAGCGCAGGGAGCGCCGACGGATGCACCACCTCGCCGAGGCACAGGAGCGCGCAGTACCGCGCGTCGGGGTCGGGCCCGTCGAGCGCGAGGAGCAATCTCGGGAGCGCCGCGTGACGGAGCGCCACGGCCGCGCGCAGGAGGATCCCCGCCTCGTCGAGCGCCGGGAGCTTCGAGATCGCCTCCGTGCGCTTGAGGGTGTGCGGCCCGGGAAAGTGCCGGAACACCGCGTCGACGCCGCGCTCGCCGTAGCTCACCAGCGTCGTGAGCTGCGCGTCGGTGAGCACCCCCGCGCGCAGCGCCGCGGACACCATCGCGTCGCACTCGTCGGCCTGGATCGACACCTCGGAGCGCCGCGCGAACGGATCGAGCGGAACCGACGAGGGCCGCCCCTCTTCGGGCGGGATCGACTCCGACGGCGGCGCGCCCGAGGGCCCCACGGCCTTGCGGAGCGCGTCGAGGCGCGCGTTGCGATCGGGCAGCGGCGGTCGCGGCGGCCGCGACGGCGCGATCATCGGCGACGGCGTCGAGGGCCGCCCCTGCGCGCGCTTGCGCGCCGCGATGATGCGCGAGAACGCCTCGGCGCAGCGCTGCGCGAAGGCCTCGAGCTGACGCACCGCGAGGGCGCTCGACGAGGCCGCCCCGTTGTCGGCCCAGAGCAGCAGCGCCACCTTCGACCCGATGCGCAGCGGAACGACCACGGCCTCCGTCGCCTCGCGACGCTGGAGCCGCGCGCGCACCTCGGCGTCGCTCGTCCCGTCTTCGATGCTCGCGATCTCGACCGCCGAGGAGTCGTGCGCGAGCCGCAGGATCGACGGGCGCTGCAGCGTGATCGTGAGCTCCCGCAGCGCCGCGCCCGAGATGCCCTCGCCGCGCGAGGCCACGCCCGCGCAGTGGTCGCCCTGCACCATCAAGAGCGCCACGTAGGCGAAGCGCTCGTACGCGTGGTCGAGCATCACCTCGACGACGGCGTCGCGGTCCTCCGTGGCGTCGAGGCGTTGCAGCGCGACGTCGAGCGAGATCCCTCTCGAGGTCGCGCTCGTCGCGGTCGTCGTGGCAGACGGCGCGGCGGGCGCGACGGGCGCGATGGGGCGCTGCTCCGTGGGCGCCGACGGCGGCGGCGGGAGCGTGAAGAGGCCCGCCGAGAGCGTGACCACGGGCGCCGGGGTCGTGGCGCGCAGCGGCGAGTCCGCGACGCGCTCGACAGGCGTCGGCACGATCGAGGGCGTGCGCGGAGACATCGGGATCGACACGCGCGGCGCCTCGATGATCGCAGGCGCGGGCGGGCGCGGCTGCTCGGGCTTCGCGGTGATCGTCGGCGCGGGCGCGGGCTTCGTCTCCGCGGGCGCAGGCGCGGGCTTGGTCGCCGACACCGGCGGCTTCGCCGTGGGGATCGCGGTCGGCGGCGGCGCGGTCATCGGCGGCGGCGGCGCGGGCGCGGTGCTGTGGGTCTGCGGCGGATCCGTGAAGCTCACGCGAGGGTCGCGCGGCAGCGGGCGCGTCGAGGGCGGCGTGAGGGGCACGGCGCGCGTCGCGGCCTCGGGCGGCGCAGACACCCGCAGCGCCGACGGGAGGATCGGCTCGCGGTTCAGCCCCTGCGACGCGGCGACCGTGGGGTTGAAGGGAACAGGCTGCGGGCGAGGGTCGCGCTTGAGCGGCGCGGTGTTGGTGCGAGAGGGCGTCGGGCTCGCCTCGGGGATCGAGGTGCGCGCCGAGGCATCGGGCGACGGAGGCGACGACTCGCCGTCTTCAGCGAGCGCGAGGTCGAAGGCCGCGATGGCCGCCGAGGGCGCGGCGCCGACGTTCGACGTGCGCGCGCCCTGGCGAGGGCGCGTCAGCGGGATCGCGATGGACTCGGGGATCGGCCCCGGAGGCGCCGCGTCGAGCTTCGCGATGAGACGCTGGAGCCGCGGGCTGATGGGCACGCCGTAGAAGCGCGAGAGGCCCCACGCGAGGCGCGCCGACGTGACGCAGCGGAGCTCGAGGATCGCGCGCACGGAGGCCTCGAGCTCGGCGCGCGCGGACTGGGCGAGCGGCGCGCTCACGGCGGAGATGATGCGGCCCTGGTTGAAGCGCAGCGGGAGCACCTGGTAGCGCAGCGCGAGCATCACGGGGAGGCGCGCGATGGCCTCGGGCAGCGCGGCGAGCACCTCCTCGCGCGCGACGGGGCGCAGGCCGTGGAGCGCGGCGCTGTAGGCCGCGAGGGTGTCCTCTCCGATGGCGCCCACTTCGAGGAGGTTGGTCTCGAAGTCACCGCCCGAGATCACCTGCCGTTGAATGGCCTCGTCGATCGCCTTGGGCGACACGACCTGGTCCTGCGTGAGGAGCGCGGAGAGATGCGACATCGTCGTGGCGTCGACCAGTGGAGCGGAGGGACCCGGAACCATCGCGCACGGGCGCCGCGGGTGTCAACGATGGCGCGCAGCTCCGACACGGTTGCGCAGGTCTCCGCGCAGCGCGCTGAGGACGGCCAGGAGGGCGGGGGCCACGGTCTCGGCGCGCAACACGCGCGGCCCGAGTGATGCGTGCGCGAAGCCCGACCGCTCGCAGCGCGCGACCTCGTCGTCGTCGAGGCCCCCTTCGGGCCCCACGAGCACCACCGTGGGCCCCTCGGGCGCGGCGCTCACCACGTCGAGGAGCGCGCGATCGCTGCGCTCCCACGCCACCAGCCTCAGAGAGGGCCCTAGGGGTAACCCCGCGATGGCGTCATCGAGCGTGGCGGGCGCGAGCACGGCGGGGAGGTCTGCGCGGCCCGACTGACGCGCGGCCTCTTCGGCGATGCGGTTCCAGCGGGTGAGCCGCGCGGCGCCCTTGTCGTCGCGCTCTCGCGGCACCGAGCGCGCGGTGTAGACGGGGCGTATCTCCGCGACGCCGAGCTCCGTGGCCTGCTTGACGATCGTGTCGAGCTTGTCGCCCTTGGGATAGCCCTGGAGCCACGTCACCCTGGCGCTGTCGGCCCGCGCGCCCTCGCGCCTCGGACCGCGCAGCGCGAGCACCATCTCTCGCCGCGAGACGATCTCGACGACGGCGTCACGCTCGCCGCCGAGGCCGTCGAAGAGCACCACGGTCTCGCCCTGATCGACGCGCAGCACGCGGAGGTGGTGCGTGATCTCGTCGGAGAGGTTCACCACGGAGCCGTCGTCGGCGACGAGCGCCGCCGCGTCGACGCGCACGCGCTCGGTCACGGCCGACGGAACTCTGGCGCCACCCACGCGCCCTCGACGTCGGCCCGCAGCGGCTCGAACCCGAGGGCTTTGTAGGTGCGCTCGATGTCGGCGCCCTGCTCCACGAGGATGCCCGAGAGGATGAGCACCCCGCCCGGCGCGACGTGGGCTGCCACCTCGGCCGCGTGGGGGATGAGCACCGACGCTTCGATGTTGGCGACCACGAGCGACGAGGTCTCGGGCACCACGTCGAAGCCTCCGACGCGGAGCTCGATGCGATCGGCCACGCCGAGGTGCCGCGCGTTCTCGCCCGCGCACTCGATCGACTCGGCGTCGATGTCGCACGCGACGGCGCGGGGGAGGCCCTCCATCGTGGCGACGAACGAGAGGATCCCCGAGCCGCAGCCGAGGTCGAGGAGGAGCGTGTGCGCGCCCGTCGCGAGGTGGCGCTCGATGGCGCGCGCGGCGAGCACCGTCGAGGGGTGCTGCCCGGTGCCGAAGGCGCGCCCGGGGTCGAGCTGCATCACGAGGTCGCCTTCGAGGGCATCGTAGGTGAGCCAGCTCGGCACGACGACGACGCGGTCGGTGATGCGCGTGGGGCGCCAGTGCTCCTTCCACGCGTCGCGCCACGCGTCGCCGACGAGCTCCTCGCGGCGGACCTTGTATTCGCCCGAGAGCGCTTCGAACGCGGCCTGGGCCGAGGCGTCGTCGCTGAAGCTCGCGATGAGCGTCGCGCCGAGCTCGCCGCCGCGGGCGAGGGTGGTGGCGTCGCGCTCCTCGATGCCGTCGGCGCCGAGGAGGGTGAGCCTGCCGATGAGGACGTCGACGTCGTCGGGCGAGGCCTCGACGACGAGCATGGGATATCTCGGTTCAGTCATTGGGGGGCGTGCTGTCGGTGTGTGACGGACGAGAGCGCGCGGTCAGCGCCCGCTCTCGCCGAGGGTGATGGTGAGCGTCGCGGGCGTGGGGGCCGCGTCGCTCCCTCGCACGAGGAAGTAGGTCCCCACGACGGCGCCTGCGAGCACGACGCCTGCGCCGGTCCAGAACCACCAGCGGGTGAAGATCGACGGGCTCTGCGTCTCGGGCACGACGACGCGGAGGGGCGCGAAGGCGTCGCCGCGCGCGGCCACGGCGATGTGATTCTGATCGACGGCTTCGAGGTAGTACTCCACGGCCGGCGGCCGCACCTCGCCCGCGGGGACCGTCGCGCTGTACGTGCCTCCGCGGTTCTGCGCGTCGACGCGGTGAAAGAGCCCGCGGTTGCCCGTGCGCCACGCGAGCACGAGGCCCGCGCTCCGGCGGTCGGGGTCGACGAGCGTGGCCGAGAGCTCGAGGGCGGTGTCGTGCTCCTGCTGCGCGGGCGAGCGGTGCTCGATGGTGACCGGTCGCTCGACGCGCGCGGGCGTGTCGACCTGCGGCGCGCCGGGGCGTCCGTCGGCGATCCAGCGCGCGCGGGTGCGGTTGTAGAACTCCAGCACGCGCGGCGCGGTGCCCGCGGAGAGCGTGTGCTCGGGCGCGCGCGCGAGGAGCAGTCGAAACGCGCCCTCGGCCTCCTCGTCGCGCGAGAGGGCGAGGTACGAGAGCCCGAGCACCTCGTAGATGGCGACCTCCTGCGCGGGGGTGTTCCCGCGGCGGATGATGGCCGCCGAGAGGGTCTGGATGGCCTCTTCGAACTGGAGGTTGTCGTACTGCGAGCGGCCCGTCTGAACGAGGGCGCCGGCGCCCTGCGCGGGGGTCTGCGCGGCGGCGTTCGCGGAGGCGAGCGCGAGGCTCAGCGACAGCGCGGCGACGCACACGGCACGGCAGGGGGCGCTCATCGGCGGCGATGCTACGTGCGCGCTGCAAAGCGCGTCAACGACGCAGCGGAGGCGCTGCGAACTAGCGGGTGTTCTGCGCGAGCCAGCGGACCACGGGGGCGGCCTCGAGCGCGTGCGCGGTGACCCAGTCGACGAGGTCGCGCGACGTGAGCGACGCGAGCGGCACCGCGGGGAACATCACCACGAGCCCCTTTCGCTTGAGGAGCTCGATGCGGGGGTGGTCCTTGTCGACGCCGCGCGGGGCGCTCTTGAGGGTCTCCATGGCGTCGAGGGTGTAGCCCTTCGCGACGAGGGCGTCGGTGAGCTTCGCGAGCGCCGCCCCCTTGCGGTTGTCGAGGAGCGACGCGCGGTACTGGTCGAGCGTGTCGCCCATCATGGCGTAGAGCCCCGCGCCGCAGAGCGATTCGAGTCCGAGCTGGAGGTACACCACGGCGGGGGCCTCGTGGTGCGCGCCTCGTCCCACGGCGCTCACGACGCCCGAGACGTTGGTCTTGTAGGGCGTCTTGTCGAGCGAGAAGCGCACGTCGCGCTGGAGTCGAAACACCTTCGGATCACGGAGCGCGATGCCCTTGTAGGCGCTCGCGAGGTTGGCGCGCACCTCCGTGAGGAGGGCCATCATGGGGGCGCTCCATCCCTCTTCGAACGCGCGCTTGTGCTCGTTGTACCAGTCGCGATCCTGGCGCTGATCGAGGGCGTGAAAGAACGAGAGCGTCGTGTCTGCGAAGCCTTCGAAGCGCGCGGGCGCGGCGGCGGTCGCGGCCTTCTTCGTCGCCATGGGTGATGTCCTCGGGCGGTGGTTCGCCGCGACGATATCGCAGCGCCGCGCGGGCGCGAAAAAGCGCGCGTCACGGCGACGGGCGGAGCCTCAGCGCGCGGCGCAACGCGATGACGTACACACGCCCGAGGCGCAGTCGCCCGGCGCCGCGCAGCGACTCCCCACGGCGCACGGGACGCAGTCGCCGCCGCAGTCGACGTCGGTCTCGCGTCCGTTCTGGATCATGTCGGTGCAGGAGAAGGGCACGCAGCGACCCGACACGCAGGTCCCGGTCGCGCACTCGCCCGGCGCGCGGCAGCCCGCGTCGGTGACGTCGGTGACGTCGGCCACGTCGCGGGGCGACGACGCGTCGGCGGGCGCGGGCGTGTCGTCGGAGCACGCGGAGGCGAGCGCCGTGAGCACGACGAGGAGTTGGCGCACGCGCGGAGGGAAGGACGTTGTCATGGGCGCTCCATCAATCTGCGATGTGAACGAGAGAGGCTGCGCCGTGTGCCAAAGGACGCGTCGCGCGTCAATGTTCACGGACGTCCCCCGCCGTGGTACTGCGGTGTGCATGGGCGTCGCCGCGAAGCGCATCGAAGCGGTCCACTACCCGTCGAGCGACGACATGGGGGAGCACCTGCTGCACGCTTCATCGCGGAGCTGCTGCGACCGCTCATCGCGCGCTGGCTTCAGCGCGAGCGTCGCAACGCCTTCACGGGGGCCAACACGTTCTTCTACTTCGTCGAGGGCGACCCCAAGCGCTACCGCGCGCCCGACGTGTACGTGATCGACGGCGTGCCGCAAGACGCCCCCGAGGTCGGCTCGTGGAAGACCTGGGAGGGTCATCGCCCCTCGTTCGCGCTCGAAATCGTGGGCGACGACTACAAGAAAGATTACCGCGACGCCCCTGCGGACTACGACGCGAAGGGCGTCGCCGAGGCCGTGATCTTCGACCCCTGGGCCACCGCGAAGAGCCGCAAGCGCGTGCGATGGCAGGTCTTTCGGCGCGTCGCCAGGAAGGGCCTCATCTGCGTCGAGACCTCGATGGAAGACCGCGTGCAGAGCCGCTCGCTCGGCGCATGGCTCCGCCGCGTCGACGTCGACGGTCACACGCGCCTGCGCGTCGGATACGGCGAGCGTGGCGAGGAGCTCGTCCCCACGGACGAAGAGGTCGCGGAGGCCGAGCGCACCGTGCGTCGCGTGATCGAGGCGCAGGCCAACGCGGAGCGCCTCGCGAGGCAGACCGCCGAGGAGCACGCGCGCGCTGTCGAGGCCGAGCTCGCCGCCGTGCGCGCAGAGCTCGAACGACTGCGCCGCGGAGGCTGATCTCAGTCCGTCACCGCGAGCGCCGGGGCACCTCCGCCCGCTCGCCGAGGAGCCTCAGCGCGCAGCATGATCTCCGTTGCGCGCGGCTCAATCCCTCCGATACGCTGCTGTCGGCTTTGCCACTCACGGAGAGGATGTCCCCATGCGACAGATCGCGATCACACGAGCGCTCTCGTTCTTTCTCGAAGAGCTTTGGTACACCGAAGCCGCGCTGGCGGCGGACCCCGACGCGGCGGACCTCGCGCACGCCTTCGACACCACCATCAACGAGTGGGACGAGGTCGCGCAGCGCGAGCGTCTCGCCCGCCGCGCGCTGGTGCGGGCCGACGCCGTGGTGGCCGTGCGCAACGAGCACATCGACACCGAGACCGGGCGCTTCGCCACGCTGCTGAAGTTCGAAGCGGGCAACGACACGAAGGGCACGTTCTACAAGCGGTTCTTCACCGAGGCGCCGTCGACCTTCATCGGGCGCAACCTGCGCGACCAGTGCGAGCAGACGCGCGACCGCATCGTGCCCGAGATCCGCAAGCTGCCCGAGACCTCGCTCCTGCGCCCCTTCGCCGATCGCCTCATCGAGTTCGCGAAGACGGCGCTCGCGGCCCTCACCACCCGCACGAAGGCGCGCGGTGAGAACGCCTCCGTGGCCTCCGACGTGGCCGACTGGAAGGAGGGCGTCAACCGCCTCCGCACCGTCACCTACGCCGAGCTCCTCAAGCGCGCGACGGAGAAGAAGTACGGCAGGGACTGGGTCGAGACCTTCTTCCGCCGCGACGACAGCTCCGCTGCGGTCGACGACACGCCCGACGAGCCCACGCCTCCGGCGCCTCCTGCCCCTCAGCCCCGCTGATCCGACGTCAACACTCCGATCCCATCGCTTCAGGGGCCCCGGTGATGCCTCACCGACCCGTCGACCTCGTCTTGGAACGGCCTGGTGACGGCTCCCCAGGGGGCGCCCGAGGTCTTGGAACGGCCTGGTGATGGTTCACCGAAGCGGTCGAAGGGCACCGGCGCGGGGCGGTGACGACGCGATGAGGCGTTCCCGTCGCGTTCGAACGGGATGGTGACGGTTCACCGGGGGCTTTCGGGGCGCGAGGAACGGGCTATTCGCGCGCTGCGATCACCAATTCCGCGCGTCTCCGCGGGACGCGGCGATCTGTACGCTCGCGAGACGGCGTGCGTGGGCGCGGCGCTTGTTGTTCGCATGCGCGGCGCCATTGCGTCGCCCGGAACCTTCGGGCTACTTCTCCTGCCGTTTCGAGGACGGAGGAGACGTCTTGTCGGCCACAAGTACACGGGGGGATAGCTTCGACCCGGGCGTCGTCGCCGACGAGATTGCCGCGACGTTGCCGAGTCTCGCCCTGGCCCCGATACGACTCGCCGTCGTCGCTGGCAGCAATCCCGTGGCTCTCTCCCGCGTGCTCGGCGCACTCGAACGCCCCCCCGCGAGACGCCGCGTCCGGCTCGGGGAGGCCGTCGCGTGTTCGCTCTCGGAGGTAGACCCCCCCATGCGACGCATCGAGGTGCACGCCGCGCTCGAGCGTGCGCTCGAAGACACCACGGAGGTCGCGCTCCTCGATCGAATCGAGGCGCTCTTTCTCCCCGACCTTTCGCTCCGCGTCCTTGATGCCCTCCGCGCCCTCGGACGCACCCGGACGCTCGTCGTCGCGTGGCCGCTGCCGTCTCGCGATGCCTGCCAGTTGCTTGCTGCTGAGCGCGTTCTGCTCTACGCGACGGCAGGACACCCCGAACACGTGCGCGCTCCGGTCGGGGACCTCCCGGTCTGGTGCGTCGGATGAGATGCACACCCCATGAAGTACGGCGAGCTCTTTCACTTCGATCCGATCGAAGCCATCGTTCAGCTCAAGCACGCCGACGATGCTCAGCGGGCGCAAGCCCTGGTTGACTCGTACGTCGTCTCCGACGCGATGGCCGATCGCCTCGTCGAGGTCGTCATCCCGCAGCTTCAGTTCCTCCGTGACGAAGACAACAAGGGCGTCTTCATCGTCGGCAACTACGGCTCGGGCAAGTCGCACCTGCTCTCAGTGCTCTCTTCGGTCGCGGAGCACCCCGAGCTCGCCGCGCGCATTCGACACCCGCGCGTCGCGAAGGCCGCCGAAGACATCGCGGGGCGCTTCGGCGTGCTCCGGCTGGAGGTCGGCACCACCTCGATGTCGCTGCGAGACATTCTCTGCGCGCGGCTGGAGGCGTGGCTCGAACGCGAGGGGGTCTCGTTCCTCTTCCCCGCTCTCCACGAGGTGAGCGGGTACAAGCGGGCCTTCGAGGACATGATGGCGGCCTTCGCGGCGAAGCACCCCGATAAGGGGCTCCTCATCGTCGTCGACGAGCTCCTCGACTACCTCCGCCAGCGCCACGACATGGGGATCGCGCAGGATCTCAGCTTTCTCCGTGAGATCGGTGAGAGCTGCCGTGATCTGAGGCTGCGCTTCGTCGCGGGCATCCAGGAGATGCTCTTCGACAACCCCCGATTCCAGTTCGTAAACGACTCGCTGCGCCGGGTGGAGGCGCGCTTCCGACAGATTCAGATCGCCCGCGAAGACGTGCGCTTCGTCGTGGCCGCGCGCCTCCTCCGCAAAGACGAAGCCCAGAGGGCACGGATCCGCGAGAGCCTCGCCCCCTTCACGAAATACTACGGGGGTATGAGCGAGCGGATCGAGACCTTCGTCGACCTCTTCCCCATCCACCCGGCGTTCCTCGATGTGCTGGAGCGCGTGCCCGTGGTCGAGAAGCGCGTCGCGCTCACGACCGTGTCGTTCATCGCGCGTCAGCTCCAGGACGAGACTGTCCCCGAGGACCGACCCGCGGTCGTGAGCTACGACCGCTTCTGGGAGTCCATCGTGCGCAACCCGGCGTGGCGCACCGTGCCCGAGATCAAGTCGGTCATCGAGTGCAGCCAGGTGCTCGAAGAGCGCGTGCGCCTCAACATCACCCGCGCCGACGACCAGCGCCTCGCCCTGAGGATCATCTACGGCCTCAGCGTGCAGCGCCTCACCGTCGGTGACGTGGAGCGCCCCATCGGACCTACGGCGCAGCAGCTCCGCGACGGGCTGTGCCTCTACGATCCCACCATCGCCGACCTCGGCGACGACGCCGCCGAGGACCTCGCCACGGCCGTACAGGCGATGCTCGAAGAGATCGTCCGCGTCGTGAGCGGGCAGTTTCTCAGTAGCAACCCCGACAACGACCAGTGGTACCTCGACCTCAAGAAGACCGAGGACTACGACGCGCTCGTCGCGCAGCGCGCGGCAACGCTCAGCGGCGAGGTCCGTGACCGCTACTGGTTCGAAGCCCTCAAGCGTGTGATGGAGTGCACCGACGTCACGCTCGTGACGGGCTTTCGCATCTGGGAGCACGAGATCGAGTGGCGTGAGCGACACGCGTCGCGTCGGGGCTACCTCCTCTTCGGTGCCCCCAACGAGCGCCCCACGGCGCAACCCCCGAGGGATTTCTATCTCTACTTCATGCAACCCTGGAAGGCGCCGCCCTTCCGAGACGAGAAGCGCGCCGACGAGCTCTTCTTTCGCCTCCCGGAGCCCGACGATGCGCTCCTGCGCACGCTCGACACCTATGCCGCCGCCAGCGAGCTCGGCGCCAGCGCCAGCGGAAGCGCCCGAACCACCTACGACAAGAAGGCTAGCGACTCCCTTCGCCGCGTCATCGACTGGATTCGCCAGAACCTCCCCGCCGCCTTCACCGTGACCCACGAGGGCCGCACCCAGAGCCTCGCGGAGTACCTCAAGCGCGAGCGGATCCCTGTCGCCGTGGGTGCGCGCCTCAACGTGCGCGACCTCATCAATCAGATCGCGTCGCGCTTCTTCGCACCACATTTTCTCGATCATGCGCCGCGCTACCCCACCTTTCCAACGCTCATCACCAGCGACAACCGCAACCGCGCCGCGGCCGAGGCCCTCAAGGCGCTCCGCGGAGGGGCAAGCCGTACCGGGCGCTCCGTGCTCGAGGCGCTCGAACTCCTCGACGGCGACGTCGTGCGCGCGAAGAACTCCCCCTACGCTCGCGGGGTGCTCGAAGTGCTCCACGCGCGCCCGGCGGGGCACGTCGTCAACCGCGCCGAGCTCCTGGGGCTGCGTGACGGCGTCGAGTACGACCAGCTCTTTCGCCTGGAGCCCGAGTGGTTCGTCGTCGTGCTCGCCGCGCTCGTCTACGCGGGCGACGTGACCCTCGCGCTCCCCAAGGGGCGCAAGCTCGACGCGGGCGACATCGACGCGCTCGTGCAGACCCCCATCGATGACCTCATCGACCTGCAACACATCGAGCGCCCCAAGGGGTGGAACCGCGCGATGCTCCTCGCGCTCTTCGAACTCCTCGGGCTCCCGCCCGGTCAGGCGAAGGGCATCGCCGAGGGCGTCGACGCCGACGAAGCCTTTCGCAGCCTCCAGCGCCGCGTCGAGGAGGTGCAGTCGCATGTGCTCGATACGCAGCGCCGTGTGAAGGAGGGCCTCTCCTTCTGGGGGCGCGGCCTTCTCGATGAGCAGCCGACGAAGCAGTCCCTCGATCGCATCGAGTCGCTGCGTATCGCGCTCGACACCCTCCGTAACCTCCGCGGCGTCGGGCAGCTCAAGGGCCTCCAGTGGGACGAGGCCGACGTGCGCGCGCGCGCCGCGGACCTCGCCCACGTTCGCGGGCTCGAAGGGCTGCACGCGATCGTCGCGGATCACAGCGCCGCCGCGGGCTGGCTCACGGTCGCCGCTGCGACGCTCCCCGAGGCGCATCCGTGGGTCGCGGCCTGCGAGGCACAGCGCGAAGCATCCCTCGCGACGCTGCGCGACCCCGAGCGGCGCGCCCTCGCGCAGACCGGCACAGCCCTCGGTCGCGCGCTCGCCGAGCTCCAGATCGAGTACGTGAAGGCGTACGTCGGCCTTCACCAGTCCGCGCGCATGGGCCCCAAGGAGTCGCAGCGCCGCGCAGCGCTCCGCCGCGATCCCCGCCTCGTGCAGCTCACCTCCCTCTCAGAGTTGCCGATCTTTCCCGCGGCCACCGTTCAGCATCTGCGGGAGCGCCTCGACGGGCTCCGCGAATGCGCGCGTCTCGTGAGCGCCGACCTGCGCGCCACGCCCGTGTGCCCTCACTGCGGGTACCGCCCGGCGAGCGAAGTGACCGTCGATGCGAGCGCGATCCTTCCCTCGATCAACGACGACCTCGACGAGCTCTCCGAGGCGTGGACGAAGCAGCTCATCGCGAGCCTCGACACCGAGTCCGCGCGACGCGACCGCGCCCTCCTCGACGCGCGCGCGCGGGGCATCATCGAAGTCCTCGTCGAACGGGGGACGCTCCCGGCCGTGCTCGACCGCGAGACGCTCGACGCCATCGCCGCCGTGCTGCGAGGCGTACAGTCCATCGAGCTCGACCCCTCGGCGCTCATGAGGGCGCTCGTCCCGGGCGGAGGCTCGGTGAGCCTCGACGAACTCGGACGCAACTTCGAAAATCATGTTCGCGATCTCGCGCGCGGCAAGGATGCTGCTCGCGTTCGCGTCGTGCTTCTCGCCACCGATCGAAAGGGCACACGATGACGAAGCGTGGGAAGCACAAGCCCCCTCCCTCCGAGCAGCTCGGGTTGGCGGAGACTCCCAGCGCCCCGGAGGCCGTGACGTGCCTCGGGAGGAGCTTTCCGAGCGATGCGCACCGTCGCGAGTGGTATCGCGACCAGCTCCGCGAGCGGCTCCGCGACCCGGCGTTTCGCGCGGCGCCGGGCTGCCCCCGCGGCGACATCGAGGCCATCGTGGCCATGTCCGATCCGCCCTGGTACACGGCCTGCCCCAACCCCTGGATCGGCGACTTCATCGCCGCCTACGGGCGCCCCTACGATCCCGAGGAGCGCTACCGCCGCGACCCGTTCGCGGTCGACGTGGTGGAGAAGAAGACAGGGATGCTCTACCAGGCGCACGGGTACCACACGAAGGTGCCCTACCTCGCCATTCTGCCCTTCGTGCTCCACTACACGAAGCCCGGCGATGTGATTCTCGACGGCTTCTGCGGTAGCGGTATGGCGGGGGTGGCGGCGCAGTGGTGCGCCGACCCCGACGTGAAGTTTCGAAGCTCGGTCGAGAAGCGCTTCAAGGACGAGGACCGCGACGCACCGCTCTGGGGCGCGCGGCGCGCGGTGCTCAACGATCTCTCGCCCGCAGCGACCTTCATCGCGGCCAACTACAACATCCCCTTCGACGTGTCGGCGTTCGAGAAGGCCGCTCGCACGCTCCTCGACGAGGTCGACGCCGAGCTGGGCTGGATGTACCAGACGCGCCTCGCGGACGGCCGTGTGGGGCGCATCGAGTACACGGTGTGGAGCGAGGTCTTCCAGTGCGGCTCGTGCGCGAGGGAGATCGTGTTCACGGAGGAGGCACTCGACGACGACACGAACAAGGTACGAAAGTGCTTCCCGTGCCCCCACTGCAAGGCGACGCTCGCGCGAAAGGATCTCGATCGCATCCACGACAGTGTGCTCGATCTGGTGACGAAGGAGCCCGTGCGCACGCTTCGCCGCCGCCCCGTGCTCATCGTCTACGAAGTCGATGGTGACACCTTCACGAAGGTGCCGGATGCCGATGACCTCGCGCTCATTGCTCGTGTCGAGTCACTTCCGGTGCCCTCGGGGCTGCCGACCGCGAAGCTGCCTCACATGCACATGACCCACGAGCGCGCCAACCTGGCGTCGCTCGGTGTCACGCACCTCCACCATTTCTTTCTCCCCCGCGCCCGTCACGCCCTTGCCCGGATGTGGAAGAAGGCTGACGCGCATCCTGACGCCCGCACCCGCCTCCAGCTGCGCTTCCTCGTGGAACAGTCCATTTGGGGGATGTCGGTGATGAATCGATATCAACCGCTCATGCACGGTGAGCCCGGTGGCTCACAGGTAAATCGGCAGCAGTCAGGGATCTACTACGTTCCTTCTCAGATTTCGGAGGTGTCGCCTCGCTACAACCTCTCGAATCGTGTCGGGCGACTGGTGAAGGCATTCGGGAAGATGCCTTCATCGAACGGGAACGTGATCGCGACGACGGGTACTTGTGCGGCGCTGCCGGTGCCCGACGAGAGCATCGACTACATCTTCACCGATCCGCCCTTCGGCGAGAACATCTACTATGCCGACCTGAACTTTCTGGTGGAGAGCTTTCACGGCGTGGTGACCGACGCGGAGCCCGAGGCTATCGTGGACCGCGCCAAGAAGAAGACGCTCTTCAACTACCAAGAGCTGATGGCCAGCGCGTTTCGCGAGTACCACCGGGTGCTCAAGCCAGGGCGCTGGATCACAGTGGAGTTTCACAACCAGCACAACCACGTGTGGCACGCCATCCAGGAGGCGATGACCGCGGCGGGCTTCATGGTGGCCGCGGTGCGCACCTTCGACAAGGCACAGGACTCGTACCGGCAGGTGACCAGCGACACGGTGAAGCTCGACCTGTTGGTGACGGCCTACAAAGCCACGGAGGAGACGGAGGCGGAGTTTCGCACGCGTCCCGGAGACCCGGAGCGAGTGTGGGAGATCGTCGACCAGCACCTTCGCAATGTGCCCCGTGGGCTACGAGCACGTGATGGGACGATGGAGGTGGTTGAGGAGCGCGTGCCACACAAGCTCTTCGATCAGATGGTGGCGTGGTTCGTTCAGCGCAATGAGCAGCCGCCAATGTCGCTCACGACCTTTCGCGCTGCGCTCAAGGACAGCCACCGGTACAGCTTCGTCGACGGGATGTACTTTCTGCCGGAGCAGGTGCCCGACTACCACAAGTTCCGCGCAAAGGGCGGCGAGGTGAAGCAGCTCCCCCTGATGCCGCTCGACGAGGCGAGCACCATCGAGTGGCTCCGCGCTCAGCTTGTGAACAAGCCTCAGCGTACTTCGGACCTGACGCCGCTCTACCACTCGAACAACACCGGGTGGCGGAAGCACGAGCACGCTGTCGAACTCGCTTCCGTGCTCCAGGAGAACTTCCTCCAATACGAGGGCAAGGGCCCGATCCCTGAGGCCATCTGGGCATGGATGGGGAAGAGTGCGACGCTCCGCGAACGGATGAAGGATGCGGAGAGGGAGCGCCCGACGTCGGCGCTCATCGAGCACGCGCGGGGGCTGTGGTACGTGGCCGACCCGACCCGCGAGGCCGACATCGCCGAGGTGCGACGACAGAAGCTCCTGCGCGAGTTCGCGACGTACCTGGAGAGCACGAAGACGTTGCGGAGCTTTCGCACAGAGGCGCTGCGGGTGGGCTTCGAGCAGGCGTGGAAGGACAAGTCCTACGGGGTGATCACCGCGGTCGCTGACCGCATCCCCGAGGAGGTGCTCGCGGAGGATCCGCGGCTCCTCACGCTGCACAGGATGGCCCGCACGCGCAGGGGGAAGGCATGATCACGAGCTGGCGTCTGTTCAACTTCAAGTCGTTCCGCGACGACACCACGGTGAAGCTGGGGCCGTTGACGGTGCTCGCCGGGGCGAACTCCTCGGGCAAGAGCACGCTGCTCCAGTCGATGCTCATGGTGGCGCAGACGCTGGAGAGCCGCGTGGCCTCACGGCCGGTCGTGCTCAACGGGCCCTTCGTGCGGCTGGGAACATTCGACGACGTGCGCTCGCACGGCAGCGAGAGCGTCTCGGTGCTTGTGGGCTTCGAACTGGCGGCGAACGAGACCGCTGTGGCGGGCGAGCTCGTCTTCGACGGCGGAGCGGATCCCGCAGACCAGGGCCGTCTTCATCCGCTGCTCCTGTCGTCGGACATGGCGCGCTGGTCGAGGGACAGCGTGATCTTCGACTCGTTGGTATCCGCTCGCGTGCGACGCGCCCCGGTCGCGCCAGGCGAGCGCGCGAGGGCGCTCGGGCTCGACGTGGCCGACGACACGCTGCCGCCGCTCACCTATGAGCTCAGGGTGACAGGCAAGAACGCCCTCGTTCGCACCGACCACAAGTACACGGGGTGCACGCTCGAGCATTTTCTCGTGAAGGACGTCTACGATATCGAGCCAGAGAATCCGCAACGGCTCGTTCGTGTCGGCCCCTTCAACGAGATTCGCGACGCCGCGGATTTGCTCTGCGGGCACTTCGCCCACCTGCGCTACCTCGGGCCGCTGCGCGACGACCCCCGCGCGCTCTATCCCCTCTCGACGACCGCGGACACGACCGACGTGGGGCTCCGCGGAGAACACACTGCGGCGGTGTATGACCTTCATCGCCAGTCGCTCGTGCGCTACGTCCCGACAGGGAACTTCCCGACGCCTGCGCCGAACGCCGGAGGCGTTGTGACGGACACCCGCACGCGCACGCTGGAGTCGGCGGTGACGGAGTGGCTTCAATATCTCGGCGTGGTCGAGTCGATCACCACGCGCGACCTGGGTAACCTCGGGCACGAGTTGAAGGTGAGCACCGCGGGAGATCCGACGCCGCACAACCTCACGCACGTCGGCGCGGGCGTGAGCCAGGTGCTCCCCATCGTGGTGATGTGCCTGCTCGCCGCCCCCGACACGACGCTGCTCATCGAGCAGCCCGAGCTGCATCTTCACCCGCGGGTGCAGACGCTGCTCGGCGACTTCTTTCTCGCGGCGGCGATGGCGGGCAAGCAGGTGATCGTCGAGACGCACAGCGAGTACCTCGTGAACCGCCTGCGGTATCGCATCGCGGCGAGCGAAGGCGACCGCGTCGCACAGTTCGTGAAGACGTACTTCGTCGAGAAGGACGCGAAGGGGGCCTCTGTGTTTCGCGCGGTGAACGTGAACAACTACGGCGCGATCACCGAGTGGCCCAAGGGGTTCTTCGACCAGTCGCAGCGCGAGATCGAACAGATTCTTCTTGCGGGCTCGATGAAGAAGAAGGCCGAGCGGGGCGGAGGGCGCGATGGCAAGCCTGGTGCTTGATCCGTACCTCCTCGCGGTGCCTTCGGTGTCCGAGGGCGAAGAGGCGGCGCGGCGCTACGTCGAATCGATCGTGACGTGGAGCGCACTCACCGACGAGTCGTGGCTCACGGTGCTCAAGACCGACGACACGGAGACGGCCCTTTACGGAGCCGGATGTTACCCGGCGATCGACGGGGTGATGGCCCTCTGCGCGACGCTGGAGCTCGATGAGGTGTCGCCCGAAGATGTTGCGAGCGCGCTCGCACGGCTCCTTCAGGCGGCGCAGTCGTGCGAGGAGCGCTCTGGCATTTACGACGTCTTGCTCGATCCGATGACGCTCGCGCCGGAGGTCCCTGCGGTGCGATGGCGAGGCGCGACGGAGGGGGACGGGCGCAATGCGGCGACGGTTCGCGATGCCACGCGGCGACTCCTCGCGATGCACGCCCTGGTGTCGCATTGCGCACCGACGCACGCGCTCAACCGCGAGTTTGCGAGCACAGATCGCTTTTGTGCGGGGGCGGGCGTGAGCGTCGAAGGCGTCGCGGTGATCATCGAGAGGAGACCACCTTGCGTGCTTCCGCTGCTTCCCGATCCCTTCGCGTTACCACAGACGCGTGTGATGGTGCGCGACGGCACAGAGGACGGCCTTCGCGCGATCGACCCCGCGCACCTCTGGATCACGATGGCGACGCTCGACGCGTATCGAGCGGCGATTCGTATCGCGACCCTGGTGATGGACCCGACGCTCTCGTGGGCGGAGACCGACCGGTTCACGCTCGGCTGCGAGTTTGCGGCGTGGCTCCCGAAGCACAACTTCGACCGGCAGGAGCAGAAGGTGCGCAAGCTCCTGCTTTCCTGCGCGGAGACGTTGCTTGGGCGAAACAACACGGCGACGCATGCGCTCCGCGACGGCGACGGCGCCACAACGCCGCAGAGAACGCGCGGCGCTGACAAGGCGTGGCGGCGCGACATCGACTACGAGTTTCACCTGCACTACTGGGAGCGACCGGGGCGTCGCTTCGAGTTCGGCAACGTCGTGTCGCACAACGTCTTCACCATTCCGTACTGCCAGTGACGTCGTGGCGCGACGCGCTCGCGGCCCCCTTCGTCGCGGGCCTCTCACGGGTCACGGCGGTGGCCGATCCCGACGCGCTCCTTCTCGACGCGCAGGTGCAGCGGACGCTTACCGCGCGCGGATTCACAGTAGTGACCTACGGCGACGCGCTCGCGTTTCGCGTGAACTACGAGTCGGTCTGGCGTGCGGGCTGGGAGCGCGGTGATCTTCGCGAGCTGATCGTTCGCGTCGAGGGCGACGAACTCGACGTGCTGCCTTTCGATGTGCTGCGTGATGCGCGCCGGTTGAGCGTGGACCGCGCGCGCCTCTTTCCGGGTGTCCCACGACGGGTGCTTGCGGGGATGCCCGTGGAGGGCCTCGACTGGCTCGCGAAGGGGCCTACGCGGGCAGAAATCGATCGGGCAGACGCGCGAATACGCCGCCTCGGACCGATGCTCGACGCGCTCGACCGCGATGTGCCCGTCGGCGACACGCCGCACGAGCGCTGGACGCAGTTCGCGATGCGTTGGGCCGAACTGCAGGCGTTGCGCTACGAAGACAGCAGCGCGCCTCGCCCCTGGGAGGCTCGTATCGAGGTGCTCCACGATCGTATCGAGGCGCTCTTCGAGGGGTGGATGACGCGCAACTTCGAAGGGCTCCGCAACCGTAGCCCGGTGCCGCCGGTGATGCTCCACCATGTGCCGCGCGCGATGTTGCGGACGCTGGAGGGCGGCGCCTCACGGCGCGTTGCGCTCGTCGTGCTGGACGGGATGGCCATCGACCAATGGCTCGTTCTGCGCGCGACGCTCGACCTCGCGACGCTCGGAGCCACAGAGGTGTCCTCGGCGGTTTTTGCGTGGGTGCCAACGACCACCGCGGTCTCGCGACAGAGCGTGTTCGCGGGCAAGCCTCCGCTGCGCTTCGCGACGCAGCTCAGCAGCACCTCGGGCGAGCCGACGTTGTGGCGTACGTTCTGGCGCGAAGAGGCGAACCTGCGCGACGAGGCAGTCGGCTATCTGAAGGGGCTCGGCGACGCTCCGTCGGACGAGCTCGACGCGATGCTCGGGGACCATCGTTTGCGCGTGTTGGGGCTCGTGGTCGACAAGGTCGACACGATTCTGCATGGCATCGCGCTCGGCACGGCGGGGATGCACAATCAGGTGCGCCAGTGGGGCCACGGGGCGTGGCTCTCGCGCACTCTTCGACGGCTGCTCGACGCGGGGTTCACGGTGTACGTCACCTCGGACCATGGAAACGTCGAGCTCGTCGGGACAGGCCGCGTCGCGGACGGTGCGTTTGCAGACGTGCGCGGAGAGCGGGTTCGCATCTTCTCCGACGATGTGCTTCGTCAGAAAATTGCGAGGAACCACGTTTCGGCGCGATGTTGGCGCAGCACAGGGCTCCCGGAGACGTTCCTGTGCCTCATCGCGTCGGGTCGCACCGCATTCACGGACCACGGTCGTCGTATCGTTGGTCACGGCGGACTTGCGCTCGAAGAGGTGATCGTTCCTTTGAGTGTTTTCTCCCGAAGCGAGTGATCTGTATGGCCCTCTCCCGATCGATGCTGGGCTTCGACCGCAAGGTGAGGCTGCGCTGGCTCGACCTCGTCGCCGAGCGCATTCTCCTCGGCGACAATCTTCCGACGCTGCGCGATCGTCTGCGTCGCACGCTCTCGGTCGAGCTGAAAGACAACGGTTCGGGGGGGGCGCTGGGCAAGACGATGACCGTGCTGTTGCGCGTGTGGGCCAACCCGACGCCGGGCCTTCGAGCGTTCCGCGAGGAGGCTTTGCGGCTCTACCGCGAGACGCCGTCTGACCAGACCCTTTGGCTGCACTGGGGCATGGTGTTGGCGACGCACCCGTTCATGTGTGAGCTCGCGACGCATGCCGGTCGGCTTCTGGCGCTTCAGGACGACGTGTCGCTTTCAGAGGTGCATCTCCGCATGGTCGAGCGCTGGGGCGATCGTTCGACTCTTCGTCGGGCGGTTCAGCGGGCGATGTGGAGCCTCACGGAATGGCAGGTTCTCCGCGAAACGGGAGCCCTCAGCATCTACGGGGCGACGAGTCGCCGACGCGCGCCCTCTGACGCCGTGCAGGTGTGGATGATCGAGGCATTGCTGCGCGCGCAAAACACGCCGTGCATGTCGCTGCGTCAGGTGGAGACTTCGCCCGCGCTCTTTCCGTTCGACATGCGTCTCGTGGTCTCTGAGATGCGCAAGAGCCCCAGGATCGAGCTCTCGCGGCAGGGCGTCGATGTTGACATGGTGGCGCTCCGCGACGCGATCTGAGGGGCGGGCTTGCCGCCTCGGAGAAGAACTGTGGACGCCGAGCGCCTCGCGCGACAGACCGCAGAGGAGCACGCGCGCGCTGTCGAGGCCAAGCTCGCCGCCGTGCGCGCAGAGCTGGAACAACTGCGCCGCGGAGGTTGATCTCGCGCACTCACCGCGAGCGCCAGCGCACCTTCGCGCGCTCGCCGAGGAGGTGGCTCACCGCGTCGCGGACTGCGGTCGCGGTCCACACGTCGGGCGACCCCACGATCACGAAATCATCGGGCGAGGCCTCGCGCACGTCGAGGTGGGCCACGCTCCACGCGGCGCGCTCGTCGCCTGCGCCTTCGAGGTACTCCGTGAGCGCCTCGGCGAGGTGCGCGCGGCCGTCGATGCGCGCCGCGCCGCGGTAGCTCTCCATGCGCGCGGAGAGGGCGCCGTCCCACTCGATCACGAGCTCCGCGAGGCTCTCGCCCGCGTGGTCTGAGAGCACCGCCGCGAAGGCCGCGCGGAGGCTGTCTTCCGCCGACGGTGCGGCCTTCACCACGCCGAGCGAGCGCGCGTCGACGCCGAGCCGTACGCGATGCGCGCGGACGTCACCGGAACTCCCCGTCCACTGCCTCACGCCCTCGTCGATGTGCAGCGTCGCGCGGTCGAGGAGCGCGGCCGCGCGCGGGTCTGCGTGGGCGCCGAGGGCGTCGAGGACCTTCTCTCGCAGCGAGGCCCCGTCCATTCTCTCTCAGCGGCGCTGCTGCGCGAGGGGAGACTCCGCGGCGGCGCGGGCCTCCTCCTGCTCGATGGGCGTGGGCGGGCGTTGCATGGCGGGCGGGGCCGCGACGCGGACGCCCGTGCGCGAGTCGTCCATCGCAGCGGCCATCGAGACGGCCTGCTTGCGCACGTCGCCCGAGTCTCCGCGCGCGAGGTCGAAGATCACCTTGCTCGTGCCCGCGGCCGTGAGGTTCTGGAGCGCTTCGAGGCGGCGCAGCTCCATGGCGCCGGGCGAGTCCGTGAGGATGCGCGCGGCCTCGGCGAAGTTGCGCGCGCTCTCGACGTCGGCCTGCGACTTGATCATCACGTACTGCCGGTCGCGCTCGGCGATGGCCTTGCGCGCGATGACCTCCTGCATGGCCGGCGGGAGCTGGATGTCTTGCATCGCGATGAGCTCGACGTGGAGGCCCCACTGGGCGACGAACTGCTCGACGGCGACGCGCACCTTGGCGGCGATCTGCTCGCGGTGCTCGAGGAGCTCATCGAGGCGGATCTCGCCCACGATGTCACGGAGCACGACCTTCGCGCGGTCTTTGATGGCGAGCTCGTAGTTCTCGACGTTGAGCGTGGCCTTCTCGGGGTCGACGACCTTGTAGTAGACCACCGCGTCGATCATGGCCGTGACGTTGTCTGACGTGATCACCATCTGCTTGGGGAGGTCGCGGTTTCGGATGCGCGTGTCGACGCGCATCATCGTCTGCGCGAGCGGGAGGAGGAGGTGAATCCCGGGCTCCATGCGGCCCACGAATTTGCCGAGGGAGAACTTCAGCGCCACCTCCCACTGGTTCACCTGCCGCACCGAGCGGATGAACAGCACGAAGAGGATCATCAGGAGGGGGAACAACAGCGCGAACGCGGCGGGGTCCATGATGGGGCGCGAGTATAGTCCCGCGAGCGAGCGGGGAGTGCGGCCATCGGGCCTTGATTCCAAGGGCGTTCCGTGGTGATGAGGAACGCGCGTCGAGGCGCCCTGTACGGTCACGGGCGCCGTCGCATCGGAGGCGAAGGGAACGAGCCATGGCCAGGGACGGTGGAACCAAGCAGGACATGCTGGCCGAGCGCGCCATGATCGAGATCGAGGTCCAGGCGGCCTTCTCGGGGGCGCAGAGCACCGCGGCGCGGCTGTCGTTCGACAGCGTGCTCAACGACATCAACGCCAAGGTGCAGTCGCTCGGCAAGGCCGCCGAAGACGTCGCCCGCGCCCGCGCCCGGGGCTACGTCTGGGCCGGCGACCTCGAGGCGAAGCTCCAGCGCGCGCAGTCGCTCTCGCAGAGCGCCGTGGGCACCGCGCGCAACGAGACCCAGCGCGCCGCGCGGGAGCTCAAGAGCCGCGCGGACAACCTCGTCGCGCGCGTCAACCGCGCCTCGGGGCGCCCCCACCACACGCTCCAGCAGGAGGCCGGCGCGATCTCGTCGGAGTCGTCGGGACTCTCGTCGGCCATCGACGCCGCGGAGCGCCGCGCGCGCGAGTCCGTCGCGCCCTTCGCCAACACCGTCGACGAGCTCGTCAAGCAGCTCGAGCGGGTGCACTTCACCCTCGACTGCTTCGAGAAGGCCAGCTTCCGGATGCAGCCCGAGGAGAACCCCGTCCTCGCCGTGAAGGCCGTGTGGGAAGACTCCCCGCAGGGCGAGCGCGAGGGCTTGCTCCTCTTCACCGCGCACCGGATTCGATTCGAACACACCGAGGAGGTCGTGCTCGAGCGGTCGTTCCTCTTCTTCGCGTCGCGCACCGAGACGCGCAGGGCGCTGCTCCTCGACGGGCTCATCGGGCAGATCGGCGCGAGCGACGACGCCGAGCGGGGCCTGGTCTTCAAAGATCAGCTCCTGGTGCTGCAGTTCAGGCCCGGGTCGAACCTCCCCGCGAAGGCCACCTTCGAGATCAAGGACGTCACCGCGAAGGAGGTCGACACCCTCATCGAGCAGATCCGCTCGGGCGACACGCAGCGCGCGCGCTACCAGGGCCCCATGCCGCAGGACTCCAACGTGGGCGTGCCCGTTCGCTGGCCGTCGAAGTGCGAGAACTGCGGCGCCGAGCTCACGCCCCCCGTACGCGGACAGAACCTCATCGCGTGCGACTACTGCCACGCGCAGCACCCCGTCGAGCTCGGTCAGGGCTGAGCGTCACAGGGGCGCTCCCCTCTATCAGCGAGCGCTGAGTTCGGGTAACAGAGAGGTTCCGCCGCAACGCGGTCCGTAGGACGAGACCCTCGGAAGCGGCGCCACGAAGACGGACCTCGGCGCTCGCGCGAGCGATGGAGACAACACACGTGGACGGACCGGACCTCACTGCCGTACGACAGACCCTGCGCCGCACGAGCCAGGGGAAGATCATCGGACGGCACCCGTCTGTGCGCGAGGCCATCGAGACCATCGAGCGCGTCGCCACCACGACCTGCAACGTGCTCATCACGGGCGAGAGCGGCACCGGGAAGGAACTCTTCGTCGCCGCCCTCCACGACGCCTCGCTGCGCGCGCAGGGCCCGCTCGTCCCCGTGAACTGCGGCGCCATCCCGAAGGACCTCCTCGAGAGCGCCCTCTTCGGCCACACGCGCGGGGCCTTCTCGGGCGCCGTGAACAACCGCAGCGGCTACGTCGGCGCCGCCGAGGGGGGCACGCTCTTCCTCGACGAGATCGGCGAGATGCCCACGTCGATGCAGGTGGCCCTCCTGCGGCTCATCCAGAAGCACGAGTACGTGCCCGTCGGCGAGGCGAAGGCCCTCAAGTGCGACATCCGCGTGGTGGCCGCCACGCACCGCGACCTCGAGGCCGAGGTGGCCGCGGGGCGCTTCCGCGAGGACCTCTACTACCGCCTCAACGTCGTCACCATCCACCTCCCGCCGCTGCGCGCGCGCGGCGCCGACGTCGAGTCGCTCGCGCTGTTCTTCCTCCAGCACTGCGCCGCGAGGGTCAACCGCGAGGGCCTCGCGGGCTTCGACCCCGAGGCCATGGAGGCCCTGCGCAACTGGACCTGGCCCGGCAACGTGCGCGAGCTCGAGAACGCCATCGAGCGCGCCGTGCTCCTCGCGCGCAGCGCGCTCGTCACCGTGGCCGATCTCCCGAAGGCCATCCGAGAGCACCACGAGCGCGCCGTCGCGGCCGCGAGCACCGCCGCGCCCGAGGCGCCCCCGGAGCCCGTCCCGTCGTCGCTCGCGCTCGCGCCCGAGGTGCCGATGGCGATGCTCGACCCCGTCGTCGAGCTCCCCGCCGAGGGCGTCGATTTCCGCGCCGCCGTCGAGGCCTACGAGAACAAGCTCCTGCGCGTCGCCCTCGAGCGCACGGGCGGCAATCGCAACCAGGCCGCGTCGCTCCTGAGGCTCAACCGCACGACGCTCGTCGAGATGCTGCGTCGCAAGCGCATCAAGGGCGCTTGACGCGGCACGGCACAGGCGCATAAGTCCGCGCTCGCGGTGCCCCTGGACGACTTTCTCAACGCAGCGCTCGAAGCCTGCGCGCTTGATCCGGGCGCGAGCGGCTGCGTGGTCGCAGTGCCCGCGCCCGACGTGCCCGTCGAGCGGCTGCTCACGGTGCCCCTCCGCGGCGTCGCGACGTACTGGTCTCCCGCCGAGGGTGCGTCGTTCGCGGGCCGCGGGATCGAGTGCCTCTCCGTCGGCGCCTCGCTCGCGTCGCTCGTCGACGAGGCCCGGCGCACCTTCGCGGGCCTCAAGGTGTTCGCCCACCCCGAGCGTAGCGATTTCTCCCCGAGGCTCTTCGGCGGGCAGACCTTCGACCCGACGCGCCCCGCGTGGCGCGACCCCGCGTGGGAGACCTTCTACGCCGCGGCCATCGGCTTTCCCCGCTGGTCGCTCTCGCGGCGAAACGGGCGCTGCACCCTCGCGGTGACCCTCTCCCGCGCGCGCTGCACGGAGACCCGCGCGCGCCGCACGGAGACCTGCTCGCTCCGCGACGAGATCGCCCGCGTCCTCGCCGCGCTCGACGCGCCGCCCGCCGCGCTCCCCGATCGCCCGCGCGCCACGGCGGATCGCGACGCGGGCCGCCGCGCCTGGGACGCGCTCGTCGACAACGCCCTCGCCGAGATGCGCGAGGGGCGCGCCGAGAAGCTCGTCGCCGCGCGCCGCATCGAGGTCACCGCGTCGTCGCCCTGGAGCCTCCCGCGCGTGCTCGACGACCTCGCGGGCGCGAGCGCCCCGGGCTGCGTGCGCTTCGCGTTCCAGATGGGCGAGACGGCCTTCGTGGGCGCCACGCCCGAGCGACTCGTGTCACGGCAGGGCCTCGACGTCGCCGTCGACGCGCTCGCGGGATCATCGCCGCGCGGCGCCACGCCCGACGAAGACCACGCCCGCGCGCGACAGCTCTTCGAGAGCGCCAAGGAGCTCCGCGAGCACGCCCTCGTCGTCGACGGCGTGCGCGCCTCGCTCGCGCCGCTCTGCGAGCGCGTCGACGCGCCCGACGGCCCCGCCGTGCGCACGCTCCGCAACGTCCACCACCTCTGGACCCCGATCCGCGCGAGGCTCCGCGCGGAGTCTCCCGCGCACGCCCTCTCGCTCGTCGGGGCGCTGCACCCGACGCCCGCCCTCGGCGGCTCCCCGCGCGCCGCGGCCCTCACGTGGATCGCCGCCCACGAGTCGCACCCCCGCGGCTGGTACGCCGGGCCCGTGGGCTGGTGCGACGCGCGCGGCGACGGCGAGTTCTTCGTCTCGATCCGCTCCGCCGCGCTGCGGGGCGACCGCGCCTGGGTCTACGCGGGCGCGGGGCTCGTCGAGGGCTCCGACGCCGACGCCGAGTGGCGCGAGACCGACGCCAAGATGGCCGTGATGCGCGCCGCCCTCGGAGTGTGACCTGATGCAGACGACGAACCTCCACACCGCGTGGGCCCGGCTCTTCGTGCGCGCCCTCGCCGACGCGGGCGTTCGCGAGCTCGTGGTGAGCCCCGGCTCGCGCTCCACGCCCCTCGCGCTCGCGGCCTCGACGGAGCGCGCGCTGCGCTGTCACGTCCACGTCGACGAGCGCGTAGCGGGCTTCTTCGCGCTCGGTCAGGCGCGCGCCACGGGGCGCCCCACGGCCCTCGTGTGCACCTCGGGCTCCGCGGGCGCGCACTGGATCCCCGCCGCGATCGAGGCCTCGCTCGCGGGCATTCCCCTCGTGTGCATCACCGCCGACCGACCCTGGGAGGCCCACGACTGCGCCTCGCCGCAGACCGTCGATCAGCGCGACGTGCTCGGCGCCCACGCGCGTCACCACGTCGAGCTCGGCACGCCCAACCCGAGCCCCTAGGCCCTCCGCGCCGTGGCCCGCATCGCGGCGCAGAGCGTCCACCGGTCGCGCTGGCCCGTGCCCGGCGCGGTGCACATCAACGCCCGCTTCCGCAAGCCGCTCGAGCCCGTCAACGTGCCCGCGTCGGAGCCCTGGGAGCCCCTCGTCGAGGCCCTCCTCGCGCGGGCGCCCTGCGCCGTGCACGAGCCCGTGATGGGCGCCTCGCGCGACGCCGTCGAGCAGCTCTCTCGCGCGCTCCGCAAGGCCCGGCGCGCGTGGGTCGTGTGCGGCCCGGCGCTCTCGCACGACCCCGCGCGGGAGGGCGCCACGCGCGAGGCCATCGGGCGCCTCTGCCAGCTCACGGGCGCTGCGCTCATGGCCGAGAGCACCAGCGGCGCGCGCTTCGGCGTGCCCGCGGGCGTGACGGCGCTCCCGTCGTTCGACTCGCTCCTGCGCGCGCCGACCTTTCTCGAGCGCGCGAGGCCCGACGTGGTGATCGAGTTCGGCCTGCCGCCCACGTCGCCCACGTACGGCGCGTGGGCCGCGGAGAGCGACGTCGCCCGCTACGTGGTGGCGCCGCACGGGTGGCCCGATCCGCACGGCAACGCGGAGGCGGTGGTGATCGCAGACCCCGGCGAGCTCGCGCGCGCCCTCGCGGCCTCGCTCGCGGGTCACGTCGTCGCGGCCGAGACCCTCGCGTGGGGAGAGCACCTCGCGGCCGCCCAGATGCTCGCCGCCGAGGTCATCGACGCGGCGCAGTTCGAAGCCCGCTGGAGCGAGGGCTCCGTCGCGTGGACGGTCTCGAACACGCTCCCCGACGACGCCGTGCTCTGCATCGGCAACAGCCTCCCGGTGCGCGACCTCGACACCTTCACCACCTTCGCGCGGGGGCCGCTGCGGGTGCTGCATCAGCGCGGCGCGAGCGGCATCGACGGGCTCATCGCCGGGGCCGCGGGCGTGCGCAGCGTGACGCCCTCCGACCGACTCGTCGTGTGCTACCTCGGCGACCTCTCGGCCCTCCACGACCTCGGCGGCTTCAACGCCGCGCGCATCGCGGGAGGGCCCCTCGTCATCCTCGTGGTGCAGAACAACGGCGGACGGATCTTCGACCAGCTCCCCCTCGGCCGCATCGCGGGGCCGGGCACCGAGCTCGGCGCGCGCTTCGAACAGCTCTTCACCACGGCGCAGCCCGTGTCCTTCGAACACGTCGCGGCCTCCTTCGGCCTCGGCTACGAGCGCATCGCGTCGTCCACCGAGCTCTCTCGCGCGCTCCACGAGGCGCGCACGCACACGCGCCCCGTGGTGCTCGAAGCCGTCGTCGACCACGGCCTCGGGCGCGCGCTGCGAGACGGCGCCCACGCGGCCGTCCGCGAGGCCCTCGCGACGCGCTGGGCGTGACGTGACCCGCGTCTATCTCCACGGCTTCCTCGGCGCGCCCGCGGCGTGGCGCGAGGTCGCCGCGCGCCTCGGCGACGCGGCCCCCGACGCGCCGACGCTCCCCGGTCACGGCCCCGCGCCCTGGACGCCCGCGGGCGACTTCGCCGCGATCATCGACGCCTTCGCGTCGCGCGCGCTCCCCGCGGAGCCCGTCACCCTCGTGGGCTACTCGCTCGGCGCCCGCGTCGCGCTCTCCATCGCGATGCGCCACCCGTCGCGCGTCGCCCGCCTCGTGCTCGTGGGCGTCGCGTACGGGCTCGACGAGGCCCGCGACCGCGAGGCCCGCGCGCGCGCCGACGGCTCCCTCGCCGACGCCATCGAGCGCGACGGCGTCGCGCGCTTCGTCGACGCGTGGGAGTCGGTCCCCCTCTTCGACTCGCAACGTTCGCTACCGAACGATCGCCTCGCGGCGCAGCGCGCCTGGCGGACGCTCCACACGGCGCGGGGCCTCGCGTGGTCGCTGCGGGCGCTCGGCCTGGGGCAGCAACCACCGTACAGAGCAGCTTTTTCGAGGAGCACGCTGCCCGTGACGCTCGTCACGGGCGCGCTCGACGAGAAGTTCACGGCCATCGGGCGGGAGATGGTTCGGATGCGTACGAACGTCCGTCACGCGGTGATCGAGGGCGTCGGGCACAACGCGGTGCTCGAGGCCCCCGACCGCGTGGCCGACGTCATCGCTTCGTGATGCGATCGACGCCGCGGAGGTACGGACGCAGCGCCCCGGGGACGATCACCGAGCCGTCGGCCTGCTGGTACTGCTCCATGATGGCGACGAGCGTGCGGCCCACGGCGAGGCCCGAGCCGTTGAGCGTGTGGAGGAAGCGCGGCTTCGCCTTGGCGTCGCCCGCGGGGCGGTACTTGAGCCCCGCGCGGCGGGCCTGGTAGTCGCCGAAGTTCGAGCAGCTCGAGATCTCGCGGTAGGCCGACTGACCCGGCAGCCACACCTCGAGGTCGTAGGTCTTGCGCGAGCTGGCGCCCATGTCGCCCGCGCAGAGCAGCACCTTGCGGTAGTGCAGCCCGAGGCGCTGGAGCACCTTCTCGGCCGAGGCCGTGAGCGCCTCGTGGGCGCGGTCGGAGTCTTCGGGGCGCTCGAGGCGCACGAGCTCGACCTTGTCGAACTGGTGCTGGCGAATGAGCCCGCGCGTGTCGCGCCCGTAGGAGCCCGCCTCGGCGCGGAAGCACGGCGTGAACGCGGTGTACTTCCGCGGGAGCGTCGCGCCGTCGAGGATCTCGCCCGCGTGGAGGTTGGTCACGGGCACCTCCGCCGTCGGGATGAGATAGAGGTCGTAGGCGCGCTCGCCCGTCGCCGCGATCTTGAAGAGGTCGGCTTCGAACTTCGGGAGCTGCCCCGTTCCGCGCAGCGCCTCGCCCTTCACCATGAAGGGCGGATACACCTCGGTGTAGCCGTCTTCGACGACGTGCTGGTCGACCATGAAGGCCACGAGGGCGCGCTCCATCGCGGCGCCCATGCCCCAGAGCACGGTGAAGCGCGCGCCCGAGAGGTTCGCGCCGCGGGTGAAGTCGAAGATGCCCAGGGCCTCGCCGAGCTCGTGGTGATCCTTCGGCGTGAAGGCCATTTCGGGCTTCGAACCCCAGTGGCTCACGACGACGTTGTCGTGCTCGTCCTTGCCCGCGGGGACGCTCTCGTCAGGCAGGTTCGGCACGCGGAGGAGGATCTCTTCGATCTCGCTCTCGGCGGCCTTCTGCTTCGCGTCGAAGTCCTTCGCCTCGTCGCCCAGGGCCCGCGCCTTGTCGCGCGCGGCGGCCTGCTCGGGCGACCCCTTGGGGAGCTTCGCGATGGCCGCGCTGGCCTCGTTGAGCGCGCGGCGACGGCTCTCGCCCTCGGTGATGGCCTCGAGGCGCGAGCGCGCGAGGTCCTTGATGCGATCGAAGCCGAGCGCCGCGGTGTCGGCGTTGCGCTTGGAGAGGGCGGCCTCGACGGCCGCGAGGTTGTCGACGACGTATCGGAGTTCCAGCATGGCGGCGCGGAGGCTAATCCCCTCGCCCTTCCGACGCACGCGGCTTTTTGTGAGCCCTGCGAGGCCGGTGATAGCCTCCCCCGCCGTGACAGCGACGACCCGATGGCGAAGCGCGCTCGCCCTGTGCCTCCTCGCCTTCGCGGGCTGCAAGGAGGGCGCGCGCAGCGTCACGTCTCGCATCGGACGCACGCTCCTCCGCGCGGGCATTCGCCGCGACGGGGGCGCGCCCGCGCGGCCCATGGAGAGCCCGCCGGAGCCGCGCGCGCCGACGACCTTTCGCCTCGACCGCGGTCACACGGGGCGCTCCGGGTGGAGGCTCCCGCGGCGTCCGCGGATCACGGCGCGCGTGCCCACGGGGGCGCGCATCTCCGCGCAGCCCATCGCGGTGGGTGACGGCGGCGTCGGCGTCGGCTCGCACGACGGGATGCTCTACGTCGCCACGCGGTCGGGCTCGGTGCGCTGGCGCTTCAACACCGGCGACAGGGTCTACACCACGCCCGCGATCACCGACGACGGCGCGCTCCTCCTCGGCACCGACGCCGACCGCTTTCTCGCCGTGAGCGGGCGCGGGCGGCTCCAGGTCGCGCTCGCCACCGAAGACGACGCCGACACGTCGCCCGTCATCGCGCGCGACGGCACCGTGCGCTTCGCCGCGGGCCGCACGCTCTACTCCGCCACGGGCGACCTCTCGGTGCGGTGGCGCCTCGACGTGGGCGGCAAGATCTTCTCGTCGCCCGCGCTCGACGACGACGGCACGGCGTACTTCGGCTCGCAGGACAACAAGGTCTACGCGGTCGACGCGCAGGGCCGCGTCGCGTGGCGCTTCGTGACCGGCGACGACGTCGACGCGCCGCCCATGCTCGACGCAGACAACAACGTGTACGTAGGGTCCGACGACGGAAACGTCTACGCCATCTCGCACGACGGCGCCGAGCGATGGCGCCACGCCGTCGGCGGCTTCGTGCGCGCGGGCGCCGCGCTCGGCCTCGACGGCTCGGTGATCGTCGCCACGTACGGCCTGGCGCGCGCGGCTCGTCGCGCTCGAACGCGACAGCGGTCAGGAGCGCTGGTCGTACGCGATCAACGCCCTCCGACGCGCGAATACGGCATCGCGAGCGCGCCTCGTCGACGCCGACGGTCGCGGCCTTCGGCGCGCCCGACGACGCCGTGCACTTCGTCGATCGCGACGGTACGCACCCGCTGCGTATTGCGCTGCCCGCCGACGTCGATAGTGCGCCGGTGCTGCTCGATGACAGACTCCTCGCGGTGGGGTGCGACGACGGGACGCTCTACCTCCTCGGGGAGTGAGCGAGACGTCACACGAAAAGCGACCTCCCTCCGCGCGAAATGAGGCATTACGATGACCTCATGGGACGAACCAATTCGACTCGCGGAAGCGCTCCCCAGATTCTCTCGATGGTGCTCGCGGGCGGTGAGGGCAAGCGCCTCGCGCCGCTGACCGCCGACCGCGCCAAGCCAGCGGTGCCCTTCGGCGGGCGCTATCGCATCATCGACGTGGTGCTCTCGAACCTCGTCAACTCGGGCTTCACCAAGATCAAGGTGCTCACGCAGTACAAGAGCGCCTCGCTCGAGGAGCACATCGCGCGGGCGTGGCGCCTCTCGCCGATCCTCGACAACTACATCGAGACGATCCCCGCGCAGCAGCGCACGGGGCTCTCGTGGTTCAAGGGCTCGGCCGACGCCGTGTGGCAGTGCTTCAACGTCGTGCGCGACGAGTCGCCCGACTACGTCGCGATCTTCGGCGGCGACCACATCTACAAGATGGACGTGCGCCTCATGCTCGACCGGCACTTCGACACCGAGGCCGACCTCACGGTGGCCGCGATCCCGGTGCCGAAGCACGAGGCGACGCAGTTCGGCGTGCTCAGCGTCGACGCCGAGGGGCGCGTGCTCAGCTTCGTCGAGAAGCCCGCGGACCCGCCCGAGATCCCCGGCCGACCGGGCTGGTCGCTCGCCTCGATGGGCAACTACATCTTCGGCGCCAAGGCCCTCGAAGAGGAGCTCGTGCGCGATCAGGGCGACGACGCGAGCGCCCACGATTTCGGCAAGAGCATCCTGCCGTCGATGGTCAACGCGGGGCGCCGGGTGTTCATCTTCGACTACGGCACCAACGTGATCCCGGGCGAGGGGTCGATCACGTACTGGCGCGACATCGGCACCATCAAGAGCTACTTCGACGCCCACATGGACCTCGTGGAGATCAAGCCCGAGTTCAACCTCTACAACCGCCTCTGGCCCATCCGCACGGGCATGAGCTTCGACCCCCCGGCGAAGTTCGTCTTCAGCGATCAGAGCAACGCGCGCGTCGGCATCGCCACCGACTCGCTCGTGAGCGACGGGTGCATCATCTCGGGCGGGCAGATCCACCGCGCGGTGCTCTCCGCGGGCGTGAGGGTCAACTCCTTCGCCCACGTCGAGCAGTGCATCCTCCTCGAGGGCGTGCAGGTGGGGCGCTACGCGCGGCTGCGCAGGGTCATCATCGACAAGGGCGTCGAGATCCCGCAGGGCATGCAGATCGGCTTCGACCTCGAAGAGGACCGCAAGCGCTTCACCGTGTCCGAAGACGGCATGGTGGTGATCCCCAAGCGCGCGCGGCTCTGACGCGCGCTGCCACACCCCCGTGCGGCGCGATTCCGCACGGTGCGGTCGGAGGGATCCCCTTCGGTGCGCGAAAACGCCATGAATTCACGGTAAATTCACGCGGCCGCGCGGATGCGCGGACCGATGCACCGAAGCGCCCGCGCGGTGCATCTCTCTGTCAGCGTGAACGACTCCGGCACTCAAACCACACCCGCCACGAACGACCACGACCGCGACGCGCACGGGGCGTCTGACGCGCACGCGCACGGCGCCTCTCCGACGGAGCGCCTCTTCGGCCTGCTACGCGGCGAGACGCGCGACCTCTGGGTGGTGCTCACCTACGCCGTGGGCGTCGGTCTGCTCTCGCTCGTGGTGCCCATCGCCACGGCCTCGCTGGTGAACACGGTCTCCTTCGGCACGATGATCCAGCCGCTGGTGGTGCTCACCTTCCTCGTGCTCGTGGGGCTGTCGTTCGAGGGCCTCATGCGCGCGCTCCAGTTCTGGGTCGTCGAGGTGCTCCAGCGGCGCGTCTTCGTGAAGGTCGCGCTCGACCTCGCGCGGCGCCTCCCGCGCGTCCACGCCGCGGCCTTCGACCGCGCGAGCGGCCCCGAGCTCGTCAACCGCTTCTTCGACGTGCTCACGGTGCAGAAGACCGCCGCGACGCTGCTCCTCGACGGCCTCGCGGTGCTCCTCCAGGCGCTCATCGGCACGCTGCTCCTGGCGTTCTATCACCCCATCCTGCTGGCCTTCGACGCGGTGCTCGTCGCGGGGATGTTCGTCATCCTCGTGCCCCTCGGCCGCGGCGCCATCGACACCTCGCTCCAGGAGTCGAAGGCCAAGTACGCCGTCGCCGCGTGGCTCGAGGAGATCGCGCGGCTCACCCACGCCTTTCGCGGCGGCGCCCCCGCGGACTTCGCCGAGCGCCGCGCCGACCAGCTCTCGCAGCGGTACCTCTCGGCGCGCGCCGCGCACTTCGCCATCGTGTTCAGGCAGCACGTCGGCTCGCTGACCTTCAAGGCCGTGCTGAGCGCGGCCCTCCTCGGCGTCGGCGGTTGGCTGGTGATTCAGCGCGGGCTCACCATCGGCCAGCTCGCCGCCGCGGAGCTCGTGGTCACCGCCGTCGTCGCGGGCATGGCCAAGTTCGCGAAGCAGCTCGAGAGCTGGTACGACCTCGTCACCGCGGCCGACAAGCTCGGGCACCTCACCGACCTGCCCCTCGAACGCACCGACGGACACGAGGTCCCCGACGCTTCGCCGCGCGGCGTGAGGCTCGAGCTGCGCGCGGTGACCTTCTCGCACGACGGACGCTCCGACGCGCTGCGCGGCGTGTCGCTCGGCGTCGCGCCGGGGGCGCGCGTCGCGGTGCTCGGACGCTCGGGCAGCGGCAAGAGCACGCTTGCGGAGCTCATCACCGGACGCCGCGTCCCCCAGTCGGGCAACGTGTTCATCGAGGGCGCCGACCTCAGGGAGCTCTCGCTCGACGCGGTGCGCGCCGCCGTGGCCGTGGTGCGCGACGTCGAGATCTTCGACGGCACCGTCGCCGAGAACGTCGCCGTGGGACGCCCCGGCGTGACGCCCGACCGCGTGCGCGCGGCCCTCTCGGCGCTGCGCCTCGACGACGAGGTGGCGGCCCTCTCGGAGGGCGTGAACACGTGGCTCTCGACGCGCGGCGCGCCGCTCTCGGCCACGCAGGCCCACACGCTGATGTTCGCCCGCGCGATCGCGTCGCAGCCGCGGATGATCATCGTCGATGGCGCCCTCGACGGCCTCGACGTCGAGGTCGTGCGCGACGTGATGGGCGCCCTCACCGCGCCCGGCGCGCCGTGGACGCTCCTCGTGCTCACGCACCGCGACGAGATCGCGGCGATGTGCACCGCGGTGCATCGTCTCGAGCGCGCGACGCTCACCCCCGCCACCGCGCGGAGGGAGGTCTGACATGGAAGGTCTCATCACTCCGTATCGCTCCGCCGCGATGGCCCCGAGCGCGCTCGACATGGTGCGTACGCCCCGCGCCGCGCGGGTCATGGCGCTGGTCTTCGCGGCCCTCTTCGTCACCTTCGTGGTGTGCCTCTTCGCGCTCCCCTGGCAGCAGACCTCGACGGGCCACGGGCGCGTGGTGGCCTACGCGCCCGTCGAGCGGCAGCAGGTGATCGACGCCCCCATCGAGGGCCGCGTGGTGCGCTTCGCCGCGCGCGAGGGGACGCACGTCCGCGCGGGCGACCTCCTCGCGGAGATCACCGACAACGACCCCGAGATCATGCAGCGGCTCCGGCAGGAGCGAGACGCCGTGGTGGCGAGGCTCGAAGCCGCGAGGGCCAGGGCCGACTCCATCGGATCGCGCGCCGAGCGGCTCACGGAGTCACGGCAGAGCGCCACCGAGGCGGCCTCGCGTCGCGTCGAGATGGCCACACAGCGGGTGCGCGCAGCGGACCGCGCGGTGCAGGCCGCGGAGGCCGTCGCAGAGACCGCGCGGCGCAACGTCGAGCGGCAGATGTCGCTGGGGCAGTCGGGCCTCTCGTCGACGCGCACGGTGGAGCTCGCCGAGCTCGATCACGTGCGCGCGCGCACCGAGGTCGACCGCGCGCGGGCCACGTACGAGGCCGCGCGCTCCGAGGAGCTCGCGTTGCGATCGGACCTCGCGCGCGCGGGCACCGACGGCTTCGCGTCGATCGATGACGCGCGGGCCAACCGCGCCGCGGCGATGGCCGAGGTGGCCTCTTCGACGGCGGAGCTCGCGCGCATCGACGTGCGGCTCGCGCGACAGTCGACGCAGCGGGTGACGGCGCCGCGCGACGGAACCGTGCTCCGCGTGCTCGGGGGGACGGGCGCGGAGCTCTTGAAGGCGGGCGATCCCCTGGTGATCTTCGTCCCCGACACCGACGCGCGCGCGGTGGAACTCTGGGTCGATGGCAACGACGTCCCGCTCCTGCGCGAGGGGCGTCACGTGCGGGTGCAGTTCGAGGGGTGGCCCGCGCTTCAGTTCTCGGGCTGGCCCTCGGTCGCGGTAGGCACCTTCGGCGGCGTCATCTCGGTCATCGACGCGGCCGACGACGGCAAGGGGAAGTTCCGCGTGCTCGTGGTCCCCGACGGGAACGAGCGCTGGCCCTCGGGGCGCTATCTCCGCCAGGGCGTGCGCGCCAACGGGTGGATCCTGCTCAACCGCGTGACGCTCGCGTATGAGCTGTGGCGTCAGTTCAACGGCTTCCCGCCCGTGGTGGCGAACCCCGAGGCGAGCACGCAGGAGAAGTCGAAGTGAGGCGCACCGCCCTCTCGCTCGCGCTCGCGCTGCTCCCGTCGCTCGCGCTGCTCCCGTCGCGCGCGTCGGCGCAGGCGCTCCCGCTCGACACGGTGCTGCGCTCTGTCGAGACGCACTTTCCGCTCATCGCGGCGGCCGATCGAGACCGCGACGCGGCCGACGCCGAGCTCCTCGCCGCCGAGGGAGCCTTCGATCCGCAGTGGCGCACGCGCGCCGCGGGAGGACCTGTCGGGTACTACAACCCGCTCACGCTCGACACGCAGGTGACGCAGCCCACGCGCCTCTGGGGCGCGCAGCTCTTCGCCGGATACCGCTTCGGGCAGGGGCTCTCGTACACGGGCATCCCCATCTACGACGGGAAGATCGAGACCAACGACTACGGTGAGGTGCGCGCGGGACTCACCGTGCCGCTCCTTCGCAACGGCCCCATCGACCGCGCGCGGGCCAACATCCAGCGCGCCGAGCACGGACGCACCGCCGCCGAGATGGGCGCGCGCCAGCAGCGCCTCGAAGCCTCGCGCGCCGCCACCCTGCGCTACTGGGATTGGGTCGCCGCGGGGCGCAGGCTCGAGGTCGCGCGCGCGCTCCTCACGCTCGCCTCGGAGCGTGACGCGGGCCTCGCGGAGCGCGTCGCGCGCGGAGACCTCCCGGAGTTCGAACGCGCCGACAACCGCAGGGCCATCGTGCAGCGAGAAGGCGCCGTGGTGAGCGCGCGCCGGGCCGTCGAACAGGCCGCCATCGAGCTCTCGCTCTACCTCCGCGACGACCGCGGCGAGCCGCGGTTGCCGACCGACAACGAGCTCCCTCCCGCGCTCACGGAGCCCGCCGCGCTCGACGTGGCCTGCGTCGACCGCGCGTCGCGGGACGCGTCCGCGCGGCGTCCCGAGCCGCGCCGCTTCGAAGCGCAGCGCGAGCGGGAGCGCGTCGAGCGCACGTGGGCCGAGAACCAGCGGCTCCCGGCGATCGACGTGTCGGTGGCCGCGTCGCAGGACCTCGGTCCCGGTCCGCAGAGCCGCGACGGCGTGGTGCTCGAAGCGGGCGTGATGGTCGACATTCCGATCCTGAACCGCACGGCGACGGGCCGCGAGCGCGCCGCCTCTGCGGCGATGGAGCGCGCCGAAGCGCAGCGTCGCTTCGCCGTCGAGCGCGTGAACGCCGACGTGCGCGACGCGCTCTCCGCGCCCGAAGCGGCCCGTCAGCGTGTCGATGTGGCGCGACGCGAGGTGGCGATCGCGCACGACCTGGCGGCGCGCGAGCGCGAGCGCTTCGGCCTCGGCGACGGGACGCTGCTGGTGCTGAACCTCCGTGAGACGGCGGCTGCGGAGGCGGGGCTGCGCGAGGTCGATGCGCTGCTCGACTGGCGCCGCGCCGCGGCTGCGTGGCACTTCGCGCTCGGCCGCGCGCAGGGCGAGGCCGTGCATTGCGCCCCCTCCCCGTCCCTCCCCCGCGAAGCGGGGGAGGGTGCCCGTCGGTAGCTGGCATGCCCTCACCCCCTCCCTCTCCCGGCAGAGCCGGGAGAGGGAGTGCGAGCAGCGGTCGTGCGCGGCAACAACCGTCGCGCGAAGCGATGCGGCGCCGAACGCTCAGGTGCCGAGATTGTCGCCGATGACTCCCTCTCCCGGCTCTGCCGGGAGAGGGAGGGGGTGAGGGCGTGCCAGCTACCAACAGGCACCCTCTCCCGCTTCGCGGGAGAGGGACGGGGAGAGGGCTACCGCCCGCCGCGAACGAAGGTGTCGAGGTAGCGCGAGAGCCATTTGCTCGCGGTGTTCCAGTCGATGCCGAGGCGCTTCGCGACGGCGTTGCGAGGGAGCTCGTCGAGCGTGGTCGCTTCGGTGGGGACGTTCCCGTGCCATGCGACGAAGGCGGGCTTGAGGTAGTCGTCGACGAAGCGCCCGAGGTCTTGAAACGTTGCGGGAGGACCGTCGTGCGTGCGGCGCCACGCCTTCCAGACGCGCGCCTCGATGTGGTGCCAGTCGCTCGCGGTGGTGGGCGGTGCGAGGGGCGTCGGCGTGACACGCGGGGTTTCCGAGGCGCGCCCTCCGAGGAGCTGTCTGCACGATGCCGCGTCGGTCACTGCGTCGGGCGCATCGGGGAGGCGACCGACGAAGTTCAGGAACTCCCGCACGTTGCCGGGCCACGGGTGCTGTCGCACGAGCACGCGCGCGTCGGGGGAGAGCGCGTCCCACGCGGTGCGACCGGGCGAGACGACCTGCGCGCGGAGCAGGGCGTCGATGTCGTCGAGGCGCTCGCGCAGCGGGGCGAGCGTGACCTCGTAGCGCGCGAGGCGAAACCAGAGGTCCTCGCGAAAGCGTCCGGCCTCGATGGCCGCGCGCAGGTCGCGATTGGTCGCGCACACCACGTGGACGTCGACGCGTCGCTCGCGCACGTCGCCGAGTCGGCGGAAGGTGCCGTCTTCGAGCACCCGCAGGAGCTTCACCTGCGTGGCCAGCGAGAGGTCTGCCACCTCGTCGAGAAAGAGCGTTCCCCCGTCGGCGGCTTCGAAGAGCCCGCGCTTGTCGACCGCGCCGTGATGCGCGCCAGGGACGCTCCCGAAGAGCTCGTTCTCGATCAGCGCCTCGGGGAGCGCGCCGCAATTGATCGCCACGAAGGCCCCGTCTCCCCGCGACGAATGCTGGTGGTAGCAGCGCGCGAAGCGCTCCTTGCCCGTCCCCGAGGGGCCGAGCAGGAGCAGTCCGCGCCCTCGACGTGCGGCCTCGCACACCGCGTGGTGAGACTCTCTCGCGCTCTGTGAGCGGAGCACGAAGCCGGGCTCGTGACCGCGCTCCTCGTCGCGCAGCGCGTTCTGGCTCTCGACGAAGCGCGCGACCGTCGCGAGGTCGTCGGCGAGCCGTAGCGCGTGGGTCCCGGCGCGCGGCGTCACCACGAGATGCTCTCCCGTCGCGAGCTTCAACGCGCCCCGCTCGGGGGCGTCGCTTGCGCGGGGTAGCAGCGTCACGTCGGCGTCGATGTCCGCGTCGTCGAGCCACTTCGCGACGCTCTGAAAGACGCCGCGCGCGAAGTCATCATCGGTGTTCCACACCGCGCGGAGGGGAAAGGTCACCCGCTGCGGGTCGGCGTTCGCCTGCGGTCCGAGCTCGAGGTGTAGCGCGCCGCCCTCGTGTCGCACGGAGGTCCCGTTGCGGCTCTGGAGGTCGAGCACCCAGGCGCCCGCCTCGTTCGCGACGACCAGCACGTGGTTGGTCGACACGAGATCCGAGAGCACCGTGACCTTCCTCGGCGGCGCCGCGAGGAGCCCCTCGGGCAGCCGTGACGGATCGGGCGAACGGCCGAAGAGGAGCGCCTCCCCGGGCGCGACCTCCGCGCGGAGCGAGCCCTCCATCCCACGGACACGAAGAAGCACCTTCATGACATCGAGAGGTACATGATCCCGAACGGCCGACGCAGCGCGAAGCGACCGCGAGATGCCTCCGGGTATCCCTCCGTCGGTCGAGACCCGGCGCGCGAGACCGCACGGCCTTCTGCATCGCCGTTCGAGCGATCGCCGAAGACCTCGGGGTCTCTCAATTTGAGAATTTTCTCATCATCGAAGCCCTGGAGGCTTCCGCGGACGGCTTTGAAGCGATCCGAGGAAGCCTGCCGGCATCTCGTGGCGGGTTCAGCCGGTGACGGGCACGGGCGTGTGCGGGTCCACCGGAGGATCGTCGGGGGTCGGCTCGGTCGACGGGGTGGCGCGCTTCGTTCGAGCGCGGTGCGTATCGATGGGTTCGAGGGCGTGGCGCACGGCGCGATCGTTCTCGGCGTCGTCGGGGTCGTGCATGGCGAGGAGCTGCACGGCGTAGTCGGCGATGGCGCGTCCGGTGTCGCGGAGCAGGGTCGAGAGGTCGGCCACCTCGGCGCTCGTGGAGACGTTGTCGCCCGTGATGCCAAGGGCGTCGCCGTATTCCTTGTGGGTGCGCTCGACCTCGGCGATGAAGTCCTCGCCCGCGAGCCCGACGAGCTCGGCGTGTAGGCCCTCGGCCGCGACGCGCTTGAGGCGCTTGTCTCCCTCGGCCCACTGCTCGTGATACTCGATCGTGAGCCACGAGCGCTCGGTGAGCTTGAGCGTCGTGAGGAGCGCCGCCGCGCGCTCGGCGCGGGGGTAGCGGTCGCGAGGCAGCGCGGAGTACGCCGTGAGCCGATCGATGAGGGCTCCCCAGGCGACGTCGTTGGCGTTGTCAAAGGGACGCGTGTCGACGCTCTTCTCGACGCGATCACGCGCGGCCCACGCGCCCTGGAGCGCGACGGTCTTCGCCCGCAACGCCCTGGCGCGCTTCTTCACCCCCTCGGGGGCGCCCTTCGGGACACGGCCCAAAAGCTTGATCGAGAGCGCCACGCCGCCCGCCACGGTGATCACCGGGGCGCGCACGTAGGTCTCCAACTGCAACGGATCTGGCATGAGAGATGGTGACTCCTTTCAGCCTCATGGGAGCCACACGCGCAAAGCCCCTGTCAACCATGTCGTCCGAGCTTTCGATGATTGTGTGATGGCGCCTCCGAGGATCGTCGGAAGGGGGTTCCGAGGAAGGTCGGAGACGACCCTCGGAAGGGATGATCCCCAAGTGCGCGAGATCGCACGAGCCACGTCACCGGAGGGGGATGGCGCGGAGGCTGCTCTACGTGTCGTCACGGTGCGTGAAGCGTTGACATCAGCCGAGGCGGAGTGCGATCCCATGTCAGAGGGGGCCGAGCGTGGAGCGAGCGTCGGAGCCCCCGAAGACGAGGCCATGACGAGCGATTACCGATGGCCCCCAGGGCGGGTGGTTGGCAACTACGTGGTGGAGCGCGCCATCGCGCACGGCGGCATGGGCGAGGTGTACCGCGGGCGCCACCGCTGGCTCGATCGCACCGTGGCGATCAAGACGATCCGCGAGGCGCTCGCGCAGCGCATCGACATCACGGGGCGCTTCATGCGCGAGGCGCAGGTGCTCGCGAAGATCGAGCACGACAACGTGGTGCGCGTGTTCGACTTCGGCGAAGACGAGGGCACCTGGTACATGACCATGGAGTGGCTCCAGGGCGAGACCCTCGACGCGCGTCTCGAACGCGCGGGGGTGCTCCGTGAGACCGACCTCGTGGCGGTGCTCGTGCAAGCCTGTGCGGGGATCCAGGCCGCGCACGACCTCGGCGTCGTGCACCGCGACCTCAAGCCCGAGAACATGTTCATCGTGCCTGGCACCGACGACGAGGTGCTCAAGGTCGTCGACTTCGGCATCGCGAGCGCGGGCATCATCGGCCCCGACGGCGTCGCCACCGAGACGCGCGCGGTCATCGGCACGCCCGATTACATGTCTCCCGAGCAGTGGGGCGGCGTGAAGAACCTCACGCCCGCGAGCGATCAGTTCTCGCTCGGCGTGATCGCGTACGTGTGCGCCACGGGGCAGCTCCCCTTCATGGTCGAGGACGAGCAGAACTTCGTCGCCCGCGCGGTGAAGACCCAGGCCGGGCGCTACGAGCCGATGCACGTGCGACGCCCCGACCTGTCGCCGGAGTTCGAAGGCGTCGTCGCGAGGATGCTCAAGCCCGCGATCGGCGAGCGGTTCCCGTCGGTGCGTGAGGTCGGCCTCGCGCTCCTCCCGCTGGCCGACGAGCGCGTGCGTGAGCGCTATGCGAGCCGCTTCGGAGTCGCGCCGGGGTCGATCCCTCCGCGCGCCGCGACGACGATCGACGAGAACGCGAGCACCCTCCCCGAGCACGGGCGCGCTGCGCGTCCGACGACGCTCGGAGGGAGCATCAGCGTGGTCGACGCGCCTCCCCAGAAGTCGCAGCGTTCGCGCGTCGCGACGCTGGCCGCGCTGCTCGCGGCGAGCGCGCTCCTCACCGTCGGCGTGCTCACCGCGACGCGGATCGGCGCGCAGGATGATCACGCGGCCACGATGGCGCGCGACGCGGCGGTGCGTCCGACGCCCGTCACCCCCGTGGCTCCGACGCCCGTCGCGCAACCCGTCGCGCCGCCTCCGAGCGAGAGCGCTCCGCAGGTTGCGGCGGTGGCCGCGCCCGTCGCGCGAGTGACTCCGTCGGTGCAGCCCACCGCGCGTGGAGGGAGGCATGCGGCCGCTCACGGCGCAGCGCGTGGAAGCGTGCAGCCCGTGTTGATGGATCTTCGCGCGCAGCCGGTCGCGCAGGTCGCGCCTCGGGTGACGCCGGTCGAGCGGCCGGTTCCCGCGGTGGTCGCACCACCTCCACCGATGCCGACGCGGCCCGCTGAGGGCCACGAGGAGTTTCCGAACCGATGAGTGACCCGAGGCGATGGATCACGACAGGGGGCGTGAGCTTCGCGGCGCTGCTGGCGTCGCTTCCTGCGACGGCGCAGACGTCGTGCGCGCAGGCGGTCGAGGCCGAGCGGCTCGAGACGGAGGGTGTCGCGCTGCGGTCGCAGTCGCGCAACGCCGAGGCGCTCGATCGCTTTCGTCGCGCACACGCGCTCTGCGGCGGTGCGCGGGCGCTCGGCAGAATGGGCCTCGCGGAGGGCGCGATGGAGCGCTTCGTCGACGCGGAGGTTCATCTCGGTCAGGCCCTCTCGGGCACGAGCGACCCGTGGATCGAGTCGTACCGTCGTGACCTGGAGACCGCGCGAAGCCGTGCCTCCGCGCGCCTCGCGACGCTGGAACTCTCGGGCGACGGTCCCGCCGCCGAAGTGGTGGTGCAGGGCGAGGTGCTCGGACGCTGGCCCGCGCAGCGGCGGTTCCGTGTGGTCGCGGGCGCGGTGACGTTCACGCTGCGCGCGGCGGGGTGTGCTGCGACGACGCGCTCGGTCACGGTGACCGCGGAGTCGACCCTGCGAGAGTCGGTCACGCTCTCGTGCGGAGAGGCATCGAGCGGAAACACGCGACGCACACTCGCCTGGGTGAGCGGCGGTGTTGCGGTGGCGGCGCTCGGCGTCGGGGCCGTGGCGATGGGGCTCTACCTCGGCGACCTCTCGACGTGGAACGATGACAGTCAGTGTTTCGCGCCGAACGGGCGTCCGCGTCGAGAGAACTGTCCCGGCGCGTGGAGCACGGTCTCGACGATGGGCCCGGTGGCCTGGGCGGGCTTCGGTGCGGCGGCCGCGTTCGGTGTGACCTCGGCGCTGCTGTTCGCGACGTCGTCAGGCGGCGCCGAGCGTCGCGCGAGTCTGGTGTCGTGCGGACCGGGCCCCGGCGCATTCGGCGTGTCGTGCGGTGGAAGGTTCTGATGGCGCGGGGAGCTTTCCCGCGAGCGAGGAGGAGGAGCATGAGGACACGAGGGGCGATGCTCGTGTGCGCGCTCTGCGTGCTGACGGGTTGCCCGAAGGATCCCGATGAGGTGAACCCGCGGCGAGACGACGTTCCGAGCGTCGACACGGCGGACACGGGGGCTGGGAGCGATGTGGTCAACGCGGACGGCGCGGGCGATGTGAGCGTCGATGTGCGCGATGCGGGAGGCGACGAGGACGTGACGGTCGCAGACGCGACAGGGGATGCGGCCGACGCGGCGATGGATGCTGCGAGCGACGTGATGGATGCGAGCGCCGATGTGCCGAGCGACGCGACGGATGCGAGCGCTGATGTCGCGCGGGATGCGACGGACGGTGGTGGCACGGTGACGCCGTCGATCACGTTCACGTTCGTGAGCGGCGTGCTGACTGGCGACGCGGGCGCGACATCGATCAACGCGCAGTTCGTGTGGCACGGGAGCATCGTGGGGCAGAGCGTCGACGGACAGACGAGGATCGAAGCGTTCTTCCGGTGAGGGAGTCGAAGTGATGATGGCAACGAAGCAGAGCTGGGGGAAGCTCCTGGGACGGATGCTCCTTCACGGGGTGATCCTCGGGGTGTGCGTGTTCGTGGCGGTGCACGCGGCGATGGCACGCGAGGGCGAGCGAGGCGGGCACACGCGGACGTTCCTGACGGTGGCCGGATCGATCACGGTGCGATCCGGTGTGACGCCGCACCTGACGTTCATCTTCGAGAAGGTGGACCCGCTCTCCGACGCGGGTGCCGCGGCGGGACCGACGGCGGTGTGCACGGTGACGAACGCGTCGACGCAGTACAACGCGAGCACGGGGAGCTTCTCGTCGGAGATCCCGATCGACGCGTGCCCGAGCTCGATGTTCGATGGCGCGAATGTGTGGGTGACCACCGTCGTCCGCGATGGATCGGTGACGGGCGCGGAGCTGCTTCGCACGGAGCGCAGGCCGCTGAACCCGGTGCCGTACGCGCGGTATGCCGATCAGTACGGAACGCCGGACTGCCCGGTCGGGTATGAGCGATTGATCGATGCGGCGCAAGGATTCGCGGAAGGAAGCGATCGGCGACTTTGTCGGCGCCGTACAGCCGATGGAACGATTCTGGACGAGATCGTTCGTGTCGGGAGCGGAGCGACGGCATTCTGGATCGACCGATACGAGGCGTCGGCCTTTAACGATTCGGGGACTCAGTTTGGCGTGTCAGACTTCGTATACACGGGGCTCGCCCCCAATGGGCAGTGGACATCTGCTCACGCCGCGCTCAAGTCATATTCGCGCCCCGGAGTGTTGCCGAGCGCTTACTTGACCTGGTTTCAAGCGGCGACGTTGTGTCGCGCGTCGGGGAAGCGCTTGATGTTCAGGGAAGAATGGTTCGCTGCTGCGGATGGGCTGACTGCCGTCGAAACGACGCCAAACAACTGCAACGTTGCTGGCAGTATGGTTCGACGCACCGGCATGGGAGCTGGGTGTCAAAGTTCATGGGGGGTCCAAGACATGATCGGGAACCTCTGGGAGATGACCGATGAGTGGTACGCCAGCACGAGTCAGGTAACGTCACCGGCAACTGCCGATGTCAACATGGTTTTTGGGCGCCTAGTCAACAACGGTTTCACTCCGTGGCCCATGGGTTACGGAGATGATGCGACGTGGAATATCACTTCCACGGTGCATTCAATCGGTGGTGACGGCACGGGCGCACCCTCCTCTGCTGCGCGAGGAGGAGCGTTTGGTCGTCCAGTGCAGAGCGGGGTGTACACGTTGGACCTTAGTGCGAGCCCGGCATTCTATTATTCCTCGCTAGGTTTCCGCTGCGTGATCCCGCGCTGATCGTTCTGACGGATACATGAAAGCCGCACGTTCTTCCGATGACGGAGTCGAAGTGATGAAGACGATGGAGCTGAGCTGGGGGAAGTTCCTGCCGCGGGCGCTGGTGCTCGGGGCGATCATCGCGGCGGGCGTGTTCGTGGCGGTGCACGCGGCGATGGCGCGCGAGGGTGAGCGAGGCGGGCACACGCGGACGTTCCTGACGGTGGCCGGATCGATCGCGGTGCCGGTGAGGATGCCGCCGATGACGCCGCACCTGACGTTCATCTTCGAGAAGGTGGACCCGCTCTCCGACGCGGGCGCCGCGGCGGGACCGAGCGTGGTGTGCACGGTGACGAACGCGTCGACGCAGTACAACACGAGCACGGGGAGCTTCTCGTCGGAGATCCCGATCGACGCGTGCCCGGGCTCGATGTTCGATGGCGCGAATGTGTGGGTGACCACTGTCGTTCGCGATGGATCGATGACCGGCGCGGAGTTGCTTCGCACGGAGCGCAGGCCGCTGAACCCCGTGCCGTACGCGCGGTATGCGGACCAGTACGGCACGCCGGACTGCCCGGTCGGGTATGACCTCGATCCGACGTCGCCAGGCGGACGGAAGTACTGTCGAAAGCCCCTCGCAGGCGGGCTGTATGATGAAGTCGTGCGAGTGGGAAGCGGGGCCACTGCCTTTTGGATCGACCGTTACGAGACTTCGGTCAACTATGCTCCCGACGCTTCTGGCTCCTGGCTCTTCACCGCGGACGCGGACCTCACTTATTTTCCTCGCAACGGTCAATGGGGGCGCGCCGTCGCGGGACATGCTCCTTATGCGTTGAGCGTTGTAAGGACGCCTGGAACTCCGCCTGCTCGCTGGATCACATGGTTTCAAGCGCTCGAAGTGTGCGCAAACAGCGGGAAAGAACTGCCCACAGGAGTTCAATGGCTGCGCGCTGCATCGGGAACTACCGATGATGCTAGCCTGTGCAATATCTCCACGACTGGTCCTCGAAACCCCGGTGCCGGTGGGGGCTGCGGGAGTTCCTGGGGAGCTCAAGATATGGTGGGCAATTTGAATGAATGGACTGCGGAGTGGTTCGCGGGCGCAGGTGCGATCACATCCCCGACGCTGACGCTGCCTGATGGCGGTGTCGTGCTCGCTCCTCCGTCGTCTGGAACTTCGCTTGGGGGTACCCGGGTCAATGAACGGGTTGACCAATGGCCCACAGGCTATAACAATGATGGAACGTGGAATATCACGTCCGTCGTCGATCGAGGGGATGGCACTGGGGAGGGGGCTATCATGGGACTTCCCGCCGCTGCGTATCGCGGCGGATACTGGACCGGCGGGCCTCGCGCCGGAGTGTTTTCACTCGGGTTGAGCGCGGCTCCCTCTTATTCGGCGTCGAGTCTCGGCTTCCGCTGCGTGATCCCTCGCTGAGTCTCCGCTCGCGATCACGCGAGGCCATCTCTGCCTGCACAAGGCCCCTCCGCCACCAGTACTCGCGGCTTCACGGGGCGTGACCATCGACACGGGCTGCGGTAGGGTCAGCGCCATGCAACCCTGTTCTATTCGTGGCGTCGTGCGCGGCGGTCGCCTTCGAGTCGACGTTCCTACGAGCCTCCCCGAGGGCGCGGAGGTGGAGCTCGTGGCGTTCGATGACGACGTGTCGTCACAGGAGCAGCGCCTCCTCGATGCTGCGATCGAACGAGGGCTCGACGACCTCGCGCAAGGCCGGACGCGACCTGTGCGTGAGTTCCTGGCGCAACGCAAGCAACTGCCGTGATCGCGCGGGGGCGGGTGTCACTCGCGGCGTCGCGACGGCGCCATTGAAATGCCTGAAGACGGGCGGTGACGTGAGGGGGCCTCGCGTGATATCGAAGGCCAACGCGCAGGCGTCGGGCCTCCACGTGGCGCGCGAAGGTGCTGCTTTGAACGGGAGCAAAGGCGTGACGGAGCACGAGACAGTCGAGCGGGTACGCGAGGCGGTGTCGTCGCGAAAACCCGAAGCGGCGCTCGACGTGCTGGAACTCCTGGGCTGGGGAGAGGGATACGCGCAGACGAGCCCATGCCCTGGCGTCCCCGCGTTCGATCGGCTCGTGCTGGGGGGGTATCCGACCCGGGCGTCGGTGGCGCGTGAGCAGCGGAGCATTCCCTCGGTGCTCGACGCGATGTCCTACTTCGCGGGAAACCGTTGGAGCCTCTCGGTGCGCGACGGCGAGCTCCGTTGGAGCGACTTCAGCGCAGGGAAGGCGTGGGGGTGTCGCGCCGGAGACCTCTCGATCGAAGCGATTCGTGGCTTCACGCCCTCATCGTTCGCGCGTATCGGGCGTTTCGAACCACTCTCCGGTGAGCGGCACGACACGACCCGACGGGAGGACGCCTCGGAATACCTGTTGGGACGCGTGCAGACATGGTGGAAGCGCTGGTGTCGTGACATCGCGTCGGATCAGAGCGACGTCGGCGCGAAGTCGCGCTTCGTGCAGCTCCTCTCAGCGCTCCTGTTGGTGAAGACCCTCGAGGATCTCGACCGCCTGCACTGGTTGCGTCGGGGAACGCTTCGTGAGACGGCGCTCGATGGAGCGTCGCTGCCGCAGTTGCTCCGTCGATGCGCGAGGGTGTTGAACAGCCGCGTGCTGCGATCCGTGGCCGATCTGCCGGATGACGCCGCGCTCGTTCGGCCGCTCGTCGACGAGATCGAAGCGAGCGAGATCGATTTCGCGAGTCTGGAGGTCGACCCCGTCGGAGCGTTCTACGAGCAGATGCTCGGCACCTCGCACGAGCTCATCGACTCGCCCCAACCCACGCTCCCGACGATGCGGTTCGGCGGCGAATTGAAGGAGGACACCTCCGCGCGACGCAGGCTCGGCGCCTACTTCACACCGAGGAGCTACGCAGACACGCTGGCTCATCAGCTCATTCTCCCCGCAGTGCGCATCGCGAGCACGATGGAGGAACTCCCCTCGGTGCTCGACCCTGCGGCGGGGTCGGGGGAGCTGCTATGCGCGGCGCTCCGAGAGATGTTCGTCGACGTGACGTGGCGACGCCCCGAGGTCGCTCGCGCCGTGCTGGCAGAGAAGCTCTGGGCCATCGATCGCAACGCCGATGCGGTTCACCTCGCAGCGCTCAACGTGCTTCGGACCACTGTTCGCCTGGTACCCGAAATGCTCGATGACGTGCGCCCCTTCCCCTCGCTCGATCGGAATTTCATCACGGGCGACGCGAAGTCACAGCGCGTCCTCGATGAGATCCCGACGGTCGACGCGGTGCTCCTCAATCCGCCCTTCGCGGGACATCGACAGTGGCGTGCTCCAGAGCGCGACGCGGCGCGCGCGCTCGACGGGCTCGGCCCCGTGAACCTCGCGTATGCGTTTCTCTCCATCGCGCTCGACAAGGTGCGAGACGGCGGTGCGGTCGGCGCGGTGATGGCTTCGCAGCTCTTCAGCGGGGTGCAGCATCGCGGCGTACGCGCGGAGCTCGCGGCGAAGCTTCGCATCGAGACGGTGATCGTGAACCACGGTTCGCCCTTTCCCGACGCGTTGAGCTACGCGGGCATGTTGATGGGGCACCGTCTGCCGGGCGCGCAGCTCCCCCGCGCAGAGGTGATCACCGTGCCCGGTGGCGTGCGCAATGGCGCCGGGGACTTCGGGGCGTCGCTGTTCTCCGCGAGAGCGCCGGACGCGCCTTCCGTCGAGGCGCGTGCGACGACACGGTGGGTGACAATCTCGTCGGAAGCCCCCGACAACTGGACGGGCGCCGCTGCTCCGAAGGCTTCGGGAGGAACTCGGAAAGTCCCTCGCGTGCCGCTCTCTGAGATGCTTCGAGGTGGGATCCACCAGGGCGTGGTCGCCGCGCCGAAGCCGTGGGGTTATGAGCTCTTCGTCTTCGATGAGATCCCCGGTGGAGTTGTGCATCGCGGGGGCAAGCGACGTCTCGACGATCGGACGCCGACATTGCGAGCGTACTCGCGGCCCAAGTTGCTGGGCGGGGTGCCGAATCTCTGCGAGCCGGTCATCGCGGGTTCGCGTGTGTTTCTCCCCGGGCGGGGTGACTCGAAGGGAGTCTCGCTCGCCGCGCTCCGCGAGCAGGATCCGGTCGGAGCGAGGCTTGCCGAGGAGATCCGCCAGGTCTCCCGAATGGAGCGCGTTAGCGCATCCGAACGGACTCGCATGTTTCAGGAGCAGTGTCGTCTTGGCGTGTTGAAGTTCAATTGTTCTAACGGGTACGCAGACACGAATGAGCCGCTTTTTATTCTCTCCAAGGCGAGCCGCTCCGCGAGAGGTCGCTCGCACGGTGTTGTCTGGAGCGCTTGGATCAATCTCGACGGTGCGACCCTTCCCCTGGAGGGGGTCTATGCGCGTGCGCGCTCCGTGGAGGACGCGATCGTCGTGGGCGTGCTCCTCAACGTGCGCGAGGCGATCGACCCGCTCCTCTCCGAATCACCTGTTCGAAATCAGGGTACGAAGCAGCCAGAACTCTCCGTCCTCGCGCGCGATTGGCGGGTTCCCGACATCTCGGCGAGTGCGTGTCAGGGTGTGGTCGGCGAGCTTGTGGATGCGTTTCACGCGTATCGTTTGACGGCGCGAGGGCACACGCCAGACGAGGCCCACACGTCACGCGCGTATCGCGAACTCCTCTTGCTCGGGGATGCGCTGTGGCGACTGTGACTGCGCCGCTCGCGCTGCATCTCTTGAATGTCGGGCAGGGCGAGGCGATCCTGATCGACCTTCCCGACGGGAGCTTCATGTTGCTCGACGGTGGACCGATGGCGGACGCTACGGTCATCGTCGATGCCATCGAGGAACGCTTGAAGGCGAAGCGGCGCTTTCGCCTCGCGGGCATCTCGCAGTGGGACAAGGATCATATCCAAGGCATCCCGGCGATCCTCGCGCGCTTCTCACCCGAGGAGTTCCGCTACCCAGGCGTCGATCTACATTTGTTCGAGGAGATCGCGCAACGTGAGGCGAACGAAGAACTGTCGAAGCTGACGAGGGAGGTTCGGGCGTCCATCGAAGCGCTCCCCGAGACAGCACAGCAGCACTTCATCGCCCACAGCCTCCTTGACGATCTCGGCGGGGTCGAGGTGCACGTCTTGTCGCCTTCGCCGAACGTCACGGCGCAGATTCGTCACGACCTCGAGCGCTCGCGCGCCGCAGGTAGCGCCCTGTTGAAGCAGTTTCGTAACCGCACCTCCGTTGCGCTCTGGATACGTTTCGCGGGGCGGACGTTGTTCCTCGCCGGAGAGGCGGAAGCCGATCAGTACCTGGGCATGGAGGCGTACTTTCTCCGCAATCACGGCGCGCTGCTGCCCCACCGTCACAAGCACGCCGCGGACTGGATCAAGCTGAGCCACCACGGCGCCGACGAGAACAACCCCGACGACCTCTTCAAGTTCTTCGGGGCCCCATCGTTCGTCGGTGCTGCGAGCTCGGGAGGTGGGTACAACCACCCGCATCCTGCTGCGCTCAAACGCTTGCACTTCGACCACGGCGGTAGCGCGATGTGCACGGGTCTTGGCAAGGGTTGCCACGCGATCCTGACCGCGAAGAAGAAGAGCAAGCTCGACCCGTCGCAGCCCGACCTTTGGGCGAAGAACATCAGCGAACACACGAACCCCCACCTCGACTGCTACGGGCACATCACCGTCACCGTGACCCCAGACGGCAGGTGTTCGACGAGTACGACCGACGCGCAGAAGGCGTGTCCGTACGGCGGGCCAGCGAGCGGCAAACGCACGTGGTGATCACGGCGCGCCTCCGACGTCTTCGCCGAAAACCGCGGAACGCTCACCCCGCCAGCCACGCCGCGAGCGACGCGGCCTCCATCGTCGCGACCGCGATGACCGTCATCGCCGCGTCCTTGCCCACCGCGCTCGCTGCGAGCTTCGTCAGCTCGGCCTCGGTGAGCGCCCTCCCAAGGCGGGCCTCGCAGACCGCGCGCAGCGTCTCGAAGGTGCCGCTCTCTCGGCCGCGGCGCTCCGCGAACTGAAACGCGCCGCGCGCGTCTCCGATGGCCACGGACTCGCGGTCGTAGACCTCCCACTCGTACGCGGTGAAGTGCGCGCTCCGGGCCGCCTCGAGCGCTCTGCGCGGTCCCTCGTGGAGGACGTGCGCGGGGACCTCTCGGAGCGTCGGGGCGCGGCGAAAGATGTAGGCCCACTCCTCGGCGGCGTCGTGCGGCGGGCGATCGAGCGGGAGCTTCGGGAGCTCGACGAACACGTACTGCACCTGCGAGAGACCGAGACGTCCGCCGTGCTGCTCCTGCATGCGCCAGTGGCTCACGAGGGGAACGCGCGGCTGCGACGACGCGTCGGGCCACAGCACGAAATCGCAGATGGAGACGGCCACCACGTCGTCGAGGCCCTGGTACTCCTCGCCGCGCGAGAGCTGATTCACGTAGGTCTTCGACGCGTTGTAGACCACGCGCTTGTCGAAGGCCTCGACCTGGAGGACCTGCATCTCGACGACGAAGAAGCGCCCGAGCGCGTCTCTGCACTTCACGTCGACGATCGAGTGCTTGAGCTCCTCGACCTTCGGGCGCTCCTCTTCGCGCAGGTGCGTCACTCCCACGACGACCCGATCACCCGAGAGGTCGAGCAGCGCGTTGAGGAGGGCGATGAGCACGTCTTTGTGCTCCTCGCTGCCGAACACCTTCTTGAAGACAAAATCAGACTTCAGGTCGGCGAAGACCGGTCGCATGGAGGCGGTTCTATCACGCATGGCTTCGGTCCTCCTCCGCGTCACTGCGCGCTGAAGAACAGCGGCGCCCGCGCGAGCGCCGTCGCGCGCACGGTGACCGCGCCCGCCTCCTCGCACGCATCACGGAGCGCGTCGAGCGTCGAGCCCGTGGTCACCACGTCATCGACCAGAAGCACGCGCTTTCCGCGCAGCGACGCGCTCGCGAGAAAGGCATCGCGCACGTTCGCCCTGCGCGCCTCGCGATCGAGCTTCGTCTGCGTCGGCGTGTCGCGCACCCGCCACGCGGCGTCGAAACCCACCACCGCGCCGAGCCGCTGCGCGAGCGCACGAGAGAGCTCGGCCGACTGATTGAACCCCCGCGTCCGCAGCCTCGCCGCGTGCAGCGGGACCGGCACCACCACATCGAACGCTCCCTCCTCGTGCGCCTCCCACGCGTCGGCGAGGAGCACCCCGAGCGCCGCGGCCACCGCCGGGTCGTCGCCATACTTCGCGCGGTGGATGGCGCGCGCGAGCGGTCCTCCGTGGTCGTAGGCGACGAAGACGCCCTCGGGGGCTTCGTCGGGCGGCGCGAGGTGATGCGAGCACACCTCACAGAGCGGAAAGCGCGCGGGAAAAGCCTCTCCGCACGCGGCGCAGGTGACAGGGGCCACGAGGTCGACGAGGTCACCCGCGAGCGATCGAAAGAGCGAGAGGAGCGTGTTCATCCCCGCGTCTTCGGCGCTTCACGCGTCGAGGTTGCGCGACAGGGTACGTCCATCGGAACTGCGGATCCGTTGCGCGCGGAGCCTCTGCGGTGACACGTTCGGCCGCATGGAGCTGGTGATCGCGGAGAAGCCCTCGGTGGCGCGAGACCTCGCCCGCGTGCTCGGCGCGACGCGGCGGGGCGACGGGTGCCTCGAAGGTCCCTCGCACGTGGTCACCTGGTGCATCGGTCACCTCGTCGAGCTCGAAGAGCCCGCCGCGTATCGCCCCGAGTGGAAGCGCTGGGCGATGAACACGCTCCCGATGCTCCCCGAGACCTTCAAGCTGCGCGCGGTGAAGACCAGCGCCTCGCAGTGGAAGGTCGTCCGCGCGCTCCTCAAAGACCGCCGCTTCGACGCCGTCATCAACGCCTGCGACGCCGGACGCGAGGGAGAGCTCATCTTTCGTCTCGCCTACGAGCTTGCCGCTTCGAGGCTCCCGATCCGACGGCTCTGGATCTCGTCGCTCACCGACGCCGCGATCCGCGCAGGCTTCGCCGCGCTCCAACCCGGGAGCCGCTACGACGCGCTCGCCGACGCCGCGCGCTGCCGCTCCGAGGCCGACTGGCTCGTGGGGATGAACGCCACGCGCGCGTTCACGCTCCGTCAGCGCGCGGTGAGCGACGCGCTGCTCTCGGTGGGACGCGTGCAGACCCCGACGCTCGCCATCGTGGTGGCGCGCGAGAAGGCCATTCGCGCGTTCGTTTCGCGCGACTACTGGGAGGTGCTCGGCGCCTTTCACGCGACCGACGGCGCGCCCTTTCGCGCGCGCTGGACCTGGGACCGCCGCACCGCCCTCGACACCGCGGAGCTCGCGAAAAGCATCGTGGCGCGCGCCGAGGTCGCTTCGAAGACGCACGGCGCCACGGTCGAAGCGGCGAACACGCGCACGCAGAAGGTCCCTCCGCCGCTGCTCTTCGACCTCACGTCGCTGCAGCGCACGGCCAACGGGCGCTACGGCTTCTCGGCGCAGCGCACGCTCGACCTCGCGCAGTCGCTCTATGAGCGCCACAAGCTGCTCACGTATCCGCGCACCGACTCGCGGCACCTCTCGAACGACATCTTCCCCACGCTCGGCGGGATCTTCAGCGCGCTCTCGTCGTGCGCGCCCGTGGCGGCCTTCGCGAACCGTCTCCACGACGATCCTCCGAAGCGCTCGGGGCGGGTCTTCAATGACGCGAAGGTGAGCGATCACCACGCGATCATTCCGACGCCGCGCGCGCCCGACCTCCACGCGCTCGACCGCGATGAGGCGCGGCTCTACGAGCTCGTGGCGAGGCGCTTTCTCGGGGTGTTCTATCCCGACGCCGAGTTCGCGCTCACGACCGCCGTGGTGCGCGTGGGACCCGACGACGGCGCGACGCCCGACGTCCCCGACGCGCCCGAGGTGAAGCCCGCGAGCGACGACGCGCAGGACCCGCAGGTCGATCGCTTCATCGCGAAGCTGCCGCCTCCGCCCGATCGCTTCGTGGCGCACGGAAGACAGTGCCTCGCGCGCGGATGGCAGGAGGTCGCGGGCTTCGGCGACGACGACGAGAGCAAGCTCCAGATGTTGCCGGTGCTGAAGAAGGGGCAGCGGCTCGACGGGCGCTACGCGGTCGAGACGAAGCGCACCAAGGCGCCGCGGCGCTACACCGAAGCGTCGCTGCTCGCGGCGATGGAGTCGGCGGGACGCGAGATCGAAGACGAGGCCCTGCGCGCGGCCATGAAAGACAGCGGATTGGGGACGCCCGCGACGCGCGCGTCGATCATCGAGACGCTGCTCAAGCGCGCGTACCTCACGCGCGAGGGCAAGAACCTCGTCGCGACGGCGATGGGCGAGGGGCTCATCGACGCGCTCCCCGTCGAAGCCCTGCGCTCCCCCGAGCTCACGGGAAACTGGGAGGCTCGCCTCAGCGCGATGGCCCGCGGAAAGGAGCAGCGCGCGCGCTTCATGGCCGACATCACGGACTTCGTCTCACGCGCCGTGAGCGAGCTCCGAAGTGCGACGCTGCTCGAAGGCGTCCACGCCGCTCCCGCTTCTCGCACCAACCACCGAACAAGCGTCGGCGCGCGAGCGCCGAGCGCCAACACGAACGCATCAGCACCCACTCGCACGCGCACCCGCACGCGCACCCCAACCTCCTCCCCTCGCACCTCCGCCTCCCCCCGCACCTCCACGACCCCCACCCGCACGCGCGCTCCAAAGCTCCCCGCGCGTCAGCCCGGCGCCGAGGTCGAGGGCCTTCGTTGCCCCGTGTGCGGACAGGGCGCGATCCTCGTCGGCAACCGCGCCTGGGGGTGCGCTCGCTGGAAGGACGGCTGTCGCTTCGTGGTCCCCTTCACGCTCGGCGCGAAGCCCGTGACCGACGCGCAGCTCCGCGACCTCGTCGAGAAGGGACACTCGCGCGTGGCGAGCTTCGAAGTCGACGGCAGGGTGCAGCGCGCGAGGCTGCGGCTCGACGGATCGGCGACGCCTCCCACGGCGCGCGTCGAGCTCGCGTGACGCTCAGCGCGCGGCGATGACGCGCGTGGGAGGGCCCGAGACGACCTCCCAGAACACGCGGGCCTCGTCGAGCGTGGCGAGCCGCGACGCGGGCGGGAGCGATTCGAGCAGCGTGCGTCCGTAGTTCCGCGTGAGGAGCCGTCGGTCGAGAATGGCCACGATGCCCGTGTCGCTGCGCGTTCGAATGAGCCTTCCGAAGCCCTGCTTGAGCGCGATGGCCGCCGTGGGGACCTGATATGCGTCGAAGGCGTCGAGGCCGTCTTCGGTGAGCCGCGCGATGCGCGCCGCGGTCACCGGATCGTTGGGCGCATCGAACGGAAGCTTGTCGATGATGACCAGCCGCAGCGCGCGACCGGGCACATCCACACCCTCCCAGAAGCTCGACGTCGCGAAGAGCACCGCGTCGCCCGCCGCGCGAAAGCGCTCCAGCAGGACGCGTTTGGGAGCTTCTCCCTGCATCGAGGTGGGCCACGCCCAGGCGCCGCGGAGGGCGTCTCGGAGCGCGCGCATCATGCGAACGCTGGTGCAGAGCACGAAGGCGCCGCCGCGGGTGATCGACACGAGGCGCTCGATCTCGTCGCAGGCCGCGTCGAGGTAGCGCGCGTCGCGCGGCTCGGGCATCTTGCGCGGAACGTAGAGCCCCGCCTGCGAAGGGAAATCAAAGGGCGACGGCAGCGTGAGCTCCTTCGCGTCGGAGGGCACGCCGAGGCGGTGACGGATGAACCCGAAGTCGCCTCCCGCCGAGAGCGTGGCCGAGGTCATCACGACGGCGCCGCGTCGCGCCCAGAGGCGCTCGGCCATGAGCGGACCGATCTCGACGGGCGAGGCTCCCACGGCGCCTCCGCCGCGCGCGTCGGCCTCGGCGAACGACACGTACGCGTCGCGGGTCTTCTCGTTCTTGCGCGTGATGATGTTCACCGACTCGGTCATGGCGCGCGCGCGACGCGTCACCGAGAGCACCGCGTCGCTCGTGCCCGAGAAGTCTCGCGTGTGCGCGTCGAGCTCCTCGAGCCCGCGCAGGAGCTGCTCGGCGCCATCGAGGAACTCCCCGGCCATCTGTCCGGGCGCGAGCGGGAGCCGCCCCATTCCGCCCGTGCGAGGGAGCGACGCGAAGAGTCGCAGCGCGCCGGCGCTCATCTCGTTGAGCGAGCGCATGACGGAGCCCTCGCGCGTTCGATCGACGAAGAAGCCCGCGGCGCGCAGGGCCCTGTCGGCGTCGCGCACGAGCGTGTCGACGCGGGCGCGGGTGAGCCGCACGCCGAAGAACTCCGTGGCGACGTCTTCGAGGCAGTGGGCCTCGTCGAAGATCACGGCGTCGTAGTCGGGGAGCGCCTGCGCGCCCGAGAACCCGCCGCGGAGCGCGAGGTCGGCGCAGAACATGTGGTGGTTGGTCACGATGATCTGCGAGGTCTCGGCCTTGCGGCGCATCTTCGTGACGAAGCACTGGTCGTAGAAGCGGCACTTGGGCCCCACGCGCGTGTCGGAGCTCGACACGACCTCGCGCCACACGGGGGCCTCTTCGGAGAGCGACGCGAGGTCGGCGCGGTCGCCCGTGAGCGTGTCGTCGACCCACGAGAGGATGCGGTCGATGCCGACCTCGGGCGCGACGGCGCCGGTGGTGATCCCCTGGCGGTACTCTTCGAGGCGACGGAGGCAGACGTAGTTCGAGAGCCCCTTCACGAGGGTGACGTCGGGGTGCAGCCCGAGGCGTCGGAGCGTGGGGATGTCCTTCTCGATGATCTGCTCGCCGAGGGCCTTGGTGGCGGTCGAGATGACGACGCGCAGCGAGCTCTGCGCCGCGGGGATGAGGTACGCGAGAGACTTGCCCGTGCCCGTTCCAGCTTCGACGAGGAGGCCGGTGCCCTCTTCGAGCGCGGCCTCGACGGCGTCGGTCATCGCGAGCTGTTCTGTGCGGGCTTCGTAGCCGGGGAGGACCTGCGCGAGCGGTCCTCCAGCGGCCAGCAGTTCTCGGGCGGCCATCAACTCCTCGCGGTCCGTGAGAGCGACCTCTACCACGACCGCGCGGAGGGCGGGCGACGGGAGTGACGAGCTATGACCGCTGGAGCTCCAATGCGGAGCGCAGAACTCCGCGCCCGCTCACCGATCGACGCAGCTCACCGTCGCGCGGAGCTCGCCGGGCTCTTGAACCAGCCGCGTGCACCACGGGCCGTGCACCGTGATGGCCGTGCGTCTCGCGTCGGTCCACCACCAGCCGTCGCGCGCCGTCGGGTCCTCGGGGACGCGCGCGCCGCCGAACTCGACGCGCACCGAGGCTCCCGCCGCGGGCGTGGTGATCGCGAGCTCGCAGCGCGTCACCGTCGACTGCACCGTGCGCAGCGCCGTGAGCAGCCCGCTCGACGCGTTGTCGACCGCGTAGTACCGCCGCCCGTCGACGCCCATCGTCGGACGCCCTCCCGCGATGGCGAGCTGATCGAGCGAGGTGCCCATTTCTCCGCTCGAATCTCCGACGCCGATCACGAAGACGGGGACTCCGCTCGCGAGGCTCTCGGCCACTGCGGTGACCGTTCCCGTGAGGTCGCGGTCGCCGCCGTCGCCCACGACGGGACACGTCGGGACGCCGTCGGTCACGAGCATGATGAAGCCCGATCGGTCGCCTCCGCGCGCGCGCAGCGTACGTGACGCCGTGGTGACCGCGACGCGCGTGGGCGTGCGTCCCGAGGGCATCACGTCGGCGATCGTCGAGACGATGCGCGCGCCGTTGCCCACCCCGAGCCCCACGTGCAACGTCGGCGACACGTCACAGCCTCGCTCGGGGAAGAGCAACAGCCCCGTCGAGAGGGTTCCGTCGATCGCGGGGATCGCCGCCGCGAAGGCGCCGCTGACGAAGTTCCACGAGCCGGCGAAGGAGCCCGAGCGGTCGACGACGAAGAGGATCTCCGCGGGGCGAGAGCGCAACGAGAACGTGCCTGAGACGCAGACCGCGCCGTCGGGCACGTCAGGCTCGATCAGCACATCGGGCGCGTCGAACACATCGGGCGCGTCGAACACATCGGGCGCGTCGATCACATCGGGCGCATCGATCACATCGGGCGCGTCGATCACATCCGTGGGACGGGCGACGTCGGGTGTGACGCCGCTGTCTTCCGCGGGTGTGCGAAGGGCTGTTCGTGTGCCGCAACCGAGGAGGAGCAGCGCAAAGATCGAGGTGACTCTCATCGTGCGATCGTAGTCGATCGCGCGTGCGCCGCGAAGATCGGGGGAGCGTCGGCGCCGCTCAGGGGAGCGCGTCGGCCATGGCCTTCGGGTCTGCGCGCAGCCGCGTGATGGCGCCGCAGTCGAGGCACGCGAGGCAGTGGATCTGACCGCCCACGCTGAAGACCTTCTTCATCGTCGAGCTCCGGTCGAGGCGCAGCGAGGCGCCCTCGATGATCGCCTGCTCGACCCGCGTCGAGCCGCACTCTGCACACGTCGTGTTCATACGGAACTCCCTGCGGTTACGGGTTGCGCGGCGGGGGTCTTCTGATCCGCGCGCCAGGCCTGGATGCGCTTCCAGAAGAGCTCGGTGAACTGCTCGACCTCGTGCGCGGGGAAGAGCGCCGCGACCTTCACCCGCACGGCCTCGCGGGCCTCCTGCGTGGCGAAGAACTCGTAGGCCACCTCGTCGAGGTGCCCGAGGTGCTTGTCGCAGAACTCCTCGAAGCGCGCGGTTTCGAAGCGCTCGTCGGCGATGGCCGCGTAGCCGTCGAGCTTCTCTTCGAACGAGATGTCCTTCGCGGCGATGGCGTAGAAGGGCTCCCAGTCGAGGGTCTTGCGCATCTTGCGCTTCGTCGCCGCGCAGAAGATCGACCAGCGCAGGTACGACTTCACCAGCCACGGGAAGTGGTAGTGCAGCGACGTCACCTGCGAGTCGGGGCACGGGTTCGCGAAATCGATGGGGTGCCACACGCCGTTGGCGCGCAGCGACTCGCACGAGTTGAACTCCCACCCGAAGAACGCGTTGATCGTCATCGTGATCTTGCGGAGGTGGTCCCACTCGGCCTGCGAGATGAAGTCCTTCTCCATCGTGTAGCGGTCGTGGAGGGGCGCGTCGGCGTTGTAGAGCACGCAGTGAGCCTGCGGCCCGAAGCCGATGCAGCGCACGAAGCGGTCGTAGTCCTTCACCGCGGCCTGGAGGTGCATCACGGCCTTGCCGCTGTCCTCGTAGGCCCGCCACGCCGCGCGCTCGTTCGCCACGCGCGTCACGGCCCGCCAACCCCCGCCGTCGTAGGGCTTGAGAAACGCAGGCCAGCCCACCTTCTCGCCGACCTTGCCGAGGTCGAAGAGCTTCGCGTACCGCTGGAGCGTGGGCCGCACGTCGGGCGACGGCTCGTAGCTCTTGGGCGGGATCATCCACGTCTCGGGGATGGGCATCCCGAGGGCCATCATCGCGCAGTAGCTCGTGTGCTTCTCGTTGGCCTGGACGCTCCACGGGTTGTTGAACACGTAGAGGTCGTTCATCACGATCGACTTCTTGATCCACTCGCGGCTCGTGTGGAGCCAGTGGGTGAGCCGGTCGATGACCACGTCGTACTTGCACGGCTGGCGCAGGTCGAAGGGCTCGATGGTGACCCGCTCGACGTGAAAGCGCACCGTGTCTTGCCCCACGGGGATCGCCAGGTCGAGGCGCTTCATGATGCCTTCGAAACACAGGGGCCAGCAGAGGTCGGCCCCCAGCGACAGCCCGATCTCGCGGGTGATTTCAGCCATCGTTCTCCCTCACTCGTAGACCATGAGAAGCGGACCGGGCATGAGCCACGAGAGGCCCTCGCGGAGCCGGTCGCGCCAGTTCTCCCAGTTGTGCCCGTCGCGGGCCTCGACGAAGCGCACCTGCATCCCGGTGCCGTCGAGGAGCGGCGCCAGCGAGCGGTTCTCGTAGATCAGCGACTCGTACACGCCGCAGCTCACGAACACGCGCTCGCTCACGGCCGTGGGCTTCTCGCGGTACTCGTTGACGAACTCTACGACCTTGTCGAAGAGCGGCCCGCGGCGGTTCCGTCGGCCGATGTCGGTGAACGCGAAGGAGCCCGACTGGAGGAGCAATCGCCCCCAGAACCCGGGGTAGCGCCACGCCGTCGAGAGCGACGCCACGCCGCCGAAGCTCGCGCCCATCAGGCACCGCGACTGCGGCCGCGCCAGGAGCGGGAGGCGGCGCTCGAGGTCGGGGACGAGCTCCTCGGTGAGGTACTTCGCGTGCGCGTCGTTGTTGGCGTACTCGCGCAGACGGTCGGGCGAGTCGGTGAACACCGCGATGAGATCGGGGATCTCGAGGTGGTGGATGAGGTTGTCGAGCACGGTCTTCATGGCCGCGTACTTCACGTAGTCGCTGCCGTCGTGCACGACGAGGAGGGGGTAGAGGTGCGTGCGCCGGAAGCGCGCCGGGAGGTAGATCTGCCCGCGACGCACGCCGCCGAGGGCCTCGCTCTCGAACGCGAAGGGCTCGAGGCGGCCGCTGCGCGCGGTGGAGTCGGGGCGCGTCCACTCGGGCACCGCGTAGCCGTCGCCCTGGAGCACGGAGTTGGCGCCGAAGGGGTCGCGCGCGCGGTTGGGGTTGAGGGGGTCTTCGATCCAGCGGCCGACGCCGTTGTTGCGGACCTCGAGCTTGTACTCGACGCGCGAGCGCGGCGGCACCTCGAGGGTGATGTACCAGAGGTCGGTGCCCGCGATGCGCGCGAGGTCGTTGGAGCTTTCGAGGGCGAAGATCCAGTGGCGGAGCACCACGGACTCGGCCTCGCCGCGCCACACGATGGTCGCGCTCTGCCCCTCGATGAGCGGGAACCTCCGGCTCGTGAGGAACGCGTCGACCTTCTCGCGCGTGGGGTTCGAGGCGATGAGCTCGTCGATCGCGAGTCGCTGCGTCATGGGTCGTACACCGTGTCGGGCGCGATGTCTTCGACGGTCCCCTCGGGGCGCAGCACGCGCACGGCGCTCGGGGCGTCGAAGCGCCCGTCGCGGAGGCTCACGTACGAGCGCGCGGGGAGCGAGAGGCACGCGCTCGGGGCGAAGCGTCGGGCCATGAGCGACACGCGCTCGCGGTCGTCGAGGCGAAGCCGCGTCTCGGGGTGCGGCAGCGGAACGATGTTGCGCACGAGGCCGAGTCCGCGGTCGAGCACCTCGGCGGCGCCGGGGCCCTGCGGCGGCGAGTCGTGAAAGAGCACCACGCGCTCGGAGAGGGCCATGGCGCCCGCCGTCCACGCGAAGACGCAGTGCCCGTCGAGGAGCCCGCCGACCCCGAAGAGGAGCATGCGGTTGAGGAGCGACGCGACGTGTCCGCCCGCGATGCCGATGGCCGCGCAGCCCGCGAGCACCTGCTCGATCTCGCGGCGGTGACGGGCCACGGCGCGGCGTTCGAAGGGCCGCCACTGGTGGTCGAACTCGTCGCGCACGCGGGCGCACTGCGCGAGGTGCCACTGGTCGAGCTCGCGGATCGACTCGATGGAGGCCGCGAGCTCCTCGGCGAGGATCTCGGGCGGGGCCCGCCGCGCGCGGATCACGTCGGCGGCGTCGAGCTCGTGCTCCAGCCGGATGCGGTAGAAGTCCTGCTTGTGACGGAGTACGTCCTGCCGCTTGCGGTGCGCGGCGTGGAGCTCGGGGTCGGAGCGGAAGACGTCCTCGGCGCGCTCGTGGAGCCTGAGGTTGACGGTGCGTCGCCCCAGGTGCTCGTGGAGGTCCTGGTCGTCGCTCTCGCGCTCCTGCCAGCCCGCGGTGATGGTGGCGATGGGACCGTCGATTTCGAGCGCCGAGACCACGTCACCGAGCGTGGGATCGAAGCGCTGCGCGCCGAGCAGGACGATCGCGCGGGGCACTTTCCTCATCTGACGCGAAGGTCTATCAGACCGCGGGGCGCACCGTCACCAGCGAACGCTCAGCGCCCCGTCGCGAGGTAGCGTCCGAAGCCGTCGGCCCGCGACGGCGCGGGCACGAGGATCGGCGGCGACGTCACGCGGAGCGACGATTCGAAGCCGCCTCCGCCGGGGTAGACGAACAGCGTCTCGGGGGTGATTCCCAGGAGCGACGCGACGTGCCCGACGACCAGGTCGTCGTCGCTGTCGCCCGCGACGTCGCCGAGGCCCGTGATGGCGAAGCCCGCGCCTCCGCCGAGCGCCTCGGGCAGCACCTGCGCGAGCGCGGAGGTCGTGCCCGCGCGGCGCCCGAAGAGCACCACGAGGCCGCCGTTGGCCCTCGATCCGAGGGCGAGGTCGCCGAGGCCGTCGTCGTTCACGTCGCCGACGCCCGTGAGCACGGACCCGAGCTCGCTCACCCCTCCGATGGCCGGGATGGTGAGCGTGACGGGCGCGAGGAAGGTGCGCGGCCCCGCCGCGGTCGACAGGCAGAACACATGCACGAAGGCCGTGAGACCGCCGGGCGGGACGCTCGACGAGACCGCCACGCAGGAGCGCCCGGCGCCCGTGAAATCACCCGCGTTGGCGAGCGCCGCGCCGAAGGTCGGCGGGTTGTTCGACGCGTCGGCGCCGTTGACGAAGAGCTCGCGCGGGGCGTCGTAGGCGGAGGCGGTCGCGCCGAAGTACACGAAGGCCCGACCGCGGGTCGCCGCGCCCGCGTCGGCGGAGGCGGTGACACCCGAAGGGGCGCCGACGGCGAAGTCCGCGAAGGCGTCTCCGTCGAGGTCTCCCGCGGCGGAGAGCGACTGGCCGAAGGTCGCGGGCGTCGGCGCCGGTGTGCTCACGAACGCGGCCCTCGGCGCCGTGGGGATCCCCGCGGAGAGCTGCCCGTGGAACACCAGCACGTTGACGCTGCCGCTCGCCTCGTTGCGCGCGCTGGCGATGAAATCACCGAGGCCGTCGAGGTTGACGTCGCCGACGCCCGCGAGGCCGGTGATCGCGTAGCCGACCTGTCGCGTGGCCTCCAGCGAGCTCATGAGGTTGAGCGACGAGCCGTTGCCGAAGTACATCCGAACGACGCCCGTGGGTGCGCCCGTGGCGCCGATGCGACCGCCGACGACGAGGTCCGCGAAGCCGTCGCCGTTGAGGTCTCCCGCGGCCGAGAGGGTCATGCCGAGGTTGCGCGGCGAGTCCGCCGTCGGGGCGAAGGTCGCGCGCGCCACGCTCGCCATGCCCGCGGCGTTGTAGGCGATGAGATAGAACGCGCCGGGGCCGGCCTCCATGCCCGCGGTGCCTTCGAAGGGCGCGCCCGCGACGATCTCCGATCGGCCGTCGCGGTTGAAGTCGGTCATGAGCCCGGTGGAGACGCCAGTGCGCGTCGCGTCGGCGGTGTGCGGCGGGACGCGGAAGGTCCAGTCGATGCTGCCCGCGGGCCGCGCGCAGTCGCTCCGTCGCGATTCGATCCCCCAGCGGTAGACGCCGGGAGAGATCCGGGCCTGCGTCGACACGGTCCCGCCCGTCACGTCCGCGAGCGGCAGGAACGTGCACCCGCTCGACGACGCCGTGAGCGGACACAGCCTGATCTGAAGCTGCCGCGTGGGCCCGGACGACTCGGCGCGGAAGGCCACCGTCTCCGAGGTCACCACGGCGCTCGACCACGGCGCTCGCAGCGGCGGCATGGTCGTGGGGCACGGCTCCGTCGCGTCGGGCGCGTCGGCGCTGCCGTCGGTGACGCCCGCGTCGGGGCGCTCCATGCAGCACGCGAGGCAGCGCGGGTCGTAGCAGCGCCCGGTGACGCCGCAGCACGCCTGACCCGCGGGGCAGTCGACGTCGCCTCTGCAGACCGCGGGGCCCGCGTCCGTGGCGTCTTCGATCTCCGTGCGGTCTCGGGGCTCGGTGACGTCGCCGAGGTCGTTGCGGGCGTCGCTCACGTCGGCGTCGAGGGCGCCGTCGCTCACGTCGGCGTCGAGGGCGCCGTCACTCACGTCGGCGTCCATCCCCCCGTCGCTCGCGTCGAAGACGTCGCTCGCGTCGAAGGCGTCGCTCACGTCGCTCACGTCGCTCGCGTCGCGCGCGTCGCGGGCCGCGTCGGTCACGTCACGCGTCGTCGCGTCGAAGGGAGAGATGATCCTGAACGAGTCGCGGTCTTCGAGGAGGCCGCAGCCCGCGAGCAGCGCGGGCAGGAGCAGCGCGGAGGTGCGAGAAGGATGCATCGAGCACGGATCGTACGCGATCCGGCGCGGGAGATGGGGCGCGGCGTCGGGGCTTCAGTCGCCCTGGGTGAGGTCTTCTTCGAAGGTCTCGGCGCCGTTGACCGTGAAGCGGAAGCGCGCGCGCGTCACGCCCCGCGGCCAGCGCATCGAGGCGTTGTAGACCCCGCGCTCGCGGGCCTCTCGGATGCGATCGACCTGCACCCCGCGGTCGTTGGTGACCGTCACGTCGGCGTAGGGGACCGCGTGGCCCTCGGCGTCGAAGAGCCGCACCGCGAGCACGCCCTGGTCGATCGCCGTGCTGCGCACACGCACCTCGCGGAGCAGCGGCCCCGACTGCTCGGCGGAGAGCGCGATCTCTCGCACGTCGGTGCCGTCGGGCGTCGAGGCGCAGCGCACCTGATGCCGCCGACCGGGAGAGAGGCGCAGAGGCACGTCGGTGGCCACCGCGCGCGCGCCGTCGATGCCGCAGAAGAAGCCGTCGGGCACGTGGAGCGCCGCGAGTCGCGGGGGCGTCGCGCCGCCCGGGGTCACGCCCTCGACGAGGTGCGGCGCCGCGATGTGCACCCTCGCCACCGCCGACGGGAGGCTCTCGAAATGGTCGTTGTCGAGGGCCGTCACGCGCATCGCGTAGCGGCCCGGAGGCAGCGCGCGCGCCCGCCACGTCGTCGTGTCGCCGGCCACGCGGTCGACGGTCACCACGTCGTGGAACGACTCGTCGCGCGCGAGCTCGACGCGCCACTCGGCGGCCACCGTCGACCCGCGGAGGCCGTACGTGACGCTCACGTCGAGGGGCTCGCCCGAGGAGAGCATGCGCTCGGGCGGAGGAGACACCCACTGCGGCTGCGGCGGGAGCTGGCGGTAGGGCTGCCTCGGGCGGCCGGGCTCCTCGACGGAGCCGTTGCCCGCGCGGAGGATGTACTCGCGCTCGGGCGTGCGGACCCGCATGCGGCCGCGGTTCGCGGCGAAGCGCGCGATGTGGCTGAGGTGCTCGTACGAGAGCTTGCCGTCGACGCGGCCCACGAAGGCCGTCGCGTTGCCGACGGCCACGGGGATGAACGCCGCCCCCTCGCCGCCCTGCACCGGGCTCATGCGCACGCGCGCCGCGCCGCGGAGGAGCGTCGTCGTGTTCGAGGGAGGCAGCCCCGGCGGCGCCGCGAGCGGCGACGCGAAGAGGAGCACCTGCGTGCGCTCGTCGAGGGAGAGCTCGGTGCCGTTCGGCAGGAGCACCTCCGCGCCGCTCTGCTCGCCCACGTTGATCCGCGCGCCGCGGGTGAGCACCTCGCCCACGCGCGCCGCGCGCGCCCCGTCCTGCCCTTCGGCGAGGGTGACCTCGACCTGACCGCGGACCCACAGGAGGCGCACCTCGTTGGCCCCGAGCTGCGGCTCCGCGGGCGCGGGCGCTGCGGCGGCGGGTCGCGCGCGCGCCATCGGAAAGACGATTCGTGGCGTTCGCGGGCGCTCGGGGACGGGCTGCGCGAGGGCCGTCGAGCCGACGCCCGACGTGATCGCCAGCGCGACGACGAGCCTCCGGAGGCTGCGCGCGAACACCCGCTCCATCTGCGTGTGACGTCGGATCATTGGCGCCTTGATGACCGCCCCGGAGGGGATCCTTCGGAACGCGGCCGATGCTCCGTATCACGACGCGTCTCCCTCGGGGAGACGGAGGCGCCACGGTTTCAGGGGGCGCCGCGCGTGTGGACGGAGCCCCGCGGTTTCGAGTGCTGCGAATGTCTACGCCGCCTCGCGCCACCGACCGCGAGCGCCTGTTCTGCGCGCGATGAAGGGTGATACGGTGCCCCGCGATGATCGACGATCCGAGCACGTTCCGCAGGTCTCTGGCCCTGTCACTCGTGACCGCGGCGCTCACCGCGTGCGGGGCCGACACGGTGGGCGGCGACCACGACGCCGCGACCTCCGACGCGGCGCCCGACGTCGACGCTGAAGCACCCGACGCGACCGACCTCGACGTGGTGACGCCCGACGCGCCGCCGCTCGACATCGTGACGCCCGACGCGCCGCCGCTCGACATCGCGACGCCCGACGCGCCGCCGCTCGACATCGTGACGCCCGACGCGCCGCTCGACATCGTGACGCCCGACGCGCCGCCGCTCGACATCGTGACGCCCGACGCGCCGCTCGACGTCGTGACGCCGCCCGACGTGATGACCTGCGCGACGCCGATGCGCGTGTGCGGCGCGCTCTGCGTCGATCTGTCGAACAACCCCGCGAACTGCGGGGCCTGTGGCAACGCGTGCCTCGCGGGGCAGGGGTGTCTGGCGGGGCGGTGCGTGTGCGCGTGTCCGTCGGGGCAGACCTGCTGCGGCTCGCCGATGGCGTGCGTCGACGTGCAGAGCGACGCGCGGAACTGCGGCGCGTGCGGGCGAGACTGCAACGCGCTCCCCGGCGTGCGTCCCGGGGCCGCGCGCTGCGTGCGAGGCGCGTGCGACCTCACGGGCGCGTGCGTGGCGGGCAGGGCCTCGTGCGCGACGCCCACCGCGGGGTGCACCACGGACATCACCGCGCCCGCCAACTGCGGCGCGTGCGGCGCCGTCTGCCCCGCGGCGACGCCCCTCTGCGCGGCCTCGCCGACGGGGACCTACGCGTGCTCCTCGGGCTGCGCCGCGACGGCGCCCACGCGCTGCGGGAGCGCGTGCGTGAACACCGCCACGAGCGTCTCGAACTGCGGCGCGTGCGGCGTGGTGTGCCCCGCCCCCGCGGGCTCCGTCGCCACCTGCACCGCCGGACGCTGCGGCTTCTCCTGCGGCACGGGCTATCACCTCTGCGGCGCGGCCTGCGCCTTGAACACGTCCGTGGCCTCGTGCGGCGCGTCGTGTACGCCGTGTGCCGCCGTGGCCAACGGCGTCGCGACCTGCAACGGCACCGCGTGTGACTTCGTCTGCAACGCGGGCTTCATGCGCTCGGGGGCGACGTGCGTCCCGATGGCGAGCGTGGCGGCGCCGCGGCCCGTGTGGCCTCCCTCGACGTCGACGGTGACCTCGCGCAGGCCCGCGTTCCGTTGGGCGCTCGCGGCGGGCAGCGACGGCGCGCGCGTCGACGTGTGCCGCGACCGCGCCTGCGCCACCGTGGTCACCACCTTCGACATCTCGGGCGCGACGGGCGCGCCGCCCGCGGACCTCCCCGCGGGCTCGCTCTTCTGGCGCCTCCGCGGGCGCCTCGGCACCACGCTCGGCACGGTCACCTCGGTCTCGTGGCCCATCACCGTGGGCGCGCGCACGGCGCCGGTCTCGACCGCGTGGGGCAGCGTCTACGACCCCAACGGCGACGGCCTCGGAGACATCCTCGTCGGCGCGCCCGGCACCGGCGGAGGCACCGGCCGCTCGTGGATCTACGCGGGACGCGCGGGCGCTGGCATCAACCCCACGCAGCTCACGCGGCTCACGGGCCTCGCGGGCGCCAACGCGTACTACGGCAACTCGGTGTCGAGCGCCGGAGACATCAACGGCGACGGCTACGCCGACACGGTGATCGGGTCGTACCTCGTGGGCGCGGGCAACGGACGCGTCGACCTCTACCTCGGCGCCGCCGCGGGACCCGCCCTCGTCCCGTCGAACACCGTCACGGGCCCCGACGCGGGCGCCTACTTCGGGTACTCCGTCGCCAACGCGGGGGACATCAACGCCGACGGCTACGGAGACCTCATCGTCGGCGGATACCTCGCCGCGGGCGGCGCCGGACGCGCCTACGTCTACTACGGCAACGCGAGCGGAATCCCCGCGTCGCCGAGCCTCGTGCTGGCCTCTCCCGCGGCGGGCGGCTCCTTCGGGATCTCCGTCGCGAGCGCGGGCGACGTGAACGGCGACGGCTTCGCCGACGTGATCATCGGCGCGAGCAGCGCGGCCTCAAGCCGTGGCGCCGCGTACGTGTACCTCGGCAGCGCGGCGGGCCTCCAGACGCCCTTCGCCGCGGGCTTCACGGGCCCCGACGCGGGCGGCTCCTTCGGCTACTCGGTGGCCGGCGCGGGCGACGTCAACGGCGACGGCTACACCGACGTGATCGTCGGCGCCTACAACGCCGCGCGGGCGTACGTGTTCCACGGCAGCGCGACGGGGCTCGAGGCGACGGCGTCGGAGATCTTGTCGGTGGGCACCGACGGTCTGCAGTTCGGCATGGCCGTCGACGGCGTGGGCGACACCAACGGCGACGGGTACACCGACGTGCTCGTGGGCGCGCCGCTGTCCGAGCGGGCGTACCTGTTCCTGGGCGGGGCGACGGGGCTCAACGCCAGCACGCCGGCGCTCACGATCTCGGTGACGGGCACCGCGGCGGCGGCGACGGGCCGCGCGGTCGCGCGCCTCGGCGACGTGAACCGCGACGGCCGCGCCGACCTCGCGGTGGGCGTACCCACGCGGAGCCAGGTGGTGGTGTACCGCGGCGGGGTGGGCGTCCCGACGCTGCAGGCGACGCTGACGAACCCCTATGGCACCGGCACGCTCTTCGGCACCGCGATCGCGTGGCTGGGCGCTCCGCGACTCGCTCACGGGCATCGACGGCGCGGGCGGCGCGTTCGGCTACGGCGTCGCGGGCGCGGGCGACGTCAACGGCGACGGCTACGGCGACGTCGCGGTCGGAGCCTTCACCGCGGCGCGACGCGCGCGGGCAGGGTGCACGTGTTCCACGGGAGCGCGGCGGGCGTGGCGGCGACGCCGACGGTCAGCATCGCAGGACCCGACGGCGCCGACAGCCTCTTCGGCTCATCGATCGACTGAGCGATTCGCGGTGACGTGATGCGAGGCGGAGGATGAAGGGCTGAACGACCCGCGCGGGGTCTCAGCCCTTCTTCGCCTTCTTGGGCTTCGTGGCCGTGGCCTGGAAGGCCTTCGCGGGCTTGAAGCGCACCACCTTGCGCGCCGGGATGGCGATGGCCTCGCCGGTCTTGATGTTGCGGCCGGTGCGGGCCTTGCGCTCGCGCACCACGAACGAGCCGAAGCCCGCGAGGCGCACCGTGTCGCCGTTGCGGAGCGTCGCCGCGATGCTCGAGAACACGTCGTTCACGATCTGGGTGGCCTGCTTGCGCGTGAGGTTGGTGTGCGCGCCGCGCAGGTCGTCGATGAGGTCTCGCTTCGAGGTTGCCATGCGCGCGAGACTATCACCGGCCCCGCTGGAAGATCAGCATGTACTGACGCGAAAGACCTTCCACAGAGCGCTCGAAGGTGTACCCGGCCGACTCCATGTCGCGGCGCACCTCCTCGGGCGCGACGCGCATCTGCGGCGGCGGTCCGACCGGTGAGTCGGCGCGAAAGTCGACCACGGCCACGCGCCCGCCCGGACGCAGCGACGCCCGCAGCGCCGTGAAGTACGCCGCGCGGTGCTCGATGTGGTGCCACGTGTCGACCACCAGCACGAGGTCGACGGGCTCGGGCAGGAGCGCGTCATCGGGCGCCGCGAGCGTCGAGAAGAGGTTCGTGATCCCCTCGCGCCGCGCGCGCTCGTTGAGCCAGCGGACCATCGAGGGCTCGACGTCGACGCCCCACACGCGCCCCTCGGGCGCCGCCCGCGCGAGGCGCACCGCGAAGTATCCCGTGCCCGACCCGATGTCGGCCGCACGGGCGTCGCGGGCGAGCGAGAGCGACGACACCACGAGGTCGGGGCGCTGCCACGCGTCGCGTTCGGGGTTCTCGAACTCCTGCGCCCAGCGGGCCGCGTCGTCGAAGCGGTGGTGGTGCGCGGGCGTCTCGCCGTTGTCGGCGTGACCGTGGCCGTGGCCGTGGTGGTGCTCGTGACCTGCGGTCGGAGCCTCGACGCAGGCGGCGTGTTCGTGCGCGCACGCCGCGAGGCTGAGCGAGGCGCCAAGGAGGAAGGTCGGTCTCATGGTGCGCGTGTCCCTATCACGCTCCGCGGTCGTCGGCGCCGTCGATCACGCGGCGCACGCGGAACATCACCGCCGCGCACACCGCCGCGAGCGCCACGGCCACGAGCGCGAGCGCCACACGCCACGGGGGAGGGCTCGCGACGCGCCACCAGAGCGCGCCTCCCACGACGGAGAGGGCCGCGCCCGCGGAGAGCATCCACGACCACGCCGCGAGGGCCGTCGCGTTGCGCTTCGAGAGCGCGCGCGCCACGGCGATCACCGCGCCCGCGACGAGGGCCGCCGCCCAGATCTGCGCGCGCGGGTCGCGCGTGGCCGCGGCGACGACGCCCCGCAGCGCGAGGTTGAGCGCCAGGAAGGCGACGGTGACGCGCGTGGCGAGCCTCCACGCTGCGTCGACGCGGGGCCCCGTCGGAATGACCCGCTCGACCACGGCCTCGCAGGGAGCGCCGCAGCGCGCGCACGCGGGGGGCGCCGTGGGCGCGCCGCACTCGGGGCAGAGCGTCGGCGCGAGCTCGCTCACGGCGCGTCGGACCTCGGCTGCGCGTCGAGGGCGCGGTCGAGGGCGCGCTGCGACGCCTGGGTCTCGGCCGCGACGGCGGCGGCGACCTCGACGGCGGCGGAGAGCTGTCGGGCGCCGCGGGTCTGCTCCTGCGTGGCGCGCTCGACGGCGGTGAGGGCCTTGCGCACGCTCTCGGCGGAGCGCTGCGCCTGCTCGGCGCCGCGGTGCTGCTGCCCGGTCATCGCGGCGACCTGCTGCACGGTCTCGGTGACCTTGAGAAAGGCCTCGGCCACCTGGCGCGACCCGCGGGCCTGCTCGACGGTGGCGCGCGCGATGGCGCGGACCATCGCGGTGCTCCGCCGCGAGCTCTCGACGATCTTGCGCAGGGCCTCGCCGGTCGCGTGGCTCACCTTCACGCCGCGGTCGACGGTGGAGGCGCCGCGCTCGACGGAGGCGACGGCGTTGCGGCTCTCGTGCTGCACGGTCTCGATGAGCCCGGCGATCTCGCGGGTGCTCTCGGCGGCGCGCTCGGCGAGGTCCTTGATCTCGTCGGCGACGACGGCGAAGCCCTTGCCGTGCTCGCCCGCCTGCGCCGCGAGGATGGCCGCGTTGAGCGCGAGGAGGTTGGTGCGCTCGGTGATCTCGTCGATGACCTTGGTGATCTTGCCGATGGCCGCGATGTGCTCGCCGAGGCGGGCCATGACGGCGACGGTCTCCTCGGCCGTGCGCTTGATGACGTTGATCTCGTCGAGGGCGCGGCTCACGGCGTCGACGCCGCGCTCGGCGTCTTGCGACACGTCTTCGCTGAGGCGCGCGGCGCCGTCGGCGTTCTCCTTCACCTGCTCGATGGTGACGTCCATCTCGTTCATCGACGACGAGGTCTCTTCGGCCGTGAAGCGCAGCGCGTCGACGCTCTTGGCCACCTGCTGCACGGAGGTCACGATGGCCTCGATGCCCGTCGTCGCGTCGCCCGCCGCGCGCCCGAGGGCCGCCGTGTGCTCCGCCGCCGAGGCGCCCGCGGCGTGGACCTCCTGCGCCACGGCGGCGCCTCCCTTGAGCCCCTCGTCGAGGCGACGGAGCCGCTCGGCGAGCGCCCTGCTCGCGGACCTCGCGTCGTCGAGCTGGCGGGTGACGTCCGTCGATTTCGCGTCGCCCGCGGGGAGCGCGGGGGGCTGCGCCGCGAGCTGGTCGAGCTCCTCCCAGAGCTCGGCGCCCTCGTCACCGAGCTCCGCCGAGAGCACCGGGAGCCGCTCTCTCGCGCGGGCCCGCTTCGCGGCGCGCGTCGCGAGGCGCAGCGCGGCGGGCGCGCCGCCCGCGGCGTAGAGGGTCCCGGCGAGGCCCGCGGCCGAGGCGATGAGCGAGCCGACGAGCCCGAGTCCGCGCTCCGCGGCGAGCGCGCCGGCGGAGGCACCGACGATCACGATCACCAGCGCAGCGAGGTTCCGCGGCCGAGCGAGGAGCGACATGAGTGTCTGGGGTTATATCGCGGAGGGAGGCAGGAGAGGCGGAGCTTACTCCTCGTCGTCGTCTTCGCCGTGTCGCGGCGTCGCGAGGAGCTCGCCGTTGGGGCCGTCGCGGCGCACCACGTAGACCCGACGCGCCACCACGTCGTCGTCTTCGCGCGCCACCACCGCCACGATGTTCGCGCCGGGGCGCAGCGGGAGGGCCGACTCGAACGTGAGGTGCTGACGGTCCGCCGCGTCGCGGTTCGACTGGTAGTAGACCTTCTCGCTCCCTACGTAGATGTACATGTCGAGCACGCGGGTCTCGTCGCTCACGCGGCCGCGGAGGGTGAGCGTCGTGCCGCGCACCGAGAGGGCCATCGCGCCGTCGCTCTCGATCATCGGCGGCGAGTTGTGCAGCACGTAGGTGAGCGGGTGCGGCGGCGCCGGGGCGCGCGTCGTCGAGGTGGCCGTGCGCAGCGCCCACGCGGGGCGTCCGCCGCCCACGTCGAGGCGCACGAAGTCGCCCGACTGCGCGGTGATGGGGAAGGTCGCGCTCGGGGCCGCGCGCAGCACCACGCGGGCGGTCATCGCGGGGCTCTCGCGGAGCTCGGTCTCGGCCGTGAAGGTCGACGAGCCCGTCGCGGGCGAGACCGGCGCGGCCTCGCGCGCCACGGGGAGCGTGATCTTCTGCGACTCGACCTCGCGGAGGTCCTCGTCTTCGAGCGCGAGCTCGAGGCGCACGTCGCTCTCGTGGAAGCTCTGCGACACGTCGAAGGTGAAGGCCACGCGGCGCTCCTCACCGGGCGCCATGTTGTCGATCGCGAAGCGCGCGTCGTGGAGCAGCAGCGCCGCCCCCGAGAGGTTCTTGATCGTCGCCTGCGTCGAGAACGACTGACCGCGGCCCACGTTGCGGACCGTGAGGTACATCGTCACCTGCTCGCCGGCTTGAATGCGTCCGTCGCCGTTGCCGCTGCGCGGCGACTCGGCGAACTGCCATCCGTAGGCGAACACCGGGCGCTCGAGGCCCGTCACCGACACGCGCAGCGGCGCCACCTCGGCGGGCACGCGGCCGTGCGCCTCGGACCACTCGAAGCGGATGCCGTCGGTGCGCGAGAGCGACGCCTTGGGCATGAGGCAGACCTTGCGGGCGTTGGGCGCGGGCTGCGAGGTCGTGCCGGGGCGGTAGCCCTCGTATTCGCAGATGCCGAGGGGCGTGGTCCAGGTGCGCGTCTCGCCGGGGTTCACGCGGCCGAAGACCAGCTCGCGGTTTTCGAAGAGGGGGTTGTCGCTCTTGGTCGTCGCGCGGAGGCGGTACACGGGCGTCGTCCCGCGGTTGGTGACCGTGACCGTGAGGTCGAGAGACTGACCCGGCGTCGCGGTGTTCTGCGGGCGGTTCGTGGTGGTGGTCACCTCGAGGTTGGCGGGACCACCATCGGCGCCCGCCTCCCAGTCGACGCCGAGGGGACGCAGCGCCTGGGTCACCGCCGCGAGCTGCTCGGCCCGCGTGCGCTCGATGAGGGGACGCGCGTCGGAGAGCATCTCGCGACGACCCGAGCGCGGCGCGGCGGCGAGCAGGTCGCGCGTGAAGCGGATGGAGTAGTCCTCGCGGAAGCCGTCGTCGGCGATGTCGTCGGCGCCGCGCAGGCGAAGCTGCTCGCGCTCCTCCGAGGGGAAGTTGTACTGGAGCGTCTCGGCCGCGCGCTGGTCGCCGCGCGCCCGCGAGTTCGTGAGGTGCGCCGACAGGTCGGCCTCGCGGGGGAAGATCCGGTCGGCGTCGAGGTCCATGTCGAGCCGGTCGGCCGTCATGGGCGAGAGCTCGACGTCGGGGGTGATGCCCACGCCCTGGATCGAGATGTCACCGGGCGTGAGGTACTGCGCGATGGTGATCTTCAGCGCGCCGCCGTCGGGCAGGTTCCGAATGGTCTGCACGGAGCCCTTGCCGAACGAGGTTCCGCCGACGATGAGCGCGCGGTTGTGGTTCTTGAGGGCGCCCGCGACGATCTCGCTCGCGCTCGCGCTGCCGCCGTCGATGAGCACGGCGATGGGGTACGGCGGCTCGGTCCCCTCGGGCTGCGCGTCGCGCTCGTCGCGCTCTTCGCGGCGGTTGCCCGCGGTCACCACGATGGGGCCGTCTTGCAGAAAGAGGTCGCCCACGTTCACGGCCTCTTCGAGGAGGCCGCCGGGGTTGCCGCGCATGTCGATGAGCAGCGAGCGCATCCCCTGCTGACGCATCGACTGGAGGGCGCGCGTGAGCTCGGCGCTCGTCGTCTCGCTGAAGCTCTTGATCTTCGCGTACCCGACGCCGTTCGTGAGCATGCGGCTCTCGACGGAGCGCACCTCGATGCGCGCGCGGGTGAGTTCGAAGCGGCGCGGGGCCGTCCATCCGCCGCGGCCGGGGCGCACGATCCACACGCTCACGTGCGAGTCTTCGGGGCCGCGCAGGCGGTTGACGGCCTCGGAGAGCGACATGTTGTCGGTGCTCTCGTCGCCGATCTTCACGATGCGGTCGTAGCGCAGGAGCCCGGCCCGCGACGCGGGCGTGTCGGGCATGGGGTTCATCACCGTGAGCTGGCGGTCACGGATCGAGATCACGATGCCCAGGCCGCCGAAGTGGCCGCCCGTCTGGATCTGCATCTCGTGGTACTGCTCGGGCGTCAGCACGATCGAGTGGGGGTCGAGCGTGTGGAGCATCCCGTTGGCGGCGGCGTACTCGATGTCGCGCAGGTCGACGCCGGAGCCGCGCAGGTGCGTCTGGAGGAAGGTGAACACCTCGCGCCAGCGCGGTTCGAGGTCCCACGGGGCGCGCACGTCGCCGATGTTGAACGTCTGCTCGTGGGTGTCGACGCGCACGGTGACGGTGGGCGAGTTCTCCTCGTGGCGCACGAGCACCTGCGCCACCGAGCGCTGGATCGCGTCGAGGCCCTTGAGCAGCATCTCCTTCGGGTGGACGCGCGCCGGATCGACGTAGTTGTTGTTGATCTCGAGCAGCACGTACCGGAGCACCTGCATCCGGGTGAGGTCGAAGTTCGGGTCCGGCGTGCGCGTCGCGACGCGTCGCGGCTGCGCCATGAGCGACCGCGTGCCCTCGACGCCGAAGAGCCCACCCCGATGCGAGATGGTCACGTACGACGCGAAGAGGCAGGTCACGAAGATCAGTGCCGCCTTCGACGCGGCGTTCCAGCGGGTTTGCATCGCGGCGGAGTATAGAGCCTTCCCGCGCGGCGTCCGCCGCATTCACACCACGGAATCTCCGCGCCGCCTCGGCGGTTCAATGCCCCACCGCCGGTTTGCAAGCGCCCGCGGTTTTCGTGTACCAACGCCGCGCCATGCACGACGCGACCTACGCATCCTCTCGCTACGCTCCGCCCGAGATCGAGCACCGCTACGGGCCCAACGTGCACCTCATCGACGACCCGGTGGCCCTCGCCTGGCTCGCTCGACTCGGCGCGCGTGAGACCGTGCAGCCCGAGCTCGGACGCCTCGTCCGCCGCCTCTACGAGCACCTCTCGCTCATCGTCATCGCGGCGGAACTCCCCCGGCGCCGCATCGACGTCGCGACGCGGATGATCTCGTCGAGCCCCGAGGCCGTGTACCGCGGCGTCTCCATCGACCGCGCGACCCCGGTGGTCACGGTGGGCATCGCCCGCGCGGGCACGGTCCCCTCGCAGATCTGCTACGAGACGCTCAACGAGCTGCTCGACCCCGAGGGCGTCCGTCAGGATCACCTCTTCATGTCGCGCATGACCAACGAGAAGGGCGAGGTCACGGGCACCTCGTGGCACGACGCGAAGATCGGCCACCAGGTCGACGGACGCATCGTGCTGATCCCCGACCCCATGGGCGCCACCGGCGGCTCGATGTCCGCCGCGATGACGCACTACAAGACCAAGCTCGTGGGCAAGCCGCGCTCGGTGATCGCGATGAACCTCATCGTGACGCCCGAGTACATCCAGCGGCTCTCGAAGGATCACCCCGACGCGAAGATCTACGCGTTCCGCTTCGACCGCGGGCTCTCGCAGGGCGACGTGCTCGGCACGGTCCCGGGCACGCACCCCGACAAGGAGCGCGGCCTCGACCACCACCAGTACATCGTCCCCGGCGCGGGCGGCATCGGCGAGCTCCTCAACAACGCCTGGATCTGATCTCCCTCCGCGCTGATCGCGATCCGCTCGCAGGCCCTCAGCGCGCCAGGTCGCCGCCCACCTGAACCCCGCGCTCGCCGGGGATCACCAGCAGCCCGCCCACCCACAGCCGCTCGCCCGGATCGACGAAGCTGATCTTCGTCTCGCCCGTCGCCGTCGCCGTGTGCTCGTGCACGCCGCGGATCGCGCGGATCGTCGCCGCGTCGAGCGCGGGCGGAAAGGCGCCCTCCACGATGGCGTGGACGCGTCCGCTCTGCGCGTCGAAGAGCAGCAGGTCGCGCGAGATCGTGTCGCCCTCGGCGACGTTCGCCGAGAACACCTGCCAGCGACCCGACGACGACACCTCGTCGACGTTCACGTCGCTCCCCTCGAAGGCCCGCACCGTCACCGAGCGACCGCGCGGAACCCTGCGCACGATGCGGTTCCCTTCGATCGCGAAGGGCTGCGCGTCGGTGTTGCGCCGCGGCGGGAGGGGGGCAGTCTCGCAGAGCGGAGGCGTGCCCGGCGCGATGCGCGGCGTCTCGCAGGTGTCGGGCGTGGTGACCCGCTGCGTGACCGTCGAGCCGTCGAGCGCCACGCGCATCACGACCTCGACGTTCATCATGTTGAGGTTGCGGTCCATGACGTGGAGGCAGAGCGCGCTCCCGTCGGCCGTGAGTCCTACGGCGTCGTCGGACTGCACGAACTCCGTGGGGTCGTAGTCGGCCCCGAACTCTCCGCCGCAGCGCGCGCCCACGCCGCGGGGCAGCGCGGCCACGGTGGTCTCGCGGCAGTCGTCGAGCGAGAGCCTCCGCACCTCGGCGCGACCGCGCGCGAGGAACACTACCGCGTGTCGATCCGACGTGTACCGCGGCATCGCCGACGGCGTCGCAGAGAGCGTGCGCAGCGGAGACCCGTCGGCGCCGATCTCGCGCAGCCCCTCGGGCGACGCGACGATCTCGACGCGCTCTCCGTCACGCAGCGCGCGCGACCGCTCGGGACACACCGCGGGCGTGACCGCGACGGCCGCGTCGGGGGTGGCGATTGGTGCCGCGTCGGCGGTCACCGCGGGCGTCGGGGTCGGGGCCGTCGCGGTGGGCGCGGGCTGCCGGCTGGCGCACGCGGGCAGCGCGAGCGCGAGGAGGAGGTGCGTGCGTGCGCGGATCATCGCTGCGCCGACTACCCCAACGCGCGCGGAGAATCAATGTGCTGACACGCCGGGGGCCTCTCGGAGCCGTCGGGCGAGGTCGCGGAGCATCGCGGACGTGGCGCCCCAGATGAAGTGTCCGTCGACGTCGAAGGCCATCACGATGCGGCGAAAGCCCTCGAAGAGCAGCGTGCGCGCGGGCTGCGGCGTGATGAACGCGCGCAGCGGAAGCTCGATCGCCAGCTCGACCTCGCGCTCGCTCAGGCGGTACGGATACGGGTGCGAGATCCACCCCACGACGGGCGTCACGATGAAGCCCGAGCTCGTGGTGTAGTCGTCGAGCATCCCGAGCACGCGCACGTCGGAGGGCGCGATGCCGACCTCCTCGTGGGCCTCGCGCAGCGCCGTCGCCACGGCGTCGCGATCCTCCGCGTCGCGGCGTCCGCCGGGGAAGGCGTACTGCCCGCCGTGGTGTCGCATCCCCTTCGCGCGCCGCGTGAGGAGGACGTGCGGCTCGCCCTCGCGCTCGCACATCGGGACGAGCACCGCCGCGGGGTCTCCCCTGTGCGTGATGGCCTTGCGCGGGAGCGCGGCGAGGCGCTCGGCGATCGCGTCGGGCGTGAGGTGGGCCACGGGCGCGTGTCATAGGGCGCCCCCCGCGCGATGTCTACACGCGCGCCCCGACCGCTCGCGCGATCGGCCCTTTACTTCCGTGGCCGCGAGGTACTAGAGCCCCGCCCGTGTTGCGGAGACTCCCCCGATCGCACGGCGCGCTCTCGCTCGTGGCGGGCCTCGCGATCGCGTCGGCGCACTGCCGCGGCGCGCGCGACGGCGGCGCGGCGCGCGACCGCGGATCGATGTCGACCCTCGACCCCTCGGTCGCCCCCGCGCGGAGGGTCGTCTCGCTCGTGCCGAGCGCCACCGAGATGCTCTTCGCGCTCGGCGCGGGAGAGCGCGTCGTGGGCGTGTCGGCCTTCGACGACTATCCGCCCGCGGTGACGGCGCTCCCTCGCATCGGGGGGATGGTCAATCCGTCGTTCGAAGCGATCGTGGCGCTGCGTCCCGACGCGGTGGTGGGCGTGCAGGGGCCCCTCGACGTGGCCGTGCTCGATCGCCTTCAGCGCATGGGCGTGCGGGTGTTCTTTCCGCGCGTGGAGTCGGTGCGCGAGGTGCTCGACTCGTGTGAGACCTTCGGCGCGCTCGTCGGTCGCCGCGATGCGGGCCGCGCGCTGCGCGCTTCGATCGAGGGAGACCTCGCGCGCGTGCGCGCTTCGGTGTCGGCGAGGCCGAGGGCGCGCGTGCTGGCGGTCTTCGGGGAGCGTCCGCTCTCGGTCGCGGGACCGGGCTCGTGGGTCGACGAGATCCTCGCGATCGCGGGCGGAGAGAACGTCGTCCGCGCGGGCGGGCGCTACCCCACGATCTCCGTCGAGCAGGTGATCACCCTCGCGCCCGACGTGATCCTCGACATGACCTGGGGAGACTCAACGCTGGCCTCGTCGCTCTCGCGCTACGGCACGGTGCCCGCGGTGCGAAACAACCGCATCGTGCGCGCGGGAGACCCGATGCTCCTGCGTCCCGGCCCGCGGCTCGGGGCCGCCGTGGTGCGCATCGCGTCGATGCTCCACCCCGACGTGAGGCCGTAGTCGCGCGGCGATGTCATCTCCTGCGCCGACGCGCGACGCGCCGCTGCGAGCCATCGCGTTCATGCTCACCGGAGCCCTGTGCTTCGCGACGATGAACGCGCTCGCCCGCGGGATGCGCCACCTCCCGTGGCCCATCCTGGGCTTCTCGCGCGCGCTCTTCGGCCTCTTCGCGGCGCTCGCATTGGCGTGGGGACGCGGCGCGTCGCTCGCCGTCGCAGACCGTCGGATCATGTGGCAGCGCAGCCTCGCGGGCTCCACGGGGATGCTCTGCACCTTCTACGCGCTCACGCACATGCCGCTCTCCGACGCGACGGCGCTGCTCAACACGACGCCCCTGTGGATCGCGGGCGTCGCGTGGGTGACGCTGCGCGAGAAGCTCTCGCTCCGCGTGTGGATCGCGCTCGCGGTGGCCGTGACGGGCGTGCTCATGGTGGAGCGTCCCGGCTTTCGCGCCGACGGCTTCGCGGGCCTCGTGGCGCTCGGCGCGGGCTTCGCGGGAGCGCTCGCGATGGTCTCGCTGCGGCGCCTCTCGGGCGAGACGCCCGAGGCCGTGGTGGTGCACTTCTCGGCGACGGCGACGGCCGTGCTCGGGGCGCTCTCCGCGCGTCATCTCATGGTCTACGGCGCGCCCGTGACGCCGACATGGCGCGACGCCGCGGGCGTGCTCGCGATGGGGCTCACGGCGACGGCGGGTCAGCTCGCGATCACGCGCGCCTACGCGCTCGACAAGGCCGCGCGCGTGGGGGCCGCGGGGTGGATCCAGGTGGTGCTCGCGCTGATGATCGACGCGCTGGTGTTCCACCGATGGCCTGACGCGCTCGCGCTCGGGGGCATCGCGATGCTGCTCGCGTCGGGCGCGCTCCTCGTCGACGACGCGCGACGAGAGGTCGCGAGGGCTTGAGCATCCCGAGGTACTCGTGGAGCGCGGCGCCGCGTGTTGAAGAGGCTGTCTCAGAACGTTGCGCGGGGCTGTTGCCGCGTGTTGAAACACGCGGCAACGAAGGCAGTTGGTGATCGAACTGAACGAAGTCCCGCTGCGCGGGACTCGCACGCACGAGGGGCTGAATGGGAGTCCTGCGAAGCAGGACTTTTCGCAGGACCCTCACGAACTGCCTTCGTTGCCGCGTGTTTCAACACGCGGCAACAGCGCCGCGCAACGTTCTGAGACAGCCTCTTCAACACGCGGCAACAGCGCCGCGCAACGTTCTGAGACAGCCTCTTCGACACGCGGCAACAGCGCCGCGCAACGTTCTGAGACAACCTCTTCAGCACGCGGCAACAGCGGCGCCGTACTTCAGCACGCGGCTAGGGCTTGAGCATCCCGAGGTACTCGTGGAGCGCGGCGCTCGTCGCCGACCAGCCCCACGACACGGGGATCCACTCGGTGACGCCGCCGTAGCGTCCGCCGAGGGGGTGAACGGGCGCCGCGATGGGGTCCACGCCCGCGCGACGGAACTCCCGCAGCGAGCGGGGCATGTGCAGCGCGCTCGTCACGACGACGTAGCGCGAGAGGCCCATGCGACGCGCGATGCGCACGCTGTGAATGGCGTTCTGCCGCGTGTTGAGCGCCCAGGGCTCTCGCACGATGCGCTCGCGCGGGACGCCCAACGTGACGAGGAGGTCCTCCATCGCGGCGGTGTTGGCGTCGACGTCGTCGCCGGGGGCGCGTCCCGTCACGATGACCGCGCGCGTCTGGAGCCTGCGCCACACGCGCGCCGCGCCGATCACACGCGCCGTGCCCGCGCTGTCGAGCCGCTCCGCGGGCGTGTCGCCGGGGTGCGCGGGGAGCACCGAGGAGCTCAACACCACCAGCGCGGTTCGATCTCGGAGCGAGGGGACGTCGAGGCGCGCGAGGTCCGCGGGCGGAGGTTCGAGGCTGCGGACGAGCGAGAGGCCCACCGCGGGCGTCGCCGCGAGCCACCCGACGGCCCACACGCCCACGGCCGCGCGCCACGCGTAGCGCACGCGACGGTCGGTGAAGGGCGCGCGCCATCGCAGCGCGGCGAGCGTGGCGCCCCAGGCCGTGAGAAGCAGGAGCGCGACGTCGAGAAAGCGTGAGAGCGAGAGCATCGAGGCGGCGAAGCATCACCCCATCGCGCCGCGCGCGTCGAATCCCGCGCGATCACCACCCGTTGACGCGTGCACGCCGCGCGAGGAAACGCTACGACGCGGCGCCTCCGAGAGACCCTCCACCACACACTCCCCCTCGCGGACTGCGATCACCATGAGCGACGGCATCACCTTCGAAACGCCCCTCGACCTGCCCTGCGGCGCGCGCGTGAAGAACCGCTTCTTGAAATCCGCCATGAGCGAGCAGCTCGGCGACCGCGCGCTCAACCCCTCCGACGCCCTCGCGACCCTCTACGGAACCTGGGCCGACGGCGGCCTCGGCGTGGCCGTGACGGGCAACGTGATGATCGACCGCAGCGCCCTCGGCGAGCCGCGCAACGTCGTGCTCGACGACGCGAGCGACCTGAAGCTCTTCGAACGCTGGGCCGAGGCGGGGCGGCGCAACAACACCCACGTCTGGATGCAGCTCAATCACCCCGGCAAGCAGTCTCCGTCGATCCTGAGCAGGCACCCGGTGGCGCCCTCGGCGGTTCCGCTCGGCGGCTCGCTCGGGGCCTTCTTCAAGACGCCGCGCGCGCTCACGGGCGACGAGATCGAGGCGATCATCGCGCGCTTCGCGCACGCCGCGGAGCTCGCGAAGAAGACCGGCTTCACGGGCGTGCAGATCCACGGCGCGCACGGGTACCTCGTGAGCCAGTTTCTCTCTCCGCATCACAACCGACGCGACGACGCGTGGGGCGGCAGCGCAGAGAACCGAAGGCGCTTCGCCGTCGAGGTCTACCGGGCCATCAGGGCGCGCGTGGGGGCGAGCTTCCCCGTGTCGATCAAGCTCAACTCGGCGGACTTTCAGAAGGGCGGCTTCACCGAAGACGAGTCGATGGGCGTCGTCGAGGCCCTCGCGGCCGAGGGCGTCGACCTCATCGAGGTCTCGGGCGGAACCTACGAGGCCCCCGCGATGACGGGCTTCGCCGTGGCCGCGAGCACGAAGGCGCGCGAGGCGTACTTCACCGAGTTCGCCGAGCGCGTGCGGACGCGCGTGAAGGTCCCCCTCGCCGTGACGGGCGGCTTTCGCTCGGGCGCTGCGATGCTCGCGGCGCTCCAGAGCGCGACGGACCTCATCGGCCTCGCGCGGCCCCTCGCGGTGTGTCCCGACTTCCCCGCGCGGCTTTTGCGAGACCCGTCGGCGTCGGTGACGATCAAGCGCCCCACGACGGGCGTGAAGGCCATCGACCGCGCGTCGATGCTCGACATCACGTACTACGAGACCCTCCTCGATCGCATCGGGCACGGGCGCCCCGCGGGAGACTCCCTCAGCCCCTGGTCGGCGCTCGCGTCGACCGTCGCGAAGATGGGCGTGTCCGCGCTGATTCCCCGTAGAGCATGAGATAAATCATCAGCGCTGGCGCGCGGAGCCTCTAACAGTTCGCCTCACGAAAGCTGAGGCGAGCACATGGAGATCGACGCATCGAAGACGGTTGGTGACATCGTGGCCGAGACCCCCGCGACGGCGCGGGTCTTCGAACGCCTCCGCATCGACTACTGCTGCCACGGACGCCAGTCGCTCTCGGCCGCGTGCGCCGCGAAGGGCCTCTCGCCCGAGGCCGTGCTGCGCGAGCTCGGCGGCGTCGCCGCGACGGCGGCCCCGAGCGACACGCGGTGGACCGACCGCCCCATGACCGAGCTCGTCGCGCACCTCGTCGCCACGCACCACGCGTTCACGGTGAGCGAGCTCGAGCGCGGGCGCGTGCTCGGCGCGAAGGTCGTCGCGGCGCACAAGGCCGAGCACCCCGAGGTGGTCGCCGTGATGCGCACCTTCGAAGCGCTGCGAGAGGAGCTCCTCCCGCACCTCCAGAAGGAGGAGGTGATCCTCTTCCCCTACGTGCGCGCGATCGAGGGGACGGGGCCCGCGCACGGCTGCTTCGCCTCCGTCGCGATGCCCATCCGCGTGATGGACATGGAGCACGACACGGCCGGTCGCCTCCTCGAGACGCTCCGCGAGCAGACCGGCGACTACGCGCTCCCCGCCGACGCGTGCCCGACGTGGCGCGCGTTCTGGGACTCGCTCCAGGCCCTCGAGGCCGATCTCCACACGCACATCCACCTCGAGAGCAACGTGCTCTTTCCGCGCGCCGTCGCCGCCGAGAGCGCCATGCGCGCCACGCAGACCGTGAGGCACTGAGATGGCTCCCTCGCGCATCGCAGCCCTCGCGCTCTTCTTCGCGGGCGTGGCGCCCTCGCTCGCCGCCGCGCAGACGCAGCCCGAACAGCCCGCGCCTCCGCCGCCTCCCGGCCCCATGGCGCGCGCCCGCTACTCGCTCCCGTGGAACCTCCGCCCCGCCATCGCGCCGAACATCCTCCGCGTCGACGTGGCGATGGCCTTTCAAACCGCGGCGCTCAGCACCGCGACGATCTTCACCGGCGGCGGAAGGCCCTTCGCCTCGCTGCCCGACCTGGGCATCTACGGTCGCCTCGGCGCCGTCACCCACGCGCCCGACGGCGCTGACAGCCGCGCGGCCTTCGTCAACCCGCTCGTCTTCGGCCTCTGGACCCCGCAGCTCGCGCCGGGCCTGCGCCTCCCGATCTTTCTCGGCGTGACGGTGCCCGTCGGGCCGGGGAGCGACTCGTCGCCCGAGCAGCGCGGGGCCTTCAGCAGCGGCGTGTACACGCGGCAGGCGATGGACAACGCCATGTTCGCGTCGAACTACTTCACCGTGATGGGCGGCGCGGGTGTGATGTGGATGGGCCACGGGCTCACCGCGCAGGCGGAGTTCACCGTGCTCCAGCTCACGCGCGTGTGGGGCGAGTCGGTCGACAAGGACGAGTCGCGGACGAACTTCACCGCCGGGCTCCACGTCGGCTACCAGGTGGTGCCGTGGCTCACGGTGAGCGCCGAGATGCACTACCAGCGCTGGCTCTCGGACCCCGCCGCGGTGGTGGCCAACGCGCCCGCGGGCAACGCGCTCCGTCGCGATCAGCTCACCGTCGGCGGCGGCGTGCGGGGGAACTTCCCCGTCGGGCGCTTTCTGCTGCGTCCCGGCGTGGCCTTCTTCATTCCGACCAACGGCTTCATGGACTCGAAGGACTACCGCATCCTTCAGTTCGACCTCGCCGCGCCCTTCTGATCGCCTCAGCGCGCGCGCAGCGAGAGCACCACGCACATCACCGTGAGCGCCGCGAAGACCAGCGCCGCCGCGATCATCCACCGCGGACGCGCGGCCTTCGCGGGCGCTGCGGGCCTCGTGGCCTCGACGGGCTTCGCGACCTCTGCGGGACTCGTCGGCGCGACGGGCGGCGCGGGGTTGAACGACCTCGCTTGCGTGAGCGGTTTCGCGGGTGTGACGGGCGCGGCGCGCCTCGCGGGCTCGACGAGGGTGTCGTGCGTCTCGTCTCGCTCCGAGCGCTCCGTGACGTCGCGCACGACCTCGGAGGCGGGTACGCGCGGCGTCTCGGGCGTCATCGCCTCGCCGCCCTCGGCGATCGCGCGCGTGAGGGCCGCGAGGAACGCGCCCATGTCGGGGTAGCGCCGCTCGGCGTCGCGCACGAGGGCCTTGTCGATCGCGTTGGCGACGGAGACCGACACCGTGCTGAGGCGCTTCGAGAGCCGCGTGTACTTCGCGCTGCGCACGGCGATGAGCGTCTCGACGGTCGACGCGCCGCCGCCGAAGGGGAGCTCGCCCGTGAGGGCCTCGTACCAGATGACCCCCATCGACCAGACGTCCGTCGGGGCGCCGATGCGCGCGACCATCGCGTCGACCTGCTCGGGAGACATGTACGCGGGCGTCCCCATGAGGTCGCCGTTGACGGTGAGCACCTTGGCGTTGCGGTCGTTGAGGGGCTTGGCGATGCCGAAATCGAGCACCTTGGGCACCTCGGCGCCGGTGCGCGGATCGCGGTGCACGAGGATGTTCTCGGGCTTGACGTCGCGGTGCACCACCGATCGCTCGTGGGCGTACGCGAGGGCGCGCATCACGGGCAAGAGAAGCTCCGCGGCGCGCGCGAAGGGGAGGGGCTTCTCACGCTTCATCACGCGCGAGAGGGGCTCTCCGTCGAGGAGCTCCATCACCATGAAGGCGCCCTCTTCGGATGCCTCTCCGGGGTCGATGACCTCGACGATGTTGGGGTGCTTGAGCTCGCTCCCGACGCGGGCCTCGCGGGCGAAGCGCTCGAGCGTGTCGGGGTTCTGCGCGTGCCGCGCGCCCAGGATCTTGAGCGCGACGCTGCGCCCGGTGACCTCATCGAGCGCCGCGTAGGCCGATCCCATCCCGCCGCGACCGAGGAGCGACCGCGCGACGTAGCGTCCGCCAAAGCGCGCGCCGATGGGGTCGTCCGCGCGCATCGGGGGGCCGTCGGGAGGCATCGTGGAGGGCGACGGTACAACGTCTCGATCGCGTTGGGTCGCGCTTCGATGCGGGGCGTCGTCACGGCCGCGCCCGCCCGGCGCGGCATCGCCTCGCGGGCCAGCACTTCCCCTGCTGCTTTGGTACTACGCGAAGAGCTCCGAAGCGCTCGTCGCCTCGAACGCGCGCGCCGCCCAGGCCGAGAGCCTCGCGATGTCCTCTTCCGCGGCGACGCGCGCGCGCTGCGCGTCATCGAGCGCGACGCCCCGCAGTCGACACGTCTCGAAGATGGCCTTCGAAAGCGTGGCCTGCGCGAGCCCCAGGCGGTCGAGCGCGTCGTCGCGCTGTCGGGCGGCCTCGTCGCGCTGTCGGGCGGCCTCGTCGCGCTGTCGGGCGGCCTCGTCGCGCTCGACCTGACGCTCGTCGACCAGCGACTGAAGCCGCGTGACGAGCTCTGACTCCGTCGGGATCATCGACTGGTTCGAGAAGAAGCGGAGGCGGTTGCGCACGACGGCCAGGTCGAGCGCGAGCACCTGCGAGCGGAGGTATCCGCCTTGCGGGACGATGGGCACGTAGCTCTGCGCTCCGGGCGCGCCGAGCCTCCACCCGCGGAGCGCGCCGCTACGGCAGTCATAGCTGAAGTACTCGGGGATCCGCACCCTCGCGTAGTCGAGCACGTTCTCGACGAGGTCCTTGTGCTTCTTGCCGAGGTTGCGCACCTCGATGACGACGTCGACGCCGCGCCGCTCTTCGAAGACGACCCAGCGCTCGGGCTCGTAGTCGGGATCGCAGTCGACGACGGCGAGCACGTCGGGGACGATCACGGGCTCGCCGGGGTAGAGCACCGCGAGCTCGTTCGCCAGCAAGACGCCCCTCCCCAATCGACGGAAATGGGCGTCGAGGTCCGCGGCGACGCCGGCCTTGCGCTTCGAGTGGCGCACGCCCTCGCTCATCGCCTCGCGGTACTCGTCGAGCACCGCCTCGATGGCCTCCGCCGCGGCCTCGCGCTCGCCCGGCGTCATGCGCGTCCACGTGGCCTCGTCGGGCACGACGATGCGAGGGTCATCCCAGACGCGCTTGCCGCCGGGGCGCTGAGAGGTGTGCTGCATCCGCGCGAGCGTACTACACCGCGAGGCGCGCCTGCGTGGACCCGTGCGGGGGAGCAGACGCGCTCGTCACAAATGCCGTTGACTGCGCTCGCCCCACACGGAAGATGCCCCGAACAGGAGGTTCGATCGACATGGCAGATCCGTACATCGATCCGGGGGAGACGCTGCTCTACGGCGCGTTCGCGTGCGAGCAGATGAAGGACGTGTGCATCGGCAAGGTGCCCGGCCTCGACGAGATGGTGCGCTTCGCGATCAGGTCGCAATCCGAGGCCAACGGCGCGATGAAGGCCGTGCTCGACCGGCAGCCGAAGGTGAAGCCCGCCGAGGGCGATCCCGCGGCCGAGATGCGCGACTATTGCGTGCGCTTCGGCAAGCACATCGAGGCCCATAGGAAGCCCGTCCCGCTGAGCGAGTTCTTCGGCGGAGACCCGCCCTCCGTCGCGGGGCGGCGGCGTCTTCACAAGCTGGTCAACCTCGCGGGCGAGATGATCACCGCGATCGAGAAGCACCGGACGGCGATCCGCGACCACAAGCACTGGCTCGACGAGCTGCGCCCCTTGCACGAGCAGCTCGACGCGCTGGAGCGGGACGAGCGCGCGGCGAAGCGCACCGCGGCGGAGCTCGGCCCCGAAATCCGCGCCGCGCGCGAGTCGTGGCTGGCGGTGTACACCGCGAACAAGGCGCTCATCACGGGCCTCCTGCGCCACGCCGGCCAGCTCTCGATGATGCCCCTGATCTTCGACGACCTCGCCGAGGTGCACCGCGTCGCAGGCGTCGTCGACGCCCCGGAGCCCACGCCCCCTACGCCCGATCGCCCGCCCGCGTAGCCGCGCACCGGCGATTCCTTCGTCGCGAGCGCTGCGAGGCGTGACGCGAAGGCCTCGACGGCCCTCGCAAGCGTTGTCGCCCCGGTCTCCCTTGCCCTCACGGTCTTCGCAACCATTTCAGCGCGGTGCGACCGAGCGCGCCGACCGTCGCGACCGTCGCAGCGCCGATTCGTGGGGCGTGGCGAGGCGCGCGTCGGTCACCGGGCGCGTCTCGTCGGGGCGGTCGCGCGGTGCGGCCGTGGCGAGCCCGACGAGGCCGCGCGCACGCGGTCGACAAGGGCCGCGCCGACGCCGACGCTCCTCCGCGACACGTTCCTGCGCGGCGACCCTCCTCACAGGTCGTGCAAGTGCGCCGTCTTCACGCCCTCGTCATTTGTTTGCTGGTGGCTGTTGGCTGACCACGTGATCAGTGTGAGTATGGTTCCGTTACGTCGCAGGTGGGGTTGAGCCTGCAATCACACGAAGGGTGCTTCGTCCCCCGGCCGCGCTCGTGAATGACAGGGCGGCTTCGCGGGGAGCTCGCGTATTCGAGGCGCGCCATCGCGAACAGGCCACATCGGTCTTTCGCCGATGAGGGGTCGCATGCGCGAGGCGCGCTCCGATACGGTCGACGCCGACGCGCGGTGCGTTGTGCTGGGATCGAAGCGCCTGTCTCTTGTGGTCGCCAGAGAATTCTCTCCCTGCATCACTGCAACCATCAAGGAAGGAACACGCCGATGCTCATCAGCAACCTCGAGATTCTCAACGCAGTCCTCAGCGGCACCGACGAGAGCAACCCCACGAAGGTCTACTACTCGGGGAGCGACACCTACGACGCGCTCGGCCGTGGCGAGCGGATCGTGCTCCAGCTCGTGGTCGACTCGGCCTCGCTGCCGGCCAACGGCGTCAAGAAGGTGATCGTCAACATGGAGCGCTCGAACGACGGCAAGGTCTGGGAGGCCGTGCCGGAGGCGAAGACGGACGTGACGCTCACACCGGCGAGCACGCTGCCCACGAGCAAGTTCCTCGACACCGGCAACGTGCTCGACACGGCAGGCGCCATCGTCGCCTACCGGCACCTCGCCCTCGGCGCGAAGGTGCGCTTCGTCGCCCACAGCGGCATGGACGCCACCGCCGTGCGGCTCATCGCGACGGTGCGCGGCGAGGCTGGCCGCTGACCCGGTAGCGCGATGAACGCGCGCCGACCGAGACGCAACCCCGACCGTGGTAGCGTCGCGGTTCGCGCGACACGACGCGCACGAAGGAGACACCAGCATGCAGCGCTCGTCATGCCAGAACACAACCGTCAACCCGGGAGGTGTTCATACACGTCCCAGCGCCTCGAACGCGCCGAGGCGCGGTGCGTGGGCTGGCGTGGCGAGCCTCATGCCGCTCCTCTTCGCGCTGTTTCTCGCGGGATGCCCCGGCCGCGCTGCGAGCACCGACGCGACGATCGCAGACCGCGCAGAGACCGTCACCGACGAGACAACGAGCGATCAACTCCCGCCGGACATGCCCGATAGCTCCGGGGACGCGCTCGACGTCCCGGATGCGTCTGACGCCGTCGATGCGCGCGACGTGATGAACGCGGACGCGGCGGACGCGCTCGACGCCGCAGACGTCGGTGATGCCAGCGACGCCGATGCAAGCGGGATGGATGTCGCTCCCCGTGACGTGCCCCCGCGCGATGTGCCTCCCTTCACGCCCTTCGACGTGACGAGCGCCGACGTGCTCGATGCAGGAGATTCAGCGCAGCCGCCGCGACTGGTCGGCCCGCTCCACGCGACACGCGTGACCTCGCAGCGACCGACGCTGCGCTGGGAGCTCCCGACAGGCACAATCGGCGCGCGGATCGAACTCTGCCGCGACCGCGAGTGCACGCGAATGCTCGGGGTCATCGATGCCGTGGGAGCCAGCGTCCGGCCACCGACGGAGCTCCCCGCGGGGGTGGTCTTCTGGCGGGCGCGGCCCATCACCGCGAGCGGGGTGGGCACGCGCACGAGCTACACCTGGGAGTTCTGGGTCGGCTGGAGAAGCGCGCCGATCGACACCAGCTATGGCGTCATGAAGGATTTCAACGGCGATGGCTTTGACGATGTGGCCGTTGGCGCGAACGAGTCCCCGCCCGAGTCGCGAGCAGGGCGAGTCTATATCTACAACGGTGGATTCGGAGGACTCGACCCTACGCCCCAGGCGATCGACAACCCTGATGCGCCCGAGCCGTACTTTGGGAAGCGGCTTTCACCTGCGGGTGACGTCAATGGAGACGGCTACGCGGATCTGCTGGTGTCCGGATACTTCTACCGATCCTTGCTCGGTCGTGCCTACCTGTACCTTGGTGGACCTTCAGGATTCACTCAAGAGCGACTGATCACAATTGATAGCCCCGTTGTGGGCGCACACGGGTTCGGCGACGACCTCACCGCGGGAGACTTCAACGGTGATGGGTTTTCGGACATCGTCATCGCAACGGGAACAGGTTATGTATATTTCTATCAGGGGTCCAGCGTCGGCACGGACCCCCGGAGGGGGGTTCTCATCGAGCCCGCAGTCGACAACCGCGTCGCAGCAATTGGAGATACCGACGGCGACGGCTACTGCGACTTGATCGCGGGAGATGATGACCCGGAGCACCACCCCCATCTCCTTTTCGGTGCACCGACAGGGTTTCGGACTGACGTCGAGATTCCAACCATCGGCCAGGGGTATTCGGTCGCCTCCGCTGGGGATATGAACGGAGATGGATTGGCAGATTTTCTGATCGACGAAGACGGCGGTGCCTATCTGTACCTCGGAGCGCGGAGCCTTCATCCACCAAGCCCTGCGCGTGCGTGGTCTGTGGTGATTCCAGGTCCATCTCCCACTGCTCGCGGAACATCGTTCGGAGCACTCGCCGGCGATCCAGGCGATCTGAACGGGGACGGATACTCAGACTTCGTATTCGGGTACGTCTTCCAGTCAAGGGCCTATGTCTACCTGGGAGGTAGCGAGCTGCCGCGTGCTCCCAACAACGTGCTGGCAGGCTCACGACCATACGCCTTTGCAATCCAGCCTTCCTGCGTCGGGGATGTCGACGGAGATGGGCTCGACGATGCCATCATCGGAGACAGCCCGACGATCCCGCTGGTCGGTGAATATCTCCACGTATTCCTCGGAGCCCCATTCGGACTTTCAGCGATTCCCTCGCAGATCATCATTTCACCCTACGGTCCATCCTCGTGGACAGAGTTCGGTGACGCGATCGCCACTCGCGAGCTGACGCGGTGTCACTGGCGCACAATCTAGCTTTCGACAAGGAGCATGCACATGGGTGTAGGAGACGAGTATCGCCTCGTGAATGTGATCCACCCTCCGAAGAACAGTTCCGGACGGGCTCTCTGGGATGGTGCAACGGGAGACGGTCGAGCGGATGAATCCGCGGCGATTCAGAACGCTATCGACGCGCTGAGCAAGTATCGCGGCCCTGTCAATCCGATCGGGGTGGCCGAGCTTCCGTCGTCAGGAGGGGGGCCTGCGGCCCCCGCTCGGCCGAAGCAGGGCGGCACGGTGTACTTTCCCCCCGGAACCTACCTGATCAACCGGAGAGCCACCCCGCTGCCTGTCGTGACACCGGAGGAGAACGAACGGGACTATTCGAAATACAACCCTGTCTTCGGCGGTGACCTCTTCGTGCCCGAAGACGTGACGCTCGAGTTCGCGCCGGGGGCCGTGCTGAAGTTCGACCCGCCCACGACGGTCGGTGCCGACGGCGCGCGCATCGAGATCCGGGGCAACATCAAGGCGGGTCTCCAGAAGATCTTCGACGTGTGGACGCCCATGCGACCGGGGACGCAGAACATCACGGAGATCAATGCAGGGATGCCGAGCATCGAGGACGTCGAAGACCGCCGTCGGAAGGGCGCCGTGCTCCTCACGTGGACCCGCATCGAGGAGGTGCTGCCCGAGTGGTGGGGTGCGAAGGGCGGCAGACAGGGCGCGCTCGAAGACAGCACGGCGGCGCTCCAGGCGGCGTTCGACGCGGCCTTTCGAGATCGCGCCATGCTCGACGCGCTCACGCCCCCCACGGAGCGCCGCCTCCCGCCGATCCAGATTCGACTCTCTTCGGGGCAGTACGTGGTCGGGCGCCCCCTGATGCTCGAAGGGGCGGTCCACCTCCCGGGCTCCGACGGGTTCAAGCTCGTGGGCACGCAGTCCGTCGGCAGCAGCGGCTCGGGGCGGCCGGTGCTTCTCGCTCAATTCGGCGCTGGCGCGCTCCGCTTCGCGCTCGAGAACGAGGTCCCGCTCGCGCTCCTCTTCGTCAAGTCGGCGTATGGCTTCGTCGTCGAGAACGTGTGCTTCGAGCTGACGACAAGCAGCGACGGCACGTCGTCACAGCTCTACCACTGCCGTACCGGCGTCTGGGCCGAGGCCGGGATTCGAAATGCCGCGGGTCATCGGGTGACCGGTGCCGCAGGGGTCACGGGCGCCATGCAGATGGGGCGCTTCATGAACTGCACCTTCCGCCGCAACGCGGGCAACTTCGCGTTCCGCGAGCTCTTCTACGCCGGCGGCGGCATCGGCGTCGGCGTCGATCCAGACACGGGCGCCGTCGCCTACACCGATGGAGCGCGCGACAAGCGGGACTTCGACCGGAAGCGCAACGTCGCCTCCAGCGACGACCTGCTCGGGCTGCACTTCGACAACTGCATGTTCAACCTGCCCGCGGTGACTGCTCCCAACCCCGTCGAGTCGGCGGCGTCGCACACCATCCCGACGGACCGCTTCGCGCAGGGCGCGGCGCTCGTGATCGACGCATCGAACGCGGTCCCGGTGTTCATCAACAACTGCAACTTCTTCGGGCATTCGCAGTTCATGATCCGCATGATCGGCGGAAACATGACCACGGTAGGCAGCGGCTTCCACAACAGCCACAAGGGCGGCTGGGACATCTACATCGACCGCCCCGGGCTGCGGGGAGCGTTCCCGCCATCGTCCGTGACCGTGCTCTCGAGCGAGTCACAGAGCTGCCGATTCCTGGGGACGTTCCGCGCCGCCGACTTCGCGCAGGACGCGCGAGCCAGTCTCGCCACCGCGGTCATCAACACCAACCTCGTCGGCGTCCACCACTCCAACGTGCAGATCGGCTACTTCGAAGACCCTCGGAACGTCATCGAAGGCCGATCGCCGCAGTTCGACGTCCCCTCCATCGACTGGGATGCGCCGGGTCTGGGCAGCTCGCTTCACCTGGTGGGGTGCTATCTGAACAGCCACGTCGACATCGGCCCCACGGCCACGGCTGTGATGGACGTCGGCACGACCTTCATCACGGCCCGCGGCGGCGGCCCGGAGGCGGGCACCACGAACACCTGGCCGATCGCGGCTGGAGGCCGCTTTCGAGGCAATCTCAAGGCGCTGCGCGGCGTCGCGGGGCTCCCCTCGTGGGTCGAGAACGAGGGTGACCTCGTGACGCAAGGCGCGAAGCAGCTCACCGACCCGTGCCTGCGCATGGGAGAGAACCTCCTCATGATGGCCGCCGCGCCCGAGAACGCCACCTATCCGTGGAAGGTCGGCGACGTCTGGATGCGACCGCCCATGCCGCCACCTTCGGCCGCGACGATCTCCGCCCCGGCGACGTTGGGCGGTTCGCTCCACAAGGCTCGCGTCGATCGAAGCAAGGTGCTCCCCGAGGCGTTCGGACGAGCCTTCTCGACATACCAGTTCGAGTCCCCGATCGGCGAAGCGGTCGAGCACAAGGCGTGGGAAGACGTCTTCGGCTCCGAGAACTACTCGGGGCCGTGGGTCGCCTCGTGGGATCGTGGCCGTCGGGAGCTCGTTCTCGACGGCGACATCGCGCTGGTCCCCGGCTCGATCTACGAGGTTCTCTGGTCCGTGAATCCCTACTTCACGACGGTGTACACCGGGGCCAGCACGACCCGCGCGGTGCGTTCCGTCGGGCGGGACACCATCACGGTCTCGGGCGTGTATGGCTCCTTTGCCCCCGCGGGGCCGTTGCTCTGCGCGATCGCTGTCACACCGAACAACGTCGGAGGGCGCGCCGTCGGGGACTCGATCTCGGGCCCGGTCGCGGTGGGGCTCGCGGCATATTTCGTACGTCCGGACGGCTTCTCCCCCTCGACGGCCGTGCCTGCTGAACGATTCGAGGGGCCGATCGAAGACACTCCCCGCCTCCGGCTCGTCTTCTCGGACGTCCACGAGAAGCCCTGGGGGTTCGGCCAGGGGAGCCAGTATCGCGTCGTCGTTCGCCGCCTCATGTAGCCGTTCTTCGCCTCGGGGGAACCGTCCATTTCGGCGCGACGTCGCGCCGACCCACGCAGCGGCCGCCGACTGCGACAGCACAGCCGTGCGCCTCGATGGCTCCGGCGCGCGTACTCGACCCGCGCCAGGCAGCGAGGTGGCGAGCGCCACGCGCTACATCGCGATTCGCACGATGCGCACGCCCGTGGCGCCGCGGAGCAGTGTGTCGCTCCACGTCTGCCCGCGGTGCTCGTAGCGCGCCTGCACGGCCCGCACGCGGCCCGCGCGCAGCATCGCCACGGCCTCTTCGAGCGTCACGCCGCCGCCCTCGGCGAGCGCCGTCGCACCGCCCTTCACCATCACCGCGAGCACGCGGGTCTCGCGCGCGATGTCACCCACGAGCGCGTCGAGCGTCGCGTCGTCGAGCTCGGCCTCGTGCACCGTCGGCCACGGGGCGTCGTCTCCCCCGGCGCTCACGGCGCCACCGCCGCGAAGACCGGACGCTGATCGAGCGTCGCCGAGGGCGCGTGACACTGGGTGCAGCTCTGCCGCCACGGATGGCTCGTGCGGAGCCCGAGCGCGAGGTCTCCGTGGCAGCTCGAACACCGCGCCCGCATCAGCGTCGCGTGCGGAATCGTCGGCGGCGCGCCGGGCCACGCGCGCTCTCCGTGAGCCGCGGATTCAATCCCCGCGAAGGTGCTCTCCAGCGGAGGTCCGCCCGCGGGAGCCTCGCCGGGCACGGGTCCGTTCGAGACGACGTGGCACTGCGTGCAGCTCTGCATCGCGGTGTGGCAGATCGCGGGCGCGGTGTTGGCGGCGACGCGCATCCCGCGGTCGTGACAGGTCAGGCAGTTGGGCCACGACTGCTGCGCGATGGGGTGCGGGATCGTCGGCGGCGCGCCGTCATACGCGCGGTTTCGCGCCCTCCGCGCGAGGGCCGCGGCGCGCATCTCGTCGGTGACCACGCCCGCGTCGAGCGTCTCGGGGCGCGCGTCGCTCATCGCGCGGAGGTTGCCCGGGTGACGCAGCCGGTTGTCGTGGTGACGCTCGCGCTCCTCGGCGTAGGTGGGCGCGCGAGGGAGCCCCATCGCGTGCGAGGCGACCACCTCGGGGCGGCGCACCGTGAGCTCGGTGCGATACGCCGTGACGAGCCCGACGCCCGCGACGGCCACCGCGACGGCGGCTGCGACGTGGGCGAGGCGCGTTTCGAGGTCGACGCTCACGGCGAGCGCTCCGCGCGCTGGATCGTGAGCTTCGCCGCGCACTTCTTGTAATCGGGCTGCTTCGAGATGGGGCAGTGCGCGTCGAGCGTGAGCATGTTCACGAGCAGCCGCTCGTCGAACCAGGGGATGAACAGCGAGCCCGGCACCGTCGACGCGCGACCGTCGATCCACGCGGGGAGCGAGAGCGTTCCGCGGCGCGTGGTGACGGTCACGGTGTCGCCGTCACGGATGCCGAGGCGCTCGGCGTCGAGGCGGTTCACCTCGACGTAGGCGTTGGGCATCGCGCGTCGGAGCTGCGGCACGCGCATGGTCATCGAGCCCGAGTGCCAGTGCTCGATGACGCGTCCGGTGCAGAGCCAGAAGGGGTACTCCGCGTCGGGCACCTCGGGCGGCGCCACGTAGTCGTGGAACCACACCTGCGCGCGGTCGTCGCGCGTGACCGAGTGATAGAACTGGAGGTGTCGACCCGCGGCGACGTTGGGGTCTTCTCCCTCGACGAAGCGGTAGCGGGTCTCGCGCCATCGGCCGTCGGGCTGCTGCACCACGGGCCAGCGCAGGCCCCTCGCGCGCACGTACTCGCTGTAGGGCGCGAGGTTCTTGTGCTTGAAGGTGCTGAAGCGGCGGTACTCCTCGAAGAGCTGCTCGTCGACGTTCACGTCGGTGAAGTGCGCGTAGTCCCACGCGGGCACCTCGGCGCCCTGCGCGTTGCGGAACTTGAAGAGAAAGTTCCCCTCGCGGTCGCGCATGCCCGCGACGCCGAGGTCGAAGAGCTTGCGGGCCACGGCGATGGTCTGCCACACGTCGGCGCGCGCCTCGCCCGGGGGATTGACCATCTTGAACCACTGCTGCGTGCGGCGTTCGGAGTTGCCCACCATGCCGTTCTTCTCGACCCACATGGCCGACGGGAGCACGAGGTCCGCCGCGCGCACGGTCTCCGTCGGGTACACGTCGCTCACGATGAGGAACTTGTCCGCGAGCCTGCGCGACGGGTCGAAGAGCGATCCGCGGTTGGGGAGCGACTGCGCGGGGTTGGTCACCTGCACCCAGATCGTGTCGATGTCTCCGCCCTGCGCCGTGGGGGTGCTGAACTTCTTCCACATCGCGACGGTGTGGTAGCCGGGCGTCGCGTTGATGCGCCCCGCGGGGAGGTTCCAGATCTCTTCGGCCTCGTGTCGGTGCTCGGGTTTTGCGACCGTGAGTCCGCCCGGGAGCAGGTGCGCGATGGTGCCGACCTCGCGCGCCGTCCCGCAGGCCGAGGGCTGCCCCGTGAGGCTCTGCGGCCCGTCGCCGGGTGATCCGAAGTGCCCTGACAGAAGGTGAATCCCGTGGACCATGCGGTTGATGGCGGTGCCGCGCGTGTGCTGGTTCATCCCCATGCACCAGAGCGACAGGAGCTTCAGCGACCGGTTGGCGAAGTGGTCGACGAGCACCGAGAGCTCGCGCGGAGAGATGCCCGCGAGCTCCTGCACGCGCGCCGGGGTGTACGCCGCCACGCGCTGACGGAACTCTTCGAAGGTCATCGCCTCGCCTTCGAGGTCGGGCGTGGCCTTGTCTTTTCTGAACGCGCAGAAGCGCTCGACGGTGGCCCTGTCGACGGCGCCGCGCTGGAGGAGGCCCGCGGCGATCCCGTTGGCGATGGCCATGTCGCCCTGGGGCTTGAAGAGCATCACGTGGTCGGCGAAGGCCGACGTGCGCGTGCGTCGCGTGGTGAGGTCGATGAGCGTGACGCGCTCTCCGCGCGAGCGTCGGTCGATGAGGCGCGAGAACAACACGGGGTGCATCTCGGCCATGTTGTTGCCCCAGAGGATCACCGCGTCGGCGTGGTCGAGGTCGTCGAAGCAGTTGTAGGGCTCGTCGACGCCGAAGGTGCTCATGTAGCCCGTGACGGCGGAGGCCATGCAGAGCCGCGCGTTGGGGTCGATCTGGTTGGTCGCGAGACCCGCCTTGATGAGCTTCTGCGCGGCGTAGCCCTCGGGGATCGTCCACTGGCCCGAGCCGTAGAACGCGAAGCCGCGGGGGTTCGCCTGGATCCGCCGCGCGATGATGTCGATGGCCTCCTCCCAGGTGATGGGCTCGTGGCGTCCGTTGCGCTTGAGGAGCGGGCGCGTGAGGCGATCGGCGCCGTAGAGCGCGAGGCCCACGTGGTAGCCCTTCACGCAGAGGAGGCCGCGGTTGACGGGGGCGAGTTGATCGCCCGCGATGGCGACGACGCGTCCGTTGCGGACGCCGACCTGCACGGTGCAGCCCGTGCCGCAGAAGCGGCAGGGGGCCTTGTCCCACGCGACGTCGGCGCCGCTGCGCGCGGCCACGGTGGGGTCGACGGCGGGCGGTGTCGCGCCGCGCGTGGGCACCTGCGCGAGCGCGCGACGGGAGGCCGCGGCGGTGGCGGCAGAGAGGGCGGCGAGCTTGAGAAAATCCCTTCGTTCCATGGTGTTTCTTATCTCTCCGCCGCGCGGCGCCACCGCGAGGGCAGGTCATCAGACGTGAAGGCTTCGAGGTCCGAGCCGTCGTGAAAGGCGAGGTCGACGAGGAGCACGCCGGGCGTTCGCGCGATCTCGTTCCAGAGGTCCTGCTCCTCGGTGATCGAGGCGGTGTCGGTCACGACGGGGAGCCGCGCGCCGTGCTGCATCTCACCGGTGCTCACGCGCGCGTCGGCGGTGAGCGCCTCGACGGCCGCGTCGCGCAGCGCGGCGTCGTCGCAGAGCGTGAGGACGAGTCCTGCGACGGGCATCACGCACCCTCCCCGGACGGCGCGTCCGCGTGCGGTGTGTCGGTGTTCGCTGCGGTGTTCGCGTCGACGGTCTCGTCGTCGGTCATCACCTGGAGCGCGACCTTGAGGGCCACGGTGAACACCATGAGCCCGAGGGCCCACACGCCCGCGGTGACCTTCCACTCGGCGAGCGTGGGCCCGTACGGAACGAGCTCGTGGAGCGTGCTCGGGATGAAGCCGGGGATGATGAGCCCCATGCCCTTCTCGATCCACACGCCCACGAAGGTCGCGACGAGGGCGGCGTTCATGAGCGCCCTGTTGTGACGGAGCGCGGGCGTGAGGAGCACCGCGAGGGCGCCGACGTTGAGCGTGAGCGAGGTCCAGATCCACGGGACGAGCTCGCGGTGTCCGTGGGCGCCGAACCAGAGGTAGCGCGCGGCGGTGGCGTGGTGTCCGCCCGTGTAGAAGTCGGTGAAGAGCTCGGCGCCGAGCATGAAGAGGTTCACGCAGGCCGAGACCTTCAAGATCGAGAGGAGCAGCTCGACGGCGCGCGCGGGCACGCGGAAGCGCGTGAACACCGGCACGAGCTGGAGGGTCAGCACGATGAACGCCGGGCCCGTCACGAAGGCCGACGCGAGGAAGCGCGGCGCGAGGAGCGCGTTGTTCCAGAAGGGCCTCCCCCCGAGGCCCGCGTAGAGAAAGGCCGTGACCGTGTGGATCGAGATGGCCCACACGATCGAGAGGAAGACGAAGGGCACGTACCACCGCGGGTCGGGCGTGCGCTTGAGCGAGCGCATGTAGAGCAGGTACCCGATGATGTGGAGGTTCAACGCGAGGTAGCCGTTGAGCACGATCACGTCCCAGGTGAGCATCGAGACGGGCCAGTGAAAGCGCCCGATGCCGGGGATGAGGTGCCACGCGCGGTCGGGCCGTCCGAGGTCGACGACGACGAAGCCGAGGCACATCGCGATGGCCGCCACGGCGAGGAGCTCGCCGATGATGACCACGTCGTGCATGTCGTGATCGCGGTAGAGGTACGCGGGGATGACCATCATCACGCCGCCCGCCGCGAGCCCGACGCTGAACGTGAAGTTGGCGATGTAGAGCCCCCACGAGACGTGGTCGCTCATGCCCGTGACGGCCATGCCGTGCGCGACCTGCTGCGCCCACGCGTTGGCGCCCGCGAGCATCACCGCGGTGAGCACGGTCATCCACGCGTAGAAGCGCCACGAGCCGTCGGTGGCCCGCTCGATCACGCGGAGGAGGAAGCGCGGGTACGTGAGGTGATGCCCCGTGTGTGCGTCGCTCATCGCATCCCCTCAGACGTCGAAGAAGTAGAAGAAGCGGGGGTGCGTCCCGAGCTCTTCCTTGAGCACGAAGACGCGCTTGTTCTCGAGCACCCAGCGGATGTCGGAGTCGGGGTCGAGCACGTTGCCGAAGACCCGCGCGCCCGTCGGACACGCCTCGAGACACGCAGGGAGGCGCCCCTCACGTGTGCGGTGCAGACAGAAGGTGCACTTCTCGACGACGCCCTGCGGACGGATGCGGTTCGAGAGGTACGACTGATCGGGGTTGATCTCGTCGGCGGGCACCTCGGGCCTGCGCCAGTTGAAGCGCCGCGCGTGGTACGGACACGCCGCCTCGCAGTAGCGACACCCGATGCACCAGTTGTAGTCGACCACGACGATGCCGTCGGGCTCCTGCCAGGTGGCCTCGACGGGGCAGACCTTCGTGCAGGGCGGGTTCTCGCACTGCTGACACTGCACGGGCATGTAGAAGTGACCCGGCGCGGGGACGGCGTGGTCGTAGTCGGCCGTGCCGTGCTCCATGTCGAGGGAGCCGTCGGTCATCTCGAGCACGCGGATGTACGACTGGTGCGACGCGCGGTCGTGGTTGTTCTCGACGTGACACGCCTCGACGCAGCGGCGACACCCGATGCAGACCGAGAGGTTGAGCGCGTAGGCGAACTGCACGCCCTCCGTCGGTCGCACGTCGCGGATGGTGACCTCGCGCCCGTAGCGCTGCTTCGTCTCGTCTTCGAGGCGTCGGAGCACGGTGTGGAGCTCGTCGCGCGTGAGCTCTCGGTAGTGCTTCTGGAGAAAGTCTTTGGGGCTCGTGAAGCGGTCGATCTCGTGGAGCGGGGCCATGGCGCGCGCGAAGGCGCCGGCGCCGAGGGTGGCGCCGAGCACCTTGAGGGCGACGCGTCGCGTGGGTCTGTTCGATTCGCTCATCGTGAGCCCTCGTGCGAGCGCGCCGTGTCGCGCGGCGGAGGCATCGGGAGAAAGCGCGGGAAGCGCGGCGCGTGCGGGTCGTGGCAGTCGACGCAGTGGTTGCGGAGCCGGTCGCCGCGGCGGAGGTCCCAGTGGCCGTTCATTCCGCCGTGGGCGCCGTGGAGCCAGTCGCGGTGCTGCGTGCCGTGGCACTGCGCGCAGAGGCGCAGGGCTTCGGTCATCGGGATGCTCTCGCCCGTCGCGAGGCGGAGGTGGTCGTAGCGCGCGGGGTCGTGGCACGCGCGGCACTCGTTCTGGCCGTGCTCGAAGCGCAGCCCCGCGTGCGGACCGCCGATGTGCTGCGCGTCCGCGGGGAGCTGCGGCGGGGGGACGAAGCCCGCGTGACAGGTCGCGCAGGGGACCTCCACGGTGCGCCCGTGGGGGTCGGTCACGGTGCCCGAGATGCCCGAGAGCGATGCGGGGATGTGCACCTCCGCGCGCCCCCTCGGCGTGTCACGGAGCCCCGCGTCGGCGAAGGTGCGTGACGGATCGTCGTAGAGGGGGCGGGTGCCGCACGAGGCGATCGCGCAGAGCGTGAGCGCGGCGCCGAGCGCGCGCGCCGATGCCGTGGGTGGTGCCATCACACGCGGACCATCGCGCCCATCACCACGGCAACCCAATGACGGATGTCACCGCGATGACCCCCGTCACCCGGGATGACGAATGTCATGCGGGGGGCGTCCCGTGGCACCGCATTCGCACAAGTTGTCATCGTGCAAACGATCACCTGCGCCTCCTCTTCGAACGCTCCGACGCTCGTCGCGAGCGTTCCCTCCGCGATGTCGGTCGCGCGTTTCGAGGCGCTGCTCCGACGGAGTCGCCTGCTCACCTCGCTCGGGCCCGACGCGGTGCGCGAGGCCGCCCGCGCCGCCACGGCGAAGCGCTACGAGAAGGGCGAGCGGATCTGGCGCGCGGGCAACGCCGCCACGCACTTTCAGGTCGTGATCTCGGGCATCGTGAAGCTCATCGCGCCGGGGCCCGGGCTGCGCCCCACGATCGTCGACGTCTTCGGCCCCGGCGAGTCCCTCGGGTACTGGGCGGCCTTCGACAGCAGCCCCTACATCGGCGACGCGATGCCCGTGACCGACCGCGTGGAGACCCTGCTCATCCCCGCGACCGTGCTCCACCAGATGACCCGCTCGAACCCCGAAGCGGCGCTCGCGATGACGCACGCCGTGCTCACCTATGCGCGTGCCTTGCGCGCAAAGATCGCCGTGATGTGCGCGGGGACGGTTCACCAGCGCCTCGCGATGCTGCTCCTCGACCTGGCCGCGCGCTTCGGAGACGAGGGCGAAGACGGGACGACGCTTCTCCCCGTTCCCCTCTCGCGGCTCGACCTGGCGATGTGCGTGGGGGCGACGATCGAGACGGTGATCCGCGCGATGTCACGGTGGCAGAAGCAGGGCGTGCTCGAGACCCTGCACTCGGGCTTCGTGCTCCGCGACGTCTCTCAGCTCCAGGCGCTGCTCGAAGGCGTCCCGCTGCCCCGCACCGAGGAGCGCGACTACACCCTCGCGGGCTGAGCGCTCACGGTCCCCGATCGGCGCCGTGGGGCGCGCGTCCCTCTTGCGACGCGACGACGTGCACGGCGCCGAGGGCGAGCCACACCGAGGCCGCCGCGAGGCCCACCACGAGGGGGCGCTCCCACCACGACCAGGGCGCGCTCCCGCGACGAAGCTCCTTCTCGACGGCGCGACGGAGCCTCGCGCGAGACAGCTCCGACGGCATCGGGGCCTCCTCGGGAGACTCCACCGCCCGCTTGATCGAGAGGTACTCCGAGAGGCACGCGCGGCACGTCATGAGGTGCCCTTCAAGCGCCTCTCGCTCCGCGCCCTCGACGGTGCCGAAGTGAAAGCCCACCAGCCCGGCCCTCGCGCCCTCGCAGTTCATCGCTCCATCTCCTGACGCAGCCGCGCGACCATTTCGTGGATGCGTGACTTCACCGTCCCCACGGGGATCGACAGCACCGCGGCGAGCTCCTCGTACGACATGCCTCCAGCGCGCAGAGCGTACAGCTCCGCGAGGCCCGAGGGGAGCCTCTCGACCGCGCGCCGCAAGCGCTCCGCCGACTGACGGTCTTCGAGGAGCCGGTCGGGCAGCTCATTGTCGACGGGCTCCGTGGCCGCGGCCTCGATCGCGCGCGCGCCGCGCTTCCGCGCGCGCAGACGGTTGAGGCAGAGGTTGCGCGCGACCTGATAGAGCCACGCGCGGAGGTTCAGCGCCGAGCGCCCCGCGTCGCGCTCGCGGAGCATGGTCATGAAGGTCTCGTGGAGCACGTCTTCGGCCTCGTGCGCGTCGGCGAGGTGCTTGCGAATGAAGCCGAAGAGGGGCCGCGCGTGGCGGTCGTAGAGGAGGTCGAAGGCGTCGAGGTCCCCTCGCTTGAGCTTCTCGTGGAGGGCCTCGTCGGAGAGCATCGCAGCGCCGCTCGCGAGTCTACGCCGACGCGGGCTCGGCGCGCGGAGAGAGCGCGGCCCGGAGCGCCGCGAGGGCGCCGAGGAGCCCCGTGAGGGTCACGAGGATGAGCGCGAGCACGAGGTTGTTGAGCGACTCGGCGCAGCCCAGGGCCGCGATCGTGAAGCGCTGATCGACCTCGGCCACGCGCGGGAGATAGTGGAACGTGGTCACCACGCCGACGCTCGTGCCGAGCATCCCCGCGGAGAGCGTGAGCGCGCCGAGGCAGAGCACCAGCGGCACGAAGCGCCGCTCGGGGCGCAGGAGGCACAGCACCCCCGCGGCCACGAGGAGAAAGCCGAAGATCGTCGTCGGATACATGCCCCAGCCGCCGTCGCGGAAGAACGTCGTCCACATGGTGTGACTCCCTTGCGTGTGTGCCTCAGGGCGCCCGCTGCGCGCCCTTCGAAGCGCACGAACCCGCTCGACGACCGATGTTCGACGAAATCGTACGGAGCCCACGAACATCGCCCCGCGGCGCCTCTCGCTTGACCGGGCGCGCCGCCGGGTGTCGTGTGCGTCGCACGATGCCCTCACGCCTCCGCGTCGCGCTGTCGCTGGCGCTCACCCTCGCGTCGTGTCGTGACGCGCGCAGGGCGACGGCAGACGACCCGCGGATCCGTTATGAGGGCCGCGCGCTCGTCGACGGCCACGGACGCGTGCGCTTCGCGTGGCCGCGCGCCGCCGTGCACCTGCGCTTCCGCGGCACGGGCGTGCGGGCCACGATCGGGGAGTTTCCCTTCGAAGACACGATGCGCGACACGGACCTCGTGGGCGTCGAGGTCGACCGCGGACCGATGCATCGAATCGCCTTGCGTGAAGGCGTTTTCGAGTACGTCCTCGCCGCGGAGCTCGGGTCGGGCGTCCACGCGCTGCGCCTCGTGAAGCTCACCGAGGCCGAGGTGGGCACCGTGCGCCTCGACGCCGTGCGCGTCTCCGAGGGGGCCGAGATCCTCTACGCCGAGCCGCGCCCCCGCGGCGCCTGCTCGCCATCGGAGACTCGATCGCGGGCTACGGCGCGCGCGGACCCGACGGCCACTGCGAGTACGACGCCACCCTCAACGACGCGTCGCTCTCGTGGGTCTCGCTCGCCGCCGACGACCTCGGCGCCGAGGTCGAGATCATCGCGGGTCGGGCCGCGGCCTTCACGCGCAACTACGACGCCGAGACCCGAGAGACCCTCGTCGACGTGTGCGACCGCGCGATCCCCACGGAGCGCGATCACCGCCCCGACCTGCGCGGCTACGACCCCGACGACGTGGTGCTCAACGTGGGGACCAACGACGCCGCGCGCCCGGGCTTCGACGCCGCGCGCTTTCGTGACGCGCTCGGGGGCTTCGTCGCGAGCCTCGCGAGGCGCTATCGCCGCGCGCGCTTCGTGCTCGCCGTGGGGCCGATCCTCAACGACGACGTGCCCACCGCGGGGTGCCGCTCGCTCGCGCTCGTGCGCGCCGCGACGGCCTCGGTGGTCGAGCAGACCCGCGCCTCGGGGCGCCGCGTGGAGCTCCTCGAGCTCACCCCGGCGACCTCCGTCGACTGCTGCGGCTGCGGCGGACACCCGAGCCGACGGACCCACCGGCGCATGGCCGACGCGCTGCTCTCGGTGCTCCGCGCGCGCTGAGCCATACCCCCCGTCAGGGGATTCCGTTGCGCTGCGCGTTCGTGGGGTAGAGGCAGACGGGGGGCAGCGTGCGGTCGAGGGTGCCCGGCGGTCCCTCTTCGTAGCGGCACACGAGGGGTGCGCGGCACTCGGCGTTGTGGGCGCATCGCCGCGCGACGCAGAGGGCGTAGTCGTCGGGCGTGGCGCTCGTCTCGGGGGACATCCCCGAGGGGTCATCGGGGCAGGCGCTCGAGACCGCGAGGTTGAGGTAGCTGCCGCAGAGGCCGTGCGTGTCGTCGGGGTCGTTGATCGAGAAGCACATCCCGCGGCACTGCGTGTTGCGCCTGAAGGTCTCGCCCGGGGGGAGCTCGGTGAGCGTCGGGTCGCACGGCGCGCCGTCGGGCAGGCGCGTCAGGTCGGCGCCGCGGAGGGCGCAGTCGCCCGTGCGCACGTTGCATCGCTGACCCGCGGGGCAGTCGCTGTCGCGCACGCAGAAGGGCGCGCACCCGGTCGTGTCGCTGCGGGCGCTCGCGCGGGTGAACCACCACCCCGTGCAGATGTAGCCCGCGCGACACGCGCCCGCGGAGCCTGGGGCCGCGCCGGGGGTGCACGCGCGCGCGCAGCGCGAGTCGGCGTCGACGCCCTCGTCGAGGGTGAGGCAGGTCGAGCTCCCGCCGCCGCACATCGCACGCTCGGTGGCTTGTGACGCGTTGTCGGCGCAGCCGAGGGTGCACCAGGGCGTCGTGTTCGAGGGCAGGCAGCGCAGGGTCGGCCCGCACGCGGCCGTGTCGACGCCGCCCATGGGGTCGGGCATCGTGCAGGGCGCGCCCGCGTGGGTGACGGCCGCGCAGCGACCGGCGGCGCAGCCCTGCGCGGCGGTGCAGCGCGTCGCGCAGTTGCCGCAGTGGTTCACGTCGGTCGAGAGGTCGACGCACTCGAAGCCGCAGAGCACGCGAGAGGGCGCGCAGCTCGCGGCCTCCTCGATGACGTCGGGGCTCACGGGCACGTCGGGGGTCACGGGCACGTCGGGGGTGACCACATCGGTGACCACGTCGGTGACCGCGTCGAGGTCGGGCGCGTCGGGGGTGACGGCCACGTCGGGGGTGACGGTCGCGTCGGGGAGATCGTCGCGAACGTCGTGAAAAATAGCGTCTTGCGGGGGTGCGTCGTCGACGACGATGGCGCGGAGCTCGAACGCGCAGCCGTGGAGCGCGGCCGCGGCGAGGAGGCATCCGAGCGCGGTGTGTCGTCGTTCGAGGGAGGCCATCGAGGGCTCTGTCTTCTATCACAGCGCCGACGCGGCCGACGCGAAGGGGCGGTGCGTTGCTTGCCCGCGAGAACGCGTATGGCGTAGGCTCGCCGTCGCGTTCTCTACGCGCACGGTCGATCGAAATGACGCCCACCGATGATCCCTTCGTACCCGGCGCCACCTTCGGTCGCTACGAGATCATCGAGCGCATCGGCGAGGGCGGCATGGCCTCGGTGTGGAAGGCCATGCACCTCGGGCTTCGAAAGCCCGTGGCGATCAAGACGCTGCGCGCGGACCTGACGGCGAGCGACCGGGCGCGCGAGCGATTTCTGCGTGAGGGCGAGGCCATCGCGCGGATCCGTCACGCGCACGTCGTCGAGGTGCACGACGTGGGGATCGCCGGGGACATCCCCTACCTGGTGATGGAGTTCCTGGAGGGCGAGGACCTCCGCGCGCACCTGCTCCGACGCGGGGCGCTGCCGCTCGTCGAGGTGGCCGACATCGTGGTGCCGATCTGCGCGGCGCTCGCGCTCGCCCACGAAGAAGACGTGGTGCACCGGGACATCAAGCCCGGGAACATCTTTCTCGCGCGCACCCGCGACCGCGGCGTGGTCCCCAAGGTGCTCGACTTCGGCGTCTCTCGCCTCCGCGACGACCGCACGGGGCGGGTCCACACGGGCACCGCCGTCGTGCTCGGGACGCCGCGCTACATGGCCCCCGAGCAGGTCCGCGGCGCGCGCGACGTCGACGGCCGCGCCGACCAGTACTCCCTCGGGGTGATCTTGTATCAAGCCTCGACGGGGCAGGTCCCCATCGACGACACGGCGGTGTTCGAGCTTTTGCGCCGCGTGGTGAGCGGAGACTTCCCGCCGCCGCGTCGGGTGCGCCCCGATCTCCCTGAAGCTTTCGAACGCGTGGTGTTGCGCGCGATGGCGACGCGCCCCGACGACCGTTACGCCTCGATGCGCGACCTCGGTTCGGCGCTCCTCCCCTTCGCGAGCGAGCGCACGCGGGTGCTCTACACCGACACGCTCCACAGCGTCGACGGCATCGTCGCGCCGCCGCTTCCGCCGTCTCCGCCGCCCTTCTCCGCCGACCCGAAGAACATCACCGTGACGCTCGGCGAGGCGCCGCTCGAGGTCCCCGCGCCGAAGCACTCGTCGGCGCAGGTGCGCGTGCTCTCGGGGCTGCTCGCGGGCGTGGCCGTCGTCGCCTTCGGCCTGTCTCTGTGGCTCGCGACGCGCGCGCCCGCCGTGACGCCGACGCACCTCGCGACGCCCGTCGCGCCGCCTGCGACGCAGCCCGTGGCGCAAGCCGTGGCGCAACCCGTCGCGCAGCCGCTCGTTCAGCCCGTCGCGCAGCCGCTCGCGCCGGTTGTGACGACGCTCGTGCAGACGCCCGAGGTCGCGGTGACCATCCCGTCGGAGCCTCCTCAACGCCCGCGCGCGGGGCGTTCGACGAGGCCCGCGACGCGCAGGACCGCGACCACCACGACAGCGCCCGCCGCCACGACACGGCCGGGCGGAGCGCACGCCGCGCCCCACGGGGTCAACGCGAATGACGTCGACTGATCGACGCGCGGCGCTCCTCGCGTGCGTGCTCGGCCTCGCGACGAGCGTGGCGGGGGCGCAGCCTCGCGACGACGATGCGCGGCGAAGGCAGCTCATCTTGCAGGCCGGAACGCTGCGCGATCGCGGTGATCACGAGGGCGCGCTCGAGCGTCTGCAACAGGCCGCGACGCGGAGGATGTCGCCGTCGCTGCGGCTCTTCATCGCGCAGGAGGAGCGATCTCTCGGGCGTCACCTCGACGGGCTGAGAGACGCGCGCCAGTGCGCGGTGGAGTTCGAAGCGGACCCCACGCTGTCGCACCGCGACGAGTTCCTCGCGTCGTGCAGGGCCATCGTCGATGACCTCGAGGCGCGCGTGGGGAGGCTCACCGTGCGCGTGCCCCCGGAGCTGCGTTCGGTGACCGTGACCGTGGGCGATGACGCCCTCCCGCGCGACGCGTGGAACACCCCGCGCGAGATGCTCCCGGGGCGCGTGGTGGTCGAGGCGCGGGCGCCGGGGCGACCGACCTTCACGCGCGAGGTGACCGTGGCCGCGGGCGCTTCCGTGACCGTGCGCGTGGAGCTTCCGTCGTCCGAGGGCGGGCGCCTCGCGTTCGAGAACCCCTTGCGAGACACGGGCGAACGTCCCACCCCCCGCAGCGGCGCGGGCGCGGGACCGTGGGCGCTCGTGGGTGTCGGCGGCGCCTCGCTGGTCACCTCGGTGGTGCTCTACGCGCTCCGCGGTCAGAGCCTCGACGCGCGCGACGCGCTCTGCCGCAGCCCCACGGGGAGCTGCGTGGTGAGCTCTCCGTCCGCCGCGGTCGAGGCCGCCGCGCAGCAGGATCGCGCGTCGAGCTACAACACCATCGCGAACATCACGCTCGGCGTCGGGGTCGCGTGCGTGGTCGGGGGCGTCGTGTGGTGGGCCATCGGCGCGAGCGGATCGTCGAGCCGCAGGGCTGCGATCACCGTGTCTCCCACGGCCGACGGCGCGATGGTGGGCCTCCGCGGCGCGATGTGAGCGCCACTCCTTCGCGCAGGACGCTCCCTCGTGCGTGCGCCGCCCGTCGCGCTGCTTCGCGCTGCGCCTCGTGACCACGCGGTATGCGCCGTGCTCGCGAGGCGCCCCATGCTGCGCTCTTGTGACTCTGCACGTCGGCTCCGCGCTTCGTCGCTCCTCGTCTGCGCCGCGCTCCTCGCTGCGTGCGACAGCGCGACGCCCTCGCCTGCGGCGCCCGACGTCCCGCTCATCGATCCCACCGATGTGCCCGCGACCGATACTCCCGCGACCGACACATCTCCGACTGACGTGATCGCGACCGACACCCCTGCGATCGACACATCTCCGACCGACGTGCTCGCGACCGATACCCCCGCGACCGACACATCTCCGAGCGACACGCCCGCGATCGACACATCTCCGACCGACACATCTCCGACCGACACGCCTGCGAGCGACGTGGCCCTCGATGCGAGCGTTCCTGATGTCTCCGATGCGACGGCTCCGCACGACGCCTCGGGCAACCCCGCGAGCGTCGGAACCGGCGCGCGCAAGACCATCACCATCGACGGCGCGAACACGGGCAACGAGTGGGGCGCCGACACGCTGCTCATCCGCGATCCGGTGGCCGATGACGCGCGCTTTCTCGGCACGAACTGGTGCGCCCATGAGGCGCCCTGGGATTACGCCGGGCTCCACGCCGCGTGGGATGACACCAACCTCTACATCGGCATCCAGTACGTGAACGTCACCGACGTGGTCGACCCGTCGAACCTCGGAAGCTCCAACGGCTCGCCCATCCACGCGCTCGACCTCGTGCAGTTCGTCGTCTTCGACACGACCTCGGGCGCGGGCTACGGCACCGGCGGAGACATGTGGGGCAAGGACCACACATTCGTCGGCGCCGATCGACCCGACTATCAGCTCTATTTTCACAGCAACTTCTCGCAGGAGGGCCTCTACCTCGGACGCTGGGACGGCGCCCGCTGGACGGCCTCCACCAACGGCCGGCTCACCACCGCGCTGCGCGGCGCGGGCGCGCGCTTCTCCGTCGACGGCGCCACGCGACCGGGCGTCGATCCGCACAGCGACGACAGCACCCCGGGCCGCTACGCCACCACCGTCGACTACGCCATGCGCGGCCACGACGCGCGCTACGACACGTTCTTCGAACTGCAGATCCCCCTCGCGCTGCTCGGGCTCAGCGCCGCGCGCCTCGATCACGGCACCGTCGGCGTCTTCGCGGGCAACGGCGACGGCAGCGGCGTCGACTCGGTGCCCGACGACCCCGCCACGCGCAGCACCACGGGCGTCTCTCCGTCGAACTCTCCCCTCGAATGGAACCCCATGGTCGACGACGACGCGTACGCCGCGCCCTTCGCCCTCATCGGTCGACGCTGACGACGCGCTCCCGCCTCGCGCGCGGTGCGAGTAGAGTCCGCGCCCCATGAGCAGCAAGACGTTCCCGCCCGCGCAGCCCCACGGAGCGCTGCGCGAGGTGTTCCCCGATGTGTTCTTCGTGACGGGCACGGTGGGTTTGCCGGGGCCTCTGCCCGTGCGCTTCAGCCGCAACATGACCGTGATCCGCGAGGGCGAGCGCCTCACGCTCGTCAACTCCGTGCGCCTCACGGACGACGGCCTCCGCGAGCTCGACAAGCTCGGCAAGGTCACCGACGTCGTGCGCCTCGCGGGCTTTCACGGCATGGACGACCCCTTCTACAAAGACCGCTACGGCGCGAAGGTCTGGGCCGTGAAGGGCCAACGCTACACCGCGGGCCTCAACGCCAACGCGCCCGAGACCTACTTCGCCGCCGACGCCGAGATGGACGCCTCGACCGCGCTCCCCATCAAGGGCGCGAGCCTCTACCTCTACGCGGGCTCGAAGCCGCCCGAAGGGATCCTCGTGCTCGACCGTGAGGGCGGCATCGCCATCGTGGGAGACAGCCTCCAGAACTGGGCGCGTCCCGATGAGTTCTTCAGCCTCGTGGCGAAGGTGATGATGCGCTTCATGGGCTTCATCAAGCCCTTCAACGTGGGCCCCGGGTGGCTCAAGCAGGCGAAGCCGAGCCCCGAGGCGCTCCGCGGCGTGCTCGCGCTGCCCTTCGAACACCTCCTCCCCTCACACGGCGAGATGGTCAGGGGAGGCGCCCGGGCGCACTACCGCCCCGCGATCGAGCGCGCGGCTTCGAAGTAGCTTCTCAGCGCTTCAGAGATGGAGATGCCGTCGCGCGGCGGTGCACACACCCCCCCCGCGCGACGCGCGTGAATCACGGACCGACGTAGGTGATCGAGACCGTGCCGTGGCCCGTGCGGACGCCGGGCGAGTTCGACTGGCTGGTGCCCACGTTGTACGAGCCGCCGCCGCCAGCGCCGTAGCACCCGGGGCCGCCCGAGTACCCGCCGCCGCCGCCGCCGCCGTAGCAGCCGGTGCCGCTGCCGCCGCCGCCGAAGCCGCCCTCCGACGCGTTGCCGCAGGGAGAGCTCCCCGCGCCGCCGCCGAGCGCGCCGTTGAGGTACGCCTGGCCGCCGATGCCCCACGCGCCGTCGTTGCCGCCGTCGGTGCGGAAGCCGCCGCCGCCCGAGCCCCACGAGCTGCTCGTCGTTCCGCCGTTGCCGCCGGAGCCCGGTGATCCGCCGGGGGTCTGCGTGCAGGCGCCGCCGGCCTCGGTGATCTGTCCGTCGCCGCCGTTCACCGACGTGCTCTGGCGGAGCCCGCCGCCGCCGCCCGCGATGAGCAGCGGGGTGTTGTCCGAGCGGATCACGAACGATCCGCCGCCGCCGCCGCTGTTGTTCGCGCCGTCGACGCCCGCCTGTCCGACCACGATGCGGAGCACCGTGCCCGCGGTGAGCGCGAAGTCGCCGCGCATGCGCGCCCCGAGGCCGCCCGAGAACGACGGCGTCGTCGACGTGTGACCGCCCTGCGCGCCGTACGCCTCGATGCGGTACGTGCCCGTGCTGGGCACCGTGTACGACTGGATCGTCCCGGTGCGGCCCGTGCCCGTCGCGTTGAAGGTGCTCACGGGCGCCACGCAGGTGCCCGCGGTGCAGACCGTACCGCCCGTGCACGCGTTTCCGCAGCGCGAGCAGTGCGACGAGCTCGTGTTGAGGTTCGTCTCGCACCCGTCGGACGCGACGCCGTTGCAGTCGCCGAAGCCCGAGTTGCAGGTGATGCCGCAGGTCGACGCCGCGCAGTTCGCCACGGCGTTGGCGCGCGCGGGGCACACCGTTCCGCACGCCCCGCAGTTGCTCGGGTCGGTGGTGGTGTTGGTGCAGCTCCCCGAGCAGTTGGTGAGGCCGCTCGCGCAGGTCACCACGCACATGCTGAGCGAGCACACCTGGCCCGCGGCGCAGACGCGCCCGCACATGCCGCAGTTCGAACTGTCGACGCGGAGGTCGCGGCAGGTGCCCGAGCAGTTG
>JAXLYG010000032.1:0-157623 GCA_046351535.1 Polyangiales bacterium
GTGTTTCTCGGTGTTTCATCGGCGCGCCGTGGGAGCGCCCGACGACGTTCGCACGCGTGTTGCAGTACGCTCCGCCCATGTCGATCATCCTCGTCCCCCTCGACTTCTCCGACTGCGCGCCGAGCGTGCTCACCGAGGCGGTGCGCTTCGCGAGGGCCTTCGCGGCGCGGCTGATCCTGCTGCACGCGAGCGATCCGCCGCGGGGTCTGCCGCTCGGGGCGATGATTCAACCTCCGGGCGGAGGGTCGACGCAGCCCGTTTCGACCGTGTTGCGCGACGACGCCGAGGCGCACCTCGCGCCCTTGCTCGCCGAGGCGCGCAAGCACGGCGTGGAGGTCGAGGGGAAGGTGGCCTTCGGGCGCGCGAGCAGGGTGATCCTCGACGAGGCCTCGAAGGCGGGCGCCACGATGATCATCATGGGCACGCACGGTCGCACGGGCCTCGTTCGGCTCACGCTCGGCAGCGTCGCCGAGGAGGTCATGCGTCACGCCGAGGTCCCCGTGGTCACGGTGCGCACGAAGCACCACGAGGGATGCGCCGCGAAGAGCTGCGCCACCTGTCAGCTCGGTCGCACGCAGGTCGAGCTCACCATCAGCGCCGAAGACGTCGGCTGATCGCGCGTCAGCGCCGGTGCGGGTCGCCCGCCCGTCGCGAACGGAGCTCCGCGACGCGGAGGCTCGCGGAGAAATCACGGTACACAGTGTCTTCGTAGCGTCCGTGGCAGGGCACGCAGCGCCCCACGTCCGCGACGCGCGCGCGCTCGTGGGCGTCGAGGGTGCGAGCGCGGGGGCGCGTGGCCTCTCCGACGGCGGGATACACGCCTTCGAGCGCGCCCGACGGGTGACACGACGCGCAGGGGCGAGACGCGCCCGTCGTGTGCGGATCGAGGGGCGCCCAGAGCGTCCGCTCGACGGGGCGCGCGATGCCGTCGATGGTGAGCGTCATCCCTTCGGTGAAGGTGGTGATGCGGTCGTGTCCGTTCACGAGCAGCACGGGGAGGCCGTAGCCGTTTGACGGCGAGACCTCGCGCCATGCGCCGGGGCGCGCGCTGCCCGAGAGGTGATCGACGTCGCGGCCCGCGGGGTCGAAGGTCGTGTGACAGCCGCCGCAGCGGGGCGCCCACGCGCTGTGGCACGCCTGGCAGTCGAGCCGTTCGTGACCTCGAAGCGTGTGATGCGCGGCGTCGCTCCGTCGCGGAATCGGTCGCGCGACGCCGTCCTCCGAGCGCCAGAGGGTCATCGACGCGCGGTCCGTTCTCCAGAGCGGAACGCCGCGCTCCGTGACCAGCGGACGCGCGCCCGACGGAAGGTCCGCGCGACCTCGACGCAGCCACGCCGCGCGCAATCGAGCCGCGACCGCGACGGCGTCGTCGTCGAGCGCGTGGTCGGCGGACGCGTGACAGGTGTCGCACGCAACGCCCACGGACTCCGACGCGAAGCCGTGCTCGCGGCCATCGCCCATGAGGTCTCGCTCCGTGTGGCAGTCGATGCAGGTCATCGCCGCGCGCGCGTGAACGTCGGGCGTCGCGCGACCCATCGGGCGACCGTCGGGGAGCCGTCCCGTCACGCGCGCGTCGCCCTCCGAGAGCTCGACCTCTCCGACGTACGAGAGCGAGATGCGGCCGCTGCGCGCGTGACACCCGCGACAGCGCGAGGCCGAGACCGCGGCCGACACGTCGGGGTGGAGCATCCCCTCGTCGTTCCGCGCCGCGCGCGTGTCGGGCGGCGCGAGGTGACACGCGGTGCAGCCGCCGCCGCGCGAGTCAAAGCCGTGGTCGCCGCGAGACCGCTTTCGTTGCGCGAGGTGACACGACGCGCAGAGCCGACGCGCGTGGTCTTCGGCGGGCGTCGCCGCGGGGGCGTTCGCGGTGAACGCGCGGAGGTCGTCTTCGGGGCGCGGCGTGGGGTCCTCGCGCTCTCGGAACGCGAAGCGATCGACGGCGAGGATGCCGCGGGCTCCGGCCATCGCGCTCCCCAGCACGCGCGCGGTCTCGACGGGGTGACACGATCCGCAGGTCGCCATCGCGGTCGCGAGGTCGCCCGCGAGCACGTCCACGCCGACGTGCGCCGCGGGGAGCTCGACGGCGCGCGGATCACCGCCGTGACAGACCGAGCAGCCCATCCGCGAGGGGTCGTGCGCGAGGCCGAGGCCGCGCGTGTTCGCGTGACAGACGAGGCATCCCTCCGCGCGTCGCGCGCCGCCCACGAGCACCGTGGGCGCCGTCACCGAAGGCGTTCGACGGCGCGCGCGCAGTCCTGCCATCGCTGCGATGACCGCGAGCGCGAGGAGCGCCAGGAGCGCGCGTGAGCGGGGGAGCGGAGGCATCGGGTGCGAGCGTCACCCGGTACGGCGCGTCGGCTCAACAACCTTCGCGACGACCGCCGCCGCCACCGCCGGCCGCCGCGGCGGGGGGAGGCGCGACGGGGCAGGGGGCCGACGCAGGCGCCGCGTTGGGATCGCCGAAGGCGTGACGGAGCGCGAGGTCGTACGTGTAGCTCGCGCGCGTCGCGGCGCTGGCCGCGGGAGGCGGCGCGGGGGGATCGGCGCTCATGGCGCGGTCCCACGCCTCGATGCCGCCTTCGATCACCGAGACGCTGCGTCCGGCGGCGATGAGCTGACGCGCGACGCGATCGGCGCGCACCACGTCGCGGCCGGCGAGCACGATGCGACCGTGCTGCGGCGCGTTGGTGACGAGCGCGGCGTCGTCGCGCCCGAAGTTGCACGCGGGCTGCGCGCCACGGAGCGCGTGCTCGGCGTCATCGAGTCCGATCACCACCACGTCGGGGGGCGCCTCGGCGAGCACGCGGGCGAGGGCGAAGGGCGTCAGCGTCGCGGGAGCGTGCGTGCGCGTCGGCGCGGTCGCGTGGTGCGCGGTGCCGCGTCCGAAGGCGGCGCCCGCGAGCGCGAGCACGACGGCCACGATGAGGAGAACGCGGTCGAGCGGCGGGCGGGTCATGACGCGCTCCCGGTGCTGTGCGTGTTGAAGTGGCGCTCGATGCGCTCGCCGCCGATGAAGAACACGATCGCGAGGAGGGTCACGCCGAGCGCGACCACGCCGTACGGGAGGTGCAGCCAGTCCGTGAGGAGCACCCTGCGTCCGCCGCGCTGCGCGAAGCCCGCGAGGCGGCTGTAGACGCCCGCGTAGCCGAGGATTCCCGCGGCCGTGCCGAGGAGGAACGCGAGCGCGTCGAGGCGGCCCGAGACGAGCGCGACGATGCTCGTGCCGGGGCAGTAGCCGCCGACCACGAAGCCGACGCCGAAGAGCAGACCGCCCGCGACCTGCGCGCCGAGGAAGGTGGGATTCACCCAGATCGCGTCGTAGTCGACGAGGCCCGCGGCGCGCAGCAGCGTGAGCCCGAGCATCGTCGTGACGATGGCCGTGAACATCACCTTCAGCACGGTCATGTCGGTGAGATAGAACTGCGCCGCCAGCTTGCGCGCCGAGCCGAAGCCCGCGCGCTCGAGCACGAAGCCGAAGGCGAAGCCCGTGAGCACGGCGAGGGTGTAGGCCACGAAAGTGGCCGGGTGCAGGGGGATCATGTCCACAACCTCCGAACGAACCAGGCGAGCGCGTAGGCGCCGCCGAACACCGCGAACATGAAGGCCCACGAGCCGAGGGCCATCGTCGAGCCGCCCGTGAGCGCCTGACCGCTCGTGCAGCCCTGCGCGAGCCGCGCGCCGAAGCCCACGATCGCGCCGCCCACGAAGGCGGAGGCCATGCGGGTCTTCGAAGTGATGCGCGGGCCCTTGTCGACGCCGACGCTCAGTCGACCCGCGGTGACGGCGCCCGCGAGGCCGCCGAGGGCGACGCCGACGACTTCGAAGACGAGCCAGTCGTCCCACCAGCGGCCGCCGTGGGCGAAGTAGGGGCCGAGGTGCCCGTTGGCGGCGACCCACGCGGGCGCGACGGTCTGGAGCGCGCGCGCGATGCCGCGGGTGAAGGCGCCCGACGCGCCGAGTCCGCGGCCGAAGACGACGAACGAGGAGAGGAGCACGAGGCCGAGCGCGACGCCTGCGGCGTAGGGGTTCCAGTACGCGCGGGGCGTCGGCTCGTGGGCGTTGTCAGTGTGCGTTGTGGTGTCCATGACGGTGCCTCACGCGCGGACGAAGGTGACGGACTGACCCGCGTAGACGATCACCACGCGGAGGAGCATCCCTCCGAGCAGCACGAGCGCGGGGACGAGGCGCGAGTGCGAGGCGCGTCCCTTGAGCGCCATGCCCTCGAGCGTCGCGGGGAGGATCAGACCTCCGAACAGCACGAAGCCCACGAAGACCGGCGCGTACTCGCCCCAGAGCACGAGCCCCGCGGCCTCGCGGAAGCGCGGGCCCTGCGAGAGCAGCGCGGCGAGCCACAGGCCCACCACCACGAGCTCCGCGGCGATGAGCCCGATGTCGGCGCGCGCGAGCATCGCCGAGGCGTCGTGATCGCGCTCGATGAGCATGAGCGCCGCCACGCCCGCGGAGGCGCCCGAGGCGAGAAAGAGCAGGCCCAGGGCGCCGCTCGACCAGAGCGGCTGCGCGCCCGTCGCCGAGAGCAGCACGCCCGTGTACACGCCGAGGAGCGCGCCGCCCGCGAGGCCCGCGAGGGCGAGGGCGCGGAGGTGCTGACCGCTCCACGCGGCGACGCGACCGACGAGCGAACGCTGGTTTTCAAGGGGCTTCGCGAGAAAGGCCGGCGGCAGCGCCAGGACCATGAGCGCCATCACGGGGTAGACCGCGAGGAGGATCCACGAGCCCCACGACATCGGCGCGGCGGGCTTGAACGCCGTGTAGAAGCGCCACACGTGGAGCTTGTAGGTGAGGTCGAGAAAGAGCGCGCCCATGCCCAGCGAGAGGAGCACCGGCGTCGCGAGGAGGCCGCGGCGCATGGCTTCGGTGACGCCCTCGCGGCCGCGGGTGATGACCACCGCGGAGACCGCGATGAGGAGCCCGGCGACGAGGCCGCCGAGAAAGAGGTAGACGGGGATCTCCCATCCCCAGTTGATCTCGCCGAGCGCTCCCGCGAGGCTCCGCGTGGACTCGATTTCGACGTGCGGTTCCATGACGTTCTGGCGCTCCTCAGCGCACGTAGGCGACGTGAGGCGTGGTCGCGGATTCGGGTTGGAGCACGTAGAGCGATGCCCTCCGGGCGCGTCGCGCCACCTCGGAGGTGGGGTCGTCGGCGTCGCCCACGGCGATGGCCTTCGTGGGGCAGACCTCTTCGCACGCCGTCCCGAGGCCGCGGTCGAGGCGGTGCACACAGAGGGTGCACTTGTCGACGTAGCCGTCGGGGTGGACGAAGCGCGCGCCGTAGGGACACGCCGCGATGCACGCGCGGCAGCCGGTGCAGCGCGCGCGGTCGATCTGCACGGTGCCGTCGCCGCGGTAGTGGCTCGCGCCCGTCGGGCAGTTGGTCACGCACGGCGCGTCTTCGCAGTGGTTGCAGCGCTCCGAGCGGATCGACAGCGTGACGTTCGGAAAGGCCCCGCGGGCCTCCTGCGTGACCCAGTCGCGGTACATCCCCTCGGGGACGTCGTTCTCGTTCTTGCACGCCAGCACGCAGGCCTCGCAGCCCACGCAGCGGCTCTCATCGATGATCATCACCCTGCGCATGACTCACGCCTCTCGCTGCAGCGACACGAAGTTCCCGCGCATGCCCGTTCCGCCCATCACGGGATCGACGTCGACGCGCGTGATCATCTCCCCGTCATCGACGCCCTTGCCCTTCGCGTAGCGGAGGCCCTTCGCGGTGTGCCCCCACCCGTGCGGCAGGAACACGCAGTCGGCCCGGATGCGCTCGGTGACCTTCACCGCCACGGGCTCGCTGCGCGCGCCGTCTTGATTGACCATCCGCACGCGGTCGCCGTTGCGCACGCCGAGTCGCTCCGCGGCCGACGCGTTGAGCCACAGGCGGTCGCCGTGCGTGAGCTCGCCGAGCTTGCGGTTGTTCGCCGTGCGCCCGAAGGTCTGCGCCGGGGCGCGCCCGTAGAGCAGCCTGAAGAAGCCCGCGGGCGGATCGGCGGGGCGTCGGTACACGGGCATCGCGTCGAAGCCGCGCTCGCGCAGCCTCGGAGACGACAGCTCGATCTTGCCCGACGGCGTGTGGAAGGTCGGCGTCGCGCCCTCTTCGATGGTGCTCGCGCGCTCGGGTCCCATCACCACGCCGTCGCGCTTGAGCGCTTCGAAGTCGAGGTTCGAGAGGCGGCAGCGCGTTCGGAGGTAGTCTTCGATGTCGTTCCACGCGAAGAACGCGCCGAGTCCGAGCTTCTCCGCGAGGTTCTTGGCGATCCACCAGCCGGGCTTCGCGTCGCCGGGGGGCGACACCACGGGCTGACGGAGCGACACCGTTCCGCGTCGCCACGAGAGGCCGAGGAGGTCGTCGTAGCGCTCGAGGTACGAGGCCTCGGGGAGCACCACGTCGGCGTAGCCCACGATCTCCGAAGGGATCACGTCGACGGCGACGAGGAGGTCGAGCGCCTGGATCGCGCGGATCGTCTCGGCCTTCTGAGGAATCGACTGGATGAGGTTCGTGCCGTACACGAACCACCCGCGGATCGGGTACGGATCGCTGTCGAGCGTCGCGCGACGGAGGCCCTGCGAGAGCGGCTCGGCCGCGAAGGGCGCCTCGTTGGCCCTGCGGTCCGCGGGCGGACGCGCCGTCGGGAAGGTCGGCGACGGATAGGGCGCGAGGCGCATCCCGGCGGGGAGGAAGAAGCCTCCGCGGTGTCCCCACGCGCCGAGGAGCGCGTCGAGGATGGCGATGGCGCGAGAGCGCTGCGTGTCGTCGGGGCCGTACCAGGTGGCGTGGCGTCCGGGGTGGACGAGCGACGCGGGCGCGGCGACGGCCATGCGTCGCGCGGTGCTTCGAATGAGCTCGGGGTCGAGGCCCGTCTCCGCGGCGGCCCACTCGGGCGTGAAGGTCGCGACGTGCGCGGTGAGCTCGTCGAGGCCCTGCGTGTAGCGCTCGACGTACTCGCGCTGATAGCGGCCCTCGGTGATGAGCACGTGGATCCACGCGAGGAGGAGCGCCGTGTCGGTGCCCGGTCGGATGGGCATCCAGGTGCGGGCCTTCGAGGCCGCGACGGAATGCCGGGGGTCGACGACGATGAGGTCGCCGCCCTTCGCGACGAAGTCGGCGAACTCCTGCACCTGGGTGTTGTGCATGTTCTCGCCGAGGTGCGAGCCGATGAGCACGAGGCAGTTCGAAGACGAGATGTCGAGCACCTCGGGCGAGCCGGGCTCGGCGCCGAAGGTGAGGTCGAAGGCGACGTCGCGAGGTCCGCGGCACTGTGCGAACGAAGGCGCGGTGACGTTGCTCGTCCCCCACGCGCGGAAGAGGTGCTTGAACCACGAGGCGCCGGCGCCGTGGTTGAACATCGCGATGGCCTCGGGGCCGTGCGCGCGACGGATGGTCTGCATCTTGTCGGCGATGAAGCCGAGGGCGACGTCCCACGAGACCGCTTCGAAATGGTCGGAGCCGCGCGGGCCCACGCGGAGGAGGGGGCGCGCGAGGCGGTCGGGGTCGTGGGCGAGTCCGGCGCCGCCGGTGCCTCTCGGGCAGAGCCGTCCGAGCGAGAGCGGGTGCAGCGGGTTGCCCTGGATCTTGGTGACGCGTCCGTCGCGGACGTGCGCCTGGATCCCGCACTTCCAGAAGCACAGCTCGCAGACGGAGCGGACGACCTCACCGTCGGTGTGAGGGTCGACCACGCTCGCGTGCGCGCCGGCGCCGCGGAGGGCCGAGTCAGCTTGCAGCGCGACGCCCGCGGCGAGCGTGCCTGCGCCGACCGCGAGAAAGCGTCGGCGTGTGAAGGGCTGGACGTTCATCATCGACTCCCCGCGCGTGGCGGAAGTTCTTCCTGGCGTTCCCCGTCTCCCAGCGATGGGAGCCAGCGGTGTCAGCGAAGGGTTCGCGGGGGTGATGAAGTTCGTCGCGCGACTAGCACGACGGCGTCAGATCGGAGCGACGTCGCCGGGGTTCACGCTTCGCGCTTCACCGCCGGGCTAAAGCATGGCGCCGCGCCGGACGAGTCCGGCGCTGATGAAGGGGTGGCGACGCGTGATTCATGCGCCCGTGGGACATGACGGTGCGAGGTATCGAATCGACCGCGCTTCCAGCGCGCAACAGCCCCGATAGGGAGCGACGCCGGTGTGACCCCGGCCGCCCCTCCTCGAACCGTGCGGATCTCTACGGCTCTCTGGTTCACCCGCTCAGTGCGTGGTTTGCTCCGGGCTCTGACCAGAAGAGCCCAGATCCTCGAAGAGGCGTTCCAACGATCCGCCGCCCTTGCCGCGGCGTCCGACGCAGGATCGAGGTTCCGGAGGACCCGTCTTGCAGCCGAACCGCGCAGCAAGTTCACCCCGGCGGAGGATCGCCTCGAGGCCGCTCGTCAGCAGGCGCACCGCGGCTTCACTTCGCCCGGCTCTTCTCGTGGCCACTTCCTCACGCCTTGGAGTCCTCGCGCGCGGTGGCGTGGCGAAGTCCGCGTCTTCCGATGTACCGTCACGGCTTCGCCACACCGGTCCCTCGGCGGCGCCGCGTCCTCTTCGATCCGAGTCGTCGGCATCTCGCATGTGATCGAGCCTCGAGATACACGTTCGACAGCACGGGGCTGACGACCGCGTTGCGGCGTACCGACGCTCGCGCCCTTCCTCCGCCACGGGTTGCCTCCGCGTCGAGGACGCGAGACGCGCTCGCCATCGCGTGCGACGACGGTACGCCACCCGCATCCCTGCATGAAGATGGCCTCTTTGCGTCGTGGGCGGGTGATCACGCTCGAAGATCCGATCGCCGCCCGCAAGGCCGTCTGTACGACACGATCGCGCACCGTCGGAATCCCCAATGCCGCCTTCCGGGATGTAACGAAGCCGTCCTTCACGATGCGTGCAGCGCTCTGAACCTCGGTGGGCATTTGCCTTCACCTTCGTGAGCTTCCGCCGTGCGATGACCTTGTCCAGCGCCCTTCACCTCGCGGTGGGCTCCCCATGCCCGCGTCGCCCCTCGGCGATCACCCCTCCCGCATGAAGGCCTCCTTCTCGCCCGTTGCCTCCCGGGGCCTCTGACCGTTGCTCGCCGTGGATCTCTCTCCTCCCGTGCCTCCGGTCCCAACCCCCTCGTCGCCGCGCGCTGCGTCCGTCCCGAACCGGCGACTTCGCCACCGCTCTCAGCGGCATTCCCCCTTTCCTCGTTACCGGAGTGCCGCTTCACCTCGCTGACCCTCGTCCGGCGCGGCGCTCATGCATTAGCCCGGCGGTGAAGCGCGAAGCGTGAACCCCGGCGACGTCGCTTCCTTGTGGTGCTCGCGCCTCGCGCGCCAACCTTTCAAATCCCTTGCGACGGAGGACTAGCGCGAGGGACCGAGGAAGGGGGCTTCGATCTGGCGCGTCGTCTCCGCGGGCATCCCCTCGGGGCGCACGCTGAGACGCACGGTGGTGTCGCCGTGAAAGCGCCGCTCGTCGACGGTGACGAACACCGGGATGTTCGTGCCCACGAGCGGTTCGAGCGTCACCTGCGGCAGCGGAATGAGGAAGCTCTGACCGTCGTGGGGATCAGGCACGATGTCGAAGGTCACCCGCTGCGCCTGCTTGTTCACGAGGTGGATGTTGTACGCGTTGCGCACGGTCCCCGCGTCGAGCACGTAGGGCGCGCCCGTGATGCGAAGCAGGTTCGCTTCGAAGGGCTTGTGTCGGCTGAAGCCGATCGTGGCCGCGATGATGCCCGCCACGCCGAGCACCGCGTAGAGGTAGAGCCTCGGGCGGAGGAAGCGCTTCGGCTCGTGGTGCAGGCCCTTGAGCGAGTCGTAGCGCACGAGGCCGCGCGGGCGTTCGAGGCGGTCCATCACCTCGTCGCACGCGTCGATGCAGCGCGCGCAGCCGATGCAGTCGAGCTGGAGCCCGTTGCGAATGTCGATGCCCGTGGGGCACACAACGAAGCAGCGGTTGCAGTCGATGCAGTCGCCGACGCCTTCGGCCTTCGCGCCCTTCTGCTGGTGCTTGCGAGGCTCGCCGCGCTTCGTGTCGTAGCCGATGACGATGGTGTCGGGGTCGGTGAGCACCGACTGGAGCCGCCCGTAGGGGCAGATGATCATGCAGGTCTGCTCGCGGAACCACGCGAAGTTGAAGAACAGCACCGCGGTCATGGCGGCGGTCCACGCGAAGGCTTGCGGGCTCTCGGCGGGCCCGGCCTTGATCATCTCGCCGAGCTCACGGATCGGCGTGAAGTACCCGAGGAAGGCATGCGAGACGCCCGCGGCGAGGACGAAGTAGATCGTCCAGAGCAGCACGCGGCGCCAGATGCGATCGAAGGTCCACCCGCCCGCCTCGCGACGGAGTCGCTTCTCGCGCGACCCTTCGATGAGCCGCTGGAACGGTCGGAAGAGCCCTTCGAGCCACACGGTCTGCGGGCATCCGAAGCCGCACCACACGCGGCCCGCCACGGTGGTGAGCGTCACGAGCGCGAAGCCGATGCCCGAGAGCACGAAGAACATCATCCACACGTCCTGCGCGTTGAAGAGCGCGCCGAACAGGTAGAAGCGCCGTCGCATCAGGTCGATGAGCACCGCGGGGCGACCGCCGACGGTGAGCCACGGCAGCGCGACGTACACCGCCATCAGCACGACGAAGAGGACCTTGCGCAAGGAGGCGAAGCGTCCGCGAAGGTCCGCGGGGTGCACTGTCGCGCGCGTCCCGTCGGTGCGGACCGAACTGCGCATCTCGACCACTGGAAGGTGTCTGGCCATCAGGCCCTGAAACAACGCAACAGAGGTGCCGTCGACGTGCGACGCGAGCAGGGATGCCGAACGCGTGCCTCGAAGCCCTCACAAGGCCCGTATTTGAAACAACCTGGAGCGATGGAGGCGACGCGGGCCGTGACGCCAACGCGCTGGATCGTGCGCGCTTCGACGCACCCCGGAGCAACGATTGAAACACTGCACCGGGCGATGTTTCACACCGACGGAAGACGATGCGTGCGACCGCACCGGGTGCGCAGGCGGTGCTTCTCGTCGGCGCACGAAAGTGCGTCGGACCGCGAGGGCGCGGAGGCAGGCGCTATCTGGGATCTTCGCCGGGCATGAGGAGGGCGATGCTGTCGCGCTCCATCGGGTCGATGCAGAAGCCCGTCTCGACGAGCCGATCGAGCTGACCGAGCGAGCCGCCCTTGAGCATCGCGTCGAGGAAGCTGCGCTGCCCCTGGAGCGCCGGGCCGTCGAGAAAGCGCCAGAGCACATAGTCCGCGTCGCGGATGTCTCGCAGCGACTCTCGCGCGATGAGCTCCGCGGTGTGCGCGGCGTCGGCGTCGGCGGCGAGGAGCACGCAGAACTCCACCGTTGGGGGGTAGTACGCCCGACGCATTCCACCCGCCGCGTGCACGACGTAGGAGCGCGACGGGTGGTGGATCCACTCCATCGGGATGAGCCCCGCGGCGGCGAGCGCCTCCCACGCGCCGGGCGCGTCGTCGCGACCGTCGACGACGGCGAGCGCCTCCGCGAGGCGGGCGCGAGCAGGGCGGAGGAGCCGGGCGTGCATTGCGAAGATCCGCGATCATATCCCGGCGCGACGGCGCGTTGCGCGCGAATGATGGCGCGACGCGATGTCTCGGAGACCGACGTTCCCCGTGCGACGAGCGACGGTCGTGGTCGCTGCGAAGAGTTCGTGCGTTCGACGGGGTGAGATCGCAGACGGTCGAACCGGCGACGTCGCGCTCCCTCGATCGCCGCTTACGCGGCGGCGTCTGCCGGGCGGATCGATGGGCGTCGTGGACGCACCGACGCACCGATGCGTCGCGCGGTTCGCGGTTGATCTAGATCCTCGCGCGAGCGCGGCGCGCGATTCAGCTCTTGATGCCGAGCGCGGCGCGGCCTGCGTCGCGGTAGATCTTCGCGAGCTTCTCGAAGGTCTCGGGGTCGAGCCCGCACGAGGCCGCGAGCTTCTTCGTGGTGCTCATTCCGCCGACCTGATCGCAGATCGCGCGTTCGAGCTTCGTCGCGTCGACGCTGGCGGGCAGCGCCACCGAGGGCGTCACGGTCGTCGCGGGCTGCGCGCTCACCGCGGGCGCCGTCACGGCCGCGGGCTGCGCGCTCGCCGCGGGGGCGAAGAGCATCGACGCGGCGCTCTTCGCGCTCTTCTTCGCGGGCGGCGACACGGGGAGCCTCGCCGCGGGATCTCCGAGCAGCACGTAGCCCGCGAGGTCGTTGCGCTGCATCCAGAGGAAGGCCCTGCGCGCCTCGTCGCCGGTCTTCGACGACGTGCGCGCGTCTTCGTCGTAGTAGCCCGCGAGGCCCGTCTCGGCGTCGGCCTGCGCGCGCGCGAGCTCCGACACCGCGACGCCCATGCGGTCGGCGCGGAGCATCGGCTCGACGATGCGCTGAAACTGTCCGGGGCGGCGCTTCGTGGCGTCGTCGCCGTCTTGAAAGCTGTACGACCACGCGAGGTCGACGTGGCCCACGAAGGCCAGCGGCCCGTCGGGGTTGGCGAGCACGCGCTGCGGCAGCGCGGCGATGAAGGGCTTCGCGCCCTTGAGGCTCGCGAGCACGTCGGTGTTCTTGATCTTGCCGAGCGAGGCGAGGCGCGCGAGCCAGTGCTGGTACGCGCTCACGTCGGGCGTGCCCGCGCTGTAGCAGGCGAACATGAACCACACGCCGCCGGGCATGAAGGTGCGCTTCGCGAGCTCGGCGCCGGTCACCGAGCCTTCGAGGCCGAACATCATCGCGCCCTGACGCGCGCGGCGATCTTCTTCGCGCTTCCACCCGTCGCGGGGGCCGCCGAGGCCGTGGCTCATCGTGAAGAGCACGCCCGCCTCGCGAGACTCCGCGCGCTCGAAGAAGCCGTCGATGTCCATCTCGAGCGGAACGCCGCCGCCCACCTCGATCGCGCCCGCCACGGAGCGGCCGCGCTCCTGCTCGGCGTTCATCAGCTCGAGGAGCGGCGCGATGAGCCCGGCGTGCCCGGCCTTGAGCGCGCCCGACCCGTCGTGGGCCGTGTGAAACACCACGCGACCGGGCGTGCGCTGCGGCGCGGCGCGCTCCCATCGAAGGAGCTTGTCGATGTACGCCTCGTAGCCCTGCTCGTCGTCGAAGTGGAGCCTCCCCACGCGTCCCGCGAGCGACTGCCGCTGCTGGATCGCGAGCGGCACCTGATCGAGATCGCCGAGGATGAGCTGGTAGAGCGGCACGTCCTCCGACGAGCGTTTGCGGTCGTCGTAGTGCGTGTGCGACCACTCCATCGCGCCTTCGGGCGTGCGCAGGCGCGGATCGGCCGACACGCGGAAGACCTTCACCTCGTCGCGCGAGAGGCCCTGGTCGTCGGCGCGCTTCTCGACGAGCGGACGGGCGATCTCGACGAGGCGGTCGCCCACGGACCCTTCGGGCACGATGAGCGACCAGCCCTGCGCGGCCAGGTCGTTGGGGTCGCCGCCGGGGCGGTAGTAGTGCTTCGGGTCGTTCTCGCGCGGTCGCTGACCCTCGCGCGTGGACTTCGAATCGAGCGGGTCGTCGATGCCGACGCGGCCGTCGTCCATCGCGAGGAGGATCCCGAGCGTGTCGGCCTCTGCGTCCATTGGGTGGTGCTCCTTTCGAGCACGACGATAGGCCCATGCGCGGCGTGCGCGTCCAGTGCGAATGACGCCCGCGTCGCGCGCTCGTCGCGTCGCTGCGGATCGCGCTTCTCTCCCGGCGTGGCGTTCGATACCGTGCCGCGGGTGGAGGTCTGAATGGACGAAGGTATGTTCGTCGCCGACGGCATCAACGCGAGCACCGGCGCACCGCTGTTTGAACCCCAGAGCATCGAGGAGCTCGTCGCCGTCGCCCGAGGCGGCGACTCGACGGACGACGCGGAGCTGCTCGCCGCGAGGCGCGAGCGCGACGAGAACTCGCACTTCGGCGTGGCCGAGGGCATCGACCGCGGCGACCTCGCGCAGACCGGCTGGGGGGTGATCTTTCCCGCGGTGAAGCCGGGGACCGACGAAGAGAAGCGTCAGGCTGCCATTCGTGAGGCGCTCTCTCCGCTGCTTCGGCACAGGCAGTCGCAGGCGGGCGCCAACGTCGAGAAGTACTACCGCGAGCTGCGCGGCGCCGAGGGTCTACGACCGGGCGAGTCGATCAAGAAGTTCCTCGGTCGCTTCGGCGTCGATCCGGGGGCCGCGGCCGATCCCGAGCACTTCCCGTACTACCTCCTCCTCGTGGGCTCGCCGTCGGAGATCCCCTTCGCGTTCCAGTATCAGCTCGACGTGACCTACGCCGTGGGTCGCATCCACTTCGACTCGCTCGACGACTACGCGGCCTACGCGCGCAGCGTCGTCGAGGCCGAGACCGGGGCCCTCAAGCTCTCGCGCTCGCTGGCCTTCTTCGGCGTGCGCAACCCCGACGACGCCGCCACGAAGCTCTCGCGCGAGTCGCTCATCGCGCCCCTCGCCGACGTGCTCGAGAAGAACCCCCGCAAGGTCGCCGAGCTCTCGGGCTGGAGCTTCGCGCGCCACTACGACGACAAGGCCACCGTGTCGACGCTCGGCGGCCTCCTCGGCGGCGCCGAGACGCCGTCGCTGATCTTCACGGCGAGCCACGGCGTGGGCTTCAACCGCGGCGACGCGCGGCAGATCCCGCATCAGGGCGCGCTCCTCTGCAGCGACTGGCAGAACCCGCGGCCCTTTCAGCCCATCACCGAGTCGCTCTATTTCTCGGGCGATCACATCGCCTCCGACGCGAAGCTCCACGGGCTCATCGCGTTCAACTTCGCGTGCTACGGCGGCGGAACACCGCAGCACAACGAGTACGCCCTCAAGGAGAACAAGAAGGGCGACCGTGACATCGCGGAGCGTCCCTTCGTCTCGGGGCTGCACCGTCGGCTGCTGTCACACCCGCGCGGCGGCGCCCTCGCGGCCGTGGGACACATCGAGCGCGCGTGGAGCGACTCGCTCCCCACGGGCGCCGCGACGGGCAACCGCCTCGGCGTCTTCAGGAGCGCGATGGAGGCGCTGATGAAGGGCCTCCCCGTGGGCGCCGCGATGGAGTTCTTCAACCAGCGCTACGCGTACCTCGGCACCGAGATGAGCGGTCAGATGGAGGCCGTCGAGTACGCCTCCGAAGACGCCGCCGCGTCGCTCCGCACCGAGCTCGTGCGCATGTGGACCGCCCACAACGACGCGCGCGACTACGTGGTCACGGGCGATCCCGCGGTGCGGCTGCGCCTCGGCGAGCCGGGCGCCGTCACCGTGCGCGCGCCCATCGAGGTTCGCAGCGCGGTCTCGACCGCGTCGACGGTGACCGAGACGTCGAAGCCCGCAGAGGCGCCCGCCGCGACGCCCTTCGAATCGTTGGAAGGGAAGGGCGAGCTCGAGTCGAAGCACTTCGGCCTCTTCGGCAGCAGCACGCCGAAGGAGGAGCCCGCGGAGCTCAGCGCCGACGAGCTCGTCGAGGTGAAGACCGATCCGTTCCGCGGCTTCGCGGAGAAGGTCGTCGGGACGCTCGGCAAGATCGTGAGCGACGCGACGACGCTGGAGGTTCGCACCTTCGTGAGCAACACGAGCGCCGCGATGGCCGTGCCCGCCGAGGGGACGCCCATGGCGCAGCTCCGCGCGTGGACTCGCATCAAGCTCGATGGCGACATCGACGTGTGCGTGCCGCAGCAGGACGGTCAGCTCGACACGACCCTCTGGGCGCTCCACGTCGAGATGGTCAAGCAGGCGCAGACCCACCGCGCGGAGATGATCCGCATGCTCCTCGGCGCCGTCGGCGGCTTCTTCAAGCCGTAGCGCGTAGCCCTTCCCAACCTCAGCGCTGCACGCGGGCCCAGAAGGCCCTTTCGAGCTCCTCACGGGCCTGTTGCCAGTGGGCCTCGGCGCGCCCTTCGGGGCATCCCTCCGACTGCCAGATCGCGTACGCGCGGTCTCGGATCGACGTCTCGTTCGGTGCGAGCGAGTCGAGGTCCCAGAAGAGCTCGCAGCGATTGGTGGTCGCGTTGTAGGGCGCGCTCCCGAGCCAGTCTTGTCGGGCGAGGGGGACCGCGCGTGCGCGATAGCAGCGGTCTCGCAGTGGACAGCCTTCACCCGGGCACATCGAGATGTCGTAGGGCATCGCCGAGAGTGATACCGCAACGCGCGCCGTTGGGGTGAAGCGCATCGACGTTGTTTCATCGATGCGAGAAGCTCCGCGAACATGGTGCTCACAGACCGCGACGCGGCGCACATCGAGGCCTTTCTCTCGGGGTATCAGGCGTCGTCGATGTTCCTTCGATCGAACCTTCGGCGCGCGGGCGTAACAGACCGTGGTCAACCCCATGGCGGCACGTGGGTGGGCCTCGGCGATCCGATCGAGAGCGTCGCGTTTCACGGCTGGAACGGCATCGTCATCGCCCAGTGCCCCACGCGCGTTGAAGACGCCGTGCGCGAGGTCGTCGCGCGCTCCGGTCGCGCGGTGACGGGGCTCCTCGGTCCGTGGGCGCAGGTCGAATCCGCGCGCGCGGCGCTTGGAATGCTCGAACGACCGACGCGCGTGTGCAGTCGCGAGGTGCTCTTCTCGCTGCGCCTCGACGCGCTGACCCTGCCCGAGGCGCTCGTCGCCGGTCGCGTCACGGTTCGACGCGCGACGGCGCGCGATCACGCGACGCTCGCTGCGTGGCGGCGCGACTACGAGGTCGAGATGACGGCCGCGACGCCCGGACCCGAGCTCGATGAGAAGGCCTCGCGCTCGATCGCCGGGCTCCTCGACGACGGCGCGATCTTCGTGGCCGAGGAGGGCGACGCGCCCGTCGCGATGTCGACCTTCAACGCGCGCCTGCCCGACGTGGTGCAGATCGGCGGCGTATGGACCCCGCGAGACCTCCGATCGCGAGGGCGCGCGCGGAGCTGCGTCGCGGGGTCGCTCCGCCTCGCGAGGGGTGAAGGCGTGGCGTCGTCGATCCTCTTCACGGGTGCGTCGAACGCGGCAGCCCAGCGGGCCTATCGCGCGATCGGCTTCGAGGCCGTCGGAGACTATGGCGTGCTTCTCTTCGCGTAGCGGCGGTGACGCGATTCTCACGTCGCGGTCGGCGCGAGAGGCGCTCTATGATCGCGGGGTGATGTCGCGCGCCGTGGTGATGCTCTGTGCGGTGGTCGTCGCGTCGAGCGCGTGCGGCCCTGACCCGAGTCCTGCGCCGGCGCCGCTGCCGATGCTCCCGACGGCGTCGTGCGAGCTCGACGGGTCCGTGGCGCTCGACGTCGCAACCCCGTTTCTGAGCGGCGGCTTCACGCGCGTCTTCGAGCCCGCCGGAACGCGCTACCTCAACGATCACACCATCGTGCGCGCGCGACGGCGTGTGGCACGTCTTCGGGATCACGCACACCTCGATGGGGATGCCACAGGCCGAGCGGAGCTTTCTCCACGCGACGGCGCCCTCGCTCGCGGGGCCGTGGCACGAGGAGCCCGACGCGCTCATGTCGATGGGCGACGAGATGGCCATCTGGGCGCCGCACGTGACGGAGGTCTCGCCTGGTCGATGGGCGATGTACTACTTCCCCAACGCCGCCGACGGGCGCATTCGAAGGGCCGATAGCGACGACCTCTATCACTGGACGCGCACCGCGCTCTCGGCGCCGGGCGGGCGCGATCCGTTTCTCTTTCGCGATGGCGCGCGGTGGCTCCTCTACTCGGTGGGCGTGAGCCCGACTTCGAACGGTCGCATCGTCGTGTCGCAGAGCGCCGACCTCGTCACGTGGAGCGAGCCCGCCGTGGTGACCGAAGACCCGCTCCCGAGCTTCGGGTGGGGCAACCTCGAGAGCCCCTTCGTCGTGCTCCGTCGCGGCGTGTACTACCTGTTTCTCACGCGCACGAGCGAGTCGCTCACCGACTACGCGCGCACCGGCGCGCTGGCCTCGACGGACCCGCTGCGCTTCGCGTGGCGACCGGTGTCGGAGTTCACCGCGCACGCCGCGGAGGTCGTCGTCGACGGCGCGCACACGTGGCTCACCTCGGGCGGCTGGACGGGCTACGTCGGCGATCGCTGGCGCGGCCTCTCGCTCGCTCCGCTCTCGTGGGCCACCTGCGTCAAGCGTTAGAGCGGCGAGCACCCGGGTTCGGTACAGCCCGGCGCAGATCCGCGTCGCCCTGCGGCGTCAGGTCTCCTCGACGGGCCAACAGCCCGTCTTCGTCGCCCTTCCTTGCATGGCTCGCGGCTCTTTCCGGGCAGTACCGAACCCGTGCGCTCGCCGCTCTAGCGCGGTCGGAGCTCGAAGGGCGGGGTGAAGAGCGCGAAGCGGCCGAGGCGCGTCGCGGGCAGACAGCGGTCGTCGGGTCTCGCGCCGCGCGCCACGAGCTCGTCGTGGAGGCGCGCGATCACATCGGTCGCGGAGGCTCCCCAGAAGCGCGCGCAGGCGACGTTGCGCGCCGTCGACTCGCGGTCGCGCTCGAGCTCGCTGCCGTTGGGCACGTCGCGGATCAGCCGCGTCGGGGCGGATGGGCATTGGCCCTCGACCCAGCGCCTCGCGGTGGCGTCGTCGCGTGAGAACGTGCCGTCGGGGAGCGAGTGCGCGAGGAGCGACACCGTGGCGATCATCGCGCCCGACGCCGCGCCCATGCACTCGTCTTCGAGCGTGAGGGTGTCGGTGTCGATGAGGTCGGGGCGCCCGTCGCGGTCGGCGTCTGCGGCGCCGTCGATCGCGCGGAGGGCGTCTGCGGGCGCGTAGCGACGAACGGCGCCGTCGCGCGAGGTGTAGATGCGCACGGTGTCTCCGGGCGTTGCCTCGTGCTCGTGGTGGACCTCTCGAAGCACGAGCTCCGCCCTGCCGTCGCCGTCGTAGTCGAACGCGCGGATCATCGACGGCGCGTCGAGATAGAACTGCGTGCTCCGATAGCGCGAGCCCGCGAGTCCGCGCGCGACGCGGCCGTCGACGCCCACGAAGCGCAGCGACCACGCGCCGACGAAGCCCCCGCCGTCGTCTCGTCGGGCCGATGGCGCGCGCACCGCGTCGAGCGTCGTGATCCAGGCGCCGCCCGTCACGGCCGCGCAACGTCCGAAGGAGCGCGCGATGTCCGCGGGCACCGCGTCGTCGAAGTCCGCGCCGCGAGCGCGTGCGATCGGTGATCGCGCGAGGCCTCGCGACTGCGCGGCGAGGGTCGCGCAGCGGGCCGCGATGCGGGGGTCGAGCGCGGCGTCTGCGGTGAGCTCGGGGTCCATCGCGGGCGCGGCCGTGACCGCCGCGCGCTCGCTTGAAACGGGTCGCACGGTCGTGCGCGGCAGGGTGAGGGGTGTGGGCATGGTGCGCGCGAACTCGGTGAGCGCCTCGGGTGTGACGCAGCGGTCCGTGTCGGCACCGCGGGACTCTGTCGCGAGCCGTCGTCCGATGTCGTCGGGCGACGCGCCCGAGAGCCGCGCGCACGCCACCCGACGCGCGAGCGCGAGGGAGCCTTCACCCCGATCACCGGCGAACTCGGCGGCGCGGTAGAGGGGCCCTTCGATCTGCGGACAGGCGAGGCGGAGCAGGCCGAGCGCCACCGGATCGTCGGCGCGCCACGTTCCGTCGCGCTGACCTCGGGCGAAGACGGAGAGCGCTTCGAGGGGGCCGACGCGCGACTGGCACCACGCGTCGGGCGAGGTGTAGATGGCCGTCCAGACGAGGTCATCGAGGCCGTCGCCGTCGCGGTCTTCGACGTCGTTCGCGCTCGCGAAGGGCTGCGCGGGGCCGTAGGGCGAGACGGTGTCGCCGCGGCTCGTGAACACCTCCAGGGCGCGCGTGGGCAGGGTCGTTCCGCGCGCCGAGGCGCGGCGCACGAAGACCTCGGGGACGCCGTCGCCGTCGAGGTCCGAGAGGCGCAGGTCGACGGTGTATCGCTCGCGTCCGAGGGGGCCGAAGGGCAGCGCTGCGGCGTTTGCGGCCGAGCGCGTGACGCCCGCGGGCGTGATGAATCGGAGGCTCCACCGACCCGTAGGCGCGGGTGACCCGGCGGGCGTGGAGCCGATCTCGACGGCGTCGAGCGAGAGCGCCCACGCGCCCCAGGGCCCCGCGTGGCAGGGCGCGGCGCCGTCGAGGGAGGATCCCGGTGACGGAGGCGGGCGACGGCCGAACTCGCGCCACGCGGCGGCCGCGCGCTGATTCGCGGCGGCTTCGAGCGCCCTGCACGCGGCGGTCACCGCCGGAGGGACGCGCGCGGTCTGGGCCTTCGCGGTGTTGACGGCGCTGACGGCGACGACGGACGCGACGAGCGCGATGCGGCGCGAGGTGGTCATCGGGGTGGTTCGCTCCCACGCGCTCCACGGCGGGTGGAGCGGACGATGCGCGAGCAGGTAGCACATCGATCGCGCGGGCGACATCGCGCGGCGCGCGGATCGTAGACGCCTTGAAGCAAGCGCAATTTGCGTGACGGAGCGACCGCGACGCCCGAAGCTCTGCGGAGGAGCAGTTCCCCCGATGGGCAGGCCGACGAATCGCGACGACACACGGGGCGCGACGCGCGAGCGCGACGCACCGGGCGAGCCGAGCGAGCGTCCGTGGGAGGTCGACGAGCCCGAGAGAGACCGCTACGTCGATCTCTTCGAGCGCGCGCCCGTGGGCTACCTCGCGCTCGATGACGACGGCGCGATCGTCGAGGTCAACCGCCTCGCCGCGTCGCCTCGGCGCGTCGCGCGAGGCGCTCCGCGGCGAGTCGCTCTCGTCCTTCGTCGCGCATGGCGATCTTGCGGCCTACGAGATCCATCGCTTGAAGCTGTCGGAGAGCGACGCGGTGCAGGTCGTCGAGCTGCGCCTCGTGCGTCGCGGCGCGGCGCCATTCTGGGCGAGGATCGAGGCGAACCGCGAAGCGGGGCCCGACGGCGCCGCGGTCACGCGGGTGGTGCTCTCGGAGGTGTCGCAGCGGCTGAGGGACGCGGCGGCGCGGCTCGATTTTCTCGCGCATCACGACGCGCTCACGGGCCTGCCCAACCGGCTGCTGCTCTTCGATCGCATCGAGCACGGCATCGACGCCGCGCGCCGCGGGCGCTGCGCGATGGCGCTCCTCATGCTCGACCTCGATCACTTCAAAGACGTGAACGACGGCTTCGGGCACCTCGCGGGCGACGAGCTCCTGCAGCTCGTGGCGCGGAGGCTCACCGCGCGGCTCCGCGGCGTCGACACGGTGACGCGCCTCGGCGGCGACGAGTTCGCGGTGCTGCTCGAAGGCATCGTGCGGCCTCGCGACGCGGCCCTCGTGGCGAAGAAGATCATCGACGCGCTCGCCGAGCCGTGGAGGCTTTCGAACGGCGCCGAGGTGCACGTCGGCGTGAGCGTCGGGATCAGCCTCTTTCCCGAGCACGGGCGCAGCGCCGAGGAGCTTCTGGAGCGGGCCGACGCGGCGCTCTACCGCGCGAAGACCGAGGGCCGCGGGCGCTTCAGGTTCTTCTCCGATGACCTCACGCACGCGGCGCTGCGGCGCATCAACCTCGAGACGATGCTCCGGGCTGCGATCGAGCGCGACGAGCTACGGCTTCACTACCAGCCGCAGTTCGAACTCAGGAGCGGGCGGATCGTGGGCGCCGAGGCGCTCCTCCGCTGGAGCGATCCGGGCGAGGGGGCGATCGCGCCCGCGCAGTTCATCCCCGTGGCCGAGGAGACGGGGCTCATCTCGACGATCGGCGCGTGGGTGATCGGCGAGGCGTGCCGTCAGGGCCGCCGCTGGATCGACGCGGGCCTCGGGCCGCTGCGGATCGCGGTGAATCTCTCGCCGCGGCAGCTACGGCACGGCGACGTGTGCGCCACGGTCTCGGCGGCGCTCGCGGCGTCGGGCTTTCCGCCCGCGATGCTGGAGCTGGAGCTCACCGAGCGCGCGCTGATCGACCGCGAAGAGGAGTCTGACGCGATTCTCAAGCGGCTCCGAGGCATCGGGGTGCGCATCGCGATCGACGACTTCGGCTCGGGCTACTCGTCGCTCGCGCACCTGCGACGCTTTCCGCTCGACGCGTTGAAGATCGATCGCTCGTTCGTGCGCGACCTCGCCACGCGAAAGGACCACGGCGAGATCGTGTCGGCGATCATCGCGGTGGCGCACAGCCTGAGCCTCTCGGCCGTCGCGGTGGGCGTCGAGCGCGAGGAGCAGCTCGCGTTTCTCACGGGCCGCGGCTGCGACGCGTACCAGGGTCATTTGAAGAGCCCCGCGGTCGACGCCGACGCGTTCGAAGCGCTCTGCGCGGAGCGCGTCTAGAGGTTGCCCTTCACGAGGCGGTAGATCGCGTAGGTGAGCACCGCGAGCCCGGCGCCCTTGAAGAACAGCCCGAGGGGGCCGAGGCCCGAGCGCGTGGCGTCGCGGTTCCCGCCGATGCTCCCGCCGAGCGCGAGGAGCACCATCCCACCGGCCAGCAGCGCGAGAAAGCTCCGCGTCTCCATTGCGTGACGGAGAGTGGCAGCACGGGCGGGTGCGGCGCAACGCTTCCGACGAGATCGCAGACGGGCGACGATGATACCTTCACGGGCCGAGATGAAGTCGACGCTCCGCTGGCTCCACATCACGGACCTTCACTGCGGCATGAGCGAGGGCAAGCGGCTCTGGCCCAACGTGAAGGAACAGTTCTTCGAGGACCTGAGGCACGTTCACGCGCGCACGGGGCCCCTCGACCTCGTGCTCTTCACGGGCGACCTCACGCAGCGCGGCACCGCGGAGAATTTCAAGGAGCTCGAAGAGGAGCTCGACGAGCTCTGGGAGGAGCTCGCAGGGATGGGCTCGCGGCCCGCGCTGGTGGCCGTTCCGGGCAATCACGACCTGACGCGCCCCGACGCGAAGAAGCCAGCCGTGCGGGCGATGCGCATGTGGAACGACGACGCGGAGATCCGCGACGAGTTCTGGAGCTCGCCGGACTGTGACTATCGCGGCGTCGTGAGCGAGGCGTTCAAGGAGTACGCGGCGTTCTCCGCGCGCTTCGAGGCGAAGCACCCGTGGCCGAAGGGCTACACCGTGCAGAAGGGCGCGCTCCCCGGTGACCTCTCGGTCTCCATCGAGAAGGATGGCGTGCGCTACGCGCTCGTGGGGCTGAACAGCGCGTTCCTCCAGCTCGACGGCGGCGACTACCTGGGGCGCCTCGACCTCGACCCGCGGCAGCTCTCCGAGGCGTGCGGAAAGAACCCTCCCCGCTGGGTGAGGAATCACGGCGTGGCGCTGCTCCTCACGCACCATCCGACGACGTGGCTGCACCGTCGCGCGCTCGACGCGTTTCGAAGCGAGATCGCGCCGCCGGGACGCTTCTTCGCGCACCTCTTCGGTCACATGCACGAGTCTCGCGCCGTCACGATGATGATCGGCGGCGCCGACGCGCTGCGCGAGTCGCAGGGCTCGTCGCTGCTGGGCCTCGAGACGTGGGGTGACGGCAGGCAGCAGCGCATCCACGGCTACTCGGCCGCGGGCTTCGACATCGAGGGAGAGCGCGGGGAGTACCTTCTCTGGCCTCGCGCGGCGGTGCGCAACCAGGCCGGCGCCTACCAGATGGTCATCGACACGACCTTCAAGCTCAACGACGAGCGCGTGGTCGAGCGCTTCTCGCCGCGCGCTTCGGTGGGCGTGACGCCGCCGCTGCCGCCGCCGCCACCGCCACCTCCTCCGGTGCAGGGGTCGAGTCACGCGACGGGCGGCTTCACCAGCGCGCAGCTCGAGGCGCTCGTGAAGGCGCTCATGGCGGCGTTTCCGTCGGGGCCGTCGCTCGCGCGGCTCGCGCGCTTCAAGCTCGATCTCAACCTCGCCACCGTGGCGACGGGCAACCTGCACGATCAGACCTTTGCGCTCGTCGAGTGGGCCGAGGCCAACGGCAGGCTGCGTGACCTCATCCTCGGCGCGCGGCAGGAGAACCCCGGAAACCCCACGCTGGCCGCGTTTGCGTCGTCGGTGGGCGTCGACGTTCCGCGCGAGGTCGCGCCTGCGTCGCCGGTGAGCGCGCCCGTCGTGGCGCCCGTGGTCGCTGCGCCTGCGCGCGATTCCGCGGCCGTGTCACGTGAGCTCCGCGAGGCGCTCGCGAGCCTCTACAACGACCCGCGCGACGCGATCAGGCTCGCCGCCGATGCGGGCATCTCGCGCGCTCGCGTGGACTTCTCGGGCCCCATGCAGGTCGTGTGGTTCAACCTCCTCGAAGAGGCTGCGAAGAGCGGCTTGATCGACGCGCTCATCGCGTCGGCCCGCAGTGAGTACCCGCAGAATCCGACGCTCGCGCGGCTCGCGCAGCGGTCGGCCTCGGCCCCGTCGCCCTCCGCCGCGTGGACCTCGTCGACGGTGTACGACGCGCTCCTGACGCTGCTCCCGGCGCAGTTCGAGGAGATCCTCTTCAGGCTCTCCGTGCCTCCGCATTTCATGCCCGGCGCCACGGCGCCGCTCGGTGAGCGCGCGGTCGCGCTCGTACGGATCTTCGAACAGCAGGGCAGGCTCGGCGAGGTCGTGGCGGCCCTCGAACGGCTCGGCGTTCGTCCCGCGAGGGGCTGAGCCCTTCGCTCGAATCCTCGCGTTCAGCGGGGCGGCGCGAAGACCGTGAGCACGGGGCAGTGGTCAGACACCTCCGCGTGAAAGGTCGGGCATCGACCGCCGGGGTTGCAGCCGAACTCCGCGCAGGGCCCGAGCGCGGCGATCGAGCGCGCCGCGGTGTTCGACACGACGTGATCGAGCGCAGAGCCGACGCAGCCGTCGGGGCGCGCCCAGTACGACGTGCAGCCGAGGCGCTCGGAGGTCCAGCGCGCGCCCGTCTCTCGGGCGAGCGTGGCGATCTCTTCGCGGTCCGAAGGGCCCGTCGCGTTGAAGTCGCCGAGCACGACGTAGCGACCCGGGCCGCGCATGCCCTCGGCGACGATCGGGCGCAGCGCGCGGAGCTGCGCGCGACGCGTTTCGAAGCCCGTCGACCCCGCGCGGAGGTGGAGCACCAGCAGCGTGAGGGGCGCGCCCTCGCGGTCGGTGAAGCGCGCCTCGAACGCGGGTCGCGCGCCCGGTGTCGTCGCGCACTCGCGATGCACGCGTGTGCCTCGGAGCACCAGCGCGTCTCCGTCGAAGAGCACGCCGACCCGTTGCGGCGGACCGCCGTCGGGGAACACGAAGCGCCACGAGGCGCCGAGGTGTCGCTGCGCGGCGCGCGTGAAGTCCGCCGGGTCGGTGATCTCCTGCACGGCGACGGCCGTTGCGTCGAGCGCGCGGATCGTCTCGAAGGCGCCGCGCGCCTGCCGCGGTGACTTCGGGTAGTTCTCGATGTTGAAGGTCGCCACGCGGAGCGGCGCGCGACCGGAGCACGACCGCCAGGGCGACGCGAGGGCCGTCGCCGCGAGGACCATGCACGCGAGGGCGCGACGCGACGGGGCGCGCTGCCGGAGCGCGAGGAGCGCCAATCCGACGATGTTGCGTGGGCGGGGTGCGCCGTGTCGAACCATGTTCGCGACGGTGCACCCGCGTGACCGTCGACGCCAGGACGCGATGCCGGACACGGTGCCCGGCGCGGCCTCGGAGGTGACGGTCAATGTCCCTTCGTGCGCGGCTCCGTGGCGCGACGTTCGTCTCGTTGCGCGCGGTCGAGACCTGCGATACTCCGCGCCCGATGCAGCCCGGAGACGTCATCGCCGGACGCTTCACCGTCGAGGCCCTCGCCGGTCGCGGCGGGATGGGCGCCGTCTATCGCGCCAGTGACTCCGTCACGGGAGAGCGCGTCGCGATCAAGGCCCTCCGCGGCGAGGTCGATCTGCGCGAGCGGGAGCGCTTCGTGCGCGAGGCGATGGTGCTCTCGCGCGTGTCGCACCCCAACGTCGTGCGCTACGTCGCGCATGGCGTGACCGACGCGGGCGAGCGCTACCTCGCGATGGAGTGGCTCGAAGGGGACGACCTCCACGCGCTCCTGAGGGCGGGGCCCCTCGGCGTCGAGTCGACGGTGGCGCTGCTCCACGGCGTCGCGAAGGGGCTCTCGGCGGTGCACGCGCTCGGCATCGTGCACCGCGACCTCAAGCCGCGGAACCTCGTGATCCCCGACGGCGACGTGGCGCGTGTGCGCCTGCTCGACTTCGGCATCGCGCGCTGGGACGACGTCATGAGCGCCATGACGCGCACCGGCCACATCGTCGGAACGCCTGGATACATGGCCCCCGAGCAGGTTCGGGGCGAGCGCGACCTCGACCCGCGCGTCGACGTGTTCGCCCTCGGCTGCGTGGCCTTCGAGTGCCTCACCGGGCGCCCCGCGTTCGAGGGCGACGGCGCCATCTCGGTGCTCGCCAGGGTGCTCTTCGAAGCGCCGCCGAAGATCCGCGCGGTGCGCCCCGAGGCCCCCGTCGAGCTCGAGGCCCTCGTCGAGCGGATGCTCTCGAAGGAGCGGGCGCTGCGTCCGAACGACGGCGCCGAGGCCGCCGCGCTGCTCGCGGAGATCGGCGCGCCGAGCACCATGCTCGCGGGCACGCCCGACCTCCGCGACGAGGCCATCACGCGTCGTGAGCAGCGGGTCTGCTGCGCCGTGCTCGCGACTTCGAACGATCGAACCGGCGACGCGTCGTGGCGGCGTGAGCTCGAGCTGATCGCCTCGGCGACAGGGCAGGACGCGCGCGTCGAGTCGCTCGTCGAGGGCTCGTCGCTCGTGGTGATGACGGGCGACGGCGCCGCGAGCGACCTCGCCGCGCGGGCGTGCCGGTGCGCGCTGGCGCTGCGCGCGGTGGCGCCGGGGCTCACGCTCTCGGTCTCGACGGGGCGCGGTGAGGCCGAGGGGTCGAAGGTCACCGGAGAGGTCGTCGATCGCGCGGCGGCGAGGTCGCGCGCGGCGAAGCGGCGGCGTGGCGCTGCCGCGGGCGCGGTGTACCTCGACGACACGACGGCGAACCTCCTCGACGCGAGCTTCGACGTGAGGGAGCGCGACGAGGGCTGGGTGCTCCGAGGCGAAGGGGAGCCGGTCTCCGCGGGGCGGACCGTGCTCGGGCGCGCGGTTCCGTTCGTGGGACGAGACCGCGAGCTCGGCGCGCTCAACGCGGCGTGGGAGGAGTGCGTCGAGGAGGGCGTCGCGCGCGCCGTGCTCATCACGGCCCCCGCGGGCGCGGGCAAGTCGAGGCTGCGGCGCGAGTGGCTCGGCGCGCTGGCGAGGCGCGGCGAGGATGCGTGCGTCCTGCTCGGGCGGGGCGACGCGATGCGCTCGGGGGCGCCCTACGGGATGCTCGCGTCGGCGTTGCGACGCGACGGCGGTCTGCACGAGGGGGCGACGGCGGGCGAGCGCGAGGCGAGGCTGCGCGCGTGGGTGGCGCGCACGGCGGAGGGCGAGTCCGTGGCGCGGCTCACGGCGTTCCTCGGGGAGCTCGTCGGCGTGCGGCTCCCGATCGACGACGTGGAGCTCCGCGCCGCCAGGGCCGACGCGCGCCTCATGAGCGATCAGGTCCGACGCGCGTGGGAGACGTGGCTGCGGACCCGCTGCGACGCGCGGCCCGTGGTGCTCGTGCTCGACGACCTCCAGTGGGGCGACCTCCCCTCGGTGACGCTCATCGACTCGGCGCTGCGAAACCTCCGCGACCGCAGGCTCCTCGTCGTGGCCTTCGGCAGGCCCGAGGTGCGCGAGGTGTTCCCCGCGCTGTGGCGCGAGCGCGCGGTGCACGAGGTCGCGCTCGGAGACCTCACGCGCCGCGCCTCGGAGCGCATCACCCGCGCGGTGCTCGGCGACGACCTCTCGCCCGCGGATGTCGATCGCCTCGTGAGCCTCTCGCAGGGCAATCCGTTCTACCTCGAAGAGATGCTCCGCGCGGCGGGCGAGGGGCGCGGCGACGAGGTCCCCGAGAGCGCGCTCGCGATGGCGATGGCGCGCCTCGACGCGCTGCCCGCGGAGTCGCGCCAGGTGCTCCGCGCGGGGAGCGTCTTCGGCCGCGTGTTCTGGGCCTCCGCCGTGGCGCGGCTCGTGGGCGCGCGCGAGGCCCTCACGCTGCGGGCGCGCCTCGACGACCTCACGCAGCGCGAGGTGATCGAGCGCCGCGCCGAGCGTCGCTTCGTCGACCACGAGGAGCTCGCCTTCTGCCACGACCTCGTGCGCGAGGCCGCCTACGCGTCGCTCACCGCCGACGACCTCACGCTCGCGCACAGGCTCGCGCTCGAGTGGCTCGAAGACGCGGGCGAGGCCGACGCCCTCTCGCTCGCCGAGCACGCCGAGCGAGGCGGCGAGACCGCGCGCGCCGTGACCCTCTTCGAACGCGCGGCGTCGCGCGCCCTCGAAGCGAGCGACCTCGGCGCCGCCATCGCGCGGGCCGAGCGCGCGGTGGCCCTCGGCGCGACGGGGAGCACCCTCGGCGCGCTGCGGTTCATTCAGGCCGAGGCGTACCGCTGGCGGGGCGAGCCCGAGCCCGCGATGCGTTGCGCGCTCGAGGCGGTCTCGCTCCTCCCGCGCGACGACCCGCGCTGGTACGCGGCGCTCGCGGGCCTCGGCGTGGCGGACCTTCAGCGCGGCGACGGCGCGCGCTTCGAATCCCTCGCGCGCGAGCTCTGCGCGCCGCCCGCCGACGCGGGGCTCGAGCGCGCGCAGGTGATCGCCATCGCGAGGCTCGCGCAGCAGGGCGTGCTCGCCGGTCGCCGCGAGGGCGTCGCGACCCTCCTCGCGTGGATCGACGCGTACGAGGCGCGCCGCGAGATCGAGGACCTCGCCGTCGCGGCGTGGCTGCGCGAGGTGCGGGCGTTCACCGCGATGTACGACGGCGACCCGGCGAGGTGCGGGCGCTTTCTCTCCGAGGCCATCGAGCGGAGGGTGCGCCTCGGCGACCGACGCGCGGCCTCGACGGCGCGCATGAACCTCGGCTTCGCGCGCATCGAGCTCGGCGACCACCGCGGCGCGGAGGAGGCGCTGCGCGAGGTCATCGAGGCGGCCGACGAGCTCGGGCTCTCGGGGCTCTCGGCCGACGCGAAGCAGAACGTGGGCCTCGCGCAGCTCCGTCGCGGCGCGCTCCGCGAGGCGCGCGAGACGCTCTCCGAGGTGGTCGAGTTCAGCCGCGCGCGGGGCCTCGTGCGGGGCGAGGGGACGACGCGCACCTACCTCGCGCAGGCCCTTGCGGCGCTCGGCGAACTCGACCGCGCCGAGACCGAGGCGGTGGCCGCCGTCGGCACGCTCGCGCCGTCGCCGCCGAGGCGGGCCTACGCGCTGGCCACGCTCGCGCAGATCCGCCTCGACCGCGGGGCTGCGGGGTCGGCGCTCGCGCCTGCGCGCGAGGCGATGGAGGTGCTCGCGTCCCTCGGCGGGCTCGACGAGGGCGAGGCCATGGTGCGGCGGGTCTGGGCCGAGGCGCTGCACGAGACGGGCGACGCGGAGGGGGCCCGAGGGGCCATCGCGGCGGCGGTGCGCAGGCTCCGCGAGCGCGCCTCGAAGATCGCCGAGGAGGCCGATCGACGGAGCTTTCTGGAGCGCGTCGACGACAACGCCCGCACGCTCTCGCTGGCATACCGGTGGGGCGTCGAGGGTTGAGCGGAGGAGTCTGCGCCCCGCGCTTTCGGGCGCGGACGGGCGTCGTGGTGTGATACCTGAACGGATGATGTTCGAGGAGATGCGATGAGCCGACGATCCGGGGCCGACGATCGAGGTTCGTCGGGCGCGTCGCTCGCGGGCTCGGTGTTCGCGGGGCAATGGCGCGTCCTGAGGAGGCTCCGCGCGGGCGGGTCGCTCTACGCCGCGGAGCAGGTGTCGACGGGGCGTCCGTGCGCGCTGCGGGTGCTCGATCCGGCGCTCGTCGCCGACGACCGCGGTCGCGTGGCCTTCGAAGCGGCGTGCGCGCTGCGCGCGAAGGTCGCGAGCGATCACGTCGTCGACCTCCTCGACGCGGGGATCGATCGAAAGTCGGGCGCTCCGTGGTTCGCGCTAGCCTTCGTCGACGGGCAGAGCCTCGCCGCGAGGGCCGCGACGCCGATGCCCTTCGATGACGTGCACGAGGCCCTCGCGCAGCTCGCGCACGGCCTCGACGCGCTTCGAGCGGCGGGCGTCGCGGGCGTGTCGTTGACCGCGTCCGACGCCCTCGTCGCGAAGAGCCGCTACTCGGGGAGCCCTTTCTCCGTGGTGATTCCTGACGTGTGGGTGAGCGCCTGGGCCGCGTCGGGGCCGAAGAAGGGATCGAAGCGCGGGGACGCCGCGTCGGGCGAGGCCGCGGTCGATCTGGCCGCGTTCGCGCTGGTGGCGTTTCAGCTCCTCACGGCGAAGGAGTACGGCGACGACGCGGCGTCGGGCGACGCGACGCCGAGCGAGCGCGCCGAGGAGCTCGGCTGCGAGCGGTCGCTCCCAGACGGCTTCGACGCGTGGTTCGCGCGCTGCCACGACGCGTCGGATCGCGGCTTCGAAACGGCCACCGCGGCGGTCGATGCGCTCGCGCCGGGCCTCGACGCCGCGAGCGCGAGCGAGGCCCCGCGCGAGGGAGTCCCGGCGGCCCCGGCGGCGAAGAAGCGCCCGCCCTCGAAGCTCTTCGCGCGCCTCCGCGGCGGTGACTATTTCATCCCCGCGGCGCTGGCCCTCTCGCTCGTCGCCGCGCTCGGCGTCCGTCAGGTCATTCGCGCGCGCCGCGCGAGGGCCGCGCGGGCGGTGCCCGCGGTGGTCGCCGCGCGTGCGACGGCGCCCGAGCCCGCGGCGGCCGCTGCGCCTTCACCGCAGCCGAGCGCGGGCCCGCCGCGGCTCGACGACGCGACGCTGCGCGACCTCCAGACGCGGCTCTCGTCGACGCAGGGCGCGCAGCCCGTGTGGATCGCGATCGCCGCGGGTGACCCGGCGGCCGCGACCATCGCGGAGCGTCTCCAGTCGGCCTTCGAGGGGGCGGGCTGGAGAACGCACACCATTCAGCGCTCGAACCTGCGCGCGCGGCCGGGGCTCTTCGTGTTCGCCGCTGACGACTCGCCGCCGTCGTATGTGCAAGACGCGGTGCGCGCGCTCGGCGGAGCGGGCCTCACGCCCACGGTCGCCTCGGGATACAGGGCCTACTACGAAGAGCGTTCGCGGGCGTCGCCGGACTTCCGAGGGATTCGCTTCGACGCGGATCAGACCTGGGTCATCGCCGTGGGGCGAGGGCAGTAGGCGATCCCCCGTTGGCGATGGGCCCGAGGGGAGCGCTTCGCCGACGGGGGTTCTCGTCGGTGACTGTTGAGCCCGGCCGCGATGGCGTGTACGAACGGCCCGATGATCGCGACCGAAGGGGCCTCGTGGAACGTCGACACTCTCGTGACGCTGTGTGCGCACGGCGATGAAGGCGTGCGGGCCTGGGCCGTCGGACGCCTCGGGCTGCTCCGTGACGCCGCGGCGATGCCAGCCCTCGCGGCGTGCCTCGAGGACGCCTCGCCCACGGTGGTGGCGCGCGCGCTGTCGTCGCTGCGAGCGCTCGGCGACGCGGAGCTCTCGGAGGCCGCCCGCGACGCGCTTCGAAAGGTGATGCGCAACGCGACGCTGCCGCGCGAGACGTCGACGTCGGCGCGGACGCTGCTCATCGAGCGCGGCGACGCCGAGGCCGTGGCCGAGACGGCGTCGCTGTGCCTGCGCGGCGACAGCGCGGGTGATCCGTGGTTCGAACTGGCGCGCGTCGACCCGGCGCGCTTCCGCGACACGGCGTCGGAGCTCGAGCGACTCGCGCCGTCGCCGTCGATGATCGCGAGGGCCGTGATCCGCGCGCCTCGCGTGGCGCGCATCGAGGAGGTCCCCGAGGCCTACGGCAACCTCGCGGCGCTCTCGTCGCCCGAAGACCGCGCGACCTTCGCGTGGGAGCTCCTGCGGCGGTGCAGGGCCGACCACCTCTTTCCGCGCACCGAGCAGACGCCGGGCTTCTACGCGGACCTCATCGATGACCAGGGCGCGGCGTACCTCTACGAGGTCGACGAGCCGCACGTGCAGCGGTGGCTCTCGCCCGCGGAGTTCGGGCCCCTCCTCGACGCGCTCGGCGGACAGCGTTGGGCCGAGGCCATCGCGTGGTGCGCGTGGTGGTGCGACGACGTGGGCGGTGACGACGTGGGGGCCGCGTGGACGCGCACGGTGCTCCAGCTCCTCGGCGAAGAGTCCGCGCCCGAGGAGCTCCACGCGCGCGTCGCCGCATGCCTCGCGGTGGCCGCGGGGGAGCGCGCGATCGAGCGTGAGCACCGCTTCGCCGAGTGCGACATCGAGGAGCAGTTCGCGCGCGCGTGCGGCTGCGCCGACGAGCTCGAGGCCGAGCGTAGGGGCGTGATCCTCTCGCGCTGGAAGGACCTTCGCGACGACGAGGACGCGCGCGCCGAGCTCACCGACGCCTTCGAAACCGTGCTCGACACGCGGGGCCCTCGCGCCCGTGAGGCCGCCCTCGCGCTCGCGTCGGAGATGCCGCGCTTCCCCCTCCCGTCGCGCGCGCTCGCGCTGCCCGAAGACGGCGTCGAGGGATACCGCCCGAAGCTGATCGCGTGCCTCGCGGCGAACACGCCCTCGCTGCGCGCACTCGCCCCGTCGGCCCTCGACGACGACGACTGCGTGACGAAGCCCGAGGTGCTCGCCGCCCTCGCGTCGCAGCAGGGCGCGTGGGCGGGCGAGCTCCTCCGCGAGCGCTTCGAATCCCTCGCGGCGGGGCCCCATCGAGAGGCGCTCCTCGACGCGGTGAAGACCCTCGGAGACACGTCGCTCCTGCCGCTCGCGGTGGCCGCGTGGCGCGACGGAGACCTCAGCGCGGCCGCGGCGGCGGCGCACCTCGCGAGGCTCGCGGGCTCCGACGCGGAGCTCCCTGCGGCGCTCCTTCGAGACGCGTCGCTGCGCGCGGAGCTGCGCCCGAAGGCCCTCGACGTGACCTCGGCCCCCAAGGGCAACACCGTCGCGCTCGACGTCGTACGCGGTGGCGCCCTCACCGTCGACCTCACCTGCAACCGCTGCGGGCGCGTGTCGCCGCACGATCCCGGCGGCGCCGTCGTGCACCCCGACCTCGTCGCGTGCGCGGGCGACGGCTGGGACGGCGTCGTCTTCGAACGGGTCATCACCTGCCCCCACTGCGGCGCCGAAGACGACTACTCCCTCGGCCCCACGGCGCGCCGCGCGATCGCCGTGTGTCGCCTCGGCGCGATGCAGCACGGCCGCGCGGGGGCTCGCGTGCTCGTCGGGATCCCTTCGCTCAGCGACGGGACGCCCATCCGACGCGCGTCTGACGGACTTCGCCACTGGCGCTCGCGCCTCGAGGCCGACCCCAACGACGCCGAGGGGTGGCTCCGCCTCGGGCATCTCTACAAGATCCACCGCCGCATCGAGCAGTCGATCGACGCGTACCGACGCTCGATCAGCTTCCGTCCGCGCGACCTCGAGGCGCCGGGCGCGCTGCTCCAGACGCTGCTCGAAGAGGGCCGCGTGCACGAGGGGCCCGATCTGCCCGAGGTGATCTTGAAGGCGCTCCCCACGGCGCCCTCGCTCGACGCGAGGCTCATGTACGCGGAGCTCGTGACCGAGGCGCTGCGCGTCGCGGGCGAAGGGGGTCAGCCCCTCGGGTTCACCGCGAGCTGGCCCTCGCGCGCGCAGGGCGGCGTCGAGCAGAAGGTGGGCGCCGTCGACCTGCGGCGCGTGACGCGCTGGTGGCGGCTGTCGGCCTTCATCGCGCACCCCGCGGTGCACTCGATGGGTGTGAAGATCGCGCACCCCGACGACGCCGAGTCGGAGCTCCGTACGATCGTCGAGGGTGACGGACCCGTCGACGCGTCCTTCGCGGTGACGCCCTCGGCGACGTCGCAGCCGCCGCGGCGCGCGTCTCGCGAACCCGAGGCGCTCACGGGATCACACGCGCAGAAGGGCGGCGCGCGCATCGGGCGCAACGACCCGTGCTTCTGCGGCTCGGGCAAGAAGTACAAGCGCTGCCACGGGGCGTGAATCGAAGGGCGCTCAGGCCCGCGAGGTGCGGCTCATGAGCTGGAGGTTCTGGTAGCCCAGCATGCCGAAGAGCACGGCGCGGTAGATCGATCCCTCGGAGAGCGACCACGCGACGATGGCGCCCGAGACGAGGAGGGCGAGCACGCGAACGGAGCGCTCGTGACGCGGACCCGCGACGGCGAGCGCGACGTGTCCGCCGTCGAGCGGGGGCACGGGCAGGAGGTTGATGACGCCCCACCAGAGGTTCACTGAGAGCGTCAGCGACGCGAGCACGCCGACCTTCGGCGACAGCGCGAGCCACGGGAACTGATAGAGCAGCCCGTAGACGACACCCGCGAGCGCGAAGCCCGCGAAGGGCCCCGCGAGCGTCATGATGATCTCGTGCGAGCGCTTGAGCTTGCGGTCGGGATATGTCAGCCCGCCGAAGCTGTGGAGTCGGATGCGCGCCTGCGCGCCGAACGCCCTCGACGCCACGGCGTGACCGAGCTCGTGCACGAGGATCGACACGAAGACGACGCCGACCCAGAGGAGGATGTCGGGGCCTCGGAGGTTGCTCCCCATGACGAGCGCCATGACCCAGAACCAGGGCTCGATGACGACGGGGATGCTCCCGAGGCGGAAGCGCAGCGTGAATTGTTCCATGCGTGAGGGGTGAAGGTAGTCACCCCACCGCCCTTCGTCGAGTGCGCGGCGCGCCGCCGTGACGCGCGCTCAGCCCGCGACGAGCCGATCGCCGTACTCCTCGCGCAGCTTCGACTTGAGGAACTTGCCCGTCGATGTGCGGGGGATCTGCGCGATGAAGACCACGTCGTCGGGCAGCCAGAACTTCGGGAAGAGCGGCGCCAGATGCGCGACGAGCTCCTCGCGCGTGGCCGTGCGATCGGGCTTGAGCACCACGGCGGCGATGGGGCGCTCGTCCCACTTGGGGTGCTTCGCGGCGAAGACGGCGGCCTCGAGCACCGCGGGGTGACTCATGAGCGCGTTCTCGAGCGCGACGGAGCTGATCCACTCGCCGCCCGACTTCACGACGTCCTTCGCGCGATCGGTGATGCGCACGTACCCATCGGCGTCGATGGTGACCACGTCGCCGGTCTTGAACCACCCGTCGGCGGTGAACTTCTCGGGGCCCTCGCCGCCGATGTAGCTGCTCGCCACCCAGGGGCCGCGCACCTCGAGTTCGCCCATCGTCGCGCCGTCCCACGGGAGGAGCCTTCCCCCGTCGTCGACGTGCCGCGTCTCGACGAAGACCGCGGCGTAGCCCTGCGTCGAGCGAACGCGGAGGCGGTCTTCTTCCGAGGCTCCCTCCATGTGCGACTTGATCCGCGCGACGGTGCCGAGGGGGTTGGTCTCGGTCATTCCCCACGCGTGCGTGACCTCGAGGCGGTGTCGCGCGCGGAAGCCCTGGATCATCGCGGGCGGCGCCGCGGCTCCGCCGATCACCATCGAGCGCACGGTCGAGAGGTCGTAGCGCGACGGGTCCTGATCGAGCAGCGCGAGGATGCCGAGCCAGATCGTGGGGACGCCCGCGGCCAGCGTCACGCGCTCTCCGGCCATGAGGTCGACGATCGACGTCGGGTCGAGGTGAGGCCCCGGAAACACGACCTTCGCGCCCGTCGCCGCGGCGCAGAACGGCAGGCCCCACGCGTTGGCGTGGAACATCGGCACCACGGGCATCACCACGTCGGACTCCGAGACCCCGAGCGTGTCGGTCATGCACGCGACGAGCGTGTGGAGCACCGTCGAGCGGTGGCTGTACACCACGCCCTTGGGGTTGCCCGTCGTGCCCGAGGTGTAACAGATCATCGCGGCGGCGTTCTCGTCGAGCGCGGGCCAGGGGTAGTCCTTCGACTCGGGCGCGAGGAGGGCCTCGTAGTCGAGGTACTTGTCGGCGAGGGGCGCGCTCGTGTCGCGCATCACGATCACCTGCTCGACCGAGGGGACGTGGTCGATGAACTTCGTGAGGAGCGGCAGGAGCGTCTCGTCGACGACGACGACCTTGTCCCCCGCGTGCCGCGCGATGTACGCGATCTCGGTGGGGTGCAGCCTGAGGTTCAGCGTGTGGAGCACCGCGCCCATCGAGGGCACCGCGAGGTAGAGCTCGAGGTGACGCGCGTGATTCCACGCGAGCGTCGCGACGCGATCGCCGGGCGCGACGCCGAGGCGCGCGAGCGCGTGCGCGAGTCGACCCGCGCGGGCGTGCACGTCCGCCCAGGTCGTCCTGTGGATCGAACGGTCGGGACGGCGAGAGACGATCTCCTTCTGGGGGGCGTAGCGGGCCGCCCGGTCGAGCAGGTGCGTGATGGTCAGCGGGACGTTCATCATCGTGGCGCGCATGGCCGCCGAGATTAGTCCATGACTCCCTCCCTGGCGGGCGCGAACTGCGGTAGAGGGACCACAGAGTGCTCACACATCCGCAGCGGAATGTGGCACTGTCACGGCTCTGATTTCGCTCTCGCGTCTACGGGAGGTCGGGCGTCGCGTGCTCTGCGCAGCGTCTGCCGCTGGCGATCGCGAGGGCGGCGCGGGACCGATCAGGGACGTTCGCTCGCCGAGCGCGCGTCGGACTGACGGACCGACCAGCACGCTTCAGGAGGATTCTTCATGCGAACGAGACTTGGGAGTTTGATGGCTGTCGCGTGGATCGCGGCGGCGCTCGGGGTCGCCGGCTGTGACGGCTCCCCGGTCGTCGGCGGACGCTCGCCCGAAGACGCCGGCGGCGACGTGTCGATGGACACCACGCCGACCTGTACTTCGTCGCAGCGCCTCTGCGGCGACGTGTGCGTCGACCCGCAGACCGACGACCGCAACTGCGGCGCCTGCGGGCGCTCGTGCTCCGTCGGGAGCCGCTGCATGGCGGGCGTCTGTCGCGTCGTGTGCCCCGCGGGCCAGATCGCGTGCCCCGTGGGCGCGAGCGGCGACGCCGGGGTCAGCGACGGGGGCGCCGACGGCGGCGTCACCGAGGTCTGCGTCGTCGTCGACACCGACCGCGCGAACTGCGGCGCCTGCGGGCGCGCGTGCGCGGCCGGTCAGGTCTGCTCCGCGGGCATGTGCACCACCACCTGCGCGGCCACGCTCACGACCTGCGGAACGGGCGACGCCCGCTTCTGCGCCGACACCACGCGCGACCCCGCCAACTGCGGCGCCTGCGGTACGGCCTGCGCGCCCGGTCAGGCCTGCGTCTCGGGCATGTGCACCACGAGCTGTCCGCAGGGCCAGACCGCGTGCATGGCCGACGGCGGCGCGGGCTACTGCGCCGACCTCCAGGCCGATCGCAACAACTGCGGCGCCTGCGGCATGGCCTGCCCCTCGGGGCAGCTCTGCTCGGCCGCGTCGTGCGTGACCTCGTGCCCGATGTCGCAGACCGTCTGCGGCGGCACGTGCCGCGACCTCCAGAACGACCGCCTCAACTGCGGCACCTGCGGCAACACCTGCAGCGACGGGCAGATCTGCATGGCCGGCGCGTGCACGCTCGTGCCCCTCGGGCAGACCGCGTGCGGCAGCGCCGACGGCGGCGCGGGCGTCTGCGCCGACCTTCAGGCCGACCGTACCAACTGCGGCCGCTGCGGCACCGCGTGCTCCGCGGGCCAGGTGTGCTCCGGTGGCATGTGCGTCGTGTCGTGTACGCCGGGCCTCTCGAACTGCATGGGCTCGTGCCGCGACCTCCAGAGCGACCGCGCCAACTGCGGCACCTGCGGGATGTCGTGCGCCGCGGGTCAGGTGTGCTCGATGGGCGTGTGCGTGACGAGCTGCGCGACGGGCACGACGAACTGCGCCGGCTCGTGCCGCGACCTCCAGAGCGACCGCGCCAACTGCGGCACCTGCGGGATCGCGTGCGCCGCCGGTCAGGTGTGCTCCGGTGGAATGTGCGTGACGAGCTGCGTGACGGGCCTCACCGACTGCTCGGGCTCGTGCCGCGACACGCAGAGCGACCGCGCCCACTGCGGCATGTGCGGACGCGCCTGCGCCTCGGGCCAGGTGTGCTCCGGGGCGATGTGCGTGACGAGCTGCGTGACGGGCCTCACCGACTGCGGCGGCTCGTGCCGTGACACCGACACCGACCGCGCCAACTGCGGCGCCTGCGGGCGCGCGTGCGCCGCGGGCCAGGTGTGCTCCGGCGGCACCTGCGTGACGAGCTGCGCGGCGGGTCAGAACGACTGCGGCGGCTCGTGCCGCGACCTCCAGAGCGACCGCGCCAACTGCGGCGCCTGCGGGACCGCGTGCGCCGCGGGGCAGGTGTGCTCCGCGGGCCGCTGCGTGGTGTCGTGCGCGACGGGTCTCACCAACTGCGGCGGCTCGTGCCGCGACACGCAGAGCGACCGGAACAACTGCGGCACGTGCGCGACGGACTGCGCCGCGGGCCGGGTGTGCTCCGGCGGCATGTGCGTCGTCTCGTGCGTGGCGGGCCTCACCGACTGCGGCGGCTCGTGCCGTGACACGCAGACCGACCGCGCCCACTGCGGCGCCTGCGGACGCGCGTGCGCCTCGGGGCAGGTGTGCTCCGCGGGCGTGTGCGTGACGAGCTGCGCGACGGGTCAGACCGACTGCGGCGGCTCGTGCCGCGACCTCCAGAGCGACCGCGCCAACTGCGGCGCCTGCGGGACGGCGTGCGCTGCCGGACAGGTGTGCTCGGGCGGCATGTGCGTGGTCTCCTGCGCGGCCGGTCAGACCAACTGCTCGGGCTCGTGCCGCGACCTCCAGAGCGACCGAGCCAACTGCGGCCGCTGCGGGACCTCGTGCGCGGCCGGTCAGGTGTGCTCCGCGGGCGCGTGCGTGGTGTCGTGCCTACGGGCCTGACGAACTGCTCGGGCTCGTGCCGCGACCTCGACAGCGACCGCGCCAACTGCGGCATGTGCGGACGCACCTGCGCCGCGGGTCAGGTCTGCTCCGCGGGCGCCTGCGTGCTCTCGTGCGCCGTGGGCCTCACGAACTGCTCGAGCTCGTGCCGCGACCTCGACACCGACCGCGCCAACTGCGGCATGTGCGGTCGCGCGTGCGCCTCGGGCGAGGTCTGCGTCGGCGGGAGCTGCACGCTCTCGTGCCCGACGGGTCAGTCGTCGTGCGGCGGCACCTGCGCGAACTTCACCAACGACCGGAACAACTGCGGCGCCTGCGGCCGCGCGTGCGCCGCCGGTCAGGTGTGCTCCGCGAGCGCGTGCGTGGTCTCGTGCGTGACCGGTCAGACCAACTGCTCGGGCACCTGCCGCGACCTCACGAGCGACCGCGCCAACTGCGGCGCCTGCGGCCGCGCGTGCGCCTCGGGCCAGGTCTGCACGGCCGGCGTGTGCGTGACCTCGTGCCCGACGGGCCAGGAGTCGTGCGGCGGGTTCTGCGTCTTCACGGCGAGCGATCCGAACAACTGCGGCGGCTGCGGCGTCGTGTGCCCCACGCGCGTCAACGCGAGCCGCGTCTGCGCGGACAGCACGTGCAGCTACGTCTGCGCGACGGGCCGCGCCGACTGCGACTTCGCCGCGGGCAACGGCTGCGAGGTCACGCCGGCCACCGACGTGCTCAACTGCGGCCGCTGCGGCAACGCGTGCCCCGCGCGCGCCAACGCGACGGCGACCTGCGCGTCGGGCACCTGCGGCTTCACCTGCAACGCGGGCTTCGCCGACTGCGACGGCGTCGCGACCAACGGCTGCGAGGTGAACCTCAACACCTCGAGCACCAACTGCGGCCGCTGCGGCAACGCCTGCGGAGGCTCGGTGGTTTGCATGTCGGGCACCTGCGGCCCGCGCTGCAACTCGGGCACGCGCCGCGCGCTCTTCTACGGGTCGGCGGGCACGCTCGAGCAGCCGTACCTGCCCACGGGGACGGTCGTGACGGTGGCCTCCGACGCGATGTGGCGGTCGATGACCGCGGCGGACTTCGCGACCTATCAGATCCTCATCGTGGGCGACCTGAGCTGCTCGGGTCCGACGTCGGCGAACCTCCAGGCGCTCTTCGACACGCGCGCGACCTGGGGCGCCGCGGTCAACGGCCGCGTCGCCGTCACGACGGCCGACGCAGGATGCCACCAGCCCGGCGCCACGGGCGCGGTGACGTACCTCCGCACGGTGCTCTCGTGGGTCGCCTCGGGGCCGGGCCTCGGCGCGTACTTCAGCGGCGACTGGGGTCGTCGGCGCTTCGACTACCTCTCGCCCTTCGGCGCGTTCAGCAGCACGTCGCTCGACCGCGATGACGTCACCATCACGATGGCGTCGCACGGCACGATGGCCGGCAGCACGAGCGGCAGCCTCTCGAACTGGGGGAGCACGTACCACGCGTTCATGTCCTCCATCGGGACGGGCTTCGTGACGACGGCCACCAACGGCTCGAGCCAGTCGATCTTCGCGGCGCGCGACGTCGTCTGCTCGCCCTGAGCTGACGCGCGGATTCTCTGCGGCGCGCAGGCTCACCGAGGGCTCGCGCCGCACCCCCCTCCAACAGCCCCACGCCTCGATGCCCGCGCCGCGGCGCGAAGGCCGTCGAGCGCACGTTCGTGCGACTCCGATGCCGCGCGTGAACATGCTTGGAAATGCGTGCAATCTGCTCCCCTCTCGTGGTGTGTTCGAAGCCGAGACACCGACGGCTTCGATCGATTGAATCGGACGCTTGAGGCCGATCACGGGGTCGACGATGTTCTCGGCCGAGAGGCCCACGCGTGGCAGGTCGACGACCCGTCGCGCCAGGGCGACCCAACAGGGAGGAATGTTCATGCTCACATGCTTCAACAGAAGAGGGCTCTACGCGGTGATCGCCGCGATGGCCCTCGCCGTCGCGGGGTGTACCGACTCGCAGACGCCGACGCCGCCCGTTCCGACAGACGTGCCGACCGACATGACGCCGACGTGCACCAGCGCGCAGATGCTCTGCGGCGGGGCGTGCGCCAACGTGCAGAGCGACGATCGCAACTGCGGCGCGTGCGGTCGCGCGTGCCCCGCGGGCAATCGATGTACCGCCGGCGCGTGTCGCGTCGTGTGTCCCACGGGGCAGGTCGCCTGCACCGTCGGGACGCGCAGCGGTGACGCGGGCGCCGACGCCGCCGCGCTCCCCGAGGTCTGCGTGCTGCCCGACACCGACCGCGCGAACTGCGGCATGTGCGGCCGCGCGTGCGCCTCGGGCGAGGTCTGCTCCGCGGGCATGTGCACCACGACCTGCGCGGCCGCGCTCACGACCTGCGGAACGGGCGACGCCCGCTTCTGCGCCGACACCTCACGCGACCCCGCCAACTGCGGCATGTGCGGTCGCGCGTGCGCGCCGGGTCAGGCGTGTGCGTCGGGGATGTGCGCCACGAGCTGTCCCACGGGCCAGACGGCCTGCTCGGGTGACGGCGGCGCGGACTACTGCGCCGACCTCCAGGCCGATCGCAACAACTGCGGCACCTGCGGAACGGCGTGCCCCTCGGGGCAGGCGTGCTCGGCGGGCGCGTGCGTGACGTCGTGCCCGGCGGGCCAGATGGTGTGCGACGGCGCGTGCCGTGACCTCCAGACCGACCGCGCCAACTGCGGCGCGTGCGGGACCGCCTGCGCGGACGGCCAGATCTGCATGGCGGGCATGTGCCGCGTGTCGTGTCCCGCGGGACAGACCGTGTGCACGAGCGGAGGCGGCGCGGGCGTCTGCGCCGACCTCAGGCCGACCGCGCCAACTGCGGCGCCTGCGGGACCGCGGCGCGGCCGGGCAGGTGTGCTCCGGCGGCATGCGCGTGGTGTCGTGCGCCGCGGGGCTCTCGAACTGCTCGGGCTCGTGCCGCGACCTCCAGAGCGACCGCGCCAACTGCGGCACCTGCGGAATGGCCTGCCCTGCGGGCAGGTGTGCTCCGCGGGCGCGTGCGTGACGAGCTGCGCGACGGGCACGACGAGCTGCGGCGGCTCGTGCCGCGACCTCCAGAGCGACCGCGCCAACTGCGGCATGTGCGGGACGGCCTGCGCGGCGGTCAGGTGTGCTCCGGCGGCATGTGTGTCGTGTCGTGCGTGACGGGCCTCACCAACTGCACGGGCTCGTGCCGCGACCTCCAGAGCGACCGCGCCAACTGCGGCGCCTGCGGGACCGCGTGCGCGGCCGGGCAGGTGTGCTCCGGGGCGATGTGCGTGACGAGCTGCGTGACGGGCCTCACCGACTGCGGCGGCTCGTGCCGTGACCTCGACAGCGACCGCGCCAACTGCGGCCGCTGCGGCACCGCGTGTGCGGCCGGACAGGTGTGCTCCGCGGGCGCGTGCGAGCTGCGCGACGGGGCAGACGACTGCGGCGGGCTCGTGCCGCGACCTCCAGAGCGACCGCGCCAACTGCGGCGCCTGCGGGACGCGTGCGCGGCCGGGCAGGTGTGCTCCGCGGGCGCCTGCGTGGTGTCGTGCGCGACGGGCCTCAGCAACTGCGGCGGCTCGTGCCGCGACCTCCAGAGCGATCGCGCGCTGCGGCATGTGCGCCGTGGACTGCGCCGCGGGTCAGGTCTGCTCCGGCGGCGCTGCGTGCCGCCCTGCGTCGCGGGACAGACCAACTGCTCGGGCTCGTGCCGCGACCTCCAGACCGACCGCGCCCACTGCGGCGCGTGCGGAACGGCCTGCGCCTCGGGCCAGGTGTGCGGCGCGTGACGAGCTGCGTGACGGGCCTCACCGACTGCGGCGGATCGCGTGCCGCGACACGCAGAGCGACCGCGCCAACTGCGGCGCCTGCGGAACGACCTGCGCCGAAGGCCAGGTGTGCTCCGGCGCGACGATGCGTGGTGTCGTGCGTGACGGGCCTCACGGCGGCGCGGGCTCGTGCCGCGACCTCCAGAGCGACCGCGCCAACTGCGGCGCCTGCGGGCTCGTGCGCGGCGGGTCAGGTGTGCGGGCGCGTGCGTGGTGTCGTGCCTCACGGGCCTGACGAACTGCTCGGGCTCGTGCCGGACCTCGACAGCGACCGCGCCAACTGCGGCATGTGCGGACGCGCCTGCGCGGCGGGTCAGGTGTGCTCCGCGGGCGCCTGCGTGCTCTCGTGCGCGCGACGGGCCTCACCAACTGCACGGGCTCGTGCCGCGACACCGCGACGGACCGCGCCAACTGCGGCTCCTGCGGTCGCGCGTGCGCCTCGGGCGAGGTCTGCGTGACCGGGAGCTGCACGCTCTCGTGCCCGACGGGCCAGTCGGCCTGCGGCGGCACCTGCGTCAACTTCACCAACGACCGCAACAACTGCGGCTCCTGCGGACGCGTCTGCTCCGCCGGTCAGGTCTGCTCCGCGGGCGCCTGCGTGGCCTCGTGCGGCTCGGGCCAGACCGACTGCTCGGGCACCTGCCGCGACCTCACGAGCGACCGCGGCAACTGCGGCGCCTGCGCGCGCGTCTGCGCGTCGGGCCAGGTCTGCACGTCGAGCGTGTGCACCACGTCGTGCCCGACGGGCCAGGAGTCGTGCGGCGGGTTCTGCGTCTTCACGGCGAGCGATCCGAACAACTGCGGCGGCTGCGGCGTCGTGTGCCCCACGCGCGCCAGCTCGACGCGCGTGTGCGCCGACAGCGCGTGCAACTTCGTGTGCTCCGCGGGTCGTGCGGACTGCGACCTCGCGGCGGCCAACGGCTGCGAGGCGACGCTCGCGTCGGACCCGCTGAACTGCGGCGCGTGCGGCAACGCCTGCGCGACGGGCGTGACGTGCACCGCGGGTCGCTGCGGCTTCGGCGGCGGCGCCGACCTCAACGTCACGGGCACGCTGACCATCAACAACATCGCCGCGTCGGCTACCGTGGCCGCGGGCGGAACCACCGTCACCATCTCGAACGTGCGCGGCACCTTCGCGGCCGGACAGCACGTGGTGCTCCACCAGACGCAGGCCGCGACGGGCCCCGTGGGCCAGTACGAGTACGCCTTCGTCACGGCGGCGACGTCGACGACGGTCACCCTCAGCGCAGGGACGGCCGCGGCCTACGTCACCGACTCGTCGCGCCGCGCGCAGATCGTCGTCGTGAACGACGTGGGCGCGCTCAACATCCCCGCCGGCGCGGTGCTCACGGCCCCTGCGTGGGACGGCAACGTCGGCGGCATCCTCGCGATCGACGCCGGTGGAACGGCCACCATCGCGGGCAGCATCAACATGTCGGGCCGCGGCTTCCGCGGTCGCGGTCACACGGGCGTGTACCGCTGCGCGCGCGGCTTTCAGGGTGAGGGTCAGCTCGCGCTCGGCGGCGTCGACATCGCGGCCAACGGCTCTGGCGGCGGCGCTGGCGGCGCCGGTCAGGACGACGCCTCGGGCGGCGGCGGCGGCTACGGCGCCCCGGGCTCCGTGGGCGGAACCGGCACCTGCGGCGCCTGCGCCGAGGCGTGCCCGATCCCTGCCGGCGCGGCGGGCGCGGCCGTGGGCTCTTCGAACCTCTCGACGTCGATCTTCATGGGCGGCGCGGGCGGCGAGGGCGGCGCCGACGAAGACGGCTGCCACGCGGGCGCGGGCGGCAACGGCGGCGGCATCGTGCTCCTTCGCGCGAGCACGATCACCGTGACCGGCTCGATCGTCTCCGCGGGCACCGGCGGCGCGGGCGGCGACTCGAGCTGCGGCGGCTGCGGCATGGGCGGCGGCGGCGGCGGCGCGGGCGGCGCGGTGCGCCTCGTGTCGCTCACCACGGCGACCATTGGCACCAACCTCATCACCACCCCCGGCGCGGGCGGCGGCGGGTCCACCTGCGGCACCCGCGTCGGCGGCACGGGCGCGGTCGGACGCATCGGCATCAACGCGACGACCGTGACGGGCACCTCGACGCCGACGCTCGATCGCAACTGAGCGACGCGCTCGGCGCACCCCCCTCGACAGCCTCGCCGCGGCGTCCGCGGCGAGGCGTCGACCCCCTCGCGATTCCTCTGAAAATCAGCGCGATTCGATGGAGACCGGGTGACGGTCTTCACCGAGCGTCGCCGTCCATCGCGGCCCTCGCACCGTCTCGCCCGCGAGCAGCGTCGGCACCCACGCCTCGTACGCGGGGACGAAGCGCAGCACGTAGTCTCTCGCCTCGTCGTCGCTGAGCCCCGGCGCTCCCGCGGCGCGCCGCGCGCGCTCGGCGTCGACGCGCCATCGCACCACGTAGCGCGCCTCGCGCATCACGAGCGCCGCCATCGCGTCGCCGAGCGCGTGCCACGCCGCGTAGGCCCCGAGCGCCTCGTTCGCGGGCGCCATCCGCGCGTCGGGGAGCGCCTCCGTGGAAATGGGTGCAAATCCAAGCATCCACCCGTCGACGAGCACGAGGTCGAAGGGGCCGCGCGCGACGCGCCAGCGCGACTCGGGGAGCCGATCGCCGCGTCCGCCGTGCGCCGACTTGTCGTAGACGGGCACGCGCACGCCGCGCCCCTCGTCGTCGCGGAGGGCTTCGATCACCGAGGCTCCGAGCGCGACGTCGTGCGTGCCGGGGTAGCCGCGAAACTCCATGAAGGGGTTGTCCGCGTTCCGCGCCGCGAGGGCGCGCTGCGCGTCATGCGTGAGGTAGAAGTCGTCGATGGAGACGGTGACGGCGCGGAGTCCGACGTCGCCGAGCGCGTCGACCGCGAGGCCCGCGAGCGTGCTCTTGCCCGCGCCCTGCGGGCCGCTCACGAGCGCCACGCGCGCGCGGTCTCGGCGCGCGTTCGCGCGCGCTTCGAACCACCGACACGCGGGGAGGTAGTAGCCGTCGACGCGTCGCTCCGCGTCGGGGTGCTCGGCGAGCCGTCGCAGGAGGTGTTCGCGCATCACGCCGCGACGCTACCGCGAAGCGCGCGCCCGCCGCGACGTTCGGGGCTGGTCGCGAGCGCCTCTCGGGCCCTATAGGTCGCCCACCACACGATGCAACGCGTACTCAAGGACCTCGTAGACCTCCTCGCGCTCGAGCGCGTCGATCGCGACCTCTTCCGCGGCCACAGCCAGGACCTCGGCTGGGGCGCGATCTTTGGTGGACAGGTGCTCGGCCAGAGCCTCTCGGCCGCGGCGCAGACCGTCACCGCCGATCGCCCCGTTCACTCGGCGCACGGGTACTTCATTCGCGCGGGCGAGCTCGATCGACCCATCGTGTATCAGGTCGATCGGCTCCGCGACGGGCGCAGCTTCTCGACGCGGCGCGTGGTCGCCGTGCAGGAGGGCGAGGCGATCTTCAGCCTCGAGGCGTCGTTTCAGGTCGTCGAGGCGGGCTTCGAACACCACGACGCGATGCCCACCGTTCCGCCGCCCGAGACGCTGCGCTCGGAGCGAGACATCGCGCTCGCGTTCGCCGACAGGCTGCCCGAGGCCGTGCGCTCGATGGCGACCGCCGAGCGCCCCATCGAGATCCGCCCCGTGGAGCCGCGAAACCCCCTCAAACCCAAGGCCCAGACGCCCTCGCGGCGGCTCTGGTATCGGGCCATCGATCGACTGCCCGACGACGACGCGCTGCACCGCTACCTGCTCGCGTACGCGTCGGATTTCTCGTTCCTCGGCACGTCGATGGACCCGCACGGCGTGAGCTGGCTCACGCCCGGGATGCAGGTCGCGAGCCTCGATCACGCGATGTGGTTCCACCGCCCGTTTCGCGCGGACGAGTGGCTGCTCTACGACGTCGAGAGCCCGAGCGCGTCGGGCTCGCGGGGCCTCGTGCGCGGGAGGTTCTTCGACCGCGAGGGTCGCCTCGTCGCGAGCACCATTCAGGAAGGGCTGATCCGAAAGCGCCCGACGTGACGGGCGGCGGCGGTCAGAACCGGACCTGGCCCTGCGCCTGCCCGAGGAAGGCCACCTGCTCGTAGAGCCCGAGCGTGCTCGCGCCCACGAGCGCGCCGATCTGCCAGCGCTGGAACGTGTAACTCACCGTCCCGCCGCCGATGAAGTCGAACTCGCTGCGGCCGAGGCGCGCGCGCTCCGCTTCGATCGCCGCGCCCTCCTCGCCGATGTCGCCGCGCACCTGGCCGCTCACGCCGAGCGCGAGCGAGGGGATCACGCGATACGCCGCGTACACGCGGGCCTCGATGTCGTGCTCGTCGCCCGACTCGAGGGACTGACCGAAGGTGCCCTGCGCGCCCACTTCGAAGCGCTGCGCGCGGTACTGCATCGAGAACGAGGCCTCGAGCTCGTTCTCGCCGCCGTGGTAGCCCACGCGCTTGTACGTGAGCGACGCGCCGCCGAGGAGGCCCATGCCGTCCGCGCGTCCGAAGAGCTGATAGCGGATCTGGCCGAAGGGGGTGATGGTGTTCGCGCCGCTCTGGTCGCCGCCGAACCACTGCGTCCCCGCGGCGATGGTGAAGCCCGCGGGCAGGCCGAGCTCGGCGTTCACGAAGGGGCGCACGGGGTCGAGGCGTCCCGCGCTCTGCACGTCGGTGCCCACCGTGAGCCTCGGCATGAGCGAGGGGAGGGCCGCCGCGGGGGTGAAGAGCGGCGTCGGCGAGGTGTACGCGCCGCCCGTCGGATCCGCGAAGCGCTGCGCGTTCACGGGTACGTCTTGCGCGCTCGACAGGGCCGGGATCGCAGACGCAACGAGGGCGACGAGGGTGGAGGCGTACGCGCGCATGGTGGGCACCGTGTCGAAGCTGAAGTGTTGGGGACGCCGGAGTCCGAGGACGACCGCTTGACGCTAGTCCGTCGGCGCGACGCCCGTAAAGCGCCTTTCAGTGAGAAGCGCGACGGACGTGGTGAACGCGGTCGTCGTGTCGCATCGGGTGGGGATGCGCCTCGTCGTGTTCGGCGACCTGCGCGCGCACGTATCCCGCCCTGAGGTCGAGGAGCGGCTGGGGGCGCAGACCGCCGACGATAACGAGGCCGCAGAGGGCCAGCACCGCGACGCGCTCGCGGGTCCCGAGGTCGTCGACGGGGACGTCGCGCGTGACCCGCCGCGGTCGACCGAGGAAGGTGCGCAGAAAGGCCCTGAGGAGCGCGATGGCGTTGATCGCCGTCGTCACGAGGAGCGCCGTCGCGACGCCGGGATGGAGCGCGAGGACCCCGTGAAACAGCAGGTCTTCGCTCACGAAGGTCATCGTGCCGGGGAAGCCCAGCGAGGCCACCGCGAAGATCACGAAGGCCACGGTCATGCGCGGGCTCTGCGACGCGATGCCCCCGAGCTCGTCGGCGTTGCTCGTCCCGGTGCGCGCGTGGAGGCCGCGCACGAGCACGAGGAGGCCCGCGAGCGAGAGGCTCGACGCCGCGCTCTCGAGGAGCGCTCCGTGGATGCTCTCGTGGTTGAGCGTCGCGAGGCCCATGAGCGCGAAGCCCGAGTGACTCACGGCGATGAAGCCGAGCATGCGCCGCAGGCCGCGCTGCGCGATGGCGAGCGTGGCGCCGTAGAACGCGCTCCACACGGCGAAGGCGATGATCACCGGCCGCGCCACGGCCTCGCCGTGCGGAAAGAGCGGCACCACGACGCGCGCGAAGAGGTAGAGCGGCACGGGCACCGTGGCGATGAGCGTCCCCGTGGCGTAGGGGCCGTGCTCCATGAGCAGCGGGAGCCACGCGTGAAAGGGCGCGATCGCGAGGCGCATGAAGATCGCGAGCATCACGCAGAGAAAGAGCGGGAGCTGCCACGCGTCGGGGATCCCGCGCGCGAGGGCCTCGTGGTAGTCGAAGGGCGTGAGCGCGTGCGCGCGGTGGCCCACCACGCCCACGGCGATGATCACCGGCAGGAGCGGCAGCGAGCCGCCCCACAGAAAGATCGACCAGGTGCGCCCGAACCAGTCGCGCACCGCGGCCGTCGGGGTCCACGGGATCACCCAGCGACCGGGGATGAGGCGCATCACCCAGAACACGCCGAGGAGCGCGAGGTCGAGGCTGCACAGGATCCCGAGCGACGCCGAGAGCGTGCCGAGCATCGCGGCGACGTTGCGGCGATCGAGGGAGGCGCGCGGAGAGCCCAGGATGATCGCCAGCGCGACGGCGTTCGCCGTGGGGAGAAAGAGCGCGCTCAGCCCGTCGACGCCGAGGCGCCAGCGGACGCCGAGCACCGGGAGCCTGAAGAGCACCTCCTCGAACTGGATCGCGCCCGAGGCGCCGTCGAGGCGCAGCGCGACCCACGCAGAAAGCAGGAACGACGCGCCCGCGAAGACCGACGCGATGCGCCGCGAGTAGCGCTCCTCGCGACGCAGGAGCAGCGTGATCGAGCCGAGCGCGGGCAGCACCACCAGCAGCGTGAGCACGGGGATCACGGCGCCTCCGTGGGCCGCGCGGGGGGCGCCGAGGTGTCTTGCGTGTCGACCGCGCGACCGCGGGCCACCGTGCGCGCGACGGCCTTCACGGTGCGAAGCTCGAGCTTGTCGAGCGACGCGCCGAGGCGAAGAAAGGCGCGCCCGAGCCACTGCTCGAACACGACGTCGACGTGAAAGCGGTCGAGCGCGAGGCGGTACCACGCGCGCTCCGTCGCGGGCGCGAGGCGACCGCCGAAGATCGAGAGCGAGGGCAGCGGCTCGTCGCCGTGCGCGGTCATCATCCAGCGCTGATAGTGGATGCTCGAAGGCGCGAGGAGCATCTGGTAGCCGCGGAGGAGCGCGTGCGTGACGAGGTGCAGCGCCGCGAGGCGGTTGAAGCCGAGGGCCACCTCGATGACCATCACGCCCACCTGGGTCATGGCCGCGTAGGCGAGGCGGCTCTTCGCGTCGGTCTGCGTGCGCGCGATCATCGTGGCGTGCACCGCGGTGAGGGCGCCGACGCCCACCATCGCGAGGCGCGCCGCGGGGGCGTGCTCGATGAGCGGCTCGGCGCGGAGCAGGAGGTACACGCCCGCGTGCACCGAGAGCGAGGCGTAGAAGAGCGCGCTCGACGCGGTGGGGCCCTCCATCGCGCGCGGCAGCCAGCCGCCCATCGGAAAGAGCGCCGACTTGCCCGCCGCCGCCGCGAGGAAGCACAGGCCCACGAGGGAGCTGTAGAACCCGCCGAGGTGCTGCACGGCGGGCGACGTGCGCAGCTCGGCGAAGAGCGACGTGTTCGTGTGGTGGTGCAGCATCGCGGCGCCGATGAGCAGGCCCACGTCGCAGATGCGGTAGACCATCATCACGCGGATCGCGGCGCGCGTGGGGCCCGAGCGCTCGTGGAAGAAGGCCACGAGGAGGATCGACGTGAGGCCGACCATCTCCCACCCGGCGAAGAGCAGGTCGAAGGAGCCCGCGGTGACGAGCAGGAGCATCGCGCCCGCGAAGACCGAGAGCAGCGTGAAGAAGCGAAAGAAGCCCCGCTCGCGGTGGAGGTAGTTCACCGAGAAGCGCCCCACGAGCACGGTGATCGTGCTCACGAGGGTCATCATCGTGGCCGAGAGCCAGTCGGCCAGAAAGTCGAGGCGAAAGCCGTAGTCGTCGATGCGGAACCAGTCTCCGAGGTCGACGCGCGTGGGCGCGAAGCGCAGCCGCGAGAGGGCGTACACCACGACGACGGAGCAGCCGAGCGAAGTCTTGAGCGCGAGGTTCACGATGGTCGACGCGCTGCGCTCGCTCGTCGAGCGGCCGAGGAGCCAGAGCGCGCCGAGGATGAAGAAGGCCGTGAACGGCGCCATGATGGCGCCGCCCATCGCGTAGTCGAGGAGCGTCTCGGGGTCGATCACGGCGCGCCTCCCACGATGGCCGGCGGGAGGAAGTCGATCTTCCCCCGGTACCACGAGCGCCAGTCGGGGGTGCGCGGCGTGGCGGGCTCGTCGTCGCCGCGCCACACCTCGAATCCTCGCGCCGTGAAGCGCTTCATCACACCCGACTCGGGGTCGAGCGACACGAGCTGCACCCACTCGTTCACGACCAGCTCCTTCACCTCGGCCTGACGCTCCGCGATCGCGAGGAGCCGCTCGGGCGTGGCCTCGACCACGAGCAGGAGCCGCACGGGCTCATGGATCTCGATCATCTGCCGCGGCAGCCCCGTGCGCAGGTCGCTGAGGGCCCCGTCCATCACGCCGAAGAGCCCCACGGGGTTGTGCGGGAGCTTCGTCCCCGCGCCGTAGCGGTCGTTGTCGGTGCACGAGAAGAGGTACTCGAGGTTGATGCCCGCGCCGACGGGCCCCGCCGCCTGAAGGATCCGTTCGAGCACCTTGCCCTCGGGATCGACCGCGGGGTCGTACGAGATCACGAAGGCGCGACGGTCGAGAAAGAGCCCCCGCGTGATGGCGCGTCGCCCCACGACGCCCGAGGCGACGGTGACGTGACCGAGCTCGGGCCGCGCCTGCGACACGTCCGCGGCGCGCCCCTCGACGTGACGGAGCGCGCGCTCGGGCGACGGGTCGCGCGGCGCCGATCTGAACTTACGGCAGCGCTCGTGGGCCGACATCTTGCGCGCGTGGTCGAGCGTCGCCCGCGCGCGCGCGAGGTCGTCGCGGTGGGTCTCGGGCACCGCGTCGAGGTCGAAGAGCGCCACGCCGTCGGTGGTCGTGTCGTGCTCGCCGCCGAGGAAGCGGGTGCTCTCGGGCACGTCGATCCCGCGCGCGCGCAGCCCCTCGCGCACGGCGGGGTCGTTCGCGAGGCGCGCGATGATGCGCGCGTTGGGGCCGCCGTGACGCCCGCCGCACGCGCCGCAGTCGTAGGCCGAGCGGTGCGGGTTGTTCACGCTCGTGCCGCCGTGCCCGAGGATGATCACGAGCCTCGCGAAGCGCCGCGTGAGGCCGATGTTCTCGAGCGAGTTGCCGACGCGCATCACGGCCTCGGAGACCGTGAACCCGAGGGGCTTGCCTTCGCCCGCGGGGGCGCCGTCAGGGCGCAGCGCGGTCTGCGTGGTGCGCGGCGCGGGGAGCGCGAGGTGACCGCTCCCGACGCGGAGGCTGGCCTCGAGGCGCGGCGCGAAGGTCTTGAGCGCCCACGGGATCGCGGTGATGAGCCCGAAGAGCGGCGTGATGAGCGACCCCCGCACGAGCGACCGCGACGACTCGTCGAAGCGGTGGAGGAAGCGCGCGAGTCGCTTGAGCCGCGCGCGACGCTTCTCCGCGACCTCGACCTGATCGGGGAGGGGGCGCTCCTCGACGCGGTTCGCGGGCGTGACGATCACCGGGCAGAGCGGCGCCTCGTCGCGGTCGTCGAGGCCGCGGTAGTCCATCGGGACGCCGAAGAACCCCGCGTTTCCGTAGGTCTCGGCCGCAGGCTCGCGGGCCTCGATGTGTCGACGGAAGGCCTCCTCGCGGTCGTCGAAGCACACCACGAACTGGAGCGTCGGGGCGGCCACGTTGCGCTCGGCCTCGGGGCGCCCGAGGTTGTCGGCGATGCCGCGCAGCACGCGCTGCCGGTACCGACGCTCGTAGGCCTCGTGAAAGATCCGTCGGCGCATGAGGCCCGTGAACGCGTCGGTGCGCGCGAGCACCGCGGCGCGCTCCGCGGGCGTCATGGCGACGACGTCGCCCGCGGTGAGGCCCGCGGCCTGCGCGATCTGAAAGAGCCGCCACGGCGAGTCGTGCGGCGCGCCCGAGTCATGCGCGGCGAAGGGCACCTGCGCGATGTGCTGCTCGAGGCCGTCGAGCGATCCGAGGAACAGCAGACGCCGTCGCGCGACGTCGCGCCACGCGAACACGTCGTAGACGAGGCGCATCGCGAGGAAGTCGAGGAGCGACGCGGGGGGCGCGCCGGGGCGACGATCCGCGGGGCGACGCTCGAGGCGATGGATCATGCCCGCCCACCCGGGGAGCTCGAGCGCGACCTGCGTGAGGAAGCGCTGCCACTCGCTCCGCGGCACCCTGAGCTCGGCGAGAATGTCGAGGATCACGCGCTCGGGGGTCTCGCGCGCGCGGAGAAAATCTTCGAGGCCCGCGAGCCACGGCGGCTCCGGCGCGAAGGGCGAGAGCGCGAGCAGGCGCCACGCGTGAAAGAGGCCCTTCGCGCGCTCGGGCATGGCCCAGTCGGCGACGCCCTCGTCGAGGTACGCGGCCACGTAGCGGATGATGAGCGGGTGCGCGAGCTCGGCGGGGTCCTCGGCGGTCGCGTCCTTGATGAGGTCCCGGTAGAACGTGTGGCGCGGCCTGCGCCGAGGGGGGCGGGCCTCGCCCGCGACGGGCTGACACGCGGCCCAGAGCGCGCCGATCGAGACGGCGCTCGGCACCGCGCGCAGCGACCTCCGGAACGACGCGAGGTCGCGCTCCTCGAGCGACGCGTGGAGCGAGCCGCGGAGCTGCGCCTCGACGTCGGCGAGGGTCTTCGCGCGCTCGCAGAGCTCCGTGAGGTACGCCACCGAGCGCTTGAGGAAGCGCGCGCGCACCTCGGGCTTCACGTCGGGGCGAAACTTCCAGAGCGCGCCGCGCTCGTCGACGAGCCAGCGCCAGCGCGACGCGGGCTCGTCGGTGATCTCGTGTTCGAGGAGGAGCAGGTCGAGCGCGTCGGCGTCGAGGGGCCCGAGCTGTCGCGGACCGTCGGGGCGAGGGTTCTCCGCGAGCGCCGCGCGGAGGTCCGCGACGGTGATGCGCCCCTCCGCGAGGAACTCTCGGTAGCGCTTCTCCGAGAGGTAGGGCTCGGTGCCGAACTGCTCGCTCGCGGCGGCGAGCGCCTCGTGAAAGTGAAGGTGCTGAAAGGCGTGGAGCGTGTTGTGGTGAATGAAGACGTCGATGGGCCCCTGGTCGGGGAGCAGGTGCGCGAGGTGCTCGATCGCGTGTCGGAGCGCATCGCCGGGCGTCTCGTCGTGGGGTTCGCTCGCGCCGTGCCTTGAGTGGTTTGTCGTCATCGGTGGGGGGGCGGGAAGATCCGGTTCTGCGCCGCCCGGAGGTAGCGCCCAACGCCGCGTACGAAAAGCAGAATCCGGGCCGCGGCGACGCGGCTCCCGAATCCAACGCTTGGATACGCGACGATTGGCCCAGGATGGGCCGTTTGCGGCAGCAGGTGGTGCGTGGCGCCCCGACACCGGTGCGTCGCAGGCGTGACGCTGGGGCGTCAGGGTTGCGCCCTCAACGCGTGAGGGCGCGCTCCACGAGGGCGACCCGGTCCTGCCCCCAGAAGAGCTCGCGGCCGTCGACGACCCACGTGGGGACGCCGAAGACGCCCGCGTCGAGCGCGCGCTGCGTGGCCTCGACGAGGCGCTGTTTGACCTCGCTCGTCGCGATCTGATCGAGCGTGTCGCGCGCGTCGGGGCCGAGCAGCTCCGCGAGCACCGCGTCGTCGGAGATGTCGCGGTCCTCGGCCCAGTACGCGCGGAACACGCGCGCGCGAAACGCGTCGCGGGCGCCTTCGGGCAGCGCGATCCACGCGCGCAGCGCCTTCACCGTGCTCATCGGAAAGCGCGACGGGAAGCGGAACGGCGCCCCGAGGTGCCGCGCCCATCGCTCGAGGTCGAGCCCCGTGTGGCGCTGCTTGGCCTCGGGGTACGTCGCGAGCGGCACGTTGGCCTGACCGAGGGCCTTGAACACCGCGCCGAGCAGGACCGGCCTCCACACGAGCGTCGCGCCCGTGCGCCGCGCGAGCGCCTCGGCCTGCACGCTCCCGAGGTACGCGTACGGAGAGGCGAAATCCCAGTACACCTCGAGCGTGCGACCCTTCGGCGCGGCGGCGAAATCGCCCTTCTGCGAAGGCACATCGAAGAGCTCCGCGCGGTCTTGACCCCAGTAGAGATCGACGCCGTCGACGAGGTACGCGGGGGCCCCGAACACGCCGAGCGCGATGGCCTCGTCGGTGCGCGCTCGGAGCTCGTTCTTGATGCCCTCGTCGCCGATGCGCGAGAGCACCGCGTCAGCGTCGTGGCCCGCGGCGTTGAGCACGTCGCGCATCACGTCGACCTCGCTGATGGGACGGCCCTCGACCCAGTACGCGCGGAAGAAGCCGTGGATCACCCGCGGGTCACAGCCCGTCGCGAGCGTCGCGCGCAGCGCCTCCACGGAGCGGAAGGGGTGCCCCGAAGGCATTCGCAGCGCGACGCCGTAGCGCTCGGCCTGTCGCGCGAGGTCGTTGGCGTTGTGCGCGGCCTTCGGGGGCGAGAGCGTTTCGAAGAGCCGCTGCGGCGTCGCGTTGGCCTTGAAGACGCCGCCGAGGAGCATGGGCTTCCACGCGAGCGCGCGGCCCGTTCGAAGCGCGAGGGCCTCGACCTGGGTGCTCCCGAGGTACGCGTAGGGGCAGGTGTAGTCGAACCAGAAGTCGATGGAGGGGGAGGGCACGGCGCGCGGAGGATATCGCCCCTCGCGCGCCGCGGGCGATCACATCGTGACGCAGGCGGTGCCGTTGAAGCAGCGGCCCGTGGGGCACACGCAGGTCATCACCGTGTGGCTCGAAGCGGGTGCGCACCCGCACGCGCCGACGCTGCAGAGGTTGGGGAAGTCGCCCGTCGACGCGCAGCACAGCGACGACGACACGGTGCCTCCGCTCGCGGTGCAGGCCGCGGCGAGTCCGCCGTCGGTCGCCGCGTCGCTCGACGCGTCTTGCGCGACGTCGGTGGTGACGTCGGCGGGCGCATCGGCGGCCGTGTCGGCGGGCGCGTCGGTGGCGACGTCGGCGGCCGTGTCGGTCGCGATGTCGCTGACCGCGTCGCGGCCCACGTCGGCGGCGGCGTCGTTGTCGGTGTCGGGCGCGGTGTCGGTGCTGGTGTCGTTGCCGGTGTCGCTGCTGGTGTCGGGGGCTGCGTCGTTGCCGACGTCGACGGTGGCGTCGGTGACGGTCGGCGCGGGGTCGGAGCAGCCGTTCGCGAACGCTGCCACGCCGAACATCAGAAGCATCGAAGAGAGGAGACGGGTACGCATCACGGAAGAACCTCCTGAAAGAATGACCCGCGGAGTTAAGGAGCGCGGGCGGAGATTGGACTACCACGCGCGTCGTCGGACGCCACCGCGTTGTAGGCGCGTGACAGCGTTGTCAGGGTGCGTCCGTCGCCGCGCGTCGCCCTCGCGCGCGTGTCGCAATCCACGCGTCGGGGCTGTAGTGTCTCGCGCCCCGATGCGACGCAGAACCTCCCGTCGATGCCTCGCGCTGGCGCTCTCGCTCGGCGCTTCTACCGCCGCCGCGCAGCCCGTCGAGCCGCTCGCGATCCCGAGCGAGGCGCGCGCCGGAGACGCGCCCGAGGCCCGCGGAACAGGCGCCAGCGTGATGGCCGTGCACGGGTTCTTCCGCGGCTTTCCTTCGAGCCTCGCGGACGCGCGCGACCTGCTCGACGGGCGGTCGCTGGCGCCCGCGTTCGAGGCCTGGTGCGGCGAGGTCCCGTACGTCGACTTCACCAACGGCACCGTGCTCGACAGCTTCGGTCGCAAGGCCCCGACGGTGCTCTGCCTGCCGTACTTCGACCCCGCGCGACAGGTCGCGCCGCACAGCTGCGAGCCGCTGCGCGCGCTGCCGCAGGGTGACTACTACCAGGGCGGCGACCTCGTGCTCCGCATCGAGGGCTCGCTCGCGATCCGCGAGGCGGGCGTCTACACCCTCGCGTGGGGCCACGACGACGGCGTTGCGTTTCGCTTCGGCGAGACGGTCGTCTACGAGTTCAACGACCCCACGGGGTCACGCGTCGATCGCCGCGCCGTGCGCATCGCCGCGCCGGGCCAATACCCCTTCACCCTCGAGTGGTACGACACCATCGGCGGCGCCCTCCTCGACTGGTACATCGCGCGCGGCGACGCGTCGCAGGGGAGCTTCGACGGTCGCTTCGCGCTCGTGCCCGCCAGCGACCTCTACCCTTCGCCCGCCGCGCCGTGCACCGCGCGCTGCGAGCGCTGTCAGGGCGCCACACCTGTCTGCGATCGCGCCGCGCGGCGCTGCGTCGGGTGCGCGGTCGACGCGCAATGCCCTGCCTGCGAGGTGTGCAGCGCGCATCGTTGCGTGCCCGTCGGCGAGGTCCCCGGCGCCGACGCGGGGCCGGCGTGCGCGTCCGACGCAGGCGCGCGGACCGCCGACGCGGACTTCGCCGACGGGCCGGGGGCCGACGGCGCGCGCGCGCCCACGACGGGTCCCGACGCGACGGGATGCGCTTGCCGCGCGGGAGCCTTGCGGCCTTGGGGGCCCGGTGCGACCCTCGCAATCGTCGCGATGGTGATGGCCGCGCGTCGGAGGAGACCGAGATGAACGGTGTGGGAGACGACGTCGCACGCGCGCTCGCAGACGCTTGCATGCTCCCCGGTGCGGGGGTGACGGTCGAGTTCCTGGCCGCGATCGTCGACCACGTCGCGCACCCGATCTTCGTCAAAGACCGCGAGTTTCGCTTCGTCCTCCTCAACCGCGCGATCGAAGAGATGCTCGGCATCCCTCGCGCGAAGATGCTCGGCCGCACCGATCACGACTTCTTCCCCCGCTCCGAGGCCGACTACTTTCGCGAGCGCGACCTCGAGGTCGTCACTCGCGGGGTGACGGTCTGCATCGAAGAGGAGCCTCTCACCGACCACGGCGGCGCGCGCCACACCCTCGAGACCACGAAGGTCCCGATGCGCGACGCGCGCGGCGAGGTCACCCACATCGTCGGGATCATCCACGACAAGACGGCCCTCAAGCGCGCCGAGGCGGCCCTGCGCGAGGCCAACGAGGACCTCGAGCGCCGCGTCCTCGAGCGCACCGGAGCCCTCGAAGCGGCGCAGTCGGAGCTCATGCGACGCGAGCGGCTCACCGTCGTCGGACAGCTCGCGGGCGCCATCGCGCACCAGATCCGAAACCCCCTCGGGTCCATCAAGAACGCTGCGTATCTCCTCAAGCTCTCGTCGGGGCCGTCGCCCGATCGCGACGTGACGCAGTCGCTCGCGGTCATTCACGACGAGGTGCGCCGCGCCAATCAGATCATCACCGACCTCCTCGACTACGCGCGCATCGGCCCCGCCACGCTCCGCGACGTGTCGCTCGGGTACATCGTCGAGCAGAGCCTCGGCGGCGTGCAGATGCCCGGCGCGGTGCGGGTCACGGTGTCGGTGAGCGACGACGCGCGCGTTCGCGCCGACGCCGACCAGCTCCAGATGGCGCTCTACAACCTCATCCGCGGCGCCGTCGAGTCGATGCCCGACGGCGGCGACCTCACGCTCGCGGCGGAGCGCGTCGGTCCGTGGTGGCAGGTCGAGATCCGCGACACGGGGCCGGGGTTGCCCGACGAGGTGCGCGATCAGCTCCGCGATCCGCTCGCGACGCAGAGCCGACGCGTCGCGCTCGGGCTGCACCTGATGACCGGGCGCGCGCTCGTCGAGAACCAGGGCGGCGAGTTCGAAGTCGACTCGGGCGTCGACCGCGGGACGCGCTTCACGCTGCGCGTCGCGGCCGCGCAGTAGCGCGCGTCGCGCGGTCTCAGCGCTCGGGCGAACCGCCCGCGACCCAGGCCGAGAAGATCTGGATCGACGGGGTGTCGAGCGTGAGGTCGGGGGGCATGCGGCGAGAGACCACCACGTCGGCGATCACCGGGGCCATGTCGGCGAGGCGCTGATAGCCGCGGAGGTCTCGCGCGATGTTGGTGGAGTGGCAGCGCGCGCAGGCGCTGTTGTAGAGCGCGAGGATGTCGCCCTGGTACGTCGGCACGCGGCCGAGCGGGGAGAGGTAGTGGAAGGTCCGCGAGACCCGGAGCTCCGGCGCGTCGGTGTAGCTCACGACGGCCTCGACGGTGTGCGTCCCGAACTCCAGCATCGGGAACGAGCGGTAGAGCGCCGCGCCGCTGTCGCCCCAACGGAAGGGCGGCGTGAGCACGCGCTCGATGCGCGTCCCGTCGAGCGAGAACGACACCTCGCTCACGGCGGCGGGCGTCGGCGGGTCGATCTGAAGCGCGAGCCTCGGCTCGGTCACCACGGCGCCGTCGGCGAAGCCCGTCACCATCGGCGCGGCCTCGGCCACGAGCCTCCGCGCGCGCGTTCCGTCGACGAGGAGCGCGACGTCACCGCGCGCGCCATCGACCGCGACGCGCGTCGACATCGAGAAGAGGCCCCGCGCGAGCACCTCCACGCGCTCTCCGTCGTAGCGCGCGACGGCGCTCTCTGACCCGCCGGGCCACACCATCCACATCCACCGAGACGCCGTCACGAGCGTCGACGGTCCCTGTGTCGCGCCGGGGATCCTCACGCGCTCCACGGCGCCCGTCGCGGTCACGCGCAAGAGGTCCGTGGCCCTCGCGATGTACCGCGCGCCGCCGAGCGCGGCGATCGCGCGCACGTCGTCGAGCTCGAGGCCCACGACAGGGTCCGACCACACCACGTCGACGGCGGCGTCTCGCACCGTGACGCGCAGGCGATAGAGCGATCCGTTGGCGCGCAAGACCCACGCCTCGCGCATCGCGCCCGACGACGGACCCTCGACCATCGACACCGCGTCGGTGACGGGCTCTCCCCCGCGATCGAGCCGCATCCAGCGCGCGCCGAGCGTGGTGTAGAGGCCCGCGCCGGTGGCCCAGAGCGACTCGCCGCTCCACCGCGTCACGGCCCTCGCGTTGGCGAGGAGCGGAGGCAGCGAGGCGCGTCGAAAGGTGCCGTCTCGTACGACGATCGCGCCGTCGGGGACAAGCGCCGTGGGCTCGCCCGCGCTGAGCTCGGTGACGGCGTTCGCGGGCGATTCGCGCATGCCCGGCACGTCGCCCGCGAGGCGCTCGAGCTCCGTCGCCGCGCCGTAGGCGTCGATGGTGAAGAAGCGACCCTCGGCGCTCACCACGTAGCCGCGTCCACCGGCGGTCACCCACGGTAGCGCCGGGCGCACCGCCATCGGGAGCTCCACCACGGCGAAGCTCGCGGGGCTTCGCTCGAGGAGGGGCGCGTCGACGTTGCGAGGCTCCAACACGAAGCGCACGTCGGCCGTGGCGTCGACGGCGGCCTCGGGCGCCGCGTCGCGCGCGTCGTCCTGCGCGGTCGCGTCGTAGGGGAGGGGCTTCATCCCAGCCCCGTAGCACCCGGTCACGAGCGCGACGGAGAGGGCCGCGAAGGTCGGCGCGACGCGCGCGCGGAGTTCGTCTGTCATCGTTCGATGTGCCATCGGTAGACCGCTCCGGTCTGCGCGCCGCGGTGCGCTGAGAAGGGGGCGCCCACCGCGAGCCACGCGCCGGTGGTATCACGCGAGGTCGAGACCGACGCGCCGAAGAGCGACTGCTCCGCGACGTCGCCCACCGCGATGAGCCACGGCGGCGCGGCGAAGGTGTCGGGATCGCTCGAAGCGCGCCACGCGAGCACCGCGCCCGCGAAGTCTCCCTGCGTGGCGTCGTCGGGGGCGCCCACGACGAGGTCCGCCGCGCCGTCGCCGTCGACGTCTGCGACCGCGAGCGCGGCGCCGAAGCGCACGCTCGTGGGCGTGTCGACGGGGACGACCATGCGGTCGGGCGAGGGGAGCGTCCGCACGCCCACGACGTTGTAGCCCGCGCCGTCGGAGTAGAAGCGCTCGGCGAGCCCTTCGGCGCACGCGTGGTCGGGGCACAGGCCGTTGAGGTACGCGCCCGAGATGATCTCGACGGCGGGGCCGACGCGGTCCTGCCACGCGAGCGACGCGTCGCGCATCACGAGGTCGGGCACGCGGTCGCCGTTGAGGTCACCGCCGCCCGCGATGACGAGGCCCATGCCCGTCGCGGCGCCGGGGAGGTCGGTCCAGTCGAGCGTTCTCATCGCAGCAGGGCGTGGGGTGCCTCCGGGCGGGTCATTGTTCATGAGCGGGCGATCATCGGGCACGACGAGAATCTCGTGCGGCGATGCGTGACCGCGCCTGCACGCGGTGCCGAAGCCGTACTGCACCGAGACGCCCGCCTTGCCGCTCCCCGAGATCGAGACCGCGGTGTCGGCGCAGCCGTCGTCGTCGAGGTCACCGAGGCCCGCGACGGCCACGCCGAACACGATGTTGTCGCCGCGAGAGGCCCAGTACGGCGAGGTCGCGGGGTCGGCGCACACGACGGTGATCCGCCCCGCGGTGTCGGCGCGTCGACCGAGCACGACCTCGGCGCCGTTGCCGTCGCTCGCGGTGCTGCGGCCCACGAGCAGGTCGTTGATCCCGTCGCCGTTCACGTCGCCCGCGTTGGCGACGGAGAAGCCGAAGCCCTTGCGACGGATGGCCGCGCCGGTGGCGACCGACTCCCTCGCGATGGCCTGAAAGCCCTCGCGGAACGTGCCGTCGGCGCCCTGGAGGTAGATGCGCACGATGCCTCGTCCGCCCACCGACGCGGTGGCCACGGTGGTGCCCGTGGCGCCCGTGCGATACCAGCACGGGTCGGTCGCGGTGTTGGCGAGGTTGGGCGTCACGCGGGTGATCATGTCGGTGCCGCCGGTCGTCTCCGCGGGGTCTCCGACGGCGACGTCGGCGCGCCCGTCGCCGTCGAAATCGAGCACGGCCACCGAGGCGCCGAGCTGCGCGTTCGTGCGATCGACCCAGAAGCGCTGCGCCGCGGGGAGCGACGCGCCGATCACGTCGACGGCGCCCGTGCGGCCGCGGAAGCCCGCGGGGCGCGCGGGCGTGGTGCCCACCATGGGCGCGATGGGCGAGTGCGCGCCGGGAGAGCCCGTCACGAAGTCTCCCGCCGTTGATCCGCGAAGCGCGCCGAGCGCCACCGAGGTGCCCGTTCGATCCGCCGCGGGGAGCACCGGCACGTCGAACCACGTCGCCGCGGACCAGCGGTCGGAGAACGCGCGCGGCGCGCCTTGCGGGATCCAACGCACGGCGCCGCCGAACACCGCCGTCGGCGTGCTCCGGAACGACGAGATCACCGCCACCGCGGGCGCCATCCCCGTGGGCGCGCGGCCGATGGAGACGCGCTGCCCGAGGGCCTCCGTGCCGCTCATTTCGCCGCGCAGGGTGACCGCCGCGGTGAGCGTCCCGCTGCCCATGAGGGCGCTCGCTTCGAAGGCGTTGAGCACGCCGTCGAAGCCGAGGTTGGCGCCGCCGACGACGTAGTCGAGGTCGCCGTCTCCGTCGAAATCGCCGACGGCGCCCGAGCGGCCGACGTTGTCGTTCGCGTTCGAGCCCGCGAAGCGCGCGGTGGCGATCGAGGTCGTGAGCACGCGCATCATCCCCGTCACGGGGCGCGCGCCGAGCGAGCCCGGACGCAGCACGAAGAAGCCGCCCGCGTTGGCCGTCGACACGCCCGCGGGGTTCTGCCCGAAGGTGGGCACGCGCACCACGAGGACCTTGTTGGTGGCGCTCACGGGCACCACGTCGAGGCCGAAGCCGAAGCGCGGGTTGTTGGTGCGCATCGCGGCGTCGAGGTGCACCGTCCACGACGGGGTCTCTTCGAAGATCCCGCGCGCGGTGCCGCGGTAGATGATCACGCTGCCGAAGTTGGGCGCGCCCGCGCCTGGCGCGCCGAGCACGAGGTCGCGCAGCCCGTCGTTGTCCATGTCGAGGATCGCGAGGCCGCTCCCCACGGAGCTGCTCGCGCGACACTGCGGCGCGCCGTCGAGGTCGTCGAGGCGGTCTCGCACGTCGAGCACCTGCCACGGGAGCGTCTGAAAGAGCCCGCGAACGCCCGCCATGCCGCGGTACACGTAGACGCGGCCCGCGCGTCCGCACGCGGCGTTGAACGCGTTGGCGCCGTTGGGCGCCGTCACGACGAGGTCGCGCGCGCCGTCGGCGTCGAGGTCTTCGAGCGCGATCGAGGTGCCGAAGGCGTCGCCGTTGTTCTCTCCGACGAAGGTGCGCTCGGGCGTGGTCACGAGGCCCGCCGTCGAGCCGAGAAAGAACTGCACGCTCCCGCGCCCGTCGCGCCCGAGGTCCTGGTTGGGCGAGGCCACGACGACGTCGTCGATGCGGTCGCCGTCGGCGTCGACGACGGAGAGGTTCGCGCCGAAGAGGTCGTTGTCGCGGACGCCGTTGAGGATCGCGTCGGGCGTCGCGCGGAGGCGCCCGTCCGCCTGGCCGTGATAGACCAGCACGCCGCCGGTCTCGTTGCCGTTCTCGCTGCGGTTGCCCTGGCCGAGCACCATGTCGGGGCGCCCGTCGTTGTTCACGTCCCCCACCGCGACGTCGCCCGAGTACGTCACGGGACCGCGCGGAACGGGCGGCGGCGCGAGCTCCTCGCCGACGACCACGCGCACCGTCGTACGCTCGTTGGTGTAGCGGTCGGTGGCCGACACGGTGGCGGAGCCGACGCGCGCCGACGTCGCGTCGAAGAGCACCTCGCCCGCGGTGCCGGCGATCACGCCGCCCGCGGTTCCGCCGGTGATCGAGGCGTTGACGTAGCGAGAGCCGCCGCGCCAGTCGAGGCGCACGCGGCGCCCGCGGGGCACGAGCACCATGCTCGCCGAGGGCGCGAAGGTGGTCCCCGTGGCGACCGTGACCGTCGCCTGCACCTCGTCGCCGCTGCCCATGTCCGCCGCGCGGAGGCGGTAGATCCCGGGCACCGTGCCGGAGCTGAACACGCCCATCGCGTCGAGCGATCCGTCGCCCATGCGCGCGCCGTCGACGGGTCGTTGGAGCACCTCCCAGCGCACCGCGCCGAGCGCGCCCGAGACCATGAATCGCAGCGTGCGAGAGGGCGCGACGCGCACCTCCGTGGGCTCGAGCACGAAGGGCCCGACGACCTCGACGCGCGCCCTCGCCGTGGCGCTGCACATCATGTCGTTGGCGATCACTTCGAAGGTCGCCGCGCGGGGGCCCGCGAGGAGTCCCCCGCCCGGCGTGAGCGTCGCGCCGCCCGTCATCGCGCCGGGGCTCAGCGTGAAGAGCGCGCCCCGGTTCGAGCCGCCCATCGTGCGGAAGTACGCGCCGCGCCCCGTCGCGATGCGCACCATCGCGGGCGTGATCGAGAAGGGCGTGCACTCCGGCGGCGGCACGCCGACGTCGGGCGGCGGCGCGTCGACGGGCGGGAGCGCGTCCATCGGCGCCACGTCGGGGGCCACGTCGGCCGAGACGTCGGGGGTGACGGTCGCGTCGACGGGCGCGACGTCGCGCGCGGGAATGTCGGTGGCGGCGTCAGGCGTGGGCGCGGGGGCGCCGCAACCAACGGCGGCGAGGAGCGTCGCGGCGAGGGCGAGCGGGCGATGGGACGGGCGCATGGTTCAGGTGCGGAGGAGGGCGCTGATCGGATCGACGCGGGTGATGTACGGGTCGAGCCCGGCCGACGCGAGGAGCGTCGCCGCGATGTGCTCGGGCAGAATGGCCTGACCCGCGTCGGACACGCGGTTCTCCCTGAAATCCCAGCGCATCGGGGCCATGCCGAGGTTGCTCGACGCGCCCACCACGGTGTTGCCGCGGATGCCCGCGCCCACGAGGAGGCACGAGCCGCAGATGTGGTGATCGCGCCCGCCGAAGTTGTTGTACATCGGCGTGCGGGTGAACTCCGAGAAGGCCAGCACGGTCGTGTGGTCGAGGAAGTTCCCCCCCTCGCGGTGCGGCGTGTTGCGGAGGTCGTCGAGCATCGCGGTGAGCGCGCGCACGCCCTGGTAGAGCAGCGGCGCGTGGCCCTGGTTGCCGACGAAGTGCGTGTCGGTGCTCACGCCGATCATGAGGCTCGCGACCTGCGTCATGCCGCTCTTGATCGCCGCCGCAGCGGCCGCGGCGCGGGCGCCGGGCGCGTTGACGTCGCCGAGCGCGAAGCCGTACTGCGTGCGGATCGCGGCGGCCGCGTCGGCGGTGTCGGTGACGAAGCCGAAGTTCGACGCGAGGCGCTCGCGCACGATCTGGTCGGCCTGCGAGCGCGCGGCGCGCATCGAGGTGTAGAGCCCGCGGCGATCGGCCACCTCGGTGGCGCAGGGGCCGACGCGCTGGCCGTAGTCCGCGAGGGCGCTCTCGACGACGTCGCGCTCTTGATACGCGGAGGGCGCGAGGAGGAGCAGCAGGTCGTTGATGCTGTCGACGCGGATCGCGTTGGCGCTGCCGGGCTGGCGGTCGTTGTAGCTCTCGATGCGGAGCGAGAGGTTCGGCAGCGGGCGGCGCGGCGCCATCTGGCCGACGATCTCCGTCGAGATGTTGGTGCCGCGCGCGTTGTTGCCCGCGGGGAACTTCCCCGTGAGGAAGTACCGGTACCCGACCTCGTGGCCGAGGGTGTTCATGCTGATGCCGCGCACGATCGCCGTGCGGTCGGCGAAGTCGGTGAGCTTCACCGCGTCGGCGACCTTCGCGGCCGCGGGGCCGTAGACGATGGGCGACGACGGGTCGCGCGGTCGCACGAGCTGCGACGAGAAGCCCGAGAAGCCGTCGAGGTCGTTGTAGCGGGTCTCGATCTGAAAGCGCGCGCGCTCCGAGTCGGGGAAGTCCACCGGGTCGCGCGGGTCGAGGAACAGGAGCTGATCCCAGCCGCCCGGGAAGTAGCAGAAGATGAACGCGCGGCCCGACGGCGGCGGGAGGTCTCCGTAGGCGAGGTGGTTGAATCCGAAGGAGCCCACCGCCGCGCTGCCGATCGCAGCCGCGGTGGACCCGAGCGCCTGTCGGCGCGTGAGGCGGAAGCGGGGGGTGTCGTCGTGCTTGCTCATGACGCTCCGTCTCTTCGCAGATCAGTAGGTGAGAAACTGTGGATCGGTGACCAGCGCGACACACACCGCGCGCCACCCGTCGACGGGCGTCGCCGCGGGCAGCATCGGCGTGGTGCTCGCCGGCGCCGTCGACGCGACGCGGAACAGCTCCACGAGGTCGGTCACCGTCTGGCTCGACGGCGCGACCTCGCGCGACCAGAAGCGCATCACGAGGTACGCGAGGTTGTCCCTCACGGCGTTCTCGTGGCCCGAGAGCGCGTCGCTCTCCGACACGTTCCGCAGGAGGATCCGCTGCGTCGGCGCGCGCGCGACGTCGAGCGTGAGGCCGTCGCGGCAGGCCTTGCGGGCCGCGTCGCCGACGAGCTTCGAGAACACCGCGCCGGGCTCGATGCTCTCGCCCGTGAAGTTGTTGTAGTCGGGCTGCCCGAGCGTGAGCGAGAGCAGCGTGAGCATGTCGGCGTTGGGCTCGTCGTAGTAGCCCGACGCGTAGTCCGCCGAGAGGATGCGCCGCGGCTGCTGCCACGTCACGCCCACCGCGTAGAGGAGCGACGCGCGGAGCTGCCGCACGTTGAGGCGACGCTGCGCGCGGCCGATGCCGTCGTTCATCGTCGGGTCGGCGAGCGGCGCCGAGGGCGTGGTCGACGGCGGCGCGGTGCCCGGGTCCACGGGCGTCGATGAGCCCGGGGTGACGTTGTCCTGCGGCGTCGGCGTGACCGGCGTCGGGCGCGGCGTGGGCGTGGGCGCAGGCGTCGGCGGAGGCTCCGCGGGCGGCGGGGCCTGCGGGCAGCCGAGGAGGGCGAGCGCGAGGGCGATGGCGTGGTGCGGACGCATCAGTCGATCCTCCGGTACGCGGGCGCCGTGACGATCGCGCGGACGAGCGCGCGGTAGTTGTGCTGCGACGCTTCGAACTGCCGCAGGAGCTCGGGGAGCACGCGGCGGGTCTCGTCTTCGTTCATCGGTCGGCCCACGAGGCGACGCCACAGGGTCGTGGTCGTGCACGACTGGAACTCGCCGTTCGAGAGGGCCTGCGCGACGAGCGCCGAGGGGCCCTGCTCCATGCGGTTCATCTCGTCGGGCGAGCGGTAGAGCGCGCTGAAGAGCGTGCCCGCGTAGCGCGAGCCGTCGCCGTCGGTGACCGAGGTCACGTAGAAGCTCCGGCACCGCGCGGTGCAGAACTGCCCGGTGTTGGCGCACTGCGCGCAGTTCGGGTCGTACGCGGGGAAGGTCGACGGGTCGAGGTAGATCGACGAGCGCTCGGCCCAGCGGCCCCAGTACGCCGAGAGGGGCTCGATCGACGAGTGGCAGTGCTGGCAGCCGCAGCGGTGCGCGAGGTTCGGCTCTCGATTGCACGCGTCTTCAGGCGGCGGGAGGCCGCCCGCGGGCGGCTCGAAGGGCCGACAGAGGAGCGCCGTGCGGAAGCGGTTGATGCGCGAGCGCCACGTGGGGAAGCGCCCGAGGAACGCCGCCGTCGTGAGCACGCCCGAGTGCTCGGGGCCGCGCACGTACTCGTGCCAGGTCTCGTCGCCGTAATCGACGCGCGGGAGCATCGACGCGTCGGCCGGCGGCGTCACCGAGAGCCCCGACATGCGCGCCGTCTGCTCGCGGAAGAGCGTCGAGAGCGGGCCCGTGATGAACGACCGCCGCGTGGTGTACGCGTTGTAGTAGTCCTCGTCGCGCGCCACGACGGAGGCCACGATGCGCAGCGGCTCCTCGTTGAGCGCCTCTCGGATGCGACGCTCCGTGGCCGTGGGCAGCGCGCTGAGGCGGCCCTGCGAGGGCGAGCAGTAGACGCCGTCGGGGCCGCAGCCGCACGACGCGTCGATGCGCGCCGCGGGGTTGCACATCGCGCCGGTGTACACGCTGTTCGAGCGGTCCTGGGCCTCGTAGGCGCAGACCTTCACCCAGTGCCCCTCGGCCCAGTACGGGCGCATCATGCGATAGCCCTCGCGACGGATGCGCAGGGCGATCTCGGGGGAGTTGCCGGTGACCGTGTTGTCGCAGGTGTTGACCACCTCGGTGTACCCCGTCGGGCACTGCCGCGGGGTGGTCGCCGGTGATCGTGCGGCCCGCTTCGACGCGCTCCTTGGGGCGAAAATCTGCGGCGACGAAGGCCCCGCCGGCGCCGCTGCCCGTGAGGGCGCGGCAGTAGCTCGGGCAGTGCGTCCAGTCGTCGTAGGGGAGCGGGACGTCGTCGCGGTCGTAGTAGTACCGACGCGCGTGCGAGCGAGGCGAGAGGTAGTAGGGCCGCCCGTCGACGTCGCGCAGCCACGTCGTGTCGCTCGCGGGGACGCGCGGCGGCGGATACTCGAGCGCGTCGTCGCAGCCCGTCGCGCCGCTGCCGCCGCGGATCGCGCGGTCGCCGAGGCCCTGACCGATGGTGTACGCGGCGCCGAGGCGGCGAGACTTCTCCACGCACGCGGGGTCCGTCGCGTCGTAGCTGCCGCGTCGTGCGACGCAGCACGCGGGGTGCGGGGGTTGGTCGCCGTGCAGCACGACGCGGCCGTGAGCGCGCCGTTGCCCGACGTCGGACACGTGGCCTCGTTGGTGCGCGCGTCGAGGATGTCGAGGTTCACCTCGGGGTTGGTCCCGCCGCGCGTGAGCCGCAGGCCTCCCATCTGGATGAGGAACCCGTCGAGGTTCGGCCAGAGGAGGTCCGCGTGCCAGTGCGACACCTGCTCGAGGAAGGTGTCGCTGCGCAGCATCGCGTCGACCATCGCGGGCGTGACCTGCCGCGCGGCGCGCACGGCGGCGAGCTCCTCCATCGTGGGCGGCGCGCCGCGGAGGGCGAGCGAGAGCTGGCGGTAGAGCCGCGTGGGCTCGGCCTCTGCGGGGGCGCAGTTGGAGCCCGACGCCTGCGCGGTCTGCGCGGCGCCTTCTGGGGGCGAGCCTACGCAGGCCGCGGTCGCCGCGCAGGCGAGCGCGACGAGCAGCGCGCGGCTGCCCCCTGTCTTCATCGAGCGTCGTCCCAGAGTCATCGGGTCGCCCTCACGGTGTGTGTGAATCCCATCGGTGCACTGCCAGACAGACGCTAAGGAACCGTCGTGCGGGTGGTCGGCGGCACGATCACGCCGCGGTCGACGCGCACGCGCCCGGCGCAGACGATGACCCCGTAGTGGTTGAGGTCTTCGCTCGCGGGGCCCCGCACCACCGCGCCGTTGTTGTCGAAGCGCGAGCCGTGGCACGCGCAGTTCGAAGCCCCGTCGGTCTCGACGGTCACGGTGCACGACTGGTGCGTGCAGAGCGCCGAGAACGCGTAGATCCCGCGCGCGTCGCGGCCCACGATGATCCCCATCGCGCGGATGAGCGACCAGGTGTTCGTGTTGAACATGGTCACCGCGCCGACGTCGCTGCCTCGCGTGCAGGGGTCGACGTCGACGACCACGTCGCGCACGTCGACGCCGGTGTCGGTGGGCCGATCGATCGCGGCGTCGCTCGCGTCACTCGCGTCGCTCGCATCGCTCGCGTCGGTCACGTCGCGCAGGCCCGCGTCGGGGTCGGGCGGCGCGACGCGCACCTCGTCGGCCACGCGCGTCGCGGGGTCGACGTAGACGCGCCCGCCGAGGATGCGCACCGCGAGGTGCCGCAGCGGCGCCGTCGCGGGGCCGCCGAGCACGCGCCCCGTGCCGTCGAAGCGCGAGTTGTGACAGACGCAGGTCGAGACGCCCATCGCGTCGGGCTCGTCGATGAGGCAGCGCTCGTGCGTGCAGAGCGCGGTGTACGCGTAGAAGCCCATCGCGTCGCGGGCCACGATCGCCCGGGCGCCCGCGTTGAGGCGCCACGTTCCGACGGCGAACTCGCGGATCGCGCCCACGTCGACGCCGCCGCCGGGCGGCCTCCACCCCTGCGATTCGGGCGTCGCGATGCCGCCGTCGAGCTCGACGAACGGAGACTCGGGCGCGTCGTCGTCGGGCGTCCCGCTGTCTTCGACGACGGGGTCCTGCACGATGGTGCGGGGCGTGACGAAGGGCGTCGCGTCGCCCGAACAGGCGGCGACGGCGGCCGAGCTGCTCAGCACGAGCAGGTGGCGGCGCTCAACTACGACTTCCGATCGGCTCATCAGCTCCTTCGAGCGCCGCTGCGATCACGGGATGCGCTGCACAGCGCAAAACCTTCGGCGTCGCAACGATCTGTGCGCCACTCTATCGAGGATGCCTGTGAGGAATCCAGACATTCGCGACCCGTCGCGGAAGAAAATCCGCTCCCCGCCCCGCTGGTCACCGCGCTGACCGATCAGGGCAGTACCCGGTCTCGACGATCCCACGCGATCGTCCGCGCGAATTCGCTAGATTTCTAGGACTTTTGAGCTGTTCAGAGCGGGCATGGGGCTTGTAGAGTGAAACCTCTTTGGAGGTCTCGACGATGGAGTCTCACGCGCGGCGCAACGGATGGCGGCTCCTGGGCTTGACGGCAGCCGTGATCGCTGTTCTCGCGCCTGCCTGCATGGGGGCGGAGCCCGACTCCGACGATCCCTACGAGAGCTACGCCGTCGAGGCGCTCACCTCCGCGTGCACGGCGTCGGCGATCCGCGCGGGGACGCCCGAGGCGCGCAGGCCCATCATCGAGCGCGCGCTCAACTGGGTTTCGAACGGGGTGCAGTACAGCCAGACGCCGCAGTCGCGGTGGGGCGGCTATCGCACCGACTGCTCGGGCCTCGTCTCGATGGCCTGGGGCCTGCCGCCGCCCGGCAACACCACGCACTCCTTCGCGGGAGGCCCGTGGGACAACGGCCGCTCGCGGCGCATCCAGTGGAGCGAGCTCAAGCCCGGCGACGCGCTCAACAACCCGCAGCACCACATCATGCTCTTCGCGGGCTGGCTCGACGAGAACCACACGCGCTTCTGCACCATCGAGGAGTACAACTGGGGCCGCCCCGCCTCGATCATCCACCACACGATCCACGACAGCTCGCACGGCCAGCCCTTCCGCTCGGTGTACATCCCGTGTCGGTCGTCGAACGCGCCGCCCTCGTCGAGCACGCCCCCCGGCGGCGGGAGCGCCTCGAGCGCGTCGTGCTACTCGCACACGCTGTCGCGCGAGATGCCCGCGATGTCGTGCGTCGAGAGCCGCTTCGACCGCACCTGGTACCAGTGCGTGAACGGCCTCTGGCGCCCCGGCCGCGGAACCTACGGCGCGTGCGCGTCTTCGAACGGCCTCACGTCCTCGGGCAACGCCACCTGCAACAGCGCCACCCTCGGGCGCGTCGTGACCGAGGGCACCTGCGTCGAGAGCCGCTCCGACAGCCGCTGGTATCAGTGCACCGACTCGGGCTGGGTCTACGACCCCTCGATCCAGGGCGCGCGCCGCGGCCCCATCGGCGCCTGCACCTCGTACAACCCCCTGCGCTGACCCATCGCGTCGCGCCGCACGGTCTCGCCGTGATACTCGTCGTGCGCGGCGATGAACGACACGCTCACCCCTGAAGAGGCCGCGGCGATCACGGCCGACACGCTCCGCCTCAACGACCGCTACGTCCGCGAGATCGTCGAGGGCTTCAACGTGTGCCCCTTCGCGCGCGGAGGCCGCGTGGCCGGGCGCACCGACCGCGTCGTGATGCTCCAGACGGACCTCGACGTCGCCCCGACGCTCGCCGAGATGGACCGCTACGAGCGCGGCAGCGACGCGATCGAGATCGTGCAGATGATCTACCCGCGCGTGACGGCGGGGCCCGTGGAGTTCGACGAGTTCGTGGCGCGGGTGCGCGCGGCGAGGGCCGCGGCGGGGCCGAAGCCGCCCTTCGCGCTCGCGTGCTTTCACCCTGATTTCAAGGCCAATCTCACGAACCCCGACACGCTCGTGGTGTTCTTTCGCAAGGCGCCGCACCCGATGATCCAGCTCGTGCGGCTCGCGGTGCTCGACGCGATCAACGCCGACACCGCCGAGCTCTGCCCGACGCCCGAGCTCATCGCGCTCCTGCTCCGCGGAGAGGCGCTGCCGATCCCGCCGTCGATGGCCGTGCGCATCTCGCGCGACAACTACGAGCGCGTGAAGCGCGAGGGCGTCGCGCGCTTCGAAGCGATCTTCGCGTCGATCGCAGAGGACCGCGCGCGCTCGCCCTCGCGGTGACGGGGCGGTCGCGACGTTGACGGTTCCGCGGGCGTTGACGCATACACCGTGACGCCCATGGAAGAAGCCCGCGAGAAGCTCTCCGCCGAGCTCGAAGCCGCCGCCCTCCGCGCCCTCGGTCGCGAGTGGGAGCACTGCAACTGGACCTACTTTCGCAGCGTGATGCGCAAGCCCACCTTCGGGCTCGTCGACACGCGCGCGCAGATGGCGCGGTGGGTGCGAACCGCGCGGCACATCGAGTTCGCGCGCCCCACGCTGCTCGATCACCCGTGGGGTGTCGTCGTCGAGGTGCTCAAGCACGAGATGGCGCACCAGTACGTCGACGAGGTGCTCGGGCGACACGACGAGACCGCGCACGGCCCCGCGTTCCGAAAGGTCTGCGACGACCGCGGCTTCGACGCGCGCGCGGCGGGAATCCCGACGGCCGCCGGGGCGCGCGGCGCTGAAGAGACCGCCGTGCTCGAGCGCATTCGCAAGCTCCTCGCGCTCGCCGAGAGCCCCGACGAGCACGAGGCGCAGGCCGCGATGAACGCCGCGCAGCGGCTCATGCTGAAGTACAACCTCGACGCGGTGACGAAGCGCGTGCCGGGGAGCTACGGCTACCGTCACCTCGGCGTTCCGTCGGGCCGGGTCGACGAGTCGCAGCGGATGCTCGCGGTGATCCTGAGCGAGCACTTCTTCGTCGAGACGATCTGGGTGCCCGTGTGGCGCGTGCGCGATGGGCGCGCGGGCAGCGTGCTCGAGGTCTGCGGCTCCGCCGAGAACCTTGAAATGGCCGAGTACGTTCACTCGTTCCTGCACCACACGGCCGAGGCGCTCTGGACGCTCCACAAGCGGCGCCATCGCGTCGACGGAGACCGCGACCGCAGGGCCTACCGCGCGGGCGTGATGTCGGGCTTCTTCGAGAAGCTCAACGCCGAGCGCGCGAACAACAAGGAGAAGGGCCTCGTGTGGGTCGGCGACCCCGCGCTCGAAGGCTTCTACCGCGGGCGTCATCCGCGCATTCGAATGACCCGACGCGCGGGCAGCGCGGGCTCCGACGCCCACGCCCACGGACGCGAGGCGGGCAAGAGCATCGTGCTGCGCAAGGGCGTGAGCGGCGGTCCCTCGGGCGGCGGCGGCCTCCTCGGACCGGGCGGCGGACGCTGAGCCCGCCTGCGAGGCGCGCTAGCGCGAGCGGCGCCGCTCTGGTGTAGAACCGTCGCCACGATGAGGGACGAGGAGAGCATTCCGCCGAAGCCGAGCCGCGCCGCGGCCGTGATGGGACGACTCGCGGAGGCCCGCCGCACGCTCCTGAGCGGCTTCGATCGCGGCGTCGATCGCGTGCTCGGCGAAGACCTGTTGAACCGCCTCGGCAGCGTGTCGGTGGGCGACAGCGAGAGCGGCGTCGACCCCTTCGGCTTCGATCCGCAGGTGGCGCGCTACGCGATGGTGGTGGCGCGCGCGCTCTACCGCGACTGGTTCCGCGCGGAGGTTCACGGCATGGAGAACGTCCCCGACGGGCGGGTGCTCCTCGTGTCGAACCACTCGGGGCAGATCCCGCTCGACGGGCTCGCGATCGGCTGCGCGCTGCTCCTCGAACGCAACCCGCCGAGGTACGTGCGCAGCATGGTCGAGAAGTGGAGCGCGACGCTCCCCTTCGTCTCGACCTTCTTCACGCGCCTTGGACAGATCGTCGGCGTGCCCGAGAACTGCCAGCGGCTCTTGGAGCGCGAGGAGGCGATCCTCGTGTTCCCCGAGGGGTCGAAGGGGATCTCGAAGCCCTTCTCGCAACGCTACAAGCTCTCGGACTTCGGCCTCGGCTTCATGCGCCTCGCGCTCGCGACGGGTACGCCCATCGTCCCCGTGGCGGTGGTCGGCGCCGAGGAGCAGTACATCTCCGTCGCGAACCTCACGCGCCTCGCGAAGCTCACGGGGGCGCCTGCGTTTCCGGTGATCCCGCAGCTCCTCCTGCCGGGGGGATTCCTGCCGATGCCGGTGAAGTATCACATCTGGTTCGGCGAGCCGATCAGGGCCACGGGCGACCCCGACGACGACGACGCCGTGATCGAAGAGAAGGTCTGGCAGGTCCGCGCCACGGTGCAGAGCATGGTGAACCGCGGGCTCAAAGATCGTCGCGGCATCTTCCGTTGATGCGCGGCGCGGATCTTCGGTAGTCTCCGCGGCACCGCGTGATGACCTCGACGACCGCCCTCTCTCGTGTGCCGCTGGCGATGTTCGCTGCGATGGCGGCGCTCTCGCCCGCGGGCTGCGTGCGCTCTCGCCGCGAGGTGATGCTGATCCTCACGACGAACATCGGCTGCCCCACGATCGACCGCGTGACGGTGCGCCTCGCGCGCGGCGCAGGGAGCACCAACTACACGTGGCAGCGCACCTTCGCGCTCGCGGGCGACGCGTGCTCGACGACGAGCAACGCGGGGCTCCCGACGATCCCGCTCTCGACGGCCACGGAGTACAAGCTCGGCATCGTCGACGAGCGGCGGACCGACGAGCGTCTTCGCATCGAGGTCGAGGCGCTCGGGCAGGTGGGCGTGCGCGCGGTGGCCGAGACCGACTTCGTCGACGACAAGGTCTACGCGGTGCCGATGGACCTCTCGTCGCAGTGCGCGGGCCCCGAGGTGTGCGCGTCGGGCTTCACGTGCAGGGTGGTTCCAGGCACGGCGCAGGCGGGCTGCGGGAGCGTGTATCGCCGCCCGGGGACGCTCGGTACCTTCGCGATGGCGAGCTCGGTGGTTTCAGACGACGAAGTGACCGCGCCGTGAGGTAGGAGCGCGCCGCGAGTGCAGGGGAGCGCTCGGCGGAGCTGACGTTCTGACAAGCGGGTTTGACGGTCTGACAATTCGGAGCACGGGGGCGCTTCGGCGAGTGGGGGGAGTGCGTTCGCGACGGGCGAGGGTGCGCTCCGCGCTGCTGCTGAAGCTGAGCGCGCCCGCGGCTGTCGAGGCGTGGCTGCGCGGCGCGCCGAACAAGGAGGGCCAGGCGCTCGACGCCCTGCGCGCGATGCACGCCGAGTGGGTTCATCGCGTGAAGACGGGCGTCGAGCCGGGCGTGAGCGACGCTGCGGCGCGCGCGTTCAGCACCCTCCGTGCGCCGCTCAAGCGCGTGCTCGACGCGGGGCGATACCTCGTGCTCGCAGACCCCTCGCGCAAGGGCGACTACGCAGCGTTCAAGCGCCCGCCCAACCGCCGCGCCGCGAAGCCCGACGCGCCCGCTCCGACGCCCGCGAACCCCACCGGCTGATCTCGAAGCGACCGGAACGCGACCCGCATCGCGGCCAGACCCACGCGCACGACATCGCGACGCCTCGAAGGCCCGAGCCGAGCTCGTCGGTCGAGGCGGTCCGCGAAGGACTGTGTCTTGTGTCCCGTTCGGGTGCGGCTCTTTTGCGACGGCGCGGCGTGACCCCATACCCCGCTTCCGCGCGCCCTTTCCCCGCCAGTTGCGGGGCAAGGGCTCCGTTGATTGAAGCGCGAACGCGTGGCGGAGGCACGAGGGTGCCTGCACGTCGCGACGGTGGTGCACAGGCGAGCTGCACGCCGTCGGTCATCGCCCTACGATTGCGATCGACGGAGCCCTTGCCCCGCAACTGGCGGGGGAGCGCGCGCGAAGCGGGGGAATGGAAACACCTCCTGCGCGCCGTCGCAAGAGCTGCACCCGACGACAGCTCGCCAACGCGGCGACGAGGAGCGCGCCCGACGGGCTTCAGATCGCGGGGCCGCGAGGTCGGCCAGTGGTGGGCATCGTGTGGGTCCGACCGGCGGGCGATCGTCGGCATCCCGACCGGAACGCAAGGCGAAACCACGCGCGGACAGGCCCGCGGCGATTCTTGAAGGTCTCTCGCAGACGTCTCTTCGAAGCGCCCGGATCAGTGGTGAAGCACGCAAGCGGCGGTGGTGTTGTGGAGCTCGCACACGTCGGGGCGGTGCGGCTCCTCGGGCCCGACGGAGGTGCGCCACGCGGTGCCGCAGTGGCCGTGTCCGGGGCCGTTTCCCGCGGTGGCGAAGGGGAGCCGCGCGCCGCGCTCGAGGAGCGAGAGCTCCGACGGGAGCAGCGTGACGAGGTGAGAGCCGCCGAGGTAGCGCACGAGGACCCCGTCGGGGTACGTCCCCGCGAGCACCGTGAGCGAGTGGCTGTGACCGCTGCACGTCGAGTCGTTGAGGAGCACCTCGAAGGTCTCCGCGATGACCACCCCGCCGGCGGTCGTCTCGACGGCGACGCGCGCGTCCGCGGCGGCGTCGACGAGCGGCACCACGGGGGTGTCGGAGGTCGGCGCGCGGTCCGTCGGCGCGGTGGCATCGTCGGCGCCTCCGTCCGCGGACTCGGACCCGTCGACGGTGACGGCGCAGGCGGTGAAGAGCGTTCCGACGCCCGCGAGACCCAGAAGACTGAGAAAGGATCGGCGTTCCATGAGGTGTTGATCTCCTGCGATCAACCCTCGCGCGAATCGCTGTCTGGGAGCACTTAAGGATTCTTAAGCGCGCTCGCGGTCGACCTCGCGCACGGCCAGGTCCGGCGCGAGGCGATACCCTCGTCGGTGCGCGAGAGCGCCGCGCGGAGCCCGCGCGACCGCAGCGTCGAGAGCGCCACGTAGACCCGATTGCTCGCGGCCTCGGGCAGCATCTTCTGACCCGGCCACCCCGCCGCGAGGAGCGCCTCGCCGCTCACCGTCGCGCCGAGATCGCGCGCGTGCGCGTCGACGAGCGCTTCGAAGATGCGCCAGAGAGACCCGAAGCGGGCGAGCTCGACCCAGGCGCCGTCGCCGAGCCGAAACCGCCGCAGCGTGCGCGACACCGCGAGCGTCACCTCGGCCTGCCGCGCGGCCTCGCGCGCCAGGAGCCGCAGCATCCAGCGCGCGTCGTCGGAGGCCTCCGCGAGGGAGGTCGGCGCATCGGGCCGCGCGGCTCGAGACGCCTCGACGCGGGCGCGCACCGCCGCGGGGTCTGCCCGCTCGGTGAACGCGCGCGCCAGCGAGACGAGGCCGTCGGCGTAGGGGTCTTCGAGGCCGTCGGCGATGACCGTGGCGCGCGCCAGGAGCCCGTGGGCCTCGTCGAGCCGCGCGGTCTCCGCGCACACCGCCGCGAGGCGCAGCGTGGCGAGGAGCTCCGAAGCCAGGTCTCCGCTTCGCCGCTGCGCGTCGAGGGCGCGGCGCTGGAGGGCCTCGGCGCGTGAGAGGTCGCCGGCCTCGTGCTCGACGGCGCCGAGGTTGCCCAGCGCGATGCCGACGAGGCGCTGATCGCCGACCGCTTCGAGCTGCGTCACGGCGCGAGAGAGCCGCTCGCGGGCCTCGTCGAAGCGCCCATCTTCTTGATCGAGAAGCGCGATGTTGCAGAGGAACACCCCTTCGAGGCGCGCCTCGTTGGCCGCGCGAAAGATCGGCAGCGCGCGGCGGTAGTTCCCCTTGGCCCCGACGGCGTCGCGCGCGTCGTGGCAGAGCGCGCCGAGGTTGCCCAGGCAGCGCCCCTCGGCCACGCGATCGCCCGCGCGCACGGCGGCGGCGAGGGCCTCTTCGTAGCATCCGCGCGCCGTGTCGAGCGCCCGCACGCGATGCTCGAGCACGCCCAGCGAGGTGAGCGCCGACACCCGCTGCGACGCGTCGTCGCCCGCCAGCGCGACGGCCTCGCGCAGCGCCCGACGCGCCTCCTCGACGCGCCCGAGGAGCTGCAACGCCTCGGCGAGGCAGACCTGCGCCCGCACCCGCAGCGATCCTTCGACCCCGGCGGCCGACGCCGCTTCGATGCGCCGCGTCCACGCGAGGGCGCGCGCCTCCGGGCCCTGATGAATGCGCTCCCAGGGCTCCAGCGCGAGGGCCGCGCGCAGCGCGAGGCGGAGGTCGTCTGCGGCGACGCGGGACTGTTCCAGCGCCGCGCGACGCCGCGGAGGTTGCTGCGCGCGTCGTCGTCGAGCGCCGCGCCGGGGCCTCGGCGCGCGCGACGTAGTGCTCCGCGTGGAGCCGCGATGCCTCGCGCGCGCCGCCGCCCGCGCGGAGGTGCTCGAACACGTACGCCCGCACCACCGTGAGGAGCGACAGCAACGGAGCGCCGCGGGGCTCGCGCGGGGTCGCGGCCTGCACCCACGCCTGCGATCGCAGCGCGTCGAGCGAGAGGGCCGCGCCGGGGCCGAGCACGGCCTCGGCGGCGTCGAGGTCGAAGGGCCCTTCGAAGACCGCGCAGCGCGCGAGGGCCGCGCGATCGTCGGGCGCGAGGTGCCCCCAGGACACGTCGAGCGCGGCGCGCAGCGAGCGGTGCCGCGGGTGCATGGCGGCGTTCGCGCGCAGCACGTCGAGGCGATCGGGCAGCCGCGCGAGCAGCCCCTCGACGCCGAACACCGCGAGCCTCGCGGCGGCGAGTTCCAGCGCCAGCGGGAGGCCGTCGAGCGCCAGCGCGAGGGGCGCGAGCTGCGCGGCCGTCGGCGCGGGCGAGGGGCACAGCGCGACGAGCAATCGTACGGCCTCGGAGCTCGCCGGATCGTCGCCGCGAGGGAGGGTCAGCGGCGCCAGGTCGAGGTCGCGCGCGTCTTCGAGGCCGAGCTCGCCGCGCAGCGTGACCACCACGCGCAGCGACGGCGCCGCCGCGCGCCACAGGGGGATGCGCGCGCGCAGCACGTCGGCGTGTCCGTCGGCGTCGTCGAGCCAGAGGGTCAACCCCTCGCGGGCCTCGGCGGCGCGCGCGAGCAGTCGCTCGACGCGGTTGGGCCGTCGGCTCGGCGCGGGCGCGTCGAGCGCGTGGCACAGCTCGGCCACGAGGCTCTGCTCATCGGCGGCGCGCGCGAGGTCGCAGCGCACCATCGGCAGCGCCGCGTCGCGGAGGCACACCTCGACGAGGCGCGACTTGCCCACGCCCGCAGGACCGCGCACCGCCGCCGCGCAGGGCCCCTCCGCCAGCCAGGCGCGGAGCTGATCGAGCTCGCGCGCGCGGCCGATGAACACGCCGACGGGCTTCATGGCGTCGCGATCAGCGCGCGGGCGTGACGGGCCGCACCCACAGCGCGCGCAGGGTGGCGCCGCGGTGCACGTCGACGCGCAGCGCGCGCAGCGACAGGAGCAGCGGACGGATCGGCGTCACCTGCGAGGCGATCCCCATGCGCGAGCGCCACGCGCCGACGACGCTGGGGTCTCCGCCTTGGACGGCCGGGAGCACGATGACCCCGACCCTGCCGCCGTCGTCGGTGGCCTCATAGAGCCCCGCGAGGCCCTCGTCGGGAACGCGCGTCGCGCGGAGCGCTCGCGCGCCGAGGTCGCCCATCGAGAGCGAGACCGAGAGCGCGTGGCCCTCGCGGCGCACGCGCATCGTCGTGTCACCGAGGATCCATGACGCAGCGCCGTCGGCGTCGAGGCCGCCTTCGAACCACTGCGAGACGCTGGCGTAGCGCGTGGGGCCGCCGCAGACGTAGACCGCGATCGCGTCGCCCATGACCACGGCGCCGATCGCGGCGTCGGTGCCGTCGATGGGCGCGACGAAGACCGCGCGCTCGGGGTCGCCGGTCACCGTCAGCGCGCCGCAAGCCGCCGTCCACGCGGAGAGGCAGAGCATCGAGAGCATCGCGCGTCGTCGCATCACCACGCGAGGAGACCTCATACCTCGTCCCCGGGTCAACACCGCCACCGGGGGCCTCGTCGGGCCGTCGACGCCCGACGCGATCTCTGTCGCGTCACCCGGCGCGACGCGCGTGAGGGCGGACCGATCCGACACCCGACGGCCCGACACGCTCGAACGAGGCGCTGAGGCGGGGCAACGTCTCGCCCGCCACCGAGATCGGGTTCGGCCTCGACGTCATCAAGCGGACCGACCACACCGACGACGCCGTCGATCGATGAGCTGACGCGCGAAGAGCATCGCGAGCCACGACGGCGCACCGCCGCGCGGCGCGTCCCCCCTGCTCGAGCGGCACCCGCAGCCGCCGTCGGACGTCGCGCCCGCGTCGATCGCGCGAGGCGCATCTCCGATGTGCGCGACGTCGTGCGCGCTCGCATCGGGCGCACTCGCGTCGGGCTCACTCGCATCGACGACGCCCGCGTCTGCGACGCAGGTCCCCGTCGCGCCGCGGAGGTTCACGCGGAGGCGCGTCCACCCCTTGGGTTGATGAAGCCCGACGCCGGTGTCGGCCGCGAGCTGCGACACGGCGAGGAGCTCTCTCGGGCCGTCTCCCGCGAGGCAGAGGCTCACCGCCTCGCCGCCGCGCGCTCGCTCGACGCCGTCGACGTAGACAATCGTGTCGGCCACGGCCCCTCCCTCGGGCGCCTCGACGTGGAACTCGATCGCCCTCGGATGTTCGATCGCCTCGCCCTCTGTCGCGCCGCGCGCCGTCACGCGAGGACGCTTCGCCCACGGCGCCGTCATCGGATCGCCCAGCACGAGGTTGCGCCAGTAGACGAAGGGCATGTTGCGGAGAAAGGCCTCGGCGAGCGTCGCTCCCTCCGCGTACTCGGTGAGGAAGCGTCGATGCGGGAAGCAGTTGTTGAGCGGCTCATCGACAGCGCCGTGAGCGCCCGCGACGCCGTGCGCGGCCCAGCGCGAGATCGACACCTGCGCCTCGCCCATCGTCGTGAAGTTCTGCGGAACGGCGCCGAGGCTGGTGAGGTTGTCGACGATCGCGCCCGGCGAGAAGCGGTTGCCCTCGATGGTCACGCCCAGCGAAGCGGTGCCCGTGACGAACGCCGCGAGCGTCCTGCCCGTGAGCGCGGTGTTGAAAGGCACGCGCGCGACGTCGGTCTGACCCAGGTCGCGAAGCGCCGCCGCGACGGTGTCGTACTCCGCGTCGAGCGCGCCTCTGGCGGGGTCGGCGCCGTTCATGAGCATCCACGTGCCGGGCACGCGCCCCGCGGCGTCTGCGTCGAGGGCGCTCTGGATCAGTCGCGCCGCTTCGTCATCGCTGCGCCCGTTGAGCATGGTGACCAGGCGCATGTCCCAGCGGACGCCCGCGCGCTCGGCGGTCCACCCCGGCGCGAAGGGCCCCTCGGTGAAGGGGTTGACCCATCGCGCGGCCAGGCAGGCCGAGCCGCTGCATGTTCGCGCAACGCCCGGGACCGCCGTGTCGACGAAGGCCGTCCCATCGGCGAGGCGCGCGCGGTCGACCATCAGCACCGCGGCGAGCGACGCCGTCTGCGCGCCGCCGACTGCGGGGATCGAGACGCGCAGCGGCACGCCTCGCGTGAGCACCACGGCCTCGATGCGCGCGTCGACGCCGCCCTCGTCGAGGCACCGACGGAGCGGCGCAGAGAGCCTCGCGCGGTACTCCGCGAGCGTGATGGTGTCGCCCGTCGGCAGGTCGAGCGCACACCGCTGTCGCATCGGGACCGCGCGCCCTTCCGCGTAGCGGTTCGCGAGCGTCACGCTCCCCGGGACGTTCGCGTTCGAGACCACCGCGACGCTGTCGGGTCCCGGGACGGCGAGCGCCTCTGCGGCGAGTGTGAACGTCGCGAGGCTGAGGGCGGTCGTGAGCGGGCGCATCGCGGCGAAGCGTACACCGCGCTCGTCGTTCCATCGCCCGCGGCCGGCGGTCGAAGGCGACGCGCGATTGCCCTCGCAGCGCAGGAGCCGCGCTGCCGAAGTGTCCACTCGCGTGCGCGCGTCGCGGCAGGGGGAAGACGGTATGACGCGTCGATCGTCCGTCCCGCGCTCGTCCGAGCCCGACCTCGTCAAGCGCGTCGAGGAGTGGCCCGCCGTCACGGGTGCGGACGGCTCCGCAAACGCCTTGTAGCGCGACGCGGAGCGGGAGTTCGTTGCGGACGCTCCTCGGGGCGACGGCGAGGGGGTGGCGGGCCGCCACCCGCGCGGCGCTCGACGTCGCGGGCCGTAGGGCGCAAGGGTGTCGAGCATGGGTCACCACTCGGACGTAGAGAGGCATCGTGCAGGGCGCGCAGGCTGGCTTCGCGCCGCGGTGATGGGCGCCAACGATGGCATCGTCTCGACCGCGAGCCTCCTCGTCGGCGTCGCCGCGGCGCACTCGAACCGCGGCGCGCTGCTGGTGGCAGGCGGCGCGGGACTCGTCGCGGGCGCAATGTCGATGGCCGCCGGCGAGTACGTCTCGGTGAGCTCGCAGGCCGACCTCGAGGCGGCCGACGTCGCGCTCGAGAAGGCCGAGCTTCAGGCCGACCCGGCGCGCGAGAAGCAGGAGCTCGCCGACCTCTACGTCGCCAGGGGCCTCAGCCGCGAGCTCGCCGCCCAGGTGTCGCAGCAGCTCACCGACCACGACGTGCTGGGCGCGCACCGCCGCGACGAGCTCGGGATGTCAGAGCGCAACATCGCGCGTCCCGTTCAGGCGGCGCTCTCGAGCGCGGCGACCTTCACCGTGGGGGCGGCGATGCCTCTGCTCGCGGCGGCGCTGTCGCCCGCGCGCGCGGTGCTTCCGCTGCTCGTCGCCACGTCGCTGGTCGTCCTCGCGGCGCTCGGGGCGATCTCGGCGAGCTCGGGGGGCGCTCCGGTGCTCAAGGCGACGGCGCGGGTGGTGGTGCTCGGCGCGCTCGCGATGGCGGCCACCGCCGCGGCGGGTCACCTCTTCGGCGCGTGACACGTCTCTCGGAGGCCGTCGCCTCAGCGACAGGTGTAGAGGTCGTTGTGAAAGGTGCTCGCGCACCCGGCATCGGAGCGGCACCCGGTGAAGCGGCACACGCCCGTATCGCACGCCCGGTTGCCGGGCCCGCACGCCGTCCTCGCGCCGCTCTGCGCGTAGTCCGCGGGCGCCGCGCAGCCGCGGATGCAACTCGATCCTCGACGACGAGACCGTGCGCTGCCGGAGCAAGAGGGCGCACCGAAGCCCTCACGACGATCTCGGTGTCGTCGTCGCGATCCGTCCGTCGCACGCCCCCAGCGACGCACGCGCGCAACGGTGCGTGACACGCGCGCATCACATCGCGAGCCGTCCGCGCGCGACGACACGTACCGTTCGCGCGGGTGCGCCCCTTGCTCATCGTGGACGGCCATTTGGCGCGAAGATAGGTTCCCAGCATGCATCGACACCTCTGGTGGATGGCGGCCCTCCTGAGCGTGGGGTGCGTCGAGCTCGTCGGTCGAACGCCGACGCGAGATGGCGGCGTGGACGGCTCCGACGCGCGCCCCGACGCGCCCCCGGACGCACCTGACGGCGCACCGCACCCTCTGCCGCAAGACGTCGCGCCGATCCCAGGCTGCGCGCTCGCCCCGTCCGCACGCCCCGGACAGGAGCTCACCGCGCGGGCCAACCCGTTGATGAGCGCGCTGACCTACAGCTTCCACGTCAAGAGCATGGTGGTCGACAGCCGCGGCGGCGTGGTGGTGTTCGGCGGCGCGACGAGCTGCGGTCGACCGGACAACTTCGACGCGGCGGCGATTCGTTTTGGGCCCGACGGCGAGCTCGACACCAGCTTCGGCGTCGGGGGGCGCCTCTGCCTCAACACCACGTTGGAAGGCGAAAACCAGGACGAGACCTTGCTGGCCGCGGCGGTCGACGGCGACGGGCGCTTGGTGTTCGTGGGCCTCGCAGAGTCGCGCCGCACGATGACGCGCCGGGGGCTGGTCGTGCGAACGAGCCCCGACGGCACGCTCGATCCGAGCTTCTATGGACTGGGCTGGCGCCACATCTACGAGGCGCAGTCGCCCATCCAGTCCGCCAACATGGCGCTCTGGAGCGTGCTGATCGACGGGACCCGCATCGTCGCCGCGGGCTCTGACGCCTCGCCCTTCAGCCTGCCCTCGCTCGGCGTGGTGGTGGCGCTCGACGCGTCGGGGGACCTCGACCGCACCTTCAACCGGCGCGGCGTCTACTTCGACAACGCGCGCTTCTTCTACGGCGTCGCCCGACGGACGGACGGCTACATCGTGTCGGGTACGGAGCGGGCGACCCCGCGCGTCTCCCTCCGCGCGCTGGGGCTCGACGGATCACCGATCTCCTCCTTCGGCGATCGGGGCCTCGCGGTGCACGCGCTCCCGCAGGACGCCTTCGCCGGCGACCTCCTAGTGGGCGACGACGGCGGGGTCTTCGTGGTCCGCGCGCTGATCACCGCGGTCGGGAGCTACCAGAGCGCGCCCGCGGAGGTGGTGCACTTCCTCCCCAACGGCGACACCGACCTCGCCTTCGGCACGCAGGGCGTCTTCGCGACCGGCGGCCTCTGGTACTACAGCTACAGCCACGGGCATCACCTCGCGCGGCACTGCGACGGGCGCGTCGTCTTCACCACGCAGGCCGCGGGGACGTCGCCTCCCATCCAGGTTCACCGCTTCACGCCAGAAGGGCGCGCCGACGTCACGTTCGGCTCCGGCGGCGTCGCGACGCTGCGCGGCGGCGCCCGATCCAGCGTCAGCATCTTCCCTGTGGGGATCGCCGTGGCGCCTGAGACCGCCGAGGTGTTCGTCGCGGGCGGCAACACCAACAACTCCACCGTCGAAGTACGCGTCGCAGCGCCCTGACCTCGCGACCGGTTCGCGCCGCCGAGCGCGTCCCCGCCGCTCGAACGGCACCCGTCGTCGATCGTCGGCGTCGGGCGGTCGTGCGGGAGCTGCGACAGACCGCGAGCGCGCGAGTACCTTCCGCGGCGATGTCACTGCGATCGACGACGGTGTGGTGGTTCGTGGCCTTCGCCGCGGTGGCGTTCGCGTGCAGGTCGCAGCGCGTGCCCCGGCCGACGCTGTTGAACACCCCGCCACCGCTGCCACCGCCCGAGGCCGACGAAGCCAGGCTGATGCCCATCACGCTCTCGCCAGACGCGCCCGAGGCGCCCGAGACGGCTCCGGGATCCTCCCTGGAGAGCATGGCGCGGCGGGCGCTCGACAGCGCGCAACCGGAGATCGTTCGCTGCTACGAGACGCTGCTCGTTCGTGAGCCGCGCGCCTCGGGGCGCGTGGAGGTGCAGCTCGACCTCGGGGCCGACGGGCGTGTCGCGCGCCAGCAGATCGATCACGTCGGCCTCGACGCGATGTTGCCGTGCCTCCGTGACGTGTTCGCGTCGGTGCGCGTGATGGAGGTCTCGTCCCACGGACGCTATGTGTCTCGCGTCTACGCCTTCGAGAATCACCCCATCGAGCGCGTGGTTCACGCGGCCGTGGTGGTGACCGCACCGCGAGCGACAGGGCGCGCAGCCCGTCGTCGGAACACCTCGCCCGCGCAAGCGACGACGCCATCTCCGTCGCCCTCCACACCGCAAGCGGGACCGGGCGCGCTGCGCGCCGACGAGCTCACTCGCGCGCTCACCGACGCGCCCGCGCTGATCGCCTGCGCGCCCGCAGCGCTCCGACGCGCGCGACGAGGCGACCTCACGACCACGCTGCGGATCTCGGTGAGCGGTGACGGCGCGGTCTCTGATGTGAGCATCGACGCGCCCGCCACCATGGCGCGACCGGCGCAGGGATGCGTGACGGACGCGTTGCGCGCGTTGCGCTTCAGGGCCTCGGGGATCGTCGTCAACGCGCGTGTGCCGCTCACCTTTCGACGCTGAGCGCGCCCGACGTCGTGACCTCAGAGGCGGTCCGTCACGGGTCACGCTCCGCTCGCGGCGACGCCCTCGCGGCGCATCACGAGGGGCGCGCGCCGCTTCGACGACGCGTGAGGCGCGAACGAGCGGCGCATCCAGACCGCGCGCCGTTTCTGCGCGGCTTACGCGCCACCCACGACGCGCATCGGCGCAGCGGGCCCGGCCCAGATTGCTTCGTCCCCGCGGTGGTTCAGCGATCGCGCGGGCGTCGCCTCGCGCGTGTCGACGGCACGTGGACGAACACGCCCCTTCGCAGCCTCGCGGCGTGTCGCTACGCGGTGTGCGTCGCGTCCTTCCGCGGCGAGGCACCGATCGGCGTGTACTTTCTCTCCCTCGCGTCGGGGGCGCGCTGATCTAGCTGCTGGAGCTGGTGCGCGACGTCGCCCCGGGCTCGACGGTCACCCACGACCTCGTGCCCGAGCCCGACGTCGTCAAGCGCGCCCGGGAGTGGCTCGCCGTCAGCGGCGTGCCCCGCTCCGAAAACACCGGGTAGCGCACGCAGGTGACCCGCGCCGACGCTCATACCACCGCTACCCCAAACCTGGACGTTCGCGTCGATGCGCCGGGGTTCGGCGTGGGAGGTCGATGTGGGGTCTGGCAGCGCCGACGGCGAAGCGCCAGTCGCGGATGCTCGATGCGCCTCACCCCGGGCAATTGAAGGGTGTCGCTCCCTTCGGGAGCTACACGACGCGCAGAGGCCGTTGCTGTTTGGACGATCTGAAACGACATTCGCACGGCGCGCTGCTGCAAGCGGAGGAGTGTGACCTGAGAGGTTGCGGCGCACGCAAGAGTCCCATTCGCTTGCGGATGACCTGTCGCTCCCGAAGGGAGCGGCCACCCTTCAGTTGCCCGGGGTGAGGCGCATCGAGCATCCGCCACTGGCGCTTCGCCATCGGCGCTGCCAGACCCCACATCGACCTCCCACGCCGAACCCCGGCGCATCGACGCAAACGTCCAGGTTTGATGTGACGGTGGTATCAGAGGAACGGCACCCGCGTGTTCGTGGTGACCCCGCCGCCCGAGCGCGTCGTGAGCGCCTGCTCGAGGCGCAGGCAGCCGATGCCTGCGTCGAGCATGCGCTGGAGGATCGCGTGCGCCGCAGGGGTGCGCGCCTCACCCGTCGCATCAGTCGCGGCTCGCGTCCTCACTCGCGCCCCCGTCGTGCCACCCCGAGGGCGAGAGCCCTTCACACGAGAGCGTCACGTACACCCAACGGCCGTTCTGACAGTCGATCACGGGCCCGCCGCTCGGGTCGCAGGGCGGACCTCCCGGCCCGAAGCGGCAGAGTCGATCGACCTCGGTGCACGCGTCGCCGAGCGTCGGAAACTCATCGCGGCACGACCCCGCGTCGACGTCGCGCACCCCGTCGATCACCACGCCCGCCTCGGTCTCGGCGGCGTTCGTCGGCGCCGGGTCGGGTCCCACCGTAGCGCTGCATCCCGCGCTCAGCGCCAGCCCCACCACCGCCCACGCCATCGTCGAAAACGTCCCGTTGTTCTTCATTGTGCCAGCGGCTCAATCACTCGCTGTGCCACTGCTGAAATAACGGAAAATCATGTTATTGTAGGTCGACGGTTGGCATCGTGACATCGTGTCGGCACAGATGGACACAAAACCTTTGACACCTGTGTCACCCGATACTCCTCGTCGTGCGGATCGAGTTGCTCTGCGGCATCGGGTTCCTGCTGTCGTTCCTTGTGGCGCCGCTGCTGCTCGACTCGATCGCACGGGCGCGGCGACGGAGGCTCGCCGAGCGGGCGATGACGCTCCCCCGAAGGGCGCCGCCGGGCGTGAACTGCATCATCCCGGTGAAGGTCACCCGCGGTGACACGCTATTCGACCCCATGTGGGAGCGCCCCGCCGTGTGGTTCGCGCTGATGCTCACCGCGAGCAATCCGCCGCCGGGGAGACCGCGCCCCCGCCGATCACGCGCACCCATCACGGACGCTGCGAGCTCAGCGTCGACGACGGCATCCTCGACGTCGACATGCGCCGCGTCTCGCGGATGGCGATCCGCGAGACCGTCATTCGCAGCGCCACGCCCACGCAACTCCCCTCGTCACTCCGCGCCCTGCTCCTCAAGCGAAGCGCGCCCGTGCGCTGGAAGAGCGGACGCATCGTGAAGTCGAGCGTCCGCGCGAGCGCGGTTCACCTCGACGACGAGCTCATGGTGATCGGCCACACCCACGTCTCGCCAGAGGCCGTTCCTCACGCGCGCGACACCGCCGGTAGCGGCGCCTGCCGCGACGCGCCCCTCCACGATCCGCGCCCCGTATGGAAGCTCGCCACGGGCCCCGGACGCGACGGGCTCCCCGTGCTCACGGGCGCGATTCCCGAGACGCTCGCGAACGTGCTCAAACGACACGCGGATGACCTCGACGCGCGCTGGTTCGGCGTCGACTGACGCCTCGCAGATCAGCCTCGCTGGACGCTCGTCGACCCCGGTCGTGCGACCGTGGGCGCACACGGAATGGGCGCGTATTCATGACCGTCGCTTCAGCATGCGCGAGGCCGCTCGAAGGCTGCCTCGACATCGTCGCGGGGCGGCGGTGAACGACGCGAGCACCTGGTCAGTCGTCGAGGGCGAACACCTCGACGCCCCCGTCTACGTAGGCCACCGCGAGCTTCGCGCGGTCGGGTGAGAGCGAGGCACCGAGCACGAGGCGCGCGCAGCGGACGAGCTTCCGCACGCGCCCGTCGACGAGATCGAACACCGCGACGCCCTGCTCGTCGACGCCGTGACGCGCCGCTCGTCGAAACGCGCACACCACCAGGCCGCCGCTCGCGCAGAGGGGGCGCCCGTAGCCCGCGCCTTCGTCGGCGCACACGCGGTACTCGTCACCCGTGCGGAGGTCGATGCGCGCGACCTCTGCACCGCGCACGATCACGAGCGTCGCGTCATCATCGACGACGGCGCGGCCGCCTCGCGTGAAGCGGACCTCGCGGTGTTCGATCCTCTGGCCCGTGAGGTCGTACCACCCGACGCTCGCGACGCCGCGCTCGGGCGCGAGAGTGACCTTGCGGATCTGGTCTGCGCCGACGAAGCGGAGTTCTGACGCGCCTGCGAGCGCGGAGATCGTCAGGACGTGACGCGCGCCTTCGCTGAGGTCGAAGAGCCTCGGCGTGAGGAGGCCGTGCGTCAGCAAGAACCTCCCGTCGGAGGAGATCGAGAAGGTCGCGAGCTCACCGATCTTCGGGTGGCGCGAGACCTCGAGGCCGCTGTCGAGGTCCCACACCGTGAGGGCGCGAAGGCCCTCGGAGTAGAGGCTCCGACCGTCGGGGCTGAACGCGACCGCGTGGGCGCCGCCGTGGTGTTCGAACGCCCAGCGCAGCGCGCCTCGCGCCGTGTCGAGCACGCGCACCTCGCCGTCCTTCACGACGGTCGCGAGAAAGGCGCCGTCGGCCGACCACGCGAGGCCCACCACCGTCGCGCCTTGGCCGTCATGCCATCGGGTCACCGCGCCGCTCGACGTGTCGATGCGCTCGAAGATGCGCTCCCGGTGGCGCACCAGCGCGGTCCCGTCGGAGGTCATCGCCGAGGCGCCGCCCGGCTTTCCGAGCGTGGTGATCGTGTTCGCGGCGAGGTCGCGCGCGGTGAGGTCTTCGAAGCCTCGCCCGTAGGTCACCACGCGCCCGCCGGCGAAGCCGAGGAGCTCCACGCCGCGGCGTAGGTTCGCGCGCAGGGTGACGGCGCGAAGCGAGAGGTCGTACACGACGAGCTCACACGCGAGCGAGAGGGCCGCGACGCGCGTCCCGCCGCCCTCGGCGCAGAGGCGACGCCCGCCGACGAAGCGCGTCTCGGGCGTGATGCTGTAGGGCGCCGCGCCGTCGAGGGGCACGACGTGGAGCGCGCCGTGGCCCGAGGTCGTGAGCACACAGCGGTCGTCGTCCGTGAAGGTCGGACCGAGCACCGCGGGGAGCGTCCACGCCACCGCGCCACCATCGCTTCGAATGATGATCGCCTGTCGCGGGCTCACGGTGACCTCGCTCATGAAACCGAGATACCGCCCGTCGCCGGTGCACGACACGATCGCCGACACGCCCGTCACGGCGAAGGAGCCTCCATCGCCTCCGTCGAGGTCGCGCCACGTCACGCGCGCGCGGTCGGTCGAGAGCGCGTAGAGCCGTCGCACGCGAGGCGCGATGACCGCCGACACGCCGACGGCGTCGACGAGGTGCTTGCGGGCGCCATCGGTGAGCGAGAGGCTCCACGCGCGGAGGGTGTTCCGCTCGTCCGTGGTGAGAAACAGCGCCTCGCGTCCGTCGTCACACACGACGACGAGGCGCACGGGGCCCTCGTGACGGGCCGTCGTCGACCCGTCGAGGAGCACGCTCCGCGTCAGGGCCGCCCCGATCCCGCGCATACGATGTCGTTCGGCGCGCAGCGGCCCTCGAGGCACCGGTAGCTCGCGCACTGCGTTGCGCGCTCGCATGGCTCCCCTTCGGCGCGCGTGCGGATGCAGGTGTTCGACGCGTCTGCCCCGCTCCCGTCGCAGCGCGACCCGGCGGGACACCGCCCGAGCGACAGCCCTCGCTCGGGGTCGAAGCACGCGTCCCCGACCGCGAGATCGACGTCGGCCTGGTAGGGCTGACAACCGCTCGCGCCATTCGCGCAGGTGAGGTTGCCCACGCACGCGACGTAGGCCCCGTCGCGACCGACCGCGCGCGTGCACGCGGCGCCGAGTCGCGCGGCGACCCTGCACTGCCCCACGACGAGGCCGCTCTGCACGGACTCATACGGGGACAGGCATCCCCCCGTGCCTCCGGGGGCGGGGACGCAGCAGTACGCCGACGACGGGTCGCAGGTCCCGTGGTACGTGCCGACCACGGGTTCATCGCGCAGCGCGCGGCAGGGGGCGCCGTCGCCCGCGCTCCGGACGAACATGCGGCGGCTCTCCGTCATGCTGCCGAACGGGCCGTAGCACGCGCCGTTGGCGAGGGCGTTTCGCATCGGCTCGCCGCACGCGGCCGCGGCGATCGCGCGTCGACACGCCACGGATCCGGCCGGGTCATAGCGGACGAGGCCTCGCCGCGCGGCGTCGATCCAGTCGACGAAGGGCCCGCCGCCGAGCTTCGCTTCGAAGTACCGACGACATCCGGCCTCGTCCTCGAAAGGGGGATCGGCCTCGGCCGACGCGGTGCGCGGGTCGAGTCGGTACGACGCGCGAAAGGCGGCGCGGGAGCTCGCGTCGCAACAACGAAAGAGCCCCTCGCACACGGCCGCAGCGCCAACTGCGACGAAGGTGTCGAGGTCGTCGGGCTGCGGCGACGGCACATCGACGGCGGCGTCTGCGGTCGGTAGGGGCGCGTCGGAGGCGACGTGGTAGGGCGTGACGACCGACGCGCAACCGCAGACGCACGCGAGCGAGATCCAGGGGGCGAAGCGCATGGCGCGGGAGATTGCGCGAGAAGGCCTGCCTTGAACAGAGGTCAACGCGCGGCGCCTGGAGCGCGCGAAGTTCGTGCAGCGTCGGCGCCACTGCGCCCCGGCGAGGGCTGGTGGCACACCCGCGCGAGCGGGCGTTTCGACGCGACGGATTGCACGGGCGTCTGAGCGCGCTGCGAGGCCGCGTCACGCCGACGGCGATCTGGCGCGATCGCAGTCGTCTGGCGGCGACGGTGCCGCGTCCCGGTGGCCACGGCGCGCGACGCCCTCACCGCGATTTCTCTGCGCCCCCCGCGTTGGAACGTGCATTGGATCTGCGTCCGCTCGAAGGGACGCTCCTGCCATGCGACACCGCCTCGCTCTCACGCTCGTCACCGCCTTGAGCCTCGTCACGTCGCGCGCCCTCGCGCAATCGCGCTGCGACTGCACGACCAACACCTGCGCCTCGACGCGGGCGGGCGCGGCCACCGTGCGGGGGCGCGTCTCCGAAGCCGAAGGTCGCGACGCGAACGATCGCGTCGAGCGCTACTTCGCGCTCAGCACCGCGACGCCCGTGTGCGCCGAGTTCGAAGACGCCGAGACCCGCGGCGACCGGCGCGCTGCGCGCGCGACGACGCTCCAATTGATCGTCACCGACGCCGCGTTGCGCGAGCGCATCCGGGGCCTCGTCGGTCGCGACGTCACGCTCCACGGGAGCGCGTTCGAGCAGATGACCGCGCACCATCACACGCCGCTGCTGTTCGACGTGACCTCGATCGACGAGGCCGCGCCGGCGCCTGCGACCGCGCTCACGGGCGCGCAGGCGACGGCGTTGATGCGAGCGCTGATGCGCGCGAGAGCCCACGCGACACCCGCGGGCGAGGTCTCCGTGACCGACGTCGAGTGCATCGAGCAGGGCGTCGGCGCGGGCTACGACCCCGCGATCAGCGGACGCGCTCCGCCGCCGACCTACACCTGTCAGGGGGGTGTGACGGCGCGCGGTGCGACGGCGCGGGCGCTCCACCACGCGCTCGCGGCGAGGCTCGAGCCCGACTGCGCCATGGGCGGACGATGCGCGCTCGCCGCGCGTCGGATCGTGTGTCGTCGCGCCGGCGGTTCGACGCGATGCGAGGTCGAGCCCACGGAGCGCGCCTCGCAATAGCACGCGCGCGCTGCACGGCCGCGACGCCCGAGAAGGCGCGAAATCTCCCTCGAAGCGCGATCAGAGCGCGGTGCGCGCCGTCGCACCTCAGCCTTTCGCGGCCTCGCCGTAGCACGCCACCATGCGCGTGATGCGGCCCGAGGCGTCGAGCTCGGCGCAATCGGTCACGAGCACGCCCGTCTCGCGGCGGTAGACCACGGTCATCGCGCCGACGCCCACGGTGACGTCGACGAGCTCGAAGCGCAGCGCCGGGTTGGCGAGGCCCTTCGCGAAATAGTCTCGCAGCGCGGCCTTTCCGCGCAGCCAGCCGTCGGCCGCGCCGGTGCGCTCGACCACGCGCGGAGAGCACACCGAGACGTCGTCGGCGTAGTGCGCGAGGATCGCGTCGAGGTCGCGGCGGTTCCACGCGTCGACCCACGCGACGGCGTGCGCGCGGGCCTCGGCGGGCGAGAGCGTCTTCGGCGTTGGCCGCGCGATGGCCTTGCGAACAGACGAGGCGGCGAGGCCCTCCCAACGGGCCAGCGTGTGCGCGTCGATGGGGTCGTCGCCGCGGAGGCGGTCTTCGATGTTGGGCCACGCGTCGAGGCCCCAGAACAGCTCACCATCGATCACGAGGGTCGGCACGCCGAAGGCGCCCTCGGCGATGGCCTTCGCGGTCTGCGCGCGCACGCGCTCCTTCGCGTCGTCTTCGCGCGCGGCCCGCACGATCGCGTCGCCGTCGAGGCCCACGCCGCGCGCGATCTCGGCCACGACGGAGGCGTCGGTCACGCCGCGCCCGCCGCCCCAGGTCTCGCGGTAGAGCGCCGTGATCAGCGCGCGACGCGTCGACGCCTCCATCGGCAGCGACGCCGCGCGGAGCGCGAGGAGCGGGTTGAACGGGTGCGTCGGCGGAGGCGTCAACGGCACCCCGAGCCGTCGCGCGTTCCGCAGCACGTCTTTGAAGATGTAGACCCGCTTCGGGGGAATCTCCGCGGGCCCCTTGTGTCCCCACGCGTCGAGCATCGCGGCGAAGAGCACGGGGACGGGCTCGACCTCGCGTCCGTAGCGCGAGGCGAGGTCGTGAACCTGCGTCCACGCGAGGTAGGCGTACGGCGAGATGAAATCGAACATGAACCGGATCGGCGCGGTGCTCATCGAGGTCGTCATGCCACACGAGCGCGCACGCCGTGAAGGTGGCGCGTGGTACGGTCGCGCGTATGCGAAGGGTGTCGTCGCTCGCCGTGGGCCTGGGCCTCGTCGCGCTTTGCGCGCGCGTCGACGCGCAGGTGAGCCGCCCTTTCGCGGGCATCACGCTGGTGCGCAACCCGTCGCGTGCGATGGTCGTCGTCGACCTCTGCGCCGCGGGCGTCTCGGTGCGCGCGACGCAGTACCCCGAGCGACGCGCCACGCCGCGCGGGTGGGCCGAACCGCGCGGGCTCGAGGTCGCGATCAACGCAGACTTCTTCGACTTCCCCGGTTGGACCTGGGTCATCGGGCGGGCGCGGGGACGCGGCGTCGACTGGCCCGCCGGCGCCCAGTTTCGCGAGCCCGGACGGCCGTACTGGGCGTTCGGTCCGCAGCAGGCGCTCGGCATCGGCGACGGCACGCGCGCGCCCGACCCCGGCGTCACCGAGATCGTCGGCGGCCACAACGTCATCCTCGCGCACGGCCGCAGCACCGGGCCGTGGGCGCCCGCGAACGACGGCGCGCTCCTCAACTCCTCGCACGCCCGCACCGCCATCGGGCTCAGCGCCGATCGACGCACGCTCTATCTCCTGTCGACCTCGAACGCGATCAACGCCGCGACGCTGATCGACTACCTCAACCACGACGCCGCGCAGGCGGGTGCGCCGCCGATCGACTACGCGACCAACCAGGACGGCGGCGGCTCCTCGCAGATGTACGTGCGCGGCCTCGGGCAGGTGGTCAACACCGGTCGGCTCGTGAACAACCACCTCGGCGTCGAGGCCAACGGCGGCAGCGCGGCGCCGACGAACTGTGTTCCACGGTACGCGGCGACCTTTCGCGCGCAGAGCTTTCCCGGCGCGAGCGCGGGCGCGATCAGGCTCACGGTGGGCCAGAGCGCGCTGCACTGGATCGAGCTCACCAACACCGGGACGCAACCGTGGCTCCCCAACGTGACGCGCCTCGCGCCCACGCCGCGCGACAGGCCCTCGCCCGTCGGAGGCGCCGGATGGCTCTCGCCGACGCGTGTCTCGACGGTGACCGGGTCGGTCGCGCCGGGTGCGACGTTCCGCTTTCCCGTGCGGTTCACGGCGACGCGCGCGGGAGATTTTCATCAGCACTTCGGCGTGGTGCAAGAGGGCGTCACGTGGTTCTCGCAGCCGACGCTCGGCGGAGGTCCACCCGATGACTTTCTCGAAGCGCACGTCATCGTGACGACTGCGCCGATGGACGCGGGCGTGCGTGACGCGGCCGTCGACGCGAGCGCGCTCGATGCGACCTCGGAGGCAGGCACGCGCGATGTGTCGCTCGCCGATGCGGGCTTGCGCGACACTGCGTCCGACGCGCCCGATGACGGGGATGGTGACGACGTCGGTGACGACGTGGGCGGCGCCGACGCAGAAGCCGAAGACGTCGACCTCCAGACGCCCGCCGACGCGACCTTCGTCACGCCCGACGTCGACGAGTCTGACGCGAGCGACGCTTCGAGCGACCGCGCCGAGGAGCCTCCGGGCTGTGGCTGCGCGACGCAGGGGACCGCGCGGGATCGCGATGCGACCGCTGTCTTCGCTGCGGCGATGGCGTTGCTGCGCGCGCGCCGCCGTCGCTTCAGGGAGGGCCTGAAGGAACCTCCGCGACGACCGGATGGTCGCGCTTCGACCCGCGCGTAACCGCGCGCCACGCGGCGTGTTCGAAGCGCGCGTTCGCGCGAGGGCGACGGCGCTTCACGGGCGAGGGATCTGCTTGACAGCGGCCCCGCGCGCGCAGGTACTGGCCGGGTCCGACTCGAATCGCGTGGAGGTCACGACATGGGGATGACGGTGTTTCTGGGAGGCGTCTCGTTTCCGCCCGACAACAAAGCGGGGGATGGCATCGCGCAGCCGGTGACCGGTGAACCCGGGTGGCAGACGTCGCGGATCCCGCTCCCCGGCGTGCCCGCGAACGCGACGCTGCTGATCGCGCTGAACTGGTTCTCGGTGGAGTTCGCAGGCGCCGATCGGCCCTTTCATCGCCTCGCCGCGCAGACCAGGGTGCGGCGCGACGGCGCAGACGCGCTCGTGTCGGTGCGTGCGGGCATTCGAGACGCGTCGGGCGCGTGGGACGACGGCTATCGCGCCTCGGTCGCCTTCTACGTGATCGCGCTCGACGGCGCGTGGAGCGGCGCGTCGACGGAGCTCTCGCTGCCCTCGGCTCACCACGAGCATCCGACGAAGGGCGGCGCGACGACGCCCGAGGTCGAGCTGCCCGCGGGACGCGAGGCGGTGTACTTCCTCAGCGGCTTCGAGGTGGGCTTCACGTCGACGAACCGTGGCCTCCGCGAGCTGCTGGTGCGCGTCGAGCCGCAGTCGCGTCGCGTCGGGGCGGGCGACGGCTCGGTGTTCTGGTCGGCGCGCGCCGTGGCGGGTGTTCGAGACGACACCGGGTACTGGGATGACGCCTACGACGCCACGCTCTCCGTGGGCTGCATCCGTCCTCCTGCGGGCGCGCTGCATCGCACGGCGGTCGGTTCGCTCCACGGGCTCAACGCGGGGCCCGCGAGGTCCGCGCGGTGCCTCGGCGTGCAGGGGAAGCGCAACGCCACCCTCATCGCGATGTCGTCGCTCAAGCTCGCCTACCTCGCGCAGGAGCGGCCCGTCCGCGCCGTGCAGCTCGGGGTGGCGCCGATGTCGAACTATCGGGTCGGCGACGACACGGCCCCCATCGAGCTCGAGTTCCGCGGCGCGCTCCGCGATCACAGCGGAAACTGGGACGACCCCTACGGCGCCGAGCTCGTCGCCGAGATCCTCTCCGACGTGTAGCCCCGACGGGCGTCACCCGATCGATTCTCGACTGCGTGGATCGAGGCGTTCACGTGATCGCGCGGGTCCAGCACGTCGCGTGAATTGTCCGATGAATCGTTCTTCGCGCCGTCGCGCGATCAGACGTTGGGGTGTTGTCGAGGCATCGCACAACCAACACGGTTGCGGCGCGATTCATCTGGAAAACAAGCTATTTCCAACCCGCCTTGTCGCCCTTTGAGGCGCGCGACGCCCGTGAACGCCGCAGGGCTGGTCTCTTGAGTTCCAGCGTCGCCCGACGCGTCACATCACACCTTCGAGCAAGCCGAGAGCTCTGCTTCTCTGAAGGCGTTTGCACGCGATCAGCCCGGGTGGCGCGCGCGTTCGGGCATCGCGACGCGGACCGAATCGCGGCGATTTTCGGTGCCGCATTTCGGTGATGTCCAAGGAGTCACGTGACCTCCCGATAATCTCCGCGCGCTGACCGTGGGTGAGACACATCGCAGCGCGAAAAACGGAAGATGCGCGTGGAACGCGCCATTGCGCACGCGGCGCATAGGGGCGGTTCCGACTTCTCGACACGGGCAGCGAGGCCGCTTGACCCATCTGGGGTTCGCGGCGCTCCATCGCCCTTGCAGCGAAGGCACCTATGTCAAACGACCCATCTCTGATTGGCGAGTTCCTGAGTGAAGCGAAGGACCTGATCGCCTCCGTCGAAGCGGACCTCTTGCGGCTGGAGCGAGAGGGCACCCCGGCCAGCGACGAGACGCTCAACCGCATGTTTCGGGCGGTTCACACCGTGAAGGGAAACGCGGGCTTCTTCGGGTTCAAGAAGACCGTGTCCGTCGCGCACTCGGTAGAGGCGCTCCTGGCGATCGCCCGCGAAGGGCGATTGAAGCTCGGACCTCCGCACATCAACGCGCTGCTACACGGCGTCGACACGCTGCGGGTCGTGCTCGACACGACGGAGATGGGCGACCAGAACGACACCGCGCCGGTGCTCGCGGAGCTGCGTCAGCTCGTTGACGCTGCGGACCACCAGCGCCCCGCGCCGCCCGCCGTCGAGGCGCCCGAGCAGCCCTCGCTGGAAGGCGAGATCTGGGGCCCTGAAGGGTTCACCGCGTGGGGCGGCGTCTGGGAACCCTCTGCGAAGGCGAGCCCTCCCGCGCCTGTCGAGGCGGCCACCGTCGCGGCGCCTCCGCCGACCCCGAAGCGCGACGCGACGCCGCCGGCCCCCGTGGAGCCCGCCTCGCATCCCGCCGAGCCGCGCGTCACGGGAGAGCCCGCACGACCCGGCGAGGAGGCGGTCGATCCCTCTCAGGAGGCCGTGCGCATCCGCGTCGACGTGCTCGGTCGGCTGATGATGCTCGCGGGCGAGCTCGTGCTCGTTCGCAACCGGCTGCTTCAGCACACGGACCGCTCGGACCCTGTCTCGAACAGCATCTCGCAGCGCCTCGATGTCGTCACGTCGGACCTTCAAGAGACGATCATGCGGACGCGCATGCAGCCCATCGGCACGATCTTCGGGAAGTTCTCCCGCATCGTGCGCGACCTCGGCGCGCAGCTCCGCAAGAAGATCGTGATCGACATGACGGGCAACGAGGTGGAGCTCGACAAGACCATCCTCGAGACCCTCACGGCGCCGCTCGTTCACGTGATCCGCAATTGCTGCGACCACGGCATCGAGCCGCCGGACCTCCGCGTCGCCGAGGGCAAGCCCGAGACCGGTCGCATCACCCTGCGCGCCTATCACGAGGGCGGTCAGATCGTCGTGGTGATCACCGACGACGGGCGAGGCATCGACCCCGTGGTGATCAAGGCCACGGCGCTCGCGCGCAAGCTCAAGACCGCCGAGGAGCTCGCGCGCCTCAGCCCGAAGCAGATCCTCGCGCTGGTGTTTCTCCCCGGCCTCTCGACGGTCAAGGAGGTGAGCGACATCTCGGGCCGCGGCGTCGGAATGGACGTCGTCCAGACCTCCATCGAGCGCCTCGGCGGCAGCGTGGTGCTCGAGTCCGAGGTCGGGCGCGGCACGACGTTGACGCTCCGGCTCCCGCTCACGCTCGCCATCATCCCGTCGCTCATCGTGGTGTCCGAGGGGCAGCGCTTCGCGATCCCGCAGGTGAACCTCGAAGAGCTCGTGCGGCTCTACGACGAGGACGTGTACTCGAAGATCGAGTGCGCGGGCGCGCGGCAGGTGTATCGCCTGCGCGACGTGCTCTTGCCGATCGTGTGGCTGAGCGACGTGCTGCGGCACAAGGAGCCCTTCGACTTCGAGACGCAGGCGCGGCTCACGGAGAACGCCAGGGCCGATCGCGCGTCGCGCCTCGCGGAGCTTCAGCGGGCGAGGGCCGCCGATCAGCCCTACGACTGGTCCGTCGCCTTCGCCGTCGTGAAGGTGGGCAACACGCGCTTCGGCCTCGTCATCGACGCCATCGTGGGCACCGAAGAGATCGTGGTGAAGCCCATGCACCGCTGCGTGAAGGACCTCGCCATCTACTCGGGCGTCACGGTGCTCGGCGACGGCAAGGTCGCGCTGATCCTCGACCCGCTCGCGATGGCGCGCTACGCGGGCATCGAGGCCGACGAGCAGCACCCCGCGACGGACGCCGCGCGCCGCGACGCCGAGGACGCCACGCAGCGACGCTCGCTCCTGCTCTTCAAGAGCGGCGCGCAGGAGCAGTTCGGCGTCGACATCCAGGCCATCAAGCGCATCGAGCGGGTGGAGGCGCAGCAGATCCAGCGCGTGGGCGGGCGCGAGTTCGTCACCGTCGACGGCGCGTCGACCGCGGTGGTCCGCCTCGAGCATGTGCTGCCCGTGTCGCCCGTCGTCGAGACGAGCGAGCTCTTCATGCTGCTGCCCAAGACCTCACGCGCGCTCTACGGCGTGGTCGCCTCGCGCCTCGTCGACATCGGCGACTACGACGTCACCCTCGACCACGACGCGTTCCGCGCCGAGGGGGTCACGGCGACGGCGCTCATCGACAAGACCATGACGCTCCTCGTCGACCTCGACGTGGTGGGGCGTTCCGTCGAGCCCTTCGGGAGCAATCCATGACGCAGGCATCGAACACGTCGCTGAGCGGCATGCCGCCACGCACGCTCCAGCTCTGCTCCTTCTGGCTGGAGGGCCGCCTTTTCGGCGTCGACATCCTCGACGTGAAGGAGATCAGCGATCACGTCGACATCACCCCCATCTCTCACGCCCCCGAGTCCGTGCTCGGATACATCAGCATCCGGGGACAGATCCACCTCGTGATGGACCTGCGGCACGCGTTTCGCTTCGAGCGCAGCGACTTCTCGTCGACGCCGAGCGTGATCCTGTTCCGCGGTTCCGTCGACGAGCCCTTCGGCGTGCTGGTCGACCGGGTCGATGATGTCGTGACCATTCACACCAATCAGATCGAGGAGCGGAGGCGCAAGCAGCGCGACGCGGTCCCCGTCGATCGTCGGCGCGCGCCGCCCGAGGTGAGCCTCGGCGTGTGCCGCCTCGAGCGGGGCCTGCTGGTGGTGCTCAACGCGCGCGGAATCCTCCCCGCCCTCACAGGCAAACAAGTCTCGCGACCCGGCGCGTCGACCGAGGAGAAGAAGTGATGTTCGCCAATGCCTCCATCCGCACCAAGCTGGTGATCGCCTTCCTGGTGGTCGCTTCCCTCTCGTTGCTCGTCGGCGGCGTGGGCCTCTACTCCGTGAACTCGGTCACCGACGGCCTGCACGAGATCACCGAGCTCCGCATGCCGACGCGGTACCACCTCATGACGATCCGCGAGGCCGCGCTCGACATCGACGGCGCCGAGAACGCCCTCCTATCGCCGGACCTCCCCCCGCAGGGCCGTCGCGAGATGTACGACCGCTTCGATGATGCCAAGCGCCGCGCCGACGAGAGCTTCGCGGTGCTCGACCCGCTGCCCCGCGACCGCGAGGGCGACGTCATGTGGCGCGAGTGTCACCGCGCGTGGGACCGCTGGTGGCGCGATCACACCACCGCCGTCGCGCTCCTCCGCGAATGGGAGAGCAATCACACCGAGGCGAGCCTCGCCGCGGCGTCGCATCAGGCCATCGAGATGAACTCCGTCTCGTATGCGGCCCTCACCAGCGCGTTCAAGCGCAGGGTCGACCACGCGGGCGAGCTCGTGAATGCGACCCGCAACCGCGCGAACTCCTCGGCGAAAACCGCCACCGTGTCGACCGTCGTGGCCTCGCTGCTCGCGGTGCTCGTCGCGGTCGTGCTCGGCTTCTCCCTCGCGCGCTTCATCGCGGATCCCATCGCCGAGGTGGTCTCGCTCATGCAGGCGATGAACAAGGGAGACATGACGAGGCGCATCGCTTCGGTTCGATCGGACGAGACGGGTGTCATGGCGCGCGCGGCCAGCGAGCTCGCGGACTCGCTCTCGAAGATGCTCTCGCAGGTGAAGGAGAACTCCACCATGCTCGCGAGCGCCTCGGAGGAGCTCGCGACGGTCTCGACGCAGCTCCTCAGCAACGCCGAGGAGACGAACGCCCAGACCGCGTCGGTGGCCAGCACCACCGAGCAGATGTCGCACAACATCAGCGGCATGGCGTCAGCGGCCGAGGAGATGAGCGTCAACGCGCAGACGGTGGCCTCGGCCTCGGAGCAGACGTCGCAGAGCATCAACGGCGTCTCCGCGGCGGTCGAGGAGATGGCCGTCGCGATCGGCGACATCTCGAAGAACGCCCGCCACGCGCGCGCCGTGTCGTCGGAGGCGAACTCGCTCGCGCACAACGCCACGCGCACCATGGGCGACCTCGGCAACGCCGCCAAGGAGATCGGCAAGGTCACGGGCGTCATCAAGCGCATCGCCGAGCAGACCAACCTCCTCGCCCTCAACGCCACCATCGAGGCGGCCTCCGCGGGCGAGGCGGGCAAGGGCTTCGCGGTCGTCGCGCACGAGATCAAGGAGCTCGCGAATCAGAGCGCCCAGGCCGCGGGTGACATCGCGGGCAGGATCGAGGGCGTGCAGGGCAACGCCGGCGACGCGGTGAAGGTCATCGGCGAGGTGGCGGACATCATCGGCAAGATCGGCGCGTCGGTGGAGGTCATCTCTCAAGCCGTGGAGCAGCAGACCAAGGCTTCGAACGGCATCTCGGCGAGCGTCAACGAGGGCTCCAAGGGCGCGCGCAGCATCGCGCACGCGGTCACCGAGGTCGCCAAGGGCACGCGCGACATGTCTCGCAACGCGGGCGAGGCCGCGGTCGGCGCCCGCGACGTGGCGAAGAACATCGCGAGCGTGAGCCTGGCGGCCCGAGACTCGACCAAGAGCGCCTCGCAGGTGAGCCTGTCGTCGAAGGAGCTCTCGCGCATGGCCGCGACGCTCAACGGGCTCGTGGCGCAGTTCAGGGTGTAGCGCCCGGCGAGGCGCCCGCTCGAAAGTTCAACGGAGGACTCAAGCCATGACCCAGAATGACGGAGCGACGGTCTCGTCGCGAGGAGGTGTGGCGTGAGGCTCCTGATCGTCGACGATTCGATCGTGTTCAGGCATCTGGTCGAGGCCGCCCTCGCGAGGGAGCCCGACATCGAGGTGGTGGGCACGGCGCGCAACGGGCGCAAGGCCATCGAGGCGCTCCCGGTCTGTCGCCCCGAGCTCCTCACGCTCGACATGGAGATGCCCGAGATGGACGGGCTCGCCACGCTCGCGGAGATCGAGAAGGTCAACGCCGCGCGGCCGAGGACCGAGCGCATCGGCGTGATCCTCCTCTCGTCACACACGCGCGCGGGCGCCGCGCTGACGCTCCGCGCGCTCGACCTCGGGGCCTTCGATTTCATCACCAAGCCCGAAGGAACCTCGGAGGCCGACAGCATCGCGCGACTCAGGAACCTCCTGCTCCCGAGGATCCGCGCCTACGCGGCCGCGCGCACGGGCGTGGGCGCGCTCCGCAAGGTGACCGATCGGCCCGTCGGTGTCAGCGCGGCGCCCGCGCTTCAAACGAGAGCGTCGCCGCCGAGGGGCGTGACGTCCGTGTCTCAGGTCACGCCCGGCGTCGAGGTTCGCGCGAGCCTTGTCGACGCGAGGGATCGCGTCGCGGCGGAGGTCATCTGCATCGGCGTCTCGACGGGCGGACCGCGCGCGCTCGCCGAGATGCTCCCATCGCTCTGCGAGGTGACCGCGCTGCCGATCCTGATCGTGCAGCACATGCCCGCGAACTTCACCGTGTCGCTCGCCGAGGGGATCCAGAATCGCTGTGGCAGGCGCACGAAGGAGGGCGAAGACGGCGAGGTCGTCGAGCCCTCGCGGATCTACATCGCGCCCGGCGGACGTCACATGACGCTCACGCGCAGCGCGTCGGGACAGCTCACGCTCCGGGTCAACGATCATCCGCCGGAGAACGGGTGTCGACCCTCTGTCGACGTGCTTTTCCGCTCTGTGGCGATGGCCTGCCGTGGCAATGTCGTCGCGGTGATCATGACCGGCATGGGCAACGACGGCGAGCAGAGTCTTCGCGGCCTCAAGCGCGCGGGCGCGCGGGTGATCGTTCAAGACGAAGAGACGTCGGTGGTGTGGGGAATGCCAGGGAGCGCGGTCGCGTCGGGCTTCGTCGACGAGGTCGTCCCCCTCATGCAGATCCCCCACGCGATTCGTCGCGCGGTGGGGGCCCGGTAGCGGTCGATGGACCTCGCCGCGGCCGACTTCGAGGTGCTCCGCGCGTACGTGCGGCGCGTCGTCGGCATCGAGCTCGGAGACGACAAGCAGTACCTCGTTCGGCAGCGCCTCGAGCCCGTGGCCCAGGCCTTCGGCTGCTCGACGTTCTCGGCGCTCGCGTCGATGGTCGCGACCTTTCCGTCGCTCAGCCTGCGCGACGAGGTCATCGAGGCGATGACCACCAACGAGACGTCGTTCTTCCGCGACACGCACCCCTTCGAAGCGTTTCGATCGCACGTGCTCCCGCTCCTCGGCGAGGTCGTCGCGACGCGGCGGCGCTTTCCGGGTGACCGCGGGCTCGCGCGCGCGAACATCATGTCCGCGGGCGCGTCGACGGGGCAGGAGGCGTACAGCATCGCGATGTGCGTCGACGAGTACTGCCGCCTCGGCGACGTCTCGGGGCTGCGCGCCGACGAGGTGACCATCCTCGCGCTCGACGTGTCGCAGCGCGTGCTCGCGCGCGTCACCGCGGGCGAGTACACGGCGCTCGAGGTGGCGCGGGGGCTCACGCCCCTGCAGCGCGATCGGTTCTTTCAGCCGAAGGGGCAGAACTGGGTCGTGCGCGACGAGCTGCGGCGCATGGTGCAGTGCCGCGCGCTGAACTTCGCCGAGCCCATGCCCTTTCTCGGCACCTTCGACGTGGTGTTCTGCCGGAACATCCTCATCTATTTCGACAACGAGATGAAGCGCAGCATCCTGCGGCGCTTCTACGAGCTGCTGCAGCCCGGCGGCTTCCTGGTGCTCGGATCGACCGAGACGCTCTACGGCCTCGTCGACTGCTACGAGACGCTCCACGTGGGCGGCACGATCCTCTACCGCCGCAAGTGAGCGGCGTTGTGCGCTCGCCTCAACGCGAGGCAGACGCGACGCCCCGCAGCCGGAACGTTCCGTAGCGGACGACGGGCGCGAGGTGACCGTACTCGGTCGGGTCGCTGTAGGCCGCGAAGCGCTCGGTCACGAGCCGCTCCGGCGTCGCGCCGCGCACGTCGTCGTCGCACCGCTCGCCGCCCTGCCCGTCGCAGTCGAGCGTGCGGAAGTACTTCACGCACGGCATCTGGTGCAGCCCGAGATCCGCGACCGACGTCTCCGGCGACGACTCGAAGTGGAGGTGCATCGTGCTGCCGAAGGTCGCGAGCACCATGGGCCCCTCTCGCATGCCGTCGCGCCTCACCCTCGCGATGAAGATGCACCGCGGGGCGTCGAGCACCGCGCGGCGCAGCGTGTGGGCCTCGCGCTGCTTCGTGAGGCGGAGGACGATCTCCTGCTGGCGGACGTTGGCGTTCCACCACCCCGGGTGGAGCGGGTTGGAGTCTCCGCGCAGCGCGACGAGCATCACGAGCGCCGACGCGAGCGCGCTGCGCCACGCGGACGGCCACGCGGCGCGCGACGCGTGCATCTCGATCGCGCGCCACCCCGCGAGCGCGTGCAGCCAGAGCATCGCGGCGGCGAGCATCGTGTAGCGGTGCATCTCCCAGCCCACGTTGTGGCTCGCCGACAGGTACACCGCGAGGAGTTGCACGGTGGCCATCGCCGTGAGGGCGCGCACGGGACCGCGCGTGAGCCCCGCGACGATCCCCACGGTCGCGAGCGCGCCCACGGGAAGCGACAGCACGCTCGACACCACGATCGGCAGCCGAAACATCTCGAGCGACGGGAACGCCGCCACGGCCGCGAGGCGCCCGTTGAAGCCCGCCAGGCCCGCGACGCGGGGGAGCTCGTGCAGCGCGAAGATGGCGAACGCGAGCGCGGGCCACGGCAGCTCGAGCGCGCGTCGCAGCACGCGGCCCACGCCGGCGTAGACCGCCTTGATCGGCGCGTCGCCGACGAGGCTCTCGATGAGGGCGACGCAGACCAGCGGACCGCCCAGCAGGAGCAGCTCCACGCGCATCCCCGCGGCGAGCCACGCGCAGGTCGCGAGCGACGCGAGCGCCAGCCGACGCTCCGTCGACGTGCGGCCCTCGCTCTCGGCCAGGAGGTGCCAGGCCGGGAGCGCTGCCATCGTCGCGAACCAGACCGCCGTCGCGGGCGTCTCGGAGAGCGCGCCCATCTGAAACCCGCGCGACCAGCCCATGAGCGCGAAGGCGGCGAGGCCTCCGATGGCGCTGCGCGTGACGATCACGGACGCGACCACCAGCCCGAACGCGGCGGCGCCCGCGAAGGCGGCGTTGAGGCGGACGAGCCACGACATCGGCGGCCCGAGCCCGCGCGCGAGCCACTGCAGGCCGTCGCGCGAGAGCGCGTCGGTGTGCTGATCCTCGCCGAAGAACGACTGCAGCGTGCAGGCGGTCCCGCCCTCGTGCAGCACGAGCAGCTCGCGATCACCGAGACCGGGCACGAGCGCGCAGAAGAGGAACCACGCCGGCACGAAGACCGCCACGAGGCCGACCACCGCGCCCCTCCGCGGCGATTGCGCGAGGCTGCTCCGAAGGCACGCCACCGCGAGAACAAACGCGAGCGCCACGGTCGCTGCCGCGATCACGTCACACGTCCTCCCTGCCGAGGCGCCGCTGGTACGCGCCCGCGAGCGAGCGCGCCGCCAGCGTCGCGATCGAGAGCGCCGCCGCCGTCTCGATGCGCCGCCGTCGCGCGACGCACGCGACGGTGACGGCCGTCACGAACGCGCCGCCCGCCACGACCATGCGCGAGAGCGCGCCGGTCATCGCGAGCGAGTCGAGGGCCTCTCGCGCGAGCCCCGCGAAGCCCACCTGCGAGACCCCGTGCGTCCGCGCGGCCTTCTCGTAGGGAACGGTGACGTGACGCGCGCCACGGCGTGCGACGAGCGTCGCGACGTTCGCGCGAGAGCGCGGCGCGGCCAGCACCGCCTCGCGCACCGTCGCGCGAAAGGCGCAGTAGCTCCCCGCGCCGGGCGGCATGGCGTCGTCGCCGAAGGTCCTCTGTGCGAGGTGATAGAGCGCGAAGGCCGCGCGCGTCGCGCGAGACTCTGCGCGCGAGGACTTCACCGCGAAGGCCACGTCGCGGTCCGCGTGCTCGCGGAGCGCCGCGACGAGCGCGGCGATGTGCTCGGGCGGATCCTGCAGGTCGCCGTCGAGCACGACGGTGATAGCCTCCTGCGCGCGGGCGAGACCCACGAGCGTCGCGCCCGTCTGACCGTGCTGCGCGTCGAGGTGAACGAAGCGCACCACGTCGTCCGACAGCGTCTCCGCGAGCGCCGCGGTCTCGTCGCGGCTGGCGTCGTTGACGAGGAGCACCTCGACGCGCCCGGCGCACGAGACCGCCGCCGCACGGACGCGCGTGACGAGCTCGGTGAGCACCGGCGCCTCGTCGTGGACGGGGATGACGACGCTCAGGTCCACGACGACGCTCCGAAGCGTGCCGCGGCGCGCGTGATCGCATCCTCCACGCGGGCGAGCGTGCGCGCGTCCATGCGGCTGTGGAGCGGCAGGCAGAGCACCGAGGCGGCGACGCGCTCGGTGACCGGGAGCGGTCGATCGGCGACGGCACCCGGGAGCGTGTGCAGCGCGGGATAGAAGTAGCGCCGCGTGCCGATGCCGAGCGCGTCGAAGTGCCCGATGACGGCGCCCGACGCGACGAGGCTCGCATCACGGAGGAGCACCGCGAGGTTCTGGTGGTTGCTCACCACCTCGTCGGGCGTGTGTTGCAGTTCGAACAGAGACGCCGCGCGCGCGAGCGTCGCGAGGAGCTGATCCGCGTAGGCGCGTCGACGCGCGAGTGCGCCTTCGAGGCCGCGCAGCGAGTGACGCCCGACGGCGGCGCGCAGCTCATCGAGTCGACCGTTGAGCCCCGGCGTGGTGGCGAGGATGTCGTCGGCGACGCCGTGGCGCCGGAGCCGCCGCATCTCGCGTGCGAGCGCGGGATCCGCCGTGATCGCGAGTCCGCCTTCGACGGCGGGCATCACCTTCGTGGCGTGGAGGCTGAACACCGTGACGTCAGCCTCGTCGGTGAAGCGTCGGCCGTCGACCTCGGTCCCGAAGCCGTGCGCGTCGTCGTAGAGCAACGGGACACGCGCGCGCCGACACAGGGCCGCGATGCGGTGCAGGTCGGGCGGCACGCCGTAGACGTTCACCGCGACGACGGCGCGCACGTCACGCCGCGACGCGAGCAGGGCCTCGAGGGCGTCGGGGTCGAGCGTCCAGCGGTCTCGCGTGATGTCGCAGTAGACGGGGGTCGCGCCGGCGAGGCGCAGCGCGGCCTCGGTCGCGACGTAGGTGAACGACGGCATCACGACGGGGCCGCGGATCCCGAGCGCGAGCGCGGCGAGGGTGAGGGCGGTGGTGCCGTTGCTCGTCGCGAGGGGGAGGGGAGACGCGAGCCACGCCGCGCACTCCGCTTCGAAGGCGCCGACCTCGGGGCCCTCGTTGGTGACCACGCCGCTGTCGAGCGACCGGCGCAGCGTCGCGGTCAGGGCCGCGTCGGCGTCGAAGCGCGGGCGAACGTAGGGGATGCGCGGCTCCGTGGGCGGCGGCGCGTGGTCCGCGAGGAGTCCGTGGGCGTCGAGCACGAGGCGCACGCCCTCGTCGAGCGAGGTGTTCGAGCGCCAGCCCGTCGCGCGCTCGATGGCGGCGAGGTCGGGGCTGCGCCACGAGACGGCGTCGAAGCCGTCGCCGTGGTGCGCCGCGGCCTCCTTGTGGCACACGCCGTTCTGCTGCGCCGCGAAGCGGAGGAAGCGCCCGGCCAGCTCGGCGATGGTGACGGGCTCGTCGCGTCCGATGTTGAAGGCCTGGCCGCACACGGCGGGGTCGCCCGCGATCGTCGCGCGCACGACGCGGAGCACTGCCGCGGCGGCGTCGTCGACGTAGCAGAAGGCGCGCACCTCCGCGCCGCCGTCGAAGAGCGGCAGCGGATCGCGACGCTGAAGCGCGCGCACGAAGCGGCTCACGACGCGCTCGCGTCCGACGGGGTCGAGCTGCGCGCCGTACACGTTGAAGAAGCGCACGACGGCCGTTCGAAGACCCCGCGACGCCGAGGCGTACACGTAGTGCTCGGCCGCGCGCTTCGACGTGGCGTAACACCAGCGTTGAAGCGAGGCGGGGCCGTAGACGCTGTCGGCGTCTTCGCGCAGCGAGGCGCCGCCGCGACCGTAGACCTCGCTCGTGCTCGCGACGATCACCGGGACGCGGTGGGCTTCGCAGGCGAGCAGCACCGCGCGCGTCCCGAGGATGTTGACGTCGAGGACCTCGTCGGGCTGCGACAGGTACGCGTCGACGCCGACGATCGCGGCGAGATGGACCACCGCGGTCGCGTCCGCGGTCAATCGCGTCAGCAGGGCCTCGTCGCGGACGTCACCCGCGACAAAATCATCCAGTCCGCCGTCAGAGAGTGGGGTACTCTTGTCGAAGCCGCGGACGAAAATCCCATCGTTGCGAAACGCCGTCGCGAGTGCGCTCCCGACGAGTCCGCTCGACCCAACGATGAGGATTTTCTCCGCCACTGCGGCCTGAAAGTCGCACGCGGTGTGCGATCCTGTCTAGACCGAACGTGGAAATCGTGTCGCAGTTGGCGGTTTTCGCGGGCTCACGATCCACGGCGAGCAGCCGCGTCGTTTCCACGCAAACGCGGCGCTTCTGCGATGCGCGTGTGCGGAGCGCGACGTGCGGTCGCAGGGTCCCACCCTGCGCGAACGGAGACCACCGCAGGCAACGCGTGGCATTTCTTGGATATCCAATTTCAACGGCGGTGTCACGGCGCACCGCTCGTTTTTCTTCGGCTCGGGCGCGTGGATGTCCCGCTGCTCACGTTCGGTGGGACGGGGGTGCTCGTGCGGGCCCGTCGTGTACGGCGGCGTGGCGCGCGCGACCACGACGACGTGCGATGGGGACGGTGGTACTCCTCGGTTGATGAGTGCTCCGCGCGATCCGCGGTCTGAGGCCACGACGCTCGAGGATGGGGGCGCGGTCGCGACATGGTGAGCGCGTGGCGCGTGCTGCCTCCGGTGCGCTGTCGATGGACCGACGCCGACCCCGCGGACCCCGACTTCGAAGTGGAGTTCGAAGCGCGCGTCGACGACGAGATCGAGGTGCGCCCGACGTTTCCGCTCGGCCTCGCGCAACGGGTGTTTCGCAAGCCTCCGGGCGTCCGACTGACGCGCGAGGGCGAGACCCTTCGCGTCGCGGTGATGGTGGGTCTGACCGCCGTGTATCGCGTCGCGGGGCGACGCGCGGACGCGCTGCTTTCTTCGATGGTGCGCGTGCGCGCGAGGCGCGCGGTCGCGCTCGATGACGCGCTCGTGGTGGTGAGCGAGGGCGCCGTGCGCGTGCGGCTCCCGCGCGGCTGATCGAGGCGGGAGAACGAGGGCTTCGAGCGTCGAACGCGCGCTTTCGCGTGAGGGTGTTCGCGTGCTGCGGAGCGCCTCGATGCTCGACCCGAGCGACGGCGTCGACCGCGTCGGCTTCACCTGCTATCAAGGGGCCGCGGTGTTCCCAGGACCACCGATCGCGTGATGCACCCGGGAGACGACACGCCCACGATGAGCCCTTGCCCCGCGCTCGACGCCGACGTCGCGCGCACCGACGCGAGGTCGCGTTCGAGGACCGTGACCGCGAGCGCCAACGACACGGCGAGCGTGCCCCCACGGCGCGACGAGGGCCCATGAGCGAACACGACGACGCGCTCGATCGACACCTGCGCCGCGCCAACGTGGCGGCGGACCTCCAGCGCTGGACGGCCGTGGAGCGAGAGGCTCGCGCGGCGCTCGCGCTGGCGCCCGATCACGTCGACGCGATGCTCGTCCTCGCGCACTCGCTGAGCGCGCAGTCGCGGCAGCAGGAGTCCGCGGACGTCGCTCGCGAGGCCGTGGCGCGCGCGCCCGACGACGCCTTCGCGCACTACCGCGTGGGCTACGCGCTGCTGATGCACAACCTCCCGCTCGAAGCGCTCGCGCCGTTGCGCGAGGCCGTGCGCCTCGACCCCGACTGCGGGTGCTACGCGGCCACGCTGGCGTACTGCCTCGCGGAGGCGGACATCGAGCCCGGCGAGCAGCGCAGCCTCGCGGCGCTCGCGCTCGAGCTCTCGGGCGTCGAGCTCTGGACCTCGGACTACGTGGGCCTCACCTACTGCTGCCTCGGCGACGGCATCGAGGCCGAGCGCGTCGCGCGGATGTGCATCGAAGCCGAACCCGAGGTCGACATCAATCACCTCGTGCTCGCGTGGGCGCTGCGACTCCAGGGGAAGACCGCCGACGCCATGGAGGCGGCGCTCGTGTGCTTGAGGCTCTGCCCGACGAACAGCGGCGCTCACGTCGAGCACGCGCTCGGGCTCTGCGCGCTGGGGGCCTTCGACGAGGCCGAGCGCATCGCCCGCGCTGCGGTGGTCGACACGCCGCGCGCATGGGAGCAGCACCACGCCCTGCTCACGATCCTCGTCGCGCGGGGCGAGCGTGAGGCCGCGAAGACGGCGCTCGACGAGGCCCTCGCGATCAACGCGGCGCACCCTCGGATGCGCGCGCTGCGAAGGCTCGTCGAGGAGGCGTGAGTCGCATCCATTCGCGGCTCGCGTCGCACCGTCGCAGACGGAGCGCGGCTCAGCGCGCGAGGCGGAGGCGGTAGCGGGGGACGTCCTCGTCCCACATTCCGCCGTAGCTCGTGTAGTGCACGCGGACCGTGCCGTTGCCGTTCACCGCGATCACCTGGCCGGGGTAGTAGCCCGCGCCCCACTCGATGAGCACCGCCTGACCGCCCACGAGCGGCGTCGAGTCGAGCACCAGGAGACCGTGCTCGTCGGACGGAGGCGGAGGCGCGACGACCGTCGGGTGACACGGCGCGGGCGGCGTCACGACCACGACGCTCGCGGGCCGGGGCGCGGGCTGCGTGACGTACACGACAGGGGCGCCGCGACGCATCCCGCGGAGGTGCATCGGCCCGCGGAAGGGCGCGTACGCACCGGGCATCGCGCGCGGAAGGCCCATCGGAAAGGGCTGCGCTTCGGCGGAGACCGAGACCAGCGCGACGAGGCCGAAGGACGCGAGCGAGAGGAGCGACGAGAGCTTCATGGCGTTGACCCCTTGTTGGTCGCGGCATCGAGCGCCGCGTGCCCTCTTCTGGTGCAGCGCGTGTGCCGCTCGAAAACACTAGATTTCGAGCGGTATTCGCGTGTCGATCTGCGTGGCGTCGGCGCCACGCGAGGGGCTCGCGCGCGGCGGTCGATCGGGGCGGGGGCGAGGGCGTCGAGAGGAGCGCGCGTGATGCGTGCGACGCAGGTCGGTGACGGCGAGGCCGCGTCGCGCCGCGTGGGGTGGCGACGCGCCCGGATCCGCGGTTGACGCGCCGACGCGCGCTACGATACCCATTCGCGGCATCGATGAGCAGCGACGGGCCTCCGACGCCACGCACCGTGCACTGGCGAGAGGTGGCCGTCGCGGTCGCCCTCGTCGCGTTCGCATTCTGGCTCCGCACGCGGAACCTCTACGAGGTCTTCGTCGGCGGAGAGGTCCTGCCCACGGACGCGGACTGCTCGTACCACATGCGCCGGTCGCTCCTGACGCTGGAGCACTTCCCGCGTGTGCCGTCGCTCGACCCGTGGGTCGCGTGGCCCGACGGCGCGCGGCCCACCAACGGCCCGGGCACCGACCTGCTCTTCGCCGCGGTGGCCTACTTCTTCGGCGCCCGCGGCGCGCCCGATCGCGCGGAGCACATCATCGCGTGGGTCCCCGTCGCGCTCGGTCTCGCGACCGCGCTCGCCGCCGCCAACGCCGCCGCGCGCCTCGAGCCCGAACTCCGACGACGCGCCTCGACGAGCCTGTGCGCGCTCGTCTTCGCGGTCGCGATCCCCGTGTCGGTGCGCGTGAGCGCCGTGGGCTTCACCGACCACCACGTCTTCGAGAGCCTCGCGCCGCTCGCGACGCTCGCGTGGGTCGCCACGCGCGGCAGCGCACCGACGCTGCGCTGGGAGGCGTGGGGCGCGGCCATCCTCGTGGGCTCGGTGGGCCTCTACCCCGGGACGCTCATCTCGCACGCGCTGCTCGTGGCGGGCCTCGCGCTCCACGCGCTCTTCGGAGAGACGCCCCCGCGGCGACGTCTCGTGGGCACCGGCGCGCCCGCCTTCGCGATGGCGGCGGCCTCCTCGGCGTGCTCGTGATTCCGTGGGCGCTCTCGCACCGCCAGTGGTTCCACCACCTCCAGCTCTCGTTCCTTCAGCCTGCGCTGCTGCTCGGCGCGTCGGCGGCGCTCGCGCTGATCGACGTCGCCGCGCGTCGCGTTCCCGATGGCGCGCCGCTGGCGCGCGGGCTCCGTCGCGCGGCCCTCGCGTCGGGGGCGCTCGCGCTCGCCATCGGAATGGCCGTCGCGCTCGTGCCCCCGCTGCGGCGTGAGCTCGTCGCGGGTGTGCTCGGGTGGCTCTTCACGCGCGACCCGTGGATGGCCTCCATCGCCGAGTGCCTCCCGATGTTTCAGCGAGGCTTCTTCGCGCGCGCCTCGTGGCGCGAGATGATCTTCAAATACAGCCTTCTGACGCCGATCGCGCCCGCGCTTGCGGTGATCGCGGTGCGACGGGTCGCGCGTCGTGACGGCGCTACCGCCGCGGCGCTCGGCGCGATGATGCTCGGGCTCCTCGCGCTGACGCTGCTCCAGCACCGCTTCGCGCGCGCCTCGTGGGGCCCCTCTCGGTGACCGCGGCCCTCGCGCTCGCGGAGCTCGTCGATCGCGTCGCCGCGCGGCGCAGCGAGGCGTTGAGAGGGTGGGGCGCGGTCGCGCTGGCGTCGCTCTGGATCGCGCTCGATCCCGGCGTTCGCGCGCTGATGGTGACCGTGCCGCCCGCGCCGCTCGACGCGATGCACGAGGCGGAGATCTCGCTCCGTCGCCCCGGCGTGACCGTGCGTCGCGGCGAGCGTGCGGGCGTGCTCACGAGCTGGGACGCGGGCAACGACGCGCTGCTCCTCGGTCGGCGGCCCGTGATCGAGACGGGCTTCGGACCGTACCTGGGCCACCCCGTCTTCGACGCGTCGGAGCGCGCGTGGCGAGGCTCCGAGGCGGACCTCGTCGCGTGGCTCGATCGCCGTGACGTCGGCGACGTGCTCATCGGCGGACGCCACATCCTCGCGCTCGGCGGCACGCGACCTCCGCTCGCGAGCGGGGTCACGCCCGACGGACGCACGGCCCTCAACGTCGACTATCTGCGCAGGTATCCCATCGCGCTCACGATGCTCGCGGGCTCGGGCAACGCGCGCTTCGGTCTGCCGCACCTCGCGTGGCTCAGGCCGCGCTTCGCGAGTCAGCAGTTCCTCGGAACCTTCGCGACGCCGTTGCCCTGGGCGTGGGTCTACGAGCGCGTGCGCGGCGTCCGGCTCCACGGCGCGGCCCCTGATGGAACGCTCGTTCGCGCGACGCTCCCGCTCTCGATCTGGACCCGGCGGCGCATCTGGGAGGGGTGGACGCGCGCGCGCGGCGGCGTGTGGTCGATCACGGTTCCGATCCCGACGTCGCACCGCGAGGGCGAGGTGGGCTCCGGCGACGCCTACACGATCCTGTTCAACGATCGTGTCGTGGGACACGCCCGGGCGAGCCTCGCCGACGTGCGCGCAGGCCGCGACATCGAGATCACCGCCGAGGTCAGCGCCGTCGCCGCAGCGCCGACCCATTGAGTCGCGCGGCGCTGTCGAGCACCGCGCGGCGCCCGTCACTGCGTCTTGCGCGTGGCGGTCGTCGGGGCTTTCGACGACGTGCCGCCGCGGTGTAGCTTCAGATCGCTGGCCGCTCGCCAGCGAAAGGGATGTGGGACACATGAAGGTCAAGTCGAAGGTGAAGTCAGGCGCGGGGCCCGGTGAAGGCGGGCTCTGGGATCTGCGGTAGACGCATTCACGATCCTCGCGACGCCTCGCCGATCTACACGGGTCGGCGGGGCGTTGCTTTGTGAAGCGCGCAGAGGTCGGTTTTCCCCTGTGTCGCGGGACGAGCGCGCGGGCTCGCGCCGTCGCGCTTGAGGGAGCGAACGCCGCGGTCGTTGCGATTGATCGGGACGCGGCGCGCGGATGTTCCAGATGTGACGGGTGCGCGCGAAGGTGTGTTGCGAGGCGATCCCGCGTCGCGCGTGGATCGTTCAATCGTGGCTCGCGCTCGTCGAACTTTCTGAGGTCCGATACGGCCACGATTGCACGCTGTGGAAAGGGTGCGCACCCGGTCTTTGTCGCGCGCTCCGCGTGGACACGCGCGTGCGTTCGGGCACAACGGAGGGGCGAGGACGCGGAGGAAGGAGAACCTCCGCGTCCGTTCGCGAGGGTTCGTCGGCGAGACGCAGCGGTCTCGCAGGCGATTCGGGTCGTCACCTCTGGGAGAGGCCGTGATGCCACGTTTCGAATTCACCCGTTCCATGAGCGCGTTCGCGCTCCCGTTCGCACTCGCGCTCCCGCTCGTCGCGGGATGCACCGCGGCGCCCGAGGTCGCGCCCCCGGATCGAACCATCGCAGCGACAGAGGTCGCGACGGAGGGCGTCGTGCAGCTCGCGCCGCGCGTGCTCCCCGGGGGCTCGATCGCCGTGTCGGTCGCGCTGCGCAACACGGGGTCCATCCCCTGGACGCCCGCGGCGACGCGTCTGCTCCTCGTGGGCGATCCGTCGTGGGGAAACAGCGCCCTCACGCTCTCCGCGCCCGTCGCGCCGAACGCCGTCGGGACCTTTCGCGCGACGCTCGTCGCACCCGTCGCCATCGGTCGTTACACCATGACCTGGCAGGGCTATCAGGGCGCGACGACCTTCGGCGCCGCCCTCACTGCGGTCACCGAGGTGACGTGCAGCGACGGCGTGTTCTGCAACGGCGCCGAGCGATTCGTGAACGGTCGATGCGAGCGGTCCGGGTCGCCGTGCGACGACGGCGCGGCGTGCACGACGGACACCTGCGACGAGGCGCAGGGCGTGTGCGAGCACACCCCGAGCGCGACCTGCGCGGGCTGCGACGCGCCCAACTGCAACCCGAGCTGTCACAACCGCGCGTGCGGCGACGACGGATGCGGCGGCTCGTGCGGGACGTGCCTCGCGGGGCAGACCTGCCTCGACGGCGCGTGCGCGGTGGTGACCACGCCGGGCACCTGCGCCAACCCGATCCCGCTGCTCGCGACGGGCGAGGCCCTCCTCGGCAGCCACACGATCACCGGTGACTCGTCGACGGGCATCAACGGAACCGTGCCGCTCTGCAACCTCGCGAGCGCCGCGCGCGACCTCGTCTACACCTTCACGCTCACGTCGGACGTGGGCATCGACGCGCGCGTGAGCGGCTTCGACAGCGTGCTCTCGCTGCGTTCGGGCGCCTGCGCCGACAGCGATCCGGCGATGCACACGCAGCCCAACTGGTGCAGCGACGACGCGTCGCCGCCAGGCAACTACGGGTCGCGCATCGCGACGATGCTCACCGCGGGCACGTACTTTCTCATCGTCGACGGGTACAACGCGCAGCAGGCGGGGCCCTTCACCCTCTCGGTGCGCTTCGTCGACGGCTGCGTGCCGCAGTGCGACGGCAAGTACTGCGGTGACGACGGCTGCGGCGGGTCGTGCGGGAGCTGCGACGCGGGGACGGTCTGCAGCGCCGCCACCAACCGCTGCGTGGCGACGACGTGCACCCCCGACTGCCGCGGGCGTCAGTGCGGCGGTGACGGCTGCGGCGGGTCGTGCGGCGGCTGTCGCAAGGGCAACCTCTGCGTCGAGTCGACGGGCGCGTGCAGGGCGTTCTACACGTGCGACCACGACCATCCCACGTGCCCGCAGCCGTGCTCGAGCAACTCGTTCTGCGGGACGGACTGCGTGTGCCACCGCGTGCGCGATCCGCTGCCCGACCTCGTCGTCGACCGCGCGACGCTGGCGCGCGACGTGGTGATCAACAGCGCCACCTTCGGCGCCGCGTCATGCGCAGTCTATGAGGGCTGCGTCGCGGCGTCGGGGGCGCGTCGGCTGCTGCGCTTCTCGGTCGCCGCCGTGAACCAGGGCCAGGGTGACATCGTCGCGCCGCCCGCCGCGGAGCACCCCGAGCTCTTCGCGTTCTCTGCCTGTCACGGGCACTATCACTTCGAGGGCTTCGCGGACTATCGACTCCTCGACGGGCAGGGGCGCGTGGTGCTCCGCGGACACAAGCAGGCCTACTGCATGGAGGACTCGTTCCAGGCGCGCCTCGGCCCCCAGGTGGCGTGCACCGCGCGCTCGACCTGCGAGTCGCAGGGCATCCAGCACGGGTGGGCGGACGTGTACGGCAACGACCTCGACTGCCAGTGGATCGACATCACCGGCCTCCCCCCGGGCACCTACCAGCTCGCCGTCTCGCTGAACCCCGCGCGGGTGTTCGAAGAGGTGAGCTTCGACAACAACACGACCGTCGTCCCGGTCACCATCCCCTGAACATTCCCGCCGTCGCGAACCCCGCGCCGCGGGTACGCTCGACGGACCGCCATGCGCGTCCTGTCGCTCCACCTCTCGCCGCGGCGCGTCCGCCTCGCCGCGCCGTGACCGCCGACGCCGCGACCCTCTACGCCCTCGCGCTGCGCGCGCTCACCGGACCGCTGCGCGACGCGCTCGCCCTCGATGCGGCGCTCTCGCGCGCGCGTCCGCCCGAGCTCCTCAAGCTCTCGACCGTGGTGCGCGAGCCGTGGCGGCAGCCCGAGCCGTGGCCCGTCATCGACCGCGCGCGCCTCGCGACGCTCGACCCCACGATGCCTGAAGACGCCGCCCTGCTCTGCGCCGCCTCGCTCGACCGCGACGGGTTCGTGCGTGAGCTCGCCGTCCGCGCGCTCGTGCGATTCGCGCCTCCCTACGCGCGGCGATTTCTCTGGATGCGCCTCGACGACGTGGTGCCCGCCATCGCCACGCGCGCCGACGGGGCGCTCGACGTCTCGGCCATGACGCCCGACTCGCTCGTCGGAGACCTCGGGCTCCTCGAGCAGCTCGCCGTTCGCGAGCGCGCCCGCCGCAGGTCTTCGCTCGTGACCGCGCTGCGCACCCTCGCGTCGAACGATCCCGCCGTGCGTGCGGCCCTCCGTCGCGGTCTCTCGGCGCCCGACGCCGAGGTGCGGTCGGCGTGCGCGAGGAGGCTCGCGGGCGAAGGCGACGACGCCGTGCGCATCGAGGCGATCCTCACGGCGCTCCGCGATCCGTCGCCGCGGGTTTACCTCTGGGCCGCGCGTGAGGCCGCGCTGCGCAAGACCGCGCCCGCCGTGGCCGCTGCGGTCGCGCCCGCCATGTGCGCGCACGACGAGCCCTCGGTGCGACTGCGCGGGGTGCGAATCCTCGCGCGCGACGACGAGACGCACGAGGCGCTGCTCGCGGCCACGATCGACGTCGACGCGAGCGTGCGCTTCGAAGCGCGGGCCGCGGTGGTGCGAGGCGGCGCGTTCGACCACCGCGCCGTCGCGCTCGACGCGCTCGGCGACGGTGGACCCTCCGCGTGGCCCGACGCGCGCCGCGCCCTCGGCGCGCTCGGCGCGATGTACGACGTCGGTCAGCGCGACGACTGGCCCCTCGTCGCGCGCTACCTCGCCCACCCGAGGACGCGCGTGCAGGCCGAGGCGTTGCGCGCGCTCGCCTCGCTGGCGCCCGACCTGTTCGTCGACGTGTTCGTCGCGAAGCTGCGGCACCGGAGCCGACGCGTCGCGCGCGAGTCCGTGACGGCGCTCGAGCGCTGCGCGCAGGGCCTCGGGGCGGAGATGTTTCGCGCGGTCGTGTCAGACGCGACGCTGCGCGCGCTCGCCGACGACGGCGCGCTGCGCGAGCCCGTGCGCATCGCGGCGCGGCGCTTTCTCAAGGCGCGACGCGCGAAGAGCTGAGCGTCACGCCGCGCGTCACGGCCCCGAAACGCGACGGCGCCAGAGCCCACCCGCGGCCCGCCTTCGGGTCAGGGATGGGGCTCCAGCGCCGTCGAGTCTCGTGGCTTCGATCAGAGGATGACGACCTTGTCGCCGATCTGAACGAGCCGCCCTGCCTTGACCTGGGTCTTGATCTTCATCGCGCTACCTCGTTGTGATCCGTCGCGTTTCGGCGGACGAAGAGACGTAGAGCAGCGCGCGTGCCGCGCTTGAAATGGCTTGTTTTCAAGGTGTCTTCGCGGGCCCGGGTCACGCGCGTGGCGCGGGTTGCGCGACGCTTGTCCGAGTCGAGCAACGATTGCTCGACGCGCGGCGCGTCGGCCCGAACCGCGGACGGTCACGACGCGCGCGAAGGGCTTTCGAATGGCCTGCACCGTGCGTTGACGCCGCGCCACCGATTCGACGAACGTCATCGCAGAGGGAGCAACGTCGGGAATGAAGCTGCCGCAGGTTTCGTGGGTCCGCCTCCTCGTCGCGCTCGCGTGGATCGCCACTGCGCCCGGGTGCGCCGACCGCAGGGCCGAGGGCGGGTCGTGCGTGTTCAACGACGACTGCAGCGACCCGCTGATCTGCGCGGGCGCGTTCTGTCGCGCGCAGTGTCGCACCGACCGCGACTGCCCCGGCGGTTGGATCTGTCACAACGCCGGCGTCCCGGGCAAGCAGGTGTGCCTGCCGCCGCCCGCGCCCGTGCTCTGCGCGACCGATGAGCATTGCCTCGCGGGCGCCACGTGCACGAGCGCGCATGAGTGTCGGTGGCGGTGCGCGCGAGACCCCGACTGCCTCGCGCATCGACCGAGCCTCTCCTGCACCTCGGCCAGCGTCTGCAACGCGCCCATCCTCGTGGTCGAGCTCCTGCTCGCGTCGGGGGGCGACGCGGGGCCTCTCGACGCCCCTCCCGACGACGCATCGATCGACGCGCCGCCGTCTGACGTCACGCCCGACGCGCCCGCGATCGACATCGCAACGCCTGACGTGATCGACGCGCCCGCGATCGACATCGCAACGCCCGACGTGGTCGACGCACCCGCGATCGACACGGCGGCGCCCGACGTGGTCGACGCACCCGCGATTGACACGGCGGCGCCCGACGTGGTCGATGCAACGCCCGTCGACGCGGTGGCGCCCGACGCGCCGCCCCGCTGCGGACGCGACTTTCAGTGTGACGACGGCGTGTTCTGCAACGGCGCGGAGCGGTGCAACCCGAGCGACCCCGCGGCCGACGCGCGCGGATGCGCGCCGCCCGACGGTCCGCGGTGCATGACGGGCCAGCGCTGCGACGAGCGCATGGGGCGCTGCCTCACGATGTGCGAGCTCGACGGCGACGCCGACGACGACGGCTACAACGCCGCGATGTGCGGAGGGCCCGACTGCGACGACGCGAGGGCTTCCATTCACCCGGGCGCGCCCGAGCTCTGCAACGGCGTCGACGATGACTGCGACCGCATGGTCGACGAAGAGGGCGCCGCGCTCTGCGCCCTGCGCTTCGGAACCCCCGCGTGTCGCGAGGGCGCGTGCGCGGTCGCGAGCTGCACCCCGGGCCACGGCGACTGCGACCTCGTGGCCTCGAACGGGTGCGAGACCGAGCTCGCGGCGAACCCCATCAACTGCGGCGCGTGCGGGCGCCTCTGCGCGCTCACCGCCAACGCGACGGCGATGGTCTGCCGCGCGAGCGCGTGCGCCGTCGCGACCTGCCAGGACGGCACCGCCGACTGCGACGGCGCGGCCGCCAACGGCTGCGAGCTCGACGTGAGCGCCGACATCAACAACTGCGGGCGCTGCGGAAGCCGATGCACCGCGCGTCCCTTCGCGACGGCGCGATGCGTCGGCGGCGCGTGCGCGCTCTCGTGCGCCGCCGGTCGCGCCGACTGCGACGGCGACGCGCTCAACGGCTGCGAGGTCGACCTCGCGTCCGATCGCGCCAACTGCGGGCGCTGCGGCAACCGATGCGCCGTCGCGAGCGACGCCTGCGTGGCCGGGAGCTGTCTCGCGCAGCCCTTCGCGAGCAGCGGCGCCGAGGGCGCGTTCGCCCCGATGCAGGCCGCCGACGCGGGCGCAGGACCGACGCTCGTCACGCTGCCCGCGGGCGTGCATCACTTCACCAGCGTCACCATTCCCGCGGGCGTGACCGTGGTCACGGACGGCGATGGCGTGCTCGAGATCCGCGCAACGGGCGACGTGGTCATCGACGGTACGATCGACCTGTCGGGCGCGAACGGCGCCGCCGGTTTCCGGCACGGCCGGCTGCGGTTCGAACGGCGGCGGCGGCGCCACGGCGCGACCCAACGTCGTCGCGACGGGCGCCGTGCTGAGCGTCTGCGCGGGCGCTGGCGGCGGCGGCGCGGGCTCGCCCGGGACGAACCAGCCGGGCGTCGAGGGCGGGTGCGGTCGTGGGGGCGTGTACGGCGGGGGCGCGGGCGGCGCGGGCTCCTTCGGCGGTGGTGGCGGCGGGGCGTCGCGGGCGGAGGCGGAGGCTCGAACGGCGGCAACAACGGGGGCGCAGGCGCTTCGGTCGCGACCTACGGAACGGGCGGCGCGGGCGGCGCAGGCGGGCACGGCGGGGGCTTCGGCGGCGAGGCCGGCGTCGTCGCGGTGCCGACCGTGTACCGCGGCTTCGATGGCATCGCAGGCAACGGGTGCAACACCTCGGGCAGCGGCGGCGGCGGATCAATCGGCGCCCGGGCCGCGGCGGACCTCGCCGTGACGGATCCGGCCACGTTCCGCGCGGGCTCCGGAGGAGGCGGCGGCGCGGGTGGGTATTCGAACTGCATCGGCCCCGGGGCCGGAGGCGGCGGCGGCGGTGGCGGCGCGCTCCGCATCGCGAGCGCCACACGCATCGTCGTGCGAGGGAGCGTGTTCGCGAGAGGCGGCGCAGGCGGCGCCGTGGCGGCCAACGGCGGCGGCACCTCGGGCGCGGGCGGTGGCGGATCGGGCGGGCTGATCTACCTCTCGGCGCCGGCCCTCGACGTGGTGAGCGGCACGCTCTCGGTCGCGGGCGGATCGGGTTCGCAGCCGCTCGGCTGCGTCGATGCGAACGGCGGTCGCGGCGGCCTCGGGAGGCTCCGTCTGTCGGTGCTTCCCTCGCGCTGCAACGTCACCGGAACGTGGACGCCGCCGCTTCCCGCGGGCGGCTGCGTGGCGACCACGACGTCGACGCCGGGGCAGGTGTACATCGGCGTCTATCCCGACTGAACGTTCGATCGCGGACCCGCGCGACGCTGGCGCGCGCTTCGGCGCCGGCCTTCAGGCGAGAGCGCGTCCCCCCAAAGCCGGAAGCGAGACTTCTTCGTGAGCCCCGTCGCTCGGGGACGCCGAGGTGATGCATCGAGTTCCACGCGCGTCGCAAGGCGAGGAGCCGCGCGCGCGCTCTCGCGGTGAGCGTCGCATCGATGCCGTCCAGATCTTCCGCTCGGTCTTGACCTCGTTCGCGAGGTGCGCGTGTGAGGCCGAACCGTCGACGAACGCGACGTGCTTCCGTCGAGCCGTGCAGGCTGCGCCTGGCGCCGCGAACGTTGCCACGCGCGCAAGGCCACACGCGGGTCGCCGCTCTCTTCGCCGACGCGTCGGGGTGCTCGTGCCATCGTGCGCGCCATGTGCACGGGTGGACCATCCGTGCGCACAACGTCGCGTCGAGCGGGCGGCGGGCACGGTGGCTCGGGTCGTCGAGGTCGAGATCGTGGCGGGACTTCGGGCGGGTCGCGACGAGCCGGTCCGAGGCTCGCGCGCGTCGGAGCGGCGCTGTCGACGGCGCGCTGATTCCGAGTGCCGCAGCCGTTCCGACGGCGCTAGGGTCGCGAGCCACCGATGAGTGAACAGAGACCTGCTGACCTCTCGCTCGACGCCGAGCTGCTCGAACTCGCAGAGGCGATGCTCGTGCTCGATGGCGACTGGCGCGTCGTGCGCGTGAACGCCGAGCAGGAGCGTATCAGCGGTCGACCGCGCGCGCAGACGCTCGGGCGCACGATCGCCGAGCTCTGGCCCGACATCTGGCACGAGGGCTCGACGTATTTCACCCAGTACCAGCGGTGCATGCGCGAGCGCGTCACCGTCGAGTTCGAGGAGTACTACGCGCCGCGTGACCTCTGGACGCTCGTCACCGCGCGGCCGCTACGCGCCGACGGCATCGCGATCTTCTTCCGCGACGTGTCGGAGCGCCGTCGGGCCGAGGAGGCGACGCGCGTGAGCGAGGCCCGGCTGCGTGTGCTGGTCGAGCACGCGCCTGCATCGATCGCGCTCTTCGATCATGATCTTCGTTTCCTCGCGCACAGCCGACGCTACCTCACCGAGCGCAACCTGCCCGACGTGTCGCTGGTGGGCCGCCTTCATCGCGAAGTCTTCCCCACGATCCCAGAGCGCTGGCGCGAGACCCTCAGGCGCGCGCTCGAAGGCGAGACGCTCCAGTCGAACGACGAGCGCGTCGATCGCGCAGACGGGACGCAGCTGCGGATCCGTTGGGCGGTCGTGCCGTGGCGCCGCGGCGACGGGAGCATCGGCGGGCTCCTGGTCTTCAGCGAGGACCTCACGACGCTCCACGCGGCCGAAGCGGCGCTCTCGGCGCAGAGACAGCTCAGCCAGGCCATCATCGACGGCACACCCTCGTACATCTCGGCCTTGGACACCGAGCTCCGGTACGTGCTCGTCAACGAGCCGGCGGCGCGCTTCCTCGGCCACTCGCGGGAGTCGCTCATCGGGAAGGTCGGCGGGTTTTTTCTTCCCGAGGATCGCGCTGCGCAGCTCCGAAGTCGCTTCGAAGAGGTGTTGAAGACCGGAGAGAGCCAGATCGAGGAGGTCACCACCGAGTTCAACGGCGCGATGCACTGCGTCCTCTCGATGCGGTATCCGCTGCGAGATGCCGACGGACGGATCTCCGGCGTCGCGGCGGCGCACACCGACATCACGACGCAGAAGCGCGTCGAGGCCGAGCTGCGGGCCAGCGAGGCGCGCGCGAGAGAGGCGCTCACCGCGCTCGAGAAGGCCCTCGAGGTCACGCGCCGCACCGAGGAGAAGCTCCGTCAGGCGCAGAAGATGGAGGCGATCGGGCAGCTCGCGGGCGGCGTCGCCCACGACTTCAACAACCTGCTGACCGTGATCCTCGGGGGCACCTCCGAGGTGCTGAACACGCTGCACCCGAGCGACCCCGCGTACGACGACATCTGCGAGATCGAGAAGGCGGGGCAGCGCGCGGCGGCCCTGACGCGGCAGCTCCTCGCGTTCAGTCGAAAGCAGGTGCTCACGCCGCGGCTCGTCGACCTCAACGAGCTCGTGCGCGGCGCCGGGCGACTGCTCGCGCGCGTGATCGGCGAGGACCTGGAGCTGGGCCTCGCGCTCGCGCCGAAGCTCGACCCCTGCCTCATCGATCCGGGGCAGTTCGAGCAGGTGCTCCTCAACCTCGCGGTCAACGCGCGCGACGCGATGCCCGACGGCGGGAGCCTCCTCATCGAGACCGCGAACGTCACGCTCGACGACTCGTACGCGCGCGAGCACCCCGACGTCACGCCCGGACCCTACGTGCGCCTCAGCGTCTCGGACACGGGCGTGGGCATGTCGGAGGAGGTTCGGGCGCGCCTCTTCGAGCCCTTCTTCACGACCAAGGAGGTCGGCCGCGGCACCGGCCTCGGGCTCGCCACGGTGTACGGCATCGTCAAGCAGAGCGGCGGCGCGATCTGGGTGTACAGCGAGCCGGGGCAGGGGACGACCTTCAAGCTCTACTTCCCCTGCGCCGCAGGCAAGGCCTCGGAGGCGCGCACTTCGCAGAGCGCGCCGGCGAGCAACCGCGGGCACGAGACGGTGCTCCTCGTCGAAGACGACGATCAGGTCCGCGCCGCCGTGGCGATCATGCTGCGACGCGGCGGATACCACGTGATCCCCGCTGCGAACGGCGGCGAGGCGCTGCTCATCTGCGAGCAGCACGCGGGCACGATCCACCTGCTCCTGACCGACGTCGTGATGCCCAAGCTCAACGGTCGAAAGGTCGCCGAGCGCCTCGTGGCGATGCGTCCGGGGCTCCGCGTGCTCTTCATGTCGGGCTACACCGAGAACGCGATCGTCCATCACGGCGTGCTCGACGCGGGCCTCGATTTCATCGCCAGGCCGATCTCGCCGGGCATGCTGCTCGAGAAGGTGCGCGAGCTCCTCGACCGGGGCGGGCCTTCGGCGAGCCGCCCGCGCGAGTGAGCGTCGCGCGCGCCCACGCTCGCCCCGCGCGCTTCGTAGGTCTGCGACGTCAGCCGTAGACGCGCAGGATCTCGTGCCCCTCACGCAGCGCGGCCGCGTCGGCGTAGCGCGCGGCGAGGTCGAGGCGCACGTAGCGCTTGTTCTCCCGCCTCGCGCCGAAGATCACCGGGCAGAGCTGGTTGCCTCCCTCCGCGAACCAGCCGCGCTCGTCGCGGTCGTGTCCGTGGATCACCACCGCGAGCGCGACCTCGGGCGTCGAGAGCTTCGCGAGCGCCCTCGCGGCGACCTCGCGCGGCTGTCCGTAGCAGGTCAGGAGCGAGCGCAGCACGCGCTGGTGGTACCCGTCGTCAGGCGCGGGCGGCAGCGTGATCGCGTCGAGGTCCGTGAGCGCGTCGAGCGTGTCATCGGGCGAGCCGTGCGCGAGGAGCGCGCCGCACGGGGCGGCGACCGCGAGCAGCGCCGCGCCGAAGAGCGAACGCATCGCGGCGCGCGCGGGCGCGTCGAGCGTCGACTCGAGCTGCGCCACCTCGTCTCGGTAGAACTTCCGCGTGCGAGACCCGCCGACGTGCCCGTAGTCGTGGTTGCCGAGGACGAAGTGCACGCGGCCGGGATGGCGGCCCTGGAGACGCAGGATCTCCTCGACGATCGCGCCAGACTCGTCGGGGTAGTCGTAGAGCGCGGGCTCCTCTGCGCGGGCGCGCGCGTCGGGGGCGTGCACGACGTCGCCGAGGATCACCCAGTGCGCCTCGCCGTCGCGCGCGAGCGCCGCCAGAAAGTGATCTCGCACGGCGCGGAGGTCCTCGCCGTTCCCGTGGACGTCGGTGCTGACGAGCAGCGTGCCGCGTGAGGGGAGCACGAGGTGACGTCGTGGGGCCGCGATGCGCGCGCTCATCACCGCGAAGCGTACCGCGCGCCGCGTCCGAACGCGGGCGGCGTCGAGAGAGGCTCCGCGCAGCGGCCTCCACGGTCGCGGCGTCGACGGCCTGCGCCGCGACGCGAGGCGCTCAGCGAGGCCTTCGCGACTGGATCATCTTCCAGCCGTTGCCCGACGGATCGCGGAAGCCCGCGTCGACGCTGCCGTAGCGCTCCTCGGGGGCCTGCGTGAACTCCACGCCGCGCGCGCGCATCTGTTCGTAGGCCGCGCGACAGTCGTCGACGACCAGCACGAGCGCGGGCATCGCGCCCTTGGCCACCATCGCTTGCAGCGTCTGCGCGGTCGCCGCGTCGTGCACGGGCGGTCCAGGCTTGAACAGCCCGAGCTGAAACGTGGGCTGCTCCGGGTGCTGCACCGTGAGCCAGCGATACTCGCCGTTCCGCACGTCCGTGTGGACGCGGAACCCGATCTTGTCGACATAGAACGCGAGCGCCTCGTCCTGATCGCGCACGTAGAGACCGACCACTTCGACACCCTGACTCATGGGACCTCCGTTTCGTGAGCGCCGTTCGTATCGCGCGCGTCGCGGCGTCGCTTCTCCGAAACTGCGATCGTGAGGTCTGGTCTACGGGCGGCGCTGAGAAAGCACCCCGGCACCCGCTCGAACTCGCGCGCCGCGGCCTTCTCGCGCGCCCTGACCGCGCCGGGGCTCGCGCCCGTGATGTCGCGAAAGGTCCGCCCGAAGGTGCCGAGGCTCTCCCACCCGACGCGGAAGGCGACCTCGGTGATCGAGAGGTCGGTGTCGCGGAGCAGCGCGATCGCGCGCTCGACGCGTCGCGTGAGCAGATAGCGGTGCGGCGGGAGCCCGAACGCCTGCTTGAACGACCGCGCGAAGTGGGCCGCGGAGACGCCGCTCACGCGCGCGAGGCGCCGAACGGGCCACGCCTCGTGCGAGGCCGCGTCCATGTGGTCCTTCGCGCGCAGCAGGCGGCGAAGGAGCGCGGGGTCTTGCGGGGCGGGTCCTTCGCGCATCGCGGCTACGTCTTCGCGGAGGGGATCACGAATCCGGTCTGCCCGCGGTATCGCGGAGATCTCGAAATGCGCCGTCCGCGCATCAGCCGCCGTCGGGCTCGCGCGACTCGATCGCCCGGATGGCCGCCGGGAGCGTCGCGCCGAGGCATCCGTTGCAGGTGCCGAGGCCGAGAAAGCCGCATCCGCGACCGGTGGGGATCCGCCGAAGCGGGGCGAGCGCCCGCGCGTCGGCCTCGTTGCCGAGGGCCTCGATGGCCGCGCGCTTCGACTCGCAGGTGCGCGCGGCGGAGAGCGCGACGAGGCCCCGCTGCGTCGCGTCGAGGCGCGGCGCGAACGACGGCTCCGCGAGCAGCGCGGCGAGCCTGGGGTGGCCCGGCGCGTTGCGGGCGCACGCGTCGACCATCGCGTCGAGGGCCGTGGTCGCGAGCGGTCCTCGCAGCAGGGCCTCTGCGGCGGGCGCGCGCCCGGGTGTCGTGGCGAAGAGTCGCACCACGTCGCCGAGCAGCGTCGGGTCTGCGGCGAGCGCCGGTTCGAGGTTGAGCGCGTCGCGATAGGCCGAGAGGCTCTGCGTCGCCGTGGCGCGGTCGCGCGCGTAGAGGGCGCCGAGCACGTAGGCGATCGCGGCGTCGTCGCGGTGATCGAGGCGCATGGCTTCGAACGCGGTCGCCGCGCGCTGGCGCTCCCTCGCGTTGCCCGCCGTGAACTCGGGGAGCGCGCGAAGCGTCGCCACGCGGCGCATCACGGCGTCGAGCGAGGCTTCGTCGACGCGACGCACCGGGGTGGCGCCTCCCCGGCGCGCGTCGGACGCGAGCGCGATGAGCGAGGTGGGAGAGGGGACGCGCGCGGCGGATCTCGGCCGCATCGAGACGCCCGCGGCGAAGATCGCGAGCGCCGCGACCGCGATCGACACCGCGCGGGCGCGGGCGGAGGCGGCGAGCCAGCGCGCGCGGGCCGTGTGCGCGAGGCTTCGGGCGTGAGAGAACACGCGCGAGGCCGCGGGGCCGTTGGCCGTGTCGAGGCGCGGCGCGGGGAGCGTCGGCGCGGGCGCGTGGAGCGCGCGCTCGAGGGCGTCGACGAGCTCCGTCGCGGTGGCGAAGCGGTCGCGCGCGGACTTCGCGAGGGCCCGGGCGAAGACCTCGTCGACGGCGGGCGTGAAGCCGCCCTCGGGGCGTGCGACCGAGGGCGCCGGAGGCGTGGCGTTGATGTGGCGCATGATGACCACCATCACGTCGTCGTCGTCGAAGGGCCTGCGCCCGACGAGCATCTCGTACGCGATGACGGCGAAGGCGTAGAGGTCTGCGCGGTGGTCGACGGCGCCGCCGAGGCCCTGCTCGGGGGCCATGTATTCAGGCGTTCCGAGCACGTAGCCGGTGCGGGTGAGGGCGGTGTTCGAGGCGCCGCCGGGGAGGTGCACCTTGGCGATGCCGAAGTCGATGACCTTGATGACCTCGCCCGACTCGCTCGGGACGACGAGCACGTTCTCGGGCTTGATGTCGCGGTGCACGATGCCCATCGCGTGAGCGTGGTCGAGGGCGGCGGCCATCTGCCGCGCGATGCGCAGCGCGCGGTCGTGCGAGAGCGGCGCGTCGCGCACGAGCACGGCGCGGAGCTCCTCGCCGGCGCAGTACTCCATCGCGAGGAAGCTGCGCCCGTGCTCGTCGACGCCCGAGTCGTGGACGGCGATCACGTTGGGGTGCGCGATGCGCGCGGCGGCGACGGCCTCCCGCGCGAAGCGCGCCGCGACCTCGGTGTTGCCCGTGAACTGATCGTGCAGGAACTTCAGCGCGACCCGTCGCTGGAGCCCCTCGTGCTCGGCGAGAAACACCGCCCCCATGGCGCCGTCGCCGATGCGCTCGACGATGCGATAGCGGCCCGCGATGAGCGTCCCCGCGTCGCGGTCGTCGGTCGCGGCCTCGTCGGCGCGCGCTTCGTTCTTCGGAGTGTCCATCTCGCGTGAAGGCAGATCCGCGACGCTACCACGCGCGCACCCCGACGCGATGCCCCTGTGCTGCGCCGTGTTCAGGTCTCACGGGCGCCGCGGCGCGCGAGAAGCGCGACGGCGCGCAAAGGGGAGGCGGCGCGTCGTCGACGCTTCGAGCCATCGCGGGCCCCCGGTCTGCGCACCCGGCGATGGGCATCGCGGGAGACATCGAGCGCGGCAATCTGACTTGCTCACGGGGACACGTAGGAACACCGCTCGGAGCGCCCCGAAAGGTCTGCGGGAGATCGCAATCTTGGCGCGATTCGTCGGCGTCGCGTTCCGTTAGGATGCGGTCGTGCGCCACCTCCATCTCTGCCTCCTCGCGGTGCTCGTGGTCGGGTGTTCCTTTCCGACGAGTGAGTTCTCACTCGGGTCGTCGAGCGACCGACCGTCGACCGATGCGACCGACGTCGCGAGCGACCTCTCCGACGACCGCATCGAGACCGCGGATGTCGTCGACGCAGGCTCCGATGTGACCTCGGAGTCGATCGTCGACGACGTCACGCCGACGGACGCGACCGACGCCGACGACGCGAGCGATGCGGGCGACGCGAGTGACGCGGCCGATGGGAGCGACGCCGACGACGCGGCCGACGCGAGCGACGCGGCCGACGCGAGCGACGCCGTCACCGACGCGGGGCCGGTGTGCGGCACCGACCAGATCGTGTGCGCGGGCGTGTGCGTGTCGTCGCAGACCGACGTCAGCAACTGCGGCGCGTGCGGGCGCGCGTGCGGCGCGGCCATGACCTGCACCGCGGGCGTGTGCGTCTCGAACTGCGGCGCCGATCAGATCGTGTGCGGCGTGACCTGCGTGTCGGCGCAGAGCGACAACGGAAACTGCGGCGCGTGCGGGCGCGTCTGCGCGGCCGGTACGACCTGCTCCGCGGGGACCTGCGTCTCGGTGTGCCCGACGGGCCAGACGGCCTGCGTCGACTCCGCGGGCGCCGTGAACTGCGTGAACCTCCAGGGCGACGGCGCCAACTGCGGACGGTGCGGAATGGTCTGTCCGACGGGGCAGACCTGCGCGATGGGCGCCTGCGCGTCGACGTGTCCGGCCGGTCAGACGCTCTGCGCGGGCGGTGACTGCGCCGACCTCGCGCGTGACGTCCACAACTGCGGGACGTGCGGACGAACCTGCGCCACCGGGCAGACCTGCACGGCGGGCGCGTGCGTGTGCCCCACGGCCCAGACGCTCTGCGGCGCGGGCACGGCCGCGGCGTGCACCAACACCTCGACCGATCGAAACCACTGCGGCGCGTGCGGAACGGTCTGCCCCGCCGCGCAGTCGTGCGTGTCGGGTCGATGCGCGTGCGTGACGGGCCAGACGCTCTGCGGCTCGGCCTGCGTGAACCTCCAGACCGACGCGGCGAACTGCGGCGCGTGTGCGCGCGCCTGCGTCGCGAGCCAGAGCTGCACCGCGGGGGCGTGCGTGTGTCCGTCGGGGCAGACGCTGTGCGCGGGTCGCTGCGTCAACACGGCCACCGATCGCAGCAACTGCGGCGCGTGCGGAACGGTGTGCCTCGCGGCGCAGACCTGCACCGCGGGTCGATGCGCGTGCCCCACGGGCCAGACGCTCTGCGGCGGCGCCTGCGTCGACCTCCAGACGAGCAACGCCAACTGCGGCGCGTGCGGAACGGTCTGCCCCTCGACCATGTCGTGCTCCGCGGGCCGCTGCGCCTGCGCGTGCGCGGCGGGCCTCTCGTGCTGCGGCCCCGCGTGCTTGAACCTCCAGACCGACAACTCGAACTGCGGCACCTGCGGCACGGTCTGCGCCGCGGGAACCGCCTGCCGCGCCGGCGTCTGCGTGCCCAACAACAACGACCGCGCGTCGGCCGTCGCGCTCACCCTCGCCGCGGGCGAGACCACCGTGAGCGGCACCACCGCGGGGGCGACCTTCGACGGCGCGGCCGACTGCGGCGGCGCGGGCATCCCCAACGTCTGGTATCGCGTGGCGCTGCCCGTGCGATCGGTGCTCTACGCCGACCTCGCGGGCACCTTCACCTACGACACGCGCCTCTACTTCACCGACAGCGCGGGCGCGATGGTCGCCGGGAGCTGCAACGACGACTCGGGCTGCACCACCGGCGGCTTCACCAACGGCCTCCAGTCGCGCTCCGCGGTGATCGTCCCGGCGGGCACGTACTACATCGCCGTGTCGTGCTTCAGCGCGGCGGCGACGGGCGCCTTCACGCTGCACGTGCAGCACATCCCCACCAACTACGGCAGCGTGTTCTTCGACGCGCCCATCGGCGGCACGGGCGCCACGCCGCTGCACGCCACGAGCACCGGGTCGCTCAACACGTCGAGCTGCGGCGGCGCGCCGTCGGGCGAAGACGTGCGCTGGTTCATGACCTGCGGCCCCGCGGCGGCCTCGCCCGTCGCGTCGACCTTCAGCATGTGCATGGCCGAGGGCGGGACGTGGGTGCGCTCCGCGGGCGGCCTCAGCTACGACCCGGCGATGTACATCTTCAGCGGCCAGACGGGCACGCAGACGCAGTGCAACGACGACGGCGGCATGGCCTTCAACTGCCTCGGCACCGGCGGCGACACGGCCTACTACGGCTCCCGCATCAGCTCGACGATGACGCGCGGCGTGAGCGCGGTCGTGGTCGATGAGCGCATCAACGCGTCGGGCCTCGTCTACACGATGCACTACCAGATCAACTGATCGTCCTCGCGGCGCCTCGCGCGAGCGTCTCCGCACGTCCGCGGCGCGTTCGCGCGCGCCGGGCGGGGCGCGTGAAGCGCTGCGATCGAGCGCGCCGCGGATCGGTGAGGGTCGGGGTGCGGTAAGACGATGGGGGAGAGGAGTCGAACGGAGGGGGGCGCGATCGGATCGGTCAGCTGAAGCTCGCGGAGATGCGCTCGAGCTCACCGGCCATGGCGGCCAGCGCGCGGGTGGCGCCGAGCGCCGTGCTGACGCCGCGCGAGGTGTCCTGCGCGGCGCGGGCGACGCCGGTGATGTTGCGCGCGATCTCCTCGGTGCCGCGGGCGCCTTCGGCGACGTTGCGGCTGATCTCGTTGGTGGTCGCGGTCTGCTGCTCGACGGCGCTCGCGATCGTCCCCTGGATGTCGTTGATCCGGTTGATGATGCTGCTGATCTGACCGATGGCCGTCACGGCGCCGCGCGTGTCGAGCTGGATCGCCTCGATCTTCTGGCTGATGTCCTCGGTGGCCTTGGCGGTCTCCTTGGCGAGCTCCTTGACCTCGTTGGCCACGACGGCGAAGCCCTTGCCTGCCTCGCCGGCGCGCGCCGCCTCGATCGTGGCGTTGAGCGCCAGGAGCTTGGTCTGCTGCGCGATCGACGTGATCACCTTGATGACCTTGCCCACCTCGGCGCTGCTCTCGCCGAGCTTCGCGATGGTGTCGTTGGTCGACGAGGCGACGCTCACGGCCGACGCTGCGACGCGCGCGGCCTCGGCGGTGTTCCGCGCGATCTCGCGGATGCTCGCGGACATCTCTTCGGTGCCCGTCGCCACGGTCTGCACGTTGCGGCTCACCTCTTCAGAGGCCGCCGAGACGGTGTTCGCCTGCGCCGAGGTCTCTTCGGCGTTGGCGCCGATCTGCTGGCTGAGCGACGAGAGCTCACCCGACGAGGCCGAGAGCGCCTTCGCGTTGCGCGCCACGCCTTCGAGCACCTCGACCATCTTCATTCGCATCGCGACCGCGGCGGTCACGTCGGTGGCGTACTTCGACCTTGAAGGGCCTCCCGTTGAGGTCGAAGATGGGGTTGTAGGATGCCTGGATCCACACCTCCTTGCCGCCGCGGCCGATGCGCTTGAACTCCTCGGCCACGTACTCGCCGCGGTTGAGGCGCGCCCAGAACTCCCGGTAGTCATTGCTGCCCCGGTAGCTCTCTTCGACGAACATGCTGTGGTGCTTGCCCTTGATCTCGTTGAGCGAGTACCCGAGCGTGCGGAGAAAGTTCTCGTTGGCCGTTCGAATGGTGCCATCGAGGTCGAACTCGATGACCGCCTGCGACTTGCCGATGGCCGCGAGCTGACCGGCGTAGTCCGCGGCCTTGATCTTCTCCGCGGTCACGTCCATCGCGTACTTCACGACCTTGAAGGGCTTTCCGTTGAGGTCGAAGATGGGGTTGTAGGATGCCTGGATCCACACCTCCTTGCCGCCGCGGCCGATGCGCTTGAACTCTTCGGCCACGTACTCGCCGCGGTTGAGGCGCGCCCAGAACTCCCGGTAGTCATTGCTGCTCCGGTAGCTCTCTTCGACGAACATGCTGTGGTGCTTGCCCTTGATCTCGTTGAGCGAGTACCCGAGCGTGCGGAAAAGTTCTCGTTGGCCGTTCGAATGGTGCCATCGAGGTCGAACTCGATGACCGCCTGCGACTTGCCGATGGCCGCGAGCTGACCGGCGGCGTCGGCGTCGCGGAGCTTGCCGGCGGTGATGTCCGCGGCGATCTTCACGACGCGCACGGGCTTGCCGTTGCGGTCGAGCACGGGGTTGTACGACCTGGAGCCACACCTCCTTGCCGCCGCGTCCGATGCGCTTGAACTCACCGGCGACGAACTCGCCGCGGTTGAGGCGCCCAGAACTCCCGGTACTCGTGGCTGTTCCGGTAGCCTCTTCGACGAAGATGCTGTGGTGCTTGCCCTTCACGTCGTCGAGCGAGTACCCGAGCACGCGGAGAAAGTTGTCGTTGGCCGCGTGGATCGTCCCGTCCATCGCGAACTCGATCACGGCCTGCGAGCGGTCGATCGCGGCAGGCTGACCGGCCTGCGCCATGGCCTGCTGCTCGATCGCGAGCTGCGCGGTGACGACCTCCCAGGTCATCAGCACGCCGGTGTGATTGCCGCGATCGTCGAAGACCGCCGTCGTCGACCTTGACGCGCTCGGGGCCCACGCTCGCGAGCGACTCCTGCGGCAGATTGCGGGGGTTCGCGATGAGGCGGCGCTGCTGCCACTGGTCTTCGAAGAAAGTCGAAGCTCCGCCCCGTGACGTCTGCGGGCTTGAAGGGCAGGTGCTGCGCGAGCGTGCTCAGCGTCTTGAGCGAGGCCTGATTGGCGTACGTGATCACGCCCTCGAGGTCGGCGTAGAGGACGTTGAAGGCGCGCGGTCGAGCATCTCGCGCACCTCGCCCCCGCCTGGTCCGGCGGGTCCGCGGTCGTTCGCGGGACGCTCCACGTTCTTGCCACTCGCCGCGCCGCGGCGACGCCCTTCGCGTGGGTCTCGCCGTTGACGGCGGCGTTGGCGTGGTTGTCTACGACATCGAAGCTCCTCTCCAGCCGTGCGCGCTTCTGCATCGAGACAGGGTTGTTGGGTGCTGCGTGCGCGGGGCGTCACTGCAAACGATCAGCCGCACGTTTCTCGCGCAAATCAGCGCTCGATCTGTCCCGCTCAACGGTGGTGCGCGACGACGCTGCGCGCGGCCCGACTTCGCGTCACGACATTGGCGGTGACGTCAACGCGTTGTCGTGTGTGACAGCGCACATCGGAGCCGGGACAAGCTTCAAACTGCGTAACGGCGGGCGGGTCATCGCGCCCACCCTTCTGCGATGACCCGCCGCGTGCGGCGATGGAGGGCGTGCACCGGTTTGTGCGAGCGCTCTGCCACGCTCGACGCGCGGATCTCGACGCGCGGAAGGCGCCGGCTACGAGGGCGAGGCGGGCTCGACGTCGCGGGCGTCGTCGGTCACGGGCGCGGCGCGGAGGCGCTGAAACTCCGCGTACATTCCGGCGCGCCACCGCGCGATCATCCCGAAGGCGAGGAGAAAGAAGATCGACCCCGTCTGGAGCGGGCTGATGACCGTCTCGAGGTATCCGCGCGGCGAAGCGAGAACGACCACGAGCCCAACGAGGATCCCGAGGAACGCGCGCGACCGCACCATGCGGATCTCGTCGCCCACGCGCGTCAGCTTCGACGAGCGCGCGAGGGGCCACGAAGGCACCAGCGCGCCCGTGAGCCACCGCCGCCGCCGCCCAGCTCCACGGCACCCTCGTCTGCAGCGCCAGGAACGCATGAAGAACCCGGTGCTCATCGCGAGCGGCGGATCTACGATGCGCGCGGTGACCGCAGCGTTGGTCTCGCGCATCCGCCACGACATCACCACGATCGCGCCTGCGATCGGCGTCATGAGCAGCAGCGAGTGCGGGATGGCGTCCATCTCGCGAGGGATGACCGCGCGACGCCGCGGGGCGTGACGCTCGCACGAAGGAGTAAAGCCCGCGCCGCGCGATCGCAATGCGCGATCGTGGGCGCGCGCGATTTCGTGTCCGCCGGGTCGCGGCGTCGTGACCCGCGTCGCGCCCGGGGAGGGCGCTCGCTTGCAAGCGGCGCGGTCGTTGTGCACCGCGGCCATGACAGGGAGCAGCACGGATGCGTCTCCCGCGCTCGCGCGAGGTGGCCGCGTACAGGCCACCTCGAACGCGCTGAGCGCGAGGTGCTCGCCAACGACCGCGGTGCCTCGGCGACGAGGCGCTCGGTCGTCGTCGCGCGGCGCTGGCACCTGCGTCGGTACATCGAAGACGAGCGCTATCCTGTGAACCGCGTCTCCGCGACCCCGACGCCGGTCTTCGTCGACGAAGGCGCGCGCGCTGCACCATGGCGGCGCTCCTCGAGGCGACCGAGGATCACGACCTCGTCGCGCGCGTCGCGCGGACGGCAAACCTCGCGCGGGTGGCTGCGCTCGCCGCGGACCGCGAGTTCTCGGCGTGGCTCGATCACAACGGCCTCACGGTCGACGAGGCGGCGGCGATCCAGCCCGCGTACCACGCGCACAGCGAAGCGCACATGCAGCCCACCGTCGCGGTCTTCGCGAGAAGCGCCTACGGGCAGCGACGCGTCGAGGCGTTCGGGTCTCGGTGGCGCCGAGCATTCGTGTCGGCGTGCGCCGCGTCGAGCACGGCAGCACCGACAGCGGGGCCTCGGTCTACGGGAGCATCGCGCTGATGGCCGAGTACGCGCGGAGCTTCGTCGTCAACGTGGGGAGCACCAACCAGCTCGGCCTCGTGCTCCAGTGGGAGCCCGACGGAAACAACCGCGACGCGCAGTGGTACCTGCTCGGCGGACCGCTCGCCTCGCTCGACGAGGACGACGCGCCGGGCTTCGGCTTCGGCGGTCAGTTCGGCGCCGGGTTCAGCCTGCGCCGCAGGGCGTTTCCGCTGTTCGGCGAGCTCGTGGCGCAGGGCCTCGCGCAGCGCGGCGCGGTGCTGCGCCTCGGCGTGAGCTTCGGCGCCGTGTGGTGACCCGCGGCGCGGATCACGTCGCGTAGAGGGGGCTGTCGAGGTCGTTCGCGCTGGCCTTCCGCGGGCGTCGACGCGCCCAGATCACGGCCGCCGCGACGAGCAGGAGCACGCAGAGCTGCGTCGGTCCGAGCACGCGCAGCACCCACCGGAGCGCGAGGAGGTACGCCGAGTATCCGTCGGCCACCTGCGATTCGAAGTCGAGGCGCTCGCGCTTCAGGATCACCGAGAGGTAGGGGAGCACGGCGCCCGCGGCGGCCGTCCACGCGGCGGTGCGAGGCTCCGCGACGGTGATCTTGAGCCGCACCGCGCGCTGCTGCGAGGCGTGTCGCACGTACACCACGCCGGGCACGTCGCCCTTCACCGAGGGCACGACCCAGAAGCGGAGCTCGGAGACGATCGTCCCGCCGGGCACCGACTGCTTCGCGGGGTACACCGTGCAGCCGGGGAGCACGGGCTCGACCTCGATCCACTTCGAGGGCTCGACGGTGAAGGTGTCGCTCTCGGCGCGCGCGACGTCGGGCGCGAGCCTGTGGTCCGAGCTGTACGGCGAGAGCGTCACCTTGAGCGGAAACACCTTCTGCGGCGTCATGCGCGTGAAGTACTCGACGGTCGCGCGGGAGACGTAGTTGAGCAGCGACTCGCCGGGCCGCGCCTCTCGAACGCCGGGCACCTTCGGCGGTTGAACGATCACCGGCGCGTCGGGCGGGGCCTGCGTGGGCATCGGAGGCGATTGCGTCGGAGGCGATTGCGTCGGGATCGACGGCGCGGGCATCCCGAAGGACGGATCAGGGCGCATCGGCGGCACCGCGGGCGAGTGAGGCGGCATCGCGGGCGCGAAGGAGCCCGGCGATCCGAGGGGCGGCGCACCCGCAGACTCGAAGGGCAGGGGCCTCGGCGGTCTCACGGGCGCGCCGATCGGTGCCGTGGGCGGAGGCCGCTCCGCGTGGAGTCGCCCGGCCTCTTCGGCCCTGCGTTCGATGGCTTCGACGGCCGCGTGACCGAGCGACGCGTCGATGACGAGCTCGAGGCGCTGCGTCGGCAGGCGCGTCGGTACCGCCTCGTCGAGGCACGCGCGGAGCGTGCGGTCGAGCGAGCCGAGGGGGACCTCTGCGATCGACACGACGCCGCGCACGTCCGACGGCAGCGGGAGGAGCCCCCGCGACGAGAGGAACACCTCGATCAGCGCGCGAAGCGTGGCGCCATCGAGCGGCCACTCGACACGCTCGGCGGGCCTCGACGAGCGATCGCGAACGACAACCTCCAGCGCTTGCGTCTCTCCCACGAGCGGCATTCTATACACGAATCCCGCGGGGATTCCGCGCGACGCGACGCGGCGCCGCGCGTCCGGCGGGCGCGCGCCTGTGATACACACCGGCGCCTCATGCACATCCGTCAAGCGCTGGTCTTTCTGGTCTCCGTCACGCTCGGCTGCGGCGCGTCGCGCCCGTCGGCGGAGCAGGCCCACGTCGCCGCGATGGCGCGCGAGCACGCGCACGACGCCCCGACGCCCAACGCCTCGGCGCAGCCTCCACGACAGGAGGTCCGCGCCGAAGAGGTGACCTACGGCGACCTCGCGGGAACAGCCCTCCACGGATACCTCGCGCGCCCCGCGGCGCCCTCGTCGACGCCGCTCCCCGCGCTCGTCGTGGTGCACGAGTGGTGGGGGCTCAACGACAACGTGCGCATGATGACGCGCCGCCTCGCGGGCGAAGGGTACGTCGCGCTCGCCGTCGACCTCTACGGCGGACGCAACGCCGACGCGCCCGCCGCCGCCCGCGCGCTCATGACCGAGTCGCTCGCGAACCCCGACAACGGCGTCGCCAACCTCCGCGCCGCGGCCGCGTTTCTCCGCGACGGTCAGCACGCGCCGAAGCTCGGCGTCGTGGGCTGGTGCTTCGGCGGTGGGTGGAGCCTCCAGGCCGCCCTCGCGATGCCCGAGCTCGTCGACGCCGCGGTGATGTACTACGGCCGCGTGGTCACCGATCCCGCTCGACTGCGCGCCCTCGACGCGCCGCTGCTCGGGCTCTTCGGCGCCGACGACCAGGGCATCCCCGTGGCCGACGTTCGACAGATGGAGAGCGCCCTCCGCGGCCTCGGGCGCGACGTCACGATCCAGGTCTACGACGGCGCGGGGCACGCGTTCGCGAACCCCAGCGGCAACAACTATCGCCCCGCGGCCGCCGACGACGCGTGGCGGCGCACGGTGGCGTTCTTCGCGCAGCACCTCGCGCGCTGACGGAACACGAGACGCTCAGCGGACGACGAAGCTCCCGGGCCACGCCGCGAAGGTCATGCTCGTGACGCCGTTCCGCGCGCTCCCCGCGTAGCGCGCGCGCCCGGGGCGGATCTCGATGGTCACCACGCCACCCGCCGCGGGGTTGATCCGGCCCGCGTGAACGGCCGCGGTGCACACCGACGAGTCGTCGCTGTAGATCCCGGTCCCCCACACGTTGCGAGGGGCCGCGCCCGCGCTGCATCGGTACGTGAAGGTCTGCCCGTTGTGCCCGCGGTGCGAGAGCGCGTTGACGGCCCACGAGCCGTCGTTCGCGGTGGGCGCGGTGCGCTCGGGCGTTCGCGTCGCCGTCGGCGCGGTGGCCGCGGGGGTGGCGTCGGGCGCGCGCGACGTGTCGATGTCGATGCCGCGCGTGGTCTCCGCGAGCCGCACGCGGCGCTCGCCGATCTGCGTGTCGAGCTCCACGATGCGGCGCGTGAGCTGGTCGAGCTCGGCGGCGACGCGTCCGAGGCGCGCGGTGAGGCTCGCGCGAAGGTCCGCCGCCTGCGGGTTGCGCTGAATGGCGCGGAGGTTCTGGCGGGTCTCCTCGGCGTTCTGCTGGAGGTCTTCTCGGCGCTGCTCGAGGTCCGCGTGCTCTCGGGTTCGCTCGTCGATCTGATGGCGCAGGTCGAGCGTGGTGCGCAGCGCCGTCGCGACCTCGTCGGCGGGGTGCGCGTCGCGGAGAAAGGCCTCGATCGCGAGCGCGGCCTGCTCGTCCGAGAGGTCGAGCTGCATGGCGAAGGGGCTCCGCGTCGTGACGATCACGTCGGCGTGCGACCGCGCGGGCACGCTCACCGGGACGAGCGCGTTCGCGCCCGACACCTCGGCGCCCGTCGGAGGCTCGTGGAGCTGCGCGCCATCGAGGGCGTGGCGCACCATGACCCTCACCGGACGGTCCATCCCGTTGCGCACCGCATAGGTCGTGCGGGTGACGTTGTAGCGCTCGATGGTGAGCGACTCGCGCTGCATCCGAACGAGCCTCGCGCCCTCGATCGCGGCGGTCGGCGTGCGCTCGACGGCGAGCGCGCGTTCGAGCGCGAAGGGGAGCGTCGTCGTGGCCGCGTCGGGGAGCGGATCGAGCAGCGCCTCGCCGAGGTAGTTGTTCTCCTCGAAGATCGCGATGGGGCCGCGTTCGAGCAGCGCGCCGGTGCGGTTTTCGAAGCGCGCGACGTGAAAGGGATGCGAGCTCGAGTCGGCCACGCCGGGGTCTGGCGCGAAGAGGTACATGCGCTCGCCGGGGATGTCCCGCGCGACGAGCATCACCATCGTGGCCGAGCGATCGGGCACGGTCACGGGGTTCGGGAGGTCGTAGCGCGTCGTTCCCCCTTGCGCGGCGAGGGCCGCGAGCGAGGCGACGTTGCGCGGCGTCGCGCTGCGCGGCGTCGGCGCCGGGCCGCGGACGATGGTGCGCTGTCGGTTCATGCGTTGCGCGACCTCTGCGCCGGTGGCCGCGGCCGCGGCGTGCTCGGCCTCTCGCCTTCCGCGGGCGTCGAGGAGACCGCGCTGCTCGGCCTGGTCGAGCGCGCCGGCGGTGTCATCGCCCTCCATCGCGAGGATCGTCTGCGACGTGGTCGGCGTCGGCGCGGGCGCGGGCTCCGGGGTCGGCGCGTCGCTGGTCTGCGCGAGGGTCGTGTCGCCCATGGGCACCGCGTCGATCACGGCGCCCTCGTCGGTCACCACCGGACGCGTCGGAATCACCGCCTGCGCGAGCTCCGAGCGGAACGACACGGGCGCGCCCGCGACGAGCGAGAGGCGCACGCCGCTCCAGTCCTCGCCCGAGAGGTTCTGCACGATGCCCCACGCCTGGACCTGCGCGCGATCGCCCGTGAACACGAGGCGGTACGAGGGGCGCCAGATGGGCGTCTCGACGGTGTACCCGACGAGCAGGTCGTGGTCGCGGCCGTCGAGCGAGAGTCGCACCGTGCGGCGCGCGTCAGCGCTCGCCTCGTCGCGCGTCGCCTCGGGCATCGGAAACGACGCGGACCGCACCGAGCTGCCGCCCTGCTCCATCACGGCGAGGGTCGCCAGAAAATCTCCGACCTCGCGCTGCGTGACGCGGAAGCGCACCTCGTCTTCGGTGACGTGCCCCTGACGTTCGAAGTACCCGACGCCGTTGCGGTAGATCACGACGCGCCGGAGCGCGAGCGACGAGGTGGTCTGAACGGCGGCGCTGCGACCGCATCCAGCGGCGGTCGTGGCCAGCGAGAGGGCGAAGAGGGCGAGCGCGATCGGGCGGCGAGGCTCCCAGGTGTGCATGATGGACGCGGACCTCCTGAGCCGCGACGGTAACGCCCGCCACCCGCGCGCAACGAGGGAATCGATCGTTCGCGCGCGGCGCGACGGCGCGCGAAGTGTGTACCATCGGCGCCGCCGCCCACTCCCTCTGTGGCCCACATCAGGAGCCCTGCTGCCCGCATGTCACGAAGGACGATCGACCCGCGCGCGTGCGACACCGGTCGCAGCCTCACACCGACGCGACCCGCCGCGTCGTGGCTCCTCGTCACCGCGCTCGCGGTGACCGCGTGCAGCGCGGAGCCGCAGCCCGGCGACGCGAGCCTCGCGCGCGACGCGGAGGCATCCGTCGTCACAGACGCCTCCGACGCGGCGACCTCCGAAGACGGCGCGGAGGCGCGCGACGTCCGCGAGACGCCCGACGTGCCCTTCGACGGCCCGCCGCTCACGGGCACGCTCCGCGACGTGCAGCACGTCGTGATCTTCGTGCAGGAGAACCGCTCGTTCGACAACTACTTCGGCGCGCTCTCGGGCGTGCGCGGCTTCGGCGACCCGGCGATCCAGATGCTCCACACGGGCGCGTCGGTGTTTCATCAGCCCGACGGAATGGGCGAGGTGTTGCCCTTTCACACGGGCCTCGACTGCGTGAACGACGTCGACCACGGGTGGGCCACGGGGCACGACGCGTGGCACGGCGGACTCTGGGATCGCTGGGTGCCCGCCAAGGGACCCGCCGCGCTGAGCTCGCACAACCGCGCCGAGCTGCCCTTCTACTACGCGCTCGCAGACGCCTACACGGTGCTCGACGCGTACTTCTGCTCGACGATGTCGTCGACGAACCCCAACCGGCTCTACCTGATGACGGGCACCCTCGACGCCGCGGGCACCGGCGGCGGACCCGTGATCGACAACACCGAGCCCTCCGCGGGATTCACCTGGACGACCTATCCCGAGCGACTCCAGAGCGCGGGCGTGTCGTGGCGCGTGTATCAGGCGCTCGACAACTACGATGACAACGCGCTCGCGTGGTTTCGCGCGTACAAGACCTCCGCGCCCGGCGAGCCGCTCTACGAGCGCGGCCTCCTTCGCGTGCTCGACCTCGTGAGCGAGTTCCGCCACGACGTCGAAGAAGGGACGCTCCCGCAGGTGTCGTGGATCGTCGCGCCCACCGCCCTCTCGGAGCACCCGCCCTATCCGCTCTCGTCGGGGCAGAACCTCACGCAGCGTCTCTTGGAGGCGCTCGCTTCGAACCCCGCGGTGGCGCGCTCGACGGTCTTCTTTCTCACCTACGACGAGAACGGCGGCTTCTTCGACCACGTCGCGCCGCCCACGCCGCCCGCTGGAACCGCCGACGAGTTCGTGCGGGCGGTGCCCATCGGTTTTGGCAACCGCGTCCCCATGATCGTCGTCTCGCCGTGGTCGCGCGGCGGCTTCGTCGACTCCGAGGTCTCCGATCACACGTCGATCCTGCGCTTCCTCGAGCGCTGGACGGGCGTGCGCGAGCCCAACATCAGCGCGTGGCGTCGTCAGGTCGCCGGAGACCTCACCTCGGCCTTCGACTTCGCGCACCCCGATTTCACCTCGCCTGTGCTCACCCCGATCACGGCCGCGTCGTGCCGCGGCGCCGCGCCGAGGGTGCCCGCGACGCAGGCCGTCCCCACGCAAGACCCCGGACCGCGCCCGGCGAGAGGGCTCCCGTACCAGCCCTCCGTGGCGTCGCGTTCCGACTGCGCCGCGGGGCGCTTCTACATCGCGATGACCAACGCGGGCACCGCGGCGGTGCACTACCAGATCGCGGCCAACCAGTTTCGCAGCGACGGAACGTGGCAGTACGACGTCGCCCCCGGCGCCACCGTCGAAGACTACTTCTCGGTGCAGACCTACGGCGGCGGACGCTACGACCTCACGCTCTCGGGCCCCAACGGCTTCGAACGGCAGTTCGTCGGTGACATCAACACCGCGTGCGGCGCGCTCGAAGTGACCTCGCTCCCCCACCCGACGGCGAGCACCCTCGAGCTCACGTACATCAACCGCGGAACCTCCGAGGTGACCTTCACCACGACGGCCACGCGCTACCGCACCGACGGCCCGTGGACCAACACCGTCGCGGCGGGCGCGACCGCGTCTCGCACCATCGACCTCACCGAGATGGGGCAGCGCTGGTACGCGCTCACCGTCACCGCAAGCGGAGACGCGCTGTTCCGCCGACGCTTCGCGGGCCACATCGAGAACGGCCGACCGGGCATCACGGGGCTCTGACCCACGCGAATGCGCGCCGCGCGCCGAGCTGCGGTACCTTCGCGCGACATGCGCGCCGATTCACACCGCGACCGCGTCGCGTACCTCACCGACATCGAAGGCCAGTGGCACAAGCTCACGGCGTTTCTCGAAGGGAACCCCTGCGTGCGCCTCGACGCGGGCGGCGCGCTCCACGTCGAGCCCGGGTGCGTGTTCGTCTTCGGCGGCGACGCCATCGACCGCGGGGTCTCGTCGCGGCGCATCGTGCGGGCGCTCTACGACCTCAAGAAGCGTCAGCCCGATCGCGTGGTGCTCCTCGTGGGCAACCGCGACCTCAACAAGATCCGACTCGTGCGCGAGCTCGTCGGCGCGCCGCCCGCGAAGGCCCCCCCGGAGCTTCGAACGGCGTCTCCGGGCACGCTCCTCCCGTGGATCTTCACGCACACCATGGGCGCGAAGGACGCGTTCGAACACCGCCGCGCCGAGCTCACCGCCGAGGGACGCGCCGCCGACGACGAGTCCGTCGCCGGGAGCTACCTCGAAGACCTCGCGCCCGACGGAGACCTGACCCGCTACCTCTCGGTCTGCCAGCTCGCGCACCTCGAAGGCGACGCGCTCTTCGTCCACGGCGCCGTCACCGACGAGAACCTCGGCGTCGTCCCCGGCCGCGACGACGCGCTCCCCTCGACGGCCGCGTGGGTCGAGGCGCTCAACGCGTTCTATGCGACCGACCTCGCCGCGTGGAGGCGCTCCCTCGACGCGCCGCCGGAGCTCGACACCGAGGCCTGGGCGGGGCGCGTGCTGGTCGACTATCAGGCCCCCGTCCCCGACACGAAGCTCAACCAGCGCAGCGTGATCTACGGGCGCCCGACGGACCCGATCAACACCCCGTGGCTCCCCTCGCGCGCCGTGGTCTCGCGGCTCCGCGACGACGGTATTCGAAGGCTCTTCGTCGGTCACACGCCGAGCGGAGACACGCCCGCGGTGCTGCGCGACGAGGACTTCACCTTCGTCATGGCCGACAACTCCTACGGCCGCATCGAGACGGGCTCTCGCGTGCTCCTCACGGCGACCTCGACGAGCCTCCGCGGCGAGACGCAGCTCGACGACGGGCGCCGCGCCGAGGTGGCCTTCGAAGTCGACGACGACCCGATGCTCGGGCGCTACGACGCCGCCACGGGAGAGCTCGTGAAGGCCCGCCTCGCGACGGGCGAGTACCTCCTCTTCCGCGCGCTCCCCGAGAACAAGGTCTCGCAGGTGGCCGTGTCGCCCGAGGCGCTCCGCGAGCGGACGCTCGTCGCGCCCTACCGCCCGACTGACGACCACCGCTGACGCGCGTCTCGCTCAGTGCAGGTTGTAGTCGTGGTAGCCCACCACGAGGCTCACGAAATAGTCGGCGTAGTCTTGCGCGGGGCGATACTCGATGTCGCCGCGGAGGCCGATCGTCAACGCCTGGCCGACGTCCCTCGCCGAGAGGAAACCCTGCGTGTGCGTCTGCTCGCCGAAGGGAATCTGGAGGCCGACTTCGAGCGAGGTGTCCATCGCGTACCAGACGTTGCCATCGCGAGCGCTCACCCCGAGGGGCGCGAAGCCGACGCGCGCATAGGGGCCCACGGGCGCGGACTGCGTGATGACGCTGACGTGCGCGCCCGCCGCGCCGTGCGCGTACGCGTCGGTGACACGCATCGTGCCGTCGATGCCCAGGTAGGCGAAGCGACCCCAGCCGAGGTGTCCGGCCGCGATGCCGCCGACGGGCGCGTGATCTCCGGCGCCGGGCTGTGCGAAGAGTCCGCCGTTCACCGAGCGCGCCAAGCCGCACGCGGGCAGCAGCGCCGTCGCGAAGAGCGCGACGACGACGCGGCACGGTTGGACATGAAAGGGTCTCGGCGGCGGCGTTCGGGGCGTCACCCGCGGACTCTATCAACGCGCGCGGCGTTCGGTCTCACCGATCTCGAGTCGCGTAGAAGCGCTGCGCGCAGCTCACCGCGGGACGAACCAGCGGAAGGCCGCGCCCGTCCCCGGCCCGCGCGCGCCCGCGGTGGGTGCCCCGACCACGAGCCACAGGCCCGCGGGAGAGGCTGAAGGCGCCGTCGCGAAGGCCGCGCCGAAGTGCGTGACGCCCTCGCGATCGCCCACCGCGAGGAGCCACGGATCGCCGCTCAGGGCGGCGCCCATCATCCCGCCGTGCCACGCGACCACGGCGCCCGCCTGCGGGCCCTGGAACGAGCTCTCCGTCGAGCCGATGAGCACCTCGTTGACGCCGTCGCGGTCGACGTCGCCGCCGCCGAGCGAGACGCCGAAGCGCGGATCGCTGTCGAGCGGGCTGCGGAGCACGAAGCGATCGGGAGGTGCCACGTCCTGGAGCGCCACGCGGCGGTAGTCACCGTCGGCCCAGAGCGGCCCCGTGCGACCCGCGGGGCACCGTCGATCGGGGCACAGCCGCGCGAGGAGCGCGCCCGAGATCACCTCGACCGCGGGGTCGCTGAAATCACCGAGCGCCCACGACGCGACGCGCAGAAGAAGGTCGGGGACGCCGTCACCCGTCACGTCTCCAGGGCCCGCGGCGAGGGCGCCCATGAGCGTGAGCGGGACGCGGTCGTAGTCGTCGTTGGCGCGCGACGCGACGTCGCCCACGCGGTTGTCGTTGAGCCGCAACTGCTCGACCACGAGCGTGAGGTCGAAGGGCGTCGTGTGCCCGCGGGCGCAGCGCGGACCGAAGCCGAAGCGAATGATCGTCCCGGTCTTCTGTCCGCCGAGCATGCCCACGGCCACGTCGGCGCATCCGTCGGCGTCGATGTCGCCCAGGCCCGCGGCCGAGAAGTACCCCGCGCCGTCGCTGCGCGAGGGCCACCAGGGCGCCTCCGCGGGGTCTCCGCACGCGACCTGCACGCGCCCCATCGTGTCGTCGACGCGCCCAAGCACGACCTCGGCGCCGCTGCCGTAGGAGCCCGAGTGCAGCACCGCGAGGTCCTCGCGCCCGTCGCCGTTCACGTCGCCCGCGTTGCTCACGGCGATGCCGAATCCGCCGCGCGCGCCGCGCTCCGCGTCGGGCTCGCGCCCGTAGAGGTTGAAGCGCTCGACGAGGCGTCCGTCGGGGCGCTGCGTGTAGATCCGCACGACGCCGCGGTTCACGGCCGAGGGCTCTTGCACCACGCCCGTCGCGCTTCGAATGAAGCACCGGCTGTCAGGCGGAGGCGCGACGGCGCCGCGACGAACGACGTCCCATCCGCCCGCGATGGCGCCGGGATCACCGATCGCGACGTCTGCGCGACCGTCGCCGTTGAAATCGAGCACCGCGATGGCCGACCCGAGGCGCGCGTAGTCGCGATCGCCCGTGAAGCCCGCCGTGCCGGTCGCGCTCGACGCTGGGAAGGATGTCACCGCGCCCGCCATCGCGCGCACACCCGCGCCGACGGTCAGATGCGCTTGCGGCGCGCCCACGAGCGCATCGCCGCCGCTCGCCGTCCCGAGAGATCCGACCGCGACGGCGGTGCCGAACGCGTCACCGCCCGCGCGCAGCGGGAGGACGAGCGACCTGTGTCCGCTCCATCGCGCTGCGAACTCGGCGCGCGCGGAGGGCGCCATCACATCGACGCCGCCTCCGCAGAAGCCCTCCGACGTGGTGCGCGCCGCGGCGCCGATCGCGACGGCGTGCGCGGGCCCTGCCGTGCTCGTGTCGATCGCCACCGCGCTGCCAAAGGTGTCTGCCGTCGTCGCGGCGTCAGACCACGCGGGCGTGAGCGCGCCGCCCGCCATGAGCGCGCGCGCGATCGCCGGGCCCGTGAAGAGCCACGCCTTGCCGGGCGAGGGGAGGCCGTTGATCCAGCCGCCGATGAGGTAGTCGGACGCGCCGTCTCCGTCGACATCGCCCACCGACGCAGACGCGCCCGCGGCCTCCTGCGGGCCGCCGACGAAGGTGGCGCGTGCGAGCGCGGAGGTCGCGAAGCGAGGCGCTGCGGGCGTCCCTGCGCCCGAGAGAAAGCCCTGCGCGAACACGAACACGGCGCCGCGAATCTCGGGGCCCGGCGCGCCCGTCATCGGGTTGCGGTGATACCGCGGCGCGCGGACCATGAGCGCCGCACCGGCCGTCGTCGGAACGACCTCGACGCCCGCGCCGAACGACGCGTATGTGAGCCCCGGCGCGACCTCGACCACGCGCGAAGGCCGACGTTCGAAGCCCTGCTCACGACCGAGCCCGCGATACACGAGCACGCGTCCGAGGAACTCCGTTCGATCGGTCACCGTCGCGTCGGCCACGCCCACGACGCGGTCGCGCGTTCCGTCACCGTCGGCGTCGAAGAGCGCGGGCGCGCTGTTGACGAGGAGCACCTCGGTGTCGTGACAGCGCGCGGTGTCGGGCACCATGAGCTCGAGCGTCTGCCAGGGCGTCGGGCCGAAGGGGCGCGTCGTGTCCGCCGAACCGCGATGCACGAAGATCCGCCCGATGGGCGTGCACGCGCCGGGGACGATCGCCGGTCCGCGCGCGCCAGAGCCCACCACGAAGAGGTCGGGCCGCTCGTCGCCGATCTCGTCGCTGATCGCGAAGGCCGACCCGAAGCGCTCGTTCTCCGAAGCACCCAGAAGCGCCTGCACGGGCTCCGCGTCGAAGCCCGTCGGCGTGCCCGCACGCACCTCGATGGAGCCCACGTTGGGCCGATGGAGGTCGCGCTCGGGGCTCCCGACGATCACGTCGCTCACGCCGTCGCCGGTCACGTCGGTGACCGCGAGCGACATCCCCATGAAGTCGTTGGGCCTCGGACCTTCGAAGCGCACCGACGCGTCGGCGGGCAGCGCGCCATCGGCGCCCGCGAAATACACGCTGACGCGGCCGTCGTAGACCGCGGACGAGTGCGCGAAGGGCTGCGCGACGACGAGGTCCGCGCGTCGATCGCCGTTCACGTCACCCCATGCCATCGAGCCCGACGCGTAGGTCTCTCCGCGCCGCGTGGGGTTCGAGTTGAGCTCCTCGCCGATCACCACGCGCGCGGTGGCGCGTGCGCCCGTCGCGCGGTCGAGCACGGTGACGGTGGCAGGTCCCGGCGCCGCGCGCGCCGCGTCGAACCACAGCGCGCCGTTGTCGGGTGTGAGGGTCGCACCCGCGCCGCCGGCGGTGATGGAGCCTTCGAGCTGCGGCGATCCGTCGAGCCAGTCGAGGCGCACGCGTCGCCCCGCGGGAACGAGCACCACGGGCACGCGCGGCCTGAGCTCTGCGTTCGTCGCGACCTGCACCGAGACCGACACCTGCTGCTCGCTGCCGGTGTCGTGCACGAGCCACGTGGCCGTGCCTGGCGAGGTTCCAGCGACGAAGGTCATCGCCGTCGAATCAAGGTGTCCCGTCGCCTCGGGAACGGGCGAGACAGGCGTCCAGCGAGCGTCGCCGAGTGTGCCTGTGACGTTGAAGCGAACGGTCGCGCCGGGCCGCACGCGCACGAACGAGGGCTCGACGCGCATGGGGCCCACGACCTCGACCTGCGCTCGCGCGCGGAGGTCGCACACGCCGTCTTCTGCGATCACTTCGAAGCGCGTCGCGTCGGTGCCCGCGACCACGCCTCCGCCGAGCGTGACCGTGGCGCCGTGCAGCCCGCCGTCGGGCGCTTCGGCGCGGAACAACACGAGCCCCCCTGATCCGCCGCGCGCGCGAAAGCTCGCGACGTGACCCGTGGCGACGCGAAGCATCGGCGGATCGAGGATCAGCGGCGCGCAGCGGCCCGTCGTGCCGCCATCCATCGACGCGACGTCGGCGGGGGGCTCCTCGGCGTCGACGACGGCGCAGTCGCACGCGTCGGTCGGATGCCACATGTCACTGCTGGCATCGCGAGGCGTGTCGACGGGCGGATCGGAGCACCCCGCGAGCGACGCGAGGGTGACGACGCAGGTCGCGAGCTGCGCGCGCTTCATGTGGTGACCCCCGAGAGCACGGCGCGGATCGGAGACTGACGGAAGCGCGTCGTGGTGAGGCCCGCCGACGCGAGGAGGGTCACCGCGATGTGCTCGGGCTTGAGCGTCTCGCCCGTGTCCGAGGCCATGTTCGTGGTGAGGTCCCACGGCACGGGAGACATGCCCGTGTCGCTCGTGGCGCCGACGAGCGTGTTGCCACGGATGCCCGCGCCCACGAGCATGAGCGAGTTGTTCTGATGATGATCGCGGCCGTTGTAGCTGTTGAAGAGCGGCGCCCGCGCGAACTCCGAGAAGCCCACGACGGTGGTGTGATCGAGGAACGATCCCCCCTGCGGGTGCGGCGACGAGCGCAGGTCATCGAGGGCCGCGAGGAAGGCTTCGACGCCCGGCGTGAGGAGCCGCGCGTGCGTGGCGTTGTTGCCAAAATGCGTGTCGGTGACGTTGCCCACCAGCACGCTCACCACTTGAGACATTCCAGTCTTGATGGCCTGCACACCGAGGGCGGCGCGTGCGCCAGGGCTGTTGGCGTCGCCGCGGCTGAAGCCATAGCGCGCGCGAATCGCCTGCGCCGTGGGCGTGTCAGCACTCACGAACTCGAAGGAGCTCGACACGCGCTCTCGCACCAGACCGTCGGCCGTCGCGCGCGCCTCGCGCATGACCGACCAGAGCCCGCGGCGGTCGTACATGTCATCGGCGCAGGGCCCCGTGATCGCGCGTCGCGCGGCGATGGCGGCCTCGACCTCGGGCGCCTCTGCGGTGTCTGCGGGCGCGAGCATGAGCACGAGGTCGTCGGCGTTGCGCACGGTCATCGCGCTCGTGCTCGCGGGATAGCGGTCGTTGTAGGTCTCGACGCCCACCGAGAGGTTGGGCAGCGGACGCGCAGGGACGCGCGGCGCGAGCAGGGCTGCGACCTCCGTGGCGACGCTCGAACCGCGAGCGCTGGTTCCTGCGGGATAGGTCCCCGTGAGGAAATATCGGAAGGCGACCTCGTGGCCGAGCGCGGCCATGTTGATGCCGCGGATCACGGCCATGCGATCGGCGAAGTCGGCGAGGTTGACCGAGCGTCCGGCGCGCGTGGCGAGGGGGCCGAACACGAAGGGGCTCGGCGCGCGCGGGCGTACGAGCTGAGCGCGATATCCGAGGTAGCCTTCGAGCTCGTTGTAGCGGAGCTCGATGAGCGTGCGGCTGCGCTCCGAGTCGAGAAAGCGCGTCGGGTCGCGGGGATCGAGCAGCATGAGCTGATCCCACCCCCCGGGGAAGTAGCAGAACAGAAACGCTCTCCCTGCGGGCAGCGGGAGGTCGGCGCGGGCGAGGGTGGTGAAGCCCAGGGCGCCCGCGGCGGCGGCGCCTGCGACGCCTGCGGCGCCGCCGAAGAAGCGCCTCCGGGTGAAGGTGAATCCCTCGCGCGCGCGTCGCTCGGCATCGCTGATCTTGATGGGCATTGAAAACGTCTCCTGGTGCGCTGCGCGTGATCAGTACGAGAGGAAGCGAGGGTCCGTGGCGAGGTCGATGCAGACCGCCCTCCACCCGTCGACGGGCGTGGCGCCCGCGCGCATCGACGCGACGCGAAACACCGCGAGCACGGCGGTGACCGTCTCGCTGTCGGGCGCGAGGGGGTCGCCCCAGAGCCTCAGCGCGAGCGCGGCGATGTTGCGTCGCACCTGCGGCTCCGCGGCGGGGAGCGCGTCGGTGGGTGAAGCCTCGGTGAGCAGGATGCGCTGCGACTGCGGCCGCGCGATGTCCGCGCGAAGGCCCGCGGCGCAGACGCTCCGCACGGCGTCGCTCGAGAGCTTCGCGAAGGTGACCGTCGGGTCGAGCACCTCCGCGGTCGTGGTGATGTAGTCGGGGCGACCGAGCGTCTGCGCGAAGAACTCCAGGAGGTCGGCCTCGGGTTCGAAGCGCACGCCCGACGGAGCCTCGGGCGTCTGCACCGTCTGCGGCCCCGTCCACCGCGCGCCGAGGAGCTGCTCCAGCGACGCGCGAAACTGGTCGATGTCGAGCCGCCGCGGCGCGCGTCCGACGTGCGCGGCGCCCGTGGGATCGTCGAGCCGCAACGACTCGCCGCCGTCGGGGAGCTGCCCCGGATCGACGGGCGTCGCGCTCCCGGGCACGACGTGTCCGGACTGCGTCGAGGGCACGTCGCTCGTGCGCGCGAGCACGCCGTCGGGCCCCGCGGACTCGCACGCAGAGAGGAGGGCCACGAGGCCCAGTGCACGCAGCGGGTACATCAATCGATCCTCCGGTAGGCGGGCGAGCTCACGATCGCGCGGACGAGCTCGCGGTAGTTGCGTCCGTGCGCTTCAAAGATGTGCACGAGCGCGGGCAGCACGTCGGCCTGCTCGCGCTCGCTCATGGGTCGGTTGAGAAGGCGCTGCCACGCGGTGGAGGCCGCGCACGACTGGATCTCACCGACGGCGAGGGCGTCGGCGATGAGCGCGCAGGGCCCGGCGTCGATGCGTCGGAGGTCGGCGCTGCTGCGGTAGAGGTACGACTGGAGGGTGCCTTGAGAGGGCACGCTCTCGCCCGGCCGCGACGCGGTGACGTAGTGCTTGCAGCGCGGCGGGCACCACGCGCCGCCGCAGGTCGAGCACGCGGGGTCGAAGACCGGAAAGTTCGCCGTGTCGAGGTAGTTCGTGCCGCGCTCGGCCCAGCGTCCCCACGCGGCGCCCATGGGCTCGATGATCGAGTGGCAGGTCGAGCAGCCGCAGCGGCGCGCGAGGTTGGGCTCGCGATGACAGGCGTCTTCGGGCGGCGGAATGGGCGTGCTCGACGCGCCGAAGGGGCGACAGAGAAAGCTCGTCCAGAAGCGGTTGATGCGCGCCCGCCGCGTCGGAAAGCGCGCGAGGAACACGGGCGTCGTGAGGATGCCGTTGTGCTCCGGTCCGCGCTGATACTCGCGCCAGGTCAGGTCATCGACGGCGATGTCGGGGAGCGCCTCGGGCGGCGCCGAGGGGCTGAACTCGAGCTCGCCCATCTGCGCGGTCTGATAGCGGTTCATGAACGCGAGGGGGCCGTTCGCGAGTCCGCGTCGCGTCGTGAAGATCGTGGCGTAGTCCTCGTTGCGCTCGACCACCGAGGCGATGAGCTCGAGCGGCTCGCGGTTGAGCGCCGAGAGCAGCCGCGACACCGTGCGCGACGGGCGCGACACCACCGACGAGAAGGGCGAGCACCACGCGCCGTCGGGCCCGCAGCCGCAGGTCGCGTCGAGAAAGTAGCCCGGCTTGCACGCGATCCTCCGGTTGAGGCTCACCGCGCGCGTCTGCGACTCGTAGGCGCAGGTCTTCACCCAGTGTCCGCCGGCCCAGTAGGGCCTCGTGAGGACCCAGCCCTCTCGCCTCAGCTCGACGCGCGACTGGATGCGATCGTCGACGTCGTGGTTGTCGCAGGGGTTCTCGATCTCGGTGTATCCCGCGGGGCAGGCGTAGCCCGGACCGTCGCCCTCGACGCGCACGCCACCCTCGGTGCGCGACTTTGCGATGAAGTCTTCGCGCGCCCACTGTCCGCCGGGGCCCGTGGGGGCCGCCGCGCGGCAATAGTTCGGGCACGTACGAAACGAGTGATACGGCAGCGGAACGTCGCGATCGTCGTAATAGTAGCGGCGCTGACCGTTCTTCGGCGAGACGTAGTAGGGCCGACCCGACGCCTCGTGCGGCCACGTACGATCCGTCGCGGCGACGCGCGGCGGAGGGTACGGAACGTCGACGTCGCAGCCCGTGTACGTGTTGCTCCCTCGGAGCGCGCGGTCGCCCACGGAGACGCCGTAGGAGAACACCGCGGGCAGCGCCGCGGACTTCGCCACGCACGCGGGGTCGTCGGGGTTGTAGGTCGCGTTGCGCACGAGGCAGCACGACGGATGGTTCGGATCCGCCGCCGTGCAGCACGACGCCGCCGTGAGGTGCGCGGGGTCGCCCGGCGGGGGGCACGTGGCTTCGCTCGTGCGACGATCCATCGCCTGCACCAGCCACTCGGGGTTGATGTTGTCGGGGCCGAGCCCCTGGCCTCGCGCGGGCACGACGACGAGGCGTCCACCGGGGAGGAGCTCGAAGCCGCCCATGTTCGGCCAGAGGAGGTCCGCGTGCCAGCGCTTCACCCGATCGATGAAGCGCGGGTCGTGCAGCATCCCATCGACGAGCGACGCGGGGACCTCGCCGTGGTCGACGACCTGTCGATACTCCTCGACGGTGGGAGGCGCGCCGCGGAGGTCGAACGAGAGCTGCCGCAGGTAGCGCGTGGGCGACGCGGGACCTCCTTCGCCATCCATCGCCGCCGCGGCCTGTCGCACGCCCTCGGGCGCGCACGCGGCGATGCCCGCGCAGAGGAGCACAGAGAAGAGACGCAGGCGTGCCGTGAAGCACGCGGGGCGCATCAGTCGACCCTCCGATACGCGGGCGAGGTGACGATCGCGCGCACGAGGTCGCGGTAGCTGCGCCCGTGCGCTTCGAAGTCACGCACGAGCACCGGGAGCACGCGCGACATCTCGTCGTCGCTCATCGGGCGGTTGAGCAGGCGAGCCCACGTCGTGCGGACGGTGCACGACTGAAGCTCCTGGCTCGCGAGCGTGTCGGCGACGATGGAGCGCGGCCCCTCCTCGATGCGGCGCACCTCCTCGGCGCTGCGGTAGAGGTAGGGCTGGAGCGTACCGAGAAAGGGCACCGAGTCGCCGTCGAGGGGCGAGACGACGTAGTACCGACAGCGCTGCGGGCACGCGTTGCCCGAGCACGCCGCGCAGGCCGGATCGAAGGGCGGAAAGCGCGCCGGATCGAGGTACCGCGTGCCGCGCTCGACCCAGCGCCCCCAGGCAGCCCCGAGGGGTTCGAGCGACGCGTGGCAGTACTGACATCCGCAGCGCCGCGCGAGGTTCGACTCGCTGTGGCAGGTGCTCTCGGGCGGCGGCGGCGGGTCGCTCGAAGGCACGAAGGGGCGACACAGAAAGGTCGAGCGAAAGCGGTTGATGCGCGACCGCAGCGTCGGAAAGCGCGCGAGAAAGACCGGCGTCGTGAGCACGCCGCTGTGCTGCGGCGCGCGGACGTACTCGTGCCACGTCGTGTCGTTGCGCGGGATGTCGGGCAGCGACTCGGGCGGCGCCGACGCGCTGAACTCGAGCTCGCCCATCTGCTCGGTCTGGTAGCGGTTCATGAACGCGAGCGGGCCGTTGGCCATGCCGCGTCGCGTGGTGAGGATCGTGGCGTAGTCCTCGTCGCGATCGACCACCGAGGCGATGAGCTCGAGGGGCTCGCGGTTGAGCGCCAGAGGAGCCGCGACACCGTGAGCGACGGGCGCGACGCCACGGACGAGAAGGGCGCGCACCAGGCCCCCTCGGGCCCGCAGCCGCAGGATGCGTCGAGAAAGAGCCCCGGCTTGCAGGGGATGCGTCGCGTGACGCTCTCGGCGCGGTTCTGCGACTCGTAGGCGCAGGTCTTCACCCAGTGTCCGCCGGCCCAGTAGGGCCTCGTGAGGACCCAGCCCTCTCGCCTCAGCTCGACGCGCGACTGGATGCGATCGTCGACGTCGTGGTTGTCGCAGGGGTTCTCGATCTCGGTGTATCCCGCGGGGCAGGCGTAGCCCGGACCGTCGCCCTCGACGCGCACGCCACCCTCGGTGCGCGACTTTGCGATGAAGTCTTCGCGCGCCCACTGTCCGCCGGGGCCCGTGGGGGCCGCCGCGCGGCAATAGTTCGGGCACGTACGAAACGAGTGATACGGCAGCGGAACGTCGCGATCGTCGTAATAGTAGCGGCGCTGACCGTTCTTCGGCGAGACGTAGTAGGGCCGACCCGACGCCTCGTGCGGCCACGTACGATCGGTCGCGGCGACGCGCGGCGGAGGGTACGGAACGTCGACGTCGCAGCCCGTGTACGTGTTGCTCCCTCGGAGCGCGCGGTCGCCCACGGAGACGCCGTAGGAGAACACCGCGGGCAGCGCCGCGGACTTCGCCACGCACGCGGGGTCGTCGGGGTTGTAGGTCGCGTTGCGCACGAGGCAGCACGACGGATGGTTCGGATCCGCCGCCGTGCAGCACGACGCCGCCGTGAGGTGCGCGGGGTCGCCTGGCGGAGGGCACGTCGCTTCGCTGGTGCGACGATCCATCGCCTGCACCAGCCACTCCGGGGTTGATGTTGTCGGGGCTCAGCCCCTGACCGCGCGGAGGAACGACCACGAGGCGCGCGCCCACGAGGAGTTCGAAGCCGCCCATGTTCGGCCAGAGCATGTCGGCGTGCCAGCGCTTCACCCGATCGAGAAAGCGCCCGTCGTGCAGCATCGCGTCGACGGTGGCCTCGGGCACTTCACCGCGCGCGGCGACCTGACGGTACTCCTCGACGGTGGGCGGCGCGCCGCGGAGGTCGAGCGAGAGCTGTCGCAAGTAGCGCGTCGGAGAGGCTGGTCCCGCAGGGCACTCGGTCGATGCGGCGGTCGCCTGTTGTGGCGAATCGTCACGCGTGCACGTCGTGCAGAAGAGGCCCGCGAGGATCACCCAGACAGCCCACGACCCGGCTCTTGCGAACATCGCCTCCGCCCTCCTCCTGTTGTTGCGCGTCCCCATCGTTGCCCCGTTTTCGCGCGGCATTCATGCAAAAATCGAGTGCGCGCGTCAATCGCGAGTTGGTGCGCGGCGCGCTCGCCCGCGGCGACGGTCTCGCGGGGCGCACTTCGATCGGCGACGAAGCGCCCTGTGATGGGTCACGCGCAGGGCCTCCCAATGAACGGTAGGTAGACCCTTACCGCGTGCCTGTGCGCAGCGGTTGGCATGGCGATCGAACCGGGCGCAAATTCGCGCCACGCAGCGGCTTCGCTCGCGTAGATCTGCAGGCGAGCCGACGGCCGGGAGATCGGACGGTCGAAGTTCGCAGCCACGCCCGACCGATCCCGGCCGCCAACCGAAGGATGACATCGCCGCGGATCCCCAGACGAATCAAGCGCTTTCTGCAACGGGTGCAGCTCCTCGATCACTCACCGCGCTGCTGCGACCCTCGACGACGCAAGGGAAAGCGGTGGGGCTTCGCCTACCTCCTCGACGTCTTCCTCACCGCCGCCATCCTCCAGACACCTTCCATGAAGGGAGTCGAGCGGGCCAGCGAGCAGATGGCGATCAAGGTGCCCGACAGCACCCTGGCCTACCTTCGGCGCATCGACCCCGACCCGCACGCTCGGCCTGCGCGCGCAGGTGCGCGCCATGCTCCGCAGCAAGACCCTGCGGCCCGTGGGCCTCTGGGCGTGCTCGCCGTCGACGGTCTGGACGGCGACCACCGCGGCGACTCGCGGTGCCAACTCCAGGACGGGTCTGGAACCTGCAGGCGATGCGCGCGGTGCTCACCAGCGCCGCATCGCGGCCTGCATCGACCAGGACTTCATCCCCCGCAGACCAACGAGATGGGGCACTTCCCCACCTTCTGGCGGGCGCTGGTTCAGGCATGGAAGCACACGGAGCTGTTCAGCGCCGGACGCTCGACGCGGGCTACACCTCGCAGGCCAATGCAGCCCTGATCGACGGGACGGCTACGGCTATGTGATGCGCGTCAACGCCTCGCAGCCCACCTACGGGCGGAACTGGAGCGGATGCTGCGCCCGCGGGTCGGTCAGCCCGACGCGGTCTCGAACTGGGAGCGCCGCGACGGCCAGCGTGCAGCGGCGGCTGTTGCGCACCGGCGATCGCGGCGGGAGGGCTGGGCACGGCGCGGGCTGGCTGGTGCAGACGGTGACGCTGGACACGCGGGCCGAGCAGGTGACGATGGAACGGTGGTTCGTGACGAACATGCCGTGGGGTCTGCTGTCGGGGTCCCAGATCCTGTGGGTGGTGCGGGCCACTGGGGCATCGAGAACGACTGCAACTGGACGCTGGACGTGGTGTGGCGGGAGGACGGGACGGCGTGGGCGAGCAACGCCGCGGCGGCCCCGATCATGCTGCAGCTGCTGGCGGCTTCGGTTGCTGGCGTTCAACGTGGTGGGATGGCTGCGCGGGTGCGCCTGCGCAGCCGCCCGTCGTGGGGAGCTGCGGGACGCTGCGCGCGTGCTGCTGCCGGGCCCCGGGGAGCTGGACCTGGAGGTGTACTTCGCCCTGCTTGGGTGAGGGATCCCGGCGACCTCTCGCGTTGGACGCCTCCACAACGACCCGCGACTCGACACGCTGCGCCAACCTCATCCTCGTCTTGGGGAGGCCGCCTCACGCTGTGCGCAAGCCTGCGGCTCGTAACCGCGTGGACGTTTCCTGTCGCCGTCCGTTGGGAGGTCCTGGGTCACCGCGGAGCGTCGTTGACAAGCGTCGACCGCGCGACGTACACGATGGCCGAGGAGGTCTCTGGGGGAACCATGAAGCTCTTTCACGCCATTGCGCTGTGCGGCGCGCTCTGCGCTTGCGGCTCGACCACCACGTCGACGCGCGGGAGCGATCTCGACGACGCCGCGACGAGCGACGCCACGAGCGTCCCGCGTTGCGTGCCGGGGATGGAGGTCGCGTGCGCGTGCATCGACGGCCGGAGCGGCGCGCAGCGTTGCGCCTTCGACGGGACCTACGCGCCCTGCGTCTGCGCCACACCCGCGGTCGACGCGGGCGCGCCGCGCGACGTGACCGCCGACCTGTCGCCCGTTGATGCGCCCGCGGACCGCGTGTCGCCGAGCGACGTCCGCGTCGATGTCACCCTCGACGCGCCCGATGTGCTCGTCACGCCCGATGTGCCCATCACGCCCGACGTGCCCGTCACGCCCGACGTGCCCGTCACGGACATCCCCGCGGTCGACGTCTCGCCTCCGTCGGACGTGATCGGCGTCGACGTCCCGAGCGCCCCTTCGGTGACGCTGAGCACGGGGACGGACCTTCTGATCAACGCGTTCGCCGTTCCCGAGGGGATCATCGTCGTGCACGCGGGCTACGTGGCGGTCGTCGATCGCGCGGGCGCCGAGCTGCGTCGATGGACGCCGCCGCGCGAGATCACCGCCGCCGCGTTCGACGGGACGTGGCTCGCCGTCGCCGACCGCGCGATGCTCAACGTCCTCACCGCCTCCCTCGAGCTGCGCGGGAGCGGCGCGCTCACCGACTCGTGCGTGACCGGCGTCATCATCTCGGGCCCCCGCTTCGTGTGCGGCCCGGCGGCCGACTGGGACCGCGTGTTCTACGTCCACGAGCTCCCCTCGGGGCGGCGGCTCTCGAGCGCCGGGAGCTTCACGTACGAAGGGACGCCGATGCGGCGCGTCCCGGGGCGCGACGACTTCACGACGGTGACCACCAACCTCAGCCCGTCTGACATCTATCTCAAGCGGGTCACCGCAGAGAACACGGTGGTGTCCTTCCGCGACTCGCCCTACCACGGCGACTTCGCCATCACCGAGACCTACGCCTTCGTGGGCGACCCCGCGACGCACGTGGTCACCGTCGGCGGCCTGCTGCTCCAGATCTACGTGCCCGGTTGCGACACCCCCGACGCGGGCTTCAGAGGCACCTGCTTCACCCGCGACGGGACCCTCGGCACCCTCCGCACGGGCGAGCGCTTCGTCGCGCTCACCGAGGTGAGCCCATCGAGCATCGCGGGCCTCGTCGACACGAGCGCGTCGTCCTTCGACGCGCCCTGCACGACCGGTTGCGCGGTGCAGCGCATCGACGTCACCGGCCGCGCCGTCACCTCGACGCGCATGCACACCATCTCGTCGCTCCAGCGCGTGATCTTCGCCCGCCACGACCCCTACGGCGACCGGCTCCTGCTCGGGTACTCCACGGGCGACCGCTTCGGCATGGCGACGGGACACCGCCTCCTCATGCTCGCGTACTGAGCCGCGGCGCTCGACGATGCGGCGCTGCGCCTACGGGCGCGGCGGAGGCGGCGGGTTGCAGGTCACCGCGACCTCGTGCCAGACGCCTTCTGCGCAGCGGAATCCGCTCGGCTGACAGCCCCCGGTGGGCGTGTAGCACTCGAGGCCCGGCGAGGCGCACGGGGCGCCGTCGCGCAGCGTCTCGCGCGGCGGGCACGTCGCCGCCTGCGCGGGGGCCGTGTTCGTCGGCGGCGCGGGCGTCGGGTCGGGGAGCGCGGGCGGGTTGTGGGACGTCTCCATCTGCGGAGGCGTCGGTGCGGGGCGTGAGCAGGCCGCGGCGGTGATGGTGACGACGAAGGCGGAGCGGAGCGTGCGCATGGAGCCCTGATGTTCGCACGATCGCGGCGCCTTCGATAAGGGGTGTCGCGTGCAGATCTCTCGTCGCGCTCAGGCCCCGGAGATCCAGCGGCGCAGCACCGCGACGGTCTCGTCGCGCGAGGTCGTTCCGCCCGCGTACGAGGTCGTGAGCGGGCGCCGCGAGCCGTCTTTGAGCGCCAGCGCGATGCGCGCCGAGGGAGCGCTCCCTCCGCGCCCGCCGCGCGCGCTGCCGCGTTCGAGCTCGACGCGCTCGATGGCGTCGAGGGGAACGGTGAACTCGACCGTCGAGAGCGGCCAGCGGACGTGGGTGAAGCGCAGCTCGCGCCGGTCGCGGTCGAGCGCGCACACGACGTGGCTGCGATAGAGCGCGAAGAGCCCGAAGGCCGCGAGCGCGCAGAGCCCCAGCATCACGCCGCCCGCGCCGAGCACGTACGCCATCGGCGGGCCGAAGAAGAGTCCCGGCAGCGAGATGCCGCCGAGCACGATCGCGGCGATCGCGACGCCCGCGGGAGGAGTCGGCCGAAAGACGTGAGTCGCCCCGTTGGAATCTGTCATTGGCCCTCTGCGCGGTGATCCGATCGCGAGAGGGCACGCCGCGTCAACGACCATCGATGCGACCGCCGCGATCGAGACGCTTCGTCAGTGCCGCGACCTGCGCGGCGGGCGAGGGGGCTGCATCGCGCGTTCGAGCTGCGCGTGCGTGTACGAGATCGTCAGCGCGCCGCCCACGGGCGGCGTGAGGCGCCAGCGTTCGAAGACCCGACGCATGCACGACTCGATGCCGGGCGCGCCGGGCCCCGGGCTCGGTGTGATCGCGCCGATGGTGCCGTCGGAGTTGATGACCACGGAGACCGTTCGAAGGCGCTGCCACGCGGCGTCGCCCTCGGCGGGCGCGGCGTCGTAGCAGGCCCTGAGCGGCGGCATGTTCCGCTGCACCGCCGCGAGGAACTCCTCCTGGTAGTACCCGGCTTGCGTGCGCGGGACGCGCTGCGCGGCGACCGTGGCGGACAGGGCGAGCGACGCGCCGACGAGCGCGAGTCCGAGGCCGTGGAGGTGCTTCACCCGAGCGCGCGAGGGGAGGTTCATCGCCGCGGATGCTGTCATCGGAATGGCCTGAATAGAAGCCCGAACGTGCGAGCTTCGCAGGGCGCGCCTCAGCGGATCTCGACGTTCGTGAGGTGGAGGCTCGTGGTGTGCAGCGCGCGCAGCCGGAGGCGCCGCGTCGTGCGCGCGGGGAAGGTCGCGACCCACTCGTCGAAGACCTCGTCGCGCCGCGCGACCTCGGTCCACTGGGCGCCGTCGTCGCTGACCTCGACGACGAGCGGGACGGCGCGCTCGCGGCAGCAGTCGCCGCGGTTCTGCACCGTGACCGTGCGCACGGTCTGGCGCGTCAAGAGGTCGAAGGCCACCCACGGAGACGCCTGCGATTCGGTGTG
>JAXLYG010000033.1:0-155205 GCA_046351535.1 Polyangiales bacterium
CCGCGCCTCGCCCGATCGCGCGATGGTCCCGGCGCTGCTGTCGGCGGTTCCGCACGAGCGCCGATCGGTGACCGTGCGCCACGTCGATCTCGCGCTCGACGGAGACGCCGCGGCGCGCATCGCGCGCGAGGTGGTCACCGCGGAGACGTGCCACGAGGTCGCATGGCGCGACGGTCGGCGCTACGTGTCGGCGATTGCGCCGCTCGACCTGACGGCGCCCGACCGTCGACCGCTCCCCTTCGGTGAAGGCGCGTCGCACGTCGTGGTCGGCGGCCTCGGCGGAATCGGCGAGATCCTCTGCAACGGGCTCCTCTCGCGGTGGAAGGGCCACCTCCTCGTGCTCGGCAGGACCGCCGTCGACGTCGCGCACGCGTCCGACGCGTGGGGCCGACTCTCGCAGCGGGCGCGCGTGGCGGGCGCCTCCCTTCGTTACGCGAGCGTCGACGTCACCGACGGGGCGGCGCTCGACGCCGCGACGCGCGAATTCGAAGGCGCGCTCGGACGCGCGATCGATGGCCTGTGGCACCTCGCGGGACGCTTCGACGAACGCACGCTGGAGGCCACCGACGAGGCTGGCTTGAAGGCCGCGCTGGCGCCGCAGGTCGAGGGCGCGCGCGCGATCGAGGCGCTGCTCGCGACGCGACCCGCCGCGATGCTCGTGGCCTTCGCGTCGGTGCACGGGCAGGTCGGTGGCTTCACGCTCGGCCCCTACGCCGCCGCGAGCCGTTACCTCCAGGCGTGGGTGCGCGAGCGCCGCGCGGCGGGTCACGCGCGGAGCTGGTGCCTCGCGTGGTCGCAGTGGGACGACACGGGGATGAACCGCGCCTCGCCGCGCGGCGAGCGGGCTCGCGCGAAGGGCTTTCTGCCCGTCACGCCGACGCGCGCGTGGACCTCGCTCGTGGCCGCGCTGACGCACGACCACGACGCGGTGCTCATCGGCCTCGACGACCGCAACGGCAACATCGCGCGCCGCCTCGTCGCGCCGCCCGCGCTCCCGCTGCGAGAGATCGACGCGCGCGTCGTCGGTGAGGTCACGCGACGCGCGGAGGCCCGCGATCGATTCGGCGCGAGGGCCTCGGTGGCGCTCCGGCGCGTGGCGTCGCTCACCGGAGAGGTCGCGGCGCCGGAGGCTCCGCAGGGCCCCGTCGACGAGGTCGAGCGGCGCGTCGCGGCGATCTGGTGCGCGGCGCTCGGGCGAGACCGCGTGGGCGTGCGAGAGAACTTCTTCGACCTCGGCGGGCACTCGCTCCTGCTGGCCCAGGTGCAGCAGGAGCTCACGCGGGCCTTCGGGCGCGAGGTCGCGATGGTCGAGCTCTTTCGAAGGCCCACGGTGCACGCGCTCGCGGCCTGGCTGCGCGCGCCCGTCGAGGCCCGCGTCGAGGCCGCCGTCGACCGGGGGAAGCTCCAGCGCGCGGCGATGGAGCAGCAGCGGGCGGCGCGCGCGAAGGCGAGGAAGTCGTGAGCGAGAGGTCTACGGCGTCGTCGGTCGCCATCGTCGGAATGGCCGGACGGTTTCCGAGCGCGCCCGACGTCGCGCGCTTCTGGGAGAACCTCTGCGCGGGCCTCGACGGCGTCACGCGCTTCTCCGACGAGGCGCTCGCGCGGGCGGGCGTGTCGGAGTCCCTTCGAAGCGATCCCCGCTACGTGGGCGCGCGCGGCGTGATCGAGGGCGCGGACCTCTTCGACGCGGGCTTCTTCAACGTCGGCGCGCGCGAGGCCGAGCTCACCGATCCGCAGCACAGGGTCTTTCTCGAGTGCGCGTGGGAGGCGCTCGAAGCCGCGGGCCTCGACCCCGCCCGCTACGCCGGTCCCGTCGGCGTCTTCGCGGGCGCGGCGCACCCGAGCTACCTCGTGCACAACCTCGTCGCGGCGCGCGTCGACCAGCGGCCCCTCCTCGAGCTCGTGGGCGCGCTCGCGGCGCTCATCGGCAACGACAAGGATCACCTCACCACGCGCGTCGCCTACAAGCTCGGACTCCGAGGGCCCGCGGTCACCGTGCAGTCGGCGTGCTCGACGTCGCTCGTCGCCGTGGCCCTCGCGTGCCAGTCGCTGCTCGCGTTCCAGTGCGACGCCGCGCTCGCGGGCGGCGTGTCGCTGACCTTTCCGAGAGGCGAAGGCTACCTCGCGCAGGAGGGTCATATCCTGTCACCCGACGGGAAGTGCCGCGCCTTCGACGTTGCAGCCGCGGGCACGGTGCCCGGCGAGGGGGTCGGCGTCGTGGTGCTCAAGCGCCTCGACGACGCGCTCGCCGACGGAGACCACATCCACGCGGTGATCCTCGCGGCGGCGCTCAACAACGACGGCGCGGCGAAGGTCGGCTACACGGCGCCGGGCGTCGACGGGCAGGTCGAGGTCATCACCACGGCGCACGCGCTCGCCGACGTCGACGCCTCGACGATCGCCCACGTCGAGGCCCACGGCACGGGCACGGCGCTCGGCGACCCCATCGAGGTCGAGGCGCTCACGCGCGCGTTCGCGCACGGCGGCGCGAGGAGTTTTCCGTGCTTCCTCGGGAGCGCGAAGGCCGCCGTGGGGCACCTCAACACGGCCGCGGGCGTGACCGCGCTGGTGAAGGCCGCGCTCGCCGTCGAGCACGCGACGATCCCGCCGGTGTGCCATTTCACGGCGCCCAACCCGAGGCTCGACCTCGCGCGCGGCGGCTTCGCGGTGCCCTCGACGCGAACCCCCTGGCCCGCCGCCGCGACGCCTCGCAGGGCAGGCGTGAGCGCCTTCGGCTTCGGCGGAACCAACGCCCACTGCGTGCTCGAAGAGGCGCCCGAGCGAGCGCGCGCGAAGTCCCCCGCGTGGCAGCTCCTCACGCTCTCGGCGCGCACCGACGCGGCGCTCGACGCGGTGTCCGCGAGGCTCGCGGCGAGGCTCGACGCAGACCCCTCGATGGACCTCGGCGACGTGGCCTTCACGCTGCAACAGGGTCGGCGCGCGTTTCCGCACCGACGCGCCGTCGTCGCGAGAGACACGGCCGACGCCGTCGTGGCGCTCGGTGATCGGTCTCGCGGACGCGTCGGCGCCGTCACCGACGACGAGGTCGGCGTCGCGATGCTCTTCCCCGGTCAGGGATCGCAGCGCGCGGGGATGGCCGCGTCGCTCTACCGCGACGACGCGGTGTTCCGTGAGGCCTTCGAGCGCTGCGTCGGCGCGCTCCGCGGGCCCATCGCAGCAATCGTGCGATCGGCGCTCCTCGACGAGACGCCCGAGTCCGAGCTCCTGCTGCGCCGCACGGAGGTCGCGCAGCCCGCGCTCTTCGCGATGAGCTGGTCGCTCGCGCAGCGGTGGATCGCCTGGGGCGTGCGCCCCGTCGCCACGCTCGGACACAGCATCGGCGAGTGGGTCGCGGCGACGCTCGCGGGCGTGTTCTCGCTCGAAGACGCGGTGCGCCTCGTGAGCGCGCGCGGCGAGCTCATGCAGTCGATGCCCGCGGGCGCGATGCTCGCGGTGCCGCTCCCCGTCGCGGAGGTTCCGCTCGACGCGTCGCTCGCCGTGGCCGCGGTGAACACGCCCTCGTCGTGCGTGATCTCGGGCGCCGTCGAGGCCGTCGACGCGCTCGCGAAGACCCTCGACGCGCGCGGCGTCGCGACGCGCAGGCTCGCCGTCGAGCGGGCCTTTCACAGCCCCTCGATGGACGCCGCCGTGGGCCCCTTCGCGGAGCTCGTGCGCAAGGTCGCGCGGTCGGCGCCGACGATTCCTTTCATCTCCAACGTCTCGGGGACGTGGATCACCGCCGACGAGGCCGTCGACCCGCGCTACTGGGCCGCGCAGCTCAGGGCCACGGTGCGCTTTCACGACGGCGTCGTCGCGCTCTCGTCGCGCGCGCGCATCGCCGTCGAGGTCGGCGCGGGCGCCACCCTCACCTCGCTCGTCGCGCAGGGGCGCTCGGGGCTGAGGTCCGTCGCGTCGCTCGGCCGCACGCGCGAGGTCACCGATCGCGCGAGGCTCTTCGAAGCGCTCGGCGAGCTCTGGACCGCGGGCGTCACCGTCGACTGGCGCGAGGTCGACCGCGACGTGGCGCGCGTGAAGACGCCGCTGCCGACCTATCCCTTCGAGCGTCGCAGGTACCTCGTCGAGGCGCCCGCCAGGGTCGACGCGCCGACGCTGCCGGCGTGGCGCGACGCGCCGCCGACGGCGCCCGTGACCGACCGCGACGTGTGGCTCGTCGCCGCGAAGAGCCCGCTCTCGGAGTCCATCGCGGAGGCGATGCGACGACGAGGCGCCAGGGTGACTGCGGTCGATCACGACGACGACCGCGTCGCAGAGGCGCTGCGGGCCCGCGGGGGGAGCGCTCCCCTCGTGGTCGACCTGCGCGGCCTCGACGCGCTCGAGACCGCGACGGCTGGGGTGACGCGGCTGCTCCAATCGCTTGGGCGCGTGCCCCCGAAGCGCGCGGTGACGCTCTGCGTGGCGGCCCGCGCGTCGGTGACCCGCGCGCTCGACGGGATCGCCTCGCTCGAAGCGTCTGCGCTGCACGCGCTCGTGGCCACGGCGCCCGTCGAGTACGCGGACCTGCGCGCGCGCCTCGTCGACGTCGACGCGCTCCCCGACGCGGCGACGCTGGCCGAGGAGCTCCTCCGCGAGGGCGACGGCGTGGTCGCGCTGCGCGGGGAGCGTCGCGCGACGCGGCCCTTCGCGCGTGAAGGCGCGCTCGCGCGGGTGACCTGGCCTGCGGGCTCGCTCGTCGAGCGCGACGCGGCGGTGCGGGCCTCGCTGAACCTCCGCTCCATCGAGGACTTCGAAGACGCGCGGCGCGCGCTCGACGCGCTCTGCGTGACGCAGATCCTCGAGCTGCTCGCGGCCTCGGGCGTGGCGCTCGACGGGAGCCCCCTCACCCGCGCCGCGCTGCGCGAGAAGACGGGCGTGCTGCCGAAGTTCGAGCGCCTCCTCGACGCGTGGCTCGACGCGCTCGTCGAGGCAGGCGCCGCGAGGGCCGAGGGCGACGCGCTGTGCATCACGGCCGAGCGCGGCCTCGACGCCAACGCGAAGGCCGCCACGATCCGCAGGGATCACCCCGAGTTCAGGGGCCTCCTCGACCTCATGGTGCGCTGCGCGGCGCACCACGCCGACGCGCTGCGCGGCAGGGTCGACGCGATCGGCACGCTCTACCCCGGCGGGAGCTCGACCTTCGTCGATCAGTGCGAGCGCGACACCGTCGACGTGCGCGGCGAGCACGGCGCCATCGCCCTCGCCTGCGAGGTCGTCGCGTCGATGGCCCGCGGTCGCGCGAAGCCGCTGCGCATCCTGGAGGTCGGCGGCGGCCGCGGCCTGCTCACCTGGCCCCTCGCGAGGGCGCTCGGCGGCACCGACGCGGAGCTTCATTTCACCGACCTCGGCAAGGTCTTCGTCGACGACGCGCGGCGCGAGGCGAGGCGCCGTGGCGTGGCCTCGCGCATGACCTTCGGCGTGCTCGACGTGTCGAAGCCCGCCGACGCGCAGGGCTACAGCGACAGGCACTTCGACGTGGTGGTGGCCTTCAACGTGGTTCACGCCGCGCGCGACGTGGGCGCCGCCCTTTCGAACCTCGGCGCGCTGCTCGAACCCGACGGGACGCTCGCGCTCGTCGAGGTGGTCCGCACGCACCGCTGGGACGCCCTCACCTGGGGTCTCGCCGAGGGCTGGTGGCACTACGAAGACCGCTACCGCACGCGCTCGCCGCTGCTCTCGCTCGACGCGTGGGCGCGGTGCCTGCGCGACGTGGGCTTCGCCTCGGTGGAGCGCGCGCCCCTCGACGACGCGCGCGCGGACCACGGCCTCGTGGTGGCGCGACGATCGTCGGAGGGCGCCTCGAACGCGCCGCGGAGTCCGCTCGATGTGCCCATCCAGCAGCTCGACGCGGAGCGCTGGGTCGACGCGCTCGCGACGCTTCGAAGCGAGGGCGGGGCGCTCCCGTCGGCGCCGTGCATGGGCGGCGCGATGGCGCTCGCGTCGCGGTGGCGCGCGGCGGCGTCTGCGAGCGTCGCGGTCGAGGAGATGGCGACCGCGGAGCCCGCGGCGACGGCGCACCCGAGGCCCCTCGAGAGCGCCTACGTGGCCCCGCGCACCGACACGGAGCGTCGGCTCTGCGCGCTCTGCGAAGACCTCCTCGGGGTGTCGCCCGTGGGCGTCGACGACGACCTCGTGGCGCTCGGCGCCGACTCGCTCATCATGCTGCGCCTCACCGATCGGGTGCAGCGAGAGCTCGGGATGAAGGTCCCCGAAGGCGCGGCGTTTCGGGGGATGACCCCCGCCAAGATCGCGGCCGCGCTCGACCGCCCCGAGGCGCCTCCGCCCGTCGACGACGACCCCGCGTCGCCGCTCGTGGCGCTGCAGTCGAAGGGCTCGCTGCCGCCGCTGTTCTTCGCGCATCCCGCGGCGGGCGTGGTGTTTCCGTACGTGGAGCTCGCGCGCAGGCTCGGCGAGTCGCGGCCCTTCTACGCGCTTCAGGCGCGGGGCCTCGACGGCGCTTCGAAGCCCGACCTCACCATCGAGGCCATGGCCGAGCGCTACGTCGCCGCCATTCGCGCGCGGCAGCCGAAGGGGCCCTACCACCTCGGCGGCTTCTCCTTCGGGTGCCTCGTCGCCTACGAGATCGCGTGTCAGCTCTCGGCGCAGGGGGAGCGCGTCGCGCTGCTGGCGCTCCTCGACGAGCCCGCGCCCGTCGACGGGCATCGCCCCGCGGGGCTCAACCTCGCGTGGCAGCTCGGGTCGGGCATCGCGCGCTCGATCTGGCCGCACCTGCACGACTACCTCTACCTCCGAGACACGATGCTCGCGGGCGAGGCGGGCGACGGCGTGCGGGCGCGCTGGCGGCGCTTCCTCGCGCGGTCGGTGATGGCGGGGTACATCCCCGCGGAGCATCGGCCCATGGCCCTGCGTCAGCCTGCGATCCCGCCCATGGCGGAGCTCTTCAGGCTCCACGTCGCGCTCACGGGGACCTACGCGCCGAGGGCCTACGCGCAGCGGGTGACGCTGCTCAAGGTGACGCGGCTCGGCGGGCGCAACGCGAGCGATCCCACGTGGGGGTGGTCGATGCTGGCCGCGGGCGGGGTCGAGGTGATCCCTGTACCGGGCGAGCACCTCACGGTGCTTCGAATGCCGCACGTCGAGGCGCTGGCCGGGGTGCTCTCGGAGTGCCTCGCGCGATCGGCGCGCGAAGGGTGACCGACGGTTCAGAGAGCCGTGATAGCGTCGGCCCCGCGAGCGGAGGGACAGAGCTGCGATGGAAGTGCTCCAGGGCTACGAGGTGCGCGATGTGATCGACGAGGGGCCGCGCGCTGCGCTGGCGCGCGCGAGGTCACGGGGTGTCGACGTGCTGCTGCGGTACGGCCGGCGCGGAGACATGACCCGCGCCGACCTCGCGCGGTGGCGCTTCGGCTTCGAACTCGCGCGGAGCGTCGCGGGCGTCGGCGTGGCGAGGCCCGTGGCCCTCGAGGCCGCGCGGAACGGCGTCGCGCTCGTGCTCGAAGACGCGGGGATGACCACCCTGCGCCGCTGGATCGACGCGCATCGCGACGGCGCGCGCCCCGTCGACGCGGTGCGCGTGGCGGCCAGCGTGGCCAGGGCCCTCGCGCACCTCCACGGCCGCGGCGTGACGCACAAGGGCGTCGACCCGCGGAACATCCTCGTCGACGCGAAGACCCTCGAGATCCAGCTCACGGGCTTCGCAGTGTCGACGCGCCTCGCCCGTGAGGCGCCGCGCGTGACGAGCCTCGACGGCGTCGAGGGCGACCTCGCGTACATGTCGCCCGAGCAGACGGGGCGCATGAACCGCGGCCTCGACTACCGCACCGACCTCTACTCCCTCGGCGTGGTGCTCTACGAGATGCTCACGGGCGCGACGCCCTTCGCCGTCGACGACCCGGTGGCGCTCGTGCACGCGCACATCGCCGTCACGCCGCGCGCCCCGCACGCGGTGAGGCCCGAGGTGCCCACGGCGCTCTCCGACGTGGCGCTTCGCCTCCTCGCCAAGAACGCCGAAGACCGCTACCAGAGCGCCGCGGGCCTCGCGGCGGACCTCCACGAGTGCGCCCGGCAGCTCGCGGCGACGGGGCTCATCGAGGGCTTCGTCGCGGGCGCCCACGACGCCCCCGCGACCTTTCAGGTGCCGCAGCGGCTCTACGGCCGCGACGTCGAGCAGCGGTGCCTCCTCGACGCCTTCGACCGCGCGTCGGCGGGCGCCGCCGAGCTGATGCTCGTGTCGGGCTACTCGGGCGTGGGCAAGTCGGCGCTCGTCCACGAGGTGCAGAAGCCCCTCGTGCGCGACCGCGGGTACTTCGCCGAGGGCAAGTACGACGCGCTCCAGAGCACGCCCTACGGCGCGCTCATCGAGGCCTTTCAGGGCCTCATCCGGCAGATCCTGGGCGAGCGCGAGGCGCGCGTCACGGCGTGGCGCGAGCGGCTGCGCGAGGCCCTCGGCGCGCACGGCCGCGTGGTGACCGACGTGATCCCCGAGGTCGAGCTCCTCGTGGGGCCGCAGCCCGCCGTGCCCGAGCAGGGCCCCACGGCGACGCAGAACCGCTTCAACGCCGTGTTCGCGCGCTTCATCGAGGTGTTCGCGAAGGCCGAGCACCCGCTGTGCCTCTTTCTCGACGACCTCCAGTGGGCCGACGTCGGGTCGCTGAACCTCCTGTCGCACCTCATGCGGTCGTCGGGCGCGCGGCACCTGCTGCTCATCGGCGCGTACCGCGACAACGAGGTCGGCGAGGCGCACCCGCTGATGAACACCCTCGCGGAGCTGCGCAAGGCGGGGTCGCCCGTGGGCTCCGTCGCGCTGCGTCCCCTCGTCGAGGCCGACGTCGACGAGCTGGTCTCCGACGCCCTCGGCGGGCGCCGCGACGACGGCCGCGAGCTCGCCCGCGTCGTCTTCGAGAAGACCGCGGGAAACCCCTTCTTCGTAGGGCAGTTCCTCTCGTCGCTGCACGCGCGCGGGCTCCTCGCCTTCGACGCCGAGCAGGGCCGCTGGACGTGGCGCCCCGAGGCCGTGCGCCAGGAGTCGATCACCGAGAACGTAGCCGCGCTGGTCACGGGCCGGATCCACACGCTGAGCGAAGACGCCCGCGACGCCGTGCGCCTCGGCGCGTGCTGCGAGGGCGCCTTCGACCTCTCGACCGTCGCCGCGCTCCTCAACGCCGACGCCGAGAAGGTCGCCTCCGACCTCTGGACGGCCGTGAGCGCGGGGCTCCTCGTGCCCGTCGGTGACGGGTACAAGTACGTCTCCGAGCACTCCGACGAGACGCCGCCCGCGCGCTACCGCTTCGCCCACGACCGCGTGCACGAGGCCGCCTACGCGCTCATCGCCGACGACGAGCGCCCCTCGTGGCACCTGCGCCTCGGGCGCCTCTGGCGCGCGGCCCTCGCGCACGGCGACCGCGAGGTCAACGTCTTCGCCGTGGTCAACCAGCTCAACCTCGGCCGCTCGCTCATCACCGAGCCCGACGAGCGCAGAGACCTCGCGCGGCTCAACCTCGACGCCGCCACCCGCGCCCGCGACGCGACGGCCTACGCCTCGGCGTCGCAGTGGCTCGCCGTGGGGTGCGAGCTCCTCGGCGCCGACCACCTCGCCGACGACACCCTCGCGCGCGACACCTTCCGCGCCCGCGCCGAGTGCGACTACCTCCTCGGGCGCTTCGACGAGGCGGGCAGCGGCTTCGCGCGCGTGCTCGACGCGACGGCGTCGCCGAGCGAGAAGCGGGTGATCTACAGCCGCCAGCTCGCCCTCTTCGAAAGCCGCGGCAGCTACGCCGACCTCTTCGAATACGGCCGCAAGGCGCTGCGCGTCTTCGACGTCGAGGTGCCGCCCGACGCGGAGCTCCAGGCCGCCTTCGGCGCCGAGCTCGGCGCGCTCATGAAGAACACCGCGGGGCGCACCGCCGACGACCTCGCGAAGCTCCCCGAGCTCACGGACCCGTCGGGCCGCGCGCGCGTGCAGCTCATCGCCGAGCTCATTCATTTCGGGTCCTACGCGAACCCGATGCTCTTCATGTTCCTCGCGGCGCGGCTCACCAACCTGTCGATCGAGAACGGCCACGCGCCGGGCTCGGCCATCGGCTACGTGGGCTACGCGATGGTGCTCGCGGGCGCCTTCAACGACTACGCCTCGGCCTACGCCTACGGCCGCCTCGCGCTCGACCTCGCCGACCGCTTCGACGAGGGCGTCACCCTCGTCGCGTGCCGCTTCATGGGGCACCTCTTCGTCAACCCCTGGCGCGCGCCGCTCTCCGACACCATCGCGGGCATCGACGACGTCTACGGCCGCGCCACCGAGGTCGGCGCCCTCACCTTCGTGGGCCTCGCGGGCATGCAGGGCGTGCTCCTCCGCCTCGTGCACGGCGACGAGCTCGACGCCACCACGGCGCGCGCGCGGGCGCAGGTCGCGCACCAGTCGAAGCTCAACCAGATCGACATCGCGTTCTTCATCGCGGGCTTCTGGCGCGCGATGAACCGCCTCACGCTCGACACCACGCAGCCCGACGACCCGAAGTGGCTCGACGACGCCGAGGTGCGCAAGGGCATCGGCGTCGTGCCCGCGTGGATCGCCATCTACAACATCACCCTCCAGATGGCGGCGTACATCCTCGGCGACCTCGACGAAGCCGCGTCGCTCGGAGAAGCCACGCTGCCCCTCGTGCCGACGATCTTCGGCTTCATGATCGAGGCCGAGTTCCGCTTCTACGACGCCCTCACGCGCATCGCGCGGGGCGCGCCCGCGGAGGGCGCCGAGGCGTGGCGAAAGACCCTCGACGAGCACCTCGCGAAGCTCTCGCTCTGGGCGACGCAGTGCCCCGCGAACTTCGCGCACCGCGACCTCCTCGCGCGCGCCGAGCTCGCGCAGCTCGAAGGCCGCGCCGCCGACGCCATCGACCTCTACGACCAGGCCATCGACGCCGCCGCGACGGCCGACGGCCGCGCGCACGACCTCGCGCTCGCCCACGAGCTCGCGGGGCGATTCCATCAGCGCCACGGGCGGCGCAGCGTCGCGCGGGCCTTCCTCCTCCGCGCGCGCACGCTCTACGCGCAGTGGGGCGCCGACGCGAAGGTCGCCGAGCTCGACCGCGCGCACCCCGACGTCGCGGCGCGCTCCACCGACGGCCGCGCGACGGCCACCACCAGCGCCTCGCTCGACCTCACGGCGGCGCTCCGCGCGTCGCAGGCCCTCTCCAGCGAGATCGTGCTGTCGAAGCTCCTCCGCACGCTGATGGTCACGATGCTCGAAGCGGCGGGGGCGCAGCGCGGGCACCTCATCCTCCTCGGCGACACGCCGAGCGTCGTGCAGCTCGACCCCGGCGCGGGCAACGCCGAGCCCGTCACCACCCCGGGCACCTATCAAGACCACGACGACCTCGCCACCGACGTCGTGCGCTACGTCGAGCGGACGCGGGAGCGCATCGTGCTCGGCGACGCGTCGCGCGCGGGGCAGTTCCGCGGCGACCCCTACGTCACCGCAAGGCAGCCGCGCTCGGTGCTCTGCATGCCCGTGATCCGCAGCAAGGAGCTCGTGGGCGTGGTGTACCTCGAGAACAACCTCGTGGCCGACGCGTTCACCGCGGAGCGCTGCGAGGTGCTCGACCTCCTCGCCGCGCAGGCCGCCATCTCGCTCGAGAACGCGCGCCTCTACGACACGCTCGACAGCCGCGTGCGCGAGCGCACCGCGGCCCTCCACGCGAGCAACGAGGAGCTCTCGCGGGTCATCCGGCAGATGCGCGCGATGCAGCGGCAGCTCATCACGCAGGAGAAGCTCGCCTCCCTCGGCGCGCTCACCTCGGGCATCGCCCACGAGATCAAGAACCCGCTCAACTTCGTGAACAACTTCGCCGACGGCGTGGTGAGCCTCACCGAAGACCTCGAGAGCGAGCTCGCCCCCGCGCGCTCGAAGCTCGGCGCCGCGGTGGCCTCGTCGGTCGACGAGCTCATCGACGAGCTGCGCGAGACCGCGAAGAAGATCTCGGAGCACGGGCGCCGCGCCGACCGCATCGTCGGGGGCATGCTCGAGCACGCGCGCGCCAGCGGCGGAGAGCGCACCCCCGCGGACCTCGCGCGCCTCGTCGCCGAGCACCGCACGCTCGCGTGGCAGAGCTTCAAGAACCAGAACCCCCGGTCGACCATCTCGCTGGAGGGCGAGCTCGCCGCCATGCCCCCGGTGCCGGTCATCGCGCAGGACCTCGGCCGCGTGATCGTGAACCTCGTGAACAACGCGTGCTACTCGGTCGTGGCGCGGCAGAAGCGCTCGGGGCCCGAGTTCAAGCCCATCGTGCGCGTGACCACGCGCGACCTCGGCGACCGCGTCGAGATCCGCGTGTGGGACAACGGCCTCGGCGTCTCGCCGGACCTGCGCGAGAAGATCTTTCACCCGTTCTTCACGACGAAGCCCGCGGGCGAAGGCACGGGCCTCGGCCTCTCGATCAGCCATGACATCGTGGCGCAGGGCCACGGCGGCACGCTCACCGTGGAGTCTGACGAGGGCCAGTGGGCGGAGTTCATCGTCACGCTGCCCCGCGCGGTGAGCGACGCTTCGAACGCGAACTGAAGAGAACGATCGACACGAAGTCGGCGCAGCGACGCCGCGGAGGGACCGAAGACCGTGCTGAAGATCCTGAGCCTCGACGGCGGCCCGGGGCCGCTCATGGAGATCCGCGTGATCGAGCGCCTCGAGGAGCGCTTCCTCAAGGAGGGCAAGAGCTTCCTCGAGCAGGTCGACCTGTTCGCGGGCACGTCCGACGGCGGCCTCATGGGGCTCTTCTTCGCGAAGGAGCTCTCGCAGCGCAAGCGCGACCTCGCCGCGGGGCGCCCCGCGAAGACGACCCTCGAGATCGTGCGCGCGTGCGAGGAGTTCTCGAACCGCTACGCCGCCGCCCTCGCGGCCCACACGCAGCACATCGCGCAGCTCCTGCTCCCCCTCGGCGCCACGCGTGAGCTCGCCCTCGAGCTCGCGTCGGCGCCGAACCTGCGGCGCAACAAGATCCGCAGCCTGCTGTGGGAGATCGCGAAGTTCCCGCTCCACGTGGGCGGGGCCCTCAAGGACGTCTGGTCGATTCGAAGGACCATCCTCGGGCTCCAGCCCCTCGCCCCCTCCGCGGACTTCGAACGCATCATGCGCGAGGGCTTCGGCGACTGGACCCTCGGCGAGCTCGCCAAACACGTCGTCATCCTCACCTTCGACACGACGGCGTGGAAGCCCCGCGCGTACCGCAACTTCGGCGGCTCGGACCCCGACGGCCAGGCCGACCTCGCGCGCGACCGCGACGTGAAGCTCTGGGAGGTCGCCATGAGCACCGCCGCGATGCCCCTCTTTCTCCCGGTCTACGGCGGCACCGGCGACCGCGGCTACCTCGACGGGATCTTCTCGGCCAACAACCCCTGCACTTCCGCCGTCACCCTCGCGCTCCGACACCTCTGCGAGAACGTGCAGGGCAACCCCCTCGACGAGATGCTCCTGCTCTCGATGGGTGTGATGCAGTCGACCGAGGAGGCCAACATCGAGCACACGGGCGGCATCCTCGCGCTCCTCGACCTGCTCACCGTCGACGACATCCACACGCGCATGACGCACTCGGCTCCGCCCGAGTCCCTCAAGGCCTACTACAACGACCTCGACGTGCGCTTCGAGATCTTCCGCAACCCGGTGCGCAAGGGCATCGGCGAGCGCCACTGGGGCTGGATCGAGTACCTCCGCCGCCCGACCTTCATCGCGAACATGCTCATCCACGGCATGAACGGCGAGGCCAGCGCGCAGACCTCGCGCATGCTCCGCGGGCGCTTCTTTCGCCACGCGCCGCGCGTGTGCCTCGCGAGGGCGCTCTTCCGCACGGTCTTTCTCGGCCAGGAGATCAAGGACACCGACCTGCCCGACGACGCCGCGCGCTGCTTCGGCGACCGATCGAGCGACCCCGCGCGTGACGTCACCGCCGACGAGTACAAGAACCTCGTCGAGACCAACCGCCTCGTGCAATGGCTCGAAGACGCCTGGTTCGCGAAGGACATCCGCGACGTCGACGAGACCGCGGGCCTCGAGGCCGCCCGCACCTCGGAGTCCTTCGCCGTCACGGTCGACGCCGCGCCCGTCGAGCCCCGCGCCACCGCGAGCGCGCCCCCGGACCCGCCCGCCGCCGTGTGGGAGGACCCCGACGCCCACGACGCCCCCGAGATCTCGATGGAGATCCCCACGTAGCGCCCCGCCGTCGACAGCGCCTCCCCCGTTGCGCTACTCGTCGTCGCCATGAAGCTGCTCGAAGCGTTGGAGTCCGGTGCCTGCGGCGTCTCGTTCACGCTCCCGAAGGGCTCCGTCGTGCGGGCCTCGGAGCGCGAGGCCGTGGCCTTCACCGAAGACCGCGCGGGCCTCCAATGGCTCGTCCATTTCGGTGACGTCGCCCTCGACCTCGCCCCCGAGCGCGACGCCCTCCTCGCGCGCGACGTCGACGCCGCCGCGCGCGCGATCTTCCGCGCCACCGAGCGCAACCTCGACGCGCTCGTGAAGCAGGGCAAGCTCTCGAAGAGCGCGCCCGATGCCCGCGTGAGCGACCCCTCGTGGAGCCCCGTGGTCGACGTGCGCCCGGTCACCCTCTCGTCGGCCTCGGCGCTCCAGATCATCCACCGCAGCGCGTATCGACCGGGCATGGAGGCCGTCATGGGCCACCTCCTCGTGCCCACGGCGCACGGCGTGGTGGAGTTCAGGGTGACCGCGACGGACCGCGCGAGCTCGGGCCGCGAGCGCGCGGTCGGCGACGCGGCGGGAGAGACCGCCGCCGAGGCGCAGCGACGCTTCGACGACCCCGCCCTCGACGCGGAGTATCCGAAGCACTGCCTCAGCCGCGTGCGGGCCGCCCTCGCCGCGCTCGCGGCCCCGGGTCGCGTCGAGGTGCTGCGCGCGCCGCTCGTTCCGACGGTGGGCGAGGTGCGCCTCGACGACTTCGGCGGTTCGCTCACGCTGCCCCCGCGCTTCGCCCTCGCGGGTGACGCTTCGAAGGACATCGCCCTCTTCACGCGCATGAGCCTCGCGAACACCGACGGCGTGTGGCGCCTCGCGTTCGCCCGCCAGGACGCCGACGGCGTCTCGCGGCACCGCGCGCTGCGGCGGCGCGTCGAGACCTTCATCGCCGAGCGCTTCGGCATCGACGACCTCTCGACGGCGAAGGTCGACCTCTCGCACGCCGAAGACGGCTCCGCGCGGCTGCGCATCTGCTTCGAGGCGAACGGCGCGGTCAACGCGCTCGCCTCGGTGTGGTGGCTGCACCCCGACGGAGGGCTCCGCGGGCTCCAGCTCTCGGCGCCCGCCGACGCGTCGCTCGAAGAGACCCTCGCGCTCTTCGACCCCGCCGCCGCCTCGTGGACGCTCACGCCGGCCTGACCGCGCCGCTTCCCGGTTCCGCTTGCGCCGTCGCGGTTCGCGTGGGACCCATTGCGACCCGATGGCCCAGAAAAAGCCCGTGTCATCGGGTCGTGAATCGAACGCTTCGGGGTGGCTCCTGTGGCTGCTCGCGCTGCCCCTCGCGGCCGCGTCGGTCGTCGCCCTCGGCGCGCTGCTCACCGACAAGCTCGCGCTCCCGTTGCTCGCCGTCGTGGTCGTCGGCGTGATCGTCGCGCTCGTGGCGCCGCTGCTCATCGACCGCGCCATCACGCGCGCGTACCGCAGCATCGACCCCACGGCGAAGGGCGTCGCCGCGCAGGTCACGCTCCTGTGGAACCTCGCGATCGTCGTGGCGCTCCCGCTCGCGGCTCCCTCCGCGCTCGGTGCTGCGCTTCAGCGCAGCGGCGACTGGCTCTTTCCGACGGCGCACGGCACGGCCCCCGACGGGCTGCGCGACGGGATGCGCTCGGCGGGCGCGAAGCTCTCGGGCGTCGCGATCGACGCGGGCGTCTCGGACCGCGTCGCGCCCGGCGCCGACGCGGGCGTGGCGCGCGACGCGGCGGCAGACGGCGCCGACGCGGGCGCCGCCGACGACGCGCCCATCCCGACGGACCGCGACCTCAGCCCGCAAGAGATTCTCAGGCTCCGCGCCGACGCGGTGGTGATCGTCGCCGCGCGCGGTCGCGCCGACACCTCGTCGATCGTCGCGCGCTTCACGGGAATCAGCGCGCCGATGGTGTCGGGCAGCGGCTTCATCGTCGACGCCGACGGCCTCGTGGTCACCAACGAGCACGTCATCCACGGCGCAGAGAGCATCCGCGTGACGCTCCACGACGGGCGAGAGCTCACGCCCGTGACGCTCCTCGCGGTCGATCGATCGCACGACCTCGCGCTCCTCCGCGTCGACGCGCGCGGCCTCGCGGCGGCGCCGGTCTCTCAAGACGACACGGTGGCGGTGGGCACGCGCGCGACGGCCATCGGCAGCCCCCTCGGGCTCTCGTACACGCTCACCGACGGGCTCATCAGCGCGGTGCGCGAGGCCGAGGGGACGACCTTCCTCCAGATCGAAGCGGCCATCGCGCCCGGCTCGTCGGGAGGGCCCCTCTTCGACCCGCGCGGAAGGGTCATCGGCGTGACCACCGCGACCGCGGGCGCCGCGGGGATGAACCTCGCGCTGCACCCGCGCTACATCCGAGGGCTCCTCGCGCGGACGCGAACGCCCCGCGCGCTCGCGGCCTTCGCCCCCGAGGTGCGCGTCGTCGACCTCGAGCTCGAAGGCGCCGAGGCGTCGCCCGTGGAGCGCATGAACCTCAACGAAGCCGCGCGCATGCTGGCCGCGGGCATCGAGTCGTGCCGGACCCGCGCGCCGCGAGGGACCTTCGTCACGATGCGCTACGACAGCCGCGGTCGCACGCGCACGCGCGACGGCTTCGTGATGCCGCTCGCCACGACCGAGGGCGGCATCGAGAGCGACCTCGGCGGTGACGGCGAGGCGTGCCTCGCCGACAACCTGCGCCTCACCGGCATGCGCTTCCTCAGCATCCTCGAGCGAGACCACCGCGACGAGATCACCGCGGGGAACACCCTCGCGGTTCGCTTCGTCGCCCGCGCCGGACGCGACGACCGCGACGCCTCGGTGCGAGGGATCACCGTGCGCTACGAGATCGCGCGGCGTGGCGCGCGAGACGCGGGCGACGACGAGGCGCCCGACGACGCGTCCGACGAGCCCTGAGCCCTGCGATCGCGCGGTCGGATCTGCGCGTGGTGATGGTCCTCGCGGCGCCGATCTGATAATGGCGTCGCGAGCCATGAACAAGCCCGAAGAACTGCTCGAACGCGCGTGGGACCTGCTCGAAGACGGTGACATCGACGGGGCTCGCGCGATCGGCGAGCGCCTCCTCGACGACGCCGCGTCGCGCCCCGATGCGCTCCTCGTCCTCGCCGCGTGTCACCGCGAGAACGGCGACGCCGTGCGCGCCCTCGAGACGCTGCGCGAGGCGCAGGACGCCGACCCCGAGTGGGCCATGCCCGCCCTCTGGACGGCGGAGATCCTCGCGACGGAGCCCGGCCGCGTGGAGGAGGCCCTCTCCCTCGCGTCGCAGGCCGTGGAGCTCGCCGACGAGGAGGAGGTCTTCCTCGACGCGCTGGCCCTCAAGGCCGGCATCGAGGTCGGCCTCGGACGCCTCGACGCGGCCCGCGAGACGCTCGCCGAGGCGCCGCCGCCTGGCGAGGCCGAGGTCCCGCCGCCGATCGCGCGCGAGTTCGCGCACCTCTACCTCGCGGTGGGCGACGCCGCGGCGTCGCGCGAGCGCTTCGAAGCGCTGGTGGCCGACGACGCCGCCGACGCCGACGCGTGGCACGGCCTGGGCTTCGCGGCCGACGCGCTCAACGACGCGACGGCGCGAGACCGCGCGTGGCTCGAGACGCTCTCGCTCGACATGGCCGCCGACGATGACATGGGCGGCGACGCGTTCACCGACGCGGAGCTCACGGAGATCGCCGCGGCGGCCCGCGAGACGCTGCCCAAGCGCGCGAAGGCCCTCCTGGCAGGCGTTCCGCTGCGGTCGACGCCGTACCCCACGACCGACGAGGTGCGCGCGGGCCACGACCCGAGGCACGTGCTCCGCTTCGTGCGAAGCGACGGCAGCGGGAACGTCCCCTCCGAGGTGGTCTTCTATCGCAAGAGCATCGAGCGCGAGTGCGACGACGCCGAGGCGCTCTCCGAAGAGCTCTCCGACGCGCTGCTCCGCGAGGTCGAGTCGGTGCTCGGCGCCGAAGGCGACGCGTAGCCCGCGTCGACGATCATCCGCACCGCCGCCACGCCGAAGAGCGGCAGCAGAAACCCGTCGTGGAGCGCCTCGAACGCGGGCAGCGGACGCACCGCCGAGAGCTGCCACGCGAGCGTCGCCCCGAGCGTCGCGAGCGAGACCCCGCCCCACACCCGACGCGCGCGCGCGCCGCCCGTAAAACACAGCACGATCGCGGCGATCGCGAGCGCCGCGTCGACGCCCGCGGTGACCGCCGCGTAGGAGCCCGGGAGCCACCCGTCGCGCCACGCCAGCAGCCGCACGAGGCCCACGAGCCGCAGCGCCGAGAGCATCAGCGCGCCGTCGCGCACGGCGGCCACGGGACGGGCCACGAGCCCGACCACCGACGTGAGCAGCGAGGCGAGCGCGAAGGCCGCCCCGACGTGCCACGGGCGCAGCCCGCGCGAGCCCGAGAGCGACACCGCCGACACCAGGCCCGCGCCGAGCAGCGCGAGCCACAGCGCCGCCCCCGCGCGGTCGAAGCGGCCCGCCCCTGCGCCGCGCGGCGTCACCAGCGGAACGAGCCCCGCGAGCAGCGCGGCGGTCGCCGAGACGCCGAGCACGAGCGCGAACAGGAGGCGTGAGCTGTCGGTCATCGCGCGGCGCGTATATCAGTTCGTTCCCCCTCCACGCGAGCGGGCAAAGGGGGGTAGTGTCCGCCGCCATGCGCGACTCAACCTTCACGCTCGACCGCGACGGCGAGCGGGTCTTCGTGTACGCATGGCTCCCCGACGAATCGGTGACCCCGCGCGGCGTGGTTCAGATCAGCCACGGCATGGCCGAGCACGCGGGGCGCTACGTGCCCCTCGCCGAGGCGCTCACCGCCGTGGGCTTCGCGGTCTACGCGCACGACCACCGCGGCCACGGGCGCACCGCGGGCGACGCCTCGCGCCGCGGATTCTTCGCCGAGCGCAACGGCTGGCGCGCCGTGATCGACGACCTCTACGCCGTGGGCGAGCGCGCCGCGAGCGAGCACCCGGGCCTCCCCCGCGTGCTCTTCGCGCACAGCATGGGCGCGTTCATGGCGCAGCAGGTGATGTTCGAACGCGGCGGTGACTACGTCGGCGTCGCGGTGTCGGGCTCGACGAGCGGCGTGAGCAACCCGCTGGCCCCCATCGGCCGCGTGATCGCGCGCGTCGAGCGGTTTCGCGTGGGCGCGCGCGCGCCGAGCAGGCTGCTCACGACGCTCTCGTTCGGAGAGTTCAACCGAAAGTTCAAGCCCGCCCGCACCGAGTACGACTGGCTGAGCCGCGACGCCGCCGAGGTCGACAAGTACATCGCCGACCCGTGGTGCGGCTTCGACGTGAGCACGCAGCTCTGGATCGACCTGCTCGACGCGCTCCCCACGCTGGCCGACCCGGCGAACCTTTCGAAGGTGCCCAAGGCTCTCCCGGTGTATGTGCTCGCGGGCAGCGACGACCCCGTCAACGGCGCCCTCAAGGGCCTCCACAAGCTCGTTCGAGAGTGGAGCGACGCGGGCCTCCGCGACATCACCTGGAAGGTCTACGAAGGAGGAAGGCACGAGATGCTGAACGAGACCAATCGAGCCGAGGTGCTCGCCGACATCGTCCGCTGGGTCGAGCGCGTGGCGCCCGCCAAGAAGGTGGCGACATGAAGCGCGCGACCGTCGACATCACCGGCATGCACTGCGGCGGCTGCGTGGCCTCCGTCGAGCGCGTGCTCACGAAGCTCCCCGGCGTGGCCTCGCGCGAGGTCAAGGTCGGACGCGCCACCGTGACCTTCGAAGACGGCGCCGTCACCGAGGCCGCCCTCCGCGACGCCATCGACGGCGCGGGCTTCGACGTGGCCGCGCTCTCGGTCACCGACGCCTGACCTCGCCTCCCCGGCGCCCTCTCCCCTCCCCTCAAGCACACCTCACGCACGAGCCCCGACGACGGCGATCGTTCGCGGTCGAACCATCTCGTTCGATGCCCGACGAGCGCCGCGCGAGACGCACGCGGGCGGAGGTGGCGTTTCGTCCGTCGCCGCCGTGTGATACGTCGGTCCGAGCGTCGACGCGGTGTGGTCGGCGCGCGTGATGGGAGGAACAGACGCCGATGCCGCTGAAGAACTACGGACTCCTCAAGGCCGCGCTCGTGAAGGCCGTCCCCGGCCGCGAGTCGAACTCGTCGCCCGAGCCGCACTACCAGCTCCACCTGAACGACGGCCAAGCCGACTGGCGGATCGCGATCAACGTGCGATCGAAGGCGTTCCCGTCGGAGCTGCTCTACTACATCGTCGACGACTTCAAGCACCCGATCCTCGAGAAGCTCGCCACGCTCCCGAGCGGATACGCGCCCTCGCAGGGCGCGGACTCGGGCATCGGGCTCGACCTCCTGCGCATGGACCTGTTCGAACTCGAGTTCCTCGTGGCCGTTCCCTACGCCGTCGAGGGGGCCGCGAACGACCTCAACGAGATCCTCGACATGCGCATCGAGGCCGCGCGCGCGCGACCGGGCGCGACCTTCTACGTCTGGGGCGAGAGCTGGGACGAGCCCGCCGTGAAGGACAAGATCTTCGGCTTCCCCCACGGCCGCGGCGTCCACGACGTGCACATGAACCAGGGCAACTTCGGCGCCTTCATGGCCGACGACGGCACCTGGCAAGACGGCGCCCTCATGATCCACCTGCCCGCCGTCGAGGGACACCGCGAGCGCTGGATCGCCGTCTTCCTGGTCTTCCAGTCGCAGGCGCTCCGCACCGACGCCGACGGGCACTCGATCGTGCCGGTCTCCATCGTCGCGGCGAAGGTCAGGCCCCGCAAGGGCGAGGCCCCGTCGCTCATGCTCCTCAACGCGTCGCCCGATCCCGTCGACCTCTCGCGCTACCGCGTCTACCACTTCGACGAGAAGCTCCTCATCGCCGACGGGACGGTGCTCCCGCCCGGCGCCACCCTCACGATCCCGCTGCCGCTCCCGCCGCGCAGAGATCCGAACGCCGCGTCGGGGGGCTACCTCCGCCTCCTCGACGCCGAAGGGCGCAAGGTCGACGCGGCCTATTACGGCCCCGAACAGGTTCTCCGCGAGGGGTGGCAGATCGTCTTCTAGCGAGCGCGTTCCGCGTATCGTTCGTGACCGAACCAATCGGTGGCTCTGGCACGCCATCGTCAACGGTGTCGACGGCGCCCGCCCCGGGTCTCGACCGCGGGCTGTGGCGGCGCGACGGGCGTGGGCTTGTCGGCGACGGGCGCAGCCGGAGGCGGCGACGCGGGCGCTGCCGCTTCGACCACGAGCGACGCCGCGCGCAGGGTCGTCCCGAGGACGAGGCTGCGCGCATCGAGCCACCCCTCGACGTGAATCCGCTCGCCGCCTTCGAGCCGGTGCACCGCCGCCCCGGCCACGTCGTTGAGCCCTTCGAGCCCGAGCGCCCCGTCGCCGTCGGCGCACCGCACGCGAAAGACCTGGTGCTGCCGCATGTCCTCGGTGCGGGGATCCACGAGGAGCGTCCATCGCACCCAGTGTCCGCGGTGCTGCTGGTTCCACGCGTCGACCGCGCGCTGACGGTTCTGCACGGCCGTGATGCCGACCGAGACGACGCCCTCGATGACCTGGTCCGAGGTCATGCCGGGGATGCGCATCACCTCGGCGCACCCCGCCTGCTCGTAAACCCTGGGCGGCTCCGCGACCGACGGCGCAGCGCTCCGTCCGCACCCCGCGAGCGGCGAGGCCGAGGTCAGCGCCAGCGCGAACCGGCACGCGTGCGTCATCGATGAGGGCTGTGGCATCGCGGCGTCTCTCCCGCGCGGAGCATCGCACCGTGCGGCCGAGCCGCGCGTCAGAAAACGCGAAGGCGCTCCGCCCGTCGCGCGCGGACGGCGATCGTTCGCGCCCGAACGATCTCGGCGGAAGAGGACCGCCGGCGCCCTCGCCGAGCTCGTCGAAGTCATGTTCGCGTGCGCCGCGCGATCGACGTGGCGAGCGCCCGGCGTTGCTTCGCGAGGGATGCGCCGCGACACCGATGCTTCAGGCGTTGCATCGATGTCACGCTCCGAGGGCCGCGACGCCCCCACGCTGATTTCGCTGTTTTTCGTGCAGATTCGGCGATTGCGTGGCCCGTGACCGCGCGCTGGCGCGCTGGCACTCCGGTTGCGAAACGCCCCGGGGCCGCACGACGACGACGACGCCCACGATCCATCTCATGGTGGGTGGTTTGGGGGGGCGCCTTCTGGAGGTCGTCGCGCAGCGCCGAGGTCTGTCATGGTTCAACGTCGTCAGCACCGCTCTGTTCTTCGCCTCTTCGCCGCGCTCTGCGCGCTCCCGCTCGCGCAGGGATGCGCCGCCGACGCCGACGCGCCCGAGGCGCTCGATCTCAACGCCCCGGAGGTCCGCTCGCCGCTCGCGGAGCGCGTGGTGCCGATCCGCGTGTTCCTCCTCAACGACAACGCGACGCGGGCGACCTTTCCCACCACCGACGCGGCCATCGTGACGGCGATCCGAGACGCCAACCGCGTCTTCATGCCGACGGGCCTTCAGTTCGAACTCGCGGGCGTGCAGGTCATCAACTCGCCGATGCTCGCGCGGCACGACTACACCACGCAGCTCACGTGGCCTCAGGTGCGCAGCGAGATCCGCAAGATCGTGCCGACGGCGAACTTCCCCGACACCGCGCGGGCTCACATGGGGCACTGGCTCAACGCCACCGCGGGGCTCCTCCCGACGAACGAGATCGCGCTCTTCATGGCGCTCAACCAGAACTACGCCGCCAACTCGTCGTTCCCCTGGTACGACACGGCGACCGCGCCGTGGGCGCAGGACTGGAGCCACGGGATCCGCTTCAACGCGTGGGACATCGGCGCGCTCGGCCACGAGCTCGGCCACTACTTCGGGCTCGTCCACACCTGGGACGTCGTGGGCGGCGACCCCGAGCGCGACGCGGCGTACTACTACGACCTCGTCTACGCCGTGAGCGGCGCGGGCGTGCGCGTGTTCACCAGCGAGGCCGACGCCCGCTCGGTCCCCGCGAGCTCGCTCCGCCCGAAGGACTACGCCAACTGCTCCGTCGTCGCGGTCAACGGCGTCCCCGACGCGACGTGCAACCTCGGCTGCACCCTCAACGGCCGCAGCTACACCACGCGCGACAACCCCGACGTGCTGCGCGGCCTCGCGTTCTCGTACAACCCCGGCGAAGCCTACGGCGTGAACGCCATGTCGTACCTCACCAACGGCGTGTCGCCGTGCAACACGACCTTCGCGCCGAGCCAGATCCGCCGCATCCGCGACGCGGCCCGCTCCGCGCGCGGGCAGCGCGACTCGCTCGGGCACTTCGACGACCGCTTTCCGAGCACCGTCGGGAGCGACGCGTGGCGAGGCGCGCTCGACTTCGACGGCGACGGGCGACGCGACATCGCGGCCTTCAGGCCCTCCACCGGCCAGTGCCTCGTGTACCGCAGCCGCGACGGCGCCCAGCGGACGATCTCCATCCCGGGCTACACCGCCGCGACGGGCGACGTCCCCGTGCCCGCGGACTACGACAACGACGGCGTGACCGACTGCGCGGTCTTTCGCCCGGGGCGCTCCGACGGAGACTGGCGCGCGCACTGGTTCTGGGCGAAGAGCTCGACGAACAACACGGCGGGCGTGCACGACACCTTCGGCGCGACGGGTGACATCCCGCTGCCCGGTCTCGACTTTCTCGCGGCCACCGGCGAGTACGCGGTGTACCGCCCGTCGACCGCGACCTTCTTCTGGGTCCGCGCGCCCGGCGGCGACGGACAGACCGTGTACTCGCGGCAGTTCGGCGTGCCCGGAGATGTGCTCCTCCCCGGGCGCTACGACGGCGACGCGCGCACGGACATCGCGGTGTATCGCCCGGGCCCCGGCTACCTCTCGATCACCACGTCGGGCGCGAGCTACGCCGACGTGACCAACTACGACACGCGCTCGACGAGCTTCGGGGCCGCGTACGGCTGGGTGAGCGCGCCGGGCGACCGCGTGATGCGCGGCGTCGACCGCGACGGCGACGGCAGGACGGACTTCGCCCTCTGGCGCCCCGGCGACGGCGGGTGGCGCTACCTCCTGCGCGCCGCGACGAGCAGCACGGCGACGGGTCAGTCGGTGCAGTGGGGCACGGCGGGCGACGTGGCCTTCTCGGGCTTCGATTTCGACGGCGACGGCAGGAGCGACGAGGCGGTCTTTCGCCCCAACGCGTCGGTCACCGCGCCGGGCAACTTCTACGTCCGCCGGAGCCGTGATGGCAGCTCGCGCGCCGACGCCCTCGGACGCGACGGCCTCCTGCCGCTCGTGCTCTCAGACCGCGACGGAGACAACCTCCCCGAGCTCGCGGCATACGAGCCCGGCATCGCGACGTGGAACGTCTCGCTCTCTGCCAACGGGACGTGGCCCTCGTACTGGGTGTACCGCCTCGGCTCGGACACGGACATCCCGCTCTGAGCGTCGAACACGGCCGGGGCCCGCGGTCTGAAGACGCGCGGGCGCTTCGCCCGTCGGGCGCGGACGGCGATCGTTCGCGCGCGAACGATCTCAGGTGAAGATGATCTGGGCGCCTTCGCTGAAGTCGTAGAAGTCGCCCGCGGTGATGACGTCCTTCACCTGGGGGACGAGGTCCTTCTTCTCGCGCTTGAACATCTTCATGGCGAGCTCGCAGGCGTAGAGCTCGGCCCCCGACTCGTCGAGGATCTGAAGCATCTCGCGCACGGTGGGGAGCTCGAGGTCGGCCATCTGCTTCGCCATCATCTTGCCCGCGAGGCTCTCCATCCCGGGGAGGCCCGCGAGCATCGTGGGCATCGGCGCCGAGGGGTTGCCGGCCATGTTGACGTGCAGGTGATCGACCTTCGACTCGGTGATCACGTCGAGACCCCAGAAGGTGAAGAAGATGAAGGCCTGGATGCCCGACTGGCGCGCCGCGTTGGCGAGGATCAGCGAGGGGTAGGCCTCGTCGAGGCCGCCGTGCGAGGGCGATGATGGCGACCTTGCGCCCGGGAGTGGCGTTCGTGCTCATGGCGTTGGTTCCTCGGTCGATGGATCAGGTCGGTGATGTCGAGGCACCCTGCGGGCTTCGGCAGGCCGGCGATCTTCGCGAGCGTGCGTCCGGGGCCAGGAAGAGCGCGTAGATGTCCTTCGTGGCGACGCCCGCGATCTGCGTGAGGCGTCGGATGTTGGGCGAGACCTTCGTCGCTTCCAGAGTCTCGCCGCGCGGCCTCGACGAGGCTCCAGTGCGCGTCGGTCAGCGGCGACGCCCTGGAGCGCGGCGAGCTTCTCTCCGAGCTCGCGCGTCCACGTCGATGCGTCGGCGAGGTGGCCGTCGGCGCCGAAGCCCACGCCGTCGAGCGTGGTGGCCACGGGCGCGGGGCCCTTCGTGGGCACGGCGCAGGCCGACACGGGCGGCGCCGCGGACGTGAGGGGCGTGGGCGCGACGGGGGTCGGCGGCGCGACCTTGCGCTCGACGCCGAGCACGCGCGAGCGCTTCGAGCCGAGGATGCCGTCGAGCTTCGCGCGCTTCTGCGCGATGGGCGAGGCGTCGCGCTTCTCCTTCACGATGGCGGCGGCGCGGCCGACGTGGCGCATGAGCTCGAGCATCACGGCCATGCCGCGCTGCACGTCAGTGTCGTTCGTGGCGCGCACCATCCGAGATGCCCACGGGCTCGGCGCGCTCGGCGTTCTGGAGCACGGTGGTGGCGTCGGAGACGAGGCGGAGCACCTCGGGCTGCGTGAGGGCGCGCACGGTCTCGAGGATGCTCACCACGGCGCCGCCGAGCTGCTTGACGTCGTCGGGCGAGAAGCCGTCGACGATGCGCTCGCCGACGCCCATGAGCTCGCGGCCGAAGGCGAAGTAGCCCTTCTTTTCGAGCCCGTCGAGGCGCATCGCGGCGCTGGTGACGGCGGCCTTCAAGATGGGCGACATCTCGTCGAGGAACTCCTCGGTCTTGCGCTGACGCTCGACGAGGAGGTTCATCTGCGCGGTGAGGGCGTCGAAGCGCGCGTGGGCGCGGCGAGGTCGTCGGTACGGACGGGGGTCTCCATGATCAGCTCCACTTGCCCGCCATGAGCATGCGGTGGTCGAGGGGGATGTCCTTGCCCGCGAGGAGGACGTTCCAGTAGATCCACTTGAAGGCGAGCTTGCCCCAGTGGTTCGCCTCGCTCTCTTCGAGCAGCGAGAAGGGCCCGATGCCCGGCAGGGGGAAGCGCCCCGGCAGCGGCTCCGTCGTGTAGTTGAAGTCGATGAGCATGGCCTTGCCGAAGCCCGTCTCGATGAAGCAGTTGGCGTGGCCGTCGAACGCGGGCGCGAGGGGCTTGTGCTCCAGGTGCCGCAGCACGTTGTCGATGAGCACCTCGCTCTGAAAGTGCGCCACCGCGCCGGCCTTCGAAGAGGGCAGGTTCGTGGCGTCGCCGATGGCGAACACGTTCGAGAACTCCGTGCTCTGGAGCGTGTGCTTGTCGGTGGGGAGCCAACCGCCCGCGTCGCCCATGCCGCTCTTGCGAATCACCTCGGCGCCGCCGTGCAGCGGGATCGAGACGAGGAGGTCGTAGTCGACCTCGCGGCCGTCGTAGCTCTTGAGCAGTCGCTTCGTGCCGTCGACCTCGCTCGTGGCGAAGTCGCCCATGACCTTGATGTTCCTTCGGCCGAGCATGTCGCCGAGGGCGGCGGAGGCGCGGGGCTTGGTGAAGGCGCCTTCGAGCGGCGTCGCGTAGACGATCTCGACCTTGTCGCGGATGCCCTGCTCGGTGAAGAACGCGTCGGCGAGGAAGAGGAACTCCAGCGGCGCCACGGGGCACTTGATGGGCATCTCGACGACGTTGAGCAGGAGCCGTCCGCCCTTCCACCCTTCGAGCTTGCGGCGCAGGGCCATCGCGCCGTCGAGGGTGTAGAAGTCGAAGGCCGACTCGCGCCAGCCGTCACCCGTGAGCCCCGGCGTCTCGTCGGGCAAGACGCGCGAGCCCGTCGCGACGATGAGCACCTCGTAGGTGAGCGTCTCGCCGCCCAGGAGGGTCACGGTCTTCTCGTCGGGCGCGACGCGGTCGATCTCGGCGAGCCTGAGCTCGACGCGAGGATCGAGGAGCGTTCGACGCGGCCGCGTGGTCTCTTCGCGGCGGTACGTGCCGAAGGGCAGAAAGAGCAGGCCGGGCTGGTAGACGTGCACGTCGTCGCGGTCGATCACCGTGATGCGCCAGTCGTCGCCGAGGGCGCGCACGAGCCGATTCGCCATCATCGTGCCGCCCGTCCCGGCACCCAGAATCACGATCCGTTTCATCTCCGTCGCCTCGCTGTGAGCACCCCGATGCGTGACCGCGCGGAACTCACCCCGTGAGCTCGACGCGCGCCACCGGTAGCGCGCGGGAGCACTGCACTCCGCGCGCCGATGACGTTTTCGCGGCACACGCGCCTCATCGCGACATCGGGCGCGCAGACCAGCGCGTCTCGTTTGCGCGCGAGCATCGCGTGCGCGAACGATCGGGGCGTGTGTTGTCAGGTGCGTTGAGGCGGAGCTGCGCTGAAGGAGAGGAGTGAGGCTCCGAGGCCGGGGCGCGCTACGGGTTCGGGCCGTTGTGGCAGTTGTAACAGGTGACCATCTGCCGTGCGGCGAAGGTCACGGTGCGTCCCTCCACGGAGTAGCGCGCGCCGCCGCGGTGCGCGAGAGCACGGTGCCACGCGCGTCGGTGCCGTGACACGGACGACACGACGCCGGGTTCGACTTCGCATACGACTCATGCGACGAGACCCACGCGGCGCCGATGTGCATCCCGTGGGGTCCGCCCGTCGCGGTCGAGGGGACCGTCGTGTGACACGCGGTGCACTCCGCGATGACGCCGCCGTGGCCCTGCACCTGCGTCGAGGTGAGGTTGTCGTTGGTCTCGCTCGACGGCCACTCCGCGTGCGTGCTGTTGTGGCAGCCCTCGCAGAGCACGCCGCCGTGTCCGCGCGAGTTGCGGTAGAGCGAGGCGTTCTCCGCGAAGCGGCTGGTGGGCGCGAGGCGCGGCGTCGCCGAGGGGTCGTTCGACGCGTAGGCCACGAGCGTGCGGATGTTGTCCGTCGCCATCTGGCCGGTGACGGTCTGGTGGTTGACCGCGTCGCCCGTGTGGCACGACTGGCATCGCGTCTCGCTGAGCCACGGCGTGCGGCGCGTGCCCGTGGGCGAGAGGTAGGTGCCGGCGACCGCGAGCATCGTGCCGTGACAGCTCTGGCACTGCATGCCGGCGTTGCCCATGGCGCCGCGGAGGCAGCGCGTCGTCGAGCCGGGGTGGCAGCTGTAACAGGCCGCGCGGTCAGAGCCCGAGATGATGGGCGCGCCCGTCGTGGTGTTGTTCGCGTCGCGGCCGTGGCGGCCGTGCATCGCGAAGGAGAGGTACGAGCGGCCGACCTGGTTGCCCGTGGGCCCCGTTCCCGCGAGGTCGAGCGCGGGGGAGTAGTGACACGAGGCGCAGAGCACGGGGCGCGTGTTCCAGAGGTTCGTCGCGTGACGGAGGTCGTGGACCTTGAGGACGTTCTCTCGGTACTGGAGCCCGAGGTTCGTGTTGGTGCTCCAGGTCACGCCCGCGGCGCGCGCGGCGGTGCCGCCGGTGTTGTGACACGACGAGCAGTTCATCTCGTCGGAGACGGGCGCCACGGCGTCGGTGTATCCGAGCACGCTGCCGGTCGACTTCGACACAGCCTGCACGCGGAACATCGGGTAGTACGACGTCGCGCCCGCGTTGGTGCGCGAGGTCACGGGGATGCCCTGCGCCGTGAAGACCCGCGTCGCCGAGTCGTAGCGCGCGAAGAGCTGCGCCGTGTTGCTGGTGCCGGGCATCTTCTGGCCCGCGAGGCCCATGTCGGCCGCGAGGTTCACGCCGAAGAGGGCGGGCGCGTGGGTCCAGAAGTTCGTCTTGCCGACGCTCGTGGTGTTGATGCGACCCGCGGGGTCGGCCACGCCCACGTAGCGGAGGTTCACGTCGGCGTTCGTCAGCAGTCGACGGTTCACCGTGTCGACCACCTGCCCCTGAAGGGTGTTGAAGGGCGGCAGGAGCGAGAAGATCGAGAAGTCCGAGTCGTAGCAGTGCATGCCGAGGTCATTGGCGACCAGCACGCGATACCGCGGCGTCGTCGCTTCTTCGACGGACATCGCGGGGGCGTCGTCGAGGCTGGCGCTGCAGGCGTCTAGCGTCGCAGGGAGGATGAGCAGCGCCGCGAGGCGGAGGTACCGCGTGCTGGATCGATGCCCTCGAGTTTCCATGACTGATCGCTCCTGTTCGGGGGTTGATGCAGCCGATGCGTGGGGCGCACGAGAGGAGTCCAACCGTGCATCGGCGCGTGTGAAAACCGCTTGAAACCATGGGGTTTCGTTGAGCAGCACCCGCGAAGGTTGCAGTGCGCGTACCAGATTGTTGCGCAAATGATGTGGCAGGACGGGCGACAGACGCGGCGCAGGGCGACGCCGTATCGAACTCAGCTCTACTGTCCCGGATGAAGTTTGGGCCTTCACGCCGCGTGTTGAAACACGCGGCAGGGAAGGCATTTTGTGAGCATCCTGCGAAAAGTCCCGCTTCGCAGGACTCCCAATCGGAGCCTCGTGCGCGAGTCCCGCGGAGCGGGACTTCATTCAGATCGATCTCGAACTGCCTTCCCTGCCGCGTGTTTCAACACGCGGCGTGGGGGCGCAGCGCTCGTCCGGGACAGTAGAGTTAGGGATAGGACTTCGCGCAGTAGCCGTTCGCCCGACCGCTCGGTCCGTTGACCCAGTTCTGTTGGATGAGGAACGGCCTCCCGCCGAGGGTCATGTTGAACCTCGCGCCCGTCGAGGTCGTCGACGTGGCGCCGAAGGTCCACGCGCACTTGTCGGCGTTCTCGTTGCCGCGCGAGTCGTACCAGGCGTTGAGGTCGGGGTCCGTCACGGCCTCCTCCGCCTCGTGCGCGATGATCGACGCCATGCCGTCGGCGCCCGCGTTGCCGTTGGGTCCGTTGGTCTGCGCGGCGCACGACGAGATGCACCGCGCGGCGTTGCCGACGAAGCCGTACTTGATGTCGACGCCGCCGATCGTGGCGTGGTTGTGCCAGCCGCAATACGACGTGCAGAAGCCCGAGGTGGCCGTGACGTCCTGCGAGGTGAGCACGAGGTAGATGCCGTTGGCGTCGCTCGGCAGGCGCCCGCTCGTGATCGCGTCGCTCACGACGGCCTGGATGTTCGCGTCGCTGAGCGCGGTGCCGCGCGAGTAGGCGTCAGTGGTCGCGCCGCCGTAGGTGAGCGAGTTGCTGATGAACGCGCCCGCGCCGTTGCGGTACGTGGTGTTGATGTTCCAGTAGGGGGAGCCGCCGAGGTTGCTCGCGAGGTCGGTGAGGATCGTCGTCGCGGTGTTGTTCGACCAGTTGCCGTACCAGACGTAGTAGAGGTGCACCTGCCCGAGCATCACGGGGCCGTTGTGGTAGGTGATCCCGTTGCCGTTGAGGGCGCCCACCGCCGCGGTGCCCGTTGGGCTGCCGTTGTCGCCGTAGGCGTGGTGGCCGTTGTTGATCCCGACGCGCCGTCCGTTGGGGGCGAGGTCGGGGGAGTTCGCGGCCGACGAGACGGACTCGCCGTCGTCGGGGAGCGGCGCGCACGCGGCCAGGAGCAGCAGTCCGAAGAGGGAGACGTGACGACTCGACATGGGGAGATCCTTCGTGGTTGGGAGCGTCTTCGACGGGTCGCGCCACCGATGCGCGCGACGAACAGCAGAGGAAGGTATCCGGGCTCTCGCACCGATCGCGAGCACAATGCGCACGCCCCGTGAGCGCGACCCGCGAGCGCGTGAAGCTGCGCATCCGGATGCGCAGAGATGCTTTGAAAACCCCAGAGTTCGCTTCGGGTTCCCCTGAAGCGTCTCGCTCGGATCTCCGCGTCGCCGAACGCCCGCCGCCTGCGCGAAGTTCTGCGGGAGGGTCGCCGCGACGCGCGATACGATGCGCATCGCCATGAGCTCCTTGCGTCACCGCTTCGCTCCGTCGCTCGCGCTCGCGCTCGCGCTCGCCGCGTGCGCGCCATCGCCGCAGGTCATCGCGCCGACGTGCCCTGACGGCGGTTGCGCCACCTCCGATGTGCTCCTTCGAACGGACATCGCCGCGACGCCCGACGCGGTGCGCGACGTCGCGCTCGACCGCGCGTTCGACGCGCCGCGAGACTCGATGCTCGACGCGAGAGATGCCGCCGTGTGCGCCGAGCCGGGCCCCTGCCCCGGCGGCGTGTGCGTGCGTGGGAGCTGTTGCCCGAGCGCGCGCGTGTGCGGCTCGACGTGCTGCGCCGCGACGCAGACCTGCTTCGCCAACGCGTGCGTGACGCCCGGCGCGGCCTGTCGCACGAGCGCCGAGTGCGGCGACGGTGGCTACTGCGAGCCCTCGCTCGGGGGCTCCACGGATGCGGGCGTCGACGGAGGAGCCGACGCGGGGAGCGTCGACGCGGGCCGCGTGTGTACGACGCCGCTGCCGCCGCCGGGACGTTGCCTCACGCTGCCCACGCGCTGCCCCGCGGGCGACGCGGGCGTCGGCGACGCGGGGTCGTGCATCTCGCGCTGCGAGTACCGTCCGCCCGTCGGGAGGCTCAGCGCAGAGGCCGCGTGGAGCTGGGGTCAACCGCGAACGCCGGAGCGCTTCCCCGAGCACATCGACGTGTGGTCGACGCCCGCGGTGGGGAGGCTCTACGACGCCAACTGCGACGGCCGCGTCGACACGCTCGATCCGCCCGACGTGGTCTTCGTGTCGGGCCGCGCCATTCACGCGACCACGGGCCTCGGCACCTGCTGCCAGTGCAACGGCACCACGCCCACGTCGTGTCACACGGGCGTGCTCCGCATCGTCGACGGACGCACCGGCGCGGACCTCCTCTCGCTCGACCGCGCGTCGCCCACGAACGTCGGCTTCGCGGGCGTCTCCGTGGCGCTCGGCGACCTCGACAACGACCGCGACATGGACGTCGCCGCCGTCACGGGCGACGGCTACGTCGTCGTGCTCGACGGCGCGGGGCGGCTCCTCATGACGAGCGATCACCCCATTCCCGGCTCCGACGCGGCGGCCTTCGGGTGGGGCGGCGGGCTCTCGATCGCCGACATGGACCGCGACGGCTACGCCGAGATCGCCTACGGCGCCACGGTGTTCAGCACCGCGGGGGGAAGGCTCCTCCTGCGCTACACGGGCGCGGGCGCGTCGGGCGGCGGCAACGCCGCGCAGTCGCTCACGACCTTCGCCGATGTAGACGGTGCGGCGAACCTCAACCTCGAGCTCGTGGCGGGTCGCGCCGCGTATCGCGCCGACGGGACCGAGCTCTGGCGGCGGATGGATCTGCCCGACGGGTTCCCCGCGGTGGCCGACCTCGACGGCGACGGTCGCGCGGAGGTCGTGCTCGTCGGCAACGGTTCGGCGTACGTGCTCGATGGCGCCACGGGCACCACGCGACTCGGACCGCTCATGCTCCCTGGCACCGGCGCGGGCGGCGCGCCCACGGTGGCGGACTTCGACGGCGATCACCGCCCCGAGATCGGCGTGGCGCAGGCCAACTACTACGCCGTGCTCGAACCCGACCTCGCGCGCGGCACCTTCACCGTGCTCTGGAGGGCCGAGAATCACGACCTCTCGAGCTCGGTCACGGGCTCGACGGTCTTCGACTTCGAAGGCGACGGCGCGGCGGAGGTGATCTACGCCGACGAGTGCTTCGTGTGGGTCTTCGACGGGCGCACCGGGGCCGTACGATGGACGGGGCTCACGACCTCATTCACGGGCACCGAGGCGTCGATCGTGGCCGACGTCGACGGCGACGGACACGCGGAGATCGTCGTGGTGTCGAACGGCGCCGATCCCGGTCCGATGGGGTGGCGCTGCAACATGGCCCCGTGGAACGAGCCCGACGCCATGAGCGGGCGCATCGCGTGGACGCCGCCGTCGGGCGCACCTGCATACCGCGGCGTGCGGGTGTTTCGCGACGTGGCGCGGAGCTGGGTGGGCACGCGGCCGCTCTGGAATCAGCACGCGTACCACGTCACCAACATCTGCCTCGCGGGCGACGACGCGTGCACGGGGACCTCGTACGACGGGCAGATCCCGCGCCTCGAACGGCGCAACTGGACGCTCCCGTGGCTCAACAACTTCCGCCAGAACGTGCAGCAGTCGGGGCTCTTCAACGCGCCCGACGCGACGGTCTCGCTGGCGGTGACGTGCGCGCTCCCGCCGACGCTCATCGCCACCGTGCGCAACCTCGGCGAGGCCACGCTCCCGGCGGGCGTGCGCGTGGAGTTCCTCGGGCGCGGCGCCGACGGCGGTCAGGTCGTGCTCGGCATGGCGAACACGAACGTCACGCTCTTTCCCGGCGCGGCGCAGGAGCTTCGAATCAGCACCCCGATGGGCACCGACCCCGAGGCGACCTACCAGGCGCGCATCGTCGTCGACCCCGCGCGACCGACCTTCCGCGAGTGCCGCGATGACAACAACAGCTCGGAGCCCGCGCGCGCCCCCTGCCCCGGCTGAAGCAGCCAGCACCTCGAAACGCCCCCGAGAAGGCCGCGTGTCGAAACGGAAACAGTCGTTGACTCACGCGTGCGCGGCTCCGATATAAGGGCGCGTGAGAACGTTCATCGCAGCAGTGCAGATCGTCGTTCTGACCCTGCTCGCGCTCGGAGGGTGCAAGAGCAACCGCGCGGGTTCGCCCGGCGCGTCGGGCTCCGCGCAGTCTCCGGCGGAGCGCCCTCCGCTCACGCTGGAGGTCGTGTTTTCAAGCGAGAAGAAAGCCTGGGCGGAGGAGGCGATCCCCCGCTTCAACGCCTCGCACACGACGCTGAGCGACGGGCGCGAGGTGCGCGTCCACGTCGCGTACACGGGCTCCGTCGAGCCCATCGCCGACATCGTCGCGGGGCGAAACCGCGCGCACGTCTTCTCGCCCGCGTCGAGCCTCGTGATCCCGCTCCTCAACGACGCGTGGACCGCCGCGCGCGGCCCCGGCTCGCAGCCCACCGCGACGACGGGTGAGCAGCTCGTGCTGTCGCCCGTGGTGATCGCGATGTGGCGACCGATGGCCGAGGCCCTCGGCTGGCCCGCGCGCCGCCTCGGGTGGAGCGAGATCGCCGCCCTCGCGCAGGAGCCGCAGGGCTGGCGCGCGCACGGTCACCCCGAGTGGGGCGACTTTCGCTTCGGCCACACGCACCCGTCGTATTCGAACTCGGGGCTCATCTCGGTGCTCGCGGAGAACTACGCCGCGGTGAGCAAGGTGCGCGACCTCACGGCCGACGACGTCGCGTCGCCGGGCGCGACGGCCTTCGTGCGCAACATCGAGTCGTCGGTGGTGCACTACGGCCGCTCGACGGGCTTCTTCTTCGACGCGATGGCGCAGCACGGCCCGGGCTACCTCTCGGCCGCCGTGCTCTACGAGAACCTCGTCGTCACCGCGGGGAGCTCGCCCAACGCCGCGGCGATGCCCTTTCCGCTCGTGAGCCTCTACCCCCGCGAGGGGACCATGTGGGCCGATCACCCGTACCTCGTGCTGAGCGCGCCGTGGGTGACCGCCGCGGAGCGCGACGCGGCGGCGAAGTTCAGGGCCTTTCTCCTCTCGCGCCCCATTCAGGAGCGGGCGATGACGGGCTTCGGGTTCCGCCCGGCCAACACCGACATCGCCCTCGGCGCGCCCATCGACGCGGCGCACGGCGCAGACCCCCACGAGCCGCAGACGCTCCTCGCGACGCCCGACGGCCGCACCCTCGCGGCCACGCTCGACGGCTGGCGACAGACCAAGCGCGCGGTGAACGTGATGCTCGTCTTCGACCGCTCGGGCAGCATGGCGGGCGCGCCCCTCGAAGGCGCGCGCGCGGGCCTCACGCAGTTCCTCGGATCGCTGCAGAGCACCGACCTCGCGCAGCTCCTCACCTTCTCGAACGACATCGACACGCCCACGTCACCCTCGGCGCCGGGCACGCTCGTGCCCCGCGTGCGGGGCGTCTTCGCCGAAGGGGGGACGGCCCTCTACGACGCCGTCGACCGCGCGCGCACCCTCGTCGAATCCGCCGCGCGGCAAGACCGTTCGCACATCCACGCGATCGTCGTGCTCACCGACGGCGAGGACCGCAACTCGACGATGAACCTCCCGACGCTCCTCTCGCGCCTCGCCACGGCCGAGAGCGGGAGCCCCGTGCGGATCTTCACCATCGGCTACGGCCCCGAGGCCAACGAGGCCGTGCTCCGTCAGATCGCCACGCGCACCGGCGGGGCCTACTACCACGGCGACGTCAGCAACATCCGCGCGGTGTACGACGAGATCGGGTCGTTCTTTTGAGCGCCGCGAACGACAGGTCGGGGCGGCTCCTGACGGCGGCGCTCACGCGGCCGATGAACCTCGTCGTGCCGGGCTCGGGCCTCGTGTTCGCGCTGCTCGGCGCGCCGTGGTGGGTCTTTCCCCTCGCGCTGATCCCCTACGCCCTGATGGTGTTCTTCTCGGTGCGCGACCCGAAGTTCATCGCGCGCGCGCTCGGCAACGTGACCGCGACGCCGTCGCTCGCCGCCGAGGGGTCGCGCGCGGTGACCAACCCCGACCTCCTCGCGATCCTCGAGCGCGTCGCCGACAGCGAGTCGCGCCTCGTCGACCAGGTGAACGAGGCGTCGCCGTCGCTGCGTCCGCTCCTCGCGACCTCGCTCGAGCAGGTGCGCTCCGCCGCGAAGCTCGGCCACGAGCTCGCGCGAAAGATCGAGGACATCGACGTCTCGCTCGCGCGCACCGACGTGGCCCGCACGCGCGCCGAGGCGGGCAAGCGCAGGGAGTGGGCGCGCAAGGCCGCCGACGACGCGGGGCGACAGGAGTTCCTCGACGCGGCCGCGGCGCTCGACGAGTCGGCCGAGCACGCGCAGTCGCTGAAGGCGCTGCGGCAGAAGACCTTCGCGCAGCTCGATCACCTCGCCGTCTCGCTGGAGAATGCCCTGGTGCGCTCGGTGCGTATCCGCGTAGCGTCGAACGACGACGAGGGCGCGAGGGCCATCTCCGAGGCGCTGCGCGTCGACGTCGACAACCTGCGCGAGACGCTGGCCGTGTTCGAAGAGCCCGCGCTCAAGGCGCGCAGGCCCTAAGGGGGAGCTGAACCCATGCGACAGAACCTCACGATCGCGATCCTGGCGCTGTTCCTCTTCGCGGGCGGGCTGCTCGTGTACCTCAACAAGCGGGGCGGATCGTCGACCGATCAGGCGCCCGCCGCGACCGCCGCCGACGGAGGACGCGCCGCGCCCGCCAACGTCACCACCATCTCGCTCCTCTACAGCAGCGAGAAGGAGGAGTGGCTCCGCGAGGCGACGCAGGGCTTCATGGCCGCGCACCCCGAGGTGCGCGTCGAGCTCGAGAGCATGGGCAGCCTCGAGGCCGTGCGCGCGCTCCTCGCGAACGAGAAGCGCCCCACGATGTGGAGCCCCGGCGACTCCCTCGTGGTCAACCTCATGACCTCGCAGTGGCAGCTCGCGCGCAGCGTCGATCCCCTCGTGCGCGACGGCTCTCGCTGGCCGCGCCCCATGCTCCTCACGCCGCTCGTCTTCGCGATCTGGGAGTCGCGCGCGCGCGTGCTGCTCGGCGCGGAGCCCTCGCTCCGCTGGCAGCGCATCCGCGACGCCGTGGCCTCTCGCGACGGATGGCGCGGCCTCGGCGGCGACCCCGGTTGGGCCTACGTGAAGTTCGGCCACACCGACCCCGCGCGTTCGAACTCGGGCCTCCAGGCCCTCGTGCTCATGGGCTACGGCTTCTACGACCGGCAGAACAACCTCGGCGTCACCGACGTGACCGCGCAGCCCTTTCAAGACTTCATGCGCGCCATCGAGGCGGGCCGTCAGGGCCAGGACTTCGCCGCGTCGAGCAGCGGGGCCTTCATGCAGAACCTCGTGCGCCAGGGGCCGAGCCTCTACGACGTGGCGGTCACCTACGAGGCCCTCGCCATCTCGGACATCCCGCGCGCCCAGGGCCGCTGGGAGCCGCTGCGGGTCTACTACCCCAACATCAACATCTGGAGCGACCACCCGCTCTGCCTCTTTCACACCGACTGGGTGACGCCCGCGCAGGCCGCGGCGTCGGCGCAGTTCGCCGACTACCTCATGTCGCCCGACGTGCAGCGCGCGGCCCTGCGGCGCGGGTTCAGGCCCGGCAACCTCGACGTGCCGGTGCTCACCCAGGAGCCCGACAACCCCTTCAACCGCTTCCGTGACATGGGCATCCGCTCGGACGTTCCGCGCGTCGCGCAGCCGCCCGACGGCGCCGTGCTCCAGGCGCTGCTCCAGACCTTTCAGCGCAACACGGGCCACTGACCTCGCGCGTCGCCGCGAGGGATCTGCACACCATCGACGAGAGCCGTTGAACGCCGTCAAAGCGTTCGATAGCGTTCGGCGCACGATGGAGTTTCACAACCTGACGCCCTTCGACGCGCTCGCCTACAGCGCCGTCAACGCGCACGACGAGGAGCAGCACGTCGTCGCGATCAAGGTCGCGTGGCGGCTCACTCCGGGTCGCGGCGGAGGCGTCACGCACGCGTGCGAGTTCCTCTTCGACGACGAGGCCGCGTCGCTGGCGCTCGCCGACGTGTACGAGGGCGCGCTCAACGCGTCGAGCGTGCGCGCAGAGAGCGACATCGCGCCCTTCAAGCCCCGCTGCGACGTGCTCGTCCGCGCGACGGCGTGGGCCCCCGGCGGCCGTCACGCGACGCGCTGGCCCGTGCGTCTGCGGGTCACCGCGCCCGACGTTCCGCCCGTCGGGAGCGACGACGACGCGCCGCGCGGCGTGCTCGTCGACAAGGCCCTCGAGGTCTGCGGCCCACGCTGGTTCGAACGCGCGCTCGGGGGATGGACGCTCACCGACTCGGGTCCCACCGACCGCGTTCCGATCCGTTGGGAGCGGGCCTTCGGCGGGCGCAGCACGGTGGCCGATCCGAACGATCCCGCGAAGCCCCTGCTCGACGAGGTGTGCTTCACCAACCCCCTCGGGCGCGCGTGGATCGAGGCGCGCCACGAAGCGACCCTCCAGCGCGCGGGCCTCGCGATGCCCGAGCGCCTCGACGCGCCGCAGGTGGAGTACCCCGACGCGCGCGTGACCCACGTCGTGATCGCGCAACACCCGCCGCACGCGGTCGAGGCGCCGAAGATGGCCGAGCTCGCGAAGGGCTATGTGTTCAAGCCCGCGGGCCTCGGGTGCGTGGGGCGCCCGTGGACGCCGCGGCTCCAGCGCGCGGGGACCTACGACGACGCGTGGCTCGCCGAGCGTCACCCCTTTCTGCCCGACGACTTCTCGTTCTCGTACTGGAACGCCGCGCCCGACGACCAGCAGATCGCGCACCCCGGCCTCGGCCTGCGCGTCGAGCTCACGAACCTCTGCGAGGCGGTGCGAGACGACGGCGGGGTGATGTGCTTCGAACTGCCTCCGCACAGGGCCTTCGTGATGGCCTGGATGGCGGGGCTCCCGGTGCCCGTGCCCGCGGTGATCGACACGCTCACGGTCGACGCCGAGGCGATGGTGGTGACCTGCGTGTGGCGCGCGCTGCTCTCTCGCGCGCTCGGTGTGACGAAGCTCGAGGCGCGCTACGAGACCGACCCCCGCGCGCCGCTCCTCAAGCTGGAGGTGGCCGGTGGCTGAGAACGTACTCTCACGCAAGCAGACGCTCTGGATGTCGGTGTCCGTCGCGCCCGACGTCTGCAAGACCCCGATGGGCGGCAGCACGCCGCCGGTGCCGTACTCCGTGGTCTCGAAGCTCGAGAACGCCAAGGACGCGAGCGCCAACGTCAACGCCAACGACTCGCAGGTGCAGAAGCACGACAAGACCGTGATGCCCACGACGGAGGGCGACGAGCCCGGCACCGCGAAGGGCGTCAAGAGCGGCACCGTCGGGCAGCAGAGCTGGTCGCAGGAGCACAGCCCCAACGTCAACGTGAACGACAAGCCCGTCGTGCGTCACGACGACAAGACCGAGATGAACGGCGACAAGAAGGCGCAGGACAAGGCCGACAAGGCCGCGCGCCACAAGTGTCGCAAGGAGCAGGTCGAGGCGGGCAAGAAGAGCGACGACCCCGAGACGCGCAAGGCCGCCGAGCGCTTCGACAAGAACATCAAGGGCGCCGAGATGGGGCGCCTCTCGAACGACGTCTACGACCCCGAGAAGGGCGGACCGACGGGCTGGAAGAACATCAGCAACGACCCGCAGGCCCTCGCGCGCCACGGCATCTCACCCGACCAGCTCACGGGCCCCGGCGCGTATCGCGCGCAGGCGTACGAGCCCGACCCCGAGGTGTTCGGCAACGACGCCTCGATGCGTCCCACGGTGGCGTTTCAGGGCACCACGGGGCTCTTCAACGGAGACATGGGCGCCAACCTCGGGCAGGGCACGGGCTGGGGCTCGCAGTACTACAACCAGGCCGTGGGCATCGGGAACAGCGTCCACGCGGCGGGCGGTCAGGTCGACTTCACGGGTCACTCGCTCGGCGGCGGCCTCGCCTCGGCGGCGTCGCAGGCGAGCGGGCTCCCGGGGACGACCTTCAACGCCGCGGGGCTGAACTCGAGCACGGTGCCCAACGCGCGCGGCGACGGGAGTCAGATCGACGCGTACCGGGTCGACAACGAGATCCTCACGGGCGCGCAGGAGCAGGGGTGGAAGTCGACGGCGGCCTTCGGGCTTTCGAAGGTGCTCCTCGGCGCCGCGATGCCCAACGCCGTCGGCAAGAAGATCGACCTGCCCGGCGAGAGCTGGAGCCCCCTCACGCGCCACAAGATGGGCGAGGTGCAGAAGGGCCTCGAGAAGAAGAAGAAGGAAGACCAGGACAAGATCGCCGCCAAGACCGGCAAGAAGTGTTGAGCCCACGATGACCCTTCCCCCGGAACGGTTCTTCCTCGACGACGCGCTCGACGTCGCCCGCGCCATTCAGCGCGCCGACCTCGACGCCGTGCGACGCCTCGCGCCCTCGGTCGACCTGCGCGCGCGCGGCGCCGAAGACGCGACGCTCACGATCTACGCCTTTCACGAGGCCCTCACGCGCGAGCCCGCGCGCCTCGCCGTGCTCTCGGCCGTCGTGGCGTGCGACCCCGAGAGCGTGCAGGTGCGTCACCCCGAGGCGGGCACCGCGCTCGAGCTCGCCCTCGTCGCGACGAGCCCCGTGTTCATCACCGCGCTCCTCGACGGCGGCGTCTCCCCCGACGTCACCCTCGGCGACACGGGGACGCCCGCGCTCTGCTTCGCGCCTCGCGACGTGTGCGTCGAGAACCTCGGCGTGCTCCTCGACCGCGGCGCCCACCTCGAAGCGAGAGACTTCCGCGGGAGCACCGCGCTCATGCGCGCGCTCTACGAGCTCCAGCTCGACGCGCTGGAGTACCTGCTGCAACGCGGCGCCGACGTGCGCGTGGTCGATCGCTCGGGGGTGTCGTTCCTCTACGCGCTCTCGCGGCTCATCGAGCGACAGCCCGATGACGCCGAGCTCCGACGCAGGATGGTGGCCGTGCGCGATCGCTACGCGTGGGAGGGCATGTGGCCCCCGGCGACGCCCGAGGTCGAGCGAGAGCGCATGCGAGAGCGTGGCGAGACGCCCATCGTTCCGTCGGGTCACAGCCGCTAGAGGAGAGACCAACATGGCAGTCGGCAACACCATCGGACGCATCGTCGGTCAGTCTCCCGCGAGCACGTCGCCGCCCACCATGGCGAACCCCATCGCGCAGCTCTTTCAGGGCCTCCAGCAGCTCATCCCGATGTGGCAGCAGCTCCAGGGGCTCATTCAGCAGCTCGGCGGCGGAGGTGGTGGCGGCGGTGGTGCTGGCGGCGGTGCCTCGCCGACGCCCGCGCCATCGGGCTCGCCGTCGACCACGGGCGCACCCGCGACGTCGCCTTCACCCGAAGGCGGCGACGCGCTCCGCTCGACGACGGACCTTCAAGCGCGGCTCATCGCGCTCGGTCAGCGTGTTCGCGTGCGCGGCGACGCGATGGAGGGACCCGCGCGCGCCGATCAGCGGCTCACGCGCGAGCTCACCAACGAGATGCTGCGACAGGCGATGATCGCGTCGGGGCCTCGCGGCAGCGCCGTGCATCAGCTCACGCTCGACGCGACGGAGGCGCGCATCGCGGGGCTCGCCGGGCAGGCCCCCTCGCCCGCGCAGGCCGCGCAGGCCGTCGGCAACGCGGCCACGATGGCCAACGGTCGTGGCGCCGGCGCGCCGGTGATGCAGATGCTCCAGAAGGTGATGGGGATCTTTCAGCAGGCGCTGAGCCTCCTGCAGGGGCTCCAGAAGCGGTCGAACGGCGCGCAGATCAAGAAGTGATGCGCGCGCCGCAGGGCGCCGTCAGTTGAGGTCGATGACCTTCGCGTCGACGTCGACGTGGCTGCTGTCGCCCTCGCCCTGGATCGCGAGCTTGACGCCCTTGAGGAGGATGTTGCCCTCGGCGTCCATCGAGAACTTCGACTTGCCGCAGGTGACCTCGAAGCGCGTGCCGGCGTTGATGGTGTACTGCTGACCGACCTGCGCGGACTTGTTCTGCGCGATGGTCTCCATCGCAGACTTGAGCACCTCGGCGATGCGGTTGCCGTCGACCGTCGACGAGTCGTTCTGCTGCACGTGCGAGACGCGGTTCTTCTCGATGGTGTTGTACTCCTCGCCCTGCACGAGCTTCGTGCGGTGACGGTTCACCGTGAGGGTCTGGTCGTTCTTCACCAGCGTGTCGTGGTCGCGCTGCGCCTGCGTGAACATCTGCTCGAGGCCCGCCTTATCCTCGAAGCGGATCTCGTTGTAGCCGCCGTTCTGCGGCGAGGTCCACGACTTCACCGTGGTGCGCGTCTTGTTCTCGGGGAGCTCGTAGGGCGCGGTGTTCTCGCCGTTGAACACGCACGCGGTGACCATCGGGCGATCGGGGTCGCCCTCGAGGAAGTTCACCACGGCCTCCATCCCGATGCGCGGGATGAACACGAAGCCCCAGTTGCCGCCCGACATCGTCTGCGCGACGCGGATCCAGCACGAGCTCCGCTCGTCTTCGCGGCCCTGGCGGTCCCAGTGAAACTGCACCTTCACGCGGCCGTGCTCGTCGGTGTGGATCTCCTCGCCCGCGGGGCCCACGACCCTCGCCGTCTGCGGCCCCTCGACGAGGGGGCGCGGCGTCACGCGCTCGGGCCTGAAGGGCACCGTCGCGGGGTTCTCATCGACGCGGTGACCCTCGACGCGGTTGCCGTAGCGCCCGAGGCCCTTCGACCCGTCGGGCGCGCGCAGCCCCGCGTCTTCGAGCATCTCCGCGAAGCGCGGGCTCTTGAGCACGTCTTCGGGCACCATCGACCAGTCGTACCCGCGGTGCTCCACCGAGGTGACGAGGTAGCGGCGATCGAGCTCGGGGCGCTCGTGGCCCGTGATGGCGAAGCAGCGCCCGGGGATCATCCCCGTCACCACGCCGCGCCCGTGGCTGCGGTGCACGCGGGTCTGGTGCTCCTCGGCGCGCACCTTCGCGAGGCGCGCGGTGTTGTGCGTGCGGTACGAGCGCGCGCCGCGGTCGTAGCCCGTGATCGTCGCGCGCGCGGGGTACTCGTAGAGCGCCCTCGCGCCCGCGCCGTGCCGGCCGGTCATGTCGAGCGAGGCGCGGGGGCGCGTGAAGTCGAAGTCACGCACGACCACGGCCGAGGGGCGCAGCGCGTGGCGCTCGTCGAACCACTGAAAGCCCTCCGACGCGTTGATGTCGACGCGCGCGTCGAGCACCGGGATGGGGCCTCCCGCGAGCGTCGGGACCTCGGGCCACACGTGGTCGTCGGCGGCGATCACGAGCGCGTCGCCGCCCTCTCCGTCGTGCGCGAAGTAGAAGGGAATGCCCTCGTCTTCGAGGAGCCTTCGCACGAAGTCGAGGTCGCTCTCCTGGTACTGCACGCAGTACTCGCGCGGCGGGAGCGCGTCGAGCGCGGCGTCGACGCGGAGCTCGCCGGAGCCCTGATACACGCCCGCGTCGGCGAGCACGGCGCGCACGATCTGGAGCGTGTTCTGCGACTGAAAGATGCGACAGTCGGTTCGCTGCGAGAGCACCCAGAGCGAGGGCACGACGTCGACGCGGACGAGCCGATGCTGCGCGGTGGTACCGAGCTCCTCGACCTCGGCGACGACGCCGCGGAGCTCGCGCGCGAGGCCGCCGCGGTGCGTCTCGAGCTTCGCGGGCTTGCCGAGCAGACCGTCGAGGCCGCCGCCGCCCGACTCCATGAGCAGCACGACGCGCGCGTGAAAGAGGTCAGACATCGCCTCTCGCGCCTCGATGGCAGCGACGGACCACGCGTCAGGGCCGACCTTGTCGGCGGTGAAGCTCCATCGCACCTCGGGCAGCGTCGTCGTCGGCACGGCACTCATCGCTTCGTCCCTCTCTTCAGGTTGAAGCGTGATGCTACCAACACTCAACGGTCAGATGAATCTCATCGCGCGGTGAGCAGGCTGGCGGCCAGTAGCGTGACCACCCCCGCCACCGCGGCGACGAGCCACCACACGAGCGGCGGCTCGAGCAGCGACATGCTCGGCGGCTCCGGCGGAGGGCGCGGGGTGTACGTCGGCGCGGGGCGCGGCGGGGGCAGCGGCGAAGGCATCACCGGGACGGGCATCGTCGAGGGGTTGTGATCGTCGAAGAACGCAGGCGCGGGCAGCGGCGCGTTGGAGAAGCGCGCGGTCGGCGGCGCCATCGTCGCGACCCGTGGCGCGACGGGCGGCGCGTCGGCGGGGAGCAGAAAGGCGTCGGAGATGACCGATGGGACCGACGCAGGAGGCGGCGCGGGTGGAGCGCTCGCGGCGGGCGGGGTGCGCGGAGGCGTCGGCGGCGCGAGGGTCGCGGGGCGCTGCTCGCGTGTCAGGGGCAGCAGCGTGGGCGCGTCGTCGCGGGGATGACCAAGGAGCGCGTCGATCGCGAAGCCGAAGGCCTCGGGCGCGGTCTCCTCCTTCGTGATGACCGATTGGAGCTCGTGGAGCGCGACGCGCTCGACGGTCTCGTCTGCGCGCGTGCCGAGCGCGGGGGTGACGTCGTGCGCGTCGGAGCTCGTCGCGTCATCGACGGCGCCCTTCTGCGACGAGACGTGCAGCGTGGTCGACTCGTCGTCGAAGAGCGCGCGCGCGGCCTTCGGGAGCGCGGCGACCTTCGCGTCGAAGGGGTTCGACGCGCGCCGCGTGACCTCGTGCGAGGCCCCTCGCGTGACCTTCGTCACGTCGACGACGGCGCCCGCCTCGCGCGTCAGCGCAGGCACGTCGACGACGAGCACGGTGGCCTCGGTGGAGCCCGACGCGAAGCTCCGCGACGAGGCCGCGAGGGGCGCAGCGGCGACCGCGGCGGGCGGCGGCGGGGTGAGGGTCGGCGCGGCGACGGGCAGCGGCACCGCGACGACGGGCGCAGTCGGCGCTGCGACGATGACGGTCGGTGTCGCAACAGGAGCGGGCGGTGCGGGCACCGCGACGGTCGGTGCAGGCAACGCGACGGGCGGTGCCGGCAATGCGACAGGTGGTGCGGACACCGCGACGGGTGGTGCAGCAACGGCGACCGGCGGCGGCGCGGCGGCTGCGGCGGGTCGCTTCGCGGGCGGCGTTGGCGGCGGTGTCGGCCCGCTGCGATCGAGCGTCGACGACACCGCGACGATGCGCGCGCGCTCGGGCGCTGCGGGGGTCGTCGGGGCCGCGGGGGCGCTGGTCACCGCGGGCGCCTCTCGCGCGGTCGAGCGGAGCTCGCGCGGGCTCCAGACGCCCTGACGGATCATCTCGCGGACGCGCGCCATGCTCGGAGGTCGCGCCGAGGCGTCGATCGCGAGGCAGGCCGTGACGATCTTCCACAGCGAGGGATCGACGTCGGGCCGCGCGCTCGCGAGGGTCGCCGAGAGCGCCTCGGGGTCGGGGCGTCCCGTGACGACGACGCCCGCGAGGAGCTCCGCGAGCAGCGCGCCGGCGCCGTGGATGTCATCGGTCACCGAGGGGCGATCGGGGTCGGCGTCGGCGGGGCGCGGCGCGGAGCCGGCGTCACCCACCATGAGCAGACCGAGGTCGCCGAGGGTCGCCACGAGCTGAACCTCGCCGCGTCGCTCGAGGTAGACGCTCGACACGAGCGAGGCGCCGTGGACGAGCGGGACGTCGGCGCGGTGCGCCGCCGCGAGGTACTGCGTCACCTGATCGAAGATCCCGCGCGCGTCGCGGAAGCTCACGGAGGCGTCGCGGGCCTTGTGATCGGCGAGCCACGCGCGGAGGCTCTGCCCCGAGGGCAGCGCCGAGACGACGTAGGGCTGCCCCTGGTGGAGCCCCGCGTCGAAGACGGGGACGCCGTGGGGATGGCCGAAATCGCGCAGCGCCGAGAGGGTGGTGTCGCGCTCGGACGCTCTGAGCCCCGAACGCGCGGTGAGCAGCGTGAGGTGCACGGCCACGCCGCCGTCGTCGGCGCGCCAACGCTCGCCCACGAGCGCGTTCTCGACGGGAGAGAGCAGACGGAAGCGTCCGGCGATCTCGTTCCCGGGGCTCAAGCGCGGCGCGTTCGCGGGGCCCGACATTGGGCGGTCAGTAGACCGCAACGACCTTCAATTGTCGACGTTCTGACGCGTGCGCGCCCTCGCGAATCGCGGCCCCGCGCGCCGCGGACGCGGCGAACTCGGCGGCGCCCAGGGACCAACCCTCGCCGCCCTCCTCGAAGACCCGGAGCCGCGTGACCGCAACGGCTGCGTGCGCGGGGCGCTTTCTTCGCGGCGCCGCGGCACCGCCGCATTTTCGTCGCTGGACGAGACCCGACAGACGGGCGTTAGAGTCTCTGAACCAAAGCGCCAGGGGCCCGATCGGCCGACGCGCACGAGGTCGCCAGCCATGTACAAGATCGTTCGCCGCGAAGCGTTCTCCGACGTGACCTTTCTCTGGGAGGTCGAGGCCCCCGACGTCGCGCGCGCCGCGGAGCCGGGGCACTTCGTGATGCTGCGGCTGCACGAGGGCTCCGAGCGCATCCCGCTCACGGTGGCCGACTTCGACCGCGCGCGGGGCACCGTCACCATCGTGGTGCAGGCGCTCGGCAAGACCACGCAGGAGATGATGAAGGACTACGCCGAGGGAGACACCTTCGACGACTTCGTCGGCCCCCTCGGGCTGCCGCAGCACATCGAGAACGTGGGGCACGTGGTGCTCGTCGGCGGCGGGCTCGGCGTGGCGCCCGTGTTCCCGCAGCTCCGCGCCTTCAAGGAGCGCGGCTGCCGGGTGACCGGCATCATCGGCTTTCGCACGAAGGACCTCGTCTTCTGGGAGGACGCGTTCCGCGCGCACTGCGACGCGCTCACCGTGTGCACCGACGACGGCAGCTACGGCCGTCAGGGCTTCGTCACCGCGGCGCTCAAAGACGTGCTCGACGACGACCGCCCCGCGCTCGTGGTGGCCATCGGTCCGCTCCCGATGATGAACGCCTGCGTCGAGACCACGCGGCCCTACGGCGTGAAGACCATGGTGTCGCTCAACGCCATCATGGTCGACGGCACGGGCATGTGCGGGTCGTGCAGGGTCACCGTCGACGGCCAGGTGAAGTTCGCCTGCGTCGAGGGCCCCGACTTCGACGGCCACCTCGTCGACTTCAAGGAGCTCGTCGCGCGGCAGCGGCGCTTCCGAAAGGAGGAGTCCGTCGCCAACCGCGACTACGCGCACCTCTGCAACCTCGAGAAGCAGCTCTTCGAACAGAACAAGCGCAACTACCGCAAGATCAAGGACCTCCCGCCCCACCAGACGAAGATGCCCGAGCGCGACGCGACGGAGCGCGCGCAGAACTTCAAGGAGGTCAACCTCGGGTACAACCTCGGCGACGCGCTCGCCGAGGCCGAGCGCTGCATCCAATGCGCGAAGCCCACGTGCATCGCGGGGTGCCCCGTCTCCATCGACATCCCGAGGTTCATCCGTCACGTGCTCGTGCGCGACTTCGACGGCGCCCTCGGCACCATCCACGAGTCGAACCTCTTCCCCTCGATCTGCGGCCGCGTGTGCCCGCAGGAGTCGCAGTGCGAGGCGCAGTGCATCATCGGCAAGAAGGTCGAGCCCGTGGGCATCGGCCGCCTCGAGCGCTTCGTCGGTGACAACGCCGAAGCCCCGCGCGCGAAGCCCTTCGCGGGCCCCCGCATCGGTCGCGTCGCCGTCGTGGGCTCGGGGCCCTCGGGCCTCGCCGCCGCCGCGGACCTCGTGCGAGACGGCGCCGAGGTCGTGGTCTTCGAAGCGCTCCACGTCGTGGGCGGCGTGCTGCGCTATGGCATCCCGAGCTTCAGGCTCCCGCGCGCGATCATCGACCGCGAGGTGCAGTACCTCCGCGACCTCGGGGTGGAGTTTCAGACCAACAAGGTCATCGGCAAGACCTTCACGATCGCGCAGCTCCTCGGCGAGCGGGGCTTCGACGCGGTGTTCATCGGCGTCGGCGCGGGGGCGCCCGCGTTCCTCGGGATCCCCGGCGAGTTCGCGGGGCAGGTGTACTCGGCCAACGAGTTCCTCACGCGCGTGAACCTCATGGGCGGCGACAAGTTCCCCTTCGAAGACACGCCGGTGAACGTGGGCAAGAGCGTGGTGGTCATCGGCGCGGGCAACACCGCGATGGACTGCCTCCGCGTCGCGCGCCGCCTCGGCGTCCCGAAGGTCCGCTGCGTCTACCGCCGCTCCGAGGCCGAAGCCCCCGCGCGCATCGAAGAGCTCCGCCACGCGAAGGAGGAGGGCGTCGAGTTCTTCTTCCTCCACGCCCCGAGCGCGATCCACGTCAACGCCGACGGCGACGTGGCCGGCATGCGCGCGCAGCGCATGGCCCTCGGCGATGCCGACGAGAAGGGGCGCCGCAAGCCCATCGCCCTCGACGAGTTCGTCGAGCTCGACTGCGACACGGTCGTCTACGCGCTCGGCACCAAGGCCAACCCCATCGTCACGCAGTCGACGCCGGGCCTCGCGCTCAACAAATGGGGCAACATCGTCGCCGACGAGGTGACGCAGGCCACGAGCATCAAGGGGGTCTTCGCGGGCGGCGACATCGTCACGGGCGGCGCAACGGTGATCCTCGCGATGGGCGCCGGTCGCAGGGCCGCGCGCGCGATCGGGCGCTACCTCCGTCACGGCAAGCGCTGGCCCCTCACGGCCGCGGACCTCGACGCGACGGCCGTCGCAGAGACCGAGACGCGCGCGTGCCCGAAGTGCCACCGCCCCATCGAGTCGGGCGACGGAGACAGCTACGTGTGCTGCGCCGGCGAGGCGCTCTCGTGGCGCTGCGACAAGTGCCAGAAGGTGAGCGAGGGCTTCGCGTTTCCGTATGGATTGTGCCCCGCGTGCGGGGGTCACCTCTCGGCCGTCGCGCCGCGATCGATCGAGGGGGCGACGGCCCTCGACGCGATCCGCACGGCGTTCGAGATCGAGCTCGGCGGCCAGGCGTTCTACCGACGCGCCGCCGTCGAGAGCGACGACCCGACGCTCAAAGACCTCTTCGGCCGCTTCGCCGCGATGGAGGAGGAGCACATGGCCACCCTCGCGCGCCGCTACCACGCCGAGGTCCCCGCGCCGAACCCCGAGTTTCAGGTCGAGCGCGCGGCCATCTACGCGGGCATCGCGCACCGCCCCGAGGATCCCGCGAACCTCTTCCGCATCGCCATCGCGTTCGAACGCCGCGCGGTGGAGTTCTTCGAGACGCGCGGCGCCTCGGTGAAGGACGGCTCCGTCGAGAAGCAGCTCTACGCCGAGCTCGCCGCGGAGGAGGCCGAGCACGTCGCGCTCCTCACCACCGAGCTCGATCGCTGGTCGCGCGGCAAGCCCGGCCTCCTCTGACCCACCCGCAGCGCCGATGACGATGGCGCGCCACGAAGGCCGCCGTTTGGCGCACACTGGCGCCCGTGACGGACGCTCACGCCCACGATCACGATCACGGCCACGCCCACGATCACGGTCACGACCACGCGCACCACGATCATCGCGATCACGGTCACGACGATCACGGTCACGACGACCACGGTCACGGCGAGCACCGCGACGACGCCCCGCACGACCACGGCGAGCACCAGGTGGAACACGCGGAACGCCCGCACGCGCACGACCACGACCACCACGCCGAGCTCCGCGGGACGCCCGCGCGCAGGCTCGCGCTCGCCCTCGCCCTCACCGCGGGCTTCATGGTCGTCGAGGTCGTCGGCGGCCTCCTCACGCACAGCCTCGCGCTGCTCTCCGACGCGGTGCACATGCTCACCGACGCGGGCGCCCTGGTGCTCGCGCTCGTCGCGCAGCGCATCGCCACGCGGCAGCGCACGGCGCGGAGGACCTACGGCTTTCGTCGCGCAGAGACCCTCGCGGCCTTCGTGAACGGCGCCGCGCTCGCGATGAGCTCGGTGTGGATCCTCGTCGAGGCCGTGGGGCGTTGGCTCCACCCCCGCGCCGTCGTCGGGGGATGGATGATGACCGTCGCGGCCGTGGGGCTCGTGGTGAACCTCGCGTCGGCGTGGGTGCTCTCTCGCGGCGGCGACGGGCACAACGCCAACACGCGCGCGGCGCTCGCGCACGTGCTCGCCGACGCGGGCGGCTCCGTGGCGGCGATCGCGGCGGGCGCGGCGGTGACCTTCCTCGGGTGGAACCGCGCCGACCCCGCGATCTCCGTGGCGATGTCGGGGCTCATCCTGTGGGGCGCGTGGCGGCTCGTGTCAGAGACCGTCGACGTGCTCATGGAGGGCGCGCCCACCGACGTGGACCTCACGCGCCTCGACGCCGTCGTACGCGGCACGGCGGGCGTCACGGACCTCCACGACCTCCACGCGTGGACGGTGGCCGACGGCTTCTCGGTGGTGACCGTTCACGTGGTGCTCGCCGAGGGCGCGCACGGCACCGAGGTCGCGCGCGAGGTGTCGCAGCGCATCGAGCGCGAGCTCGGGATCAGCCACGTCACGGTGCAGCCCGAGGCCCCCGCCGCGCCGCTGATCGCGCCGACCTCGCTCGTTCGCCGAGAGGCCGCGAAGACGCGCTGACGCGCACGCGCACGCCTCGACGGGTCGCACTCGCGATACGATCGCGCGCCATGCGCACGGTCTCCTTCGCGCTCCTCGTGACGCTCTCCGCCGCGTGCGGGAGCACCCCCGCCACGACGCCCACCGACGCCGCGAGCGACGCGCCCTACGACGCGCCCGCGATCGAAGACACGGCGCCGCCGCCGCCACCTCCGTCGGAGCCCGGTCGTCACACGGTCACCCTCACCGAGACGCGACAGATCATCCCCGGGCCCGGACTTCCCCCCGAGACCACGCCGGGGAACTCGAACAACAACCTCGACGTCGCGCGCCTCGGCGGACGCACGTACCTCGCGTGGCGCACGGCGCCCGACCACTTCGCGTCGACCATGACGCAGATGTTCGTCGTGTCGTCGAGCGACGAGCAGACGTGGCGCTTCGAACAGCGACTCTCCGCCGACAGAGACCTCCGAGAGCCGCGCTTTCTCGTGCTCGGTGCGCGGCTCTTTCTCTACGTGTCGCGCCTCGGCACCAACCCCCTCGCGTTCGAACCGCAAGGCATCTCCGTCACCGAGCGACGCGCCGACGGAACGTGGACGCCCCTCGAAAACCTCTATGAACCAGGCTTTCTCGCGTGGCGCACGCGCGTCGAGCGGGGCACCGCGTACATGGTCGGCTACCTCCACGGCGAGAACGAGTACCTCTTCAACGGCCTCCCCATCGACGTCGAGCTCCTCACCACCACCGACGGACGCGCGTGGAACCCCGTCGACCCCGCGCGCAGGGCCGTCTACCGCGGCGGCGGGAGCGAGGCGGACTTCACCCTCGGCGACGACGGCACGCTCTACGCCGTGATCCGTAACGAGGCGGGCGACGCGACGGGCTTCGGGTCGACGATCTGCCGCGCCCCTCGCGGCGACCTCGCGAACTGGACCGCACATCGACCCGCGCAAATCGACTCGCCGCTCATGTTCCGGCACGACGGCGAGGCCTACCCTCGTCGCGCGACGCGTCGCCTCCGTCGCGCCACGGGCGCCTACGACCTCATGGAGCGCGACATGACCTACGTCTCACAGGTCGTGCGCAACCAGCTCGACTACCGCAACCGCCCCAAGCGCTGCTCGCTCTGGCGCTACGTGCAGGGCGAAGACCGCATCGCCTTCGTGCTCGACCTGCCCTCGCGCGGAGACACCTGCTTCGCGGGCATTCTCGACGGCGCGACGCCCGACGAGCGCGTGCTCTACAACTACAGCTCGCCCGTCGACGGCGACGACGTCGTGTGGTGGCGAGGCCAGCAGGGCGAGACGCGAATCTACCGACACGTGCTGCGCTTCACGCGTCGCTGAGCGTCGCACCGCCGGGCGTCCGCGCCCCGCGTCGATCGCGCCGAAGCGTCGCGCGGATCGGTCACGCGTCGGGTACGCTCGCCGCGAGAGGACCTCGCGATGGCCATCGTCACCGCCTTCAAGCTGCTTCTCGTCGGGTGTTGCATCGGAGTCGTGAGCGGGATGCTGGGCATCGGCGGGGGCGTGCTGGTGATCCCCGCGCTCGTGCTCCTCTTCGGCTTCACGCAGCCGCGCGCCGTGGGGACGAGCCTCGCGATGCTGCTCCCGCCCATCGGCGTCTTCGCGGTGCTGCGCTACTGGCGCGCCGGGAGCGTCGATTGGACCGCCGCGCTGACGCTCGCCTCGGGCTTCGCGATCGGCGCCTTCGGCGGCGCGTGGCTCGCGACGCGAGGGGTCATCTCGGAGCGCGCGCTGCGGCTCTTCTTCGTGGGCTTTCTGCTCTACATCGCGGGCAACATGCTCTTTCGCGGAGAGCGCCGCGTGTGGGCGGCCCTCTGTACAGTGGGGATCGCGGCCGCGTACGGCGTCGCGTTCCTCGCGCTGCGCGCCGTGGGGCGAAAGTGGGAGCGGGCCCTGAGCCTGCCCGAGGTCTACCGTCAACAGCTCGGGGCCCCCACGCCGCCGGAGTACGAGATCTGAGCAACGCGTCGTCTTTCGCGCATCGCACAGATCAAGAATCGCAAATTCGAGCATAGGGGAGGATCCCTATGCGGTTGAAGGCCGCGACGGTCGCTGGCCTGTCGCGGGCATCGTGGGCCTCGCTCGACACGACGCGGCGCGGCGGCGCCGGCCGCGTCCCCCTTCGTTCGTCACCGGAGCGCTGCGCGAGATGATGGACCCAAAGCAGAGCGGGAGCCTCGAGATGCATCGCGACGAGGTCTCGACGTCGCCCGAGGTCGGGATCGAGCAGGTGTGGCGCTCGGCCTTCGACCACATGCTCAACGGCTTCTGCCTCTGCCACGCGATCTGTGAAGACGATCGCGTCATCGATTTTCGCTACGTCTACACCAACCACGCCTTCGCCTCGCAGACGGGGCTGCGCGACATCATCGGCCGCCGCGCGAGCGAGGTGACCCCGCACCTCGTCGCGACGGAGCCCGAGTTCTTCGACCTTTGCACGCGCGTCGTCCGCGGCGGCGCGCCGATGGTCTTCGAAGCGCACATCACCACGCTCGACCAGTGGATCGAGGTGTCGATGTTCCGCCCGGCGCCAGCGCACTTCGCCGCGTCGCTCAACGTCATCACCGAGCGCAAGCGCGCGCGGGCCGTGCTCCAGGCCAGCGAGGAGCGCTACCGCTCGCTCGTCGAGAACCTCGACGACGTGGTCTTCTCGACGGACCTCAACGGCATCATCTCCTTCGTGAACCCGTCGGTGTCGCGCTTCGGGTACCGCCCCGACGAGCTCATCGGCCGATCGCGCGACGAGTTCATGCACCCCGACGACCTCCCGTGGCTGCGCGAGCTCGCGCGGCGCGGACCGCCCACGCACGGCCCCATCGAGTATCGAATCCTCGGCGCCGCGGGGAAGGTCCACACCGTGCGAAGCGCCACGCACCCCCTCGTGGTGGGCGCCTCGGTGGTCGGCGCCACCGGCGTGCTCGTCGACCTCACCACGCAGCGCGAGACCGAGGAGCAGCTACGCGCCGCGCAGCGCATGGAGGCCGTCGGTCGCCTCGCGGGCGGCGTCGCCCACGATTTCAACAACCTCCTCACGGTGATCCTCTCGTACACGCAGCTCGCCAAGGGCGCGACCGACGACGGCGACCCCATGCGCGGCGACCTCGACGAGATCGAGCGCGCGGCGCAGCGGGCCGAGTCGCTCACGCGGCAGCTCCTCGCCTTCAGCCGACGGCAGGTGCTGCGCCCCGAGCGCGTGTCGCTCAACGACCTCGTGGGCGGCCTCTCGAAGATGCTCCAGCGCCTCATCGGCGAGCACGTCGAGCTCTCCGTCGACCTCACGCCGCACCTCTTCGACGTGCAGGCCGACCGCGGCCAGATCGAGCAGGTGATCATGAACCTGGTGCTCAACGCCCGCGACGCGATGCCCGGCGGCGGGCGCGTGCGCATCGCGACGACGAGCGACACCCTCGACGGCGCGCGGGCCGAGAAGCTCCAGGTCGCCGACGGCGTGTTCGCCGAGCTCTCGGTCATCGACACGGGGCACGGCATGGACGACGCCACCCGCGCGCGCGTCTTCGAACCCTTCTTCACCACCAAGCCCGTGGGCAAGGGCACGGGCCTCGGCCTCTCGATGGTCTACGGCCTCGTGAAGCAGAGCGGCGGCGCGGTGACCGTCGAGAGCGAGCCCGGCCGCGGCGCGACCTTTCGCGTCTTCCTCCCGCGCCACAAGGGCGAACCCGTGGAGGCCGCGCGGCCGCCGTCGGTGGGCGCCTCGCCGGGCAGCGAGACCATCCTCTTCGTCGAGGACGAGGGCGCGCTCCGCAACGCCGCGTCGCGCATGCTCTCGTCGACGGGCTACAGCGTCATCACCGCCGCCGACGCGTTCGAGGCGCTGCGCCTCGTCGAGCTCCACGGGCCGCGCATCCGCCTCGTGGTCACCGACGTGGTGATGCCCGGCATGAACGGCCGCGAGCTCGCCGATCGCCTCGCGCGCATCTGCCCCGAGCTCAAGGTGCTCTTCACCTCGGGCTACACCGACGAGACCATCGCCGAGCACGGCGTCCTCGGGCGCGCGTTTCTGCCGAAGCCCTACGAGATGCGCACGCTCACGGCCTCGGTGCGGCGCCTCCTCGACGAGGGCTGAGCGCCCTTCGCCCGCGGCCTCGCCCTGGTGTAGCGTCGCGCGCCTCATGAAGCCCGCGATCGTCTCGACCCTCTGCGCGCTGACCCTGGCGCAGGGCTGCGCGAGGGTGACCCCACGCCCCCTCTCGCTGCCGCCGCGCGAGGCGCCCCTCGCGCAGCGCGCCGCGACGTACCGCGCCCGCGCCGCCATGCCGCACATGGGCTTCGCGGGCTGGGGGCTGCGCGTCGGCGATGGCGCCGTGCGCGCGGTCGACGACGCGAGGCCCATCCTCGCCAACGCGCCCGAGGCCGAGGAGATCCTTCACACCCGCGACAACCAGCTCGCCCTCGGGTGGACGCTCTTCGGCGTCGGCACCGCCGTGATCTTGAGCTCCATCGCGACGCTCCCCTACACGCTCGACGCGCGCGACACCCGCGGCGCCGTCGTGCTCCCGCTCACGCTCGTGGGCGTCGGCGCGGCCATCGCGCTGCCCTCGGCGGTCCTGCTCGGGGGCGCGCAGCGGAGCGTCCCCACCGCCGCCGAGGCCTACAACCGCTGGCTCTGGGACGAGCTCGACCTCCCGCGCCTCGCGCCCGACGGGAGCGTCTCTCCGTCGCGGTCCTCCGCGCCGACGCCGCACCCCGCGACCCCGTGGCAGACGCCGTGACCGCGGTCGAGCGAAAGATCCTCGAGAAGAGGCTCCGCGAGCGCGTGCAGCGCACCGTCGCGACCTACGAGCTCCTCGCGCCCGGTGACCGCGTGCTCGTGGCGCTCTCGGGCGGCAAGGACAGCTACTCGATGCTCACGCTCCTGCGTGAGATCCAGCGGCGCTCGCCCTTCGCGTTCAGCCTCGTGGCCGTGCACCTCGACCAGCGCCAGCCGGGCTACGACGGCGCGAAGCTCGTCGCGTACCTGCGCGCCCTCGAAGTCGAGTTCGAGGTGCTCTCTGAAGACACCTACTCGGTCGTGCTCGAACACGTCGAAGAGGGCGGCACCTACTGCTCGCTGTGCTCGCGCCTCCGCCGCGGGATCCTCTACTCCGCGGCCGAACGCCTCGGCTGTAACAAGCTCGCGCTCGGGCACCACCGCGACGACGCGCTCGAGACCTTTCTCATGAACCTCTTCTACGCGGGCAAGCTCCAGGCGATGCCCGCGCGGTACACCACCGACGACGGCCGCTTCGACGTGATCCGCCCGCTCCTCGAGTGCGCCGAGGCGGACATCGCGCGCTTCGCCGAGCTCGAGGGCTACCCCATCATCCCGTGCAACCTCTGCGGCTCGCAGCCGGGCCTGGCGCGCGATCAGATGAGCGCCCTCCTCACGCAGCTCGAGGCCGCCGTGCCCAACGTGCGACAGGTGATGCTCAACGCGCTCCGCAACGTGCGACCCACGCACCTGCTCGACCGCGACGTGGCGAGGGCGTGGCGCGAGCGCGCCGCCGACATCCGACCCGCGCCGGAGCCCGAAGCCCGAGAGGCCCACGCCAGGGCGCTGCCGGTGGCCTCGTCGGCGCGCGTGCGACTCCCCGTCGTGGAGTGACGCGATCTCGTGTAGTCGTAGGCCGATGCTCTCTCCCCGCTCGCGGCTCGTCGCCGCGGCCTTCGGCGCCCTCGCCTGCGCGCTCGGCTACTGGCTCGGCGACACGTACCTCGGCCGCCTGTCGAACCACGCGGGCTACCACCTCATCGCCGTGCGCGACGACGTGCGGACGCCGCCCCGAGCGAGGCCCCGCAGAGCGCTCGTCGCCGTGATCGACGGCCTCCGCTACGACGCCGCCCTGACGCTTCGAAGCGTCACGCGCCTCCGCGCCGCGGGTCAGTGCTTCCGCACGCACGTGGGGCTCCCGACGCTCTCGCGGGCCTCGTACGCGACGCTCTCGACGGGGCTCGAACAGGATCGCACGGGCGCGCGCACCAACGCCGACAGCCACCCCGTCGCCGCGGAGTCGATCTGGGAGGTCGCGCGCGAGCGCCGTTTCCGCGTCGAGGGGCGCAGCGAGCTCGGGTGGTGGCGCGAGCTCTTTCCCCGCGGCTTCGACCGCTACGACATCTTCAACGCCTACGGCGACGGCTTCGCGCGCCCGCTCGACGCCGACCTCACGCTCATTCACCCCGTCTACATCGACGAGTCGGGGCACCAGCACGGCGCCGCGTCACCGCAGTACGCCGCCTCCGTGCGGCGCGTCGACGCCGAGCTCTCTCGCGCGCTCGACCGCCTCGACCTCCAGCGCGACCTCGTGGTCCTCACGGCCGACCACGGACACCGCGACGCGGGCGGACACGGCGGTGCAGCGCCCGAGGTCGCCCACGTTCTCACGTGCTTCGCGGGCCGCAACGTCGCGCGCCGCGAGGGCGACCTCGACGCCGACACGAGGATCGTCGCGCCCGCCCTCTCGGCGCTCCTGGGGCTGCGCTTGCCGCGGCACCTCCGCGCCGTCGAAGACCCGCTCGATCACGTCGCGCGCGTCGTCGACCGGCGCGCCGTGGGCGACGACTACTACAACGACCGCGTCGTCGCGATCGTGCGCGCCCGCGCCGCCAACGCCGCGCAGCTCCGCGCGTGGACCCACGGCGACGGCACGTGGACCGCGTTCAACCGCCTCCTCTGGCTCCTCCAGCTCGCGCGCGCGCTCGGGGTCGGCCTGGCCTTCGCGTCCCTCACCCGATGGCTCTCTCGCCGCGTGCTCCCCGCCGGTCAGGGGCGCGTCACGGTGGGGCTCCTCACGCTCGCGATCGGCGTCTTTCTCGCGCTCTACGCGTGGCGCGCGGGCGGGCTCGACCTCACCTCCCTCGGCGCTCGCTCGCGCTTCATCCGCGCGTCGATGCTCTGCGCCGCGGGCGCGTGGTGCTCCTTCGCGCTCGCGCACCGCGCCGCGGGCGGCGGCCTCGACCTGCTCAACCGTCGGCTCGTCGTCGCGCTCGCGGTCATCGTCGCGCTCAACCTCATGCACATCGCCGCGTACGGGTGGCCCGTGGGCGCGCCGCTGCCGGGCCCCTTTCTCTTCTTCGCGCCCTTTCTCGGCGCGCCGCTGCTCGTGGTGTCGGGCGCGTTCACGGTGCTCGCCTGCGCGGCGCCGTGGCGCGCGGTTCCGTCGTCGCGCGACGGCGACGCTTCGTGAGATCGTCCGCCGCCATGAGCCACCACGGAGCGGCGGAGCGCGTCGCCGTACAGAAGAGCGTCGTTCGGATGCGCGTGACCTACGCCGAGGTCGACCGCATGGGCTTTCTTCATCACAGCAACCACCTCCGCTGGTTCGAACGCGGCCGCGAGGAGTACTGCCGCCGCCGCGCCGCCGCCTACCGCGAGATGGAGGACGCGGGCCTCCTCGTGGTCGTGGTCGACCTCTCGGTGCACTACAAGACCCCCCTGCGCTACGAGGACGTCGTCGACCTCACGGTGAACCTCATGGAGGTGCGCCACGCGTCGCTGATCTTCGAGTACGAGATGAAGCGCGTCTCCGACGGCGCCCTCGCGGCCACGGGCAAGACGCGGCACTGCTTCGTCACGCGCGACGGACGCATCACGCGCGTGAGCGCCGAGGTGGCCGGGCTCCTCAGCGCGCCCGAGTCGACCACGCGCGCGGGCGAGATCGAGTAGGCGTTCAGAACGGAAAGAGCGTGAGGTCGACGCCGAGCACCGCGCTCACGCGCAGCACGCTCGCGTCGGTCGCGAAGGTCGCGCCCATCATCCCGTCGGTGCGGACCTCCTGCACCGTGCGGCCGAAGGGGATCATCGAGGCGCCCGCCGCGAAGACGAAGGGCGAGCGGCCGATGCCCCAGCGGAAGTACACGCCCGGCGCGAGCACCTGCTCGATCGAGATGCGCGACGTGACGTCGAGCGTGGCCTGACGCTCGACGCCGTCGGAGCCGCGGAGCTTCGCGATGGAGTCTCCGAGCGGGATCGAGAGCAGCCCGCCGAGGTCGAGCACCGACACGTACACGCCGAGCGTCGAGCTTCGAACGGGGAAGCTCACGTCGAGCCCGAGCGCGCCCACGAGGCCCACCGAGGGCACGAGCCCCGCGCCCGAGATCCCCGACGCGAGGAGCATCTCGCCGCCGCCGGAGACCCCCACGAGCCCCGTGATCGAGAGCATCATGCGACGGCGCTTGAGGCGCCACGCGCCGGGCGGAGACACCACCGCTTCGAGCGCGCCGCGGATCTGGTCGGGCGTGCGCGCCTGCGCGATCTCGGCGGCGAGGATCATCCCGCGCAGCACGTCGGGCGGGAGCCCCGTGAGCGGGAGGATCACCGTCACCGCGCGCTGCGCCTGCACCGCGACCTCGACGAGGTCGGCGCGCATGAAGGCCGTGAAGGTCTCGGGGAGCCCCTCCGCGAGCGTGACGCGCACGGCGTTGCGGTCGTCGAAGAAGCACACCGCGACGCCGCGCGCGAAGACCGGGCGGAGCCCGCCGAGCACCGCCGCCACGCGGGGGATGCGACCCGCGGGCGTGCGCTGCGGCTCCGCCGCGTGCCTGAAGGTCTCGCCATACTCGAGGAGCGACGAGCGGAGCTGCTCGACCTCGCCGAGCGCGTCCGTCGAGAGGCCGCGGTCGAAGACCGTCTCTGCGAGCGCGTGGTACATGGTCGAAGGGAGCGTCCCGAGGTCTTCGCGGCGGATCGCGAAGGCGAGGAGGAGCCCCGTGCCCTGCACCGCCTTGCGCGCGCGCTCACACAGCGCGGGCTCGCGGTCCTGCGCGCAGGTCCAGTTGCCGCCGACGTCGGCGAAGCGGTCGGGGATGTCGACGAGCGTGCGCGACTCGGTGGCGCCGCCGAGGAGCTTGAACCACAGCGTCCCGAGCATCGTGCGGGCGTCGCCGTCCATGGGGGCGCGCGCTGCGATCCTGCGCGGAAAGGCCATCACGTCGGCGCGAAACGCGGTGCGGAGCGCGGAGCCCGCCGAGATGCGCAGCGCCGCGTCGGGCGCCACGAGGTACGCGCAGGTGTACTCGAACCACGCGCCCGCGGCCCCGTCGCAGATCACCTCGCGGAGCTGGTCGAGCATGAAGCCTTCGAGCTCGGCCTGCGCCCTCGTCTGGAGCAGGTCTGCGATGCCCCGGAGGGCCACCTCGACGAGCCCCGCGGGCGAAGGAATCCCCCCGCCCAGGCCGCCGATGGAGCCCGACCCCGAGCTCTCGCCGCGCGCGCTGTCGCTCTCTCTCGCGGCCTCGGCGGCGCCGCGATCGCTCGCGCCGTGCGACGTGTTCGTCACGAAGCCCGCGCGCCCGGCGCCCGACGCGAGCGTGGCCCACAGCGCCGTGGCCGCGGGCATCTCGGGCGTGAGGCTCGCGCGCGCCGCGGCGACGGAGACCTCGCGCGCGAGGCGCACGAGCGCGAGCTGTCGCGCCGTGGGGATCATCGACTCGTCGCGCGCGCAGAACCGCGACTCGGCCCCGGCGGCCTCGACCACCTCGGCGCGCACGGCCTCGGGCGCGCTCGGCGCGATCGCCGCGGCCATCTCGGCCTCGCCGCAGAGCCGCTGCGCCCCGTCGAGCCGCGAGGGGAGCGCGTCGGCGTGCGCCGCGACGCGCGTGATGAGGAGCTCGCGTCGGTAGGCGTCGAGGCCGCACACCGCGCGGGCCGAGGTGCCCTCGGCGCACATCGACACGATCGCGTCGAACATCGGATCGGGCACGCCCGAGGGCGCTTCGAAGCGGTGGGGGAGCACCGACGTGAGGCGCGCGCACACGGGCGTCATGCGGCTCCACCAGTCGGAGACCGCGAGCGAGCGGAGCGCGCCGTGCGAGCACGCGAGGGGGCCCGAGACGAGCGGCGACGCGACGGAGGGCGCCGCGGGGATCGCCACCGTGATCGTGGGCGCCACCGTGGGCGACGGCGCGGTGAGCGCGGGCGGCGTCGTGTGCGGCGTCGCGTGCGGCGGCGTCGGGGCGGGCTGCGCGGCGACCGCCGCGGAGGCGAGGAGCGCCGCGAGCGCGGCGACACACGAGAGCGGGCGAAGGTCAGGGAGCACGGGTTGGAGTCCTGCGCGGAGGGGTTGCGTTGTCGGTCGTGCGGCAGACGGTGTCGTAGAGCGCGGCGCGGCGGACGCCGCGGGAGAGGGCGCGACGGGCGCGCTCGCGGGCCTCTTCGAACGCGCGCTCGAGGTTGGCCAGCGGCACGGCGCCCGCGACGCGACGGCCGTTGAAGAACGACGTCGGCGTGGCCTGCACGTTGGCGCTCTCGGCGAGCCCCTCGTCGCGCGCGACGGCGCGGTCGAGCTCCGACGGCGCGGGCGCGTCGAGCGCGTCGGCGAGGTGCAGCGGGTCGAGGCCGAGCGCGCGCGCCATCACGTCGAGGTGCGGTCGATCGAGCTCGCGCTGGTGCGAGAAGAGCTGTTCGAAGGCGCCGAAGACCGCGTCGCTCCCGCCCGAGGCGCGCGCGAACTCCGCGAAGACCGCCGCCCCCCACGCGGCGCCGTGAAACGCCAGCGGGCGATGGCGCAGCGCGAGCCGCACCTCGGCCGGGTGCGCGCGCTGAAGCTCCCGCAGCGAAGGGAGCAGCCGCGCGGAGAAGGGGCACTGCGCGTCGACGAAGGTCACCACCGTCACGAGCGCGTCGGCGGGGCCCAGCGTGGCGGCGCCGTCGAGCGTCGTCCACACGAGCGCGTCGTCGCCGGTGCCCGTGGTCACCGCGGGGGTCGCCGCGGGGATCGCCGCGATGGGCGCGCGGAGCACGCTTCGCCCGGAGCCCGGCGGGGCCGCGCGCGCGAAGGCCGCGGGCGAAGGCGTGCGCGAGGGCGCGGGCTGCGGCGCGTCGACGGCCTCGTCAGCGCGCTCGTCGGAGTTCTCCTCTGCGCGCTCGTCGGGGTCTTCGCTCGCGTTGTCGGGGTCTTCGTTGGAGGGCGGCGCCGCGCCCCCGTCGCGCATCGCGACGACGAGGCCCTCGCGGCGGAGGAGCGCCACGACGCGACGCGCGAGCCGCTCCTCGTCGACGACGGGCGCGGGCTGGGAGCAGGCGCCGAGCGCGGCGGAGAGGAGCGCGAGCGCGAAGGCGCGGCGCGGTGCGAGCGAGCGGTTCATGGTCCGAAGTGCTCGAGGACCTCGTCGCGATCGACGGGCCCGAAGTGTCCCGGGTAATAGGTCATGACCCGCGGCGCGATCTCGCCGAGGAGGCGCCGCACGTCGGCGCGGTTGCCCTCGACGTCGCACATGTAGAGATGGGTCTCCGCGGTGTCTGCGACGATGCCGCCGCGAAAGAGGTCGCCCACGAACGCTGCCTCGCCGGCCACAACGACGAGCGAGCCGCGCGTATGCCCCGGGAGCGGATAGACCGTCGCGTCGATGCCCGTGAAGGGCGCGAGCGGCGTCGGCGCCTCGACCCAGGTGTCGACGCGCGTCGGCGTGAAGATCGACGCCTGGTCGCCGCTCACCCGCAGCCGCGCGAGGAGCCCTGTGGGGCACAGGCGCTCCATGCGGCCGGAGGTGTACATCCCCTCGTCGCCGCGCCCCGCGACGAGGCGCACGCCGTAGCGCTGCTGAAAGTAGCGCGCCCCGCCCGCGTGGTCGGCGTGACCGTGCGTGACGACCACGGCGCGGAGCTCCGCGGGGTTGATGCCCGCGTCGCGCATGGCCTCGTCGAGCGAGGGCGCGTTGCGCTCGTAGCCGCTGTCGATCATCACGAGCGAGCGGCCCTGGGCGAGCACGTAGACGTGCGCCGCGTCGCGCGTGAAGGTGTGCACGGTGAGGGCGCCGGCGCGAGCGACGACGTGCGAAGTGCCGCAGCCGACCGCGAGCGCGACGAACAGCATGGCCGCGAGCGCGCGCAGGCGCGAGGAGAGAGTCTTCGGAGAGGGCATCGGTGTGGGGCCGAGAGCCAACCGCGAATCCGCCCGCGGAGTCCAGCGGTCGCGGCGCACTTCGCGTGATCGTCGGCGGGCGCGGGCTCTTGACACGCGGCGGCGGCGGCTCCCTACGTGGCGCCCATGACCGCGTCGCCCCGTCCGCCCAACCGCCTCGCCGCCGAGCGCTCTCCGTACCTCCTCCAGCACGCGAGGAACCCCGTCGACTGGATGCCCTGGGGCGACGCGGCCTTCGAGCGCGCGCGCCGCGAGGACAAGCCCGTGTTCCTCTCGATCGGGTACAGCGCGTGTCACTGGTGCCACGTGATGGAGCGCGAGAGCTTCGAAGACGAGGCCACGGCGGCCCTGCTCAACGAGCATTTCGTGAGCGTGAAGGTCGACCGCGAGGAGCGCCCCGACGTCGACCAGACCTACCAGCTCGCCCACCAGGTGCTCACGCAGCGCGGCGGGGGATGGCCCCTCTCGATGTTCCTCACGCCGGACCGCAAGCCCTTCTTCGGGGGCACGTACTTCCCCGACCGACGACGCTACGGGATGCCTTCGTTCACCGACGTTCTGCGCGCGCTCCACGACGCGTGGGCGACGCGCCGCGACGAGGTGACGGCCCAGTCTGACGAGCTCACCGCGCTCCTCGCGCGCGCGACCGCCTCGGCGCCCGACGCGCCGTGACGCCGCGTCGCTCCGCGAGGCCGTCAAGCGCGCATCTCCCGCGCGTCGACCGCGACCTCGGGGCCCCGCGGGGCGCCCAAGCCCAACACCATGACCTTCGACCTGCTCGCGGCCGTCGCCGCGTCGGGTGACGAGGGCGCGCGCGAGGCCGTCGCGATCACCCTCGACGCGATGGCCCGCGGCGGCATCTGGGACCACCTCGGCGGAGGCTTCGCCCGCTACAGCACCGACATCCGGTGGCACGTCCCCCACTTCGAAAAGATGCTCTACGACAACGCGCAGCTCGCGCGGCTCTACCTCGACGGCGCGCGCCTCGTCGGAGACCGCGACGCGATCACGCCCGCGCGCTGCCGCGAGGTGGTGCGAGAGACCTTCGCGTACGTGCTCCGCGAGATGACCTCGCCCGAGGGGACCTTCTACAGCGCGCAAGACGCCGACAGCGAGGGCGAGGAGGGGCGCTTCTTCGCGTGGACCCCCGACGAGGTGCGCGCCGTCGTGGGCGACGACGACGCCGCGGTCGTGTGCGCGTGGTTCGAAGTCACGGCCCTCGGCAACTGGGAGGGCGGCCGCAGCGTGCTCCACACGCCCGCGTCGCGCGACGACATCGCGCGGAGCCTCAAGCGCCCCGTCGAAGCGCTCGACGCCGCCCTCGCCCGCGCGCGGCCGAAGCTCCTGGCGGCCCGCGCCCTGCGCCCGAAGCCCATGCGCGACGACAAGTGCCTCGCGGGCTGGAACGCCCTCATGATCGGCGCCCTCGCCGACGCGGGCGCCTCCCTCGACGAGCCCGCGTGGATCGACGCCGCGAAGCGTGGCCTCGACGCGTGGCGCGCGGCGGCGTGGTCGTCCCCTCGCCTCGCGCACGCGATGAAGGACGGAACCGCGTACGGAGAGGGCTTTCTCGACGACTACGGCGGCATGGCGGGCGCCGCGATCGACGTGTACGAGGCCACCGGCGACGCGGCCTCGCTCGCCTTCGCGAGGGGCCTTCTCGACGCGATCGTGACCCGCTTCGTCGACGCGTCGACGGGGGAGCTCTGCTTCACCTCGTCGGAGGCCGAGGTGGTGCTCTACCGCAGCCGTGACCCCTACGACCACGCGTACCCCGGCGGCGCGGGCCTCGCCGTCGACGCCCTCGCCCGCCTCGCGGAACTCACTGGAAACAAGACCTTTCACGAGGTCGCCGAGCGCGCCGCCGGGGTCTACGCCGCGCGCGCCGCGACGCAGCCCATGGGCATGGCCTCGCTCACCCGCGCCATCGACCGCGTGGCGCGGAGCTCCATCGAGGTGATCGTGATGGGCGACCGCGCGCGGAGCGACACCCGCGCGATGCTCGCGGCGGCGCGGCGGGTGATGATCCCGCGGCGGCTGCTGATCTGCGTCGCGAGCGCGGAGGAGGCGAGCGAACACGGCCTCGACGCCGCCCTCTTCGAAGGCCGCGCCGCGGGGCCCGACGGCGCCCCCGTGGCCTTCGTGTGCCGCGGAACCGCGTGCGAGATGCCCGCGCGCACCCCCGAGGCCCTCACGGCCACGCTCAAGCGCGCCGCGTCGGCGGCGTGAGTTTTCGCCGCGCAGACTGGACAGGGCCCGCGGTGTTGCGTTTGATACCGCTGCTTACAAAGGACGCGCACCCCTGATGGTCGGCCCGACATCCGAAGACTCCACGCCGCCTCCGCCGATGGCCGACGCCGCCGCGGCGATGACCCCCGTCGAGGCGATGCGCGCGTGGCAGGAGCAGAGCCTCTCGGCCACGTCGCTCATGCGCGTCGTGATCGCCTACGACCGTTGGGAGCTCCCGATCACCGAGCGCTCCTGGCAGGGGATGCGTTCGAACAACGCGCCGCCGGAGCCGTGGCTCTACCGCGACGCCAACCGACGCCCGCGGCTCTTTCTCTTCAGCAGCCGGGCCTCGTACCGCCGCTATCACGAGACCTCGCGCGTCTCTCGCGAGCAGCCCTTCACCTCGACCTCGGGCGTGTCGATCTTCACGCGCGACCTCGCGGCCCTCGAGTCGATCCACCTCGACCCCCTCACGCCCGACGCGCTCACGCTCGGAAAAGACCTCTTCCCCCGGCTCAACGTCGTGGCCGACGCGGTGCGCGTCGAGCGCGCGCTCGTGCAGCTCCGCGGCGGCGCCATGCGCGTCGCCAGCCAGCTCGCCGCCGTGCGGAACTTCTCGGCCTATCACGTCGCCTTCCGCGACGCGCACGAGGGCCCGCGCTTCGCCATCGCGCCCGACCCGCGCAACCGCTACCTCGCCGCGGTGTTCACCCTCAACGACTGCTACGAGGCCTACGCCGCCGAGGCCGACCTGCACAACGACGGCGCCCCGCTGCGGCGCACCATGATGAACGGCGAGCAGCTCTTCTCCGAGCTCCTCGACGCGGGCCTCGACGGCATCGTCTTCAACTGCTGCGGACCGATGTCTCCCGTCGCCTTCGCCCCCGCCTTCGCCCGCCTCGTCCTCGAGTCGCGCTGACCCGCGCGCCACATCCCCCTCCGTCGGACATCGCCGCCCCTCGACGCCCGCCGCCGCTGGCACAGCGCGGCGCACCCTCTCTCGCGAAAGACCGTGTTTCACAGCGGATTTCGGGGATGGCCTTCCGCTTGCTCAGCGCGTGCGCGATGATGACCACCCCCATGAAGACCCTCACGACCTACGCTCTCACGATCGCGCTGGCGACGCTCGGCGCCGCGGCCACGCCCACCGACGCCCTCGCGTGCGGCGGCTGTTTCGCGCCGCCCGGCGCCGCGCAGGTGGTCACCGATCACCGCATGGTCCTCTCGCTCTCGACGCAGCAGACCACGCTGTGGGACCAGTTCCAGTACTCGGGGAACCCCGAGGATTTCTCGTGGATCCTGCCCATTCGCTACACCGACCGGACGCGCGTCCAGCTCGCGAGCGACGACTTCCTCACGCTGCTCACCAACATCGGCGTGCCCGCGCTCCAGCGGCCGCCGCAGCCGCCCTACGAGCCGGGCTGCAACATCTTCGAAGAGGACCGCGGCGGCGCCCTCGACGCCTCGGCGCCCCCGCCCTCCGCCGCCGACGCCTCCGCCGACACGGGCGTGACGGTGCTGCGCGAGGAGGTCGTCGGCCCCTACGCGGTGGCCATCGTGCGCGGCACCACGGGCATGGGCCTGCGCGACTGGCTGCGCATGAACGGCTACTTCGTGCCCACGGCCGTCGAGCCCGTCATCGACTACTACCTCGGGCTCAACATGGACTTCGTCGCCCTGCGCCTCCGCGCGGGCAAGGGGCTCAACCGCATGGTCCCCGTGCGCGTCACCCTCGACGGATACCAGCCCCGACTCCCGCTCCGCATGATCGCCGCGGGCGTCGCCGACCACGTCGGCCTGTCGCTCACGGTCTTCGCCGAGGCGCGCATCGAGGCGATGAACTTTCCCAACCTCGAGCTCACCGACAACGACTTCACCTACGACTGGAACCGCCCCCCTGCCGACTTCTCGTCGCTCTTCGTCGACACGTTCAACGCGCGCAACCACGCGATGGGCGATCGCCTCTGGCTCACGGAGTCCTCCACGTCGCAGAACGCCATGAACCTCGCGTTCCTCGCGATGCGCCTGCCGTCTCGCTCGGGCTTCGGCCCCGACGCGGGCGTCTCGATGAGCCCCACGTCGCCCGTCGAAGACGTCGCCGTGGCCTTCGAAGGCATCGGCCCCACGGCCATGATGACCCGCATGCGCGCCGACCTCCCCGCGCGCGCGCTCGACCGCGACCTCGACCTCGCCGCGAGCGACCGCGGGCCCCGCGACCGCTTCTATCAGTTCGGCCACGTGCTCAACCGACCGATGTACCTCGCGTGCCCCTTCCCCATCACCGACGCGGGCGGCGACGCGCGCGCGCCGCTCGGAGACGCGGGGCCCCCCATCGGACTCGACGGCGGACCGGTGACCGACGCCTCCGTCGCCGACGCGGCGCCCGCGCCCGTCCCCGCCGAGACCAGCGGCGGAATCCAGTGCGCCGCGGCGCAACCCGGCTTCGGCGGAGACAGCGCCGCCGCCCTCGCCTCGGGCGTCGCTCTCGCCGCGCTGCTCGTCGCGCGTCGACGCCGCCGCTGACCTGCTCCACGCCCCTCCATCTACCCCCGCGCCTCCATAGGTCTCGCCGCATCTCTGTTCGCCCTTGAGCGCGTTGGAGACATCGACGCCACGCGCGGAGTAATGTCTCGCCCGAGCTCAAGGTTCACACGATGCCCGACCCCGCCTCGGAACACCCACCGTCGGCGCGCCCCGACACGGTGATCGCTGGGCGTTACAAGACGGTCCGCGTCGTCGGTCGCGGCGGAATGGGCACCGTCTACGAGGCCGTTCACACGTGGACGGGCCGACGCGTCGCGCTCAAGACCCTGCTCCCGCACATCGCCGACGACGCCAACGCCGTGGAGCGCTTTCGCCGCGAGGCCCGCGCGGGCGTGCAGGGCGCGCATCGCAACATCGTCGAGGTGCTCGACATGGGCGTCGACGACGAGACCGGGGTGCTCTACCTCGCGCAGGAGTTCCTCGTCGGCGAAGACCTCTCGACGCGGACCTCGCGCGAGGGCGCGCGCCGCTCCGCGAGGCCTTCTGAAATGCTCATCCCCGCGCGCCGCGCTCGACGCCGCGCACCGCGCGGGCGTGGTGCACCGCGACGTGAAGCCCGCGAACCTCTTCCTCGCGCGCGCCCCCGACGGCGACGTCATCCCGAAGGTCATCGACTTCGGCATCGCCGCGCTCGCCGACACCGACGCCGTCACGCGCACCGGCGTCCCCGTCGGAACGCCGCAATACGCGCCCCGAGCAGGCCCGCGGCGCGCGCGACCTCGACGCTCGCACCGACGTCTGGTCGATGGGCGCCGTGTGGTTCGAAGCGCTCACGGGCCGACGCGCCATCGACGGCGCCAGCTACCACGAGATCATGGCGACGCTCCTCGCGGGGTCGCCGCCCGACCTCCGCGCCCACACGGCGCACCTCCCCGCGGGTGTTCGAAGCGCCATCGAGGGCGCCCTCCGCGTCGACCGCACGCGCCGTCACGCCTCGATGAGCGCCTTCGCGCGCGCGCTCCTCACAGACCCTTCGCTCGCGTCGGAGCCCTGGATCAAAGCCCTCTCCGACGAACACCCCTTCGCGGCGAACGCGCCGTCGATGCCGGTCTTCGAAGCGCGCTCGAGCTCGCCGATCACCCTCGACCTCCCGACGCCTGACAGCGCCACTGCGCACGCCGAGACGCTCTCGTCGGGCGACGACACGCCGCCCCCCGCGCCGCCCCCGGCGCCGATGAGCGCGCCCGTGACGGCCTCCTCCGTGATGCACCCCCGGTGGCCCGCCGTCACCGTCGCCGTGCTCGCGCTCGCGTTGACCGGCGCGTGGCTCGCGCGTCCGACGACGCCCCCGGCCACGTCGGTCACGCCCACGTCGGTCACGCCCACGTCGATCACGACCGCGCCGTCGCCCGCGGCCGCGACGAGCGCACGCACGCCCGAGGCCTCCGCGCCTGACGCCGCGACGACGCCGTCCGCGAGCCCCGTCGTCGAAGCCCTCGACGCGGCGGCGCCGCCCGCGGACGCGCTCGTCGCCGCGGTGGTCCGGCACGCGCCGCGCATTCGCGTTGCGCCCATTTCCGCTCGCGACGCGTCTGTCGAACGCGCCACCCACGCTGAGATCAACGGAGCGCCGGTGCTCGAACCATGACCGCACTACGATCCCTCGCGCTGAGCCTCGCGCTCGTTCTCACACCCCTCAGCCTGTCTGCGCAGACCCAGCCCATCGACCCCGTCGAGGAGCACCTCCGCCTCGGCGTCGAGCTCCGTCGCTCTGGACACAACGACGAGGCGCTCGTGGAGTTCGAAGCGGCGTACGGCCTCCGTCGCGAGCCTCGCACCGCCGCGCAGCTCGGCCTCGCGAGCCAGGCCGTCGGACGCTGGCTCCGCGCGGACGCGCTGCTCCGCGAGGGCCTCGCCGCGCCCGACGACCCGTGGATCACACGCAACCGCGCCGCCCTCGACGGCGCGCTCTCGGTCGTCGGACGGCACCTCGCCACCGTCGAACTCCTCGGTGACGTCGCGGGCGCTCGTGTGCGCGTCAACGGCGAAGACGCGGGGACGCTCCCCCTCGCGGCGCCCGTTCGCGTCGTCGCGGGCACGGTGGCCGTCGACGTCACCGCCGAGGGTTACGAGGCCCTCTCGCTCCGCTTCGTCGCCTCGGCAGGAGAGATCCTCCGCGAGCGCATCACGCTCGTCGCCGCGCGCCCTGCGCAGCCCCCTGCGCAGCCGCCCGTGAGCCCGCCGCCCGTGATCGCGCCGCCCGTCATCGCGCCGCCCGTGACGGTCACCGCCCCGGCGCCGCGGCCTCCGTGGGGCCCCCTCGCCATCGCCTCGTTCGCGAGCGCCGCGGTGCTCGTGGCCGGCGGCGTGACGGCCCTCGTGCTTCAGGAGAGCGCCACGAGCGACTACAACGCCCAGTGCGACGCGGGCGACGCGCGAGGCGCATGCGGGACGCTCCGAGACCGCGCCGTCGCCGCCGGCGCCGTCGGGTGGACGACGATCCCGCTCGGCGCGCTGGTGGCCGCGGCGGGCACCTACTTCCTCGTGCGAGACCGGGCTCCGACGGCGCGGACGACGGCGCGAAGTGCTTGCGGCGCAGGGCTCTTGAGCGTGCACTGCGGCTTCGTGTTCTGAGTCTGATACCGTCGGCCGGGTGACGAGCCCCGAGACCCGACTCAACCCCGATCGTCCGCCCACGTTTCAGGTCCGCCGCTTCACCGTGCGCGTCACCGCAGGCCCCGACGCGGGCGCCGAGGTCACCTCCGACGGCGCGCGGCTCTCGGTGGGCTCCGCCGACGACGCCACGCTGCGCCTCACCGACCCCTACGTGAGCCGCTATCACATCGAGGTCGAGGCCACCGACGACGGCGTGGTGATCCGCGACCTCGGCAGCCGCAACGGCACGCGCGCGGGCTCGCTCAACGTGCGAGAGGTCTCCTCGCGCAACGAGGTCGAGCTTGAGCTCGGACGTTCGAAGCTCCGGGTGATTCCCGGTGACGGTCGCGTCGAGGTGCCGCTCAGCGTGGCGGCGAGCTTCGGGCGCCTCGTGGGCGCATCGCGCGCGATGCGCGAGGTCTACGCGACGCTCGAACGCGCGGCGCCGTCGACCGTCCCGGTGCTCGTGATGGGCGAGTCGGGCACGGGCAAGGAGCTCGCGGCGCAGTCGCTCCACAGCGCGTCGCCGCGCTCGAAGGGGCCCTTCGAAGTGATCGACTGCGGGGCCATGCCGCCGACGCTCATCGAGGCCGAGCTCTTCGGCTACGAGCGCGGGGCCTTCACGGGCGCGCGCGGCGAGCACGCGGGGGCCTTCGAACGCGCCGACAAGGGGACGGTCTTCCTCGACGAGCTCGGCGAGCTCCCGCTGGAGCTCCAGCCGCGTCTCCTGCGTGTGCTGGCCGAGGGCGAGGTGCGCCGCATCGGCGCCTCGCAGACGCGCAAGGTCGACGTGCGCATCGTGGCGGCCACCAACCGCGACCTCCGCCGCGAGGTGAACGACAAGCGCTTTCGCCTCGACCTCTACTACCGCCTCGCCGTGGTGAAGGTGCAGATGCCGTCGCTGCGCGACCGCCTCGACGACCTGCCCGCCCTCGTCGCGCATCTCGCGAGCGCCATCGAGAAGGAGCGCGGGGTGAAGTCCGAGGGCGCCCTCGACGACGCGTTCTGGACGGCGCTCCGTCAGCACCACTGGCCCGGCAACGTGCGCGAGCTGCGCAACTACCTCGAGCAGTGGCTCGTGCTCAGGACGGCCCCCGAGATCGACGCGCCCCTCTCGGATTCATCTTCCGAGACGGGCTTCGACGAGTACATGACGATGCCGCTGCGGGAGGCCAAGCAGGCGCTCTCCGACCGCTTCGAGCGCGAGTATCTCCGACGGCTCCTCGACGACGCGGGCGGCAACGTGGCCGAGGCCGCGCGGCGCGCGGGGGTCGATCGCGTGACCATCTTCCGCGGCATCCGTCGCTACGGGCTCCGCGAAGCCGAGTGACTACTGGAGCACCCGCGCGAAGGCGGCGCCGGGGCCGCTGAGGCTCCCGACCATCACCAGGTCCGCGCTGCCTGGAACCGCGAGGAGCGCGATGACGGCGACGTCGGTGCCCGGCGACGTGGGGCCGCGTATGTAGCCGTCCTCGCCAAAGGAGACCATCCGGTGCCCCTCTCGGTCGAACCCGCCGATGAGCGCGAGGACGCCCGCCGCCGCGCCAAACATCAGCCTGTCGTCGCAGGTCACGCGAAACGACTGAGCGAAGGCGTACGCGAAGGTCTGCCGCACGCCGGGCGCGCTCGCGACGCCGCGGTCGCCCCAGGTCTCATCCGGGGTTCCGTCGGCGAGAAAACGCACCGCGGCGGGCGCACTCGAGGTGTCATCGTAGAACGGCGACACGGCACCGCCGACGAGCCAGCGCCCTGCGGAGTCGCGCTCGAGCGCGCGCGTCTGAAATCCCCGCGGTGCCATCTCGTGAATCGAGACACCGTCCGCGCCGAAGGTGGTCACCGGCTCGCCCCGCGCGTCGAGACGGAGGAGCGCTGGTCGATCGTCTTCGGAGATGCACGCGAACACGTACGCGTCGCCGTCACGCTCGACGTCGAAGCACCCGTAAAGGGTTGACGTCGTGAACGCCCCGCTGGTGCCGAAGGACTCGACGAGCGCGCCGTCGGGGCTCAAACGCAGCGCGATCCCTCGTCGAGAGGGGCCGCTGGGCGGGGAGCCATCACCGGCGGCGACGATGATCCCGTCGGCATCCTGGTGAATCCCGAAGGGGCGCACGGCGGAGACGCTGCCCCGCAAGCGACTCGGCGGCACCAGGGTCCGTCCGCCCGCGCCGAAGGTCGCGTCGGGGCGCCCGTCTTCTGTGTAGCGCACGATCAGCGCGCTCGCCCTCACGTCATCGCCCGCCACGCCCGCGGCGACGAGCCGCCCAGAGGCGTCGATCGTTGCCGCGAGCCAGTAGAGCCCCGTCGCCGACGCGTCGGAGTCCATTGAAATGCCGCCTTCGCCCCACGTCTCATCGAGCGTGAGGTTCGTCGCCCTGAAGCGCCAGACCGACGCTCGCGAACGTCGGGAGCCCGGCGGGTACTCGACGTAACCGACCCCGTACACGCGCCCCTGCGCGTCGATGGCCGCGCTGCGCACGATCGCCGACGAGAACGGATGCGGCGCGGGCTCCATGATGATGCCAAACGCGCGCGAGTCGATCACGGGCGACGTCCCGCGCGGACACGTCGACGCGTCGGATGCCGGTGAGACGCGATCCGCAGGCGCGGCGCGATCTTCGGTCTGTGACGCGTCGACGTAGGCATCGCTGCCGTCGAAGGAAGCGTCGCCCAGTGATCGTCCTGAGAGCGAGGAGCAGGCCGCGCAGAGGGAAGCGATCAAGAGCGCATCGCGTCGCGTGAGCATTGGGACCCTCCTCGGATACACACCCGCGATGACCGTGGAAAGGGCTTTGATCTCGGCCCCGCGCGATCGTCTCTTCGCGCGCGCCTCGGTCACCGAGGCCTGAAGCGCGCGAACGCAGGCGACACGAAGACCGCGTGCACCGAGGGCGCCGCGACGGGCGCCGCGACGGGGGCCGCGACCGGGGCCGCGATGGGCGTCGCGACGGGCGTCACGTCGACGCGCTCGACGGGCACGGGCACCTCGCGCGGCGCCGAGCGGAACGCCGCGGGATCACCCAGCGAGGCGAGGTCACCGGGCGCCGCGACGAGCTTCAAGAGCGCCTCGCCCGCGGCGCTTCGAACGACCGAGTCACCCTCCGTGTGGAACCACATCGACGCGACGGGATGCTGCGCCCACGGGCTGTCGCTCGGGTCGCGCCCGCCGCCGAGACCGATGTGAATGCGAGGGATGCCGCGCAGCACGCCGCCGGGGAACGCGCCCTCCGGCCCATCCGACGCGGGCCAGCGGATCTGCGGGTCGAGCGACACCGTTCGCCGCGCGCACTCGAGCGTGTCGCGGCCGTACTGCGCGTCCCAGAGCCGCGGCTGACCGTCGACCGAGAGCGTCGCGTAGGCGCCGTAGACGTCGACGCCGTCGTCGACCTGGCACGACAGCCCGAGGAGGTAGTTCCCGTCGGTGGTGACGTTGCGCAGCGTGAAGGCCCACTGGCTCGCGTCGACGGCGACGAAGACCCGCACGGCGCCGTCTTGCGCGTCGGCGCCCTCGCCCGTGTTGCTCGCGGCCAGCGCGAGCTCGCCGCCCTCTCGCGGAACGGCTCGCCCCGCGACGTTCCACGCGGCGTCGACGATGGGCGCGAGGCCCTTCGCAGAGACCCTCGCGGTGAAGGTCTGCTCCGCGTCGCAGTCGGAGTACCCGTAGCCGCTCTTGAGGCAGGTCGCGCCGTCGCTGCCCGTGCGCACCACCGTGAGCCGCTGCGTCATCGAGACGTCGAGCGAGACCGACACCGGCGCGAGGGTCTTCGTCACCACGGGGACCTTCGCGAAGAGCAGCACGCCGTCCTCGTCGACCCACAGCGCGTCGTAGACCGCGTTCGCGCCCGGCGCCGCGGGGAGCGCCACGGTGGCGACGGGCTTGTCTCCGAAGGCCGCGTCGAAGAACGACTTCGCGAGGTTGCGCGCAATCTCCGCGGCGAGCGACGCGAGGGCCTGCGTGGCGCCGAGCGAGAACACGTCGAGGACGTCGTTCGTGTCGATCGAGAGCGACGGCGTGTCGAGCGAGGCCCTCACCTCGAGGGCGCCGTTCACGAGCGCGAAGGTGACGTGCAGCGTGATCGAGCCGTGCAGCGTGAACGCGGGCCCCGCGCCGTCGCCGGCGCAGGTCACCACCACCTCGCCGGTGTTGAACGCGAGGTCGATGCGCGTCATGTCGAGGCGGCTGAAGACGGGGATGCTCCAGCGGTCCTTGAGCGACACAGCGCCGCCGCCGCAGGCCGGGCAGAGTCCGCTCGTGGTCGATCGGAAGAACTTCGCCAGCGCGGGGCACACGATGCCGTCGCGCACCGCGTCGGGCGAGAGGCCCACGGCGAGCCCGTCGGCGAAGCCGAGGCCCGTGCGGGTCTTCTTCGCGGCGGCGCCGTCGCCGTGCGCGGCGAGCATCGTGGCGACGAGCGCGACCACCGAGGGCGACGAACCCTCCCTCGCGCGCGAGGTGACCTCCATGCGCCGCACCGTCATGGGTGAGACCGTCGACATCGCGTCGCACGCGGGGTCGACCTTCACGCCGGGAATCGCCACGGGCGGGAGCGTCTGCGCCTTGAGCGCCTCGGTGAGCATCGTCACCGCGAGCATCTCGAGGAGGCCCTCGGTGACCGTCACGCCCTGCGCCGCCGCCTGCTGACAGAGCCGCGTGAGCGTCCCCGGCTCCCAGTCCGTCGTGACGTCTGCGCTGGTCGTGCCCTTGAGCTCGACCCTGATCGAGGGGGCCCCCGTCTCGCTCACCTCGAGCGCGATCGGCGCCCTGATTCGTAGCGTCAGATTGAGCCCGCGCAGCGTCAGCGACGGCGCGTTCGAGCGCGCGGTGCCGTGGATGATCTTCGCGCGGATCTCGACGCGCGCCTGCCCGTCGACGGGGGCGAGGGCCGTCACCGAGGCCGTCGCGATGCGCACGATGGTGGCGCCGAAGCGGCGCACGCCCACGAGCTGCTCTGCGATCATCGCGGAGAGCACGGTCTCCGAGAGCTCGACCACGACGTCGTGGTCTCCGGTCGTCTTGCTTGTCATCGATGGGTGTCCCTCTGCGCGCTGCGCGGTGTGGCGCGCGAAGAGAGCACCGACGATGCCAGCGACGCGCGCCCCGTCAGCGCGTCGAAACCGCGAGGCGCGCGGGCGCCGAGCGCGTCACCGATGCAACGCCCGTTGCACGCGTGTCACGGTCGCGCGGAGGCGTCGCCGATCACACCGCGTCGGTCTTCACCCGCGCGACGCGGCCGCTCGAGAGGCCCACGGCGAGCCAACGCTCGTCCGGCGAGAGCGCGAGCGCGGTCACCAGCTCGGGCGACGTGAGCGTCGACATCGCAGTGATCGTCTCCATCGCGTGCGAACCGATCGCGATGGCGCGGTCGTTGGCGACGGCGCAGGCGAAGACACGATCGCCCGTGATGGTGCGCGAGGGGCCCTCGACGCGCGCGTCGAGCCACGTCGCGGCCGTGACGTTGGCGAGCTCCCAGCGCACGATCTCGCGCCCCGCGGAGATCACGAGCCAACGCTCGCTGAAGACGCAGTGCTGCCGATGCAGCGGCGTCGCGCCCTGCGCGCCCTGACGGAGCAGCCGTAGGGCGCGGATCTCCTCGCACTCGCCGGTCGCCAGCGAGAAGCGGTAGAGGGCGCTGCGCGCGCGGCCCGAGCGACCGTCGCGAACGCCGCCGAGGGTCCACAGGGAGCGCCCGTCGTTGGTGAAGCGTCCCACGGGGTGCGTCTCGCCCGCGCCCGGCGCTTCGAGCGAGCGCGCCGCGCCCGTCGCGAGGTCGACGATCATCGCGGCGCCCGACGCGTCGCCGCACGACGGGAGGAGCCACCGCCCATCGGGCGAGAGCACCGTGCGCTCGGGCCGTTGCGCGCGCGCGACCCGCCGCGGAGGCGCCCACGCGCGAGGGAGCGTGTCGCCCGTCGCGAGGTCGAGGGGCCACACCTCGAGCGCGTCGTTCACCGCGTAGGCGAGGTGTCCGTCGGGCGACAGGAGGAGGTGTCGCGCGGGCGTTTCGAACTGCCACAAAAGCTCGCGCGTCGCGGCGCTCCACGCGCGAACGACGCCGTCGACGCCCGCGGAGCAGAGGGTCGACGCGTCACGCGACACCGCGATCGAGAGCACGGGGCCGTCGTGCCACGGCGCGGCCATGCGGTCGTCGCGCGAGAGGCGCCCGTCCACGGCCCACGCCGTATCGAACGAGAGGACTCCGATGCGCTCGAGGCGGGTCACAGGGTGGGCGTGACGGTGCCCGCGGTCGACGCGGTCGCGAAGTTGAAGACCAGCTCGGGCACGGGGTTGTCGGGGTTCCCGTCGGCGCCGCTGATCGGGTCGATGTGCGTCATGCGGGGCACGTGCACCGCGCGAAACGCGCGCATGTCCGAGCGGCTCGCGCCCGCCGCGGGGAGGTCCGCGCCCACCGTCGCGGCCACGCGCCGCCGCACGCGGTCGAAGACCGACGCGTTGCCCGTGAGGGCCGCCGCCACGCCGAGCACCGGCACGTCGATCTCGCCGCCGTGCATGGTTCGAATGCCCTCGCGCACCTGCCACGCGCTCGCGGCGAAGGTCATGTCGCCGAGCGCCGACGCGTCGAGGCTGAGCCTCGAAGGAAAGTACCACTCGCTGAAGTTCGTCGGCGTCGCCGACCAGGCCGCGATGCCGCTCGCGAGGGGCGTGAACTCCCTCGGCGTGACGGCCGGCGCGTCGGTCCAGCGGTACGTCTCCGTCTCGCTCGCGGGCGTCGTGAGCATCTCCGTGGGATCGAACGCGTTGGGGCCCATGCGCACCGGCGCACCCGCGGGCGCGCCCACCGACATCCGCGCGAAGGCGAGCGGGCACGAGGCCTCGTCGAAGCCGAAGCCGAAGGCCGCCGCGTTGGTGAGCGGCGGCGTCGTGCGCACGCCGAGGAGCACCTGATAGAGCGCGTCACGGTCGGGGTCGGCGACCACGGCGTCGGGCGCGACGGCCGCGCGGCGCGCGACGATCTCAGACACCACGAGGGCCTGCACGCCGAGAAAGGGCAGCGCGACGAAGTACGGCCCCGACGTTCGAAGCCGCGCGAGCGAGGTGCTCCCGAAGCCCCCGGGGCCCGAGACGCCCGCCGTGAGGTACTGCGCCTCCGTGGCGCTCGTTCCGCCCGCGACGCCGTCGAGCATGGCGAGGCCCGCGATGGAGCGGTACCCCGCGACGCCGTCGAAATCCCACGCGGCGAAGGCCTCGACGATGCTCGCGCCGAGCGAGTGGCCGAGCAGCACGACGTGGCTCCGCGGCGCGGGGACGTGATCGACCACGGCCTTCACGTCGCGCACGAGCGAGGCGATCCCCCACTCGGCCATGTACGAGAGCGAGGGATCGCCCGCGCCGAGGTAGCCCTCGAAGGCCGCGCCATCGAGCGTGAGGTCGCGGCGGAGGTAGTAGCTCGCGGCCAGCTCGGGGTCGCGCATCGCGTCCGCCACGTCCATGCCCCGGAGGTCTTCGAGGAGGTTGCTCCTGCGGTCGATGACCCAGACCTCGACGGGCGTCATGGCGGCCGTACCGCGCTTCACGAGGGCGCGCGCGAGCGGGTCGAAGCTCCCTGCCCCGCCGAGAAATCCGGGCATGGCGACGATCACGGCGCGCGCGGCCTGCGGCGACGCGGCGTCGCTGCGGTAGCGCATCACCCGCACGCGGTTGAGCCGCGCGGGCGTGGCGGCCATCGTCGACGGGTTCACGGGCGCGGCGGGCGTGTCGACGAGCACGGCCTCGCGCCGCACGCCGGGCTCGATCACCACGCTCGCGGGCGGCGGGGTGTAGCGCACGGAGCGAACGTCGGCGCTCACCACGTCGGCGGCGGGCGCGTCGGCGGAGGCGTCGACGGAGGCGTCGGGCGCGGTCGACGGGGTCTCACCGCACGCGCAGAGCGAGAGGGAGAGGGCGAGGAGCGAGGCGTGGCGCAGCGTCACGACCCGTTGGAGTACCGCAGAACGCGTCCGAGTGCGCGGGTCTCCGCGGCGTCGGCGCGGGCCCTCGCGGAGGGGCTCTTGAGCCCCCGCTTTCGAAGGGATATACCCTTGGCCATGAAGACCCCGAAGCCTCGTCGCAAGCTGAAGGTAGCCCTCGTCGTCCGCACCGGAGTCCGCGCGGGCAAGCGCGCCGGCGTCGTTCGCAACTGACCGCCGATGGCGCCGCGTCGTCGCGCGGGGCCGCTCGTCACCTTCCCCCAGCTCTCGATTCACCGTGTCGGCGAGCGCGTCTCGCTGGCCAACCGCGTCCACGGCACCCGCGTCGAGGCGACGCCCGACGTGCTCGAGATCCTCGCGTTCTTCCGCGAACCGGCGACGCTCGCGGCCTTCGATCGCGCGTTCGAAGTCGACCCGTCGCTCCTCGACGAGCTGATCCGCCAGGGCGTGCTCGTCGACGCCGCCGCGCTCCCGGTGCTGCTCGGCGGCTCCCTCGAACGGTCGGCGATTCCCTTCGGTCAACCCGCGCACCTCAGCGATCTGCGTTCGAAGGAGCTGCGCGACGCCACGCACGTCGTCGTCGGCGCCCCCTTCGAGCTCGGGGTCACGTGTGAGGGCGGCGCGCGCGGCGGTCCGCGGGAGATCCGTCGCGGCGTCGCCGTGGCGCCCGACGACCGCGGCGTGTTCTCGGCCTCGATCCTCGACGTCGACGCCCGCGCGCGCATCGACACGGCGGGCGTTCGCGTGCTCGACCTGGGCGACCTCCAGTCGCTCCCGACGGAGGGCCTCGACGCGGTGGGCGCGAGGCTCCGTCACGTCCTCGGCGCCGCGCTCGACGCGTCAAAGGTCCCGCTGCTCCTCGGCGGAGACCACGCGCTCACGCTCTTCGCGCTCGACGCGGTGATCGCGCGGCACGGCGCGGTGGGCGTGCTGCACTTCGACGCGCACCTCGACCTCAACGGCACGGTCTCGTGGCTCAACCACGCCAACGTCTTCGCCCACGCGCTCGCGCGCCCCGAGGTGAAGGCGCTGCGTCAGATCGGCGTGCGCGCGTACGAGTCGCTCGACGCGTCGGACCGAACGGTGACCGACCGACGGCTCTCGTGGGTCACCGCGCGCGAGGTTCACGCCGGAATCACCGCGCGACGCGCGCTCCAGGGACTCCCGAGGAAGCTCCCTTGCTACCTGAGCTTCGACGTCGACGCGCTCGATCCCTCGGTGGCGCCCGAGACCGGCGCGCCTGTCGTGGGTGGGCTTCTGCTCCACGAGGTGCTCCCGCTGATCACTGCGGCGATGCGCACGCTGAACGTCGTCGCGGCGGACTTCATGGAGGTCGCCGAGAGCACGTCACGCCGCAATAGCGCCGCAGCTTCGACCGCGCGCGTGTTGACCGAGGTGATCCTCGCGGGGTGCCCTCGCACGACGCTGCGACCGTCGAGCCTCGCGCCGCGCCGCTGACGCGTGTTGGCGCGCGCGGCGCAACACGCGCCCACGCTCGTAGGCCCCGCTGGTTGATCGAGCTGTCGACGAATCGGCGGGAGCGTGGTCCCTGCGCCGAGGGTGTGGTCGACGAATCGACGGTGGCTTTGCCTCCGCGTCGATGATGCTGTCGTCGAATCGACGGTGGCCCCGCCTCCGCGTCGATGACGCCGTCGACGAATCGACGGGCCACCCGCGCGTGCGTCTGGCGCCGCGCGTGCGCAGCGACAGGGTCACCGCGCCCGAGTCTGAGGTTCTCCAGAGCGTCGCGTGTTGGCGTCGGACGCGATGTGCGCGCCGCGAAAACATTTCGAGACGGATCTCCGCGCCGACAGCCAATGACGGCGAGATCCTCTGCGCTCCGCCACGCGCTCTCCACCGAAGACCCCGACGCTCATGACCAGCACATCGTCGACGAGAGTTCTCTTCGCGCTCATCACCACGCTCGCGGGCTGTGCGGCCGCCCCCGACAAAGGCGACACATCCGCGCGGCGCGACGGCGTCGCGAACGGAACCGTGCAGCCCGCGCGCTCGATCCCCGCGCTCCGTCCCCTCGGCGCGTCGCGCGGCATCGGGTACTCGCTCGCCTATTCGATCCACTGACCACGCCGTCGAGACGACGCTCCGCGGCGGTCGCGGAGCCGTCGTCACGCGCGCACGGAGAAAGCCCATGAGAAGAGCCTTCACACACGCAGCGATCACCCTTTCACTCTCGCTCGCCGCATCGTGCTCGGCGCCGCTCGACGACGCCCCAGACGTCGCGCAAGCGGTCGCCGCGATCACGCAGGTGCCCGCTGACGTCCGCTGCATCGACGTCACCGTCGCGGGCGCCAACACGGTCACGCAGCGCTTCACGGTGACGCCCGGCGCGAGCGCGACGCTCACCATGCCGGGCCTCCCGATCGGCGCCGTGACCTTCGTCGCGGTGACGTACAACCTCGCCTGCGCGAGCGTCGTGTCGACGACGCCTTCGACGTGGGTGAGCACCGGCGTTCGGGCCGTGCTCGCGACGGGCGTGTCGACGTCGGTCACGCTGCCGCTACGCCGCGCCGCGGCCGCGTCGGTCTCCGTCGATTTCAACGGCGACGCCGGTACGCCGTGCGGTCCGGCCTCGGCCATCGACTGCGACGGCGACCTCGTCAACGGCTGTGAGGTCAACCGCTACACGGACTACAACAACTGCGGCGCGTGCGGCGTCACGTGCGGCCCCACGGCGGCGGCTACGGGCGTCACCTACGCGTGCGTCACGGGCACCTGCCGCCCGACCAACGACACCTGCGCCGCGGCCACGCCCATCAACCTCGCCGCGAGCCCCGAGGTCTGGCTCAACGCCGCGACGACCGGCGCCACGCAGGACCTCACGCCTCCGTGCCGCGCCGCCGCGGCCCCCGACGTCTTCTTCCGCTTCACCCTCACGCAGCGCGAGGCCGTGTACGCCGACACCTTCGGCGACGCGCTGCACGCCGCGCCGCCGTGGGACACGGTGCTCTTCCTCGCGTCGTCGTGCACGACGCCGCTGACGTCGCCGCCCGCGCGCGAAGTGTATTGCAGCGACGACGCCGCGACGCAGGGCTGTTCGGCCGACGGGACCCGCTCGCAGGTCTTCGCGGTGCTCAACCCGGGGACGTACTACCTCGTGCTCTCGGGCGCCTCGGGGGCGACGGGCCGGGCGCCGATCCGCGTTCAGCACCTCCCCGTGGGCAACGGCGTGGTCACCCGCGCGGTGGTGCCCCCGGGGTCCGCGCAGACGCTCACGGGCACAACCTCGGGCACGGGCACGCTCACGGCGTGTTCGGGCGGCGCAGGACCCGAGAACGCCTACTGGTGGCCGACGTGCTCCGACTCGCCCTCGGGGTACACCCTCGTCGCCTCGACCTGCTCGTCGGCCACGGTGTTCGATACGGTGGTCACCTACCGCAGCGCGACGACCGGAAGCACGATCTGCAACGACGACGTAGGGGCCAGCGCGTGCGCTCCGTCCGCGTCGGCCTCGGTGGTCTCGACGCCGATGCCTGGCGGCGCGGGGCTCCACACGCTCGTCGTCGACGGATACGCCGCCACCGCCGCGGGCGCGTACGCGCTCCAGCTCAGCCTGACGCCCACGATCATGTGACGTTGCGCGGCTGACGCGACGCTATCGCCCGAGCACCAGCACGATCACCTGCGCCACGAGGATCTTCGCGATCATCGCGATGGGAAACACCGCCGTGTACCCCTCGTTCGGACGCTCGCCCGCCTGCTCGCACGCGAACGCGAGCGCCGCGGGCTGCGTCTGCACGCCCGAGATCGCGCCGAGGAGCACCGGCTTCGAGAGCCCCATCCTCGCGCCCGCGACGGCCGTGCCCGCGGTCACCGCGATCGTCACGACGAGGCCCACGAGCATGCCCTTGAGCGCGCCGCCCGAGCGCACCGTGTCTGCGAACGCGGCGCCCGCGCGCGTCCCGACGCCCGCGAGAAAGAGCACCACGCCGAGCTGACGGAGCGTGAGGTTCGCGCCGAAGGGCATCGACCACACGAGCGCCCCGGTGCGCCCCACGCGACCGAGAATGAGCCCCATCACGAGCGGTCCTCCCGCTGCGCCGAGGCGAAAGCTCCCGCCCGGCGCGGGGATCGGCAGCGCCCCGAGCGCGAGCCCGAGCGCGACGCCGAGACCGAAGGTGAGCACGTCGACCTCGCCGAGCGCGCGGAACGAGTCGCCGAAGAAGCGCGACACGGCGTCCATGCGCTCGCGCGGCGCGACGACACGCACGCGATCGCCGAGCTCCAGCGTGAAGTCGTCGTCGGCGAGGAGCTCGACGTCGCCCCGTCGCACGCGCGTCACCACCGCGCCGAGGCTCTCCTGCAGACCGAGCTCGCGCAGCGGACGGCCCACCACCGCGGCGTTCGACACGAAGACCCTTCGGTAGTCGATGACGCTGCGATCGAGCTCCAACGACTCCGGCGCGCGCTCGCCGAGGTAGGCCACCGCGCGCTCCACGTCGTCGGGGTGGCCCACGACCGTGATGAGGTCGCCGCGCTGGAGCACGCAGAGGTCGTCGACGAGCTGCACGTGGCCGTGGCGACGGAGCCGCCCGAGCACGACGCCCCACCGTTGGTGCTTCACGAGGGCCTCGGCGGGCGTGCCGATGGCCTGCTCGCTCGTGACCCTCGCGGTGCACACCTCGATGCGTCGCGCGGCCGGAGGCGTCGACGCGCCGGCCTTGTCGTCCTTGCGTCGCGCGGTGAACGCGATCACGAGAATCACCCCGAGCACGCCGCCCGGATAGGCGAGCGAGTAGCCCACCACGGGCGCGTTGAGCGCGGCCTCGCTGGCGCCCGTCTCGCGGAGCTGCTGAATCACCGCGGCGAGCGCGGGCGTGTTGGTCACCGCGCCCGCGAAGAGCCCCGCGGCCGTCGCAGACGAGAGCCCGAAGAGCTTCGCGGCGGCCACGGTGAGCGCCGCGCCGAAGGAGACCATCCCGAGGGCCATCCCCGCGTCGCGCAGGCCCCGCGTGCGGAACGACGCGAAGAAGCCCGGCCCGCTCGACACGCCGATCGTGTAGACGAAGAGCGCGAGCCCGAGCTGCGGGACGATCTCGGGGAGGCGCAGCGCGGCGTCCCACGCGCTCGCGGCCAGGCCCACGAAGAGCACCGCGGCGACGCCCGGCGCGACGCCCTTGATGCGCACGCGCCCGAGCACGAAGCCGAGCGCAGCGACGAGGAACAACAGCAGTAACGGGTTCTCACGGAGGAGCGCGTGCATGGTCACCGACCGCCCGCAAGCTCGCACACCCGCGGTCGCGCGCGAAGGGGCTTCTACGCGCGGCGGCCGAAGATGCCGATCGCCGCGACGCCCGCGGCGGCCACCCAGAGCGCCGCGAACACGGGGACGAGGTCGGCCCCGAGCGTGAAGGTCATCGTCGCCGCGAGCGTCGGAAACTGCACGATCGACGAGGCCACGTAGAGCGCCACGGTGTCGGCCGAGGCCCTCGCCGCGGGGTCGCTCGCGCGATCACCGAGGCGCGCGAACGAGCGCTTGTGGAGCGCGTGGTGCGCGGGCACGCCGACGAGCGCGGCGAGCGCCGTGACGCCGAGGAGCGCCCACGCGACGGGCGTGAGAAAGGGGTTGAGCAGCACGCGCATCTCGCGCATGTCGGCCGTGAACATGACCTTTCGGATGAGGGTCTCGAAGCCGAGCGACACGGGCGACGAGAGGGCGAGCACGGCGACGAGCGTGCTGCGGCGCATCGGCGACGACATCGCCGACGACGATACACGAGGGCGGCGCGCTACTGCGCGGCGGTCTGCGAGGCCGCGCTCGTCACGGCCTGCGTGAGGAGCGTCGTGAGGCGGCGGGCGAAGCGCTGCGGGTCATCGATGGGCGTCCCCTCGGTGAGGAGCGCCTGGTCGTAGAGCACCTCGATCCACTCGGCGACCTGCGGCGACGCGCTGTCGCGCTCGGCCACCGCGCGGAGGCCCTCGACGAGGGGATGCGTGGGGTTCACCTCGAGAATGCGCTGCGGCGCCGGGACCTCGCGACCGAGCGCGCGCATCACGCGCTCCTGCGCGGGGGTGATGCTGCCGGGCGCGAGCACGAGGCACGCGGGCGAGTCCGTGAGGCGCTCCGAGGCGCGGACCTCCTTCACGCGGCCGCCGAGCACTGCGCGGGCGCGGTCGAAGAGCGAGCGGAGCAGCGTCGACTTCTCTTCGAGGTCCTTCTTCTCCTCGTCGCTGGCGTCGACCTTGAGGTTCGCGTCGGTCACCGACACGAGCTTCTTGCCCTGGAACTCCCGCAGCCCCTCGACGGCCCACGTGTCGACGGGGTCCGTGAGGAAGATCACTTCGAAGCCCTTCTTCTTCACGCCTTCGAGGTGCGGCGAGTCGGCGACGGCGCGCACGTTCTCGCCGATCGCGTAGTAGATCGCCTCCTGCCCCTCGGGCATGCGACCCACGTAGTCGACGAGCGACGTGAGCCCCTCGCCCTTCGAGCTCTCGAAGCGGACGAGCTTCGCGATGCGCTCTTTGAAGTCCCTGTCGTCGCCGCGGCCCGAGCGGTAGTCGTCGACGAGGCCCTCCTTGAGAATGCGCCCGAAGGCGCCCCAGAAGGTCGCGTAGTCGTCGGGGCGATCCTTCGCGACCTCGTCGAGGAGGTCGAGGGTCTTCTTCGCCACCTGCTTGCGGATGGCGCGCACGACGCCCGAGTCTTGAAGGGTCTCGCGCGAGACGTTGAGCGGCAGGTCGTCGGAGTCGAGCACGCCGCGCACGAAGCGGAGCCACGTCGGGACGATGGCCTCGCAGTTGTCCATGATGACCACGCGCTTGACGAAGAGCTGCACGCCGCGGCGCGACTCGCCCTGCTGCGCGTCGAGGTCGAAGGGCGGCGTCGTGGGGATGAAGAGCAGCCCGACGAACTCCTGCGTGCCCTCGACGCGGAAGTGCGTCCACGCGAGGGGCTCGTCGTAGGCGCGCGCGACGTGGCGGTAGAACTCCTCGTACTGGTCCTTGGTGACCTCGGACTTGGGGCGCTGCCAGAGGGCGCTGGCCTTGTTGGCCGTCTCGAACTCCCCTTTGTCGTTCTGCACGAGAATGGGGTGTCCGACGAAGTCCGAGTAGCGCGTCACGAGCTCGCGGAGGCGCCAGAGCTCCAGGAACTCGTCCTGGTCTTCGCGGACGTGGAGCACCACGGAGGTGCCGCGGTGCTCGCGCTCGGCGGGCTCGACGGTGAACGAGTCGCGGGCGTGCGAGGTCCAGCGCCACGCGGTGTCGCTCCCCGCGGCGCGCGAGATGACGTCGACGTGCTCGGCCACGAGCCACGCGGAGTAGAACCCGACGCCGAACTGGCCGATGAGGCTCACGTCGCCGCTGCCCCCCTTGGCCTTGATGGCCTCGAGGAACTTCTTCGAGCCCGAGTGCGCGATGGTGCCGAGGTTCTCGACGAGCTCGTCGTGGGTCATCCCCACGCCCGTGTCGGCGATGGTGATGGTCTTCGCCTCTTTGTCCACGGAGATGCGGACCTCGAGGGTCGAGTCGTCGCCCATGAGCCCGGGCTCGGTGAGCGCCCTGAACTTGAGCTTGTCGAGCGCGTCCGACGCGTTCGAGACGAGCTCTCGGAGGAAGACCTCCTTGTGGCTGTAGAGCGAGTTGATGACCAGGTGCAGCACCTGGCTCACCTCGGCCTGGAATCGGTGGGTCTCGACGCGAGTCTCGGCGGTCTCCATGAAGGGTCTCGTCTCCGGGGGTTGGGTGGGTTGTTGAGCCTGCGGCAGGAGTGATGCGCGGGGCGCATCGGTAACCACAGGCTCCCCGGAGGTAAAGGCCCCTCGCGGACCTTGTCAGACGATCAGGGCAGGTGCGGCGACTTCGCGCGCTGAAGGAGCGCGTCGCGGGCGCCCCAGAGGAGGTCTCCGCACTCTTCGGGGAGGCCATCTCCGACGAGCGAAATCGCCTCCTCGACGTCGGTCATGTCGGGCGTGACGCGCCCCGCGCGGAAGGCCGCGGCGCCCGCGATCTGCACCACCGCGACGGACATCACCTCGCCGACGATGCGCGTGAGCGCGGTGAGCTGCTCGGGCACCTCGGGCGCGCCGTGCGTCGTGAGCTCCTGGATGCGCTGCCGCGCGGCGACGAGCTTGCGCGCGTAGCGATCCCTCGCGGCCACCGCGTCGGCGGCGGCGCGCTCTGCGACGGAGAGGCGCTCGGCGGACTCCGCGGCGTAGCTCCCGAGGGCCTCACGCGCGCTGTCGAGGTCGCGCTCGAGGTCGACGACGCGGGCCTCGTCGCCCGAGAGGCTGTCGCGGAGCCCTTCGATCTCGGCCTCGTGCGACTCGCGCTGCGCGGTGAGGGCCTCTTCGAAGTACCGCTGCGAGGCGTCGAGGGCCATGGCGTAGCGCGACTCGCACTCGCGGAGGGTCTCTCCGTGGGCCTCGCTGAGGTCGCGCACGAGGGCGGCCTGACGGGCGTCGCGTTCGGCGAGGGCGTCGACGAGCTCGCTGCGCGCGTCTTCACGCTCGCGTGAGAGCTCCGCGCTCTCGGCCTCGAGCTGCGCGATGCGGGCCTTGCGCTCTTCGAGCTCCGCCGAGAGCGCGCGGGCCTTCGTGTCGGCGGCGACGAACTTCTCGCCGAGCTCGCGGACGTCGCGCGGGAGCGTGTTGGCGTGGTCGCCGCCGAGCACCGCGCGGATCGCGGTGAGCTCCGCGTCGAAGGCCGCGACGAGGTTCTCGGTCTCCTGCTGGTGCGCGATCGTGAGCGCCTCGATCTCGCGCGCGTGGACCTCCTGAAGCTCCTTCGTGAGCCCTTCGAGGCTGGCCTCGGCGGCTTCGAGGCGGGTGCGCGCCGCGGCGAGCTCGCCGTCGGCCCAGTTGCGCGACGACTCGACCTGCGTGACGCGCTCCCTCGTCGCCGCGAGCTCGGCCTCGACGCGCGCGCGCATCGCCCGCTCCTCTTCGAGCTCCGACGCGTGGTCGTCTTCGGCGGCGCGGAGCGCGATGGCGTGGGCCTCGCGCGCGGCGTCGTAGCGCGACGCGGCGTCGTTGAGGCAGCGCTCCATCTCGCGCGAGACGCGCTCCTGCGCGGCGGCAGACTCGGCGCGCACGGTGGCGATCTCGGCGGCGTGCGCCTCGACCATGCGCTGTCGATCCGCGGCGAGCGTCTGCCACGCCGTGCGGAGCTCCGTGAGCTGACGGCGCGCCTCGTCGAGCTCGCGCGTGGTGGTCTCGTAGGCCGTGCGCCACTCGCCGACCACGGAGTCGGCCTGCATCACGACCTGCGCGGCGCGCTCCTCGTCACGCCGCGCGCCGTCGAGGGCGCGCGTCAGGTTCTCGCGCTCTCGCTCGATGGCGGCGAAGGCGCCGTCGCGGGTGCGGAGCCGCGTCTCGAGCTCGGAGCGCTCACGGCGCAAGCGCTCGGCGACCTCCTGGGCCTCCTTGAGCTGGCGCGCGTGGCCCTGCTGGTAGCTCTTGAGGTTGAGGATCTCCTGGTCCTTGCGGACGAGGGCTTCGCGCAAGAGCCGCAGGCGCTTCGAGACGCCCTCACCGCCGACGGTGCTCTCTTCGAGCTCGCGGCGGCTGCGCAGGCTGGCCTCCATCTCCCGGCGGAGCTTCGCGTTCTCGTTGGCGAGCTCATCGCGCTGACGCGCGACGTTCTGCGCGGCGGTGAGCGCCGTCCTGAGGTCCTTCTCGGGGACGAAGGCGGGCAGGTCGTTGTGCGTTTCGAGGGCGGGTGTCTGCACGGCGGTGGATGTCTCCTCCCGGCACCGGTTAGCGGGGCGGAGACACCCGGGTCCACTTTCGGGCAGGGCGCGCCGTTTAGTTGACGGCGCTCGGAGAGAAGTCCTTCGCGCTCAGAGTCCCATGAGGCGCGCGATGTAGTAGCGCAAGGTCTCGGTGGTGCCGCCGCCGATGCGGAAGAGCCGCTGATCGCGCCACGCGCGCGCCACGCGGAAGTCTTCGATGTAGCCCCATCCGCCGTGGAACTGGAGCATCTGGTCGATGGTCTCGCTCGCCACGTCGCCGACGAAGACCTTGGCCATCGAGATGAGCTTCGTGGTCTCGAACGAGACGGGCTCCTTCTTCACGTAGCGATCGGTGTTGTAGGCGTCGGCGGCGCGGTAGGTGAGCGCCTCGGCGGCCTCGAGCTTCGTGGCGAGGTCGACGATCTTGTGCTGCCAGAGCTCGCGCTTGATGATGGGCTTTCCGAACGCGACGCGGTCGGTGCCGTAGGCGATTCCTTCGGCGAGCGAGAGGCGCGCGCCCGAGACGGCCGAGGCCGACGCGATGAGGCGCTCGCTCTGAAAGTTCTGCATGAGATAGCGGAAGCCCTCGCCCTCTTCGCCGAGGAGGTAGCGCCTCGGGATGCGGCAGTCTTCGAAGAAGAGCTCGGCGGTGTCGCTGCACCAGTTGCCGATCTTCTCGAGCTTCTTGCTCACGTGAAAGCCGCGCGTGTCGGTGGGAAAGGTCACGATCGAGATGCCGCCGTGCCCCGCGTCGGGGTCGGTCTTGAGCATGAGCGTGATGAAGTCGGCGCGCGTGCCGTTGGTGATGAAGGTCTTCGAGCCGTTGATGACGTAGTCGTCGCCGTCTTTGCGGGCCCACGTGCGCATCGCGGCCACGTCGCTGCCGCAGCCGGGCTCCGACACGCCGAGCGCCGCGATCTTCTCGCCGCGGAGCGCGGGCTTGAGAAACTCCTCGATCTGCTCCTTGGAGCCGAGGTCCGAGATCACGGGCGTGGCCATGTCGCTCTGAACGAGCAGCGCCATGGGCAGTCCGCCCGCGCCGACGCGAGGGAGCTCCTCGGCCTTGGCGATCGAGAACCAGTAGTCGCCGCCGGAGCCGCCGTGCTCCTCGGGGTAGTGCGCGCCGAGGATGCCGAGCTCCCCTGCGCGCTCGAAGACCCACCGCGGAAAGAGCTCGGCCTTCTCCCACGCGTCGATGTGGGGCTTGAGCTCCTTCTCGACGAAGTTGCGCACGGTCGAACGGAACAGGTCGTGAGCCTCGGTGTACGGGGACGTCATCGCATCGCCTCCTGAACGGTGATTCATCGTACCGCCGCGCGCGCTGAATGGCGATTCATTCTGGGCCCCCTCCCCGTCCCTCCCCCGCGAAGCGGTGGAGGGTGCCCGTTGGTCGCTGCCATGCCCTCACCCCGGCCCTCTCCCGCCAGAGGCGGGAGAGGGTGACGCGTGTGGGTGCTCGATGATGCCGCGCGTTCGGGGCCGCGTTCGTGGCGACGTCGCGTTGAGCGACGCGCGCGCGAGATCCTCGCGCGGTGATCGTCGCGCCGAGACGCAGCGCGTGGGCGTGGTGCGCGGCGACGTTACGCAATCAACGTCGCGCGGAACGGTCACATGTTCTGGGGCTACGCGCGACGGAAGCGCCGCGCGGAGATGCTGGTGCGTTGCTGCTCGCGAGTCAGTCGCCCGCGTGCGTCACCCTCTCCCGCCTCTGGAGTCTGACCGCCATTGGGGAGTTGACGGCGCCAGACGCTTCCCGTCGCGCCTGGGGTTCGGCCCGCTTGAGAGGGACGCGCGTGACGCTCCCAGGGCGATACGCGCGTGACGCGCCCAGGGAGATACGCGCGTGACGCGCCCAGGGGAGATACGCGCGTGACGCGCCCAGGGAGATACGCGCGTGACGCGCCCAGGGTTCGCCCCCAAGGGATGTACACGATCGGGGCTCAGCCTGGGCTATGACGAGGCACGGATCACCCCTCTTCGAGGGTTCAGCAGAGAGAGCCTCGCCATGCCTTCTGAACCGGTCGAAGACCGGTGATCCGTGCCTTGATGAAGCCCAGGCCGAGCCCCCGATCGTGTACATCCCTTGGGGGGCGAGCCCTGGGCGCGTCACGCGCGTCCCTCTCACGCGGGCCGAACCCTGCGGCGCGGCGGGAAGCGTCTGGCGCTGTCAACTCCCCAATGGCGGTCAGACTCCTCTGGCGGGAGAGGGCCGGGGTGAGGGCATGGCAGCGACCAACAGGCACCTCCCGCTTCGCGGGGAGGGACGGAGGGGGCGATCAACCGATGCGCGCCATGAGCAGGTCGCGCTGGAGCTTGATCGCGTCGGGCATCGAGTCGCCGATGGTCTTGAAGAACTCGCCCTGGAGTTCGAACTCGGCCTTCCACTCGGCGAGGTCGATGTGCGTGGCCTCGTCGACGCGCTCGTGCGGGATGTCGAGGCCCGAGAGGTCGAGGTGACCGGCCTTGGGCACCCAGCCGAGGAGCGTCTCCTGCGCGCCCACGCGGCCCGCCGCGCGGTCGAGGATCCAGCGCAGCACGCGCATGTTGTCGCCGAAGCCCGGCCAGAGGAAGGTGCCGTCCTTGCCCTGACGGAACCAGTTGACCTGGAAGATCTTCGGCGGGTTCGCGATGCTCTTCTGCATCTCGAGCCAGTGACCGAAGTAGTGGCCCATGTTGTATCCGCAGAAGGGCAGCATCGCCATCGGGTCACGGCGCACCACGCCGACCTTGCCCGTCGCCGCCGCGGTCGTCTCCGAGCCCATCGTCGCGCCGAGGAAGACGCCGTGCGTCCAGTTGAACGACTGGAGCACCAGGGGCACCGTCGTCGAGCGGCGACCGCCGAAGATGATCGCCGAGATCGGCACGCCCTGCGGGTCGCTCGCGTGCGGCGAGAGCGCGGGGTTGTTCGCCATCGGCGCGGTGAAGCGCGAGTTGGCGTGCGCGGCCTTCTCGGGCGAGCCCTTCTTCCACGGGTTGCCCTTCCAGTCGGTGAGCTCCTCGGGGACGGGGCCGTCCATGCCCTCCCACCACACGTCGCCGTCGGCGGTCATCGCGACGTTGGTGAAGAGCGTGTTGCGCTCCACCGAGCGCATCGCGTTGGCGTTCGACTTCATGCTCGTGCCCGGCGCGACGCCGAAGTAGCCCGCCTCGGGGTTGATCGCCCAGAGGCGCCCGTCGGGGCCCACGCGCATCCACGAGATGTCGTCGCCGACGGTCCAGATCTTCCACCCCGCGAACTGCTTCGGCGGGATCATCATCGCGAAGTTGGTCTTGCCGCACGCGCTCGGGAAGGCCGCCGCGACGTAGGTGGGCTCCTTGTCGTCAGGGCCCTGCACGCCGAGGATGAGCATGTGCTCCGCCAGCCACCCCTCGTTGCGACCGAGGTACGACCCGATGCGCAGCGCGAGGCACTTCTTGCCGAGCAGCACGTTGCCGCCGTAGCCCGAGCCCACCGACCAGATGGTGTTGTCCTGCGGGAAGTGACAGATGAACCGGCGGTCGGGGTTCAGGTCGAGCGTCGAGTGCAGACCGCGGTTCCACCCGCCCGAGGCGCCGAGCATCTCGAGGGCCACGGCGCCCATGCGCGTCATGATCCCCATGTTGAGCACCACGTACACGCTGTCGGTGATCTCGATGCCGATCTTCGCGTACGGAGAGCCTACGGGGCCCATCACGTACGGGATCACGTACATCGTCCTGCCCTTCATCGCGCCGTCGAAGAGCGCGCCGAGCTTCGCGTACGCGTCCGCGGGGGCCATCCAGTTGTTCGTCGGCCCCGCCTCGTCCTTCGTCGGCGTGCAGATGAACGTGCAGTGCTCCACGCGCGCGACGTCGTTGGGGTTCGAGCGGTGGAGATAACAGCCCGGACGCTTCTCGGGGTTCAGCGGGATGAGGATCCCCTCCTTCACCGCGAGCTCCGTGAGCGCAGCGCGCTCCTTCTCCGATCCGTCGACCCACACGACGCGGTCAGGCTTGCACATCGCCGCCATGTCACGGACCCAGTCCACGAGGCCCGGGTTCGAAACCTTCATGCTGCCGATGGTGGTCGGCGCCTCTGTCGCGCTCATGACGCTCTTGCCTTCCTTACGATTTCGGCCGTCGCGGCGCGGGCCGCGATTCATCATCGGCCGTCCATTGGGGCGCGGAGACTACCTCATCGCGCCACCGCGCCGCTACCCGTCTCGACCCTCGCGGCGGGCGCAGAATCTACGCGCAGGAAGCCGGGTCGCTAGGGTAGGCTCGCCGCACGGCGCCTCTTGTTTCGCCGGGAAATCGGTCCCCGCGTGTCGGTCCTATTCTCGATCCTCGGACTTCTGGGCATCCCTGTCGGGGTCTACCTCGCCTCGTTGTGCGCGCGCGGCGGCGTGTCCGGCTGGGGCTGGTCGTGGCTGCTTCTCTACATCCTCCTCGACGTCGCGGCGTTCTCTGCGCAGAACAACCCCCGGCGCGCGAAGATCACGCTCGGCGTCGCGCTCGCGCTCCTCGGACTCCTCGTGGGGCTGCGCAACTCCCGCTCTCACGCGATGCCCCTCGGCATGACCGTGATGCTCCCTTCGGGCGCGCCCGGCCCGTGGATCGATCGCCTCGGCGAAGACGGCGACCTCGGCATGATGACCTTCATCGCGATGAGCGACTTCGGCGGCGTGCGCCCCGAAGACCGTCGCCGCGCGAGGGCCTACGTGCGCGCCGCGTGGCTGCGCATGAAGCGCGACCCCGACTACGCCCCGATCCCCTCGCCCATCCCGTCGAACATCCTCAGCCGCACGGGGGCTGACAACGTCCACACGCTGGTGCTCAACCCTCCGCAGCAGGGCAAGGCCGCGCGCGCGGTGATCTTCCTCCACGGCACCGGCGGCTCGTCGAAGCTGCCCTGCTACCTCCTCGCGCGGCGCATGCCCGACGCGATGATCGTGTGCCCCTCGATCGGCATGGGCGGCGAGTGGGCCAACGACCAGGGCACCGCCGCGTGGGGCCACGTCTTCGCGTACACGCGCGAGCGCGCCGAGGCCGTGTACGTCATCGGCAACGGCTACGGCGGCCGCGGGCTCCTGCACCTCCTCGGCGCGAACCTCCTCGGGCACCTCTCGGGCGCCGTGCTCCTCTCGGGCTTCGACGAGAACTACTACGACGCCGCGCGGCGCTCGAGCATCCCGCTCCTGATCCTGCGCGGCGAAGAGGACGCGCGCACGCCCGCGTTCAGGGTCGAGGGCGTGGCGAACCTCGACCGCGTGCAGAACACCGAGCTCCCCGGCGGACACTTTCTGCTCTACGAGCAGGAGGACATCGTGCTTGAGACCATCGACGGGTTCTGCGGCGGCCACTGATCGCGCGCCCCGCGACCCCGCCGAAGTGAGCGCGTACGAAGGAACGGAGCGATCGGCCTTTACGCGCGCGGTCTCTCGGGGCGAACATCGCGCTCCCGCATGAGCACGCCGCAACACGCTCGCACCTCGGGCAGCAACCGCAAGAAGAAGACCTCGTCGCCGGAGACGCGGGAGGCCAACAGGGAGTTCCTTCGAAGGCACCCCGAGCGAGGCGGACGGCTGCTCGACCCGAGCAACCCCAACGACCGTGAGGCCCTCGCCGAGTGGCGGCAGATCTACGCCGAGGCGAAGGCCCGCAACCAGCCGCCCGCGCCGAAGCCCGCGCCGTCGAAGCCCGTGCTCCCCTGCCAGGTGGTCAAGCAGGAGTGCGAGCTCAAGAGCGCCGAGGTCGCGTGCGGCCACGTGCCCGCGAAGCGCAAGTACAAGATCGCGCTCCCCAACACCGACCCGAAGAAGCGGTACATCTGCGTGATCGCGGGGCGCGAGAAGACCGAGGAGACGATCCAGGTCAAGACCGTGCTCGCCAAGCCGCTCTGCAACAAAGACAAGACCCACGCGAAGCGGCACATCATCGTCAAGCCGCCCTTCAACGCCGCGGAGCTCGTCTCGGGGGCGCAGCAGTACAAGTTCAACGTCAAGAGCAGCCTTCAGATCCCGATGGCCCTCGGCACCATCGGCAAGATCAAGGTGCTCTACAAGTACATCTGGCCCTCGTACGAGACGAAGGACGTCTACTACATCGACGTCGACGCCTGCACGACCAACGGCCCCGCGCAGGCCATCGTGCGCGTGTACCCCGACATCTCGTGGGCCATCGAGATCGCGGTATCCGCGGGCTTCGAACGCAAGCGCACCTCGAAGTACGCGGCCAACGGCGAGCGCGAGATCGAGAACGAGGGCGGCTACCCCATCGGGTTCGAACTCAAGGTCGGCTACAAGTACGACGGCCTCGAGTCGTTCATCGGCAAGGAGTTCAAGACCAAGTACATCGAGTCGTCCGCGTGGATGCGGCTGCTCAAGATCTCGGCCAAGTGGCTCCGCTGGGTGGCCTATCAGGCGGGCAACGTCACGGTCACGTTTCCGCAGATCCAGTTCGGCTTCAAGTACACGAGCACCCTCGCGGAGCTCGAAGAGAAGCCCGACGTCGCGCGTGACGTGGAGCTCGAACTCGCGGCCGATCCCCTCCTCGGCGCGACCATCGAGGTCGACCTCCTCGCGCTGCTCATCAAGGCCGCGGGCACCGGCGGCGCGGGCCTCGGCATCGCCTGCGCGCCCGCCATCGCCGAGTGGCTCCTCAAGGCCCGCAAGGCCGCCGAGGAGGGCATCGACAAGTGGGGCGTGAAGGCCAAGGCGACCTTCGCGCTCGTGCTCGGCCTCAAGGGCGGAATCACCGCGGCGGGCTCGATCAAGATCAGCCAGGGGTCCGTCGCCGAGGGGAAGATCACCGTCGGCGGCAAGATCGAGTTCACGTTCACGGGCACCGCGCAGGCCGAGGGCAAGGCGTGGCTCGTGACGGTCATCGCGGGCATCTCGATCCAGGGCACCGCGGGCTTCGCGATGGGCGGTCAGATCGGCGCCGACGGCGAAGGTCCGTTCTACGGCGGCAAGGCGTACTTCTCGGGCGCCAAGCTCGAATTCAAGGCCTTCTACGACGTGAAGATCACGCGGCGTCCCCCGGATCCCACGAAGGAGAAGGAGGCCCCCGGCAAGACCGGCTGGATCGTCTCGTGGCCCGCCTGGCCCGATGAGGGCGAGTACAAGAAGCACCGCTTCTTCTGACCGCGGGAGCTCCGATGCGCGCGGGGCCGTACGTGCCGGGCGCCGAGCTCGCCGAGGGCGGCACCGCGACGGTCTACGACGCCGTGGGACCGGGCGGTCCCGTGGTGCTCAAGGTGCTGCGCCGCGCGCTCTCCGACGATCCCCGGTGGGCGACGCGCTTCGAACGCGAGCTCGACGCGCTCACGCGCCTCGCGCACCCCGCGGTGCTCGCGGTGCTCGATCACGGCGTCACCGACGACGGTCGGCCCTACCTCGTGCTCCCGAAGCTCGAAGGGCGCACGCTGCGGGCGCTCCTCGACGCGCGCGGCGCGCTCCCCGAAGAGGCGGCGTGGCGCCTCGCGCGGCCCGTCGCCGAGGCCCTCGCGGCGGCCCACGCGGCGGGCGTGATCCATCGCGACGTGAAGCCCGACAACGTGTTCCTCGTGCGCGAGGGGGAGCGCGAGTCGCCGCGGCTCATCGACTTCGGCATGGCCCGCGACCTCGCCGACACCACGCGCGTCACCGCCACCGGCGCCCCCGTCGGAACGCCTTCGTACATGGCCCCCGAGCAGTGGTGGAACCACGGCGTCGGCCCCGCCTCCGACCAGTACGCCTTCGCCGTCACGCTCTACGAGATGCTCGCGGGCCACACGCCCTTTCGCGCCGAGGGCTTCGCCGCGCAGATGCAGGGTCACGTCTCGACCGACCCGCCCCCGCTCTCGGCGTCGGGCGTCACCGCGTCGCCCGAGGTCGAGCGCCTCGTCGCCCGCGCGCTGTCGAAAGACCCCGCGTCGCGCTTCGACTCGATGGACGCGCTCATCGCCGCCGGAGACGCCGCCTTCGGTCACGCGTCCGTCGCGCCGATCACGTCGCCGCGCGCGCGCCGCTGGGTGTGGCCCCTCGCGTCGCTCGCGGCCTCCGTCGCCGTGGGCTACGCGGGCGCTCACGACCCGCGCGTGTGGGCGCGCATCGCGGGCTTCGGCGGCCCCCTCACGGCGCTCGCGTTCGTCGTCGTGTGGAGCGTCTCCGCGCGTCGTCCGATCTCGCCCGCGCTCGCGCTCCTCCCCGCGGCGCTCGGCGCGTTCAACACCTTCACGGGGTGGAACGCGGCGCTCTCCGCGATCGCGCGCGCGGCCCCCACGGCGCGCCTCGCGCTCTATCAAGAGGGCCTCTACGAGGCCAACGTCGGACGCGCGATCGGATACCTCTGGGCCACGGGCCTCGTCGCCGCGAGCGTCACCACACGGGGCGCACACGGCCCCGCGTCGACGCTCCGCCGCGCGTCGACGATCACCGCCGCGGTGTCGGGCCTCGCGGCGGTCTCGCTCGCGCTCGCGGGCGCGCCCGTCGTCGCCGTCGTCCCCGGCGTGGGCGCGGCGATGCTCTTCGCGAGCGCCGCGCCGCGACGGTCTCGCGCGGAGGAGCTCTCCTCCGGCGTGGCGAGGCTCGGCGCGACCCTCCTCGCGTGGGCCAGCGCGAAGACGCTCCTCGAAGCGCGCGCCGCCTCCGCGTGGAGCGCCGATGTCACACGCGCCGAGCGCGTCGCCGAGGTGCTTCGAAGCGCGCGCGAAGGATCGACGCTCGTCGCCGTCGCGCTGCTCTGCCTCGCGGTGACGGCGGCCGTGAGCGCGTGGCGCGCGTCTCGCGTCGCGTCGACCTCGTGGCGCCCGTCTCGCGGCGGCCTCGCGCTGCTCGTCGTCGCGTGCGCGTGGAGCGCGGTCGACGGCGCCTTCGTCGCGAGGATGCGCGCGCACCGTGACGCCCTCTGGCGAGACCTCTCGCCCGCGTTCGCGCTCGGCGCGAGGCTGTCTCCGCCCGTGGCCGAAGGGCTCCCGCGGCCTCCGCTCGGCCCGTCGTTGCAGGTCACCGAAGATCGCATCGCCGTCGACGGGTCACCCGTCGCGCTCGTGCGCGCGCTCGACTCCCTCGAAGGTCGCCGCGTGCTCGCCGCGGACCTCTCGCATCGCCTCGCGCGCGACGGCGCCGCCGAAGCCTCGGAGCTCCTCCTCGCGGTCGACCGACGCGTGCCGTGGCGCGTCGCGCGAGACACGCTCCGCGTCGCGCGTGACCTCGGCGCGCGGCGGGCGACGGTGCTCTTCACGCGAGGCCCCGAACCGCGCCTCGACGCGGCGGCGCCGCCCGAGGCGGGATACTCGCTCCCACATGATTTTGGCGGTCTCGCGGTAACGCTCTCGGACTCGGGCGAGGTCTTCGACGGCTCGATGACCTTCGCGGAGGTCGGCGCGAGGCTCGTCGCGAGGCGCCCCGTCGCGGTCTCCTCGATCGCTGACCGCACCTCGCAGACGCTTCGGACTTCGCGTATAGCTACGCGCGCTCGATGAACCGAACGCTCTTCGCCCTGTTCACAAGCGCGCGATCGCCGGCTGCGGCGCCGGCGTCGAGACCGCGCCAGGCGCCGACGCCGACCTCGGCGACGCGAGCGCCGACGACGGATCGCTCGTGGTCGACGTGTACGTGCCCGACGTGCCCGACGTGCCGCGGCACGAGCCCTCGCCCGTGTACCCCGCGTTTCGCCCGTCGGCGCCGACGGTGGTGAGCCGCGGCGGTCCGGTGCTCCGCGCGCCGCGCATCGTGCCGGTGTTCATCGCGAGCGGCGCCGACACGACGTGGCCCGACGAGCGCGCCGAGCTCGACTTCATGCGGCGCTACATGGCCTCGGAGACGTGGCGCGCGCAGGTCACCGAGTACGGCATCGGCGCGGGCTCGGTGACCGAGGCGTTTCACTCCGACGGCGCGGGGCTCACGACGGGCACCGTGGCGGCGACGCGCTTTCGCACCTGGGTGCTCAACCAGATCGAATCGCGCGTGTGGGGCGCGCCCGACGAGAACACCCTCTACATCCTCATGCTCGACGCGCGCAGGCAGGTGCAGTCGGGCACCGACGCGACCTGCCGCGGCATCGGCGGATACCACAGCGACCTGCGCGACAGCGAGCGGCGCTCCATCGCATACGCGGTGATCCCCGACTGCGGCAGCGGCCTCGACACGATCACCCGCGTGCTCTCGCACGAGATCATCGAGGCCGCGACGGACCCGTACCCCAACGTCGCGCCCGCGTACTACCAGCCCTCGACCGAGGCCCCGCCCGAGGGCGCGTGGGCCATCGCGTACACGGGCGGCGAGGTCGGAGACATGTGCGAGCACCGCAGCGACGCGGCGTTGCGGCCCGACGACCTCGACTACGAGATCCAGCGCTCGTGGTCGAACGTCGCCGCCGCCGCGATGCAGGACCCCTGCGTCCCCGCGGTGACGGGGCGCCCGTACTTCAACGCCGCGCCGACGCTGCCCGACGTGGTGACGCTCACGACGCGCGACCGTCAGCGCACGGTGGCGGCGCACGGCCTGGTGATCCCCCTCGGCCAGAGCCGCACCATCGACGTGAGCCTCTTCAGCACCGCGCCCACGCAGGGCCCGTGGCGGGTGTTCGCGCGCGAGCTCACCTTCGACGGCGAGTCGTCGTCCTTCGACTTCCGCTGGGATCGCAGCACGGGCGTGAACGGCGACGTGCTGCACCTCACGATCACCGCGCGCGACGAGGCCCCCGAGGGGCGCACCTTCACGATCTCCTCGTCGCTCGGACGGGTGAACACCGACTGGGTGGGCGCCGTCGCGACGGAGTAGGGCGACGCCGCACCCCTTTGGTCAGTGGTGCTCCTCGCCGACCGAGTACTTACCGAAGAGGTTCACGTACTGCTCATCGAAGCGCACGAGCGTCAGGTCGTGCAGTGACACCTTCGTGAGCTCTCGCTCGCGCGTCCCGTTGACCTGGATGTAGCGGAGCGACGCGTGCTCGTCGTCGACGGAGACGATCTCGCCGAGCACGAAGTCGCCGCTGTCGACGCCCTCGCACTCGAGGATCGCGTAGCGGTAGTGCGCGCGCACGCTCTCGAGCACCGAGCGCCACGAGCGCAGGAGCACGGGCTTGGGCGGCGGGAGGCTGTCGAGCATCCCCTCGGCGCGCAGCACGCGCTCGAAGAAGCGCTCGGTGTCGGCCGAGCGAACCCCGGTGATGTCTCGCACGCGCAGCACCGCGAAGCCGTCGAGCGCGAAGTCGTGCAGCGACCGCATCAGCACGAAATCGTCGTTCGCCACGAGGGGAAAGCCGTTCCAGTGCTCGTTCTCGAGGCCCTCGCGCTCGAGCTGGACCTTCTCGCCCCGCTCCACGGCGCGGTGCAGCGCCTCGGCGATCGCCGCGTGGTCGACCTCGTCGCGCTCGTGGTCGTCGTGGGCCTCTTCTTCTTCGTCGTCGTGCTCGTGTGCCATCGCGGCGCGCACTGTACACACGGTCTTCGCCGTGTACAGTCGCGCCGTGGCCCGCCGCGACGCCCCGCGATATGACGTCCCGCCCGTCGTTGTGGGAGGCGCCCTCGGCCTCCTGCTCGCGCTCTTTCTGCCGCTCTCGCACCGCACGCCCGAGTGGCCCGCCGAGCTCCCGCACCTCACCTGCGACGAGGCCGCGGTGCTCGCCGAGCATCGGCGCGACCTCGCGCGACCGCTCCCGCCCTCGTTCGCCGCCGTCGACCGCGCGTGGGCGCGCTGGTCTCGCGCGGCCGCCGACGGAGACGCCGCGCGCAGCGACGCGGCCCGACAGGACTTCGCCGACACCCTGCGCCACGCGGCGTCACAGGGCGCCGACGTCTCCATCGCGCTCCGCGCCCGCGCCGCGCAGCGCTTCCTCGACGACCTCGAGCGCCCCGACGCGCCGCTCTCCATCGTCGCCGCGCGCCACGGGCTCGGCCCGCGCGGTCAGTGGTACGCCTCGCGCGCGACGCGCCTCGCGTGGTTCGCCCTCCGCTGGGAGCGCAACGCCGCCCCCGTCGCCGACGACGGACGCGTCGAGCCCCTCACCGACTCCCTCGTGCGCATCTCGCCGTCGTACCAGCGCGCCTTCCTCTCGTGGGCGCTCGACGCGCGCTGCACCGAGCTCATCGGCGCGACGGAGCGCAGACCGCTCACGCCCGCCGACGTGCGCGCCTGCGCGAACTTTCGCGGCGACCTCGTCCCCATCGCGCGCGCGGCGGACCCGCGCTACCCCGACGACGAGTCGCGCGCGGCGATCGACGTGCTCCTCGCGCGCGGCCTGCGAGACCTCACGCGCAGGCCCGACGACGCGCCCGTCACCGTCGCCGACGACCCCACGGAGATCGCCGCGCGCTCCGACGCGCAGGCCGCCCTCGTCCGCGCGCGAGACCTCTACGCCGCGATGCTCGAACGGCAGCGAACGCCCCGCATCGAGCGGCGCTACATGGCCGTGATCGCCGACCTCGGCGCCGACGATCCGTAGCCCTCGACGGGCCCCGTCGGGGCACAACGAAATCGCTGCGGCAATGACATTTCGCATACCCAACGCGCGAGGCGTCGGCGCGCTCCGACACGCGCGTTGACCGCGAGCCTCGACGAAGGCGATACGTTCCAACGTGAAACGCGACGGAACGCCCCTTACGGAACCGCACTGCGCCACGCCCTTCGAGCACGGGGACGTCTGCGCCCGTTGCAGCAGCCATCCCCGCGCTCCCGGCGTTCGCATCCGCTCGCAGTTCGTGGCCGAGAGCGAGGTGATGCGCACGCTCCTCGCGCGCGTGTCGCTCGTCGCAGCCTCTGACGCGACGGTGATCATCCAGGGCGAGAGCGGCAGCGGAAAGGAGCTCGTCGCGCGGGCCCTCCACGCGAACTCGCCGCGGCGCGCGGGGCCCTTCATCGCGATCAACGTCGCCGCGCTCCCGGCGGACCTCCTCGAGTCCGAGCTCTTCGGGCACGCGAAGGGGGCCTTCACCGGCGCGAACGCCCTCAAGCGCGGGCTCTTCGAAGAGGCCCACGGGGGCACGCTCCTGCTCGACGAAATCGCCGAGATGCCCCTCGCGCTCCAGTCGAAGCTGCTGCGCGCGCTGCAAGACGGCGAGGTGCGCCGCGTGGGCGACAACCACGCCTTCTCCGTCGACGTGCGCGTGCTCTGCGCCACGCACCAGGACCTCGCGACGCGCGTCGCCGAGCGGCAGTTCCGCGAGGACCTCTACTATCGCCTCCGGGTCTTCACGCTCACCGTTCCGCCGCTGCGGGAGCGGCGCGACGACATCATCCCGCTCGCGTCGACCTTTCTGGCGCGTGAAAAGCACCGCACGGGCCGCTTCACCGCCGACGCCGAGCGCGCGCTCATGGCCCACCGATGGCCGGGCAACGTGCGCGAGCTGGTGAACGCGGTGAAGCACGGCGCGGTGCTCTCTCGCGGCGTCGACGTCGACGCGGCGCACCTCCCCGAAGAGCTCACGAAGGCCCGCGCGATCCCCGTCGCGCAGACCGCGATGGCCTCGCTGGCCGAGGTCGAGCGCGCCCACGTTCTGCGGGTCCTGGAGGCCTGCGGCGGGCATCACGCCGACGCGGCCAGGGTGCTCGGCATCGGGCGAACGACGCTCTGGAGGATGCTCAAGGAGATGGGCATCGAGCGGGCGACGTAGGGCGCGGCCCGAGTCTCGCAGTACGCGCGGTCATCCACCCGCACGGTCGGCCCGAGAGGTCGTCGACCGCGGCGTCGGACCTTGGAAAGGACCACCAGTCATGTCCGTTCGACGGCAGCGCGTCCTGGTTTCGATCTTCTCGGCGGCGCTCATGAGCGTCGCCTGCATCGGCGCCGACGGGCCTGTAGGACCCGCTGGCGAAGCAGGGCCGCAGGGCCCCGCGGGAGAGGCAGGGGTGCAGGGCCCCATCGGTCCGAGAGGCCCGGCGGGCGAGACGGGGACGCAGGGACCGCAGGGCCCCGCGGGTGACGCCGGCGCGCAGGGAGAGCCCGGCGTGAGCGTCGGGACGCTCCTCGGGACGATCACCGACGCGGTCGCGCGCCGACCCGTCGCGGGCGCCTCCGTGACCCTCGAGCCCGCCGTGATGACCGCCGCGACGACCGCCGCCGATGGGCGTTACACGTTCATGGCCCTGCCCGCGGGCGTCTATCAGGTCACCGCGCGCTACATGGCCTATCCGCCCGTGACGCGCTCGGTCTCGATCCTCGCGGGCCGCCCCACCACGCTCGACCTCGTCTTCCAGAACTGGAACCCCGCGAGCGACGCCTGCATCGTCTGCCACGGCACGCGCGACCCTGGCATCGTGGCCGACTACAAGGCCGGCGCGATGGCGCAGGAGGTCTCCTGCCAGGACTGCCACGGCACCGACACCACGGGCGGCCCGCGGCACAACCCGCTGCCCACGGCCACGACCTGCGCGCGCTGTCACGAGAACCAGTTCCGCGGTCACCAGGCCAACCGCCACGCCATCGGCGAGCAGCGCATGTACGAAGCGGGACGCCTCGACGACCTCCCCTCGTGCACCGTCGACCGCGCGCTCGAGTCCGCGGGCACTGCGACCTGCACCAACTGCCACAACATCGAGACGCGCTGCGACTCGTGCCACACGCGCCACCGCTTCCGCTCCGCCGAGGCGCGCAGCCCGTCGGCGTGCGGCACCTGCCACATGGGCCCCGACCACTCGCAGTACGAGGCGTACATCCTCTCGAAGCACGGCGTGATCTACCAGAACGAGGGCGACACGGGCCGCGCCCCCTCGTGCTCGGGCTGCCACATGCCGCGTCACCTCACCGCCGCCGACGGGACGCGCTACACCGACCACGACCTCTCCTACGGCATCGCGTACGGCCCCGTCGGCGGGCGCGACTCGCACCTGAGCTTCCGCCGCAACGGCCAGCTCCCCTACACGCTCACGGGCACGACGCTGAGCCCCAACACCGCGTATGACCCGCGCGCGGCGATCGACTTCGCGGGCGCCGACGGAACGCCCGACTCGGCCTACACCAACGACCGCGACGGCACCATCGTGCAGGTCGCCGACGCCACCGGCGTGCTCACCGCGCGCCGCGCCGAGATGCTCACCGTCTGCGATAGCTGCCACGCGCGCTCGTTCGCGGACTTCAGGCTGCGCGTCGCCGACGGCATGCACGTCAACGTCACCGAGCTCACGCACGAGGCCGAGGACATCATCCGCGCGCTCAACTTCGACGGGCTCATCGTCCCCTCCGTCGCGAGCAGGCCGTCGAACCCCGACGCGGTGGGCGCGATCATCCTGGGCGGAGCGCAGCTCTACCGCCGCCTCTCGCTCCCCGAGCGCGCGTTCTTCGAGCTCTACAAGTACGACGCGGTGAAGACCTGGCACGGCGCCTACCACGCCAACCCCGACTACGCGCACTGGTACGGCTGGGCCGCCGCGAACCTGCACTTCGCGGACATCGCCGACGCCGCCTACCGCGCGCGCCGCGAGTACGCCCTCGAGTACGCGATCCGCAACGGCCGCACGACCGTGTGGACCGTCCCCTACCAGGGCGTCGTGTGGAGCACGGGCTCCATGGACGAGACCTACGACCTCTTCCCCGCGGGCACGACCTCCGTCGACGCCTTCGGGTCCGGCACGCCGATCAACTACTCCGGCATCACGTTCCACTGATGGTGTGAGAAGCCCCGTCGAGGCGCGCGTCACCGCATGGCGGCGATGCGCGCCTCGATGACGTCGTGCGGAGGCGATCCGCCGACCTGACGCCACACCTCGCGACCGTCACGGTCGACCAGGATGTACGTCGGCGTGTACTGGTACCCGTAGCGGTTCACCACGAGCGCCGCAGACTGCGACTCGACGTCGACGCGCACGACGTTGAGCCTCCCTCTCGTCTCACGTTCGAGACCGTCGACCGACGGCCTTGCCAGCAGGCAGGGGCCTCAACTGGTGCTGTAGACGTCGATGAGGGCCGGCGTCCCGTGGCCCACCGCGGCCTCGAAGGTCTCGGGGCGCGCGTGCGGGCTCTGCCCCGGACGAAGGAGCAGAAACGCGGCGACGAGCGAGCCGACCTGCGCGACGAGGGTGAACTTTCGATAGCGCGCGAGGCGGTGCTCGTCGGGGCGTCCGTCGACCCACCACGCGGCGGCGAAGAGTCCGGCGAGGAGCCCGAGGAGCGTGTACGTGAGCGCAGGGTGCATGACGAAACCTCAGTCGGTGAACAACCATCGGCGAAAGAGCGCCATTCCATCGGCGAGGGCGGCGCGGTCGGTCCATTCGTTGCGCTGGTGGGCCTGCGATTGGGTGCCGGGGCCGAAGTTCACCGCGGCCACGCCCGCCGCGGCGAAGCGCGCGACGTCGGTCCACGCCTGCTTGGGCTCCACCGAGGGGAGCCCCAGCGCTTCGAGCGCCGTGACCAGCGGGTGCGAGCGGCTCGGGAGCGCCGACGGAGACCGGTCGAAGACCTCGATCACGGCGTCGCCCGCCACCACCATCGCGAGCTCGTCGGCGGCGTCGTCGGGTGTGCGCCCCGGCGCGAAGCGGTAGTTGACGTTGAGGGTGAAGAGGTCGGGCACCACGTTGCGACCGCGGCCTCCCTCGGCGAGCGTGGCGCTCATCACCTCGCGGTAGAGCAGCCCCTCGATGACCACGTCGTGCGGCGTGCGCGCGGCGAGCTTCGAGAGAAAGGGCGCCGCCTTGTGGATCGCGTTCTCGCCCTGCCACGGCCTCGCGCTGTGCGACGTGCGACCGTGAAAGCGGACGCGCGCGTGGAGGCTCCCCATGCACCCGAGCTGGAGCGCGTTCGAACTCGGTTCGAGGCACACCGCGAGGTCGACCTCGCGCAGCGCGGGGAAGTGTTCGAGCACGTCGCCGAGCCTGTTTTCGAGGTACGGCCCCTCCTCGCGCTCATAGAACACGAAGGTCGGCGCGTAGCGGGCACGGCGCCCGTCACGCAGGTCGCGCAAGAGGTGGAGCATCACCGCGAGGCCCGACTTCATGTCCGCCGCGCCGGGGCCGTAGATGCGATCGCCCTCGATGCGGGCCGGGCCGTCGTGGTCGGTGCGCACGACGTCGAAGTGACCCGCGAGCGCCACGCGCGGAAGCCCCGCGGGCGCTTCGGGCGTGACCACGAGGCTGTGCCCGTCGCGCGCCACCGCGTCGCGTCCGAGGAGCGCCGTAAGCTCCCGCTCGACCACGTCACAGAGGGGCGCCTCCTCGCCCGTCGGAGAGGCGATCGCGCAGAGCGCGAGGAGGGTCTGCTCGAGGTCGCCGTCGATCAAACCGACACCCCGTAGTCGCGGAGCGCGGACTCGAGCGAGGTCTTGCGGTCGGTGCTCGCGGTCCGCTGACCGATCACGAGCGCGCAGGGAACGCCGAACTCTCCCGCGGGAAAGTGCTTGATGCGCGTCCCCTGGATGACCACCGAGCGCGCGGGCACGCGGCCCCTCGTCTCGACGGGCGCCGGGCCCGTGACGTCGACCACGGGCGTGCTCGCGGTGAGCACCACGCCCGCGCCGATCACGGCCTCGCGCTCGACGTGAACGCCCTCGACGATGATCGCGCGCGACCCGATGAACGCGCCGTCTTCGATGATCACGGGCCGCGCCCCCGGGGGCTCGAGCACGCCGCCGATGCCCACGCCGCCCGAGAGGTGCACGTCGCTCCCGATCTGCGCGCACGAGCCCACGGTGGCCCAGGTGTCGACCATGGTGCCCGCGCCGACCCACGCGCCGATGTTCACGTAGCCGGGCATCACCACGGCGCCGGGCTCGATGTGAGCGCCGTAGCGCACCGTCCCAGGCGGCACCACGCGCACGCCCACGGGGGGCGCCTTCACGGGGATCTTGTCGTTGAACTCCAGGGGCCCCGCGGTGGCGCGCTCGTTCGTGCGAAGCGCGAAGTAGAGCAGGATGGCCTGCTTGAGCCACGGGTGCACCGTCCACACGCCCGCGTCGTCGCGCGTGGCGACGCGGAGCTTGCCCGTGTCGAGCGCGGCGAGGGCGTCGAGCACGGCGTACTCGTGGTCATAGTCCTTGAGGAGCGCGCGGTCGGCGAAGGCGCGCTCGATGAAGGGGCGGATGCGTGCGGCGAGTTCGTGGTCGAAGTTCATGGCGGTGTCAGCGGTTGAGGGGTGTTGATTCGTCAGGGCACGCAGGCGCGGTCGCCCGCGCGCACGTCGGCGCAGAAGCCGCCGACGAAGGGGCAGTTGGTGTCACCGAGGCAGCGCTGCATGCAGAGCGAGCGGTAGCCGCCCGCGAGGATCTCGATGCACACGCCGTTGTCGGGGCACTCGGCGTTGGTCGCGCACTCGCGCGTGCAGAGGGGGATGTTGCTCCCGTCGACGCGGTTGCGAAACGCGATGCAGAGCGGCGTCGATTCGTTGCACGTCGACGAGGCGCGACACTGGCCGTACGTGGTCTCGGAGCGCGCGCTGCACGAGAGCGCGAAGGCGGCGAAGGCGAGCGCGAAGGCGCGGTAGGTCATCGGGGGAGCTCCCTCTTTCGATAGAGCCTGTAGCCGGCAATGTACTCCGACTCGACGCCGAGCACGCGAACGCCGCAGGGCGGGAGCGTCAGCGCGAGCCTCCCCGAGGTGATCCAGCACGGCGACGACCACGGCCCTTCGGACTCGTGCGCGACGAGGTCGACGAGCTTCACCGCGTCGTGGAGCTTGCCCAGCGGGAGGTACACGTGCACCGGGCGCGCGACGGGATCGAGGTGGGCCACGACGAGCACGGTCTCCTCGGGGTCGTCCGTGAGCCTCACGAACGCGAGCACCCCATCGCCCGCGCGCGTCGAGAGGTCAAGAAAGCGCCCCCTGCGCAGCGCCCGCGCGCGCGTTCGAAGCCCCGCGAGGGCGCGGTAGTGCGCGAGCGTGCGCGCGTCCCAGCGGGCCGCGTCCCAGGGCATCGGCGCGCGGTTGGCGGGGTCGTCTTCGCCGCGCATCCCGACCTCCTCGCCGTAGTACACGACGGGTGCGCCGGGCATGGTGAACTGCAGCGTGGCCGCGAGGCGCGCACGCTCGGGGCTGCCGCACGCGTCGATCGCCCGCGGCGTGTCGTGCGACGAGAGCATCATCCACGAGCGCAGGGTCGCGTCGAGGCCGCACGCGGCGATGACATCGGCGACGGCGGCGGTCACCACGCGCGCGGGCGTGGCCTTCGGGTCCTCGATCCAGTCGAGGAGCGCGCGGCGGGCGTAGTAGTTCATCACCCCGTCGGCGTCTCCGTCACGGCCCATCCAGCCTTCGGGGAAGGCCATGATTTCAGGGATGACGCAGGCCTCGGGGTCGACCGCGCGCGAGACCTTCACGACGTCTCTCACGATGCGCGCGGTGAGGTCTGCGGCGACGTCGAGGCGCCACCCCGCGGCGCCCCTTCGAAGCCACCGCGGGATGAGCGCGTCGGGTCCGTCGAGGAGCTCCGCGCGCACCTCGGGGTCGTCGAGGTCGAGCTCGGGCATGTGGCCGAAGCCCCGCCAACGCTGGGCGACGCCGCCGTGCGTGAGCAGGCCCCGACGCCCCTTCGCGCGCGGGTGCTGGTCGGAGACGTGGTTGAGCACACCGTCGAGCACCACCCGCATCCCGCGCGCCCGGCACGACGCGAGGAGGTCGAGGAGGGCCTCGTCGCCGCCGAGCGCGGGGTCGACGCGGTGGTGGTCCGTGGCGTCGTAGCGGTGGTTGCTCGGCGACGCGAACACGGGGGTGAGATAGAGCGCCGTCGCGCCCACGGCGGCGACGTGATCGAGGCGCTCGGCGACGCCGCGGAGGTCGCCGCCGAAGAAGTCCTTGCCGCGCGGAGGCCGCGCAGGGAGCTGGTCCCACGCGCGGAGCTCGGCGCCGCGGGGGAGGAGCTTGCGCCGCGCGCGCGCGGTCGATCCGCCGCCGATCGCGAAGCGGTCGGGGAAGATCTCATAGAAGATCTGATCTGCGAGCCAGTCTGCCATTGGCGATCGAGGGGCCGCGGAGGATACACTCCCTGCCCCCAACCGCCGTGATCGAGGTACGCAACCTCTCGAAGTCGTTCGCCGCGCCGGTGCTCCGCAACGTCAACCTCACGGTTCCGCGCGGGTGCCTCTACGGCCTCGTGGGCCCTGGCGCAGCGGGCAAGAGCGTGCTGCTCAAGTGCCTCGTGGGGCTCGTCACGCCTGAGCGGGGCAAGGTGCTCATCGACGGCCACGACCTCACGGGCCTCGACGAGGTGGCGCTCCAGCGCGTGCGCCAGCGCTTCGGAATGCTCTTTCAGAACAACGCCCTCTTCGACTACCTCACCGTGGGCGAGAACATCGCGTTCCCCCTGCGGCGCATGGGCGTGACCGACGAGGCCGAGCTCGCCGCGCGCGTGACCGACAGGCTCCAGGCCGTGTCGCTCCCGGGCTTCGAGGGCCGCATGCCCTCGGGGCTCTCGGGCGGCCAGAAGAAGCGCGTCGGCGTCGCGCGGGCCACCGTCACGCGCGCCGAGGTGGTGCTCTACGACGAGCCCGCCGCGGGCCTCGACCCGGTGACCTCGCAGAAGATCTTCGACCTCCTGCGCAAGGAGCAGCGCGAGTCGGGGGCCACCGTGGTGATGGTGTCGAGCGACATCGACCGCCTCCTCACGGTCACCGACCGCGTGGGGATGATGTACAAGGGCGCGCTCCTCTTCGACGGCACCACCGAGGAGGCGCTCGCGTCGAGGCACCCCGTGGTCAAGCAGTTCATCCACGGCGAGGTCGAGGGCCCCCTGTGAACCGCCCGAGGGTGACCCCGTGAGCGAGCGCCTGCCCGCCTCGGTGGGCCCCTACCGGGTCGCGCGGAGGCTCGGCGCGGGCGGCATCGGCGTCGTCTACGAGGCCACGCACGCGGTCACGGGCGCGCGCGTCGCGGTGAAGACCGTGAGGCTCCCCGAGACCTCGATGCTGGCGAGCATCCGCCGCGAGGTCTACGCGCTCCAACGGCTGCGTCACCCGGGCGTCGTGCGGGTGGTCGATCAGGGCGTCGACGCCGAGTTCGGCCCCTGGTACGCGATGGAGCTCATCGTCGGCGAGTCGCTGCGCGCGCGCGTCGATCGGTGGCGCGAGGCGCGCGGCGGAGGCGCGCTCACGGCCGCGCAGCTCGCCGACGTGGCGACGGTGTTCCACCCGATCTGCGCCGCGCTGGAGGTGGTGCACGCGAGCGGCGTCGTGCACCGCGACCTCAAGCCCGAGAACGTGATGCTCTCGGACGACGGGCGCGTGGTGCTCGTCGATTTCGGCCTCGCGTCGCAGTTCGGCGTGCTCGACCGCGTGGCTACGCGCGCTCCAACGGAGGCACGCTGCGGTACCTCGCGCCCGAGCTCCTCGAAGGCGACGAGGCCGACGCCCGCGCAGACCTCTACGCGCTCGGGTGCATGCTCTACGAGTCCGTCGTGGGCGCCGCGCCCTTCGAAGGAGCCGCAGAGCTCCTCGAACGGCTCCGCGCCGACGGGCTCCGCGCGGCCTCGTCGCGGGTCGAGGGCGTGCCGCGCGCGCTCGACGACGCGCTCTCGCAGATGCTCGCGCCGCGCCCCGAAGATCGCGTCGGCCACGCCTCCGACGTGGCGCGCGCGCTCGCCGCGATGGGGGCCCGCGTCGAGGCCCGCGCGGCGCCGCCCGCGGTGTCGACGTACTCTACCGCGCGTCGCTCGTGGGCCGCGGCGGCGTCATCGAGCGCGTCGCACGGTCGACCTGGCGGAGCGACCGCGGCGACGGCTTCGCGCTCCTCGTGGAGAGGGCGGCGTCGGCAAGACGCGCGTCCTCGTCGACGTCGCGTCGAGGCTGCAGCGCGATCGCGTGCGTGTGATCGAGGGCGGCGCCGAGCACCGCGCCGCGGGGCGCGCCGGAGGCCGCGGCGCCGCGCCGCTGTCAGCGTTCAGACCCTCTCGCGTGGACCGCAGACCAGTGCCGCGAGGACCCGGAGCGCTTCGAAGACGACCTCGTCGCGCCCTTCGGCCACGTGCTCGCGCGCTACGAGCCCTCGTTCGAGGGCCTGCTCGCGCCGTCGGTCCGCGCGCGCGCCGAGACCACGCAGCGCGCCGTGATCGAGGGCATTCGAAGGGCGCTGGCGGTGTGCGCCGCGGGCGCTCCCCTCGCGCTGGTGCTCGACGACCTCCAGTGGGCCGACGAGCTCTCGCTCGCGATCGTCGAGTCGCTCGCCCGCGCCGACGCGCGCCCCGCGGGGCTCACGGTGATCGCCGCGAGCCGCGCCGACGAGCTCCCCGACGCGCTCCGCGGATTGCGCGACTCGGACGAGGTGTGCCGCGTCGACCTCGACCGGCTCGGCGTGACCGAGGTCGCCGCGCTGGTGCGCGGGCTCCTCGCGCTGCGCGACGTGCCCGCCGAGCTCACGGAGTTCGTCTACGCCCGCTCCGAGGGAAACCCCTTCTTCGCCGCGGAGTACGTGCGCGCCGCCATCGCAGAAGGGCACCTCCGCCGCGACGAGGCGGGGCGGTGGTTCCTCTCGACCGCGGCGAGCGGAGACGCGCTGCGCTCGTCGGTGCCCGCGCCCGCGACGGTCTCCGAGGTCGTGGCGTGGCGCCTCGCAGACCTCGGCGCCGCCGCGTCGACGACGCTCGCGGCCGCGGCGGTGCTCGGGCGAGAGCCCCACGGCGAGGTGCTCTCCGCCGTCGCGGGCCTCTCCGAGGGCGCGCTCTTCGAAGCGCTCGACGAGCTGCGACGCCGACAGGTGCTCGAGCCCGCGACGGGCGGCCGCCTCCGCTTCGCGCACGACCTCTTTCGAGAGACCGCCGCGCGGCGCATCGCGCCCGACCTCGCGAAGAGCCTCCACCACAGCGCCGCCGAGGCGTCGGAGCGTCACCCCTCGACGCGCGACGACGTCGAGTCCATCGGACTCCACTGGGCGCGCGCGGGCGTCGACGACCGCGCCGCGCGGTGCCTCGGACGCGCCGCGGACCTCGCGCGCGCGGCCTGCGCGAACCAGCGCGCCGTCGCGCTCTACGACGCCGCGTATCACCACGCCTCGACGCGCTTCGACGGCCCCGAGGCGAGCGCGTGGGTGGCCTTCGCGGCCGCCGTCGACGAGCGTCGCGGCGACGTGCTCGAACGCCAGGGCGCCCACGACGAGGCGCGCGCGGCCTACGCGCGAAGCTACGAGGCGCGACGCGCCGGAGACCACGCCGACCGCGCGCGGCTGAAGCGCCTCCAGGCCAAGACCTGGGAGGCCCTGCACCGACACGACGAGGCGCGGGTGGCCTACGACGCGGCCTCCGCGGAGCTCGACGCGGCGCCCGAGGCGACGCGCGACGGCGCGTGGTGGCGCGAGCGCGTCGAGGTGCTCGTCGAGCGCGTGTGGCTGCACTACTGGCTCGGCGAGGTCGACGCGATGACGTCGCTCGTCGAGCGCGCGAGGCCCCTCGTCGTCGCGCGCGGCGACGGCCCGCAGCGCGCGCGGTTCTACCAGGCGATCATGCACAACGACCTGCGCCGCAAGCGATACCGCGTCGGCGAGGAGACCGTGCGCGCGTCGCGCGCCTCCGTCGACGCGGCGAACGACGGCGGCGACGCGGGCGCCATCGCGTACGCGCGCTTCATCCTGGCGTTCTCGCTGCTCTTCTCCGACGCGCACGGCGAGGCCGAGGTCGAGATGCGCGCGGCGCTCTCGGGGGCGCAGCGCGCGGGCGACGCCGTCCTCACGCTCCGATGCCGCACGTACCTCACGGTGACGCTGCGTCGCCTCGGGCGCGTCGACGACGCGGCGGAGGAGGCCCGCGCGTGCCTCGCGGCCTCGCGCGCCCTGCGCATGAAGGACTACGAGGGCGTCGCGCGCGCCAACCTCGCGTGGGCCGCGTGGCGTCGCGGTGCGCGCGCCGAGGCGACGCGCGAGGCCGACGAGGCCGTGTCGATCTGGCGCGAGCTCGCGGCGCGCTTCGTCTATCCGCTCGAGTGGCTCGCGCGGCTCCCGGCCATCGCGTGCGCGCTCGAAGACGGCCGCGACGGTGACGCCGTGGAGCACGCGCGAGGGCTCCTCGGACCGGTGCAGCACGACCTGTCAGACGCCGTCTTGAGGCAATCAAAATCAGCCGTCGAGGCGCACGAGAGAGGCCGCGCGTTCGACGCCCGGACGGCCCTCACGGAGATCGTGCGATCTGCCTTGTCTGAAGGCCTTTTGTAAATAGTTTCGGGGTCGCTACAGCTCCTCGACGAGGCGCCGTTTCAACGAGGCGAGCGCCGCATCGCGCTCGCGGAGGAGGAGCGACGTGGGAGGTCTCGCGAGCGTCAACATGGTCGACCCGACGAGGGAGCGCTTCGACTACGCGCTGCTCCTCCAGACCGCGCGCGTCGCGCCCGAGCGCATGCCCGGGTGGAAGCGTCACATCGCGCTCAGCGTGCAGCCGTGGATGTGGGAGACCTTCGGCGCGCACCTGCTCGCCGCGGGCTCGACCCTCACGGGCGCGCCGGGCCTCGTGACGCAGCTCTGGATGGTGGGGATCGACTACAGCCCCGCGCTCGCCGCGGCGAAGCTGCGCGATCGCCGGTGGCACCAGGAGTTCCTTGAGAGCGTCGATGACCTGCACGAGGAGGTGCTCCTCCCGATGGGCTACGACCCGCCGCGCAACGTCGCGCCGGGGCGCGAGCCCGAGGGCGCGCGAACGCCCGCGCGCGGCGAGTCGACGGCGACGATGCGCGCCTTCCTCATCGATCACGTCGAGGTGCCCTCGCGGCGCCTCGGCGACTTCTCGCGCGGCAAGCGCGAGGTCTTCGTCCCGCTCGTCACGGCGCGCGCGTTCGGCTGGCGGCTCATCGCGTCGGGGGCGCGCGTCTCCGATCGGATGTTCCGCGGCGCGGGCCTCGACGTCGCGTCCAGCGGCGCAGGGCTCCGCGCCACCGCGCCCGCCACCACGGTGGTCAACCTCTGGGACCTCCCCGCGCCCGACGCGCTCCCGCGGGTGATGCTCCACCTCTCCGAGAACCAGGCCTACCAGAGCTTCCGCGACGCGACCGTGGGCGGCGAGGACCAGCACCTCCTCCTGCCCGTGGGCAGCTACGACCCGCGCCCCCTGTGGACGCAGTCCGACGTCGCAGCGCCGCAAGACCTCACCGCGGGACGTTGGCACTACCGCTGACGCGCCCTCACTCCCCTCACGCAGCAAGAGAAAGGTTCAACGCGATGCAGATCAATCCTCATGATGTGGTGGTTCGGGCGGGCGGTCAGCTCTACGTGGTGCGCGTCGACTCCGAGGGCGGGCAGCAGACCCCTCGCGCCGTCGAGCGCGTGGAAGAGGGCGAAGGCAACGGCTTCGATCGCGACTTCGACGCGGGCGTGATGCTCGGCCTCCCGCAGCGCCACGGCGCCGAGGTGCACCCCTACCGCGTCGACCTCGATCGGCTCAACGCGCAGGTCACCGGATGGGCCGGGCAGCGCAACCCCGTCGGCGACCCCATCGACACGACGAGCGAGTCGCCCGACTGGAACGACGTCGTGCTCCTCGTGAAGAACGACGCGCACGACGTGTGGTTCGTGAAGGTCGACGGCGGCCGCGACGGTCGCCCCCTCACGCTCGACACCGACACCGCGCCGCGTCCGATCCGCTCCTACGCGTCGCGCCTCGCGGTGCGAAACCAGTTCGGCGCGGGCATGCTGCTCGGGTACCTCCAGCAGACGCCCGACCCCGTGGGCGCCACCTGCTACATGCTCAACCTCGAAGCCTTCGCGGGCGACGAGCTCGACCCGAAGACCGGGCGATGACCGCGCGCTCCGTCACCCCCGACGCGCTCCTCAAGCGCCACCGCTGCGGGACGCACCGCACGGTCTCCCCCGCGGAGACCCTCGCGCGCGTCACGCCGCACCTCGGCGCGATGGGGATCACCCGGGTCGCCAACGTCACGGGCATGGACCGCATCGGCGTCCCCGTCGCGATGGCCTTCAGGCCCAACGCGCGCTCCATCGCCGTGTCGCCCGGCAAGGGGCTCACGCTCGAGGCCGCGAAGTGCTCGGGGGTGATGGAGTCCATCGAAGGCTGGCACGCCGAACGTCCGATGATCCCGCTGCTCCACGCGTCGCTCGACGAGATGCGCGCGAGCCGCCGGGTCATCGACGTCGGCGCGCTGCCGCGCAACGCCGTCCGCGCGTTCGACCCGCGACGCGCGATCCTCTGGGCCGAGGGCCACGACCTCCTCGGCGGCGAGAGCGCGTGGGTCCCCTACGAGCTCGTGCACACGCGCTTCACGCTGCCCCTCGCGCCCCACAGCGGCGCGCTGCTCCCGGGCTCCAACGGCCTCGCGTCGGGCAACCACCGCCTCGAGGCGATGGCCCACGCGCTCTGCGAGCTCATCGAGCGCGACGCCTCGACGCTCTGGCACGCGGGCTCCGACGCGGCCTGCGACGCCACGCGCGTCGACCTCGACACCGTCGACGACGCGCCCTGCCGCGAGGTGCTCCAGCGCTTCGCCGACGCCGACGTGGCCGTGTGCGCGTGGGAGATGACCTCCGACGTCGGCGTCGCCGCGTACCGCGTCGAGATCATCGACCGCGACCCCGACCCCGCGCGACCGTACTTCCCCGGCGTCGGATCGGGGGCCCACCCCACGCGCGAGATCGCGCTCCTCCGCGCGCTCACCGAGGCCGCGCAGACGCGCCTCACGCTCATCACGGGCGCGCGCGACGACCTCGGCGTGGCGCACTTCGCCCGCTCCTTCGACGCCGCCGCGCACGCGGCCTCGCGGACGCGCTTCGAACGCCCCGGCGCGCGGAGGTCGTTCCGCGACGCGCCCTCGCACGAGTCCGAGTCGGTGCACGAGGACGTCGTGTGGCTCCTCGGTCGCCTCGCCTCGGTGGGCGTTCGAGAGGTCGTCGCGGTCGACCTCACGCGCCCCGAGTTCAACATCCCCGTGGTGCGCGCGATCGTGCCGGGCCTCGAAGGCATCCACTCGCTGCCCGGGTACGCGCCCGGGCCGCGGCTCCTCGCTCGCCTCGCGGAGCGCCTCTCATGAAGACCATCGTGTTCACGGGCCCGACGCTGCGCAGCGAAGACCTCGCGCCCGACCTCGGATTCGATTGGCGCGGACCTGCGGCGCAGGGCGACGTGTACCGCGCCGCGCTCGAGGCCCCCGCGGCCATCGGCGTCGTCGACGGCTACTTCGAAACGGTCCCCGCCGTGTGGCACAAGGAGATCCTCTGGGCCATGTCGCGCGGCGTGCGGGTCTACGGCGCCGCGAGCATGGGCGCCCTGCGCGCGGCGGAGCTCTCGCACTACGGGATGGTGGGCGTCGGCGAGATCTTCGAGGCCTTCGCGTCGGGCGCGCTCGAAGACGACGACGAGGTCGCGGTGCTCCACGGCCCCGCAGAAGACGGCTACCGCTCGCTCTCAGACGCGATGGTGAACGTCAGGGCGACGCTGCGGCGCGCGGCGGCCGGGGGCGTGATCCCCGAGGCCACCGCGGCGCGGCTCACGGAGCTCGCGAAGCGGACCTTCTACCAGGAGCGAAGCATCCAGCGGGCGCTCCACGAGGGGGCCGACCTCGACGGGATCGACGCCCTCAAGCGCTGGCTCCCGACGGGTCGCGTCGACCAGAAGCGCATCGACGCGCGAGCGCTCCTCGCGCGGCTCGACCAGGACCGTAACGCCGCCGCGGCGGAGCCCTCGTTCGCCTTCGAACACACCGACGCGTGGGAGGCCATGCGCCGGGCCATCTCGGCCGCCGCGTAGTCGGAGCGCACCCGCGCCCGCCGCGCGGAGATCCCTCGAAACACCTGAATCGACAGCCGACGCTCCGCGGGGGTATGGTCGCCCCCCGGAGCGTCAGCCATGTCGGTCAGCGTCAACGTGAGCGACGTCGTCTTGTGCGACGACGACGCGCCGGCAGATTTCGAGCGGGTCTATCGGGAGCAGGCCACCTACGTGCTCAAGCTGCTCGTGCGGCTCGGGGTCGAGCGGCCGCAGTGCGAAGACCTCGCGCACGACGTCTTTGAAGTGCTGTTCTTGAAGCTCCCGGGCCTGGCCCTCGAGGAGCGACAGTCCGTTTCGGCGATGCGCGCGTTCCTCTTTCGGATCACCTGGAACCGCGTCGCGAATCACCGCCGTTTCGAGGGCGATGCGCGAGGAGCAGTCGAGCGACGAGGCGCCCGAGGACCAGGCCGCGCCCGCCCACGACCCCGTGCTCGCGCGCGCTCGCGCGTCACCTCTCGAAGCTGTCGACGCAGCAGGTCGACGATATTTGTTGGCTTTGAGGTCTTCGGTTTGACGGCGGGCGAGCTCGCCGAAGAGCAGTGCATCGATGAGCGCGAGGTCCGACGGGTCCTCGAAGAAGCGCGACGGATCATCCGACGGTCCGTGCGTCCGCCTCAGGAGGTTGAGTGAGATGTCCATCCGAGCCCTTCCCCCGCCGCCCGCGATCGACGCCGACGCGCCCGCGGCGAAGGCCGACGCGCCGACCGAGAGCGCCGCGGCGGACCCGATGATCGAGCTGCTGCGCGAAGACAGCGCCGACGAGGGACTCAACTCCTGGGCGAGCTCCGCGGCCTCGCGGGTGCTGGCGCGCCTACGCGAGGCCCACGGCACGCTCGCCGAGGAGAAGCGCTCGGGGATCTTCACCGCGAAAATCGGCTGAGCGCGCCGATAGAGACTGCCCAGCGACCGTGTCGTCCGCCGAAGAAAGCCTCGCCGCCCGCGTCGGACGCGCGACCTTTGAAGTCGCCGCGCAGGTCGGCGGCGTGACCGTGCTCGCGGCGCGCCTCGCCCGCAGGATGCTCCCGCCGCGCATCGACGGCCCCGAGCTGATGAGAAACCTCTACAAGATGGGCAACCGCTCGCTGCCCATCGTCGGCGTGACGGCGCTCTTCGTCGGGGCGATCATGGTGATCCAGGCGGGCGTGCTCATCCGACGCTTCGGCGCCGAGGGGCTCCTCGGGTGGGGCGCGGGCTTCGCCACGGTGCGCGAGGTCGGGCCGATCCTCATCGCGCTGATGTTCTCGGGGCGCGTCGGCGCGAACAACACCGCGGAGCTCGGCACGATGACCGTCACCGAGCAGATCGACGCGCTCTCGACGCTCGCCATCGATCCCCTCGCGTACCTCATCCTGCCGCGGGTGATCTCGATGGTCACGATGCTCTTCGTGCTGACCATCTTCGGCGACGTGCTCGCGCTCCTCGGCGCCGCGTACACGGGCCAGGCCCTCCTCGGCGTCAGCGTCGCGACCTTCTGGAACGGCTTGCTCGAAGCCATTCGCGTGTGGGACGTCGCCACGGGCCTCATCAAGAGCACCCTCTTCGGGTTCATCATCGCGCTCTCGAGCTGCCACTACGGGCTCTCGGTCACGGGCGGCGCGCCGGGCGTGGGACGCGCGGTCAACGCCTCCGTCGTGGCGAGCGCGACGGGCGTCTTCGTCACCGACTACTTCTCGACCTACGTGCTCCAGTGACCGAAGAGAACGCCGAGCTCGAGTCGCTCCCGCCCCCTCGCCCGACGGGCTTCACCGCCGACGTCGGACGCGGCGCGCTCGACCTCTTCGAAGCCGCTCGCTCGCTCTGGAGCGTCTTTCGCCGCACGCTCTACTGGACCTTCCGCGGCCCCGCCGAGCCCGGCGCCGCCGTGCGCGCGTGCTTCGAGATCGGCAACCGCTCGGTCTTCTTCCTCTCGGTCACCATGGGCTTCATCGGGATGATCCTGGTGTTCCAGAGCGCGCTCCAGGCGCTGCGCGTGGTGCCCGACCTCACGATGCTCGGCGCGACGTACCTCGAGGTGCTCGTGCGCGACCTCGCGGCCTCCATCGGCGCCATGATGCTCGCCACGCGCGTCGGCGCGGGCATCGCCGCCGAGATCGGGAGCATGGTCGTCACCGAGCAGGTCGACGCGCTGCGCATGAGCGGCGTCGACCCGGTGAACTACCTCATCGTCCCGCGCTTCAAGGCCTCGCTCATCATGACGGGCGTGCTCATCATCTGGGCCGGCGCCGTGAGCTTCGGCGCGGGCGCGGCGACGGCGTACTTTCTCTTCGACGTGCGCCTCGACACCTTCGCCAACCCGGTGCTCCTCGACCGCGGCGACGTGATCATCGGCCTCGCGAAGTGCGTCGCCTACGGGGCCGCCATCCCCATCGTCTCGGGCTGGTGCGGCCTCGGCACGCTCGGGGGCAGCGAGGGCGTCGGCTGGGCCACCACGCGCGCGGTGGTCAACAGCTCGCTCGCCGTCATCGTGCTCAACTTCTTCATCTCGAGCGTGGGGTTCCTGCTCTTCCCCACGTGACGGCGCGGATCAGGCCGCGGCCTCGCGCAGATCGCCGAGCGTCACGCGGAGCTTCTTCATCGCGCGCGACTCGAGCTGACGCGCGCGCTCCCGCGACACGCCGAGGCGACGCCCGATCTCCGCGAGCGACATCTCGTCGTCGGCCATGAGCCGCTGCTCCACGATGTACCGCTCTCGCTGATCGAGGGAGGCCACCGCGTTGTGGACGCGGTGGTCGAGCAGGCGCCCGCGCGCCTTCGCGGCGACGAGCTCATCCTGCGGCGCCGACGAGTCTTCGAGCAGGTCGAGGCCCGTGACCTTGCCGTCGGAGTACACCTCGACGTCGAGCGACACGTCGCGCCCGTCGACCCGTTGCATCATCTGCGTCACGCGCTCGGCGGTGGTGCCGAGGCGCTCCGCGAGCTCCGTCAGCGCGGCCTCGCTCTCGTTGACCATCCCCGCCATGCGCGCGCGCTCGCGGCGCAGCGTGAAGAAGACCTTCGATCGGAGCGCGCCGCTGCCCGAGCCCACCATGCTCCAGCTCTTGATGACGAAGTTCAGGAGCATCGCGCGGATCCAATAGCCCGCGTAGGTGACCAGCCGCGTGCCCTTGTCAGGGTCGAACTTTCTCACCGCGGTCACGAGGCCCAGGTTGCCCTCGGCCACGAGGTCCGCGAGGCGAAGGTCATAGCGGCGGTAGGTGACCGCGATGGCGACCGCGTAGCGGAGGTTGGCCCGCACGAGGCGCTCGACCGCCTGCTGGTCGTTGTGATCGCGCACGCGGAGGGCGAGCTCGTGCTCCTCTTCGCGTGAGAGAACCGGGATCGAGCGAACCTGCTCGATGTACCGGGACAAGGCTTGATCGGTGTCACGTCCCATGAAGACCCCGCGCTCGTTGCTCCTTCTTCGATGCCGCGGGGTGCGCGAACGGTGCATCGAAACAGAGCGCGCGCGGGGTGTGCGACAGGCTCGTTCGAAGAACCTTCGACGCAGCGCCAAACACCATCACAGAAGGCTGAACAGCGCAGTCTTGATCAGCGTAGGAACGATCGTTCGACGCGCGCGTAGTCGACCTTCACATCGAGGCGCGCGAGCACGGAGTAGAAGCCGAACTGGAGGCGGTTCATGAAGACCATCCCCGGCGGCAGCGCGACGGCGTTGCTCTCCTTCTTGAACGCGGCCTGACCGATCTCTCGCATCTCGCGCACGAGCCCCGCGACGAAGGGTCGCTCGATGCGAAAGGGCGAGTCGAAGAGCGGCGCGAAGCACCGGCGGGTGTAGGCCGTGGCGCGCTCCTCGTGGGAGCCGCGACGCGTGCCGAGGAGGGCGATGACGGCGCTTCGAAAGCGGTCCTCGTCGCGGTCGAGCGCCGCGCGGTGGAGTTCCGTGGCCTTCGCGTGGTTGTCGACGAGCACGGGCTGGACGCAGCCGTGGTCGAGGAACGCGATGCGCCCGCCGTCTTGCAGGAGGTAGTTCCCCGGGTGCGGATCGGCGTTGAACATGTGCCCGATGAGCGTGCCGCGGAACACGTAGCGCCACATGGTCTCGGCCCACGCGCGGCGCTCGTCTTCGGTGGCGGCGGCGGCCTCGTCGAGCGTGCGACCGCGCATGAACTCCGTGGTGATCACGCGCTTCGCGCAGCGCTCCCGCACCACCGCGGGGATGCGAATGGTCGGATCGCCCTCGTGGATGCGCGCGAAGGCCTCCGTGCGCTCGGCCTCGAGGCCGTAGTCGAGCTCTTCGAGGAAGCGCTCTCGGATCTCGTCGTAGGTGCGCTTCGTCTCGAGGCTGCGAGGGCTGAGCGCGCCGAGCATCACCTGGAGCGATCCGGCGTTGTCGAGGTCGCTCTCGACGGCGCGGTCGATGCCCGGGTGCTGCACCTTCACCGCGACCTCGCGTCCGTCGTGGAGCGTCGCGCGGTGCACCTGCCCGATCGACGCGCTCGCGATGGGGGTCTCGTCCCACGTCGCGAAGAGGGCCTCGGGCTCGGCGCCGAGGTCTTCGACGAGCACCCTTCGAACGTCTTCGGGGGATGACGTCGGCGCCGCGGCGCGGAGCACGCGCAGCGCGCCCTCGTAGTGGGCGTGGTGCTCCTCGGGGACGACGCCGTCGACGTAGCTGGCCATCTGGCCGACCTTGGCGGCGAGGCCGCGCATCGTGCCGAGCACCTCCGCGGCCTGACGCGCGACGGCCTGGTGCCCGTCGCCAGAGAGCAGCGCGTCGGCGCTCGCGCGCGCGCCGAGGCCCGCGAGGCGAGCGAGTCGTCCGAGGCGTCCTTCGGGGAGCTTGCGGGGGTCCATGCTGATCGACCTGCGGCCTTCGTGGAGCGGTGTGCGAGAGGCGTCAACCCGTGGGCGTCACTCGCGCCAGAAGAACTTCCAGGGGTTGTGCTTGAGGTCGCGCACCATCTCCTGGAGGTCGTCGTAGAGCTCCTCGTCCATGAGGAGCGCGCCGACGGTCCCCTGCCCCGAGCGCACGCGCGTGCTGATGGCCTGCGCGTCGCCCGCGATCGCGTTGGCCCTGACGCTCAGCGCGCGCACCTCGCGGAGCGTCGCCTGCACGTCCGCGATCTGCGGGTCGCCGACGCCCTCGGCGATGTGGTTGAGCCGCGCCGTGAGCGCCCTCGCGTCGCGCGCGAGCGGAGGCACGTCGCGCTCGATGCTCGCGAGCACCGACTCCGCGCGGTTCACGATGCGCCGCGCCTGAGGACCGTCGACGTAGCGCTCGCGCGCCGCGGCGATGAGCCCGTCGGCGTCGCGCACCGCGTGGTCGGCGTTGTCGATGATGCTGTCGATGCGAGGCCCGTTGCGGCGGAGGAGGTCGTTGGTGTTGTGGAGCACGCCCGCGAGGTCGTCGACCATGCCGCCGATCTCGCGACGGTTCGCGCGAATGGCCGTCACGGTGTCGTCGAGGAGCGCGTAGGCCCGCGCGACGAAGAGGTCGATGCGCGGCGGATCGATGCCCTCGACGGCGTGGTCGAAGCGCGCGATGGGCTGCCCCGCGCTGCCCGGGTCGATCGCGAGGAACTGCTCGCCGAGCACGCCCTGCGTGGTGACGAAGAACTCGGCGTCGGCGTGGATCTCGTTGCGGTACCGCTCGTCGACGTCGGCGTGGACGCGCACGAGCGACGCGCGGCCCGTCGACGGATCGACGCGCGCGCCGCGGAATTCGAGGCGGTCGACGGTGCCCACGCGGACGCCCGCGATCTTCACGGGCGCGCCCGGCGAGATGCCGCCGGGGTTGTTGAAGTCGACGGCGATCGAGAAGCGACGGCCGATGTGAATCCCGCCCATCACGAGGACGAGCCCCGCGAGGAGGCTCACGCCCACCAGGATCAGAAGCCCGACCTTGACCTCGATCGATCGCTCAGCCGCCATCGCGGCGGAGGATACACAGGCCGTCGCGTGCCCCACAATCGCCGCGAGACGGCGCCGAGACCTTTCACACCTCCATGGGGCCTTCGGCGATGCCGTTGGTGAACTGCCGCACGATGGGGTCGGCGCTCGCGCGAAACTCCTCGGGCGTGCCCACGAGGCGCAGGTTGCCCTTGTAGAGGAACGCGATGCGGTCTGCGATCGAGAAGATCGACGCGAGGTCGTGCGACACCACGATGCTCGTGACGCCGAGGCGGTCGGAGAGCTCCCGGATGAGCCGGTCGACGCGGCGGGCGCTCACGGGGTCGAGCGAGGTGGTGGGCTCGTCGAAGAGCACGTAGCGGGGATCGACGGTGAGGGCCCGCGCGATGGCGACGCGCTTGCGCATCCCGTCGCCGAGCTCCGAGGGGTAGCGGTCGGCGTACTCGTGCATGTGCACCTGCTCGAGGCGACGCCCGGCCTCCGAGAGCGCCTCGCGCGGAGAGAGCCCGCGGTGCTTGCGCAGCGGCAGCGCGACGTTCTCGGCGCAGGTCATCGAGTCGAAGAGCGTGGCGTGCTGAAAGACCATCGCGCACACCTTCCGCACGCGGTAGAGGGCCTGCTCGTCGAGGCGCGAGACGTCTTCGCCGTCGAGCCAGATCTCACCGGAGTCGGGCTTCAAGAGACCGATGAGGTGCTTGATGAGCACGCTCTTGCCCGCGCCCGACGAGCCGATGAGAAACTGCACCACCCCGTCGGGGATCGTCAGGTCGACGCCCGCTAGCACGGTCTTGGGCCCGAAGCTCTTGCGGATCCCTCGGAACTCGATCACGGGGGCGACTCTACACGCTCGGGAGCCTATGGATAAAGGCATCTGGTGCGTGACATTCCCTGTCCGTCAGAAGATTGCGCTCCGGACGGGCGGCCGTTACGGTTCGCGAGAAGAAGAACTTCGACCCGCACCCAGTGAGGCGGAGAGGACGTCATGGCAGAAGGACTCAACAAGGCGATGCTGATCGGCAACCTCGGCGCCGATCCCGAGCTGCGCTCCACCACCGGCGGACGCTCGGTGCTGAAGATGCGTCTCGCGACGACGGAGTCGTACGTCGATCAGAACAAGCAGCGGCAGGAGGTCACCCACTGGCACAACGTGGTGCTGTGGGGCGCGCGCGCGGAGGCGCTCGCGAAGCTCCTCTCGAAGGGCTCGCGCATCTACGTCGAGGGCCGCATCGAGACGCGCTCCTACGACGACAAAGACGGCGTGAAGCGCTCGGCCACCGACATCGTCGCGACGAATCTCATCCTCCTCGACGGTCGTCGCGGTGAGGGTGGCGGCGGCGGCGGCGGTGGCGAGCACGGCGGCGGCGGTGGCGGCGGATTCTCGCGCGGCCCTGGCGGCGGCGGGGGTGGCGGCGGCTTCGGCGGTCGTCCCGCGGGCGGTGGCGGCGGCGGTGGTGGACGCGGAGCGCCTGCGCGCGACGACGCCCACGACATGCCCCCCGACGACATCGGCGGCGGCGGCGGCAACGACGACGACATCCCGTTCTGAGCACCCGCTGGCGTCGCGCGCCGCGTGGCGAGTAGTCTCGCGCGCGTGCGACGCACCCTCACCGCAACGCTCGCGATCGTGTGCCTCCCGCTGGCGGCCCTCGCCACGGGGACGATCGAAGACGTCCGCTACAAGATCAAATCCGACGACGGCAACCTCTGGTCCGACCGCTACCGCGCGGGGCGGCTCATGCGCGGCCAGTGCGGTCGGCGCTGCATCGCCTTCACCTTCGACGACGGGCCCAACTGGGAGACCACGCCGAGGCTCCTCGACGAGCTCTCGCGGCGCCACCTTCGCGCCACGTTCTTCGTCACGGGGCACCGCATGGACGGCGACGGCGACGTCGCGCAGCGCAACCGCGCGGTGCTCCTCCGCGAGTGGCGCGCGGGGCACCTCGTGGGCAACCACACGTACCACCACGACCTCATGGACACGATGTCCACGGAGACGCTGCGCTTCGAGATCGACCGCACCGAGACGCTCGTGCGCGAGGTGATCGGGCAGCGGCCCTTTCTCTTTCGCGCGCCCTACGGCGCGCTCAATCACCCGCGCGCGGTGAGCGAGGTCTTCTCGCGCGGGTATACGCCGGTGTTCTGGGCGATGGACTCCAACGACTGGCGCGTGAACACCGCGGACGGTGTGCTCGCCAACGTGATCGCGGAGCTCGACCGGTCGACCTACGGCGGCGTGCTGCTCATGCACGACACGCTGCCGTGGAGCGTCGCGGCCTTTCCGCGCATCGTCGAGGAGATCGAGCGGCGCAACGCGGCCTTCGTGGCGCGCGGCGAGGCCCCCTACGAGATCGTGGGGCTCGACCGCTTCTACACGCCGCTCGTGCCCGACCGCGACGGGCTCACGCCGCGACGACGCCGAAACGCGAACGCCCCCGCCGTCCGGTGAGGGATCGACGAGGGCGTTGGCGGTGACGCCGCCCCCTCATCGGGCGCGGTGCGTCGGCGCTACGTCAGCTCAGCGCGTGGGCGCGTTGCCGAAGTAGTAGATGACGCTGATCGCGCCGCCGATGATGTCGCCGAGGCTGTAGTTCGGGCCGAGCGTGGTGCCGAGGCCGAAGTCGTTGCGCGTGCTCGAGGTCGAGAGCTGCGAGCGGCGCGGAACCGACTCGAGGGTCGACGACGCGTAGCGGAGCTGCAGGCCGAACTGGGCCTGGAGCGCGAGCTGGGGAATGCCGATGAAGCCGAACTGAAGCTCGCCGCGGCGTTGGCGCCGAGCGTGAACTGGATCGAGCGACCCGACTGGTCCGCCGCGTTGTCGTCGGTGCCCGTGGTGATGGCCGACGTCGCGTAGTGGAAGCCGAGGAGGGGCGTGAGGTTGATCGAGAGGTGCTTCGACTCGGCGAGCATCACCGGCACGCCGAGCTGGAGCCCGATGCCGAAGAAGTTCGGGACGTCGGTGGTCACCGCGTTCGTGCCGCGGTCCGCGGGCGTCGCGTCGAGCGGCTGCCCGACGAGAAGCCGATCGAGATGCCGCCTTCGAGCGCGATGCCGCTGCTCATCCAGTAGCGCGCCAACGGTGTGGAGCGTCGGTTGCCGGCGCTCGCGCCGCCCATGAGCGAAGCGGGCGGACCGACCGACACGTTCGCCTGCGTCCCGTGCGGTATCGAACCCCGGAGGTTCCGCCACGCCGAGCACCGCCATCGTCGTGCTCCCGAAGTACCGGAGCGCGAGATGGCCCACGACCTGCGAGTGGTCGGTCGGCCCCGAGGTGTCGGTGATCGATCCGCCCGACGAGCCGCCCGAAGCGGGCGCCGATGAGCCGCCGATGTCCTGCGCGTACGCCACCGACGTGGTCATCGCGATCGCAGCACCAACCAGGAGAGAGAGAGTTGCACGCATGCCGTTCATCACCTTTTGTTTACGTTGAGACTCGTTGGCGACGCCGCCCACGACCATCACGACGTTGCCGTCCTCGCGTCGCGCGGCGCTTTCTTCGTCCCTGCGAGGCCCCCCTGTCAAGATTCCTCCGAGGCAGAAAGGAATGCGCGGACATACCTCGTCCAAGGCGCCTCTTCGCCCTTATCAGAGCGCCTGGGCGGCGGCCCGAAGCCGCCCGGAAAATTCAGCGCCCGCCGAGAGGGCGCGGCACCGACGCCGTCCACGAGGAGGCTGGGTCGCGCGCCGCCGCGACGCGCAGAAGCTCCGCGGCCTCGCGGCGATCGCTGGAGCGTGACGCCATCGCGCGCAGGGTCATCGCAGACACCGGCGCCCCCGCGCGAGCGCGCGCCACGGCCTCGTTGAGCTGCGCGTCTTCGCACGCGCCGTCGTGGGCGGCGCAGACGAGCACGACCCACGCGTCTGCGAGGGCGTCTTCGTAGGCGTCACCCGCGCGCGTGCGGAGGTCCGAGAGCGCCGCGTCGGGGGCCTCGGTGCGCGCGAGGAGGGCGCCGCGTCGGTGGCGTCCCCACGCGGTCTCGACGCTCGAGAGCGCGGCGCGCGCGTCGCTCGCGGCGCCGCGGAGCGAGAGCGCCTCGGCCCGCGCGACGCGGAGCCGATCCCGCGCGGCGCGCATCTCGGGCGCGCCCAGCGCCGCGATCGACGACGCGAGGAGCCGGTCGGCGAGCGCCGCGTGACCCGACGCGGAGAGCGCGCGGGCCACCTCGACGCGCGCGACGGCCCAGCCCACCGCGGGGGCGCCGGCCTCCTCGCCGGGGAGGTCGCCCGTTCCGCCCATGAAGCCGCCCACGAAGGGCTCGCGCTCGATCGTGAGCCGCGCCACGGCGGGCGTCTCGACGGGGACGCGCGAGAGCGTCTCGATGCCCTCCGCGAGCCTTCCGCTGCGGAGGAGCGCGTGGCCGAGCACCCGGATCGCGAGGAGGTCGTCGGGCGTCGCGTGAACGATCGCGCGCGCCTCTTCGGCCGCGATGTCGGGCCTGCTGGCGACGAGCCAGAGTCGCGCGCGCTCCGACGCGCGAACGGCCCCCTCGCCCGCGCCCGTTCGCAGTCCCGCGACGAGCGTCGCGGCGTCGGCGGAGCGACCGTCGAACGCGCGCGCCTCGATCGCGCGGACGCGGTCTGCGACCCGCGTCGGATCGAGCTCGACGAGCGGAGAGAGCATCGCGTCGACGGCGGCCCAGTCTCCGCGCGCGGCGAGCTCGTGCGCGGCGGCCCTCCTCCGCAGCGCCGCGGAGCGACGGAACATCCCCGCGGGGTCGAGCGAGCGGGCGCGCGCGGCGAGCACGCGATCACCGGCGCGCGCGTCGGGCGCACCTCCACGGGCGTCTGCGACGGAGCGCTCGTCGCCGCCCGCGAGCGCGCTGACGGCGGCGCGAACGTCGGGGTCATCGGGGTCGAGCGACGCGGCCCGCGAGGCGGCGGTCAGCGCCCCGGCGTCGTCACCGCTGCGCGCGCGAACGGAGGCGAGCGCCAGCCACGCGGCGGAGAGCTCGGGGCGGTCGCGGGTCACGCGCTCGGCGAGGGAGAGGGCGCCTTCGAGGTCGCCCGACGCGGCCGTGATCTCGACGCGACGCACGGAGAGAAAGCCGTCGGAGGGGTCGGCGAGCTCGGCCAGGTCGAGCTGACGGAGCGCCGCCGCGTGGTCGCCGCGCGAGGCCGCGACCTCGGCGCGCAGATACGCTTCGTAGGCCGTCGGCGACGCGAAGGGACGCGCGCGCGAGGCGCCGCCGATGCGCTCGCGGAGCACGCCCTCGGGCGCGGTTGCGCAGCCGAGCGCGGTGAGCGCGAGCGCGATGAGGGTGGGGGCGCGACGCATCGGTGACGGAATCGGTGCTCCTCCGTGACGGGGTACGTAACACGTCCCGGGGCGGGCCGAGAACTGCGGGGGGCACTGGGCGGCGGGTGCGGCGCGCCGACGCGGTGGGAGCGGCGCGGGGGCGCGTTCCACGCTTCACACGGGCGCGCACAACGGACTAGCATCGCGGCCCCGAAGCGCGCGGGGCGGAATCGATCGGTCCCGACGCGCGCCTCGAACCGATGCGGGAGAAGCGCAGACGATGAGCAGCGAACGGTTCCTCGAGATCTTTCCTGAGTGGCTCCGCACGCTCGGCGGCGACGTGACCGTGCTCGGCGCGGCCCTCGCTGACGAGACGGCCCCCGAGTCCGCGCGGCGCGCGATCGCCGGCGGCCTCAACTACGTGTTCAAGTCCGTCGACCTGATCCCCGACGGCATCGACGACATCGGCTACCTCGACGACGCGTTCATCCTCCGCGTCGCGAGCGCGCAGGCCGTGGCCGCGGGGCTCTCGGCCGAGGCGCACGGCGCCGTCGCCGCCCTCGCCGCCGACACCGCGACCGTGAAGGACTTTCTCGCCGCCGAGTACAGCCGCCTCGAGCGCTACGCGTCGGGGCTCCAGAAGGGTGCCGCACGCGGCCGCAGCGTCGACGACATCGTCACGAAATCAGGGGTCCGCGAGGAGCTCCTCAGCGACGCGCGGGCCTTCTCGCGCGAGTACGCGGCGCCCCCGTTCACCCGTGAGGAGCGCACGCTCATCAAGCTCCGGGCGTTCTTCGACGCGCGACTCCCTCGTTGACCGACGCCCCGCACCTCCCCTAAGACCCACCCGCGCGTCGCGTCGCCCGCATCGGCGGCGATTCCCCGCGCAACACCCTCCGAGGCCAGTCGAATGAAACCCGTCGCGATGACCCTCCTCGTCGGCGGCGCTCTCGCCCTCTTCGCATGGAGCGCGAGCCGCCGTTGGAAGCTCCTGATGACCGGCGCCCCCGAGCAGCGCCTCGATCGCCTGCTCGACCGACTCACCATCGCCCCCGGCGACCGCGCTCCGAGCGCCGCCGGACGCGCGCTCATCTTCGCGATCGCAGCCCTCGGCGCCCTCGCCCCCGTGCTCGCCCTCGTCGGCGTCACTTCGAAGAGCGACGCGGCCCTCTCCGCCGCCGGAGCCTTCGCCGCCGCCGCGGGAGGCCTCGGCCTCTTCTGGGCGCTCCGTCAGCAGATCAAGATGCCCAAGTACCCCCTCGCGGGCCTCGCCCACATGGGGATCTTCATCGGCTTCGCCACGCTCACGATCCGCACGATCATCCTCGTGGGGCGCGGGTACGTGCCCGAGTTCAACGCGTGGGTGCTCGACCCCGAGGCGGGCGGCGCCATCGGCTTCGCGGGCCACACCTACAACACGCTCAAGGACGTCGTCGTCGTGACGGTGCTCTTCGGCGTCATCACCTTCGTGCGCTTTCGCCTCGTCGACAAGGTGAAGCGGCTCTCGTACGGGTGGCACGCGTGGGTCGTGCTCGGCGTCATCGCCACGATGATGATCGCCGACGTGGTCTACGACGCGGGCCACCTGCTCTCGCGCTCGATCGTGACGAACCCCGACTTCCCCCGCGAGACGCTGAGCGAGACCGCGTCGGCGCACGGCGACCTCCTCGGCGGCCTGCTCGGCAACCTCCTCTCGATGCTCGGCGTGGCGACGCCCGGCGCGGCCGAGGCCATCGGCCTGGCGGGCTACTGGGTGCACGTCTTCCTGGTGTTCGCGTTCCTCAACTATCTGCCGTACGGCAAGCACTTTCACGTCATCGTGTCGCTGCCCAACGTGGTCACCCGCTCGCTCGACGCGCCGGGTCACCTCAAGCCGATGGCGAAGACCGCCGACGCGCTCATGGAGAAGATGAGCGAGGGCATGTCGATGGCCGACCCCATGGCCGCCCCCGTGGGCGTCGGGCGCATGGACCACTTCACGTGGAAGTCGCTCCTCGATTTCTACACGTGTACCGAGTGCGGACGCTGCTCGGACAACTGCCCCGCGCACCGCACGGGCAAGCTGCTCTCGCCCAAGCACCTCACCATCGACCTGCGCGATCACCTCTACGAGCAGCAGGACGCGGTGATGAAGCCCCCGCCGCCCGCACCGCCGCCCGCCGAGGGGACCGAGGCCGCGCCGTCGCCCGCGAGCTACTTCACGACGAACCTCATCCCCGACGTGATCCACCCCGACGTGATCTGGGCCTGCACGAGCTGTCGCGCGTGTGAGGAGCAGTGCCCGGTGATGATCACCTACGTCGACAAGATCGTCGACATGCGCCGCAACCTCGTCATGGTGCGCGGCGAGTTCCCCGGAGAGCTCCAGCGCGTGTTCACGGCGCTCGAGACCAACGGCAACCCGTGGAACATCACCCGCCAGGACCGCGCCGAGTGGACCGCCGGGCTCGACGTCCCGACGATGGCCGAGACGCCCGACGCCGACGTGCTCTACTGGGTCGGCTGCGCCGCGAGCTACGACGACCGCGCGAAGAAGATCGCCCGCGCGATGGTGCGCCTCCTCAAGCAGGCGGGCGTGAAGTTCGCGATCCTCGGCACCGAGGAGACCTGCACCGGCGACCCCGCGCGCCGCGCCGGGAACGAGCACCTCTTCCTCACGCTGGCCGAGCAGAACGTCGCGACGCTCAACCAGTACAAGCCGCGGAAGATCGTCACGACCTGCCCGCACTGCTTCAACACCCTGCTCAACGAGTACCCCGACTTCGGCGCGAAGTTCGAAGTGGTGCACCACACCGACTTCCTCATGGGCCTGCTCGCCGAGCACAAGCTCGTGCCGACGAAGGGCGTCACGGCGAAGGTGGCCTTCCACGACTCGTGCTACCTGGGCCGCTACAACAACGTCTACGAGCCCCCGCGCGAGATCTTGAAGCGCATCCCCGGCGTCGAGCTCGTCGAGGCCGAGTGGAACCGCGACAAGGGCCTCTGCTGCGGCGCCGGCGGCGCGCAGATGTGGATGGAGGAGCAGCACGGCACCGAGCGCGTCAACAAGCGCAGGACGCTCCAGCTCCTCGACACGGGCGCCAACGTCGTGGCCTCGGGCTGCCCCTTCTGCCAGACGATGCTCACCGACGGCATCAACGGCATGGGCGACGACCTCAAGCGCCCCGTCGAGCAGCTCGACGTCGCCGAGATGCTCGAGCGCTCCGTCGAGTTCACCGCCGACGCGAAGAAGCCCGCCGTCGCCGCGGACGCAACCGCCTGACAGCCCCCGCGCCGTCGCGGTAGTGTCCGCGACCGGTGAATCCCCGCCCGCTCCCCATCGACAGCTACGGCGCCGCCCTCGCGCAGACGCTCATCGCGCTCGTCGGCGTGTGCGCCCTCGCGTGGTGGGTGCTCCGCTGGGGCGCGCGTCGCGGCCTCGGCTCGCTCGGCAACGGACGCATCGAGGTCCTCGACCGCGCGACGCTCGACGCGCGGAGCACGGTCTTCGTCGTGCGCGTGGGGCGCAGGGTGCTCGTCGTGGGCGCAGGCCCGCAGTCGGTCACCACGCTCGCGGAGCTCACGGAAGACGAGCTCCCTCCCCCGCGCCCCGAGCCTCGCGGACTCGCAGAGATCCTCCTCGATCGCGCGCGTTCGAAGCCCGCGCCCACTCGCGCGACGGAGGGCTCCGAGGGATGAACCCGCAGGGGGTCCTCTCGCTCGCGGTGCTCCTCGGCGCGGCGACGCTGCTCCCCGCGCTCGTGCTCGCGGCGACGTCGTTCGTGAAGGTCTCGGTGGTGCTCGGCTCGCTTCGAAACGCCCTCGGCGCGCCGCAGATCCCGGGCAACCTCGCGGTGCTCGGGCTCAGCGCGATCCTCACGCTTCACGTCATGGCGCCGACGGGCGAAGCCGTGCTCGCCTCTGCGGGGCCCGCCATCACCACCGCCGCGACGACAGACCCGCTGACCCCGCAGGGCGCCGTCGCGTGGACGCGCGCGTGGGCGCTCGCGCGACCGCCCGGGGTGCGCTTTCTCCGCGTGAATGCGCGCCCCGAAGACCGCGCGTTCTTCGTCGACCTCGCGCGAAGGAGCCGCGCGCGTCAGCCCTCGATCGGCGCCGTGACGGCGGTCTCCGAAGACGACGTGACGGTGCTCCTCCCGGCCTTCGTGGTGTCAGAGCTCACGCGGGCGTTCATGATCGCGTTCCTGCTGCTCCTGCCCTTTCTGGTGGTCGATCTGGTGGTGGCCAACGTGCTCGCGTCGGCGGGGCTCCACGGCGTGACGCCGACCTCCGTGGCGCTGCCCTTCAAGCTGCTGCTCTTCGTGGGCGCCGACGGGTGGCACCACCTCGCGCGGAGCCTCGTGCTCGCCTATCGCTGACGCGTCCCACCCCGCGGTCGTTGGGGAGGAACGCTTGACACGACGGCGCCCCGACGCGTTCCATCGCGGCGCGTCGGTGTGTTTCGACGCGATCACGAACCCACGAAGCGCCAACGCATGTCGCCGCTCCCGCAGCTCACTCCAGGCACCGTCTTCGCGCGCGACTTTCGCGTGGTGCGCCACCTCGCTGCCGGGGGCATGGGCGCCGTCTACATCGTCGAGCAGGTGTCGACGCAGCGGCCCCGCGCGCTGAAGATCATGCTGCCCGACCTCGTGCGCGAGCCCAAGGCCCGCGAGCGCTTCATGCAAGAGGCGACCGTGAGCGCGCGCATCCGCAGCGACCACGTCGTCGAGGTCGTCGGCGCGGGCGTCGAAGAGACCACGGGCACCCCGTGGATCGCGATGGAGCTCCTCGAAGGCGAGGAGCTCGCGGACACCATGCGCCGACGCAGGGTGCTCCCGCCCGCAGAGGTGATGGAGATCTACCGTCAGCTCTGTCACGGCCTCGGCTCGGCGCACCGCGCGGGCCTCGTGCATCGCGACCTCAAGCCCGAGAACATCTTCATGTGCGCCGCGCGCCGCGAGGGCGTGTCGTTCACGGTGAAGATCCTCGACTTCGGCATCGCGAAGGTCGTGGGCGAGTCGCGCACCTCGGCGGCTTCGACGTCGGCCATCGGCTCGCCGCTCTGGATGGCGCCCGAGCAGGCCGATCAGGGGATGATCCGCCCCGCGACGGACGTGTGGGCCCTCGGGCTCATCGCGTATCACCTCCTCACGGGCAGCTACTACTGGCGCACCGCAAACACCGAGAACTTCGTGTTCCCCGCGCTCCTGAAGGAGGTCTACATGGACCCCATCGAGCCCGCGTCGGCGCGCGCTGCTTCGTACGGTGTGGCGCAGCTCCTCCCCGCGGGCTTCGACGCGTGGTTCGCGCAGTGCGTGGTGCGTGACCCTGCGCAGCGCTTCCACGACGCGTCGCAGGCGCTCGCGGCGCTGCTCCCGATCCTCGGCGCGGCGGCGGGCGTCCCCGTGAGCGTGGCGACGTATCCCGGTCCGCCGGTCGGCGCGCCGATGTCGATCCCGACGCCGCAGAGCCCCCTCGCGTACACGCCGCAGCCCGCGTCACTCCAGACGCCGCAGGGCTTCGGCTCGATGCAGGGACCGCCGCCGAACACGCCCTACGGGACGCAGGCGTGGAACCCCGCTTCGGGCCCGGCGCCCATCGGCTTCGCCGCGCCCACGCCGTACCCGGTCACCGCCGCGACGCCCGCGTCGAAGAGCTCCGCGGGCCTCATCGTCGGCGTGGGAATCGGCGTCGCGGTGCTCATGTTCGGCGCCGTCGGACTGGTCTTCGCGCTGCGGTCTTCGAGCGGCTCCACGGGCCCCACGACGGGCACCGGCGTGACCGTGCCGTCGATCCTCACGCCGCGCGCGTTCCGCGGACCTCAGTGCCGCGGAACGGGGACCCGCACCGACATCGCGGGCGCCTCTCCCGCAGCCTCGCTCGGCACCGGTCGGTACCACAGCTGCGCGGCCCTCTCCGACGGCACCGCGCGCTGCTGGGGCTGGAACCAGATGGCGCAGCTCGGCGACGGCACCAGCGAAGATCAGTACGTCCCCGTGGTCGTCGCGGGCGTCACGGGGATCACGCAGATCGGCGCCGGACAGGGAATGACCTGCGCGCTCCTCACGACGGGCAACGTGATGTGCTGGGGCCTCACGCGCATGGGCATCCGGCGTACGCCCTTCGCGGTGCAGGGCGTCTCCGCCGCGACGCAGCTCACGGTGGGCGAATCGCACGCGTGCGCGCGCCGCGCAGACGGTCTCGCGTTCTGCTGGGGCGACAACAACAGCGGCCAGCTCGGCGACGGGAGCGACAACTCGCGCGCGGGCGCCGAGGCCGTTCCGGGGCTCTCGGGCGTGGCGCAGCTCACCGCGGGCGGAGGCCACACCTGCGCGCTCCTCGTCGACGGGAGCGTGTGGTGCTGGGGTCGTCAGGAGCACGGCCAGCTCGGCAACGGTCACCGCGCGCGAGAGAGCGTCCCGCGCCCCGTGGCCGTGTCGGGGCTCGGCGGCGTGGTGCAGGTGAGCGCGGGCGAGAACCACACCTGCGCGCTCCTCCGCGACGGCACCGTGCGCTGCTGGGGGATGAACGAGATGGGTCAGCTCGGGCTCGGCAACGACGGCAACCAGGCCGTTCCGATGGCCGTGCAGGGGCTCACGGGCGCGGTGCGCATCTCCGCGGGGTATCACCACACCTGCGCGCTTCAGGGCGACGGCGCGCTCTGGTGCTGGGGCGAGAACTACACCTGCCAGCTCGGCACCGGGCCCATGACGGGCAACAACCGCCCCGTCCGCATCGAGGCGCCCGGTCCGGTGGTCGAGGTGGGCGGCGGCGCGAACCACACCTGCGTTCGAACCACGCAGGGCGCCGTGCGCTGCTGGGGATTCAACATCTACGGCCAGCTCGGCAACGGCACCACCTCGCGCAACCCCGACCTCGACACCAACACCGGCTCGTGACGGCGACCGTCGGTGGGAGCTCCGCGCGCGGAGAGTGAATCCTCTCGCCGTCTCGGGCGTCGTTGAGCGCCAGTGGTCTTGCGCGGCGTGAGGCGATGAAGTCCGCCGCTCCCTTGCGCGCCGGTGCGACGCGTTGCTATACGCTCGCGCCGTGCGCGGGCAACGTCCGCATGAGAGGGCTTTTCGAGCGATGAAGATCAAGAGCGCACTGGGCACCGGGCTGCTGTCGACGTTCATTCTGGTAGCGATGCACGACGACGCGAACGCGCAGCGCCGCCGACGCGTCGCGTGTGAAGAGGGGCAGCACGTGAGCGGCGGCCACTGCTGCGACCACGCGGGCGAGGAGTGGGTCGAGGCCCGCCACACGTGCGTGTGCCTCGATCAGAGCCTCTGCGGCGGCGGCGCGGCGACGACGCAGCCCGCGCAGACGCAGCCCGCGCAGACGCGGCCCGCGCAGACGCAGCCCGCGCAGACGCAGCCCGCGCAGACGCAACCCGCGCAGACGCCGCCGACGCCGCCGACCCCGCCGACGCCGCCCCCGCAGGCGGAGCAGCAGTACACCTGCCCCGACGGCATGGTGCTCATCCGCGGCACGAACTTCATGATGGGCTCGGTGCCCGGCGTGGGCGACGCCGACGAGCTCCCCGCGCACCGCGTGACGGTCGGCGCGTACTGCATCGACCGCACGGAGGTCACCGTGGGGCAGTACCGCCAGTGCATGCAGGGCGGCACCTGCTCGCTGCACACGACGGTGAACCTGCCGGGCCTCTCCGCGCAGGACACGCAGATGTACAGCCAGTACTGCAACGGCGCGCGCACCGACCGCGACAACCACCCGATCAACTGCGTCGACTGGTCGCAGGCTGACACGTACTGCCACTCGCGCAGCGGTCGCCTCCCCACCGAGGCCGAGTGGGAGCTCGCCGCGCGCGGCCCCGATCAGCGGCTCTATCCCTGGGGTCAGCCCGCGCCGTCGCGGCAGCTCCTCAACGGGTGCGACGCCGACTGCCAGTCGCTCTTCGAGCGCCCGGGGCGTCCGCGCGGCGCGACGATCCACGACTCGACCGACGGCTTCGGCTCGACGGCGCCCGTCGGGACCTTCGCCGCGGGCGCGTCGCTCTTCGGCCTGCAAGACATGGCGGGCAACGTCGCCGAGTGGGTCGGCGACTGGTACGGCCCCTATGGGAACATCCCCGTCACCGACCCCGCGGGCCCCACCTCGGGCTCCGATCGCGTGGTGCGCGGCGGTCACTGGCAGTCGAGCAACCCCCGCGCGGTCCGCGGCGCGGCGCGCGTCCACACGGCGCCCACGGTGAGGCTCGCGACGGTGGGCTTCCGCTGCGTGGCGCCCGCGCAGGTCGTCGCGCCGCCGCCGCCGCCGCCCGCGCCCGAGCCCCCGCCCGCCGCGGAGCCCGAGCCCGCGCACCACCACCGCCGCCACTGATTTCTAGGGCCGCGTACCCGCGGTCAGCTTCAGCTCCAGCACCTCGTCTGCGCGCGCAAGCGTGAGGGTCACCTCCGCGCCCGCGCGGCCTTCGAGCGACGACATGAGGTCGCCGGGGCCCTCGATCGCCACGCCGTCGATCGACGCGATGACGTCTCCGACCTTGAGCCCGCCGGCCTCGGCGGCGCCCTCGCGTTCGATGCCCACGACCACGACCGCGTGCGTGCGACCGAGCTTCGTGGCGAGCGCGTCGGAGAGCCTCGCGGGGTACACGCTCACGCCGAGATAGCCCCGGCCCACGCGCCCTCGCGTCAGGAGCTCCGCCACGATGCGACGCAGCGTGACGGTCGGAACGGTCGCGCCTCCGCGCATCACGCCGCCCGTGTTCATCCCGAGCGCGCGTCCCTTCGCGTCGATGAGCGGACCGCCCGAGAAGCCGCGCGGGAGGCTCCCGTCGACCTCGATGTAGCGATCGAAGGTCGCGCCCGTCGGCGTGCGAAACCCGTCGCCGAGCGCGCCCACGATGCCGAGCGTCGCGCGCACGGTCTTGCCCGGGCGCGCGAGGGGCAGCGCGAGGTGGCCGACCTTCAGCCCTTCGCCGTCGGTCCACTGCGCGGGGGTGAGATCCGTCGCGCTCACGCGGAGCACCGCGACGTCGCTCGACGGGTCGCGTCCCGCGACCGTGGCCGTGAGCGATCGACCGTCGCCGAGGCCCACGGAGAGCTCCTCGGCGCGACCGACCGCGTGGTTCGCGGTGATGACCACGCCGTCGGCCGCCCAGACCGTGCCGCTCGCGCCCGCGCAGCGACCTTCGACGCGAACCACCGAAGCCGCCGCGGATTCGACCGCCGTCGCGAGGGCGTCGGAGAGTGCCGTTGCATCCATCGTCTTGAGACTCGCCTTCTGTCGTCGAGAGAGTCGTTCCCTCGCCTCGACAGGGAGGAACGTGCGCACCGCGAGCCCGCGCCGCCATCGCCCGATGTTCCAGCGCGCGCTGCCCGTTGCGTCGGGTCGGTGACTGCCCGTTCGGGTAGCCGCGCTTGACGAACGCTCCGTCGTGGCCACCCCTGTGTGATCTCTCCCGTGGACGTCGCCGCGCCGCCGAACCTCTTCGAAGTGCCCCTCCGCGCCCTCGTGGTCGCCGCGGACCCCGTCGTTCGACGGGCGCTCTCCGCCGCGCTGAGAGCGCGCCTCGAAGGTTGTGAGGTGACCGTCGCGCCCTCGATGCCCGACGCGTCGCCCGACGTCGACGTCGCGCTCTGGGACCTGGGGCCCGACGCGCTCGGGCTCATCGAGCGCCTCGACACGACGGCGCTCCCCGCGGTGCCCGTGGTGGCGCTGATCCCCTCGGGCGAGCACGCGCGCGACGCGCTCTCGTGGGGCGCGCGCGGAGCGCTCCCTCGCGACGCCGACGACGACGCCGTGGCCGCCGCGCTGCGCGCCGCGATGCGCGGGCTCGTGACGCTCTCGCCGACCTTCATCGAAGCGCTCCTCGCGTCGGAGGAGCGCGACCGCGAGCGCGCGCCCGCGCCGTCGTCGGAGAGCCTCACGGCGCGCGAGCGCGAGGTGCTCGGTCACATCGCCGAGGGGCTCTCAAACAAGCTCATCGCGCACAGGCTCGGCATCAGCGAGCACACCGTGAAGTTCCACGTGAACGCGGTGATGGCGAGGCTCGGCGCGCAGAGCCGCACGGAGGCGGTCGTGCGGGCCGCGCGCCGTGGGCTGCTGGTGCTGTGAGGGAGCGCGCTCCGTTCAGCGGAGGCGGTACATCGAGATCGTGTTCGCGCCGGTGACGTAGACGCGACCGTCGGCCACCACGGGCGGAACCCACTGGCGAACGCCGCCGGGCGGGGGCTCGGTGTTGGCGTAGAGCTCCATGCCCGTCGAGACCTCGTAGGCGCGGAGGACGGGCGAGCTGCCGAGGCCCGTGCTCGCGCCCGTGACCCAGAGGATCGCGTCGGCGTTGCCGTTCGACGACACCGCGGGGGGATTCGAAGCGGACACCGAGCCCGAGCACCACGCCGTGGTGAAGCTCGACCCGTCCGCGGCGAGGCGCAGCGCGACGACGCCGTTCGAACCCGAGCATCCGGCGCGGGTGCCGCGCGCGGGCACGAACGCGTAGGTGTCGGTGCCGTTCGACCACGCGGCCATCGCGCCGAAGACGCCGCCCGAGCACACGCGCGCCGACGACACCGCCGTCGATCCGCCGAGGTTCTGCGGGTCGAGGAGGTACACCGTCCCCGCCTTGCCGCCCTGCACGAGGCGCGGCGTCGAGCCCGGGAGGAGCACCGGCGCGACGGAGCCGATGTCGAGGTCCTGCAGGTCGAGGGTGCGCGCGTCCGAAGGGCTGAACGCGTCGGCGGGGCTGTCGGCGACGAAGGTGGGGCCCGCGGCGCCCGTGCCGATGCGCAGCACGTACTCGCCGAGCGACCCGGGCGTCGACGAGCCGAGCGGCGTGCTGTTGCCCGTCGCCGCGAAGATGCGACCCATGCCGTCCATCGCGAAGCCCGCGGGCGCCCAGATGCCGGAGCCGCGACCGGGCGTGGCGAAGGCCGTCTGCGACGTGGGGTTCATCGCGTCGATGCCCACGACCCAGCCGTGATAGATCCCGCAGTCGCCGTAGAGGCCGCCGAAGGGCACGTAGACCTTGCCGTCGCGGAAGCCGATGGCGCCGCGCTGCCCCGTGACGCGGGGGTCGATGGGCGAGCCGTTGGCCATCGCGTTGATGGCCGCGGGGTAGCCCGCGCGCTGCGCGCCCGTGGTGATGTCGAGCGCGTTGATCTTGAAGGTCAGCCCGCCGTCGTTGGTGAACGACACGGCGTAGAGCGTGCGGGTCGCGGCGTCGATGACGGGCGTGCTCGTGACGCCGATCGTCGGGATGTTGCCGCAGAGGAGCGACGAGCGCGCCACGGTGGGCCCGAGCGACGTGCGCCAGAGCTCCGCGCCCGTGAGCGCGTCGACGGCGTAGACCGTGTTGCCCTGCGTGGCGGCGAAGAGCACGTCGTGACGCGCGCCCATCACGGTGAGCCCCGAGACGTAGAGGGGCTGACCGTAGAGCGCGTTGTCGAACGACGGCGCGAAGGCCGCGTCGACGCCGAAGCCACCCGCGCGCAGCGCCGCGGGCGTGAGGCGGGTCTCGTTGCGGTACGCGCCGGTGCGCTGCGGGTCGTTGCCGAAGGAGAGCACCGAGGCGCTCCCGGTGACGCCGCCGTCGGTGGCCGGTCGATCGGGCGTGACGGGCGTGTCGGTCGGCGTCGGCGTGTCGACCGACGGGCTGTCGGTGGCGGGGACGTCGACCGCGGGCGCGTCGGTGGGCGTCGAGGCGTCGGTGGGCGACGGGCTCACCACGTCGTCGGAGCACGCGCCGAGAAGCCCCACGAGGAGGGGCAGAGCGGGGGCGCGATCGAAGAGAGACTTCATCAAGAACAACCTCCAAGGCGTCGGGAGCGCGGAGCTCGAAGAAGGAGCGGGCGAGCGGCGATGCTACGCAACAACGGCCCGCGTCGCATAGTGCGTCGACCGCAGAACCGCCGCGCGGAACGGACCCGATCGGCAGAGCCCATCACACGCGCGGGGGCCTTGCGCCGCGCCCCTCCATCGTGGGAATACCCATCCCTGCAACGTCGATCGCCTCCCGCGCGACTGCGCGGATGTCCCCCACAATCACAACCCTTGCGAGTACCTGCACCATGCCGATGGATCGTGAACGCCCCCGCCTCGACCGCGACCTGCGAGAGCTGCTGACGTACCTTCGAGATACCTTCCGCGACGCCGCGTCCCGTATCGACGAGTACATCGTCCGCAATGACCCGCCCCCTCCGCGCGGACGCGACAACCCCCGCGACCGCGGCGGGTGGCAGAACCGCGACGCGCCTCGTGACAACTGGCGCGACGCGCCCCCGCAGCACCGCGACGCGCCGCAGTTCCGCGATGCGCCGCAGCACCGCGATGCGCCGCAGCACCGCGACGCGCCGCGCGACCAGGGCCACTGGGGCGGCGGCGACGAGGATCACGGCGGCCGTGACCAGGGTCCGCCGAGCGAGATTCACGAGCCCCTCGAGCGCCTCCGCGAAGAGGTCCGCACGATCAGCACCGACGCGCCCGCGATGGAGCCCGGCCTCCTGAGGCTCCACATCGAGGCCATCACCGCGGAGACGCGGCAGCTCCAGGGCCGCGCCGCGGACCCCGTCGATCAGGAGATCGCCGCTCGCATCATGCGCGCGCTCACCGCGATCGTGTCGGAGCACCGCCCCGGTCACGTCTACGGCCTCGCGCGCCACCACCAGACCGACTGGGAGGAGATGGCGCGTCGCGCGCGTGACGAGATCCGCGAGCGCGGCGGCGAGAGCGCCGAGGCCGCGCCCGGCAACCGCGAAGACTGAGACCGCACACCGTCCATCCCCCCGCTCGCCGCGAGGGAGCCCCGACCTCAAGTTCCCCCGCGGCGTGGCGTCGATTCCGACCGGAGGCACCGCGATCGTGATGAGCCACTCCCGTTCCGTCTTCGTCGCGCTCGTCGCGATGGTCGCCGCGCTCGGCTGCGCCCGCGGCGACGGCCAGATCATCGGCCCCAGCGACGTCGCCGTGCAGGGCGAGGCGTACGACAACGACGCGTTCGTCACGCCCGACAAGCCCGTCGTCGAAGACCTCGTGGTGCCTCCCGACGAGCCCGTCGTCGAAGACGTCGTCACGCCCCCCGAAGACATCGTCACGCCCCCCGAAGACGTCTTCACGCCGCTCGACGTCCCCGTCACGCCCGACGTCCCCGTCACGCCCGACGTGCCCGCGCCGCCCGAAGACCTCGGCCCCACCTGCGGCGCCGATCAGGCCCTCTGCGCGGGCACCTGCGTCTCGGTGCAGAGCGACAACGCGAACTGCGGCCGATGCAGCAACGCCTGCGCGGTCGGGACGCTCTGCGTCCGAGGCGCGTGCGCGTCGGTGTGCGCCGACGGACAGACCGCGTGCCCCGCGTCGGGTGGCACCGTGCGCTGCGCCAACCTCCAGAGCGACGGCGCCAACTGCGGCGCGTGCGGAACGACCTGTCCCAGCGGTCAGACCTGCTCCGCGGGACGCTGCGCGAGCACCTGCCCCACGGGCCAGACCATGTGCGCCGGCGGGAGCTGCGCCGACCTCAACGGCGACAGCTCCAACTGCGGCCGCTGCGGCAACGTGTGCTCGATGGGCCAGCGCTGCTCGGGCGGCGTGTGCTCGTGCCCGTCGGGGCAGACCCTCTGCGGCTTCGCGTGCGTGACCACCGCGACCGACGTCGCCAACTGCGGACGCTGCGGCAACGCCTGCGGCCCCGGCCTCTCGTGCAGCGGCGGCGCCTGCGCGTGCCCCGCGGGGCAGACCCTCTGCGCGGGCGCGTGCGTCGACGCGCAGACCGACGTCGCGAACTGCGGCCGCTGCGCGAACCGCTGCGTGTCGGGTCAGCAGTGCCGCGCGGGCGCCTGCGCGTGCCCCACGGGGCAGACGCTCTGCGCGGGCCGATGCGTCGACACGGCGACCGACGAGGCCAACTGCGGCGCCTGCGCCACCGCGTGCGCCACGGCGCAGACCTGCACCGCGGGACGCTGCGCCTGCCCCACGGGGCAGACCCTCTGCGGCACCCGCTGCGTGAACCTCCAGAGCGACAACACCAACTGCGGCGCCTGCGGAACGACATGCCCCGCGACCAACTCCTGCGCGGCCGGTCGATGCACCTGCTCGTGTGCGACAGGGCTCTCGTGCTGCGGGACGGCGTGCATCAACCTCCAGACCTCCGCCGCGAACTGCGGCATGTGCGGCCGCGTCTGCGCCTCGGGGACGACCTGCCGCACGGGCAACTGCGCGCCCAACAACGACGTGCTCGCGTCGGCCAGCACGCTCACGCTCACCGCGGCGGAGCTCACCGTCACGGGCACCACCGTCGGCGCGACCTTCGACGGCCCCACGACCTGCACCGGCACGGCGCCCAACGTCTGGTATCGCTTCACGCTCACGGGCCGCGAGGTCGTCTACGCCGACACGGCGGGGTCAGCCTATGACACGCGGCTCTACCTCGTCGACAGCGCGGGCACCGTCGTCACGGGCACGTGCAACGACGACGCGAGCTGCTCGACGGGCGGCTTCACGAGCACGCTGCAGTCGCGCTTCGCCGCGGTGCTCTCGGCGGGCACGTACTCCATCGCCGTGTCGGGGTTCGGCGCGTCGAGCTCGGGCGCGTTCACCCTCCACGTGCAGCACATCCCCTCGACCTACGGGAGCTTCTTCTACTCCACCCCCATCGCGGGCACGATGAACGCGCCGAGCACGTCGCTCGTCGGCACCTCGGCCCGCACGCCCACCTGCACCGTCGGCCCTTCGGGCGAAGACGTGCGGTGGTTCATGAGCTGCGGCGCCGCGCCTGCGTCGCTCTTCAGCCTCTGCCAGTCTGACGGCGGGACCTACGTCCGCGCGTCGGGGAGCACCACCTACGACCCGGCGCTCTACGTCTACGCGGGCCGCACGGGCACGCAGGTGCAGTGCAACGACGACGGCGGGTCGACCTACAACTGCCAGGGCACCGGCGGCGACACGTTCAACTTCGGCTCGCGCATCAGCGCCCCGATGGAGCGCGGCGTGAGCGCCGTGGTCGTCGACGAGCGCCTCCGCACCAGCGGCATGAACTACACGCTGCACTATCAGATCAACTGAAGCGCCTCGCGGCGAAACGTGCGATCATCGCGAGCCGTGCGACGGACGGTTTCCACCCTCTGCGTCTGCGCGCTCGCGGCGAGGATCCTCGCGGCGTGCGGAGACGGCAGCGTCAAGGGTCAGGGGCCGCCGCCCGACGGGTACACGACCTTCCCCATCACGGGTGAGGACGCCGGCGACGACGCGTGGACGGAGCTCTACGACGACGTCGCGATCGACGCCTGGGACGCACCGCAGAGCGACACGCCCCGCGTAGACGTCGTTCGCGCCGACGGCCCCGCGGCCCCCGACCCCTGCGCGATCCGCGCGGACGGGACCTGGTGCGCGGCGCTCCTCGGCCTCCCTTCGACGGGCCTGCTCCGCTGCGCGAGCGGTCACGCGATGGAGACCATCCCCTGCCCTGACGGCTGCCTCGACCGCACGGGGGCCACCGACGCGTGCCTCGATGACACCGTCGACCCCTGCTTCAACGAGCGAGACGGGCTCTACTGCGGCCGCACGATCGGCAGCGCCTCGCGCCCCAACGACGCGTTCCGCTGCGCGTATCACCGCACGTCGTGGACGGGCGCGTGCGCGGGCGGCTGCACGATGTCTGGCGCCACCGTGACCTGCGCGCGCTGAGCGAGCGGCCGCCTCGCACATCACCGCAGACGAACACCGCGCGAGGGCGCAGCGCTCGTCCGCGACGGTCGCGCTAGCCGAAGACGCTGAGGTTGTTCTTGATCATCAGCGCATGCACGTATGGCTGCAGGTGCGCGTCGGGGATCTGAAAGGCCTGCGCCATCTGGCCGAGCATCGCCTGCTCCTGCGGCGCGAGGTATCCGTCGCCCATCGCCATGTCCGCGGCGTTGAGGATCATGCAGAGCTTCTGGGCCGGCGACAGGATGCGCGACGCCTGATCGAGGAACTGCGGATACGCCGTGCGACGCGCGAAGAGGATGCCCTGATCGAGCACGTTGTCGTCGGGGATGACCTTGAACACGTCGCCGCGCTCGTTGGGGTCGAGGTGACCGTCGGCGGCGCTCACGTACACGAGGGCCGCGGCGAGGGCGACCTTGGGCGTGAGGTTGATCGTCTGGCCCTGAAAACCATCGAAGAGTCCCATCGCAACATCCTCCGTGAACGCCGTGTCGGCGCGACGCGGTGCGGGAGTCTCAGGAATCCTCCGCGAGGCGTCAATGGTCGCGTGGCGCGGCGCCGCGAGGGGTCAGCGGCGCGGCGCGAAGTTCGGCGACGAGAGCTGCGCGAGGTACGTCCTCGCCTCGTTGGCCACCGACCCGTACGGAAAGCGCCGGAGGAGCTGGCGGAGCGCGTTGCGCGCGTCGCCGTACTGCTGCAGGTCGACGAGGCACTGGGTCATCTTGAAGAGCGCGTCGTCGGCGGCCTCGCGGTCGGCCCCGTCGGCCACGCCCTGAAGGATCACCAGGGCCTCGCGCTGGCGCCCGAGGTGGCGGAGCGCGTCGGCCTGCGCGATGCGAACGAAGGGGATGTGCCCCGCGTCTTCCTTCATGCGCACGGACTCTTCGTAGGACTCGTGCGCCTCGGCGAAGCGGGCCATGCGCGCGTGCTCGAGGCCGCGCTGATAGAGGGCCATCGAGAGGTCGGCGCGAAAGCGGTCGACGTGGTCTTGAAACATCGCGAGCTCGGCGGGCGAGAGGCGCTCGCGCCGGAGCTGCTCCCAGGCCTCGACGGCCTCCTGCTTTCGACCGTCGCGCAGGAGCTCGTAGAAGGACTGCGCGCGCGCGTCGAGCTGGGCGCGCTCCTCCTTCTCGCGGAGGGCCGCGGCGAGCTCGCGGCGCGACTGCTCGTCCTGCCGCTGGAGCGTGCGGAGCTCCGCGCGGTTCTCACGGATCGAGGCGTCGAGCCAGAGCTTGATGCCGCCGAAGATCACCACGACGAAGAGCACGTACGCGGTGGCCGAGTTGACCGTGATGCGGCGCTCGTAGCCCGCCTGACGCCGCGCGATGCTCTTCACGTCGGCCGAGAGGGCCGCCGTGATGTTGTTGGTCTTGATGATCAGACCGCGCGCCTCGATGATCTCGCGCTTGATCTCGCGGAACTCGTCGTCGGGGTCGCGGCTCGCCATCTCGTGCGGTCTCCAGTCGCGTCCCACTATCCCGCGCGCGCTGGGAGCGCAAGCGCGCGGGCGATTCCCGGTGCGCACACTTGCCCGCCGCCGGGGGCTCTGTTACACGACCGCGCTGCTGAGGAGCACCAGTAATGGGTCAGATCTACGACATCAATGAGGTTCGCAAGGGCAACAAGCTCAACGTCGACGGAGCGCCGTTCATCGTCGTCTCGGTCGACTTCCGCAAGCCGGGCAAGGGCACGCCCTCGACCGTCGTGAAGATGAAGAACATGATCACCGGCTCGGTGCTCGAACGCACCTACAAGTCCGGTGAGAAGCTCGACGGCGCCGACATCGAGGAGCGCGAGATGAGCTTCAGCTACGCCGAGGGCGAGCACCTGGTGTTCATGGACAACGCCACGTACGAGCAGCTCCACGTCGACGCGAAGTCCCTCGAGGACTCGCGCGGCTTCCTCCTCGACAACGCGACCTGCCAGGTGCTGCTCTACAACGGCCAGGCCATCGGCGTGACCCTCCCGACCTTCGTCGAGATGGAGGTCATCGAGACCGAGCCGGGCTTCAAGGGCGACACCGCCAACAACGTGCTCAAGCCCGCCAAGATGCCCACGGGCGCCATCGTGCAGGTCCCGATCTTCATCAACGTCGGCGACCGCATCCGCATCGACACGCGCACCGGCGAGTACGCCGACCGCGTGGGCAAGTCCCGCTGACCTCGCGCTGACGTCGCGCCGGGTACCACGCCGGAATCGGCTTTCGTCCTCGCTCCCTCCCGCGGCGTACACCAGTACGCCTTCGGTGGCTCGCTGAGGCAGCGCCCGATTCCAGTTCGAACCGGGCGCGACTCGATCGCTCGACACTCGATCGTGCGACACGACATCCATCCCATGACCTCTCACTTCGTCGCTGGGCGCGTGCTCGCGATCGACGCGTCGCGCGCGGTCGTCCTCGACGGCATCAACCCCATCGAGGTCTTCGGTCTCTCGCCCGGCGACGCACAGGTCGGCGATCTCGTGCGCATCACGCTCGACGACGCGCGCCACGTCACCGCCACGGAGCTCGTGTTTCGCCCTGTGCGAAGGCCCTTCAGCGCAGGGACCGAGACGCGGCGCATCGTCCACGAGTCGATGGGCGCGAGACTCACGCTGCGCATGCGCGCGCTCGACGCGGTGCGCGCGTGGTTCCGCGCGGAGGGCTTCGTCGAGGTCGAGACGCCGTCGGTGGCCCCCTGCCCCGGGCTCGACCTGCACCTCGACGCCTACGACGTCGCAGACCGCGAGGGAGCCCTCTTCGGCAGGCTCATCACCTCGCCCGAGTACCACATGAAGCGGCTGCTCGTGGGCGGCATCCCCCGCTGCTTTCAGCTCGCCCGATGCTGGCGCGCGGGAGAGCTCGGACGCCGTCACCAGCCCGAGTTCACGATGCTCGAGTGGTATCGCGCGTGGCGCTCCCTCGACGCGATGATGAGTGATACCGAGTCGATCGTGCGGGCCGCCGCGAGCGTCACCGAGCGCCCGCACACCATCACACTCGGCGACCTCCGCGTGCCCATCGACGCGCCCTTCGAACGACTCACCGTGCGCGAGGCCTTCGCGCGGCACTGCCCCACGGTGCGCGACCCCATCGCGCTCGCGGCGAGCGACGAGCAGCGCTACTACGAAGCGTTCTCCGTCGAGGTCGAGCCGATGCTCGGGCGGGAGCGCCCGGTGTTTCTGACGCGCTTTCCCGCGTGTCACGCGTCGCTCGCGAAGGTCTGCGCCGACGACAGCACCGTCTGCGAGCGCACGGAGCTCTACGTCGCGGGCGTCGAGCTCTGCAACGCCTTCCTCGAGCTCACCGACCCGGTGGAGCAGCGCGCGCGCTTCGAAGCCGATCAGCGCGCGAGGGCCGCGAGGGGGCTCCCCGTGTACCCCATCGACGAAGACTTCATGGCCGCGCTCGACGAGGGGATGCCCCCGAGCGCAGGCAACGCCCTCGGCGTCGACCGGCTCCTCGCGCTCGTGATGGGCAGCGCCGAAATCGCGACCGTGATGGCCTTTCCACGCGCGACGCGGTGAGCGAGCCGCCAGCCGCCGAGCGCCCCGGCTGAGGTCACCCCGCAGCGTCGTCGAAGGCCATCGCGTAGAGGTCGTTCACGACGATCGCCGCGTCGGGCGCGCGCAACGGAAACACATCATCGGGGCCGTAGGTGCGCAGCGTCCACGCGCCCCCTTCGGCCCGCTCGTAGTGCTCCACGAGAACACTCCGAGATGACACCATCACGTAATGACGCAGCGTCTCGACTGATCGGTAGCCCTCGAACTTCTCGCCGCGATCGAAGCGCTCGGTCCCCTCGGAGAGCACCTCGACGACGAGCACCGGATTCACGAGCACGTCGGTGGTCTTCGGATACGGCTCCGCGCGCCCGCAGAGCACCGTCGCATCGGGGTACACGAAGGCGCCCCTTCGAGGCACCCAGACCTTCTGATCCGACGTTACGACCCGACACCGACTGCCGCGCAGGGCAGCGTGAAACGACGCGATCACGTTGGCGCAGATGGTGTTGTGATCGAAGGTGCCCCCCGACATCGCCTCGACGGAGAAGACCTCTCCATCCCAGAGGATGTGCTTCTCCGTCGCGACGGCCTCCATCGCGAGGTACTCCTCGATCGAGACACGGGGCTTTCGCGCGGCGGTCGAGCTCATGGCCCGAGCCTACCAGACGCCACCGTTCGCATGCGTCGCGGCGCTACAGGCCGCGCGGGATCTTCGTCAGGTCGAGCTGCATCATCGCGGCGCGCAGCACCGACGAGCGGCTCGCCTTCGTGAAGCCACGGCGCTTGAGCTCCTTCACGGTCTCGTCGAGGCGGTCGAGGTCCTCGTTGTAGAACGAGATGCAGATCACCTTGTAGTGATCGGGACGCGCCTTCGGCTCCTGCGCGCGCATGGGCCCCGGACGTCGTCGCCCCTCGCCCACCGACTCCGCGATGGGCACGTCGGCCGCGAAGAAGGTCTCACGCAGCACGTCGGCCACGTCGTCGTCGAGCACGCGCTCGACGCTCGTTCGAGTGTTCGCAGCCATCAGACAGCCTCCATCTGCGCGACGGCCTCCGCCGCGGGCTTCGGGCGTGCGCCCTGCTTCGTCGCGGCCACGACGGCCTTGACCACTTCGCGATAGTCCTCGGCGCCGTTCGAATCGGGCGCGTACTCGAAGATCGTCTGCTTGGCCGCGGGGGCCTCGCGGAGCTTCATGTTCGCGCGCACCGGCGCGAGGCACAGGTCGCCGAACTTCTGCTTCAGCGTCTCGGTGACCTCGCGCGCGAGCTTGTGGCGCGCGTCGTAGAAGGTCGGCACCACGCCGAGGATGTGCACCGGATGCTTGAGGTGCTCGTGCACGCCCTTGAGCGTCCGCACGCACTGCTTCACGCCCACGAGCGCGAGGTAGTCGCACGACACGGGGATCAGCACGCTGTCGGCGTAGCAGAGCGCGTTCTGGTTGAGCAGCGACAGCGACGGCGAGCAGTCGAGCACGATCGCGTCGTAGCCGTCGGCGCCCGCCATGCGCTCGCGCAGCACGCGGTCGCGGTTGGGTCGCGCCGCGAGGTAGAGCTCCGCCGCCGCGAGCGACTCGTTGGCCGTGATGATGTCGAGGTTCGACCGCACGGGAATCGCCACCTCGCGCGGATCGGTGCCGAGCACGAGGATGTGATAGAGCGACGCCTCACCGCGCACGCCGAGCGAAACGCCCACGTTTCCCTGCGGATCGACGTCGACGAGGAGCGTCTTGAGACCGGCCTCCGCGAGCCCCGCCGCGACGTTGATCGACGTGGTGGTCTTGCCCGTGCCGCCCTTGTGGTTGAACACCGCGATGCGTCGCGGCGCGCGCTGCGTGGTCGCGCGCGTGATGCGTCCCCGGCACGGCTCGCTGCACGCGTAGCGGGTGCCCGCGTCGCTCACCGAGACCTGCCAGGTGAACTCCAGCGAGAAGCTCTTCTTGCAGATCGAGCAGCAGGCTTCGCTCTTCGCGCCGCGCACGTGCGACTGCTGACACTTCTGCGAGCAGAAGAACTTCGTCGCCTCGGCCCCCTCCTCGATCTGAAAGCGAAACCTGACCTCGAAGCCCTTGCCGCACACCGTACACGTTCGCGCTGTGGTCATCCTGAAGTCCTTCTTGAAGCGTGGGATTCGGTGAACTCCCGTTACGTGAACAGAAGGCACCGCGCCAAATTTTCGGCACACTTCTCGGCCCCGCGATGACCACGCAGAACATCGACCCCCACGTGCTCGACGCCGACGCGCTCTTCGACGTCGACGACTACCTCTACTTCTACGAAGAGACGCTCCGCGCCGAGCGCACCGACGCGCAGGTCGACCGCGTGGAGTACGAGCTCCGACTCCCTCGCCCGTCGCGCGTGCTCGACCTCGGCTGCGGTCACGGCCGTCACGCCATCGAGCTCGCGCGACGCGGCCACACGGTGCACGGCGTCGACATGATGGAGGGCTTCATCGCCCGCGCCCGCGACGACGCATCACGCGCGAAGAGCGGCGCGACCTTCGAACGCGCAGACCTCCGTCACTTCGAAGCGACGGAGCCCTACGACGCAGCGGTGTGCCTCTTCGACGCCTTCGGGCTGCACCGCGACGACGAGAACGCGAAGGTGCTTTCGAACATGGCCCGCGCGCTGCGCCCCGAGGGAGGCTTCTGCCTCGACCTCAGGAACCGCGACTGGATGGTGCGTTTTCTTCAGCCCGTGACGGTGCTCGAACGCGGCGACGACCTGATGATCGACCGCCACGCGATCGACTCTCGCACGGGCCGCCTCGTCGACCGGCGGATGCTCGTCCGCGACGGCAAGGTCCGTCACGCGCCCTTCTCCGTGCGGCTCTACGGACTGCCCGAGATCACCGCGCTCCTCGCGAGCGTCGGGCTCGACGTGCGCGTCGCGTACGGCGACTGGAGCGGCGCGCCCGTGACCATCAACCACAACCGCCTGGTGCTCTTCGGCGCGAAGAGACCCTGACCGTCAGCTCCGGAGCTCGGCCACCTTCTCGCCGAAGATGCGCTCGATCTTCGCGAGGAACTCCTCCGACGGATCGACGCGCATCCTCGGCAGCGCGACCACGACCTCGCCCGCGTCGGGGATCTTCAGCACCGCGTTCACCGGGCACTTGCCGGGGTGCGCGACGAGCGCCTTCTTCAGGTCTTCGAGCCTCCTGCGCGCGACCTCGACCTGAAGGAGATTCGCGGCGCTGAGTCGCAGCGTCACCCCGCGCGTGCGGGCGCGCAGCGCGTCGCCGAGGGGGGTCACGGTCTCGACCGAGAGCGACCGCGTGAGCTGCGCCTCGGGCACCTCTTCGTCGACGTTGCCCTCGTCGTCGCGCTTGAACTCGACCTTGACCTTGCCCGTCACGAGCACGGCCTCGCCCTCCTTCATCTTGTCGGCGAGCGAGTCGTAGGTCTTCGGCCGCACGATGGCCTCGACGCGCCCGCTGCGGTCTTCGATGAAGAAGAAGGCCATGCGTCCGCCCGACTTGGGCACCTTCTCGCGGTATCCCTCGATGACGCCTGCGAGCGTGACCTCCTCGCCGTTCTCGCGCTCCTGAAGCTGCGCCGAGAGCACCGTGGCCTGCCTCGCGGCCTCGGCCGCGTAGCGATCGAGCGGATGGCCCGTGAGGTAGAGCCCGAGCGCGTCACGCTCGTTCTTTATGCGCGTGAGGAGGTCCCACGGCTCGACCGCGGGATAGCCCGCCGAAGGCTTGAGCGTCTCGGCGATGGAGAAGAGCCCCATCTGACCGGACGAACGCTCCTTCGCGGCCCCCTTGCCGCGCTCGAGCGCGCTCTCGATGGCGGCGAAGGCCTGCGCGCGCGTCGCCCCGGTTTTTTCGAGCGTCTTGTCGAACGCACCCGAGTTCACGAGGGCCTCGACGACGCCCTTGTTGACCCTCCGCGGGTCGATGCGCGTGGTGAAGTCGAAGAGGTCTTGAAAGGGTCCCTTGAGGCGCGCTTCGAGCACCGACTCGATGGCGCTGTCGCCGACGCCCTTGATGCCGCCGAGGCCCACGCGGATGCGCGGTCGGTACGGGTCGAGCTCGATGCGGTTCACGGGCTTCTTGCGCAGCGCAACGGGCTTGGGCTCGTAGATGACGGTGAAGAGCCGGTCACTCTCGTTGACGTCGGGCACCATGACCTCGATGCCCATCGCGCGGGCCTCGTTGATGGTGCCCACGAGCTTCTCGATCTTGCCGAGGTCGGAGCACAGCGTCGCGGCCATGAACTCCACGGGGAAATGCCGCTTGAGGTAGGCCGTCTGGTAGGTGATGAGCGCGTACGCGGCGGAGTGCGACTTGTTGAAGCCGTAGCCCGCGAAGTACTCGAGGAGGTCGAAGATCTCGCCGGCCTTGGCCTCGTCGTAGCCGAGCTTCTTGGCGCCCTCGACGAAGATGCCCTTGTGCTTCTCCATCTCCTCCTTCTTCTTCTTGCCCATGGCGCGTCGAAGAAGGTCTGCGCCGCCGAGGGAGTAACCGCCCATCTTGCGGGCGATCATCATCACCTGCTCCTGATAGACGATGACGCCGTAGGTGTCCTTGAGGATGTCTTTGAGGTCGTCGTGGGGATACGCGACCTTGGCCTTGCCGATCTTGCGGTTGACGAAGTCTTCGACCATGCCCGTGCCGAGAGGCCCCGGGCGGTAGAGGGCCACGGCGGCGACGATGTCTTCGAAGCAGTCGGGGCGCAGGTCTTTGAAGAGCTTCTGCATGCCCGACGACTCGAGCTGAAACACCCCCGTGGTCTCGCCCGACTGGAGGAGTTCGAAGGTCTCTCTCGCGAGCTTCGCGTTCGCGGGGTTGGGGTCCTTCCCGTCCATGGGGATGTCTTCGATGAGGAAGGGGTGACCTCCCTTCGCGACGCGCGCGATCTCATCGGGCCGTCGACGGATCATCTCGATGGCGAAGTCGAGCACCGTGAGCGTCGTGAGCCCGAGGAAGTCGAACTTCACCAGCCCCGCGGCCTCGACCTCGTCCTTCGCGTACTGCGTGACGATCTCGCCGCCGGAGCCCTTGAAGATCGGGACGGTGTCCCAGAGGGGCCCCTCGGAGATGACGATTCCCGCGGCGTGCATGCCCGCGTGGCGGTTGAGGTTCTCGACCTTCATCGCGAGGTCGATGACGGCGCGCGTCGACTCCTGCTCGTCGTACATGGCCTTGAGCCGGGGCTCCTGCGTGAGCGCCTCCTTCAGGGGCACGGTCTTGCCCTGCACGGGGTCGGGGACGAGCTTCGCGATGGCGTCGACGTCCTGGTACGACATGCCGAGCACGCGCCCCACGTCGCGCACGCAGCTCTTGGCCTTGAGGATCTGAAACGTCGCGATCTGGCCGACGGAGTCGTGGCCGTACTTGTCGCGCACGTACGCGATCACGCGCTCGCGCTTGAGCATGCAGAAGTCGACGTCGAAGTCGGGCATCGACACGCGCTCGGGGTTCAGGAAGCGCTCGAACAGCAGGTCGTAGGGGATGGGGTCGATGTCGGTGATGCCGAGCGCGTACGCGACGATGGAGCCTGCGCCCGAGCCGCGCCCCGGGCCCACGGGCACGCCGTTCGACTTCCCCCAGTTGATGAAGTCCTGCACGATGAGAAAGTACCCGGGGAACTTCATCTGCTGGATGACGCCGATCTCCAGCTCCAGACGATCTCGGTACTTCTTCTCGTCGACGGTCTTGTTCTGGCGCTTGAAGGTCGCGAAGCGCTTGTCGAGGCCCTCGCGGCAGAGGCCCGCGAAGAAGTCGTTGATCTCGTTGACGACGTGGCCCGACCCGTCGCGAAACTTCGGCAGCGTGGGCTCGCCGAGCTTGAGCTTGAGCTTGCACATCTCGGCGACGCGCATCGTGTTCGAGAGCGCCTCGGGCAGCCCCGAGAAGACCTCGGCCATCTCGTCGGGGCTCTTGAGGAACATCTCCTCCGACGTGTGCCCCGTGGACTGCGCCTCTTCGAGCGTCGAGCCCGACGCGATGCACGTGAGCGCGCGCTGCCCCGTGGCGTCATCGCGACGGAGGTAGTGCGCGTCGTTGGTGGCGACGACGGGCAGCTCCATCTCCTTCGCCATCTCGACGAGGATGCGGTTCACGATGGGCTGCTCGACGAGCCCGTGATCTTGAAGCTCGACGAAGAGGTGGCCGGGCTCGAGCATCTCCTTGAGCTGCCCGAGGATCTGCCGCGCGAGGTCGGGCGACTGCTGCAGGAGGGCTTGCGGGACGAGTCCTCCGAGGCACCCCGTGAGCACCACGAGGCCCTTCGCGTGCTTCGAAAGTCGGTCGAGGTTCGACTGCGCCGAGAGCCCCTCGCCCGCGTCGAGCCAGGCGTGCGAGACCAGCGCGATGAGGTTGCGATAGCCCTCCTCCGACGACGCGAGGAGCGGGAGGTGATAGCTCCGAAAGCGCCCGTGCTTGTCGGGCTTGTCGCCGGGAAAGGCGTGCCCGAAGCCCATCTCGCAGCCCAGAATGGCCTGGATGCCAGCGTCTTTGGCCTTCTTGTAGAAGTCGATGGCGCCGTGCATGTTGCCGTGGTCGGTGAGGGCCACGGCGGGCATGCCCATCTCCTTCACGCGCCCGCACAGCTCCTTCATGCGGATCGCGCCTTCGAGCATGGAGTACTGGGAGTGCACGTGGAGGTGGACGAACTCGGGCATCGCGTCTCGGGCCGTAGCACACGGTGTCGCGCGCGATCACCTTTCCGGTGGCGCGCCCCCACGTCTCGGCGCGTCAAGCGCGAGGCGCGACGGAAACATGCGCCCCGAACTATTGAAGTCCCCGGGCGATGGATGTTAACCCTCCCCCCGCAGGACGAAACTGCGCGACGGCCGATGCGGAGGTGCGCGGTCGCGCGCGAGACTCACACACTTCGTTTCTGAAGGAGATCAATCACGATGACGCGCATGGGCACGGCTCTTACGGCAACCTTTCTTTCGATCGCGATGGGCTCGCTCGTCGGCTGCGGCGGCGATGACACCGGCGGCGGCGGCACGACCCCGCCCGCTCCCCAGACCTTCGACTACGTGATCAACAACATCACCGTCGATCAGGGCGTGAACGCCGCGGGGATGCCCAACGGCATGGCCCCGGCGCCGGCGACCCACACGGCGGGCGTGGCGGGCTTCGACCTCGACGGCCTCAAGTCGACCCCGGCCGACGCGATGATGCGCGGCACGGCCGCCTGCGGTCACGCCGACTTCTTCTCGACGATGGACCCCGACCAGAACACCGGCACCTGTACGGCGGGCATGGCCCGCGGCGGCAGCTCGTGCCAGGGCGGCATCGACAACCAGCTCCCCGAGATCGCGGCCACGGTGCAGGGCTTCGGCACCGACATCCGCATGACCCTCGCGGACCAGGTTCAGCAGGGCAAGGTCGCCATCCTCGTGCGCGTGTCCGACGTCAACGGCACCCCCGGCCCGACGCTCAACGACAGCTCCGTCACGATCCGCGTGTACCCGATCAGCCGCCCGATGTTCGCGAGCTGTTCCAACATCGGGATGCCTGGCCAGACCTTCGCGGTCGACAACGCCTCGCTCAACACGGCGGGCGACCTCAACAGCGCGAAGATCCAGTTCTCGGGGAGCATCGTGAACGGCCGCCTCCGCGTGGCGCCCCCCGCGGCGGGCTCCGGCGCGAACTTCACGTTCAACCTCCCGATCATGAGCATGAACATCCCGCTCTCGCTCTTCAGGACGCAGCTCCGCGTCGACATGACGACCGACCGCGGCACCAACGGCAACCTCGGCGGCTACGCCCAGCTCGCGCCCCTCGCGGCGATGCTCGGCACGCTGCTCCCCGCGGGCATCCCCGCCAGCACCGTCCAGACGGTTCTCCAGTCGCTCGTCGACGTGCAGGACCCCTCGGGCAACGCGATGGGCTGCACGGCCCCCAACGGCGGCATCTCGCTCGGCCTCGGGTTCACCACGGTCCGCGCCACGATCCAGCCCATGACCGTGACCGGCGCGCAGGCCGGCATGTGCGGCACGTGATTTCTCTCTGAGCGCGCCACACGCAGACGGAAGGGCCGCACCGGCGACCGTCTCTGTGATACACCGCGCGCGTGCCTTCAGACCTCACCTCTGAGCCCCACGCACTGACGGCGAGCGCCACCCCGGCGATCAGCCTCGTGATCCCCGTCTTCAACGAGGAGGAGTCGCTCGCTGCGCTCTTCAGCGCGCTCGACGACGCCATCGTGAAGCTGCCGCAGCCCGTCGAGGCGATCCTCGTCGACGACGGCTCCCGCGACCGCTCCTTCGCGATGCTCCGCGACGCCGCCGCGAAGCGCCCCTGGCTACGCGTGGTCCGCTTCCGAAGGAACTTCGGGCAGACCGCGGCCATCGCGGCGGGCATCGACCACGCGCGCGGCCCCATCATCGTCGCCCTCGACGCCGACCTCCAGAACGACCCCAAGGACATCCCGCTGCTCCTCGCGCGCCTCGACGAGGGCTTCGACGTGGTCTCGGGGTGGCGCCGCGACCGTAAAGACAAGGCCATCACGCGCCGCCTCCCGAGCGTGATCGCCAACTGGCTCATCGGCCGCGTGTCGGGCGTTCGCATCCACGACTACGGCTGCACGCTCAAGGCGTACCGCAAGTGGGTGCTCGAGCCCTACGGCCTCTACGGCGAGATGCACCGCTTCATCCCCGTGTACGCGAGCTGGGCCGGCGCGCGCGTCACCGAGATGGAGGTGACCCATCACCCGCGCCGCGCGGGTCAGAGCAAATACGGCCTCGGGCGCGTGTTCAAGGTGCTCCTCGACCTGCTCACGGTGACCTTTCTCGGGGGCTACAGCACCAAGCCCATCTACTTCTTCGGCAAGCCCGCGCTCTTCCTCTGCCTCGGCGGGATCTTGTCCGCGGCCGTGTGGCTGGCGCAGTTCATCAAGGGCCACGTGCTCAACCACCCGGGCGAGTGGGTGCAGCCCGTGACGCTGCTGCTCCTCGCGGTGTTCCTCTTCTCGATCGGTGTGCAGCTGCTCTTGATGGGGCTGCTCGGCGAGGTGCTCATTCGCACCTACCACGAGTCGCAGGGCAAGAAGACCTACCTCGTCGGAGAGACCGTGAACTTCGACGCCGCGAAGCGGAGCTGACGGAGCGCGGCCATGTGCGGCATCACCGGCATCGCCCTCCCCGGCGGCGCGCGGCCCGATGAGGCCACCGTGCGCGCGATGACCGACACCCTCACGCACCGAGGGCCCGACGGCGACGGCGTGTGGATCACCGAGGGCTGCGCGCTCGGCCACCGCCGCCTCGCCATCGTCGACCTCTCGCCCGCGGGCGCGCAGCCGATGCTCACGCGCGAGCGCGACGCGGCCATCGCGTTCAACGGCGAGATCTACGACTTCGACGCCGCGCGGCGCGCGCTCGAAGCCGAAGGAGAGACCTTCAGCTCTCGCAGCGACACCGAGGTGCTCCTGCTCTCGCTCCGCCGATGGGGCCCTGCGGCGCTCTCGCGGCTCCACGGGATGATGGCCTTCGCGTACTGGGACGTGCGCGAGCGGACGCTCCTCCTCGCGCGCGACCGCTTCGGCAAGAAGCCGCTCTACTACGCGCCCCTCGGCGGCCCCGGCGCGCCCGAGGGGATCGTCTTCGGCAGCGAGCTCCGGGCCCTCCTCGCGCATCCCCGCGTGCGCCGCGAGCGCGCGATCGATCCCGCCGCGGTGGCGCAGTACCTCACGCACGAGGCCGTCCCCGCGCCGCGCTCGATCCTCGCGAACGTGCGCAAGCTCGGCGCCGGCGAGTACGCGACGTGGAGCGAGCGCGACGGCCTGCGCATCGCGCGCTGGTACGCGCCGCACTTCGGCACGCAGCTCCGCGGAGACCCCAAGGAGCTCGTCGCGGAGCTCACCCGCCGCGTCTCGCGGGCTGTGTCTCGCAGGCTCGTCGCGGACGTCCCCGTGGGCGTGTTCCTCTCAGGGGGACTCGACTCGAGCTTCGTGGCGGCCTGCGCGGCGTCGACGCACCCGCGCGTGAAGACCTTCGCCATCGGCTTCGAAGACCCGTCGTTCGACGAGAGCGAGCACGCGGCCCTCGTCGCGCGTCACCTCGGCACCGACCACCACACCGAGGTGCTCTCTCCGTCTGCGCTCGTCGACTTCGTGGCGCCCACCCTCGACCAGATGGACGAGCCCCACGCGGACTCGTCGATCCTCCCGACGACGCTCCTCGCGCGCCTCGCGCGTCGACACGTCACCGTGGCCCTCGGCGGCGACGGCGGCGACGAGACGCTCGCGGGATACCCCACCTTCGTCGCAGACGAGGTGCTCGGGCGCATCCCTCCATCGCGGAGTTTGAGCGCGCTCGTGAGCGCCCTCGCGGCGCGCGCGCCGGCCTCCGACGCGAACTTCTCGCTCGGGTTCAAGCTCCGCCAGATGGCGCTCGGAATGGGCGCGCGCGGCGCCGAGCGTCACGCGCGCTGGCTCTCCGCCGTCGACCCCGACGTGATCCCCTCGCTCCTCGGAGGCGCGCTCCGTGATGGGGGCTCGCACGCGCTCGACGCCGCGCGCGACGCGGCTGTGGGGACGGTCTCGGACTTCGACGGCGCCACGGCGTTCTACCTCGGGGTCTACCTCGCCGAGGGCGTGCTCCAGAAGGTCGACCGCGCGACGATGCGCGTCTCGCTCGAAGCGCGCGCGCCGCTCCTCGACACCGAGG
>JAXLYG010000034.1:0-152408 GCA_046351535.1 Polyangiales bacterium
ATCAGCTGGTCGAGGTTGCGAATGGGACGCAGGTCGACCTGCGAGCCGGGGAGGAAGGCCTTGACGCCGCCGCGGATGGTGACCGACAGGCCGCCCTTCACGCGCGCGCTGATGGTGCCTTCGATGATCTCGTCGCGCTCGCACGCGGCGGAGATCTCGTCCCACACCTTCATCTTGTCGGCCTTCTCCTTCGAGAGGAGCACCAGGCCGTTGTCGTCCTCGCGGCTCTCGACGAGAACGTCGACGCGGTCGCCCGGCTTGACCGAGACCTCGCCGCCCGCGCCCGTGAACTCGCTGAGCGGGATCACGCCCTCGGACTTGAACCCGATGTCCACGACCACGTTCTCCTTGCCCACGCGGAGAACCGTGCCCTGGACGATCTCTCCCTCACGCACCTGGTCCTGCTGGGCCAGGCTCGCCTCGAAGAGCGCTGCGAAGGAGTCCATTCCGCCAATGCTTTCCTGCGTCGTATTCGTCATGCGGTTGTTCTGAGACCTGCCTTTCGAAGAAGTCCCCGGCGAAACCTGTCGCGGAGCGATCGTGGTGCGCGTCCTCCTCCGCCGCCCTGTGCGTTGGTGTTCGGGCGGTCCCTCGCGCCGTCCCCGCGATCATCGCGAGGAGGATGAGTGACCCTTTGAAAATTCCCGATGGTGCGGCGGAGTGTGGATGCCGATCGTCCCGCTCCACGGAACCCGGAGCGAGACCCGCGCTGTTAGTCGAAATCACCGTTGCAGTCAACGCAAACCTCGGACTAAGGCGGCGACGCACCCGTCGCGGCCCCGCCGCTCGCTCTGCTAGTCTCCGCCCTCCTCGACAACCTCGAACCCCTCCCATCGCGTCTCCCGCGAGGAAGTGACCCTGGCGCCCCGTGTCGACCGCCCCCTACGCCTACGACAGCTCGTTCTTCGACCACACGACCCGCGTCTCCATCGACTCCGCGCGCAAGGTCGTCGCCGTCGTGCAGCGCCTCCTGCCCGTGCGCAGCGTCCTCGACGCCGGCTGCGCCCAGGGCGCGTGGCTCAGCGTCTGGCGCGACGCCGGCGTACCTGAATACAAGGGCCTCGACGGCGACTACGTCGACCGCGCCCGCATGCTCATCGACCCCGCGAACTTCACCCCCCACGACCTCACGAAGCCCTTCTCCCTCGGCCGCCGCTTCGACCTCGCGCAGAGCCTCGAGGTCGCCGAGCACCTCCCGGCCTCGCGCGCCGCGGGCTTCGTCGAAGACCTCACCGCGCACGCCGACGCGGTGCTCTTCTCCGCCGCGCCCCCCGGTCAGGGCGGCGAGAACCACATCCACGAGCGGCCCTACGAGTTCTGGCGCGACCTCTTCGCCGCCCGCGGATACAGCCTCTACGACTGCGTGCGGCCCCTCGTGCGCGACGACGCCGACGTGGCGCCCTGGTACCGCCACAACGTGTTCCTCTTCCTCAACGCCGAGGCCGAGCGGAACCTCCCGCCCTACGCCGCGCTCTTTCGCGTGCCCGACGGCGCGCCCATCACCGACGTCTCCGACCCCGTCTACAAGGCCCGCAAGGAGGTCATCCGCCGCCTCCCCTTCTGGGCCACGCAGCTCCTCGCGAAGGCCAAGGCGCGCGTGCTCACGGGCACGGGCTGAGCGCCGCCGATCACCGTTCACAACGCGTCGGGCGCGGTGCTAGGGTGCGCGACCGGAGACAATGGCCGGTCAACGCAAGCGCCCGCGCCTCTGGGCCCCCTGGAGGATGGCGTACATCCGAGGCCCGAGGGAGCAGGGCTGCATCTTCTGCCGCTACCCCGCGGAGCCGACGTCGATGCGGCGCGAGCGCTTGATGCTCTGCGAGCGCCGCGACGCGTTCGTGATGCTCAACCGCTACCCCTTCGCGTCGTCGCACGTGATGGTGGTGCCCACGCGCCACGTGAGCGACCTCGGCGAGCTCACCGCGTCGGAGCACGCGGCGCTCTTCGAACTCGTGCGCGACGCCTGCGCGGTGCTTCAAAAAGCCGTCAACGCCGAGGGGCTCAACGTGGGGCTCAACCTCGGCGCGGCGGCCGGCGCGGGCATCGCGGAGCACCTCCACGTCCACATCGTCCCGCGGTGGCGCGGCGACCACAACTTCATGCCCGTGATCGCCGACGTGAGCGTGATGCCCGAGGCCCTCGACGACACCTGGGCGCGGCTCGTGCCGCGGTTTCGCCCGCTCGCCGACGCGACGAGGGCCGCGGGGCCCACGAAGCCGTAGCAACGCGCCGCGATCCGTGACAACCACTAGGCCCTCATGGTCGACCGCTTGAAAGACGCGACCGAAGAGGCCGCGGCTCGCCGCAAGAGACGGATCTTCGCGTGGGTGTGCGGCACGATCGCCGTCGCGACGCTCTACGCGTTTCAGGCCGTGCTGCGGCCCTTCGTGCTCGGCGCGCTGCTCGCGTACGTGCTCGACCCGGTGGTCAACGCGCTGGCCCGCGCGCGCGTCGCGGGGCGCTCGCTCCCCCGCTGGGCCGCGGTGCTGGTGATCTACGTGGGGCTCCTCACGAGCCTCGTGCTCGGGATCACCGCGGTCACGCCGCGCGTCGTGGTCGAGGTGCGGGCCTTCGCGACGCACGAGGTCCCCGAGATCCGTCGGCGCGCCGAGCGCGTGTGGGTGCCCGCGGTGCAGGGCTTCGCGGGGCGCATCCAGGGCGCGCTCGGAGACCGCCCCCGCGACGACCGCGGCGCGCCGGGGCCCGACGACGACGACGAGCCCGACGACAACGCCGTGCGCATCGAGTCGGCGCAGGGCGGCGGCTGGCGCGTGGTGCTCCCCGCCGACGGCGTGCAGGTCGAGCGCATCGACGAAACGCGCTTTCGCGTGGTGGCGCCGAGGCCGCGGCGCGCGGGCGAGACCGAGGAGGCGGGCAACATCGTCAAGCAGCTCCGCGCGATCGGCGCGGGTCACCTCAGCGACATCGTGCGCGTGGGCGGCGGGATCATCGGCGGCGTCATCGGCGGCATCTTCGGCTTCTTCATGACGCTCATGGTGAGCGCCTACATGCTCGTCACCGAGGCGCAGATCTTCGCGTTCTTTCGCAGCCTCGTGGAGCCCTCGGCGCGGCCGGGCTTCGACGCGCTCCTCGACCGCCTCGACCGCGGGCTCAAGGGCGTCGTGCGGGGGCAGCTCATCATCTGCATGGTCAACGGCGCCCTCAGCGCCGTGGGCTTCACGATCGCGGGGCTGAAGTACGGCCCCACGCTGGCCCTCGTGGCGACGGTCTTCTCGCTCGTGCCCATCTTCGGGTCGATCCTCAGCTCGATCCCCGCGGTGGCCATCGGGCTCACGCAGAGCTTCGGCACGGGCCTCTTCGTGCTGCTCTGGATCCTCGGGATCCATCAGCTCGAGGCGAACCTGCTCAACCCCAAGATCATGGGCGACGCGGCGAAGATCCACCCCGTGCTCGTGGTGTTCTCGCTGCTCGCGGGGGAGCACTTCTTCGGCATCCAGGGCGCGCTGCTCGCGGTGCCCGCGATGTCGATCGCGCAGAGCCTCTTTCTGCACTGGCGGTCGTACGCGCTCGACTGGGTCGACGAGTCACGCGGCGGCGGTCACTGAGCTACGCGGGGTCGCACGCGAGGAGCGACGACGCGATCTCGCGCACGCGGGCCAGCGCGTCTTCGAGGTCCGCGAGGAGCTCCATCCCGTCGATGTCGTAGAGCACGAGCGCGCGCCGCAGCGTGGTCATGGGCTGCTCGACGGCGGCGGCGAAGCGCATCGCGGCCTCGCCGGTCTCGGTCACGAGGTCGATGTCGTCGGTGACATTCTCTGACCGCGCGCGTTCGAGGGCCCCGACGAGCGCGAGGAGCGGCGAGCGGAGCTCCTCTGCGAAGCGCTCGAGCAGGTCGGCGGCGGCCCTGAGATCGGCGGCGCCTTCGGCGTGCTGCGCGCGGGACCACGCGGTGGCCGAGTAGAACACCAGCAGACGGTTCCTGAGGTCATGCACGGCGGTACGGATCGCCGCCGCGACGTCACGCTCCGGGGCGCCCGCCGGTCGCGACGGTGAGCGGTACGTCGGCGTGGGGGTGCAACGCAGCGTCTCCATCATCAGGCTCCAACGACGCTTTGCGCGCGATCCTCAAGGGAGCTCGCGCGCTTCGCGTGGAGGTCGTGAAAGAGAGACGGAGTGAGGATTCAGCGGCGACGACGGCGGAGGCCCGCGACGAGCGCCGTGGCGCACATCATCGCGGCGTACGGAGCGCGCCCGGTGGGGAGGCCCGGCGCGCTTCGGCAGCCGCAGCCGGGCGTGCCGTCGGGCGCGATCCTGAGGTCGCCGTCGGGCGGCGGCGCGACGTCGTCGGAGGCCACGTCGTCGGTCGGGAGCGCGACGTCCTCGGGCTTCGAAACGTCCTCCGGCGGCGCGGGAACGTCTTCGACCGACGCGTCTGCGACGACCACGTCCGCGGGAGGTTCGACGGCCGCATCGGCGGGCGGCGGAGGCGGAGGAGGGGGCGGCGGGGGCGGCGGGGGCGGCGGAGGAGGCGGCGTGCGCGGGTGCACCATGACGGCGCAGCGCACGGCCGTGTCGGCGGGTCCGAACCAGGTGACGCCCTCCTGCACGAGCCCGTAGTTCTCTGCGACGACGCTGTCGGTCGCGACGTCGGGGATGCCGAGCACGAACGAGAAGCGCCCCACCGCGCCCGGCGCCGTCGCGTGGTCGACGCCCGACGGACGGTTGCGCGCGACCCAGTTGATCATGTCGTAGAAGAGCCCGTCGTGGTCGCGCGGGTTGGTCGTGCCGATGCGCGTGTTGGCGATGTCCCAGGTCGCCGTGCCGGTGTTGCGGTACTCGACGTAGGCCACGGGGCGCTCGCCGGAGGTGGCGCTCGCGGGGCAGCTCACGCCCACGAGCGTCGCCGCGTAGGCGGGCGCAGGCGGCGGCGGCGGAGGCGGCGGAGGCGGCGGCGGGGGAGGGGGCGCGGCGCCGCCGCGGACGAGGTCCATGAAGTGGTTCCAGTCCCACGCGGAGCCGCCGTTGCCGGGGTCGGTGTGGCCGCCTGCGCCGCCGCAGTTCGTGGCCGTCGTCGAGCACGGCGCGCCGCTGCCGCTCCTGGGGATCTGGTAGTGCCCGATGATGTGCGAGCGATCGATGGGGATGCGGTACTTGTCGCAGAGCGCGCGGACGAGGCGCGCGCTCGACGCGTACATCGCCTCGGTGTACCAGCGCGCGGGGTTCGAGACGTAGCCCTCGTGCTCGATGCCGATGGAGTGCTGGTTGTAGAACCAGTTGCCCGCCTGCCACGCGGTGTCGCCCTCGGCGACCATCTGCGTGATCTCGCCGTCGGACGAGCGGATGTTGTAGTGCGCCGAGGCCATCGCGGCGGGGTTGCGGAACCACGAGATCGAGCCCGCGTAGGAGCCCTCCATCGTGTGGATCACCACGTACTGAACGGGGTTGCCGCCGCGGCCCGAGGTGTAGTTCGACGACGACGCGGGGACCCACAGGGCAGGCCCGTAATCGCTGCTCGCGGACCACGCCTGGTGGACGCCGAGGCGCGACTCGATCGCGTCGAGGCCCGCGTGCGAGGGCACGCCGAGGAGCTCGCCCGTGAAGGTCGAGACCGACGGGATCCCCGTGCGGAGAAAGGCGAACACCTGCGACGCATACGAGACCTGGAGCGATCGCTCGGGCAGCGCGGAGTAGCGCGCCACGGCCTCGGCCCAGCTCGCGAGGTCGTCGGCGTTCGCGCCCGTTTGACGTCCGAGTTCCGAGAGCACCGCGGCGGCGCCCGCGACGCCGAGGCCGATGTTCTGCGAGAGGGTGTCGCGGTCCGCCGACGCGAGGAGCGACTGCGCGCGCGCGAGCGTGTCGACGCTCACCGAGCGCGCGCCGACCGTGGACGCGCGAAGCCCGAGGGGGCCGACGTCGCCGCCGTGTCGCGTGTGCGCGCCGTCGCCGTCGGGCGCGCCGCCGTGCTCATCGCGCGCGTTGGGGTCGCCGAAGCGCGTCTCGGTCCACGCGATCGCCACGAGCACCTCGCGGGGAACGCCGTACGCAGACGACGCTCTCGCGATCGCGTCGCTGAGCGTGGTGGCCGACGCGAACTGCGCGGGATCGGGGGGAGCGTCCGTCGCGCAGGCGCCGAGGGTGGCCGCGCACGCGAGCCACACGAAGACCTTTCCGTGCCTCATTGCGCGGTATCAAACACCGGGAACGCCGCGCTGTCACGGGCGCGTCGGTGGTCACAACACCCTCCATTGCAGCGTCGCGCGCTGTCGTTTCCGGTACACTCCGCGGCCCCTACGCGAGGCCGCGTGTCGCGGCGTCGTCAACCACAAGGGATGGACAGCGATGGGTGAGATTCTCGATGGCAAGGCGATCGCCGCCGCGCTGCGGTCACGGATCGCCGCGCGGGTGACGGAGTTCGTGGCGCGCACGGGTCGCAAGCCCGGCCTCGACGTGGTGCTCGTCGGCGACGACCCCGCGTCGCAGGTCTACGTGCGCAACAAGGCGAAGGCGTGCGAAGAGGCCGGGATGCGCGGCGAGGTCCACCGCCTCCCCGCGGCGACGACGCAGCCGGAGCTCCTCGCGCTCGTGAAGAGCCTCGAGGCGCGCGCCGACGTCGACGGCGTGCTCGTGCAGCTCCCGCTGCCGACGCACCTCGACGAGACCGCGGTGATCGAGGCCATCGACCCCGCGCGCGACGTCGACGGGCTGCACCCCAACAACGCGGGGATGCTCCTCTCGGGTCGCCCGACGCTCGTCCCGTGCACGCCGCAGGGCTGCATGCGCATGCTCGACCACGCGGGCGTGAAGCTCGACGGCGCGCGCGCGATCGTGATCGGTCGCAGCAACATCGTGGGCAAGCCGATGGGGCTCCTGCTCCTCGCGCGCAACGCGACGGTGACCCTCGCGCACTCGCGTACGAAGGACCTCGCCGCGCGCTGCGCCGAGTCTGACGTCGTGGTGGCCGCCGTGGGTCGCGCGGGGCTCGTGCGCGGCGACTGGATCAAGCCCGGCGCCGTGGTCATCGACGTGGGCATCAACCGCACCCCCGAAGGCAAGCTCGCGGGCGATGTGGCCTACGCCGAGGCCCGCGAGCGCGCGTCGTGGATCACGCCCGTCCCCGGCGGCGTGGGTCCGATGACCATCGCGTGCCTGCTCGAAAACACCCTGCGCGCCGCGTGGCGTCGCGAGGCGCTCCCGATGGGCGAGCTCGGTCTGTAGCGGTTCTTCTCGCGCGTTCGGCGGGCGAGGTCAGCCGCCGAGCACCTTGTCGATGAAGCGGTCGAGCTGATCGAGGTCGTCCCAGGCGATCTCGACGGTGCCGGCCTTTCCGCTCGCGTCGGTGCGCACGGCGACGGGCATCCCCACGGCGGCCGAGAGGCGCTTCTCGAGGTCGAGGATGTTGGGGTTGCGGCGGTCACCCTCCGCGCCCTTCTCGGGCTTCTCCGAAGGCTTCTCCGGGGCCTTCTCCTTCTTGCGCGCGGCGGCCTCGGCCTGACGCACCGACCAGCCCTTCTCGACGGCGAGGCGCGCGAGTCGAACGACCTCCGCGGGCGCTTCCGCAGAGAGCAGCGCGCGGGCGTGGCCCTCGGTGAGCCGCTGCGTGGTGATCATGTCGACCACCTCGCCGGGGAGCTGCAGAAGTCGCAGCGTGTTCGAGATGGTCGAGCGGTCCTTGCCGATGCGCGTGGCGAGGTTCTCCTGCGTCCAGCCGTGCTCGGCGAGGAGCTTCTGATACGCCTGCGCGGTCTCGACGGGGTCGAGGTCCTGCCGCTGGAGGTTCTCGACGAGGGCCAGCTCAAGGCTTCGTCCGACGTGGTCTCGCGGAGCACCACGGGGACCTCGCGGAGCCCGCGCGCTGCGACGCGCGCCAGCGGCGCCTCACCCGCGATGATCTCGTACTGCGTCTCGTCGTCGTCGAGGCGACGCACGACGAGGAGGCTGGATGATCCCTGCTCGGCGATGCTCTTGGCGAGCTCCTGCAGCGCCTGCTCTTCAGCGCTTGCGGGGCTGATCTTTGCGGGGGTGGACCCGCTCGATGGGCACGACCTGATAGGGGCTGTCCGCGCGCTTCGCCGCCGCCTGCGCGACGTTGGCGATGGGGAGGAGCGCGTCGAGGCCGCGCCCAAGCACGCGGCGAGGCTCCCCTGGGGTCAGGGGCTTTGGGCTTCTTGTCGGTCATCGTCGGAGGAGTCTCGGAGTGGAGGCGGTGCGGAAGAGATCAGGTCGACGCGCGCGCCGCCGCGGCTCGCCATGAGCTCCTTCGCGAACGACAGGTACGCCTGGCAGCCCTTCGACGCGACGTCGTAGAGGAGCACGGGCTTGCCGAAGGAGGGCGCCTCGCTCAGCCGCACGTTGCGGGGCACGATGCTCTCGAACACGCGGAAGTGCTTTCGCACTTCATCACCGACCTGCCGCGCGAGGTTGTTTCGCGGGTCGTACATCGTGAGCAGCACGCCCTCGATGGTGAGCTTGGGGTTCCGCGTGGCGCGCACGCGCTCGATGGTGGCCACGAGCTGCGCGATGCCTTCGAGCGCGTAGAACTCGCACTGCATCGGCACGAGCACCGCGTCGGCCGCGCAGAGCGCGTTGAGCGTGAGAAGCCCCAGCGAGGGCGGGCAGTCGATGATCACGTAGTCGAAGCGCTTGCGCGCCCGCTCGATCGCGTCGCGCAGGAGGAGCTCCCGGCGCTCCATGTCGATGAGCTCGATCTCGGCGGCGACGAGCGAGGGCGACGCGGGGCAGAGCTTGAGCTGGGGGAGGGCCGTGGGGCGCAGCACGTCCTCGATGCGCGCGCGGCCGAGGAGCACGTCGTAGGTGCCGCGCTCGACCTCGCGCGAGGGCGTGCCGAGGCCGCTGCCCGCGTTGCCCTGCGGGTCCATGTCGATGAGCAGCGTGCGCTTCTCGGCGACGGCCAGCGATGCCGCAGCGTTGACGCTCGTCGTCGTCTTGCCGACGCCGCCCTTCTGGTTCGCGATCGCGTAGACCCTGCCCATTCGTTCGCTCCGCGGAGACGTTCAGCTCCGATGCCCCTCCGTTGAACGAGGGAGGGGGGAAGGGTCTCTACCCCGACCGCACCCCCCGTGGCAACGGCTCCCAGAAACGCCACAAAAAGACATTCACCCACCAGGAGGGAGGGTGTTGTCCAGCGGATTTTTGACCGTTGGGCCAGGGTGAATACATTGGCGGCAGATGTAGGTGCGAGTAGGCGCTCCACCGACTCTTCAAGACACGGCTGTTGCTGGAGGGTGATGACGATGAGCTCGAGGTTCTACCGTTCGTTCGAGGAGTTCGCCCGTGACGAGATCCGCCCCGTGGCGAGCCGCGTGGGGTGGTCGCTCGACGACCTCGATTTCGATTCGGAGATGCAGAACGAGGAGTTCGCCTTCGACGACAAGGACGACGCCGACGAAGACGAGGAGTAGGCGGCGGGCGGGCGTGGCCGCGGTCCGACGGAGACCGCGGCCGGGGGTGTGCGGGGGAGCGGGGCGCAGGGCGCGTCCGGCAGGTCAGTGCGGCGCGGCGGCGCCGTGGGCGTTGCGAAGCGCGCGCGCGGCGTTCTGGAGCGCGGTCGGGTTGATCGCGGCGGGGTTGAGGCGACCGGGCGGTGCGGTGGGCTGAACCACGGGCTGCACCTGTGCGGCGCCCTCGGGGTTGCCGGGCGCGATCACGATGCCGGGCGCGGTCGGCGCGTTGGGGAGCGCGGCCACGAGCGACACGCGACCGAAGCGCTCGAGGGCGTGGAAGTCGCCCGAGCGCGGCGCGCTCCACGCGGCGAAGCGGTGGCCGCCCTGCTTGGCCTCGTCCATGACGAAGAGGTTGAGGCGGACGTTGTCGCCCACCTGCGGCGGGTTGTGGGCGAGGCCCGTCGAGATGTCGGCCCACGGGATCGCGAACTCGACGGTGTACCCCGTGTCGTTGTCGTCGGGGTTGCCGATGGTGCCGGGCTGACCGAGCACCACGCCCGAGCGCGTCGTGGGGTTGAAGTCGATGTGGCCCGGCGTGGGCGTCGAGGGCTGGCGCGCGCGGTCGTAGCGCGTGTCGAAGCGCGTGTTCTTCGGCGAGACCTGGAACTCGAAGTAGTTCTGCCCGTCGCCGTCGGGGTCGATCATCACCTCGACCGCGTCGTGCTCCCAGAGGTGGTCGTCGCGCTGCGTCGAGGGGTCGACGAGGTTCTCGTCCTGCACCTCGAAGGCGACGTAGAGGTTGGTGTCGTCCCAGAGGAGGCGCGCGAGCGCGTGGGCGTCGGTGCCCGACGCGGGGTCGCCCGACATCGTGCTCACGAGGGCGCCCGTGCGCGCCGCGGTCTGCCACGCGGGCTCGTCGAGGCGGCCGTCGGTGTTGATCGGTCCCGTGGCGCGCGGCGCGGCGATCTCGGCCACCTGGATCTGAACCCCGGTGCGGAGCTCCAGGGCGCGGGCGCGGCGGTCGCCGTCGGTGGCCTCGGCGGGCGACGGGGTCATGCGCTCGGCGTCCTTCCAGAGGCCGAGGTGAAAGCGAACCACGGGGGAGTCCCAGTCCGCGGGGAGGTCGAAGGTCTGCGTGTCGGAGATGAACTCTCCGGCGCGCCAGCGGTCGGGCTGATACGCGCGGCGGACCTCGCCCACGTTGTCCTGGTTGGTGCGCGGGCGGTTGGCGTCGTCGAGGTGCGTGAAGAGCCGCCAGCCCTCACCCGTGGCCGTGTTGCACTTCCACCACCACGTCACGGTCACGCTCTGCCCGGGGCGGAGCTCCGTCACGTTGATGTCGTACCCGATGAGCTGCACCTTGTTGCCGCCGAACGAGATGTTCAGCGGGTGCTGCGGGGTCGGCGCGGCGCGACGCGCCACGCGACGCCGCACGGACTCGAGCTCCTGCGACGAGACCCCGGCCCTGTTCTGGGCGGGCTGTTCGACACACCCCGCACCGAGCGCGAGGCACACGATCCAACGAGCTGCGTTCTTCATCTCGATCATCCCTCGTACTGCCAGTCTGCAAGTGAGATCTGTCGCCGTCGGCCCTCGGTCGGGCCGCTACTTCTTCTTGTTCTTCTTCTTCGCGAGGCGCTGCTGCCGACGCACGTCGCGCTGACGCATGCCCCCGGGCGCGCCGCGTCCGGCGCCCGCGCCGCCGCCGCCCATGAGCTGATTCATGAAGCCCATGGGGTCGCCCATCGCGCCGCCGGGTCCGCCGGGGCCTCCGCCCGCCACGGCCGCTTCGAGCATCTCCTGCATGAGCGTCGACATCGCCGCGTTCTCGCCCTGCACGCGCACCATCTCGCGCAGCCGCCGCGCCATCGCGAGCTGCTTGGCGCCCGGGAGCCGCTGGAGGAAGCCCGCCTGCTTGCCGATGCCGCCCATCATCTCGCGCATCATCATGAACTTCGCGACGAGCTCGGCCACGTCTTCGGGCTTGCGCCCCGAGCCCTTCGCCACGCGCTGCACGCGGCCCGGGTCGCGCTTGAAGAGGTCGGCGTTCTTGCGCTCCTGCTTCGTCATCGACGCGATCATGGCCTTCACGCGGTCGAGCTCGGAGTCGTCGAGCTTCGCGTCGTGCGGCATCATCTCCGAGAAGAAGGGCATCTTCTCGAAGAGCTCCTGCAGCGGGCCCATCTGCTGGATCATCGAGATCTGCTCGACGAAGTCGTCGAAGGTGAAGTCCCCCTGGAGCATCCGCTGGGCGTCTTCTTCGACCTTCTTCGTGTCGGTGATGACCCGGTTGAAGTCGTTGACGATGCCGATGATGTCGCCCATCCCGAGGATGCGCGACGCCATGCCGTCGGGCCTGAAGGGCTCGATCTGCTCGACGCCCTCGCCCACGCCCGCGAACTTGATGGGCACGCCCGTCACTTCGCGGATCGAGAGGGCCGCGCCGCCGCGCGCGTCGCCGTCGAGCATCGTGAGGGCCACGCCCGTGAGCCCCAGCGTCTCGTGGAAGGTCTGCGCCGTCGCGAGCGCGTTCTGCCCGATGGCCGCGTTCACCACGAGCAGGATGTTCTGCGGCTTCGCCTCGTCTTTGATGGCCTGGAGCTCACCCATGAGCACCGTGTCGATCGCGAGGCGACCGGCGGTGTCGAGGATGACGAGGTCCTTCTTCTGCACGCGGGCCACGGCGAGGGCGCGCTTGCACACCTCGAGGGCCGTGCTGCCCTGCACGCTGAACACCGGCACGCCGATCTTGCCGCCGAGCACCGTGAGCTGCTCGATGGCCGCCGGGCGCTGGAGGTCCGCCGCGACGAGGAGCACCTTGCGCCCCTCCTTCGCGTACATGCGCGCGAGCTTGGCGCTCGTGGTGGTCTTTCCCTGTCCCTGGAGGCCCACCATCATCACGATGGTCGGCTGACCCTTGGGCGCCTCTCGCAGCGGCTCGGGGTCGCGGTCGGCCATCATCGCGATGAGCTCTTCTTCGCAGGCCTTTACGAAGAACTGCTCGGGCGCGACGGTGACCTTCTTGCCCTGCGACTCGGCGCGGACCTGCACCACCTGACCGAGGCACTTCTCGCGCACCCTCGCGAGGAAGCGCTTGACCACCCCGAGCTCGACGTCGGCCTCGAGCAGCGACACCCGAACGTCTCGGAGCGCCTGGTCGATGACGTCTTCTGAGAGCTCCGCCATGCCGGTGAGTCTCTGACGGGCGGCTCTGAATCCCTTGGACAGCGCGTTGAACATGGCGTGGGACCGAGCGCCTACCACGTTCGGCCCTTCACCTTCAACCGTCCCCTGGCGCGAAGGGGCCCTCCCGGCGGGGTCGCCCATCACCGCGTCGATCGGCTTCGAGCGGGTTGCGGTATCGTCCGCCTCCCTCCGATGCGACGCACGCTACCCACCTTCGCCGCCGCGATGCTCCTCTCTGCAAGGGCTTCCGCGGATCCGCTCGTCGACCTCGTAGACCGCGGCGCCGCGCGCGTCACCCTCGACGGCGTGCTCCGCGAGTGGACCTCGGCGCTCTCGGCCGTCGACGATTCCTCGCACGTGGTCGAGGGCAACGGCGCGTGGAGCGGCCCCGGGGACGCCTCCTTCGGCTTCGTGGTGGGCCGCGACGACGGCGCGCTCTACGTCGCCGCGGAGGTGCGTGACGACAGGGTCGTGCGCACGCGTCAGCACCGCCCCACCGACGACGCGATCATCCTCTCGGTGGCCTTTCCCAACGGGCGCCTCTGGACCGCGTGGGAGATCGCGCTGCAACCCGGCGAGCCCGGATCGTATGCGGGCGCCGTGCGCTACCGCGTCCCGCGCGTGCGGCCCGTGCCGGGCGCCGAGATCGTCGAGGCGCCGCTCCAGGGAGCCTCGGGCTTCACCCTCGAAGCGCGCATCCCGTGGTCTGCGATGCCGGGGCTGCGCGAGAACCTCGCCACCGCGCGCGTTCGCGTCGCCTACGCAGACTCCGATCAGGAGGCCCACCCGAGCGTCGAGAGCGTGCTCGCCAACGGACCGGGCGACGCGCGGCACCCCAGCGATCTTCCGCCGACCACCGCGTCGGCGCCCGTGGTGGCCGCCGCGTCGGTCGATCAGCTCGCGCGCTTTCGTCGGGAGCACATGGTCTCTGAGAGCGTGCGCCCGGTGCTCGATCGCGGCGCCGACCTCACGGGCACCTCGGAGCCTGAGCGCGTCGTGGTGTTCCCGCGGCACATCGTCGCCTTCGGGCCGGGGATCGAGGGCGGCGCGAGCTACACGTTCCTCGAATTCCCTCAAGGAGAAGTGGTTTCGGCGCAGGCGCTCGACGTCACGGGCGACCGCAAGATCGACCTCGCGCTCACGCTCCGCGTCGACGCCGGCCCCTTCGAACGCTCGCTCCTGCACGTCTACTCGATGGACGCCGCGGGCGCCTTTCAGCGCGTCTTCGCGCGCGAGGTCGGCCGTCGTCAGGGCGCGAACCGCGTCGCGAACGCCGTGAGGTTCCAGGGCGCGCGCGTGAGCTTCACGCCCGGTGAGGCGACGGGCTTCACCGCTGCGTCGTGGCCCGCGATCATGGAGCCCGGCGTCGAGCCTCCGCTCACGCCCTGGAGCGCGCACCGCGCCGAGACCTGGGCGTGGAGGTCCGCCGCGAGGTCCTTCGAACTCGAGCGCTCGGAGCCCAACCCTGCGGCTGCGACGGCCGCCACGAGCGCCGCGCAGACCGCGAACGAGCCGCCCGCCGAACCCGCCGAGCCCGCGGCCGATGTGGCCGGCGTGCTGCGGCTTTTTCGCGAGCGAGAGCACGTCGCCGAGGGCGCGCGACCGAGCTTCCGCGCGACGGGAGACGCCGTCGAAGACCCCACCCCCGAGCAGTTCTACATCTACGGTCGCACGCTCGTCGTCGTCGGCACGCACTTCATGGGAGGGCGCTCGTACGCCAGCATCGCGCTCGCCGCGAACGAGGGCGACGAGGTCATCGCGCTGCGCGCCGCGGACCTCACCGATGACGGCCATGTCGAGGCCGTGGTGACCGTTCGTCGCAACGTGACCGTGACCGTTCAGGGCGCGCCCGTCGCGTCGCAGCGGGACATGGTCTTCGCGTACTCGTTCGAGCCCACGCACCGCGGGAGGATCTTCGCCGCCGAGACCGGGCGTCGCGTCGGGGACGCCGCGATCGCGAACGCCGTGGTGCTCCCGAGCGGACGCCGCGGGTCGGAGCTCTCGATCGAGAGCCGCGCGCCGAGAGGTTGGACGCAGGCGACGTATCCGTTTCACGACGCAGCGCCGCAGGGCTACGAGCCGCTGCTGCTCCCCTGGCAGGAGCCGCACCGCGTCACCTGGCGGTGGAGCGGGTCGGCGATGGTTCGCGTGCCCTGACACACGAGATCGCGTCGAGCGGTCTGGACCTCGACGAGAGGGCGCCCAAATCCTCGTGAACGGCCTCGCGGTCGTCGCTGGAGGGTCTCCTCTTGGTCGCCGTCCCCTCGATCATCAAGAACGTCCTCGTGCAGTGTGGGACCTTCGAGCGTCGCATCGAGGCCGACGCGATCCGTCTCTCCGTGGCCATCGACAACGCGCCTGCGAACGATCGATACGCCTTCGGCTCCCTCACGCCGGGCAGGAGCCCCGAGGGCTTCGAACCGCCGCCGACCGCCTCGTGGGCCGACCCCGTGGGGGCCTGGTTCGCGCGCGCCGCGATCTTCGAGCGAGCCTCCATCGCCGCGTTCGAACGCCTCGCCGTCGAGCTCCTGACGCTCGGCGCGCCCGACGTTCTCGCGCGGCGCGCCCTCGAGAGCGCCGACGACGAGCGCAGGCACGACCGGCTGATGTCCGCGCTGGCGCATCGGCGCGGCGTCGACGTGCCCGAGATCGACGCCCCGCTGCTCTCGCCCCGTGACGCGCGCGCGGTCGCCGTCGAGAACATGACCGAGGGCTGCGTGCGCGAGACGTGGTCGGCGCTCGTCACCTGCTGGCAGTCCGATCGATGCGCGGATCCCCGGGCTGCGAAGGTGTTTCGCGTGATCGCCGAAGACGAGACCCGGCACGCGCAGCTCGCGTGGGACGTCGCCGCGTGGCTCACGCCGCGCCTCGACGAGGTCACCCGCGCGCGCGTGCGTCGGGCGTGCGACAGCGCCGTCGACGCGGTGAGCAAGGAGGCGTGCGCGGAGGTCGATCCGGCGCTCGTCGTGTTCGCGGGGCTCCCGTCGTGCGAGGAGTCGCTGGGCCTGCTCGCCGAGCTCGACGCGCAGCTCTGGTCGCACGTGCACTGACGCGACGAGGGATGACCGGGCCGCGGGGGAGGGCGCGACGTCCGCGGCCGTCTCGCGGGCGGACGCTGCGCGCGCGGGGTGTTGCGTCGGAAGGCCCCACGGGCGCATCGTCGCGCCCCGATGGAGCCCACCTGCGGATCGAACTGCGGCATCACCCGCGAGCGTGATCGACAGAAGGAGGCCGCGCGCGTGCTCGCACGGCGCATCTGCGAGCAGCCGCTCGGCGCGTGGGACGAGGAGTCGCCCTTCGCCGTCGACGAGCCCGCGTCGCTCGCGCGCGCGCTCGCGGAGGCGCTGCCGTGTCAGGTCCACGTCTCCTACGCCGACGGCCGCGGCGCCGACTGGATCAACCTCGTCGCCACGCTGTCACCCCGCTCGTGGTTCGCCGCGCGCGAGGCGCTCGGTGACGCCCCCGACGCGCGCGAAGAGACCGTGCTCCGCGTGGGGCTCTCGCCGTGGGGGCGCTACGCGACGCTGCAGGAGTCACGGCTCCGCGGAGAGCGCGACGGCGACGGCTGGTGGATCGAAGAGGATCGCCTCGCGGGCGTCGAGGATCGGCGCCTCGCGATGTTCGTGAAGGCCGCGCAGGGCGTGTTGCGCGCGCGCAAGATCGTGTGCCTCGACGCGGCCTTTCTCAGCGAGCCCGCGGACGGTGAGCGCTCGATCTGGCAGGCGCTCTTCGACCTCGATCCCATGGTGGGTCGGAGCGGCGTGTGGGTGCCGTCGAGCGATCAGCGGAGCTCGATGCGAGAGCCCGCGCGAAGCTCCGAGACGTTGTAGAGCGTCCCTCGCCACTCGACGCCGCCGCGGCGCCACACGAGCCACCCCGAGCGCAGCGCCATCACGGCCATCGAGAGCATCCCGAAGGGGAAGAAGAGCGCGGGCAGGAGCGCCCTCCGCGTGGAGCGCGCGAGGAAAATCTGCATCGTCACCGCCATCGCGAGCGTCGCGAGCGAGAGCGCGCGGACCCAGAGCGCCGGGTGCGCGAGGCCCGCGAAGAAGCCCGCGTGCATCGCCACGCCGAGGACGCTCCCGACGAGGAGCACCGCGTAGCTGAAGCGTCCGATGACGGCGAAGCCCGTCTTTTCGAGCCCCCAGGCCATTTCGCCGAGGGAGCGGTAGAAGTTCAGCGCGACCTCGCCCACGGCGTTCATCACGATGGGGCGCGCGCCGTGGCGCTTGAGCATCTGCCCGAGCGCGACGTCGTCGGCGATCTCGAGGCGCAGCCATTCGAAGCCCGGCGTGCGGTCGAAGGCGGCGCGGCGCACGAGGTTGAACATCCCGCCGCCCACGGCCGCGCGCGACGAGGGGTCGGGCACCTGCCAGAGGCGTCCGCCGGCGACGAGGACGTGGCAGAAGACGTCGAGCGTCGCGTCGATGGCGAGGCCGTGCTCCCTGAACTCGGGGATCACCGCCATGTGGTCGTGCGGGCCGTGCTCGCAGCGCGCGATGGCGCGGCGCAGCGCGCCGGGGGCGAACTCGACGTCGGCGTCGGAGAAGAGCAGCCACGCGCCGTCGGCCGCCTCGACGCCGCGGTGCATCGCGTGGAGCTTGCCGAGCCACCCCGCGGGGAGCTCGGTGAGGTGCACGACCTTGATGCGAGGATCGGCTTCGGCGAGGCGGTCTGCGATGGCGGGGGTGGCGTCCGTCGAGCGGTCTTCGACGAGCACGATCTGGAGGTTGGGATAGTCATCGGCGAGGCGCGTGCGGATGCCGCGTTCGAGGTCGCGCTCCTCGTTGCGCGCGGCGACGATGACCGAGACGCGCGGCCACGACGCGGGCGCCGGGGAGCGGTCGCGCGCGAGCCACGGGAGCGAGACGTACGAGCGCGCCATCGCGTAGAGCGACCATGCCCACCAGAGTGCGCTGAGGACGCTCACGACTGCGATGGCGGTCCACATGGGGGCAGCGCTTCGTTGGGAGGGTGGAACGAGGGCGACGGAGGCGCGCGGTCAGATGTCGAGGAGGCGGCGCAGGCGCTTCGAGTCGGCGTACATGTCGACGTTGGAGAAGACGACGAAGGTCTCGGCGGAGTGCGTGGCCTGGATGGCCTCGGCGACCTGATCGAGCGCGGGGTCTTCGTAGCGAGACTTGAAGCCCGCGGGGCCGGGGAGGCGGTAGTAGCCGCGCGCGATCTTGCCGAAGGGTGGATGGCGCAGCGGGTCGCGCGCGACGAGGATCTTGAGGTCCTTCACGGTGGCCTCGCACTCCTTGAGGTCCCACGAGGGGGGAGGGTCCCACACGAGGACGGGGAGCTTCTCGCCCGCGATCTTCTCGAAGAAGGTGCGGACGAGCGCGCGGTGGATCTTGCCCGGCGGCGTCTCGGGGTTCGAAGGGATCACCAGCGTCTTCGCCTCGAGCTCGCGCGCCACGGGGAGAAAGGCCTCCCACGCGGAGTCCGCTGCGGCCGAGGGCTTGAAGCCGTCGATGCCGAGCTCGCGCGGCGCGAGCGCCGTGAACACGAAGCCCGGAGGGGCCTCGCGCTTCCACCTTCGGACGAGGGCGGGACCGGGTACGCCGAGGAAGGTGTCGGCGATCTCGGCCAGCATGAACTCCCGCAAATATCTCGTCGCAGGGACCGGAAAGCCGGAGCAGCCGATATGCAGCATCGCGGCCCGCGAGTATAGACGTCACCGCCCGGCGAGTGCGCGGAATAGTGCCGCCCATCGCTCGTCGTCATCTCCCGCCGCGCTTTCAGGGCTCTCTCGTGGGTCACGCACACTATCATCGCGCCGTGCTCGGCAAGTCTGGTCCGCTCGCGGCGCTCTCCCTGGCCGCGATCTCGTTCGCGGCGCCCGCCCGCGCGCAGACCGTGTCCGACCGCCCCGAGGCCTTCAACCTCCAGCTCTTCGAGCCCGCGTCGTCGTCGCGCGCGATGCTCACCGTCGACCTCCCTTCGGTGGCGCCGCACCTCGCCGTCACCGCGAGCCTCTGGGCCAACCACGCGTCGAGCGTGCTGCGCGCCGACGGCCGCGACCTCGTGAGCGCCTCGACGCAGGCCGAGGCCCACGTCGCGCTCGGCCTCTTTCAGCTCTTCGAAGTGGGCTTCGCGCTCCCCGTCGTTCACCAGTCGGTGACGGGCTTCTCGGGCACGTGCAACCGCGCCGGGGTCATCACCTGCCCGACCCTCGGGGCCTCGAACGCGGGCACCTCGCTCGGTGACCTGCGCTTCTACGCGAAGGTGCCGATCCTCCGCGGCGCGTGGCCTCTCGCGGTGCGCGTGGGCGTGGGCTTTCCGTCGGGCGACGACCGCGCCTACGCGGGGGCGGCGTACTGGTCGCTCGCGCCCTCGCTCCTCGCGTCGCACGCCTTCGGCGCGCTCACCGTCGCGGTGAACCTCGGCGCGCGCCTCAACGAGTCGAACGCCTCGCCGTACCTCTCGGTCAACGACGAGCTCACCGCGTCGCTCGGGCTCCGCTACGACTTCTCGTGGCGCTTCGGCGTGATCGGCGAGGCCCTCGTGCGCGTTCCCCTCGACGCGCCCGAGGCGGGACGCTTCAACCGCAGGGCCTTCGTGGCGGCCAACACCGACGCGTCGTCGGAGGTCTTTCTCGCGGCCTCGATCGGCGTGACGCGCGCGATCAGCGCCTTCGTCGGCGGGGCGAAGGGGCTCACCGACGGCTACGGCGCCAGCGACCTGCGCGGCTTTCTCGGCGTGCGGCTCACCGTCGAGCGGCAGCCCTGCGCGAACGGTCCTGAAGACAACGACGGCTTTCACGACGACGACTACTGCGCCGACCCCGACAACGACGAAGACGGCGTGCCCGACGAGCTCGACCGCTGCCCCAACGACCCCGAAGACCGCGACGGCGTGCTCGACGAAGACGGTTGCGCCGACCCCGACAACGACGGCGACGGCATCGCCGACGACCGCGACCGCTGCCCCGTCGACCCCGAGGATTTCGACCGCTTTCAGAACGACGACGGCTGCCCCGACCTCGACAACGACCGCGACCGCATCCCCGACGTGGTCGATCGCTGCCCCGACGAGGCCGAGGACGCCGACAACTTTCAAGACGACGACGGCTGCCCCGAGCCGGGGCCCGACGCGCTCGTGGTGACGCGCACCGACTCGCGGCTCCTCGTGAGCCAGCGGATCTATTTCGACTACGACAGCGACACGATCCGCGACGTGTCGTTTCCGGTGCTCGACGAGGTGGCGGCGGCGATCCGTCGCAACGCCGACATCGCGCGGCTGCGCGTCGAGGGGCACACCGACCAGGCGGGCACGCCCGAGTACAACCGCGACCTCTCGTTCCGCCGCGCGCGGGCCGTGGTGGAGTACCTCACGGCGCACGGCGTCTCGCGCGAACGGCTGGAATTCCAGGGTTTTGGACAGCAGCGGCCCGTGGCCGAGCTCAACAGCCCCGACGCCGCGTCGCTCAACCGCCGCGTGGAGTTCACGATCGTTCAGCAGCGCAACGAGTCTGCGCCCGCGACGGCCCCGACGACGCCCGAGGCGCAGCCGGAGCGCCACGGCGGGCACCACCGCAGGCATCATCACTGAGCCCATCGCGTCGCGTCGCGCTTCGTGCGATGACCGCCGCCGCTCGATGAAGGCCCCGCAGCGCGCGCTCCTCTCATGGCCCTGGCCCGACGAAGGGAACCCCTACGTCCTCCGGCTTGTGGAGGCCCTCTCCGCGCGCGGCGTCGCGGTGACGCCGTCGCGCTACCTCGCCTCGGCCTGCGCGCGACCGCGCGGCGCTCCGTGGCTGCACGTCCACTGGCCCGAGTGGATGACCCGCTCGCGCTCGCGCGCCCGCTACCGCGCCGCCATCGCGTACCAGTCGGCGCTCCTCGACCTCGCGCGGCTCCAGGGCGCCTCGATCGCGTGGACCGCGCACAACCTCCGCGCCCACGACGACCCGCATCCCGACCTCGGCGAGCGCGCTCGGAAATCGCTTCTGGCGAGGTGTTCCGTGGTGTTCGGACACTTCGCGTCGGCGGAGGCCGACATGCGCGCGATGGGCTTTCGAGGGCGCTTCGCGGTCACGCCGCACGCGCACTACGACCGCGACTATCCGCAGCCCTTCGCGTCCGTCGCGCGACGATCGGAGCACCGCCGCGCGCTGGGCGTCGACGACGACGAGCTGCTGCTGGTGTCGGCTGGCGCGATCGAGCCATACAAGAACCTCCCCGCGGTGGCGAGGGCGCTGGCTGAAGCGACTCCGACGCGCGTTCGCTGGATCGTCGCGGGTCGCGTGGGCGATGAGGGCGCGCTGCGCGCGCTCCAAGCGGTCACCGCGCGGCACCCGTGGATGCGTGTGCAGACGGGCTTCGTGGCGCGTGATGAACTCGCGCGGCTCGTGGCCTCGGCCGACGCGTCGCTGCTCGGGTACAGGGCGTTCTACACCTCGGGCGCCGCGGTGCTCTCGCTCACGCTCGGGACGCCCGTGATCGGTCCGCCGCTCCATCAGCTCGCGGACTACGCGGGGAGACCCTTCTTCGCGCCGCTCGCGCGCGTTGACGGCGCGGCGATGCGCGACGCGGTGGAGCGCGTCCGCGCGATGGGCGCCGACGTTCGTGACGAGGCGCGCGCCGCGGCCCTCGCGAACTCGTGGGAAGCGGTCGCGCGTGTGGTAGACACGACCCTCTTCGGAGCCACCCCGTGATCGGACTCGTCGTCGTCGAGGATGCACCGCCCGCCGCGCGCCGCGTCGCGGGCCTCGCCGTGCCGTTGCGCGCGCTGCTCGCGCTCCAGGCCGCGGGCGTCGCGTCGCTCGGGTTCTCGGGCGCCTCGGCGCTCGCGTGGGTCGAGGCCGCGAAGGGCGACGACCGCGTGCGGCTCAGGGTCAACGCCTTCGCGTCGGCGCCCGCGGAGCCCTACGCCGCGGTGAGCGGCCGCGTGGTGATCGACACGCGGAGCGCGAAGGCGCTCGTGGCGCAGCGAGGCGTGCTCTTCGACGGGCGCGAGGTCATCGCCGTGTGCCGCGAGGAGGGCTTCGAAGGGCAGCCCCTCGACGACGCGGGCGACGGCGCGCTCGACGCGGCGGGCTTCGGCGTGCTCGTTCACGTGACCGACGACGCGAGCGCGGCGCGCGCCGAGGACGCCCTCTTCGACACCCTTCGCAAGCCGCAGGACGGGTTCATCTCGAAGGCGATCAACCGCGGGATCTCGTTGCGCGTGACGCGGCTCCTGGTGAAGACCTCGCTGCGGCCCAATCAGCTCTCGGTGGGCATCCTCGCGTTCGGCGTCGCGGGGGCGCTGCTCGCGGCGAAGGGCTCCTACGGCGCGATGGCGCTCGGCGGCGTGTGCTTCAACGCGCAGTCGATCCTCGACGGGTGCGACGGCGAGCTCTCGCGCGTGACCTTTCGCGGGTCGCGCCTCGGCGAGTGGATCGACACGGTCGGCGACGACTGCACCAACTACGGCTTCTTCGCGGGCGCGGCGTGGGGGCTTCACCGCGCGGGCCTCGGTGCGCTGCCGCTGTGGGCCGGCGCGGTGGGGCTCGTCGCGGGCTTCGTCGCGTCGGGCATCGAGTACCGCTACCTCCTGCGCATCGGCAGCGGAGACCTGCTGAAGTACCCCCTCGGCTTCGGCAAGGACCCGGAGCCGTCGAGCGCGCCCGAGGGCTTCGCGCAGCGCGTGGCGGGGATGGCGCGTCCGCTCTTCAAGCGAGACTTCTTCGTGTTCGCGACGATGCTCTGCACGATCGCGGGGCCCCACGCGACGCTCGCGATGCTCGTGGCCTTCGCGGCGGGCGCGTGCGTGACGCTCTCGGCGGTGCTGCGCTCGGAGTGGGCGAGGCGAGGGGTGATCCCCGGGCAGGAGCCGAAGCCGTGAGCCGCGCGGTGCTTATGGTGTCGTGGCTCTTTCCGCCGCACGTCTCGATCGGTGCGAAGCGCGCGTATCGCTTCGCGCGGTGGCTCCCGTCGCTCGGGTGGAACCCCACGGTGCTGTGTCGGAGAAAGACACCCGCGTCGAGCCGTGACCCCTCGCCGTGGCCGCTGCCGCCAGAGGTGACCGTGCGCCCCGAGTACGACGCCGAGGTCTTCGCGCGCTTCGCCGGAGGCACGGCGAAGGTGTCGTCGGAGGTCGCGCCGCAGCCCCTCGCGCGTGACCTCCGCGCGCGCCTCGAGGAGCGCTGGAACCTCTTCGTCGACGCGATGCTCCCGCTGGAGACCGAGGCCATTCACGCGCCGCACGCGGCCGCGCGCATCGACGCGCTCGCGCCCTCGCACGACCTCCTCTGGACGACGAGCTACCCCTACCACTCGCACTGGCTCGGCGTGCGCGCGGCGAAGAAGCACGCGAAGCCCCTCGTGGTCGACCTCCGAGACCCGTGGACGCCCAACTGGGTCCACCGGCGCAAGTATCCCCACGCGCGCGCCGTCGAGGCGTGGATGGAGCGCGAGGTCTTCGACGCCGCCGACGCGATCGTGGTGACCACGCACGCGCTCGAACGGCTCTACAGAGAGCGTTTTCCGCGCATCGCGGAGAAGTTCGTGACGATCCACAACGCCTTCGACCCGGTGGAGGGCGAGGCCCCTCCGCGCGACGCGCGAGGACCCGTGCGGCTCGTTCACTTCGGCAACGTGTACGGGCCGTGGTCGTTCGAAACGCTGCTCCGCGCGATGGCGGCGCTGCGCCGCGAGGGGGCGCTCACCGCGCGCGCGATGGTGCTCGAGAACTACGGCAAGCTCTCGGACCGCGACCGCGCGCTCGCGCTGGACCTCGGCGTCGAAGACATGGTGCGCGTGCTGCCGACGGTCCCCTTCGCCGAGGGGATGGCGCGGATGCGCTCGGCGGACCTCCTCGTGCTCGCGGCGTGGAGCGACCCCGACGCGCGGCTCTACGTGCAAGGCAAGCTCTTCGACTACCTCGCCGCGGGGAGGCCCGTCGTGGCCGAGACCTCGCACGAGGACGTGACGCGCATCCTCACGGAGACGCGCGCGGGCGCGGTGGTCGCGCCCGGTGACGTCGCCGCGATGATCGACGCGCTGCGCGGGGCGCTCCGCCCGGGCGGTGTTCCCGTCGACGCGAGCGCGGAGCTTCGCGCGCGCTACTCCTCGCCCGAGGCCACGCGGCGCCTCGCGGCGCTCTTCGACCGTGTGGTGAACGCATGACCGACGCGCACAACGGGGCCCCCGAGGGGCTCTTCATGACCGTGGTGATCCGCTCGTACAACCGCCTGCCCGAGCTCGCGAAGCTGCTGAAGGTCGTGCTCGCGCAGCGTGGCGTCGACTTCGAGGTGGTCATCGTCGACTCGACGCGGGACGTCTCCGACGACGGGGTGTTCGAAGTGCTCGGCACGCGCGACCCGCGCGTGAGGCTCCTGCGCTCTCCGCCGCGAGGGTGCGCCGCGGCGGCCAACGAGGGCGTGCGGGCGGCGCGCGGCGAGGTGGTGGCCTTCGTCGACGACGACGACCTCCCGGTGGGCGACGAGTGGCTCCTCGCGCACGCGCGCAACTACCGCGACCCCCTGTGCCTCGGCGTCAACGGGCGCCTCGATTACACGGGCGGCGGCGAGGAGCGCGTGCCTCGCGTCAAGGCCTCGTGGCTGCGCGATCGGTGGATGCTCTCGTACGGGCCGTTCAAGAAGCCGCGCGTGTTCCACGGGTCGCCCAACCGCAAGGTGGGGATCGAGTGGCTCTCGGGCGGGAACAGCTCGCTCCGTCGGAGCGCGTGGGAGCGCGGCGGCGCCTGGGACGAGTACCTCGGCTATCACAACGAGCACTCGCTCTTTCTCCGGCTCGCGCGGAGAAAGCGGCGCGGCGAGCACCTCGTGTACGACCCCGAGGCGAGGATGACGATCCGCCGCGACGTGCCCGGCGGGCTCGATCACCGCACGCACATCGACAGCCGCGAGCGCATCGACACGCTCGCGAAGTACTACTTCTGGCTCGTCGCGCGGGAGCACCCGCTGCGCATCTACGGGGCGCTCCCGGTGTTTCTGCCGTACTTCGTGCTCGACGCGGGGATCCACGCGGCGGAGCTCGCGGAGCACACGCGCGCGAGCCTCACGCGGCAGTTCCTCGACGGCGCGCTCTACGCGCCCGTGGCGGCGTGGAAGTACGCGCGCCGAAGCGCGCCGTAGCGCGGCGTCGGGTCTTCGCGGTCGAGGCTGTACGGGGGAGGGTGAATCGGAGGGGAGAGGCGTATCGCGGAGGCGGGGGACGATCGCGTCGCCCGCCTCTCGCGATGGCGCGCGATCAGCCCGCGGCGCCGCCGTCGGTCGCGGTCGCGGCGTCGGTGCCCGCGTCGGTCGGAACGGTGGCCGAGTCGGTGCCCACGTCGGTCGCGGGGACGTCGGTCGCGGGGACGTCCGTCGCCGGCACGTCGGTCGCGGGGCGGTCGGTGGGGGCGTCGGTGGCCGCGTAGGTCGGCGCGACGCCGTCACCCACGATGCCCGTGCGCTGCGCGGTCGTCGGGTAGTCGCAGGTCGGGTCGAGCTCGGTGATCGGCATGTTGTCCGCGCCCTCGGGGTAGCGGCAGATGTGCGGCGAGCGGCAGTCGGAGTTCGACGTGCAGTTGCGCCAGATGCAGACCGCGAGGTTGTCGGTGTTGCCCTGCGGAGCGCGGGGGGCGACGTTGTCGGGGTCGTCGGGGCACATCGTCGAGGCGCGGGTGTTCATGAGCGAGCCGCAGATGCCCTGCGTCATGTCGGTGCCCGTGCGGAAGCAGATGCCGCGGCACTGGATGTTGCGCGGCTGCGCCTCGCCGGGGACCATGACGGTCGTGCGGGGGTTGCAGGGCGCGCCGTCAGGCAGGCGCGTGGTGTCGACGCCCGTCGCGCCGCAGTCGCCCGTGCGGGCGTTGCAGCGCATGCCCGAGGGGCACTGCGAGTCGGCGTCGCAGAAGCCGTAGCAGCCCGTCGAGTCGGGCGTGCCCATCGAGTGCGTGAACCACCAGCCCGTGCAGACGAAGCCCGCGCGGCAGGCGCCCGTGGCCGCGGTGGTGCCCGCGGGGCGGCACGAGGCCGCGCAGAGCGACTGGGCCGTGGCGCCGTCGCCGACGGTGAGGCAGGTCGAGCCGTTGCCGCCGCAGGCCGCGCGCTCCATCGCCTGCGAGGCGTTGTTCTCGCAGACGTTGGTGCAGATGGGGCTCGACTGCGTGGCCACGCAGACGAGGTCGCCGTCGCCGCAGGCCGGGTCCATGCCGCCCATGGGGTCGGGCATCGTGCACGCGGCGCCCGCGCGGCTGGTGCCGGCGTCGACGGGGCCCGTGTCAGTGCGGACGTCGGGACCGGAGTCGCGGACGTCGGTGGGGGTCTGCGTGTCGGTGACGACGGGGGTGTCGGTGACCGCGGGGGTGTCGTCGGTCGGGGTCGGGTTGCCGGTGCTGTCGCCGCAGCCGACCGCGAAGCCCACCGAAAGCATGAGAGAAAGCCATCCGAACTTGCGCATCGCTTGAAGTCCTCCTGAAACGTTGTTCTGCGCGCCGCGGTCGTTGAGCGCGGCGACTGGTTGCGTGTCTGCGTGGAGCTGCGTCACCGGCCCTTGGCGGGCTTGCGTCCCTGCACGGAGGCGAGGGCGCGCTCGGCCGCGGCGGCGGCCTGGTTGATCTCTTCCTCGGACCCGCCGAGGTAGAGGCGCCCGAAGGCGCCGAAGGTGATCACCTCGAGGAGGTTGATGTTCGCAGCCTTCTCGGCCTCGTTGGCGGCGAGCGCTGCGTAGCCCGCGGGGTGCGTCTCGAGCACGTAGAGGCTCTCGGTCTCCAGCAGGAGCTGTCCGTGACGCATGCGGTTGACGATCATGGCCTGGTGGCCGTCGATGCCTCGGATGATCTCCCGCGAGACGATCTCGGGCGCGATGCGGTCGGACTCACTCATCCCGAGCTTCTCGAGGATGGCCTCGCCGGCCGCGCGCACGTCGCCCTGGTCGAACGCGTGGAGCTCGAGCAGGCCGTAGGCGCGCTCGACGATCTGCATCCCGGGGTACACCTTCGCGCGCTTGAGGGCGACGTCGGTGAGCATGTTGATCGAGATGCCCGGCGCGACCTCGACGAGGAGGGCGCACTGCCCCGAGAGGGGTTGAAAGCCCGCAGCCACGGTCTGGAAGAACCCCGTGAGCTGAGGCTGAAGCACGTCGAGGTAGGTGAACGTCCGGAGCTGCACGAGCGACCCGATCTCCTTCCAGGCACCACAGATCCGCGCTGGTTTTCGCGGATTTCTCCGCGCCACCCCGGTCATGGGCGCGCGGACCCTACGCAGATTCCATTCTGTCGTCAACGCCGTGAAATGCGCTGTGAAGCAGCGGCTCCGCGGCGGCGGTCGGCGGAGGGACCCCCTTCGCGGCGGCGTCCCTCGGAGTCATCAGTGGCGGGCGCCACGACGCACGGCTCACGAAAATGATTCGAAGGGTGAGCCGTCGAGGCACCGGAGGGCACACTGATCACTCGCGACGACGAGATGGCTCCCACCGACGCCAGAAAGGCCCCCCTCACGCTCGTGCGGCAGGGCCCCGAACCCGACCGGGCCCGCGATGACGCGCGCCTCGTCGAGCAGTTGAGAGACGGAGACCCCACGGCGCCCGCGGCGCTCTTCGACGCGTACGGGGCCCTCGTGAACCGGGTGCTCTACCGCGTGCTCGGCGGCGGCGCCGACCACGACGACCGCGTGCAGGAGACCTTCCTCGAAGCGCTGCGCTCGCTCCCGACGCTGCGCGACGACGGCGCGCTCCGCGCGTGGATCACCACCATCGCCGTCCGCGTCGCTCGCGCGGAGCTCCGTCGACGGCGCGTGCGGCGCTTCCTCCGCCTCGCCGACGACGAGCTCCCCGAGCCTCCGTGCGTCGACGACCACGCCGCCCGCGAGGCCCTGCGCGCCACGTGGAAGATCCTCGACGCGCTCCCCACCGACGAGCGCCTCGCCTTCACCCTTCGCTTCATCGAGGGCGAGGAGCTCACCGCGGTCGCCGACGCCTGCGGCTGCTCCCTCGCGACGGTGAAGCGCTGGCTCGCGCGCGCCGAGCAACGCTTCGTCTCGCTGGCCATGCAGCACCCCGAACTCGCCCGGCGCCTCGCGCAGGGCGGACGCTGGAGCCCCCCGTGACCCCGCACGACTCAACCGAGGCCCGCCGAATCGCAGACGCGCTCGGACGCGACCTCGACCCGCTCATCGCCGACGCCTCCGAGGCCACCCTGGCCCGTCAGCGCGCGCGCTTCGTCCTCGCCGCCACGTCCACGCCGCGCCGCTCGATCCGCCGGGCGGCGCTCCCGTTGGGGGTCGCCCTCGCGGCCGCGGCGGGCGCGGTCTTCTTCGCGGTGCGGCGCGCGCCGCCCGAGGCGATCACCGCGCGCGTGGGCGACGACGCCGTGCGCGCGGGGCAGTGGGTCGACGCCGGCGCAGCGCCGCTGGAGCTCCGCTTCGGAGACGGCAGTCGGGTGTCTCTCTCGCCGCACACGCAGGCCCGCATCGAGCGCCTCGACGCGCGCGGCGCCGCGCTCCTCATCGAGCGAGGGAGCGCGCAGGCGTCCGTGCGGCACACGGCCACCTCGTCGTGGCGCTTCTCCGCCGGGCCCTACTCCGTCGACGTGACGGGGACGGCCTTCAGCGTCGCCCAGGGAGCCCTCCTCGGGCCGCTTCGACCTCGCGATGCGCGAGGGGCGCGTGGTGCTCCGCGGGCCTCGCTGCGCGGAGGGCATCGCCGTGCGAGACCGCGACGAGGTCCACGCCGACACGGTCGCGCGCGCGCTCACGCTCGGCCCGCTGCCTCGCGCCGAGGTGGCCGTCGCGCCGACGCAGGCCGTGATGGGCCCGACGCCGCAGGTGCCGATCCCGTCGAAGCGCCCGCGCCCGAGCGCCGCCGCGAGGACGCCGCGCGGAGGTCACCACCCCGCCGCGGAGCGCGCCGCGCACGCGCCCGCTGCGGTCGTCGAGGTCGACGAGGCGAGCGCGATGCTCCGCGAGGCCGACGCACTCCGCGTCGCGTCGCAGGGCATGCGGGCGAGGGAGCTCCTCCCTCGACGTCCGACATCGCTTCGGGGGAACCGCCGCGGCCGCGCGCGCGGCCGCCGTGCTCGGCGTGCTCTCGCTCGAGATCCTTTCACGCGCCCGCCGAGGCCGCGCGGTGGTTCGAGCTCTACCTCCGCGAGTCGCCCGACGGCTCGCTCGCGCGCGAGGCGCTCGGACGACGCGTGCAGAGCCTCCACCTCGCGGGCGATGACGCCGGCGCCCGCGAGGCCGCCGAGCGTTATCTCGCGCGTGACCCCGACGGGCCCTTCTCTCCCTTCGCGCGGGGTATCCTCCGACGGTGATGCGACCCCTCTGGCGAAGCCTCGTCGCGGCGGCGCTGCTCGCGCCCGCGTCGACCTTCGCGCAGGAGCTCCCGGTGCGCATCGAAGGCGTCGCGCCGCCGGGGGTCGCGGCCCGCGTTCGCGCCGAACTCGACGCGCTCGGTCACGGCAGCGCCGACGCGTCGAGCGCAGCGGCCGTGCTCGTTCGCTTCAAGCTTCGCGTGACGGCGCGCTCGTCGCGGTGGTCTCGGCGCCGGGCAGGGCGGCGCTGCGCGTCGAGGTGTCGTCGACGGAGCCCGACGCCGCGGCCCTCTTCGCGCTCCGCGTCTCGGAGGCTGTTCGCGCGAGCGTGCTCCGCGCGCCGACGCCGCCCGCGGCGCCCGTCGCGGTCGCGCCGACGGTGATCGTCACGCCACCGGTGGTCGCGCCGACCGAACGCGCGTTCTCGCTCGGCCTCGGCGTGCGGGGGATCGTGTCACCGGGAGGCGTCGGGCCCATGCTGCTCCCGTCGGCGAGGGCGACGCTCGGCTTCGGTCGCGCGCCCGTCTCGGGGCTCGTCGAGGTGAGCTTCTCGGGACCCTCGTTCTTCGGTGAAACAAGCGCTTCAGTGAGCCTCGGCGTGATGGAGGTCTCCGTGGGCGGCGCCGTGGTGTTGAGGGTGCGGCGCGCGCTCTCGGTCGAAGGCGGCGCGCGCCTCTCGTACCTCGCGCTCCGCGTCGACGGAGACGGGCGTGCGCAGACCTCTGCACGAGACGGTCAGTGGGCCGCGGCCTTCGCGGCCGCGTGTCGCTTCGACCCGCACGAGCGCGTGTCGCTCCGCGCCGGCGCCTCGCTCGGCGCGACGTTGGGCGCGGTGGATCTGGGCATCGGCGCGAGGACGGTGGCAGAATGGGGTCGCCCCGTGGCAGGCGTCGAGGTCGGTGCCGCGGTGCGATTCTGACGATCGTGTGTCGACGCGCGGCGCTCGCAGCGCGTCGCAGAGGAGCACTCAACGTGCGAAGCATCGAGGTCGCGGCCTTCGGTCTGATCCTCTGCGGGTGCGACGCCGTGCACCTTCGCGTCGAAGAGCCCGCCGCGCAGACGCCCGCGCAGACGCCCGATGAGGTGCTCCCCACGACCGCGGAGCCGCCGTCGAGCTGCGTGTCGGCGTGCGTGGGCGGTCGCCGCTGCGTCGAGGGCGCGTGCCTCCCGCACTGGCTCCCGGTGCCGTCGCCCGAGGTGTCGGGCAGCGAGGCGCGCGTCGGTCACTACGCCGTGTGGACCGGCACCGAGGTGATCGTGTGGGGCGGGCACAACCCCGGCGTCGCGGGCGACGCGGGCGTCTACGGCGACGGGTTCCGCTTCGACCCGCAGCGCGGTGAGGTTCGCACGATCTCGCAGCGCTCCGCGCCCACGCCGCGCTTCGCCGAAGACGGTCAGATGGCCGTGTGGACGGGGCGCGAGATGATCATCTGGGGCGGGCGCTCGGGCGGCGTCGAGCTCTCTGACGGCGCGGCCTATCTGCCCGCGAGCGATCGCTGGGTGCCCATCACGGGCCTGACCGCGCCCCGCACCCGCGTGAGCGCGGTGTTCACGGGGTCGAGCCTCGTGCTCGCGGGCGCACGAGGCCCCGACGACGCGTGGCGCTGGGACCCGAGCCTCGGCGCGTGGGTGCAGGCGACGCGCGGCGCGACGAGCTCCGCGGAGCCCCGGCGGCGCTATTCGACGGTGTGGAGCGGCGACGAGCTCGTGGTGTGGGGCGGCGTCGACGCGGCGGGCGCGGCCCTCTCCGACGGGTGGCGCTTCTCGCCTGCGCGACGGCGGGCGCGCGCGCTCGGCGCGACGGGCAACCCCATCGCGCGCTCGGAGCACTCCGCCGTGTGGGCCGGCAGCGAGATGCTCGTCTTCGGCGGGCGCGGCGCCGACGGCGCGGCGCTCTCGACCCTCGCGTCGTACGTGCCCGCGACGGACGCGTGGCGTGAGCTCGCGACGGAGGGCGCGCCCGCGCCGCGCTACGGGCACGTCGCCGTGTGGACGGGGCGCTCGCTGCTCGTGTGGGGCGGCACCGACGGTCACCGCCCGCTTCAGGACGGCGGCGAGTACGACCCCTGGGAGAACGCGTGGAGCCCCCTCGCGAGCGTCGATGCGACGGGGCAGACGGTGGCCCGCGAGGGCGCCGCGGGCGTGTGGACGGGGAGCGAGCTCGTCATCGTGGGGGGCACCGACGGCGGTCCCCGCGTGGCGCCGCTGGGGTGGCGCTACCAGCCCTGAGCGCAGGGGCGCGGAGGCATCTCGGAGGCTGTTGACGGCGGTCGTGGCCTGTGGTGCAACGCGCGGCGCGCGGCGGCACGACGGGGACATCGATCCTGTCCGCCCGGACGCACACGAAAGGACGGAGGACATGTTGCGAGTTCGTCAGCGGAAGTCTCGGCGTGAGCAGCGGATCGAGGCCCAGGGCAAGGCCCTCGTGGGCATGGTCGACGCGGCGATGATCATCGCGTGCGCCGACGGCGAGCTCACCGACGACGAGGTCGGTGTGGTCGCGAGCGTGATCGACGGCTTCTTCGACGGGAACGTGAACCGCCGCGAGATCGAGGAGATGCTCGGCCTCTCGCTCGAGGCCATCGAGCGCGACGGCAACGACGCCCGCATGGACGCCGTGGCCGCGAACCTCCCCAGCGACGAGCTGCGCGCGCTGGCGCTCGGCGCCGCCGCGGCGGTGGCGATGGCCGATGACACCGGCGACGAGGGCGAAGAGGGCGAGACCTACTACGACCTCGCCGACGCGCTCGACATCTCGCGCGACGACGCCGACGCGATCTGGGACGACATCGCCTCGCAGTACGCCTGATCGCGCCCGTTTCCCCTGAGGGGCTCCGCCGCTCCGTTCTCACTGCGCCGCAGCCGCGGCGAACACCGGTCAGCGTGACGCTTCGAGCGCTTCGAGCACGGCCCGCCCGTCGGCGGGTCGGTGCGTCGGATCGCGCTGGATCATCGCGGCTACGAGCCTGTCGATGGCGGCGGGCACGTCGGGCCTCGCCTCGCGCAGCGACGGCACGCCGCCGTTGAAGAGCGCCGAGAGCGACGAGAGGGGATTGGCCCCGCGGAACGGCGAGGCCCCCGTGAAGCACGCCCACACGGTGCAGCCGAGGCTGAACACGTCGGAGCTCGGCCCCGCGGGGCGCGCGCTGTCGACCTGCTCCGGCGCGACGTAGCCCGGCGTGCCGAGGAACTCGCCGTTGAACGTGAGCGCGCTCGACCCGGGGGCCCGCGCGATGCCGAAATCGATGAGCTTCACGCGGTCGAGGGCGCCGTCGATGAGGAAGAGGTTGCTCGGCTTGACGTCCCTGTGAACGATGCCCGCGGCGTGCACGGCGGCGAGGGCCTCGGCGGCGTCGCGGAGCACGCGCAGCCCCTCGTCGAGGTAGAGCGGGCTCTGCGCGATGCGCGCGGCGAGGTCCGAGCCCGAGAGCCAGTCCATGACGAGCCACGCGCTGCCGCCCTCGGTCACGCCGTGATCGCGGTAGCGCACCACGCGCTCGTGGCGGAGGCTCGCGAGGATGGCGCACTCCCGCGCGAAGCGGGCCGCGGCGGGGCGCGCCTCGGAGAGCACCTTGACGGCGACCTGATCGCCGATTGCCCGGTCGCGGGCGAGGTAGACGGCGCCCATCCCCCCGCGGCCCACGCGGCGGATGAGCTCGTAGCGCCCGCCGATGACCTCGAGGGCCCGCTCGGGCTCCTCGCACGGCGCAGCGAAATCCGCGGCGCTGTCGCGCGTGACCGGGAGCGCGTCGTCGCGCGTGGCCGTCGTGGCCTCCGGCGCGGCGGGGTCCTCCCGCGGTTTCGCGGGGTCGCCCGTCCCACGCAGCGTCACTTCGTCGTCTCGGCGTCGCATGGCCTTCGAAAGTCGGGGCCCCCTCTAGGTCACACGCCTGCGGACTCACAGCGATCTCTTGGCCGTCGTCAAGGGCCTCCGGGGCCGTCGATCGCTGCGATCGCGGCGCGCGCGGCGCGGCTCCGCGGGGGGCATCGGCGCGCGCGACGGCGCGTGGTGCGTGGCGCGCGGCGGAGCCCTCGCGGCCTCGGGGGGAGACCTCGCGCCGACGCGACCAGTCGCATATTGTCTCCGCGGAGATTTTTCGAGACAGACATCGGTTCGTTTCGGGCTCCCGATCGAGCGAGCGCCGATCGCGGAGCCCGCGGGGAGGGGTGCCATTGGGACGAGAAGCGGAGCCGGAGGTGGATGACGTGAATGCGACGGATGGCCCGCGAGGGGACGCGGCACCGTTCGTGCGACCGGGGGAGCGTCTCGTGAAATCCCGCCCAGAAGCCGCGAAGGGTGAGCGCGAATTGTCGCTCGCGCTTCAGCTCGCGTTCGCGTTGCTCGTCCCGATCGCGCTGTGTCTCTTCGCGTACGGCTACGTCAACGTGCGGATCCGTCACGCGGAGATGCTCTCCGAGGCGGCGCGCGAGGTGAGGGACCACGGCACGGTGCTCGAGGTCGCGCTCGACGCGGTGCTCCGCGACCACGAGATCGAGGACCTCAACGAGCTCACCGAGGACCTCTCGCGCGCCGACCGCGTGCTCGGCGTGCTGGTGTTCGACGCCGCGGCGGCGCCGGTGCAGTCGTCGCGCTCGGTGACGTCGCTGCGGCCCCGCTTCGTCGCGCTCGCGCAGCGCGTTCTCCGCGAGCGCAGCCCGCGCGAGGAGCTCACGCGCATCGGCGGTCGAACGCTCTACGCGTACGCGTTCCCCATCGGCGACTCGCCGTCGGTGAGGCCCCGCGGCACGGCGGTGCTCCTGCGCGACCTCGTCTACATCGACAACCAGGTGCGGGCCTCGACGCGGCGCATCGCGCTCGTCGGCCTCGCCCTCGCGATGGCCATCGCGTTCGCGCTGTGGCGGGCGCTCCGGGCGACGGTGCTGCGCCCCGTGGCGTCGCTCGTCGAGGCCGCGGAGCGCGTCGGCGCGGGCTCGCTCGACGAGGTCGTCGCCGTCGAGGGGCGCGACGAGGTGGGGCGTCTCGGCGGCGCGTTCAACCGCATGGTCGCCTCGCTCCGCAACGCGCGCGCGGACCTCGACGCGCAGCACGAGGCCACGCGCGCGCTCGAGCGCCGCCTGCGTCACGCGCAGCGCCTCGCGCTCGTGGGGCAGCTCGCGGCCAACGTGGCCCACCAGGTCGGGTCGCCGCTCAACGTCGTGATCGGCCGCGCGCGCTACGCGCTCCAGCACGGCGGGCAGAGCGAGCGCGACGCGCGCCACTTCCACGAGATCCTCGTGGGGGGCGAGCAGATCTCGCGCGTCATCGAGCAGCTCCTCACGCAGGCGCGCAAGGCCCGCGGCGCGCCCCAGGAGGTCGACCTCGCGGACCTCGCCCGCAACACGCTGCGCTTTCTGGAGGTCGAGTGCGAGCGCCTCGGCGTGGTCGCGCAGCTCCGCACCACGGGCGCGCCGCGCGTGATCGGCAGCCGCGACGAGCTCGAGCAGGTGCTCCTCAACCTCTGCGTCAACGCGCTGCAGGCGCAGCCGCGCGGCGGCTCGCTCACGGTCACCATCAGCGAGCGCGACGACGCCCGCGGCGCCCCCTTCGCGACCATCACCGTCGACGACGCGGGGCCCGGCATCCCGCCGGAGCTTCACGAGCAGGTGTTCGAACCCTTCTTCACCACCAAGGGCCCCGCCGAGGGGACGGGGCTCGGCCTCGCCATCTGCGACGAGCTCGTGCGCCGTCAGGGCGGCACGATCAAGATCGAAGCGTCTCCCCTCGGCGGCGCGCGGCTGAGCGTCTCGCTCCCGCTGCCGCCCCGCACCTCACCCGAAAGTGATCGATGAAAGCCCAGTCGTCATCGCCCGTCGCCTCCGCGAACATCCTCGTCGTCGACGACGACCGCGGCCTCGCTCAGTTCGTCGTCGAGGTGCTCACCGACGCGGGCCACGAGGCCGTCGCCGTGCACGACGCCGCGTCGGCGCGCCGCGAGATCGAGCTCGGGAGCTTCGACATCGTGGTCACCGACATTCGAATGCCGGGCGGCTCGGGGCTCGACCTCCTCGCGTGGGTCAAGTCCTACGACCCGCGCGTCTCGGTGCTCGCCGTCACGGGCTACGGCTCCCTCGAGACCGCCATCCAGGCCATTCGCCTCGGCGCCGCGGACTACATCCCGAAGCCCTTCGAACCCGACGCGCTGCTCCTCGCCGTCGACAAGACCATCCGCGAGCACGTGATGCGCTCGGAGCTCGTGCGCCTGCGCGTCGAGGTCGAGCAGCGCTTCGGCTTCGACGCCGTGGTGGCGCGCAGCGCGGTGATGCGCGACCTCGTGGCCTTCGCGGAGCGCATCGCCGACAGCCCCAGCACGGTGCTCATCACGGGGCCGAGCGGCGTCGGCAAGGAGGTGATGGCGCGGGCGATCCATCAGGCGTCGCGGCGGCGCGCGCGCCCCTTCGTCGCGGTGAACTGCGCGGCGATCCCCGACACGCTTCTGGAGAGCGAGCTCTTCGGTCACGTGAAGGGCGCCTTCACGGGCGCGTCGACGGACAAGCGCGGGCTCTTTCACGAGGCCCACGAGGGGACGCTCTTCCTCGACGAGATCGGCGACCTCCCGCCGGCGCTCCAGGCGAAGATCCTCCGGGTGATTCAAGACCGCGAGGTGCGGCCCGTGGGCGCGACGCGCTCGGAGCCCGTCGACGTGCGCGTGATCGCCGCGACGCACCACGACCTCAAGGCCGCCATCGCCGCGCGGCGCTTCCGCGAAGACCTCTACTACCGCCTCTGCGTGCTCGAGCTCTCGATCCCGAGCCTCGCCGACCGCGTCGACGACGTGATCCCCCTCGCGGAGCACTTTCTCAAGCTCTCGAACGCGCGCCTCGGGCGAAAGATCGTGGGCTTCTCGGGCCTCGCTTCGAAGACGCTCTGTCAGTACGGCTGGCCGGGCAACGTGCGCGAGCTGCAGAACGCCGTCGAGCGCGCGGTGAACGTGTGCACCGGCGACGTCATCACGCCCGACGACCTCCCCGCGGCCCTGCGGAGACCGAAGGAGGAGGACCTCCTCGACCGCGCGCTGGAGCGAGGCATGACCCTCGAAGCCCTCGAAATGGCCTACGCGCGGCGCGTGCTCGCGCGCTGCGGCGGGAGCAAGAAGCGCGCGGCCACGGTGCTCGGCATCGACCGTCGAACGCTGCACCGATGGTTCGGCCCGAGCGAAGAGGGCGAGGTCGAGGCGACCGAGTCGAAGGCGCCGCCGCCGCACACGCGCTGAGCGCGCGTCGGTGACCGTCAGCGCGTGCCCGGGATCGCGGGGAGCGCGTTGGTCGCCGCGCCCGTGAGCACCGAGCGGGGGATGGTGCTGTCCAACTGGAAGGGCACGTCGACGTTGATGCGCGCGCCGCCGACGCGGACGATGCCGTCGAGGTGGTAGGGCACGTTCTCGTTGAAGGCCGTCGCGAGGAGGATGCCCGGGAGGTCCTGCCACGGGGCGGTGACGTCGAGCGAGAGGGGCACGTCGGTGTTCGACGGGAGGCGCGTCGCGTTGCCGACGTGGGTCATCCCGAGGTCGCGGCCCGCGAGCGTGAGGCGCACGTCGATGGACTGCACCGTGACGTCGACGCGGGCGGTGTTGCGCGCGCTGAGCTCGACGCGGAGCCCGAGGCCCTCGGAGCTCGCGCGCGTGACCGTGGCCGAGCGCGGTGTGATCACCGGCGGCGGAGGCTTGAGGAGGCTGCACGCGACGGACGCGAGGGACGCCAGGAGCAGCGCGCGACGGGAGTGATTCATGGATCGTGGGCGGTGTTGTATCACCGACCGGAGGCTTCGAAAGACCAACACCCGGAGCAGCGCCTCGCAGCGCCAGTTCTCCGGGTGTCGGCGAGAGACCTCAGGACGCCTGAAAGATCAGGCGACCACGTCCTTGAGGGCCTTGATGGGCCGCGCGCGCACGGTCTTGCTCGGGGGCTTCGCCTCGTGCATCGTCGTCTCGCCCGTGAACGGGTTCTTGCGGGGACCCGCGGGGCGGCCGGCCTTCTTGGCCACCACGAACTTCGCGAAGCCCGGGAGCACGAAGACCTCGTTCTTGCGAAGCTCCTTGCCGCCGATGTCCACGAGGGCCTCGAGCACGCCCTTCACCTGCGTCTTGGACACCTCGTTGTTGAGGTGATCCGCGATGGCGGTGATGAGCGCCGACTTCGTCAGCTTCTTCGCGCCACCCTTGCCAGACTTCTTGGCCGCAGCCTTTGCCTTCGCCATGACTCGTTACACCTTCTGCTCGTCTTCAGGTCCGATCCCCCATTGGATCGACTTCCGGCGCCAACGATACACACGCCACGGCGCAACGCGAGACTTTCTGCACGAACTGGCCTTCTTTTTAGCGCCCGCGAGAGATCGGCGACACGCTCGCCGCGTTCGGTCGACTCCCCCCGCGGCCCGACTCGCGCGCCGCACGATCGCCAATAATCACTGCATTTCGAGGGGTTTCGCGCGATCTCGCAAGCGCCTCACGACCTCCGGCGGGCGCCGCGCGACGGCGGAGGCGCGGCGCGGTGACCTCGCGGAGCTCCGGTGCCACAAGGCGAAATTGTCACTTGATCTCTCTCGCGACCGGGCGGGTGAGCGGCCCCGCGGACGTCGCGCTCGCGCGCCCGTCGACCCTCAAGACCCCGCGCGCGCCGCGTCTCGCGCGCGCCGCGGTGGTCTCGCGCGTCGCTTCGTGAGAGCCTTTACCTGCTCCAACCGCGGCCCTATGATCCGAAGGTAATGAGAATCATTATCATCGGAAGAGCGCTTATTTCAAGCGTGATTCGCGAGGGAGGGACGCGTCTCGGGGCGCCTTCGCCGCGCCTCGCGCTCGCCCTCGCGCTCGCCTCCGCGTGCGCGTCGCCGACACCGACGACGGACGCCGCGACGGACGCGCGCGACGCGGTGACCGACGCGCGCGACGCCGCCACGGACGCGCGCGACGCGACGACCGACGTCGCCGCGATGGACGCGCCCGTGGGCCCGCGGCCCTCGCTCGTCGTGCAGAGCGACAGCGACCGCGACAGCCGCTTCGTCACGATGGAGCACATGATCGCGTCATTCGAAATGCAGCAGTCGGGCGAGCCGCTCGCGCAGGCCATGGGGCGCGACCTCGCGGGCTTCGACCGCTTCGCGCTGCCGCCCGACATCTACACCGACCCCACGGGCGACAGCGGCGCGCCGGGGCGCGACCTCGCGGGCTACGCGTCGGCCGTCGAGTCGTACGAGTACTCGAAGATGGCGATGAACGCGCTCAGCGTGGAGTCGACCGCGGGCACGTCGCTCGCGCACGCGGGGCTCATCAACGCCGCGGGCGCGACGGGCCTCGCCGCGATGACGCTCCTGCGTGACCGCGTGCAGCGCTACGCCGTCGCGAGCCACGCGGGCGTGCGCGCGGAGCCGGGCGCGACGCCGGTGGGCTTCGTGACCGTGCCCGCGCCGAGCGACAACCCGCTCAACCTCCTCGGCTTCGGCGGGATCTGGCCCACGGTGCACCCCTTTCGATCGTTTGATCCGACGATCACGCCGTCGCGCGGCGCGACGCGCGGATGCACGCTCTCGGGCGGCTACGGCGCGAGCGCGGGGGCCGCGCAGGTCGTCGGCGACTACGAGTGCGGCTACAGCACCCTGCACCTCTCGACGAGCCGCGGCGACGCCCTCGCGATCGAGCGCGTCGTCTCGCCCGGCGCCTCGTCGTGGGCCGCGTGGAAGTACGCCCTCTGGGCCGTGAACTACCTCCAGATCATGCACGACGGCGCCGGCGACGCGATCGCCGCGGTGCCCGAGGCAGAGCTCGCGCGCGTCGGCCGCGAGGGCAACGTCGTGCGCGGCACGCTCGACGACGGCCGCGCGGGCGGCGCGGGCACCTGGCTCGGCTCCACGGACCTCGAAGGCATGCAGGCGTCGTTCATGCTCGAGGCCGTCGACGCGCAGGCCCACGACTGGATCCGAACGCTCTCGACGGTCGACGGCGCGACGCTCTCGGGCTTCGCGTCGGTGCGCGACGCGCTCGCGTACGACTACGCGTCGCCGCTGCGCTGGCTGCCCGCGGAGATCCGCTACGACGAGGAGAGCGACGCGGGCTACGGCTTTCATCGCCCCGTGCGCTACCGCATCGGACGCGGCGACAGCCGGCTCCTCGACCTCGCGGGCGCGCTCGGCGCGTTCAGCGAGTCGTTCGCGCTCACCGACCGACGCAACCGCGACGTGGGCGGCGCCCAGCCAGCGCGGGCGTATTTCGACGGCGACCCCTTCGCCGCGGACAACCTCGACCCCGACGGCGAGGACACCGCCCACGACCGCGCGCTCGCCGTCATCAAGCTCGCGATGATCGACCTCGACCGCGCGCACCGCGACCCCGCGACGGGCTACCTCGCCGACACGGTGACCTTCACCGGCGCCACGCCTGCGCGCGGTGACGTCGCGTCGACGGTGAACGCCGCGTACGCGCTCGTGGCCCTGCGCGTCGCGCGTCGATCGCTCGCGGGCACGCTCACGCTCTACTCGAACTCGACGCCCGACACGGCCGTCGTCCGCACGGCGCTCGACGGAACCTCGATGCGCGGCGCGCCCGACGGAGGCACCGTCGCGCAGCGGCTCACGGCGATGATCCAGTCAGAGGCCGAGCTCCTCTACGCGCGCCTCACCGACGAGCAGGGCAGGGCGCTGCCGGGCCTCACGCTCTCGACGCGCGCGCCCACCGCGGCGGAGGGCGACCTCGAGAGCTACGCGGCCGCCGTGCGCGGGCTCCTCGAGGCCTCGCTCGCCACGGGAGACACCCGCTACCGCGTGCGCGCCGAGCGCGTGTTTCATCGCATGGAGTCGGTCTTCTACAGCGCCACTCTCCGCGCGTGGCGGGCCACCGCCGACGCGGCGCCCGACGCGCCCATCACCTTCACGCCGCTGCGCTTCGCGCTGCTCCAGAGCGCGCTGCGAGAGGTCTACAAGCTCCTCGCGTCGGCGCCGGGCCGCGAGGTCTTCGCGCACACCGTCGAGGGCTACGTCGCGCGCCTCGACAAGCTCGTGCTCAACGGCTGGGACGACCGCGACGACGACGGCGAGGTCGACTGGCCGCAGGAGTGCGCGTTCCTCGTCGGCGCCTCGCCGCGCGGCGGGCTTCAGATGGCCGAGCGCGCGCTCACCGGCGAGACGGGCTTTCGCGACGGTCAGATCGTCGACGACCGCGACCGCGACTGCGTGCCCGAGATCGGCGCCGCGAACCTCCCCGCCACGATGGCCGCGCAGATCCGCTTCACCGTGAGGAGGCCCTGAATGCGCGCCCGACTCGCCTTTGTGGTCCTTTGCCTCTCGTGCGCGTCCGAGCCCGCCGCGCCGCCCTCGCTCTTCGCGCCCGGACGCGCCGCGGGCGTCGTCGCGCGGCACAGCAGCTCCATCGCCGTGACGCCCGACGGCGCGCTCGTCTACGTCGTCAACGCCGACTCGGACTCCGTCTCGGTGATCGACACCGCCTCGCGCTCGCTCGTGCGCGAGATCGCCCTCGGCCCCGCGCCCTCGCTCGACGCCCGCGGGCGCTTCGAAGCCGCCGTCGCGCCGCGCGCCCTCGCGCTGAGCCCCGGCGCGCAGCGGCTCTATGTCACGGGTCTGCGATCGGGCGACGTCTCCATCGTCGACCTCGTCACCAACCGCGTGACGACGCGCGTCTCCGTCGGGAGCGAGCCCGCGGGCGTGCTCGTCTCGCCCGACGAGCGCAGCGTCTACGTGGCCTGCGCGATGGACGCCACGGTGGTCCGCATCGACGCCGCGCGGAGTGTCGTCACCGCCACCGTGAGCACGCCCGCGAAGCCCTGGGGCCTCGCGTGGTCGACCGACGGCGCGACCCTCTACGCCTCGCACCTCCTCGGGCCGGGCGTGAGCGCGCTCGACGCCGAGAGCCTCCGCGTGCGGTCGACGACGGCGCTCGAGCCCGTCGCGCGGACGGACGATCCGCGCGTGCCCAACGGCGACACGCGCGGCCTCTACGACGTCGCCGTGCGCCCCGGGAGCTCCGATGAGCTCTGGCTCCCGCACCTGATGCTCTCGAACGAGACGGGGCAGTCGCCCGTCGGCCCCACGGGCGATCGTCTGGAGCTCGATTTCGAGACGACGGTGTTCCCCGCGCTGAGCGTCGTACACGACGGCGCGCGTCGTCGGTGGCTGAGCGTCGCGTCGCTCGGGGTCGACCCCGCGGTGCGTCGCGGGCTCGGATTGCAGAGCGTCACGTCGGGCCCGCACGCGCTCGATTTCACGCCCGACGGACGATGGCTCCTCGTCGCGAACACGAGCAGCGACGACCTGCTCGTCGTCGACGCGGAGCAGCGCACGGAGGCTCCCCTGGGCCTCGTGCGCCCCCTCGGCGGGTACATGCCCGAGGGCGTCGTGGTGTCACCCGACGGCGCGCGCGCCTACGTCGACCTCAGGAACTCGCTCTCCGTCGCCGTGCTCACGCTCCGCGAGACCGACCTCGGCCTCGAGGTGAGCCGCGACGGCGCGCCCATCGCGAGGGTCGCGCGCGATCCGATGCCCGCGCCCATGCGCACCGGTCAGCACGTCTTCTACACCGCGAACAGCGCCGCGCTGCCGATCACGCAGAACTTCTGGGTCGCGTGCGCGAGCTGCCACGTCGAGGGCCGCAGCGACGGTGTGAAGTGGCGCTTCAAGACGGGCCCGAGAGACACGCCCTCGAACGCCGGCGGCACCCTCGGCACGGGGCCGCTGCTTCGAACGGCGATGCTGTCTACGGTGACGGACTACTGGCGGATCATCACCGAGGAGCAGGGCGGCGACGGCGTCGCCTTTCGCGATGACCCGGCGCTCAGGCCCTACCTCTCCGCGCTGCAGGACTATGTGAACTTCGCGATCCCGTACCCGGTGCCGCCGCGGACGGACCCCGCGAAGGTCGCGCGAGGCCGCGAGATCTTCAATCGCCCGTCGGTGGGCTGCGCCACGTGCCACAGCGGCGAGCGCTTCACCGACTCGGACCAGGGCACGCTCACGGAGCCGCGCCTCTACGACGTCGGCGCCTGCGAGGTCGCCCCCGCGTGGCCCGACCGCGCGCACGCGGACATGCAGGGACACCCCCGCGAAGCGTGCCTCTTCGACACCCCGTCGCTCCGCGGCGTCGCGGACTCGGCGCCCTACCTCCACGACGGCTCGGCGCCCACCCTCCGGGCCGTACTGGAACGGACCCGCGGTCGCATGGGGCACATCGAAGGGCTCTCCGAGGCCGACCTCGACGCGCTCGTCGAATTCATGCGCTCGCTTTGAGCAAGCTCTCGGCGCTCGGTCCGTGGCCGTGAGGTCGCGCCCGATGCCCGCGGAACACGCGCTCTGAAACGGGCCGCGCGCGGTGCGGCGAAGCGTCGCCCGACGGTAAATTGCGCGCTGGTATCCCCCGCGAGTTCGCGTATCCTCGCGCCGCCACGAACGCCTGGAACGCACTTCCAAAGACGTTCGAATCCCCGCGCAGGAGACGCCCCGATGGCGAAGAACACGACGCTCACCTACAACGAAAAGTCCTACGAGTATCCCGTCACGGTCGGCTCGGAGAACGAGCCCGGCATCGACATCGCGAAGCTCCGGGCGCAGACCGGAGCGGTCACGCTCGATCCGGGCTTCGTGAACACGGCGTCGTGCACGAGCGCGATCACGTTCCTCGATGGAGAGCGCGGGATCCTTCGGTACCGCGGGTATCCGATCGAGCAGCTCTCGGAGAAGAGCAACTTCCTCGAGGTGGCGTGGCTGGTGATCTACGGCGAGCTCCCCACGAAGGATCAGCTCGACAACTTTCAGCACACGCTCTCTCGCCACACGCTCGTGCAGGAGGACCTGAAGAACCTCTTCAACGCCTTCCCGCGTGACGCGCACCCCATGGCGATCCTCGCGTCGACGGTGTCGGCCCTGTCGACCTTCTATCAGGACTCGAACGACCCGCTGAACCCGCGCGACGTCGAGATCTCGACGTACCGCCTCCTCGCGAAGCTCCCGACCATCGCGGCCTGGGGCCTCAAGCGCTCGCGCAATCAGCCCTACGTCTACCCCGACAACTCCCTCGGCTACACCGCCAACTTCCTCAAGATGATGTTCGCGGTGCCCTCGGAGAACTACGAGGTCGACCCCGAGTACGCCCGCGCCCTCGACACCCTGCTCATCCTCCACGCCGACCACGAGCAGAACTGCTCGACGTCGACGGTGCGCCTCGTGGGCAGCGCGCGCTCGAACATGTTCGCCTCGGTGGCCGCGGGCATCCTCGCCCTCTGGGGCCCGCTCCACGGCGGCGCCAACCAGGAGGTCCTCGAGATGCTCGGCCAGATCAACGCCGACGGCGGGAACCTTCAGAAGTACATCGACCTCGCGAAGAACAAGGACTCGAACTTCAGGCTCATGGGCTTCGGCCACCGGGTCTACAAGAACTTCGATCCGCGCGCGAAGATCATCAAGGCCGCCGCCGACCGCGTGCTCACCAAGCTCAAGGTCAACGACCCCCTGCTCGACCTCGCCAAGCGCCTCGAAGAGGTCGCCCTCAAGGACGAGTACTTCGTCTCGCGCAAGCTCTACCCCAACGTCGACTTCTACTCGGGCATCATCTACCGCGCCCTCGGCATCCCCACGAACATGATGACCGTGATGTTCGCGCTCGGACGCCTCCCCGGCTGGATCGCCCACTGGCGTGAGATGAACGCGCAGAAGCTCCCCATCGGCCGCCCCCGCCAGATCTACACGGGCGCCACGGAGCGCAACTACGTGGCCCTCGAAGACCGCGTGAAGATCGGCTGATCCCTCGCGCCTCCGCAGAGCCCCGGCGCGACGCTCCGGGGCTCTCCCGTCTCCCCTCGAAAACCCTGAAAAACAAGCCCTACGAGACGTCGCCGACGCGCACCGCGACGAGCGCGCCGTCGTCCGCTCGAACCATCAGCGCGCCGTCCTCCGCGAGCGACTCCGCGACGCCCGAGGCGAGCTCCGTCGTGACGCGCGTGCCGAGGGTCTCGCAGCGCGCCGTGAGGGCGCCGTGAAACGACGCGAAGCCCTCGCGCTCGTACGCATCGAGGCGTGATTCGAGCCGGTCGCAGATGGCGGCCATCACCTCGGCGCGAGCGAGGTCCTCGCCGCCTCGGAGCACTCGCAACGTGGTGGCGACGCCGTCGAGGCTCTCGTGCACGGAGAGCCCGCGCACGTTGACTCCGAGGCCGAGCACGACCCACGCGAGCTCGGCGCCGCGGAGGCTCCCTTCGACGAGGACGCCCGCGAGCTTCAGGCCCCCCGCGCTAACGTCGTTGGGCCACTTCACGCGCACGGCGGCGCCCTTCGCGAAGGGTTCGATCGCTTCGGCGATGGCGAGGCCCGCGACGAGGGCCATGCCCGGCGCGTCGGCGATGCGCAGCTTCGGCCGCAGCACGAAGGACGCGTAGAGGTTCTCGCCGCGCGGAGAGCTCCAGTGTCGCCCGCGACGGCCGCGGCCTGCGGTCTGCGCGTCGGCGAGCACGAGCGTGCCGTGAACCGCGCCCTTCGCGGCGAGCGCGCGCGCGTCGTCGTTGGTCGACCCGGTCTCGTCTCGCAGCTCCACGACGCGGCCGAGGGCGCGCGCGGGGCTCGAGAAGTCTCTCAGGTCGTCCACGATCCCGTCACGGTCACGTCGAGGCCGATGTCGATGGCGCGGGCGCCGTGCGTGAGCGAGCCCACCGAGATGATGTCGACGCCGAGCGACGACACCTTCGCGACGCGTTCGAGCTTCACGCCGCCCGACACCTCGACGAGCGGGCGAGGGGAGACGGCGGCGATGCGCTCCATCGCGGTGACGGTCATCGCGTCGTCGAAGTTGTCGAGCATGATGACGTCGGCGCGCGCCGAGAGCGCCTCGTCGAGCTGCTCGAAGCTCTGCACCTCGCACTCGACGCGCACCGTGTGGGGCGCGCTCCGCCGCGCGCGCTCGATGGCCGCGCGCACGCCGCCGCACACGGCGATGTGGTTGTCCTTGATGAGAATCCCCGAGCCGAGGTCGTTGCGGTGGTTGTGCCCGCCGCCCATGCGCACCGCGTAGCGTTCGAGCGCGCGCAGGCCCGGCGTGGTCTTGCGCGTGTCGGTGATCCGCGTCCCCGCGTCCTTCGGCACGGCGGCCACGAAATCGCGCGTGCGCGTCGCCACGCCGCTCATGCGCTGGAGGAGGTTGAGCGCCACGCGCTCGCCCGTGAGGACGCCGTGCGCGGGCCCCTCGACGCGCGCGATCACCGCGCGCGGTTCGAGCTGCGCGCCGTCGCGCACGAGGGCGGTGAAGGACACGCGCGGGTCGACGCGCGCGAACACGAAGGCCGCCACGGCGAGGCCCGCGACGACGAGGGGCTCACGGGTGACGAACTCGCCCTTCGCGACGGCGTCGGGCGGAACCACGGCGCGCGTCGTGAGGTCACCGCCGGCGAGGTCTTCGGCGAGGGCCGTGTCGACGATGCGCGCGAGTTCGAGCGGAGAGAGATCAGCGGGCGAGGGGAGCGCGACGTTCATGGTGGGCGTCGCTGATATCACGGAGCGACCCCGACGGACTACGCGCGCTCGCGGGTCGATCGACGCACGATCGCGAAGAGCGCGGTCGCGGCGAGCACCATCCACGCGGTGTCTGCGTCGACGGGTCCCGGCGCGCCCTGGCAGCCCGCGCGAATGACCGCGCGACGACCGGGCGCCGTGTCGGCCGCGGGGTTCACCGCGCGGGCCCGCGGGGCGCGCGAGGCGACGGCGTTTCTGCGCGGGAGTCCCGGTTGCGCGACGGCGGCGCGGAGCGCGTTGGCGCGCGGCGCGACGTCGGGCGCGGGCGCTTCGGGCGCCGGGGATTCGTCGTCCGAGGCGTCATCGAAGACGATCCCGAGGTGATTTCCGACGGCGCGCTCGTTGTTGTCCGCAGGACGGCTCACGAGGCCGCCCTCGTCTCGGATGTAGAGCCCCGAGCTTCCGCCGCCGTCGAGGTTCACCGCGTCGCTGGCCCCGAAATCACGGAGCACGCGGGCCGCGTCGGGGCAGGTCATCCCCTTCGCCGCGCCCTCGCGACCGTTGACCACCATGAGGTAGAGCGTGTGCCGGTCGGCGCTCACGCCGAGGAGCGTGCGCGGGTTCGGCACGAGCGCGTGCCTCGGCGCCGTGTACTGAAGCACCTCGCCGTTGCGGAGCACGAGGGGTGAGCCCGTGACCACTTCGGTCATCCACGGGTGCGCGACGGGGCCGTAGGTCTTGCCGTGTGAGTCGAACACGTCGACGCGCCCGCGGCTGCCGAAGCCCACGCTCCACCAGCACTCGAGGCGGCGGTCGACGTAGGTCGAGGTCCACACGCGACCGTTTGACACGGTGAGCCCGCAGGTGGTGAAGGCGCCGTGAAAGATGTCGTAGTAGTTCGCGTTGATGGCGACCTGGGCGCCCGTCGCCCGCGCGAACTCCGAGACCGTGCGCCAGCGGTGTCCGCGGCCCGGGGCCGTGGGGTCGAGCATCGACTCGGGCGTGCCCACCACGCGCACGCCGGGCTGCGTGAGGTCGATGGAGACGAGGTGCCAGTCCGTCGCCCCCGCGCGCCGGTGGATGTGACGCATGGCGCGGTTGGGGCGTCGCCACACGTCCTGTGCGTCGACGTCGGGCGCGAACACGAGCGTCAGCGCGCAGAGCGCTGCCGCGGTGGGGCTCCGAGACACCATCGTGCCTGACGGATAGCTAGCTCACGAGGAGGCGCGCAACAAAACGGCGTCGCCTTCTGTGAAGGGCGAACAGGCCGAGGGCCGCCGCGACCCCGATCGCGCCGTTCCGCGCGCCGTGTGGAGAGGCCGCGCAGGTGATGCCGCCGCCCCCGAGCGACTGGAGTCGAAGCTCCGGGTCGCAGCGCACGGCGCGCCCCGGGGGATAGACCGCGCAGAGGCCCATGACGTCATCGGCGTTGGGCGTACGGCGTCGCTCCCCCTGACCCGCGGTGAACCACATCACGGCGTTGCGGTCGCGGGAGTGGGCGAGGCCCTGCGTGTGCCCGAACTCGTGCGTGGCGACGGTGCGGAGGTCCGTCGTGCCGGGGCCGCCTTCGAGGCTGAAGGGGTAGCGCGCGACGACGTTGAACTCCGTGTCGGCGTCGAGGATCGCGCCGGTGCGGGAGCCGAAGGTGACCACGGTGATCGCGGCGGCGTTGGGGTCGTGGTACTCGTCGTCGCCCCAGCGCGCCCTGAAGGTCACGACGTTCTGGTTGGGGCGGTCTTCGAAGTACCCGACGGGGTTCGTGGTGTCGTCGAGGAGCACGAGTTCGAAGGACGGCGCCGCGCGCGTGGTGGCGTCGCAGGTGATGGTTTTCCAGGCGCGCACCGACTCGTCGACGGCGAGGTGGAGCTGCGCCGCGGAGATTCCAGGGGCGAGCACCGTGGGGTTCACGCGGAGGCTGGTGCAGCCCGTCGTCCACGCGATGGGAGAGCCCGTCGAGGGGCACATCGTCGGGTCCGGCTGGCGTGCGCTGGTCGTCGTACGGCAATACGACCACGCGGGCGACGGAACGAGCGCGAGGGCGAGGGCGAGCCCGATCGCGCGGCTCAACGCACCACCCCCCGAAGGAGGGCCGCGAAGGTCTGGAGCGGAAGCCCCGCCGGAGGGACGACCACGCGCGCGGCAACAACGGGACCGCTCGGCGGCAGCAGCGTGAGCCCCTCGGTTCGCGCAGGGAGCACCACCACCGCGCCGCTCGGGAGCGCGCTCACCGGGAGCACCCCTGCGGAGAGCGAGAGCACCGCCCGCGCGCCGCTCCGAGGTGCCGTGAGAAAGAGCACCGAGGGGACGCCCGCCGTGAGCGTGGGAGCGCCCGAGAGCGACTGCCCGACGTCACCCACCACGCCGCCGGGGATGCGCACCACGAGGTCGCTCGACGCGGTGACGCGACCGGTGAGCACGGCGTCGACGCGCACGGTCACGTCGGTCACGATGCGCCCGCCCTGCCAGCGCGAGGTCCGCGCGTCGAGGGGCGTCGCGACGACGACGGCGTCGGCCTCCCTGGCGAGCTCATCGAGGGTGCGATCGAAGAGCACCGTGGCGTCCGCGTGACGCGCCGAGACGCCCATCACCGCGAGGCCGATCAATGCTCCGAAGAAGCGTCGACGAGGGTGCATGTCTCGTGTCGACTGGTATCACACGCACGAACGCGCGTGGAGCGCGCAAACTCCGTTGACATGCGGGTAGCGTGTCGTCTACCCAACTTCACCATGCGGAGCACGGTGATGAAGGGGCTCCTGGCGGCGGCGCTGTTCGTCGGCCAGGTCGGTTGCATGGAGCGCCTCGCGGCGAACTCGACGGTGCGCATCATGGGGCGCGCGTCGCCCGCGGTGCAGACCTTCGCGGACCCCTACCTCGCAGAGGAGGCCATCCCCTACTCCATCGCGCAGAGCGAGGGTCTGGCCCTCGTGCTGCCCGACAGCGTCCCGCTGCGCGTCAACCTCCTCCGCACCTACGGCTCGTACGGCTTCGGCTTCCTCGAAGAGCGTATGGAGCAGGCCGAGGCCGACGACGACGAGGCCCGCATCGAGCACTTCCGCACGCGCGCCTCGCTGGCCTATCAGCGCGCGCGTCAGCTCGGCTTCGAGACCATGAACCTCGAAGAGCACGGCGACGGTGGCCCCGAGGCCGCCTACCACCGCGGCATCGACGCGTGGAAGGCGTACCTCCAGCGCTTCGACGACGACGAGCAGACGGGGATCGTCTTCTGGACCGGCTACGCGATGGCCCGGTACATCAACCTCAACAAGGACAACCCCGACGTCCTCGCCGACCTGCCCTTCGCGGTCGCCTGCTTCGAGCGCGCCTACCAGCTCGATCACACGTACAACAACTTCGCGCCGCACGTCGCGATGGCGGGCTACTACGCCCGCGCCTCCGAGGCCCTCGGCGGTCAGCCCGCCGACTCGCGTCGGGAGTTCGAGGCGGCCATCAACGCCACGCACCGCGGCTTTCTCACGTACCTCGTGATGGAGGCGCGCTTCTACGCGGTGATGGTGCAAGACCGCGCGCTCTACCGCACGCTCCTCGAAGAGGTGATCAACGCGGGTGACGTGATGCCCGAGCAGCGCCTCGCGAACCAGATCGCCAAGCGCCGCGCGCGCCGCTACCTCGCGCAGATCGACGACCTCTTCGGGCCCGAGGAGCCGCCCGCCGAGGGCGCCGCGCAGCCCGCCGCCGAAGGCACCGCCCCCGCCGCCGCCGAGTCGGCCCCCCCCGCAGCCCCCGCGAACTGAAACCTCGACGCCTCCGCTGCATCGATCGCCCCGCGTTCGACGTCGAACCCCCGCACATCCCTACTCGGAGGAAGAACTCACCATGAAGCGCACCCGCTTTGCCCTTCTCGCACTGCTCACCGGGCTCCCCGCGGCGATGTTCGCGGCGCGTGGCGCCGACGCGCAGGAGGCCCCCGCGGCCCCGGCGACCCGCTCCCTCTCGCTCGCGACGCTGGCCCCCGCGGGCTCCACCTGGCACCGCGTCCTCGACGCGTGGAACCGCGAGCTCCGCCGCCGCACCAACAAGGCCCTGCAGCTCCGCATCTTCGCGGGCGGCGTGCAGGGCGACGAGGCCGAGGTGATCCGCAAGATCCGCTCGGGACGCCTCGACGGCGCGGCCGTCACCGCCGTGGGTCTCTCGCAGATCCACCGCCCCGCGATCGTCTTCCAGATGCCCGGGATGTTCCCGAGCTACGCCGCGCTCGACCGCGCGCGCGGCGCCACGCAGAGCGACATCAACGCGGCCTTCACCACCGCGGGCTTCGCCTTCATGGGCTGGGCCGACGTCGGCATGAGCCGGCTCTTCTCGCGCGTCCCCGTCGCGACGCCCGCGGACATGCGCAACACGCACCCCTACGTCTGGCGCGACGACCTCTCGACCCCGGCGGTCTTTCAAGAGGCCAACGTCACCCCGACGCAGCTCCAGATCCCCGAGGTGCTCACGGCCCTGCAGACCAACCGCGTCGACGCGTTCTTCACGTCGCCCGTCGCGGCCATCTCGCTCCAGTGGGCGCAGCGGGTCACGCACATGACCGACTACAACGCCAACGTGGTGGTCGGCGCGACGGTGTTCGGCAACGCCGCGATCAACTCGCTGCCCGCCGACCAGCAGGCCATCCTGCGCGAGACGGCGACGCAGTTCCACCAGCTCCTCATCGCGAACCTCCGCCGCGACGAGACCGCGGCGATCCGCTCGATGAACACCCGCGGGATCACCTCGGTGACCGTCACCGACCGCGGCGCGTGGAGCTCGCTCTTCGACCGCGCCCGCGCCCGCCTCGTGGGCCGCATCGCCGACGCGGCGTTCATCAACCGCGTCCGCGCCGCCGGCGGCAACTGACCGGCGACCCCTCCGCACCCCCCAAAATACGTTCGCTCGGCGCACCGTCCGGCGCAGGGGTTTCCCCGGCGCGCGGGCGGTTGAAACAACCTTGCCCACGTGTGGGCTTCTCTGCGATAGAGTCCTCCGCGTCCGCGGTGGGCATCCGTCAAGACCTGACGGGGGCGAACACCCGGCGAAGCACACGAGAGCGTATGAGCGACCCCGAGACGACCCCTTCGAACGACACCGAAGCCACGACCGCCGCTGCGAAATCCCAGGCTCCCGAAGCGCCCGAAGCGCCCGCCGCGCCGGACCCCGTGGCGACCGCCAACGCCGAGCGCGACAAGATGAAGGAGCAGCTCCTCCGCACGCTCGCGGACTTCGACAACTACCGCAAGCGCACGCACCGCGAGAAGCAGGACGAGTACCGCCGCGGCAAGGAAGACGTGCTCCGCGACCTGCTCCCGGTCTTCGACAACCTGGAGCGCGCGTCGAGCTCGGCGCGCCCCGACGCCGACGTGGCCGCCATCGCGAAGGGCGTCCAGATGGTGATCAAGCTCTTCGAAGACACGCTGTCGCGCATCGGCGCCAGGCGCGTGCAGGCCGTCGGCGCGCCCTTCGACCCCAACGTGCACGAGGCCATCGCGCAGGTCGAGAGCGCCGAGCACGCCGCGGGCACCGTCGCCCAGGAGCTCGTCGCGGGGTACCAGCTCGGCGACCGCCTCCTGCGCCCCGCGATGGTGGCCGTTTCGAAGGGTGCGCCCGCCGCGCCCGCGGCCCCCGCGCCCGCCGCTGACACCGAGAACTGACCCGCCGCACGGCGCAGACACCGGTCACTTCGAACGACGCACCGACGCCGCACCCCACACGCCGCGAGAGCACCATCGACATGGGCAAGATCATCGGCATCGACCTGGGAACGACCAACAGCTGCGTGGCGATCATCGAGGGCGGCGCGCCCGTCGTGATCCCCAACGCCGAGGGGGCTCGTACGACGCCCTCGATCGTCGCGTTCACGCCCTCGGGCGAGCGCCTCGTGGGGCAGGTGGCCAAGCGTCAGGCCGTGCAGAACCCCGAGAACACCATCGTCTCGGTCAAGCGCATCATGGGCCGCGCGTTCTCGTCGGAGGAGGCGCGCAAGCAGGTGCAGCGCGTCGCGTATCGCATCGTCCCGAGCGACAACGGCGACGCGTGGGTCGAGGTCGGTCAGAAGCAGATGTCTCCGCCCGAGGTCTCCGCCGCGGTGCTCGGGCAGATGAAGGCCATCGCCGAGGCGTACCTCCACGAAGACGTCACCGAGGCCGTGGTCACCGTGCCCGCGTACTTCGACGACGCGCAGCGACAGGCCACCAAGGACGCCGGTCGCATCGCGGGCCTCGAGGTGCGGCGCATCATCAACGAGCCCACCGCCGCGGCCCTCGCCTACGGCCTCGACCGCACCGCCGAGGAGCGCATCGCCGTCTACGACCTCGGCGGCGGCACGTTCGACATCTCGATCCTCGAGATCACGCGCGGCGTCTTCCGGGTGGTGAGCACCAACGGCGACACCTTTCTCGGCGGCGACGACTTCGACCAGCGCATCATCGACATGCTGGTGCAGGAGTTTCACCAGCAGTATCAGGTCGACCTGCGCCAGAACCGCCTCGCGCTCCAGCGCCTCCGCGAGGCCGCCGAGAAGGCCAAGCACGAGCTCTCGTCGTCGCTCGAGACCGAGATCAACCTGCCCTTCATCGCCACGACGCAAGCGGGGCCCGCGCACGTGCAGCGGGTGCTCAAGCGCGCCGAGCTCGAGCGCCTCGTGGGCGACCTCGTCGAGGCCACGCTGGAGCCCTGCCGCAAGGCCCTCTCCGACGCGAACCTCACGATCAACGACGTGCACCAGGTGGTGCTCGTCGGCGGCATGACCCGCATGCCCCTCGTGCAGAAGCTCGTCACCGAGTTCTTCGGACGCCCGCCGCACAAGGGCCTCTCGCCCGACGAGGTCGTCGCCATCGGCGCCGCCGTGCAGGGCGCGGCCATCGCGGGCGACGTGCAGAACGTGTTGCTCCTCGACGTCACGCCGCTCTCGCTCGGCGTCGAGACCGCGGGCGGCGTCACGACGGTGCTCATCCCGCGCAACACCACCATCCCCACGCAGCGCAGCGAGGAGTTCTCGACCTCGCTCGACAACCAGACCTTCGTGCCCATCCACGTGCTCCAGGGCGAGCGCGAGATGGCCTCGGACAACCGCTCGCTCTATCACTTCGAGCTCACGGGGATCCCCGCGGCGCCGCGCGGCGTGCCGAAGATCAAGGTGACCTTCGCCATCGACGCGAACGGCATCCTCTCGGTCAACGCCACCGACATGGCGACCAAGAAGACCCGCGACGTGCGCATCGTGGCGGGCTCGGGGCTCTCGCAAGACGACGTCGACCGGCTCGTCTCCGAGGCCATGGCGACCAAGCAGGACGACCTCCGTCGCAGAGAGTACGCGGAGCTTCGGTCGAGCGCCGAGGCGATGCTCTTCACGTCGCAGAACACCGTGACCGAGTACGGCGAGCTCATCCCGCCGAGCTGCGCGGCGCAGTTCGGCGTGCAGGTCGACATCCAGAACCTCCGCACGGCCCCTCGACGAACGCCGACGTCAGCGAGTGTGTGTGTGTGGGTGTGGTGGCGGACCCCTCTCAGGTGTGGGAGCAGCCTGAGGCGGGCGGGCAAATCGGGAAGAGATCGTCGGTAGTGGGGAAACGGTGGCAAGAGCGCCTGCTCCTGATGGCGGCAGAGGTGAGGTGTCCGGCTCCGGGGCGGTGCGGGGGGCGCGCCTGTCCCCCTCTTTATGTCCTCCAGAGATGGCGGCCGTGCAGGATCGCAGGTGAGGCGGCGGGACGGTGTAACGGTGGGTCCGTGTGCTGCGTGTGCGCACACACAAACATGAGTGGCTGGCACAGCGTGTGTGTGTGTGTGTGTGTGTGTGTGTGTGTGTGTGTGTTTTTTTTTTTTTTTTTTTTTTTTTTTTTTTCCAAGGCAGGATCCCGGGGTGTGCAAAGCGAGAGGCAGCTTTATGTGCCTCCTCCTTTGAAGAGCTGGGGCGTGTGCGGTTTTCTTGAAGATGGTGCCTGCTGCTGTGGGGCGAAATGCCATTCTTTGCAGATCGTGGTGGGGCACCCTGAAGTGTGACCAGCTACCCAGGAGAGGAAGTCTGGGGAAGGAGAGCTCAACTATAAGTGCGTACTGAACGCCTCGGACCCCGATTGACGCGCGTGCGTGGGCCTACGGTGACCGGCAATGCGCAACATCGCGCGCCGGTGCGATCACCGGGGTTCTTTGGCGGACCCGAGATCAACTCTGAAGAGCGCCAAAATGGACCTCAAAAAAAAAAAAAGAGTCGTCACCTTTTCTCGGAGTGTGCAGGCATCGTGGGGCATCGCGGGCCGGCGCCGTCAGGCGTGCGGTGAGGAGCATCCAGGAGACCCCTGGGCACGGATCATCCTGCCAGCCCGCCTCTGAAGGCGCACGCGTGCGGCGCCCCCCCGGTGGGTGGTGCTAACGTCTAGGGTGCCCCCGGCGGCGGGGGGCCCCCCCGCCCCCCCGTGCTCCCGGTGTGAGCCCCGGTGCGCCGGCGGGGGGGGGGGGGGGCGGGGGGGGGGTGCTTTTTTTTTTTTTTTTTTTTTTTTTTTTTTTTTTTTTTAGTGCCTCTCGGCTCTTTCTTTCTGGCACTTTTTTTTTTTTTTTTTTTCTTTTTTTTCTTTTTTTTTTTTTTTTTTTTTTTTTTTTTTTTTTTTTTTAAAAAAAAAAAAAAGAAAAAGCTCTCTTTGAAAAGTGAAATGCTCTCTCTTTTCTCTCCTTTGACAACTTCTCAAATGTAAAAGGGTCCTCTCAAAATGGAAAACAAAAGCGGGGGGGGGGTGGGTGGGCAGTCTGATTTTTTTTTTTCCTGAAAGTGAAAGTGTTTGCCTTCAAAAAAAAAAAAAAAAAAAAAAAAAAAAAAAAAAAAAAAAGTTTAGGCAGACTGAGAAGCTCGTGGCAGGACGCTCCCTGGGTGAGGGGAGTAGCCGAAGATGGTGCAAGAAGGTGGCAAGTAAACGGTGTCGGCTTACGGCGAGGCGCCCGTGAACGGCTTTTTTCGGCTTTCTTCGGCAGGCGATCTCTGATCACGGTGAAGATCGCCGAGCACCCGCTCTTCGCCGGGACGCGCCGACCTCCACCGTACCAGATCCCGGTGAGCTTCTCCGCAAGGCGGTGCTCGTGGAAGTGCAGATCGTGATCTCGCGGCCTACGCTCGACGGCAAGGTGCGCATGCGCAGTATCCGGCCTCGGCACGCAGCCTGGTCACGTGAAGCGCTGCGCCTGGTGGTGGAAAGCGGGGATGCTCGCGGGGCCGCGCCGGGGCGCCATGGCCAGTGGCGATCAGATCGTGACGCCGATCCTGCTCTTCGAGGGTGCCCACGGAGATCACGCCCGAGCAGCGGCCCTCGTCGAGCAGCTCGCGACGCCTGGCGGGTGCAGGAAGCGCGATGACGCACCCGCAGCGGTGAAGTGACCTTCTCCTCGAGAAGCTCAAGGGCCTCTTCGACTTCCTCGACCAATCCTCTCAACGCCACCACGGCCAAGGCCAGCGGCGCGGACCATTGACTCGCACGCGCTGCGGTTACAGGTTCGCGCGCGACGCGCAATGTCAGGCAAGCGGGACTACTACGAAGTGCTCGGGGTCAAGAAGAACGCGACCCCCGACGAGGTGAAGAAGGCGTTCCGGTCGCAGGCGGTGAAGTTTCACCCCGACAAGAACCCCGACAACCCCGAGGCCGAGGCGAAGTTCAAGGAGGCCAGCGAGGCCTACGAGGTCCTCTCCGACGCGGGCAAGCGCAAGGTCTACGACCAGTACGGCCACGCGGGCCTCGAGGGGCAGGGCTTCCATCCCCCCGAAGACATCTTCGTGCAGTTTCAAGACCTCTTCTCGGAGTTCTTCGGCGGCGGCTTCGGACCGCAGGGCGCGCAGCGTCGCGGCGGCGGTGGCGCCGCGGCGGCCAAGCAGTCGAAGCGCCCGCAGCAGGGCCGCGACCTCCGCACGCAGGTGAGCCTCTCGATGCGCGAGGCCGTGTACGGCGTGAAGCGCGACGTGGTGGTCCCCTACGCCGCAACGTGTACGACCTGCGAGGGCAGCGGCGCCGAGAAGGGCAGCGCGCCCGTCGCGTGCTCGACGTGTCGCGGTCGCGGCCAGGTCGCGCACGGCGGCATGGGCTTCATGGTCTCGATGCCCTGCAACGACTGCGGCGGCAGCGGGCAGGTGATCGGCAAGCCCTGCAAGGACTGCCGCGGCCGCGGCGAGGTCCGCGCGGAGAAGAAGGTCAAGGTCTCGATCCCCGCGGGCATCGACCACGGCCAGGCCATTCGCGTGCCCGGCCACGGCGACGCGGGCGTCAACGGCGGACCGCCGGGCAACCTCCTCGTGGTGATCGAGGTCGCGCCCGACGAGCGCTTCGAACGCCACGACCACGACCTCGTGACCGAGGTGCCCATCTCATTCGCGACCGCCGCGCTCGGCGGGAGCGTCGAGATCCAGCACCTCGACGATCAGCTCGTGCGCATCGAGATCCCCGCGGGCACGCAGCCCAACACGCCGCTCAAGATTCGCAGCATGGGCGTGCCCTACGTCGACGGGACCGGTCGCGGCGACCTCATCGCCGTGACGCGCGTCGAGGTGCCCAAGAAGCTCAACGCGGCGCAGAAGAAGCTCCTCGTCGAGCTCGCGCGCGCCTTCGGCGAGAAGGAGCACGGGTAGCGCCCGCGCCCCTCCTCGGAGGGTGCGATCGGTGAGGCGGGCGCGTCAGGCCGGAGGCGCGCCGCACACGTTGGCGAAGCACGTGAGGCCCTCGCAGCAGTCGGCGCTCGACGAGCACGTGCGGCCCGCGCGACGGCACTCGCGCATCGTCGTGGGCGTCTCGCAGCGGAACATCCCGTCGGCGCCGCGCTGACACACGCCCGAGCAGCACTCGGCGGAGACCGCGCAGGTCTGCGCGTTCATCCTGCACGCGACGGGCGCCCAGAGCGCCGACATGTTGTCGACGCGCGTCTCCTGCCCGGGGAGCCAGTACGGGACGCTCGACGGGTCTTCGCCCGCCGTCGGGTGATTCGAAACCGCCGTGACCCAGATCTGCCGTCGGCGCGTGCCGCGCGTGCCCGCCTGCGCGTTGCCGTAGTCGCGTCGAGAGTAGAACGCGACCCAGAAGTAGCCGCCCGCGTTGAAGGGCGAGAAGTTCGGCCAGTACGAGTCGGTGGTGGCGCCCGTCGCGCGGAGCAGCGGCATCGACGCCTGCGTCTCGGGGCCGTCGACGGAGACGAGCTCGAGGCGACCGGGGTAGCCCATCGGCGCCGCGCGGTCGTCGGTGTTGGCGCCGCGCGAGTTGGTGCCGTGCTGAAAGGCGATCCAGCGCGCGTCGGGCGAGAACGAGGGGTGCGCGTCGACGGGGCGCTCGGGCGTCGAGGCGCCGCGGTGGATCACACGCGCGGCGCCGAAGGTGGTCTCGGACATGCGGTCGACGAGGGCGAGGTCGCCCGCGGTGAAGTCCACGCCCCAGGTGCCGTTGGTGTTGGTCACGAAGGCGAGGCGCATCCCGTCGGGCGACCACTCGGGGTGCGCGGCGCGCGTCTCGGGGAGGCCGCTGCCGGTGACGGTCACGCCCGTGTCGCGCTCGATGAGTCGCAGCGTGGTTCCGCGGTTGACGACGAGGTAGCGCGAGTCGGGCGAGAAGGTCGAGAAGAGGTACACCGGGCCCGGCGTGAAGAGCGTGGGCGCGGGGTCGGCGGTGATCGTCGAGGCCGAGAGGTCGAAGACGGCGCTCGGTCGATCGCCGCCCCAGAGCTCGGCGGACATATACCGTCCATCGCGGGAGACCGTGTGACACGCGACGCAGCGGTTGCCGAGGTCCGGCGCGTCGGGCTTCGGCGGCGGCGAGGGGATCGCGAGCGTGCGCTCGGCGGTGATGGCGTCGAGCTTCTGGATGCGGCCTTCGGAGAGGTCCCAGTAGTAGATCGTGCCCGAGAGCGTCGCGCGGGCGATGCGAACGGAGACGGGCGCGCTGGTGACCACCTCGGAGCGCGCGGCGTCGAAGCGGTCGACGGAGACCGTGAGCGGCGCGTCGGAGTCGGTCTCGAGCAGCGAGCGCCAGCCGTCGGTGTCGGCGAGCCAGTCGAAGCGAAAGGCCGCGCCCGTGTGACGCACCCACGCGCGGAGCTCGGCGTGGGGCTTCGCGAGGCGCACCATGAGGAGGTCTCCCTCGGCGCCTCCCTCCCACTGCACGTCGGGCGGCGGGACGTTCGCGGGCATCACCGCGCCGTCGAGGGGATAGAGCACGCGGAGCGCGCGCGCCGTGTCGGTGACCCGCGTCGCGCTCCAGAAGCGCATGGCCTCCGTGGGCGTGACCGCCGAGGTGCCCGTCGCGGTGACCTCGCGCTCGACGCGCACTTCGAGGGCGCTCGTGGCCGTGAGCGGAGACATCCCCGCGCGCTCGACGGTGGCCGTCACCACGAAGGCGCCGCCCGCTGTTCCCGTGGCCGTGAAGCGGCCCGACTCGGCGGCGACGGCGCCCGCGGGAGAGCCCACGGGCGTCGCGCTCCACGACACGTTGGTGAGCGTCGCGGTGCGTCCGTCGGAGAGCGTCCCGATGGCCGTGAAGTCCTGCGTCGCGGGGGTGCCGTAGCGCGTGTTGATCGTCGCCGTCGCGGGGTCGACGCGCACCGCGGTGAGCTCTCGCACGGGCACCGGGGCGGTGTCTCTCGGCGCGCTCACGTCGGCCCTCGCGTCGGCCATCGCGACGGGGACGTCGACGGGCCCGAGGTCGTTGCCTGCGTCGCGCGACTCGTCACACGCGCTGCCCGCGGGGCAGATCACCTGGCTCTCTTCAGGGCTGCAGGCGACCAGCGCGAGGGCGGTGCCGACCACGATGCGTACGTTCATGCCTTCAGGGCCTCCGCCGCGCACGATACCAGAACGCGTTGACATCCACGTCGCGCGCGCGATTCACTCGCGCCATGCGCATCACGGCATCGCTCCTGGGGCTGTGTCTCACGGCCTGCGCGTCTTCGAACCTCGCCTCCGCGCCCGCCTCTTCGGCCGTCGTCGCGACGATGGGAGCCTCGCCCGCGCCCGCGCAGACGGCGCCTTCGACCGCGCCCTCGACCGCATCGACGACCGCGCCGGGCACACCCACCGCGGCCGCGGGGACGCCGACGCTCCCCGCTGCCAACACCGGCGACGCGCCGGAGATCTCGCGCTCCGTGGGCGCGCGCGGTGGCGTCGTGGTGTTCTGGCCGCGCGTCGCGCCGCGCAGCGAAGACCCCGCGATTCGCGCGATCGCCGCGTCGGTGCAGCAGCGGCTCCAGCAGCTCGTGGCGAGGGCGCTCCCGGGGCGGGCCGTCGACGTGCGCCCCGAGCCCGAGCGCGTGTGTCCGCGCGCGGGCTGCGAGGCCATGACCGTGGGCGCGTCGCTCTATCACACCGCGTCGGGGGGATGCCTCGTCGTGGCGCTCATCAGCGGCTCGGGGCAATCACCGCAGCGGCTCATTCCGTGGGTCGGGACCGCCGACCTTCGCGAGACCGTGGTGCCCTTTCGCGAGCCCCCCGAGTCGCGCATCCAGGCGCGCGACATGGCCCGCTGCGCCGACGCCGTGAGCCAGCTCGCCAACGGCGAGGCCGCGGTGGTCGACGCGATCCGCGCCGCCGCGCCGTCGTTCTGAGCCGCCGCTCAGTCGTGCTTCGGAAGGGCGAAGGGCACCTCGTAGGGCGTCGCGCGTCCGTCGAGCTCGACGAGCCGCTCCTGCGCGAACTCCTCCAGCGGGAGCGATACGCGCACGATGCCGCGCGCGGTCACCGTCGCCGTGAAGCGTCCGCGCGCGTCGGTGCGGGCGGCCCTGGTCTCCCGCGAGCACCGCGCAGCCCGCGACAGGCGTGACCTCGCCGTCACCACGCCCGTGAGCGTCGCGCGTTCGAGCGGAGGCGGCGCGAACTCACCGCAGCGGAAGATCGCCACGGCGTCATCGCGCCACGCGACGGCGATCGCGAGCGCGCCGGCGTCGCGGTCTGCGAGGGGCGTCACCGTGTTGCGCCGCCGACGCCCCCTGCCACCGCTCCGCGCCCGTCGCGGGGTCGCGCGCGCGGAGCACGTCATCGGGGCCGCAGGTGAACTACCGCCGCGTCGCGCTCGATCACGGGCGCCGAGAGCGACGGTCTGTCGGCGCCGGGGGTCTCGTCGGTCTGCCAACGACGCCCCGACGAGGCTCGACGGCGACGAAGCGCACGGCGCCGAGCGACCTGCGGGGCGACGCTCCCGTGACCCGCGAGACGGGGACGACGACGATCCCGCCGCCGGCCGCCGCGGGGTGTCGCGCGTAGGCGCTGCCGGGCAGTTCGACCGTGTGCGACACGGCGCCGTCGCGCGTTCGAAGCACGCGCATCGGGCGCGCGGGCGAGGTGATCGCGAGGGCGTCGCCGTCGCTCACGACGAGGTCGTCGCGCGTCGCGGGGGCGTCGCTGTCGGTGTGCCACGCCTCGTCGCCGCCGCGCGCGTCGAGGGCGCTCAGCCGACCCGATGGTTCGAGTACGAACAATCTCGCGCCGTCGCTCGCGAGGCTCACCGGCATGCGCTCGAACTCGCGGGTCCATCGGGGCTCTCCCCGCGCCGAGGAGAGCACCACGAGGCGACCGCGGAGCGCCGTCTCGGGCGCGATCGGGGGACGCGCGAAGAGCAGCGCCATCCCGTCGCCGACGGGGGTCACCGAGTCGAGCTCCGCGGGGGACGGGTCTTCGTGGTGCCAGCGCCAGCGGGGAGCGCCGGTGATGGCGTCGAGGGCGGCGACCTCGGTCGTCGACGCGAGCCCGATGACGAGCCCCTTGGCCGCATAGAACGATCCGCGGAACTGCGACACCGAGGCGTCTTCGCCCGTGAGCGTGGCCGAGGGCGCGCGGGCGCCGAGCGGGTACGCGCGCAGCACGTCGCCGCCGAGGAGGAGCGTCGTCCCCGTGGCGCGGAGCGCGACCGAGCGCGGGGTCGGGATCGTCGCGAAGAGCCCGAGGCGCGTGACCTCTCGCGGCGCGCGTTGCGGCGGCGGCGGCGGAAGGGGAGGAACCGCCGCGGCGGCGTCGCGCTGCGGGGGCCTCGGGGGCTTCGTGGCCGGGTGATCGCAAGCTGCCGTCATGGCGGCGACGAAGAGCGCTGTGGCTGCCTGACGCATCGGGCAAGACGGGTGACACCCCGAGCGCGGTGTTGTCAACGATGCGTCTGGACGCTGCGCGCCCGATCCGCGACGATCGCGGCATGGTCGAGCGACGACGGGTGCGTGGGTTCGTGCGGTTCATGGTGGCGCTCCTCGCGCTGGCGGCTTCGGTCGCGGTGCCGGGGGCGGCCTCTGCGCAGACGGCGGCTGCGAACTTCTCGACGGGCGCGCTCGGCGCGCTCGACGCGACGGGCGTGACCGGTGCGATCACGTTCAACACGTCGACGGGGACGGTCACGATCCCCGGCCGCGCGACGATCACCGGCGGGCGGGTCATCGCGCAGGGCACGGGCGCCCTCGAGGTGATGGCCTTCGACTTCACGTCGGTGAACATCCCGTCGGGCATCACGGTCAACGCGACGGGCACGCGCGCGCTCGCGATCCTCGCGACCACCACGGCGATCATCGGCGGCACCATCGACGTGTCGGGCTCCAACGCAGACTCGCTCACGATGGAGGGCGGCGCCGCGGCGGGCGTCGGCGGCGGAGGCGGAGGCGGAGGCGGCGAAGGCCAGGACCTCGGCGCCAACAGCGTCGGCGGTGCAGGCGGGCTCGGCGTCGGCGGCGGCGGAAGGCTCCGCTGCGGGACCGCGGTGCTCACCGCGGCGGACGGTGCGAGCGGCGTCGCGCCCGGTCGCGGCGCGCGCAGCGGCGGCGGCGCGGGCGGCGGAACGGGCGCGATGGCGACCACCTCGCTCTCGGCGGACAACTGCGGCGGCGGCGGCGGCGGCGGCGGTCCCGGCGGCGGAAGCGGCGGCGCCTGGGGCAGCAGCAGCGGATGCGGCGGCGGCGACGGCATCGCGGGCGGCGGCGGCGGCTTCGGCTCGACGGGCGCGGTCGGGACGCGCGTCGGTCGCGTCGCCCAACACGCCGGGCGGCGCGACCTACGGTTCGAACGGCCTCGCCGTGCTCATGGGCGGCTCCGGCGGCGGCGGCGGCGGCGACGACTCCGACGTGGCCTCGGGGCACAACGGCGGCGGTGGCGGCGGCGGCGCGGTGATGATCACCGCAGGCACCTCGATCACCGTCACGGGCAGCGGAAGGCTCATCGCCAACGGCGGAATCGGCGGATCGACCTCGTGGGGCGGCGGCGGTGGCGGGTCGGGCGGCGCGGTGCTCCTCAACGCGCCCGCGATCTCGAACGCGGGCACCCTCAGCGTCGTGGGCGGCGCTGGCGGGACGAGCTCCGCGGGCTGCGGCGGCGTCGCGACGGCGGGCGCAGGCGGCGGCGGACGCGTCGCCATCTTCGGCTCCACCCTCACCGTGGGCACCCCGACGCTCGGCGGGGGAACGCTCCTCACGGGCCCGCTTCGCTGCGCGACGAACACGCAGTGCGGCGGCGCGACGCCCGTCTGCGACAGCGCCACGCGCCTCTGCCGACCCTGCGCGTCCAATTCTGACTGCGGCGGCGCGACGCCCGCGTGCAACGTCGCCTCGGGCCTTTGCGTGCAGTGCTCGTCGACCAACGCCACCGCGTGCACCGGCGCGACGCCCGTGTGCGACACGGCCGCGAACCGCTGCGTGGCCTGCAACCGCGACGCGGACTGCGGCGCCGCCACGCCCGTCTGCGACGTCGCCGCGCACACCTGCGGCCGCTGCACGCTCGACGCGCAGTGCTCCGCGCGCGCGGGCACCACGGCCTGCAACACCACCTCGGGCGCCTGCGTGCAGTGCACGGCCTCGAGCGCCTCGGCCTGCACCGGCGCGACGCCCGCGTGCGACGCCGTCGCCAACCGCTGCGTGGCCTGCATCAACGACCTCCAGTGCGCCGGCGTGACGCCCGTGTGCAACGTCGCGACGCACCTCTGCCGCGGATGCTCGGGCGACACCGAGTGCAGCGGCTCGACGCCCGCGTGCCTCGCGAGCGGCGCGTGCGGGCAGTGCTCGGCCACCAACGCGAGGGCCTGCTCGGGCTCGACGCCTGTGTGCAACACGGCCGCGAGCGTGTGCGTGGCCTGCAACCTCGACGCAGACTGCCCGCTCTCTTCGCCCGTGTGCGACGTCACCGCGCACACCTGCGGACGCTGCGCGACCGACGCCCAGTGCGCCGCGCGGCTCACCACGCCCGCGTGCAGCATGACCACCGGCGCGTGCGTGCAGTGCACCGCCTCGAACGCCGCGGCGTGCCGCGGCGCGACGGCCGTCTGCAACGCCGCGACGAACGTCTGCGTCGGCTGCAACACGAACGCCGATTGCAGCGGCGCGACGCCCGTCTGCGAGCCCACCACGCGCGCGTGCCGGGCCTGCGGCGCCGATTCCGACTGCGGCGGCGCGACGCCCGCGTGCGCCTCGACCGGCGCCTGCGTGCAGTGCACCGCGACGAGCGCCTTCGCGTGCACGGGGATGACCGCCGTGTGCGGTCCGTCGAACACCTGCGTGGCGTGCCTGCGCGACGCCGACTGCCCGGTGAGCTCGCCCGTGTGCGACACGGCCACGAACACCTGCGGACGCTGCACGACGGACGCCCAGTGCGCCGCTCGCACCGGCACCACCGCGTGCGCGAGCACCGGCGGATGCGCGCAGTGCTCGGCCACCAACACCACGGCGTGCCCGATGGCGACGCCCGTGTGCGGCGCGATGAACACCTGCGTGGTCTGCACCACGGGCACCGACGGCGCGCGCGCCTGCTCGATCACCGGCGACGGACGCGCCTGCGTGACCGGCGCCGACGGCGCGGCCTTCTGCGGCTGCGCGTCGGACAACGACTGCGGCGACGCGCGCTCGGGGCGCCTCTGCGACATGACCACGCACCGCTGCGCCGCGGGCTGCGCGCAGGGCCGCAACGGGTGCCCCGACGGCCAGTCGTGCACGAGCGATGACCCCATGCGTCCGGGCACCTGCACGACGACGTGCAACCGCGACGCGGACTGCGCCGCCTCGCCGACGCGTCCCGTGTGCCTCGCGGGCGCAGACGGAGGCGCGAGCCTCTGCGTCGAGTGCCGCGCCGACGCGCAGTGCGCGGGCCGCGCCGACGGTCGCACGCGCTGCCTCGCCAACGCCTGCGCGCAATGCGCGACGGGTGACACGGCGATGTGCTCGTCGGGGGCCGCGGGCGCCGCGTGCCTCGCGACGGGGCTCTGCGGCTGCGGCTCCGACGCGGACTGCGCCGCGAGCCGTCGCTGCGACAGCGCCACGAGCCAGTGCGTGATGCGCCCCGTGGTCGACGCGGGTCCGCCCGACAGCGGCAGCGACGCATCGACCGATGTGGCGCTCCTCGACGCGCGCGTCGACGCGGGCAACGTGACGGCGTACCAGGGCGGCGGCTGCGGCTGCTCGACGCCCGGCGCCACGACGCGCGGCGCCTCGCTCTTCGCGGCCCTCGCGGCGGCCCTCGCGCTCTCGGCGCGTCGTCGCCGTCGCGGTGAATGAGCGATCGCGAAGACCATCCCCCACAGCTCACGCTCTTCGTCGGCGACGACCCGATGCGAGCGGTCTACGACGACGCAGCGCGGCTCGCCGCGAGGCTCCCCGAGGGGCTCCACCTGGGCGCGAGCTCGTGGAGCTTCCCCGGTTGGAAGGGCCTCGTGTACCCCGAGGCGAAGAGCGAGCAGTGGCTCGCGCGCGAGGGGCTGCGCATCTACGCGAGGCACCCCCTCCTGCGCGCCGTGGGCGTCGATCGGAGCTACTACGCGCCCATCTCCGACGACGACCTCGCGCGGCTCGCGGCGCAGCTCCCGGAGGGCTTTCCGTGCTGCTTCAAGGCCCCCGCGTCGGTGACCTCGGCGATCGTTCCGGGTGACCTCAAGCGCGCCGCGCGACCCAACCCCGACTACCTCTCGGTCGAGCGCTTCGAGCGCGACCTGGGCCTCGGGCTCCTCGACCATTTTCGCGGCCACGTCGGCGCCGTGATGCTCGAAATCCCGCGCGTCGATCGCGCCCACACGCCGCGCTCCGAGGACTTCTGCGCGAGGCTCGGCGACTTTCTCTCGGCCGCGCCGCGGGGACTCTCGTACGCGGTCGAGCTCCGCGAGGCGACGCTCTTCACGCCGCGCTACCTCAAGACCCTGCGCGCCCACGGGGCCTCGCACGTCTTCAACTGGTGGACGGCCATGCCCTCGCTCCCCGATCAGTCGCGCGCCATCGCGCCCGAGGAGATGCCGCAGGTGATCGTGCGCGTGATGCTCCCGCCCGGCGGACGCTACGACGAGCGAAAGCGCGACCTCGCGCCCTTCGACCGCGTGCGAGAGCCCTTTCCCGAGATGCGTCGCGACGTGGTCGCGCTCGCGCGACGCGCGCTCTCTGCGGGGCGACAGACCTTCGTGCTGGTGAGCAACAAGGCCGAGGGCTGCGCGCCCGAGACGGTGCGCGCCCTCGCGGAGATGATGGCGTGACTACGCGGCCTGATCGAGCTCGCGGATCATCTGCTCACCGGTGAGCTTGTCGGCGGCGGCGCCGTGCATGTACTCGAGGAGCCCCGCGGCTTCGTAGTGGGGCATCACGCGGGGCGTGAGGAGCCCGATCTCGCGGAGGTTCGGCACGAGCCGCGAGAACATCAGCTTGCGGTAGCGCTTCATCCCCGGGACCTCGTTCATGTACGCGCGCCACGAGGCCCGCGACATGCGGTGCGCGAAGTACTCGTCGTAGACCTCGTAGGCCATGAAGCGGTTGCGCATGAGGAGGGCGACCTCGTAGGTCCAGTCCTCGCGCTCGCGGTGCTCGCGCTCCGAGAGGTTGACGGTCATGTGCTCGCGCAGCGCGAGGACGCCGTAGTGGACGTGCCGCGCCTCGTCTTGAATGACCATCTTGAGGAGCTCGCGCAGGAGCGGCTCCTGCGTCGTGCGGTAGAGCGTGCCGAAGGCGCCGAGCGCGAGGCCCTCGACCATGATCTGCATGCCGAGGAACTTCATGTCCCAGCGTCCGTCGGCCATGAGCGCGTCGATGATGACGAAGAGGTTGTCGTTGATCTGGTAGAGCTTCTCGAGCTTCGTATCGAGGTAGCGGTGAAAGACCTCGACGTGGCGGCCCTCGTCCATCACCTGCGTCGAGCCGTAGAGCTTGGCCTCGAAGCTCTGCACCGCCTCGGTGACCTGCGCCGCCGCGAAGAGCGCCCCCTGCTCGCCGTGGAGGAACTGCGAGAGGAGCCACGCGCACACGCTCGCGAGCACCTCGCGACGCTCGCGCGCGTCGAGCTTCACGCCGTGCGTGGCGAGGAGGTCGAAGTCGAGAAAGCCCTCGGGGAGGAGCTGCACCTCGGTCGAGAGCGGATCGACGGCGGTGCTCCACGGGAGCTGCTCGGAGACCCACTGGCCCGTCTTGGCGCGCTCGTAGAGGGCGCGCATCGCGGGGTGATCCTCGGGGTAGCTCCAGTCGAAGTGCGCGGCGTGGTGGGCGCGCGTCTCCGTGGGGACGCCCTGCTTGCCGCGGTGGAGGATGAGCCCCTTGACGCCCGAGGGTCCGAGCGAGGCGAGCACGCGCGGATCACGGATCTCGAGGAAGACCCCGAGCGCTTCGAGGTAGGGGTCGACGGCGTTGCGCATGCGCGCGGGGAGCAGGTTCGTCAGTCGCGTCGGGTCGAGCATCGGGGGTTGGGTCCCTTCGTGTGTCAGACGGCCGCGCCGATGAAGGTGCGGACCTTGTTCTCATGGAGCCGTACGAGGAGCTCGCCGATGAGCGGCAGAGCACGCGAGAGCAGCGTCGCCACGGTGTCGGGCGAGAGGTGCGCGAGGCGCGCGTTCAAGATCTCGACCTCCTTCTGAAACACCTGCGCGATGGCGCCTTCGAAGACCGTGATGAGCTTCGGCCCGAAGCCGAGCTCGCGCGTGAAGCCCGCGGCGCGCACGCGGCCCCAGAGCTCGACGAGCCACGCGTCGTCGCGCGGGATGAGCATCTTTCCCCGCGGTCCGCGCGAGGTCGCGAGGAGGCCCGACTCGACCATCTCTTCGAAGTCTGCGCGGTCGACGCCGGCGCCTTCGAGCAGCGGGCGCACCTCGACGAGGTCGCCGCGCGAGGCGTCGCGGCCGAGCGTCCCCTTGAGCCTGTCCTTCACCTCCGCGAGGAGCTGACGCTGCGCGGGCGTGAACGACTCGTCGCGCTCCTCGAGGATCGCCTTGATGGCCTTGAGCGGGAGGAACTGCTCCTCCTGGAGCTTGCGAATGAGCTTGATGCGCTCGACGTGTCGCTCGCTGTACCAGGCCATGTTGCGGCCCGTCTTGTGGCCCTCGGGCACGAGCCCCTGCGCGATGTAGAAGTGCACCGCCTGACGCGGCAACCCCGTGAGGTCGCAGAGGTCCTTCATCTTGTACGGAAAGGCCTCGTGGTCCGCCTCGCGCTTCGTCATCACGGGACCTCGATCACGACGGGGCCGCGGGGCCTCCCCACGCAGGTGAGCACCGCGCCCGCGGCGCGCTCCGCGGCCGTGAGGCAGTTGGGCTCCTCCATCACCACCTCGCCTTCGAGGCGCTTGCACGTGCACGCGCCGCAGCCTCCCACCGTGCACGACGACGGCAGGTCGACGCGCTCTCGCGCGGCCGCTTCGAGGATCGTCTCACTCCCGCGCACGGTGATCTCGCGCGTCGCGCCGCGGAGCTTGAGCGTCACGAGGTGCTCCCCGTCGTCGCTCACCGTCGCGTGCGGTGACGTGTAGACCTCCTCGCGCACCGACGACGGCGCGGCGCCCCTCGCGTCGAGCGCCCTGCGCACGGCCGCTCGCATCGGCGCGGGGCCGCAGAGCATGAACTCGGCTGCGGGGCCGATCGACATCGCGTCGAGGGCGCGTCCCGCGGTCTCTTCGTCGAGCCTGCCGACGAGGCCGTCGAAGCCCTCGTGCGCGACCTCGACGACGTGACGGAGTTCGAATCGCTCGGGGTGCTGCCGCGCGAGCGCCGCGAGGGCGTCCGCGAAGATGGCGTCGCCGAGGCTGCGGTTGCCGTAGAGCAGCGTCACGCGGCACGAGGGCTCCTCGCGCAGCGCCGCGCAGGCGATGGCGTAGAGGGGGGTGATGCCGCTGCCGCCGCCGACGAGCACGAGGTGACGCGCGTCCTTCGAGGGCGTGAAGGTGAAGCTCCCCGCGGGGCCGAGGAGTTCGAAGGTGTCGCCGAGCGAGGCGCGCGTGGTGAGCCACGTCGACATCTCGCCGCCCTCGACGCGCTTCACGGTGATGCGCAGCGTGGGACCTCCGGGGCGCTCTCCCGACGCCGAGTACGCGCGTCGGAGGGCCCTGCCGTTCACCGCGGCGCGCACGGTGAAGAACTGTCCGGGGAGGTACTCGAAGGCGCGCCCCGTGGGGTCTTCGAACACGATCGAGGTGGCCGCGTCGGTCTCGCGAACGATCTCCTTCACGCGCACGAGACGGGCGCCGTGCGGGGCCGTCGCGCTCATCTGGGGGGGCTTCGCGAAGCGGCGCACGAGGGGAGGGGGCTGACGTCCCGCGAGTCCGTCGAGCACCATCGCGGCGTCTCGGCGCGCGAGGGCGACGCGCGCGGCGATCCCGCGGGGCAGCGAGCGCTCGATCCGATCGAGGAGCGAGGAGGTCACGTCGGTCATGTCGCGGAGGTTGGGGCGTCGTGCGAAAAGTGTCAAGTGATACTTAGCACTATGCGTCGGGGCCTGGCGCGAAGCCGCCGCACCAGGGCGAGCCGCGAGGGAGCGGACGGCGGGCGCAGAGACGTGCGCGCGGGTCGCGGGCGCTTCGGCGCGCGAGGCCTGTCTTCGTGCGTTGGGAGTTGTAAGGCTGGTTACTGCGGGCGGGACGAGTCGGCCGCGTTGTCGCCGAGCTCGACGACCTCGGGCGCGCGCTTCTGCGCGAGGATGATGAGCTCGCGTGACGAGGGGCCGAAGAAGGCTCCCGGCGTGCGCGTGTGGCCCGACACCTCGAGGATGCGGAAGCCCGCCTCGTGGAGCACCTGACCGAGCTCGTGCAGCGAGTAGAGCCGCACGGAGTACTCGAACTCACGCTGGCGGCCGTCGTCGTAGATCATCGTGCGCTTCACGTTCACGCGCGACGTGATGTAGTTGAACGCCGACTCCTCCATGCAGACGCAGCCCTCGCCCTCGAACCACGACATGGCGGGCTGGTGCTGGATCACGTGGTCGCGGTTGGGCACCGCGAGGAGGAAGGTGCCGTGGGGCTTGAGCGCGCGGTGGATCCTGCGGGCGACCTCGGCGTTGCGAGGGTCGTCGAAGAAGCCGAAGGTGCTGCCCACGCAGTAGGCCGCGTCGAACTTCTCGGAGAAGTCCATCGCGGCCATGTCGACCTGGGTGAACGCGACGCGGGCGCCCACGTCTTGCGCGGCCTCCGCGGCGCGCGTGAGCATCGCCACCGAGAGGTCGACGGCGGAGACCTCGTAGCGTCGCGTCGAGAGCTCGATGGCCTGACGGCCCGCGCCGCAGCCCACGTCGAGGATCGACGCGCCAGCCTCGACGCCGAGCGCGTGCTCGATCCAGTCGGCCTCCGTCTGAACCTGCTGCGGCGTGAGCTTCTCGACGGTGCGGAAGTAGTCCTCGTTGAAGAGCTCCTCCCACCACATGCGGCGGCGGCGCGGCTTCGCGTCGGGGAGCGTCGGGCCTCCCGAGATCTTGACCGTGCCGTTGTTGGTCTTGCCCTTGCGCGACGCGTCCGTCGGCGGGGGCGGGGGCATCGACGTGTTGCGCGCCGTGGCGGGCGCCTCGACGTGCTCGATCGCGTCGGGATCGACGGACTCCACGGGCGTCGCGTGCCCGAGCTCGGCGAGCTCATCGAGGAGCGCGAGCGACGGATCGACGCCGCGCGGCGGGCGCGACGATGCGCCGAGGTCCGGCGCGTCGGAGTGCTCATCGAGCGAGACCTCGACGCTCTCGTCATCGGCGCTCGAGGTCTCGGGCGCGGGCGGCTGGGTGTCCGTCGCGGACGCGGCGGGCGCAGCAGGCGCAGCAGGCGCAGGGGCTTCGGCGGCCGCAGGGGTCGTGAGGGCCTTGGGCGCGTCGGCCTTCGGCGGCGGCTGCGATGCGCGGCCCGGCGACGGAAACGGCGGCGGTCCGCCGACCGGAATGGTGATCGTCGAGCCCGGGGCCGCGCGCGAGAGCACCGCGGCAGGCGGCAACGGCGGCGTGGCGGTCGAGGTCTGCGCGGCGGGCGGCGACGAGGTCGAGGCAGGCGGCGTCGAGGTCGACGCGGGCGGCGTCGAGACGGACGCTGGCGGCGTCGACGTGGCGGCTTGCGCCGCGGGTGGCGTGGAGACCGCCGCGGGCGAGGTCGGCGCGGGCGCGGGCGGCGTCGAGAGCGCCGACGGGGGCGACGAGCTCGCCGCGGCGATCGCGGGCGTCGCGGCCAGGTCGGGCTGCGTGGCGGCGAGCGAGGCGGCTGCGTCCTGCGTCGTCGGCGAGGGCGAGGCGAGGGCGCTCGGTGCCATGGGAGGCGGCGGGTTTGACGGACGTCGCGGCGGAGGCGGACTCGACGGGCGCTTGGGCACCGACTCGTCGACGCGAATCGCAGGGACGGGCGGCGGCGTGACGACGCGCACGGCGGGCGGAGGCGCCGCGTCGAGGCGCGTGACGCGGTCACCGGGATCCGCGAGCGGAGGCGGCTCCTCGGACTTCGCGACCGTGTCGGAGAAGTCGAGGCCGAGGTCGGGGAGCGTCGGGAGCGGCGCGTGGGGCACCGTAACGGTCGTGTCGGGCGCGGCCGTCGCGGGGATCATCGAGGCCGGCGTGGGGTTGCCGCTCTCGTCGACGCCCACCATGCGGACGCGGCGACGGACGACGCGCATCACGCCGTTGTGCGACGCGGCGGGGTCGACGGAGACCGGCGGCGTCGACTGCGTGCTCATGGGCGGCGGCGGGACGGACACCGTGTTGGCCGTGTCGAGCGTCACCTCGACGTCGGCCTGGGAGGGGTTCACGCTCGCGAACGACGGCGGACGCAGGTCTGTCGGCGCACCATCGAGGGGCGGCGGCTCGGGAGGGAGCGCGGCCGTTGACCCTCCGTCGGGTTGAGTCGCCGTGGCATCAGCACTGGGGTTGCGGTCGTCCGTTGCGTCCATGCACGTGAGGTCGTTCGGGAGTCGAAGCTGGTGTCGGCTTACACGGTGGTGGCGCCGCGTCGCCTCCTCGTCGGCCGGAGGCTCGGTGCTCTCGATCGGGCGCGGCGGCGTGCTGTCGATCATCGATCTAATCCCCCGCGAGCCACGCGATGGACTGCCCCATACGAACGGGGCCGAAGGGGGTCGCGCGGTCGGTGTTCCAGTCTCCCTTCGGGGGCTTCTGGAAGAGCATCACCACGGTCGACCCGAGAAGAAACGCGCCGAGCTCGTCACCACGCGAGAGCCTCGGCGCCACGGCGGGATCGAACACCCGCTCCGTGGGAGCACCCCCGTGCGGCGGCCTCGGCGGCGCGTCGATGGTGAGGGTGATCCGCCCGACGATGAACGCCCCGACGAACACCACGGCCACGTCGCCGAAGCGCTCGGTCTCGACGTTGACCACCACGCGCTCGTTGCGGGCGAAGAGCCGCGGCACGTGCTCGACCCCGATCGCGTTCACCGGGTAGAGCGTGCCCGGCATGTGACGGACGCCTCGCACCACGCCGTCGACGGGGCTGTGAACGCGGTGATAGTCCCGCGGCGAGAGGTACACGATGGCGTAGCGCCCGCCGTTGAACCGCGCGGCCTCCGTGGCGCTCCCGAGGAGCTCCACGGCGTCGTAGTCGCGGCCCTTGATGTAGAAGCGGCTCTCGGCGTCGATGGCGCCCGCGTCGTCGAGGCGACCGTCGGAGGGAGACACCACGGCGCGCGGGTCTGCGTCGACGCGGTGAACGCCGTCGCGGAGCCTCCGCGTGAAGAAGTCGTTGAAGCTCGCGAAGCCCGCGGCGGGCACCTGGGCCTCGTCGAGGTCGACGCGAAATGCCTTCACATAGGCCGAGAGCACCGGGTCGAGCACGGCGCGCGGCACGGGCCGCTCCGCCACGCGGCCGACGAGGCGGGTGATGCGCTCCCGCGGGAGAACATCGAGGATTCGCGCGGCGGTGCGGGTCGAGACGAGTGCCATGGGTGAGGTGATCGCTCCCTCGAGAACGGCGCCGTTGGTCAGCGAAACCGCAACCAGCACAAGGGGAGGAAGGCGAAGCCTAGATCGCGCCGCGAAGCGGGGTCAACAGGAACCACCGGGATCGCGCCGGGCCCTTGATTTCAGCGGTTCTGAGGGAATCCGAGGTCGACGCCGCGGAAGCGAGGGTCGGGCCATCGCGAGATGACCACCTTGTTGCGCGTATAGAACTGAACGCCGTCGCGGCCGTAGATGTGCAGGTCGCCGAAGAGCGACTGCTTCCACCCCCCGAACGAGTAGTAGGCCATGGGCACGGGGATGGGCACGTTGATGCCCACCATGCCCACCTGGATCTCGTTCTGGAACTTGCGCGCGGCGCCTCCGTCGTTCGTGAAGAGGGCCACGCCGTTGGCGTAGCGGTGCGCGTGGATGAGCTTGATGGCCTCGTCGTAGGAGGCCGCGCGCACGGTCGAGAGCACCGGGCCGAAGATCTCCTCCTGGTAGATGTCCATCTTGGGCGAGACGCGGTCGAAGAGCGTCGGGCCGATGAAGAAGCCGTTCTCGCGGCCGGGCACCTTGAGCGTGCGCCCGTCGACGAGGAGCTCCGCGCCCTCGCGCACGCCCGTGTCGACGTAGCCGCGCACCTTGTCGAGGTGCTGCTTCGTGATGAGCGGGCCCATCTGCGACGAGGCCTCGAGGCCGTCGCCCACCTTCATCGCCGCGATGCGCTCGCGGATCTTCGGCAGGAGCTTGTCGGCCGCGTCGCCCACGGTGACCAGCACCGAGATGGCCATGCAGCGCTCGCCCGCGGAGCCGTAGGCCGCGCCCACGGCGGCGTCGGCCGCGAGGTCCATGTCGGCGTCGGGGAGCACCACCATGTGGTTCTTGGCGCCGCCGAGGGCCTGCACGCGCTTGCCGTGCCGCGTGCCCGTTTCGTAGATGTACCGCGCGATGGGCGTCGAGCCCACGAAGCTCACGGCGCCCACGTCGGGGTGCTCGAGGAGGCGGTCGACGGCGACCTTGTCACCGTGCACGACGTTGAAGACGCCGTCGGGCAGACCGGCCTGCTTGAGGAGCTGCGCGCAGAAGTTCGTGACCGAGGGATCGCGCTCCGAGGGCTTGAGCACGAAGGTGTTCCCGCACGCAATGGCGATGGGATACATCCACATCGGCACCATCGCGGGGAAGTTGAACGGCGTGATGCCCGCCACCACGCCCACGGGCTGACGGATCGCGTACGAGTCGACCTCCGTCGACACGTTCTCCGAGAAGGTGCCCTTGGTGAGGTCCGCGAGGCCGCACGCGAACTCGACCACCTCGAGGCCGCGCATGACCTCGCCCTGCGCGTCGGAGAGCACCTTGCCGTGCTCCAGCGTGAGCATCCGCGCGATCTCGTCGCGGTTCCGCTCGATGAGCTCTCGGTACGCGAAGAGCACGCGGGTGCGCTTCGCCACCGAGCTCTGACGCCACGAGACCAGGGCCTCGCTCGCGGCGCGGACGGCCGCGTCGACCTCGGCGGGCGAGGAGTACGCGACCTTGCGCTGAACCTCTCCGGTGGCGGGGTTGAAGACGTCGCCCGTGCGCTCGGCGCTGGTCGGGGCGGGGGCGTTGTTGATCCAGTGTGAGAGGGTCTCCATGGCGGCCGCGGGCGTACCACCGATCGGCGCCGGGCGGAAGTGGCCCGGACGCCCCTCGCCGCCGCGCTGGAGCGTTACTCGAAGATGCCGCCGGGGACCTTGTCGCGACCCGCCGCGACGCGGTCGTTCCACGTCTCGACGCCCTCGGGGTGGGGGAGCTCGGTCATCGTGATGCAGCCCTCGACGGGGCACACCAGCGCGCAGAGGTTGCAGCCCACGCACTCGGGCTCGTCGACCCACGGGACCCTGTCGCCCGCGAGCGCGCCGATGGGCAGGGGCTTGGGCGCGAGGGCGAGGCCGGGGTGGTGCGCGTGCGGCGGGCGCGCGACGTTGTCGGGGCCCGTGAAGATGCACTGGTGCGCGCCGTCGTGGCAGGCCGCGACGCACTTCTGACAGCCGATGCAGCGGTCGAGGTCGATGCGCGCCACGATCTTGTAGTTGAGGTCGAGCTCGCCCCATTCGCGGTAGTTCGGCACCGCCGCGCCACGGAGCTGGTCGAGCGTCATCCCCTTCTCGTCGAGGAAGTTCGACAGGCCCGCGATCATGTCTTCGACGATCTTGTACCCGTGGTGCATCACCGCGGTGCACACCTGCACGCTCGTCGAGCCGAGGGCGATGAACTCCGCCGCGTCGCGCCAGTTCGAGACGCCGCCGATGCCGCTGATGGGCACGCGGATGCCCGGGTCGCGCGCGAGGGCCGCGATCATGTGCATCGCGATGGGCTTCACCGCGGGGCCGCAGTAGCCGCCGTTGGTGCTCGCCGCGCCCACGCGCGGCAGCGGCGCCATGCGGTCGAGGTCGACGCCCACGATGCTCTTGATCGTGTTGATGAGCGAGAGGCCGTCGCAGCCGCCCTTCACCGCGGCGTGGCCGGGCTCGAGGATGTCGCCCACGTTGGGCGTGAGCTTGATGAGCACGGGCGTGCGCGCGAACTCCTTGGCCCACGCGGTGATCTCCTGAAGCACCTTGGGCTCCTGCCCGACGGCGCTGCCCATGCCGCGCTCGCACATGCCGTGGGGGCAGCCGAAGTTGAGCTCGAGGCCGTCGCAGCCCGTGTCCTCGGAGCGGCGGATGATCTCCTTCCACTCGGCCTTCGACTCGACCATGAGCGACACGACGACGGCGTGCTTCGGATAGCGCCGCTTGACCTCGGCGATCTCGCGGAGGTTCACCTCGAGGGGCCGGTCGGTGATGAGCTCGATGTTGTTGAGCCCCATCATCTTCTGGCCGTTGTAGTCGACGGATCCGAAGCGCGACGACACGTTCACGATGGGGTTGCCGAGGGTCTTCCACACGGCGCCGCCCCAGCCCGCGTCGAAGGCACGCATGACCTGCTCGCCGGTGTTCGCCGGCGGCGCCGAGGCGAGCCAGAACGGGTTCGGGCTCTTGATCCCACACATGTCGATCGACAGGTCCGCCATTAGCCTACTCCCACAGTTGAATCGGCGACGCGACGCTCCCCGATTTCGTCCGTGACCGCAAGGGTTCGCGTGGGGCCCCGCGCGAGGCGCCGCGGCGACCGCGTTCGAATCGTCGGGGCCGCGGTAAAGAATGCGCATCCGGCGCCGGGGGATTGCGCGTACCTTCCGCGCCAACTCCGATGTCCACCGAAACTCTTCCCAAAGAGCGAATCGGTGGCGGGTACAGCCGCGGCCAGCGGCTCGTCGAAACCGCCTCCGTGATCGCGTTCTTCTCCGTCGAAGCCCTCATGGCCTGGCGCCTCTCCGCGGTGGCCTCCGCGTGGTGGCTCCTCCCCGTGGGCCTCTCGGCCTTCGTGCTCTCGGCCTTTCTCGCCGACCTCATCTCGGGCCTCGTGCACTGGGGCTGCGACACCTGGGGCTCCGTCGACACGCCGGTGCTCGGCCGCGTGTTCATCCGTCAGTTCCGCGAGCACCACGTCGACCCCGAAGAGATCAACCGCCACGACTTCGTCGAGACCAACGGCACCAACGCGGGCCTCGCGCTCCTGCCGCTCGCGGTGACGTACTCGCTCGCCTTCGACCTCGCGCACCCGACGGTCGTCTCGTGGGGCCTCCAGATCGGCGGAATGGGCACGGCCCTCTTCGTCACGCTCACCAGTCAGGCTCACAAATGGGCGCATCTGCCGAAGGTGCACCCCGTCATCGAGACGCTCCAGCGTTGGGGCGTGATGCTCTCTCGCAAGCACCACGACGTGCACCACGTCGCCCCGCACCTCCACAACTACTCGATCACGGGCGGCTGGGTCGACCCGGTGCTCGAAGGCGTGAAGCTCTTTCGCGGCCTCGAGTGGGTCATCACGAAGATCACGGGGATCCAGCCCCGCGCGCACGGCCCCTGAGGCCGCTACTGCGCGTGGAGGCTGCGGATCAGCGGCGTCACGCTCGCGTCGTTGCGCCGCAGCACGCGTCGCGTCGGGCGCGCGCGATCGACCCGCGGAGCCCCCGCGTCGGCGGCCTGCGCCACCGCGGGTGACGCGGGCTGAAGCGGTTCGACGACGGTGCGCGCGGGCTCGACGCCCGGTCGCGGGGGAATGATCGGCGCGACAGTCTGGAGCACGAGCTGACGTCGCGGCGGAGGCTCGTGCGAGGGCGCGCGAGGTCCGGGGCGGAGCGCGGTGAAGAGCAGCGTGGCGGCGCAGGCACCCGCGATGAAGAAGGCCCCCAGCGTTCGCTTTCGGTGCGTGATGCGCCGCACGATCATGGTGCCGGGCGCGGTCTGCGCGAGCGACTCGCCGGGCACCGTGCGCAGCGCGTCGAGGAACTCGCCCGCGTCGGCGAAGCGCAGCGCGGGGTCGCGCGAGAGCGCCCTGTCGAGCGCGGCGGCGGCGTGCGACGGGAGCCCGGGCGCGAGCGCGGTCACGGGCGCGATGGGGTCCTGGAGGATCGCCGCGAGGAGGGCGTTGTAGTTGCTCCCTTCGAAGGGACGGCGGCCCGTGAGCGCCTCGCGGAGCACGATGGCGACGGCCCACACGTCGGCGCGCGCGTCGACCTCGCGGAGCCCGCGGGCCTGCTCGGGCGACATGTAATACGGCGTCCCCATGAGGGCGCCCGAGCGCGTGAGGCTCATCGGCGAGTCGGCGTCGACGACGCGCGCGATGCCGAAATCGATGAGCTTCGGCACGCGGCCCGCGGGCGTGTCGGCGAGGTAGATGTTCTCGGGCTTCACGTCGCGGTGAATGACCCCCTGCCGGTGCGCGACCGTGAGGGCTTCGAGCACCGGGCCGACGATGGCCATCGCCTCGCTCCACGTGAGCGTATGCCGCGCGTCGAGGAGCGCGCGGAGGTCCGTGCCCCGCAAGAGCTCCTGCACGATGAAGAGCGCGCCGTCGGCGGGGTTCTGCCCCGCGTCGAAGACCTCGACGATGTTGGGGTGCTGCACCTTCGAAGCGGCCCGCGCCTCGCGCAGAAAGCGCTCCGACGCCGTCGCCACCTTGAGCGCCGAGGGGAGCATGAGCTTCAGCGCCACGCGCCGCCCCGTCCAGGTGTTCTCGGCCTCGTAGACGGCGCCCATGCCGCCCGCGCCGATCACGCGGTGCAGCGCGTATTTGCCCGCGATCATGCTGCCCACGCGCGTCGCCGGGTCATCGACGGGCGCGGCGCCCGCGGCACCCGGACCGGCGTCAACCTTGAGCGTGTCAGCCATCGCGGCGACGAATCTACTCCATCCGTCCCCGCGGGATCACATGGGCAGCGAGAACTGCAGCCCGCTGCCGAAGTAGATCAGCGGGAGCGGCTCGCTCAGCCGCGCGATGCCGCCGTTCAGCTCGATGAAGGGGCCGAACCAGCGGGTGATCTCGAAGCGCGCCCCCGCCGTCACGAGGATCGCCATGTCGGTCTGCGCCAGCGTCCCCGACTCGGCGTAGGCGCAGCGCGTGGTGCACTGCGGAATGAGCGCGCCGAGGAGCGTCCCCATGTAGATCGCGATGGGCGAGGCCGCGTGCGAGACGTAGTAGAAGCCCGCGCCGCCCACCACGTAGCCCACGCCGTTGGTGTACTCGTGGCTGAACCCGATCACGAGCTCCCACGAGCGCGCGAGGCGCATCCCGAGGCGCACGCCGAAGCCGAAGCCGATGCCCCCGTCGTCGAGGATCGCGTGCGTCACCGCGGCGATCTGAAACGCGTTGCGGTACGTCGTCTCCTCGTGCGGAGGGGGTGGCGGCGGCGGCGGAGGCGGCGGCGGGGCGACGACGGTCACGCCGGCGTCCGCGGGTTGAACCACGACGGCGGGCTGCGTTCGCGCGAGGTGCACCACCAGCGTCGCGCGCTCTCCGTCGCCGAGGGGCATCGTGCGCACCTCGGGCTCGTACCCGTCGGCGCGCACCGCGATGGCGTGGGGGCCCGGGTCGAGCGTGATCTGCGTGAGGCCCGTGGCGTCGAGGTCGTCGATGCGCACGGTGGCGCCCGCGGGCTCGACGTCGAGGCGCAGCCGCGCGACGCGGCGCTCGAGCTCGGCGACGCGCTGGAGCGCGAGGGTTCGAAACTGCGAGGCGGCGGTCACGCGGTCGAGGTATTCGAGGTAGGCCTCGAGCGCGGCGCGGTGGCGGTTGGCCCTGCGGCGCGCCTCGGCGAGGTTGAAGAGCACGGCGGGGAGCGGGGCGAGGGCGCGCGCGCGCTCGAAGGCGGCGATGGCGTCGTCCCAGCGGCTCTGGTCGGCGAGGGCGAGGCCGCGGTCGAACCACGCCTGCGCGGAGTCTGCGGGCGCGGGTTGCGCGGCCACGTTCGCCGTGCGGAGCGCGGCGGCCAGGAGCATCGAGGTGATCGCGCGGTTGCGCCCCATCAGAGGGCGCGAGGCTACCGCGAGTCGCGGCGCGGGCGGTGATCGATCAATAGGCGAGGTCCATGTGCATGGGGGCGGCCGCGGCGGCGGGGCGGCCCGCCGAGGCGCGCACGGAGGTCTCCGCGGCGTGGTAGCCGGCGCGGCGAACGCGGACGTGATAGTCGCCGCTGTTCACGTTGCGGAAGCGGTAGTTGCCCTGCGCCGTGGTGCTCGTCGTGGCGACGACGCGGCCCACCTGGTCGACGAGCTCGACCTGGGCGTTCGACGCGTTCGCGCCGCCCGCGCCCTGGAGGTTCCCTTCGACCTCGGCGAAGGCCGCGCGCTGCGCCACGGGCGTGTCGTGGACGAAGGGCAGCGTCACGGTCTGCACCGCGCGCCCGGAGGCGTCTTGAAAGGTCAGCTCGGCCACGTAGCGGCCGTTGGGGAGGCGCGCGCCCTCGGCGTTGGCGCCCGTCCAGGCCACGCGCATGGGGCCCTGCGTCGAGGCGCGCGACTCTTGAAAGACCTCGCGGTCGCGCACGGCCTCGCCGTGGTCGTCGCGCGTCGCGTACACGCGGAGCCTCACGTCGCCGCGCGTCTCGGCGGGGGCGATGTCGCGCCACGAGAAGGTCGTCGCGCCGCACTCGAAGCGCGACGCGAGCTGCGTGAGGTAGTGGTCGCCGGTGTAGAACTCCACGCGCCGCCGCGAGCTCTGGCCGTTGGCGTTGGCGGCCACGACGTCGAGGGTGTGCGCGCCCGCGTCGAGGCCCGCGAGGTCGACGGCGTGCTCGATCGACGCGCCGCAGCCGCGGGCGAGGGGGACGTCGTCGATGAGCACGTCGACGTGCGCAACGGCGGCGCCGCTGTTGTCGACGGCCCTGGCCGCGATGCGCACGGTGCCGCTCGCGTGCTCGCCGTCGCGCACGCCCGCCACGTCGACGGAGAGCACGTCGAGCGACACGAGGCCGAAGACGGCCCACATGGCCTCGGCCTTTCCGCTCCCGTTGTGCGACCAGCCGCCGTCGTCGGCCTGGTGCTCGACGAGCCACATGGTGCCGCGCGACACGGCGGCGTCTCCGTCGCTCGCGCCGAGCGTTCGAAGCGCGTAGAGCGTCTGCCCGGTGGCGAAGGCGTTCGAGGTCTCGTGCTCGCGGTAGCCCCATCCTCCGTCGGTGTTCTGCCGCGTGCGGAGCCGCGCCTCGAGCGCGCGGAGGGCCACCTCGCCGGGCTGCGCGCCCGCCTCGCGGAGGCCCATCACCGCGTAGTTGAGGTCGACCTGAGAGGCTGAAGGGTCGTCGGAGAGGCGCCTCGCCTGGGTCTGCATCCACGCCTCGGCGCGGCGCACGGGTTCGAGCCACTGCTCGTCGGCGGTGCGCGTGTGCGCCTGGTGCCACGTCTGCATCGCCTGCGTGGTCGCCTGCATCAGCCCCGCGACCACGGGAAAGCGCGTGTCTGTCGTGCGCACCGAGCCGTCTTCGTTCTGGTACTGCTTGATCTGCGTCGCGGCTTCGAGGAGGTCGTCGCGGAGCTCCGCGCCGAGCGTGGCGTCGTAGCGCGCGAAGGCGGCGCCGCCGAAGGCCCGCGAGGTCTCGATGAGGTGGTTCGGGTCGCCGCCCACGGAGAGCCCGTTGGGCCCGCGGCTGCCGCCGGAGATCGTGGTGAGGCCGCGGAGCACCTCGGCGAACTGCTCGCTCGACACGTCGTAGCGGTGGTCCCTTCCGACGGTGAGCGCTTCGAAGGTCACGGCCTGCACGTGGCACCCGTAGCAGTTGTGCTGCCCCTGCCACGCGATCGCCTCGCGCGCGACGAACTCGAGCCCCCGCTGCGCGCCGCGCCTCGCGGTGGGGTTGCCCTCTTCACGGTGCGCCACCACGCGCGCCCCTCGCGACGCCTCGCAGGTCTGGAGGTGCACGGGGCGGAGCCCCCGCGTCGCGGTGACGTTCGCGGCGACGACCGGCGCGGTCACGTCACGCACGGAAGCCACGGGCGTGTGGGGCCTCGCGGCGGCGCATCCGAAGAGGAGCGCGAAGGACAGAGCGGTGCGAAGACCCCCACGCGAGGGGGCGTCGGACTCGGCGGACAGGGGACCTCCAGTGCGGTGCGCAGACGTTGGCCTTCGCGCTTCGACCCGCACACGGGGAGCGCGCCGCTCTAGGACGCGCCTGAAACTGCCGGGGTTTGACGGGGTGCGGAGAAAAGTTTCAGCAGGGCGATCCCGCGGCGCGTTCGAGCTCGCCGAAGGGATCGACCACGACGCGGAGCACGGTCCTCGCGGCGCGCGGGAGCCTCGCGGCGAGCTCCCAGGTGACGAAGCGGAGCTCGCCGAGGAGGGCGCCTCCGAGGGGCGTCCACACGAGGTCGTTGGCCGAGGGGTGGGCGTTCCACACTTCGAAGCCGTACTCCCAGACGGCGCTCGAGAGCGCGGCGAAGGCGATGGAGGGGAGCGCCCCGTGACCGCACTGCCGCGCGCGGAGGTAGAGCTCGCTCCCCATGATCCCGTGGCCGAAGAAGTTGATGGTGCCGCGGTCGCCGTCCCACTCGAAGAAGCGTCGGCGCGGGTCGAAGAGGGGCGGCCGGGTGTACGCCTCGCGGAGAAAGCGCAGGTCGCGGTCGGTGTCTTCGAGGCTGAACGCGTGCTGCCAGATCACCATCGCCGCCGCGCGCTGCGCCGTGAGCAGCCCCACCGCGTGCAGCGACGGCACGAGCCAGCTCTCCGCGTGCGGACGCTCCTGCGCGTTCACCGTCGAGGGGAGCGCCGCGAGCGCGAGGAGGACTGCTGAGGTGACGCCGCGCATGGGTCGCACTGAGGGCCGCGAAGGTACTTCAGAGGTCGGTGACGGTCTATGTCACGCCGAGGTGATCGCGCGTCCGTGCCGCGAGGTATACAAGGCCCCATGGAACGGCTGACACGACAAGAGATCCAGCGCTTCACCGAGGCGGCGCACCCGACGCTGCGGGTCTTCGAGGCGGTGCTCAACGAGGTCTTCGATGAGCAGGGCGCGCGGTGGACGGAGCTCAAGCTCCGCGTCGGCGGGGCGATGAGCGCCATCGAGCTCGCGCTGAACTCGCGGCTCCAGGTGCGGCGCGCGCTGTGGCACGCGAGCATGGTGCTCATGTCGCTCGAAGGCTCCGTGGCCGACAGCAACGACGCGGCGCCGATGATCAACACGGTGTCGAGCGTGGCGCACACCCTGTCGATCGTCGCCATCGCGTGCGACAGCGACGTGGCGAGCGAGGAGTCGGTGCGTCAGGCGCGCATCTACATCGACCGCCTCGGAGACGGCGAGATCACGCTGAAGCGCCTCATGGACGCGCACGAGGCGACCTTTCCTGAAGACGCGCGACCGCGCCGCAGGTGAGGGCGGTTGATCGCGTGGCGCGACCGCGATGGTCCCGCGGCGCGACCCGGTGACACCCGCGACTCGACCCGTCGTGTTCGCATCGCGGACCCGACGCGACCGGGCGCTCCCACGCGATCACTTCGACGCGCGCGCCCGATGTCGTCGCCACCGCGTGAGGAACGCTTCGACCCCGGCCCCTCGATCGCTTCGGGTGCGAGACCCGAATGCGACGGGTCGGCGCGGCGAGGCGTGCCGCGTCGCGACGGAACTCCACGGCGTCGGCGCCCTCGATGCTTCGCGGTGACGCGGCGCTTCGAGCCACGCCGCGGGTTCACGCGCCGCTGCGGAACCAGCGCTCGGTGACCTCGTCGGCGGCGAAGTACGACTCGATGTGGATCTCCTGCGCCGTCACGTCGATGGGCGTGCCGAGCGTGGTGATGGTCGTGAAGACGCGCAGCGACTCGTCTCCCCTGCGAAGGTGGAGCACGAGCACCGGGTCGCGTGTGGGGCCGCGCCCTGACGCCGGGAGCGCGCCGGCCTCTTCGAGCACGCGGTCGAGGTGCGCGCGTCGCGCGGGGTCGAGCTCGCGCGCTCGCTCGCGGTGCAGGCGATCGACGACCGTCGCGGCCACCTCGTCGAAGTTGACGAGGCAGCGTCGCAGGCCGCCGGGGTGGAGCGTCGCGCGCAGCACGTTGGCGAAGACCTCGGGCGGCGCGTCACAGGCGGGGAGCGCCCACGCGAAGAGGCGCGCGGCGCCGGGGTTGATCTGGAGCGCGTTCCAGTCGCGGTCGACGACGACGGCGCCGAAGGGGTCGTGCGCGGCGAGCAGGTGGTCGAGCGCGCGGCGCACGGGGCCGAGCGCGTCTGCGCCGAACGACGACGCGGGGTACACGGGCGCGTAGCCCGCCGCGAGGAGCATGTCGTTGCGCTCGCGCAGAGGCAGCTCCAGCGCGCTCCCGAGGGCGAGCACCATCTCGCGGCTCGGCGACGCGCGCCCCGTCTCGAGGAAGCTCAGGTGTCGCGTCGAGACCTCGGCGTCGAAGGCGAGGCGCTCCTGCGTGTAGCCGCGCGTCGTCCGTTGCTGTCGAAGCAGCGCGCCGAAGGGCCCTGGGGTCTGCATGCGCGCATCGTATCGACGATGGCGGGGCGGTCACATTACCTCGGAGGTCATGGGCCTCCGCCGCGCGCGTCTCTACGATGTGTCGCACGGCCGCCGCGAAGGAGTCGCGACCGGCCGCGGAGGTCCCATGAAGCCGCGCTCGTTGCTCGCTCTCGCCGTGTTCGTCCCCTTCACCGCGTTCTCGCTCTACGTGTCGGCGAGGGAGGGCGCGCTCGGGTTTCTGCCGCTCCTCACGCGGGGCGGCTGGTCGACGCAGGTGTTCCTCGATCTGGTGATCGCGATGACGGTGGCCTCGACGCTGGTGCACCGCGACGCGCGCGCGCGGGGCATCAACCCCTGGCCGTGGATGCTCTCGATGTTCACCCTCGGCTCCGTGGGGATGCTCGCGTACTTCGTCGCGCGGGACTTTCTCGGCGACCGTCGCGCTCGGGCCTGAGCGCGCGGAGGGCGTCGCGCTACGTCGACGACGAGCTCGTGTGGGCCTTCTCTTCGAAGTACTGCATGTCGATGAAGACGCCCGCGGCGAGGAGCAGGGCGCGCTCGTCGGGGGTGAGCTCCTGCGCGCTGAACTCGATGCGGAACGAGTCCGCGTCGGTGAAGAGCTCGGTGAGCGCGCCGCTCCACTTCTTCGCCACCACGGCCACCTGACGCCCCGCGCGTTCGAAGGGAAAGGTCCACGGGCGCCAGATCGGCGAGCGCACGGTCATCACGGTGCGGCCCTGCGCGTCTTCGACGTCGAAGGACTTCGAGAAGAACGCGAAGCGCTGCTGGAGCGCCCCGATGCGTCGCCCGTCGGCGCCCACCACCTCGAGGCGCTGAAAGAACCACCGGAACGGATGGATCGCGCGCACCACCACGTTGCGCGCGGCGTCGAAGACGTGGATCTCGTAGCTCCGCCAGTGGCCCATGAGCTGCCGCATGATCGACGCGCCGAGGCCGCTGCCCTGCTCGGCGGCGTAGAGGATCACCGCGCCAGACGGGTCGCGCACCTCGTATTTGTTGCGTGACTCGTAGCCGAAGAGCTCGGCGAGCTCCTTGCGCTGCTTCATCATCACGAAGGGGTACTGGGAGAGCGGTGCGAGGTTCGACATCGGGCCTCGATGTGTAGCAGACCGCGCCGACGAAGGGGTGAATGCGGTCGCGCGGGCCGTCGCGCGTGTTTCCGCGCGACACTCCTTGCGCTGCGGAGGCCCCTTCGGATATCGCGCGTCTCCGTCATGCGGCACTCCCTGCGCCTCCTCGTGCTCTGCCTCGTCGGGCTCGTCGTCACGCCTGCGGCGCTCGCGCAGACGAGCGCTCCGCCCGCCACGCCCGCGCCCGCGGCGCCGCTCCGGCTGGTGGTGTCTTCGGGGCTTCAGGGCGACGTCACGCGCCTCGCCTGCGTGGCCGAGGGGCAGCGCGCGGCGGGGCTCAGCGCGCTCACGCGCTCCCTCGCGAGCGTCTCGGGCGACGACGTGCTCCGCCTCGACGCGGGCGACCTCTTCGGCGCTTCGGCGATGGGTCAGCTCGCGACGCGCGATCACCTCGCGGCCCTCGTCGACGCCGTGGCGGCCTCGGGGCTGCGCGCGCTCGTCGTCGGGCACCGCGACCTCGGAGGCCCGCGCGCCGACGTGATCGCCCGCGCTCGCGCGCTCTCGGCGAGGGGGATCCCCACGGTGCTCAGCAACCTGCGATGCGAGGCCGCGGGGCAGGCGCTCTGCGACGCGCTCGTCGACGCGGGAGATGATCCCGTGGTGCTCCCGACGCCCTCGGGCGGCGTGGGCGTGGTGTCGGTGCTCGCGCCCGCGTCGCTCCAGGCCATGGCGCGCGACCGCTCCGAGGGGATCTCGCTCGCGTCGCCCGAGGAGGCCCTCGGCCGCGCGGTGCTCGCCGCGCGCGTGGCGGGTGCGCGCTTCGTGGTGGGCTTCTACGACCCCGAGTGGCCCTCGACGCTGGCCGACACGGTGCGCATGGTGCGAGCGCTCCCGCGCGACCAGCGGCCCGACGTGGTCTTCGCGCAGGACCTCGACCGCGACATGGCGACGCTCGAAATCGAGCGCGGCGCGGCGCTGAGGGTGTTCGCCACGGAGCCCGGTCGCGTCGTGCAGACGACGCTCCCGTCGCCGTCGACGCCCGCGGTGGTGGAGCCCACGGGAGAGGCTCCCGCCGCGGTGACGGCGCTCGGCGAGGCCGTGGGCGCGCAGCTCTGTCACATCGCGACGGAGGTGCTCCCCGGCGCGACGCTCACGCGTCCCCTCGATCGCGAGGGGTTCACGTCGCTGCTCCTCGACGTGCTGCGCGAGTCGGCGCACGCGGAGATCGCGGTGATCAACCGCGGCGCCGTGCGTCCCATCGCGAACTTTCCGCTGAGCGGGCGGATCTCGCGCGTCGACGTGCTCGGCGCGATGCCCTTCGACGACGTGCTCCGCGTGGGGCGCATCCGCGGCGACAAGCTCGCGGACTTCGTGCGGGCAGACCGCGCCGCGCGCTTCCGCATCCGAGGCGTCACCGTCGACGGAGACTCGCTGCTCGTGAACGGCCGCCCCCTCGCCGACGAGCAGTTCTACCGCGTCGTCACCACGGGCTTCGTCGCCGAGGGAGGCGACGGCGGCTTCGCGGAGGAGGGCGACGTCACCTACGAGACCGATCCCCTCGGGAGCCCGCGCGACACGCTGCTCTCATGGCTCGCGACGCCGCGCACGGGCGACGTGACCGAGGCCCCCGTCGACCCCGCCGAGCGCACGCGCTGGACCTTTCGCTTCTTCATCGACGCGAGCTTCTCGAACACCACGATCAACAACACGCCCAACTATCAAGACCCGCAGCTCGTACGCTCGCAGGGCACCGCGCTCCAGCTCGACGCCGAGGGACACGCCGACGCCGAGCAGCCGCGGTACACCTTCGAGAACACCCTGCGCATGCGCCTGGGCTACCAGCAGACCATCGACGCGACGGGCGACACGGGGCTCCTCAAGATCGCTGACCTCATCGCGCTGCGCGATCAGTTCGCGTGGCGCGGACTCTGGCGTCACCGCCGCTGGTACATGCCGCTCCCCTACGTCGAGAGCTACCTCGAGTCCGAGTTCTCGCCGCCCGACGCCGCGGTGCTCGTGCGCGAGTATCGGCACCTCCAGTGGCGCCCCACGGCGGGTCTGCGCCTCGAGCTCCCGCTGCGCGCGAACCTCAACGCGGGCGCGGGCATGGACTGGGAGTCGCTCGCGCCCGGCGCGCACCCGCAGGTCGTGGCCGTCGTGCGCGCGGACCTGCCCGAGACGACGCTCTTTCACATTCAAGATCGCGACGTGGAGGGGCAGTTCTTCACCGAGGTCGCGTTCCGTGAGCCGTGGGCGTCGACCTCGGAGACGCTCGTGCGCCTCAACGCGCGCCTGAGCGTGCCGATCTTCGCGCAGCTCGCGGTGACGCTCTCGTACGACCTCTTCGCGCGGCAGCGCGTCGACGACCCGTGGGCCGTGTCGCACGACATCAATCTCGGCCTGCGCCTCGACCTCCTCAAGACGCTCCAGCTCTTCGCGTACTGAGCGCGGCGGAGCGCCAACGCGCCGCTTGACAGAATCCCGCTTCAAGTCGCGGAATGCCCCGAGATCCGGCGGGTCAGATCGCCGCAGCGTGGCGGTCGACCCCCCTACGTCCGGGTCGAAGGGAGCTCCGAAGAACCCCATGGACAGGCTTATTCCATACAGCTTCGCGTCGATGATCGTCATGAGCGTCACGGCGCTCGCGCTGATGTTCGCGCCGCGAGACGCGAGCGCGCAGTGCGACTGCACGGGCCCGACGAACAACGTCACAGACGGCGCGGGCTACGTCTGGGACGTCAGCGGCAACGGGTCCGTCTGCAACGGCACCGGCGACTCCTACGACGTCGGGCAGTACCTCACGGTGAACGGGACGGCCTTTCCGATCTCGACGCGCTCGACGGAGCTCACGGATCGACAGGTCGTCACGGGCCCCGCGACGCTCGCGGGCCTGCAGGTCACGCGAAAGATCTACGTCCCGCCGACGACGGGCGCGGGCTGGGCGCGCTTTCTCGAGGTGCTCACGAACCCCACCTCGGCGCCGATCACCGCGGCGATCCGCATCCAGACCAACGCGGGCTCCGACGGGAGCACGACGATCATCACCTCGTCGTCGGGCGACACGGCCTTCACCACCGCCGACCGCTGGCTGACCACCGACGACAGCGACGGCGGCGGCGATCCGAGCCTCAACCACAACTTCTGGGGCGCGGGCGCTGCGGTGCCTCCCACGACCGTGGGCATGACCGTGTTCGAGTGCGCGGGGCCGCAGGGGCCGTTCGTCGAATTCTCGGTGACCGTCCCCGCAGGCGCGACGCGCGTCATCATGCACTTCGCCGGGCAGGGCCCGAACCAGGCCACCGTGCAGGCCACGGCGCGATCCATCGACGCGCTCGGTTCGGTCTACCTCACGGGGATGACCGTCACGGAGATCAACGGCGTGGTCAACTGGCGCCTCTGCGACAGCGTCGACCGCGACGGTGACGGACAGAGCTGCGTCGCGGGCGACTGCAACGACGCCGTCGCGACCATCAACACCAGCGCCACCGAGACCTGCGACGGCGTCGACAACGACTGCGACGGCCTCACCGACGAGGGCTTCTGCCGCATCGGGGGAACCTGCTACGCGAACGGCGCCGTCGACCTCACGAACGTCTGTCAGTTCTGCTCCGCGCCCGCCACGGCGAGCGCTCCGACCGCGTGGACGCCGCGCGCCGCGGGCACCGTCTGCCGTCCCTCCGCGGGCGCCTGCGACGTCGCCGAGAGCTGCACCGGGACGTCGACCGCGTGCCCCGCCGTCGCGATGCTCCCCGCGAGCACGGTCTGCCGCGCCGCCGCGGGTCCGTGTGACGTCGCCGAGAGCTGCACGGGCTCGTCGGCCGCGTGCCCCGCGGACTCGTTCGCCGCGTCGAGCACGGTGTGTCGCGCGTCTGCGGGCGTGTGCGACGTCGCCGAGAGCTGCACGGGCTCGTCGGCCGCGTGCCCCGTGAACGTGTTCGCCGCGTCGAGCACGGTCTGCCGCGCCTCGACGGGTGTGTGCGACCTCGCCGAGAGCTGCACGGGCAGCGCAGCGGGGTGCCCCGACGACACGACCTACGCCCCCGCGACCACCGTGTGCCGCGCCGCCGCGGGCGTGTGCGACGTCGCCGAGAGCTGCACCGGCGCTTCGAACGCGTGCCCCGCGGACGCGTTCCTCCCGTCGACGTCGGTGTGTCGCGCGTCGACCTCGATCGCCGCGTGCGATCCGGCGGAGACCTGCTCCGGCAGCGGCGCAGCGTGCCCCTGGACGTGGTCACGCGCGTTCCGAGCGCCGAGTCTGCGACAGCGTCGACAACGACTGCGACGGCATGACCGACAGCGGCTTCGACGTCGGAACGGCCTGCTCCGTGGGCGTCGGCGTGCGTCGCGTCGGGCATGCGCGTCTGCGCCACGGGCGGCGCGGGCACCACCTGCGGCGCGACCGCGGGGGCTCCGACCACCGAGACCTGCGACGGGATCGACAACAACTGCGGCACCATCGACGATGGCTTCGACCTCGGAGCGCCCTGCACGGTGGGCGGCGTTGCGTGCTGGGCGCGTGTCGCGCCACGGGCACGCGCGTCTGCGCCATGAGCGGCGGCGGCGCCGTTGCAGCGCGACGGAGCGGACGCCGAGCGCCGAGGTCTGCGACGGCGTCGACAACGACTGCGACGGCATGACCGACGAGGATCCCGAGATGCTCTGCGCGGGCAACATGAGCGGCGCCGCGTGCGTGCCCTCGATGATGGACTCGGCCTTCTGCGGCTGCGCCACCGACGCCGACTGCGGCAACGCCACGAGCGGGCGAATCTGCAACGCCGAGACGCGCCGCTGCGTCGACGGCTGCGCCGTGGGAACGGGCCGCAACGGCTGCCCCACGGGTCAGTTCTGCACGAGCAACGACCCGGCGCGCACGGGCGCCTGCACCACGACGTGCAACTTCGATCAGGACTGCAACGCGATCTCGACGGCGAAGGCCCCACTGCCTGACCTCGGCGGGACGCGAACTCTGCGCCGAGTGCGTGACCGATGAGCACTGCGCGGGACGCTCGGACAACCGCGTGCGCTGCGTCGGACCGGACCCGCACCTGCGCTCAGTGCACGGCCACGTCGAGGGACGCGTGCACCGCCGCGGGCCTCGGCAGCGCGTGCCTCTCGACGGGCCTCTGCGGCTGCACCAGCGACGCAGACTGCCAGGCCGATCGACGCTGCAACACCACAATGAACGCCTGCGAGCCGCGGCCCTCGTCGACGCGGAGACCGACGTCGGCCCCGAGACCCAGGCGTTCGCGACGCGAGCGTCACCGACGTGAGCGTGACCGACCTCGGCGCAGCGACGCAGGCATCGACGGCGGCGGTGGCGCGGGCTACTCCAGGCAGCGGATGCGCGTGTCGCGTGAACGCGCCCACGTCCTCGTCGCGCGACGCCCGCGCGTGGCGCTGCTGATCCTCGGCCTCGCGGAGCGCTCAAGCTCCGCCGCCGCGCGCGCGTCGCGCATGGGGTCGCGCAGCCATCACTCGCTCCTCACATCACCGCAGCGGCGTGTCGCGTAACGTAAACCAGTCCGTCGCCGCACGCGCCGCCGAGCCTCGCGGCTGACGCTCGACCACTCCGCGCCGCCATGGCGCCGCTCGCACACCGACGCGCACATCGCACCGATGCGCGACGGCTGGTCGGCGGCGAGGTTCGCCTGTCGCGCGACCTCGACCATCATGTCGTGGAGGTCGACTTGGCGCGTGGGCTCGACGCTCGCGACGTAGCACCGACCGCGAGGAAGCTCGACTCGCGCCTCGCAGTCGTGGCCCATCATCATCAGCGCTCGCTCCGTGACAGACTGGTACGAGAGCGATCTGACCAGGGCCTCGCTCGGCGCGCTGCGCAGGTCGTCGCGCTGGCCGTCGTCGCGTTCGTCGCCGCGTCGAGGGCGTGTTCGAGCGCGTTCCTTCCGGGCAGCGTGCCTTGATAGGCGACGCGACGGCGGCCGACACGACTGATACCCGCAGCCCCCACAAAGAAGCCCACGCAGGCGCAGTCCTCCGAGCGCGCCACCCCGTCGCTGTCGATACGTCACCGTTGGACGCCTCCCACCGACGACAGGTGGGGTCGCCCGCGCGAGCGCGTCAAGGATCTCTTCAGCGGCGCACCACGAGAGCGCGAGCGATCCCGAGTTAGTGGTCACGTCGACCGCGCCTTCTGCGGAGCCGTAGCGCCCTGTCGCGGGAGCCTTCGCCGACGGGCGTTGCGACGCCCGTGGCGAGCGTGTCGGAGATCTCGCCCGACACGGTGGTGGCTGCAGCGAGAAGCCGCTCTCGCGCGCGAAGCCGAGGTCGACGCTCCCCGACACCGAGCGCGCGCCGAGGGTGCATCCGCGTCCGCAGGAGCCCGTCCACGCCGCGTCGCCCGAGGTCGACTCGATGTCGACCGACTGCGCCTGCGCGCGCTGCGTGATGCGCAGGTCGCCGGAGACCGTGCGGACGCGAACGTTCGCGCCCGTCGCCGCGAGCCACGTCGCCGGTCGAGGTCACCTCCGCGTCGCGCGGATTCGACATGCACCTCGCCCGAGGTCGTCGCGATGCGCGCGTCGCCGAGCTCGCGCGCCAGCGTGACGTCGCCCAGGGGCCGTCGAGACCTCGACGGAATACTCGCGGGAGCGTGACCTCGACCTCTCCGCTCGACGGGGCGACGCCCGTCGAAGGTGGTGTCGTAGCGCCCGTCGGCGAGGCGCGTGATGCGAGGGCGAGCGCCGTCGCTACGCGCACCGTGGCGCGAAGCTCGTTCTGTTCGACGCCGGTGACGCCGTGGCCGACCACGTCTCGAGGCGGAGCTGCACGAGGGCCGGACACCGACAGCGAGGCGTCGGCATGGAGGTCGGGACGTTCGCGCCGAGGCTGATTCACGTCGTGTGACAGAGCGCGCGGCCTCGCGGGCGTCGAGTTCACCTTCAGCGTGAGCGCCGCCACGCCGACGCCGAGGAGCGCCGCCGCCATGAAGCCCGCGGCGAAGGCGCGCCACGGGCGACGCGCGACGACGGGCGGAGGGGGCGCCGCGATGCGATAGGGCGAGAGGTTCGCGGTCGGCGCGCTCGGGAGCTTCGACGCGACGCCGCGCCAGAGCGCCTCGGTCGAAGGCGCGTCGACGTCGCGCTCGCGGAAGATGCGCTGCTCGGCGCGCAGCCACGCGAGCTCGCGGGCGCACTCGTCGCAGGTGGCGAGGTGCGCGTCGAGGGCCGCGCGATCGACGACGTGCTGGCCGCGCGCGAGGGCCTCGAGGGCGTCGGTGTCGTGTTCACTTCCCATGACGGTCCTCCGAGGCGTTGAGGTGGTCGACGAGGGCGGCGCGGAGCTGGAGGCGCGCGCGGTGGATCTCGTTCTTCACGCGCGGGAGCGTCCACCCGAGGATCTCTGCGATCTCGTCGTAGCCGAGCTCGTGGTCGGTGCGCAGCAGGAGGGCCGCGCGTCGGTCGTGCGCGAGCACCGAGAGCGCGGTCGCGAGGGCCTCGCCGGTCTCGCGTCCCGCGAGGAGCGTCTCGGGGTCTGCCGCGCATTCAGGGACTTCACGGTCGACGGGGTCGGCCATCGCGACGAGGCGCGAACGCGCGCGGAGGTGCTCGCGAGAGACGTTGCGCGCGACGCCGAAGAGCCAGGGCGCGAGTCGCTCGATGGGGGCGCCGTCGAGGAGCGCGGCGTGCGCGCGGACGAAGGTCTCTTGCGTGGCGTCGTCGGCGGCGGAGCGCGTGCCGAGGAGGTCTCGCAAGAGTCGCCACACGCGCGGCGCGTGCTGCCGGAAGATCTCGCGGAAGGCCGACTCGTCGCGTCGACGCGCGCGCTCGATGAGCGCTCCCTCGATGGGGATGACCACCGAGCCCGGTGGCGTCGAGGGGGGAGGGGCCGAAGACATCGCAGACGTGATGCTCACACGGGGATGTGATTCGAAGGCCCCCGCGGTTTCAGACAATTCGACGCCGCGTCGCGATCGCGCGGAGGCGAAGCGGGCGAAGGGGCTACCCGGCGCTGCAGCGCGCGTCGGCGGGCGTGCCGCGCACGTCGGTGTGCCAGGTGGCGGTCTCGGCGCCGTTCACGATCACGCGGAGCGCGGCGCTCGAAGGGAGCGTCGGTGCAGTGCACGCCGTCGAGGTCGGGTAGCAGTCGGTGCATACGGAGGGCGACTCGGGGTCGAAGCGGACGTCGACGCGGAGCGCGCCGTCGCGCACCTCCGCGCGACACGCGAGCGGCTCGCCGCAGGTGCAGTCGCGCGCCACCACGAGGAGCGGCGTTCCGTCGGGCGCGGCGTCGACGCAGGCGCGCGTCGCCGACGGGGGCACGACCTGCCAGCGGGGCCCCGCGGTGACATCGACCCCGTCTCGAACGCGTTGCATCGCGCGCGTGCGGTCGGCCACGCGTGCTGCGAAGCCAGGGTCATCGACGCGTCCGCCCCGCGCCGCGAGCTCGCTGTACCGTCTCACGGCGCGCGCCGCGAGCCGCCGCGTGCGCGCCTCGTCGAGGTGAAGGAGCCGCCAGAGCGGGTCCGCGAGAAAGAGCGACGCGCCGTCTTCTCCCACGGGCTGCGAGAGGTAGCGCGCTTCGAAGCGATCGAGGTAGCGCGCGGGTCGTCGCGCGAGGTCCTCGTGAATCGCGGCGGCTGCTTCGGGGCCGAGGTGATCGACGAGCGCCGCTCCCTGCGAGACCATGGCGTCGAGGTAGGCCTCCACGAGCGGGTCCGCGGGGGCGGCCGGCGCGCTCGCGGCGGGTGCGCTGGTGGTCGCTGCGGTCGCTGCGGTTGGCGCGCTCGCGACGCGGGGCGGCGACGGGGCTGCGGGCCTCTGGGAGGCGCATCCGAGGAGCGCGAAGAGGGTCGCGAGGGCGACGCGGCGTCGAGGGGGCGAGGCGGTGCGGTGCTTCATCGCGCGGTGTGACCAGCTTGCGGGCGGCGAAGTTGGATCCTACGCGTCGCGCGTTCTCGCGTTCGCGGTGGAGGCTTCGAGGGCCGCGAGCGCGTCGGCGACGCCTGCGTCGAGCTTCACGCGCGCGACCTCGTCGCCCCGCGTGGCGCCGCGGTTGATGATCGCCACGTCGACGCCGCGCTCCGCCGCGCGCAGCACGAAGCGATAGCCCGAGAAGACCGTGAGCGAGGTGCCGAGCACGAGGAGCACCGCGGCCTCGTCGAAGAGCCTCCAGGCGTCGTCGACCACGGGCTTCGGGACGTTCTCGCCGAAGAACACCACGTCGGGTTTGAGCATTCCCCCGCAGGTCTCGCACGGCGCCACGACGAAGCGCGCCTCGACCTCGCGCGCGACCTCGGAGTCGCCGTCGGGCGCCACGTCGGCGTGCACGCGCGTGACCCACGGGTTGAGCGCGATGAGCCTGTTCTGAAGGGAATCGCGAGATTCGACCGCGCCGCACGCGAGGCACCGGACGCGCGAGAGCGCGCCGTGCAGCTCGATGACGCGGGCGCTCCCCGCGGCGCCGTGGAGCCCGTCGACGTTCTGCGTGATGACCCCGCGGAGCGCGCCGCGCGCCTCCATCGCGGCGAGGGCGCGGTGGGCCTCGTTGGGGGCGGCGCGAGAGAAGCGCGGCCATCCCACGACGCTGCGCGCCCAGTAGCGCTTGCGGCGTGCCTCGCTGCGCACGAAGTCCTGGTATTGCACCGGGGGCGCGTGACGCATCACGCCGTCGGGGCCGCGGTAGTCGGGGATCCCCGAGTCGGTGCTGACGCCCGCGCCGGTGAGCGCGACGACGGGACGTCCCGAGAGCAGCGCCTTGAGCTCGCGCATGACGCCGCGATCACTACACCGACGGCGCGCCGACGTCGACACGCCCCGCGCGCCGCGGGCGCTACCGCGAGCGGTTGAGGAGCACCGAGACCGAGTCGCAGTTTCCGTGGGCGATGACGATGTCCGCGAGGCCGTCTTCGTTGAGGTCGCCGACGGCGAAGCCCCCGACCACACCGCACCCGATGTGAACCGACTGAGACGCGAAGGTCGCGTCGCCGCGACCGAGGGCGACGCCCACGCTGTTGCAGCACGCGCTCAGCACGAGGTCTGCGCGGCCGTCGCGGTTGAAGTCGCCCGTCGCGATGTGCCGATCGTCGCCGAGGTAGAGGCTTGAGCTCATGGCGTCGTAGGTGCCGTCGCGCATCCCGCGCCGCAGGCTCTTGCCGTTGGTGCCTGAGAAGGTGGTGATGAGGTCGAGGGCGCCGTCGCTCGTGAAGTCCGCCACCGCGACGCCGTCGGCGCCGCCCGATCCCGCGCCGCGCCAGCGCTCGGTGAAGGTCCCGTCGCCCGCGTTGCGCCACACGAGGATCGACGACCCGAGGATGGTGAGGTCGACCGCGCCGTCGCCGTCGAGGTCTCGCGGCAGGACGCGATAGGGCGTCGACACCGTCGTGCGCGTGGGCGTCGCGAAGGTGTTGTCGGCGTTGAAGCGGGCGATCTCGACGGTGGCGCCGGTCGATCCGCGGCTCACGTACGCGAGGTCGCCGCGGCCGTCGCCGTTGAGGTCTGCGATCGCGATGCCCTCGGGGCCGACGACGCTGAGGCGCGTCGGCGTCGAGAACGATGCGCCGCGAAACACGGTGATCTCGTTGACGTTGCGCCACGAGACGGCGAGGTCGGCGCGGCCGTCGCCTTCGAAGTCGCCGATCGCGGCGTGCACGAGCGCGCCGTTGAACCGCGTGTGCATCAACGGAACGGTCGTGGCCGCGCGCAGCGTCCCGTCGCCGTTGCCGAGCAGGAGGCTGACGCTGCTCGTGTCGGTGTTCACGGCGGCGACGTCGAGGTGCCGGTCGGCGTTGAAGTCTCCGAGGCCGACCCAGCTGGTCCCGTCGCCCGCGGGGTACGACACGTCGCTCGCGAAGGTGACCATCGCGAGCGCGGGTGGGGTCATGCACACGGCGCCCGCGCAGCTCCCCGAGGCGCAGCGTGTCGCGTCGCCCCAACGCGTGCAGGCGCCGACGCGCGCGCAGGTCTCCAGCGTGGCCGCCGTGCAGCGGGTCGTTCCCGCGGCGCAGGCGTCGGTGCACGGGGGCGCCGCGTCGACGAGCTCGCTGGTGACGTCTCGCGCGACGTCGACGGGCGGGGTGTCGCGCGGCGCGTCCGAGGGTCGATCTTCGACGGCGAGGTCGGTCACGGCGTCTGCGCGGGCGATGTCTGCGGGCACGTCGGGCGTCGCCGCGTCGCGGGCGACGGGGTCGGAGCTGCAGGCCACCCCGGAGAACGCGAGGACGAGGAGCGCGCGAGGGCTGTACACGTCGGCGCCGTACCACGGCCCTCGCGGCGCGGGCAAACGCGGCGCCCTCTCGCGTCGGGCGTCGCGAGCGTTGACGGCGCGGTGTCTCCGACCGAGCATCACGGCCCATGCTGATCGCCTATCACCCCGAGGCCCTCGACGCGCTGCGGACGCCGACGCCCGATGACCCGTGGCGCGTGCTCGTGAGCGGCTGCCTCGCCGCGTGGCCCTGCGGCGTCGAGGCGACGGACTACGGCCTCGGCGACGTGCTCCGCGACCTCTTCGCGCTCCCGACGTTGCGCGCGCTGCCCTTCTGCCCCGAGCAGCACGCGCTCGGGACGCCGCGCACGATGCCCGACATTCACGGCGGTGACGGCGTCGACGTGGTCGCAGGGCTCGCGCGGGTCTTCGACGAGCACGGCGCCGACCTCACGGAGCCCATGCTCGCCGGTGCGCGCGCGATGGTGGCGTTCGCGCGCGCCGAGCGGGTGGAGCTCGCGATCGTGACCGACGCGAGCGCCGCGTGCGGGAGCCAGGTCATCTCCGACGGGTGTCGCCTCGTGCCCGTGCGGAAGCACCAGAAGGGCGTCGGCGTCGCGACGGCGATGCTCCTCGACGCGGGGATTCCGGTGGTGAGCCAGCGAGATCACCGCACGATCGCGCGCGTCCGCGCCCGCCTCGACCCCGCGTACGTCGCGCCCGAAGGGCTGCGCGATCACCACGAGCACCCGTGGACGGTAGAGCACCACCCGCGGCGTCACCCGCGCGCGTGAGGCTGCGGCGTCGCGGTCAGCGCGACGCGAGGTGGCGGCTTCGCACCCACGCGGTGAAGCGGTCGACGGCCTCGTGCGCGAGGACCGTGCGCGTCGACTGGAAGGTCTCGAACGCGTGCTGCGCGCCCTCGAACTCGCAGAGCGCCACGGGCTGATCGGAGGCCGCGCGGAGCGCCTTCGCGAAGGCCCGCGCGTCTTCGACGGGGACGAGCGAGTCGTGCGTGCCGTGGATGAGCAGAAAGGGCGGAGCGTCCTTGCGCACGTGGGCGACGGGCGAGGCGCGGTCCCACGCGGCGCGGTCGGTGAGCGGCGAGGTCTTCATCACGTGTCGCTCGAGGAGCTCGCGCAGGCCCGCGTTGGGCCAGTGGCCGAAGCGGTCGAGAAAGTCATAGACGCCGTAGAAGCTGATGCAGCCGGCGAGGCGCGTGTCGGCCGCTTCGAAGCCGGGCTGATACGCGGGGTCGTTGGGCGTGAGCGACGCGAGCGACGCGAGGTGTCCGCCCGCGGAGCCGCCCGAGATGAACATCTCCGAGGGGTCGCCGCCGTACTCCGCGGCGTGCGCGCGCAGCCACGCGATGGCCCGCTTCACGTCGACGAGGTGATCGGGAAAGGTCGCGCGAGGGCTCTTGCGATAGCTGATCGTCGCGCAGAGCCAGCCGTGCTCCGCGAGGTGATAGAGCAGCGGGAGGCCCTGACGCTCCTTGTCGCCGATGACCCATCCCCCGCCGTGGACGTAGACCAGGATCGGACGTCGCGCGTCGGCCTCGGAGGCCGTCGCCGCGGGGCGGTAGAGGTCGAGCCGCAGGCGCAGCGAGCCGCCTTCGTAGAAGACCACGTCGCGCGTGACCTCGACCTCGCGGTCGCCGAAATGAAAGGGCCGCGTGAGGCGTGAGAGGGGCGTGGCGGCGGGCTCCGGCGGGACGCGCAGGGCCGGCGCGGTCTCGGACTCGTAGTCCGCGCCGAGGCCTTCGCGCAGGGCGGCTAGCACCGCGGGGCGCGAGCGGAGCGCCGTGCGGTGCGCCCACGCGAGCCCGCACCACGACGCGACGAAGAGCGCGAGTCCGACGTGACCCGCGGGCGCCGAGAGTCCGCCGAGGAGCGCGAGGGCGGAGGCGAGCGTGAGCTGAACGCCCACGTGGTGGAGGGCGAGCTCCGAGGTGAGCCAGCCGACGAAGAAGCTGATGCCCGACGGCACCGTGCGCGAGGTCACGGGGTGAAAGACGTTGAGGGTCAGCGCGGCGCTCATGAGCCCGCAGACGAGGAGGAGCAGGGGCATCGTGGTCACGGGGAAAGCGTTGGCTCCGCGGCGGGGCGTCGGGGCGCGGCGGTCGTCGCGCGCCGCGAGATCGTCGCACGCTTCAGCGCGCGCGTCAGCGGAGGCCCGTCACGCCGCGCTGTGTCGGGTCGACGTGTCGTGATAGAGGCTCGTAGGGTGAGCACCTCGCACGACTCCTCTCCGCACGGGGGCGCCAGCACCGCCTCGCTCGCCCTCGCGGCTGTCGGCATCGTCTTCGGCGACATCGGGACGTCGCCGCTCTACACGCTGCAGGAGTGCGTCGGCGAGCACGGCGTCGCGGCCACGCGCGAGAACGTGCTCGGGCTCGTGTCGCAGATCGTGTACTCCGTGACGCTCGTCGTCACGGTGAAGTACCTGGCCTTCGTGATGCGCGCCGACAACCGCGGCGAGGGAGGCATCCTGGCGCTCCTCGCGCTGGTCCCCGAGTCGGTGCGAAACCCCGCGAAGACGGCGGTGCGCGGCATCGGCGCGGTGACGGTGCTCGTGCTCGTGGGCGCGGCGCTGCTCTTCGGCGACGGGATCATCACGCCGGCCATCAGCGTGCTCAGCGCGATCGAGGGCCTCGGCGTCGCGACGGCGTCGCTCTCGCACGTCGTGGTGCCCGTCACGGTGGTGATCCTCGCGGGGCTCTTCGCCATCCAGCGCAAGGGTACGGCCTCCATCGGGCGCCTCTTCGGCCCCGTGATGCTCACGTGGTTCACGGTGATCGGGCTCCTCGGGCTCTCGCACATCGTGAGGGCGCCGGCGATCCTGGGCGCGCTCTCGCCGCTCCACGCGCTGCGCTTTCTGCGCGAGCACGGCTTTCACGGCTTCAAGATGCTGGGCTCCGTGGTGCTCGCGGTCACGGGCGGCGAGGCCCTCTACGCCGACATGGGTCACTTCGGTCGCAAGCCCATCCGCCTCGCGTGGCTCGCGCTGGTCTTCCCCTCGCTGCTGCTCTGTTATCTCGGTCAGGGGGCGCTGCTGCTCGCGCACCCCGAGGCCGCCGCGCAGCCCTTCTTCAGCATGGTGCCGCGCGGCGTCGCCGTGTACGCGCTCGTCGCGCTCGCGGCGCCCGCGACGGTGATCGCCTCGCAGGCGCTCATCTCGGGCGTGTTCTCGCTCACGCAGCAGGCCATTCAGCTCGGGTACTTTCCGCGCGTCGAGGTGCGGCACACGTCGGGCGAGGCCGAGGGGCAGATCTACGTCCCGGCGCTCAACTGGATGCTCGCCGTGGCGTGCATCGCGCTCGTGCTGATCTTCGAGCGCTCGTCGCGCCTCGCCGCCGCCTTCGGCCTCGCGGTGAGCGGGACGATGGCGATCACCTCGGTGATCTACTACCTCGTGACGCGGCACACCTGGGGGTGGTCCGCGCCGCGCGCGACGGCGCTGCTCGTGGCCTTTCTCGCGCTCGACCTGCCCTTCTTCGGCGCCAACCTGTTGAAGTTCACCGACGGCGGCTACCTCCCGCTCGCGGTGGGCGCGGTCTTTCTCACGGTGATGCTCGTGTGGCGCTGGGGTCGCGACGCGCTCCGTCAGCACTACACCGAGCGCACGCTGCCGCTCGAGCGCTACATCGCCACGCTGCCCGAGCGGTCGGTCGTGCGCACGCCGGGGACCGCCGTGTTCCTCGCGTCCGAGCGCGTGGGCGCGCCGCCGGTGCTCACGCACTACGTCGACCGTGTGGGGGCGCTGCGCGAGTCGGTGCTGCTGCTCACGCTCGTGACCGAGCACGTGCCCACGGTGCCCGCCGCCGAGCGGCTGAGCGTCGAGGCGCTCGATCACGGCTTCGCGCGCGTCATCGCGCGCCACGGCTTCATGGAGATCCCGCGCGTCGTCGAGGTGATCGCGCAGGCCGCGGTGGCGCTCGGGCGCCCGACGGACCTCAACGAGATCACGTACTTTCTCGGCCGCGAGACCTTTCTCGCGGGAGACCGCGGTCGCCTCGGGGCCATCTCCGAGGGGATCTTCGCCTTCCTCTCGCGCAACGCGCGGAGCGCCACGGCGTACTTCGAGATCCCGCCGACGCAGGTGGTCGAGATCGGCGCGCAGATCGACCTCTGAGCGCGCCGCGGGGTCAGCGCAGAAAGACGTCCTGCACCCAGCCGCAGGTGCCGCCGTTGCGGCAGGGGTGGCACGCGCCGGGGTTCGTGTCGCTGCACGGCGACGCCGCGCCGGCGCCGTCGCTCGCGGGCGTGAGCGAGGGCGCGCCCGAGGTGATCACCTCGACGAAATCCCACAGAACGCCCTGCGCGTCGCGGTTGTGGAAGTACACCTGCACGCGGTCGCCGTAGTGCAGCCACGCCTTCGTGGTGCTGTTCTGCGCCCAGTAGAGGTACGCGCCGAAGGGGTACGCGAAGAAGAAGTCGCGGTCGCTCCCGTTCTCGAGGCAGCGCACCGACGACTGCGGCGGCGTGCGCGTGCACGCGTGCGTCCCTTGCGGCAGCGACACCGTGCGACGCCACGCGGTGGGCGTGAGGGGGCCGCCCGACATCGCGCCGCACTGCGTACGTCCGCAGTCGTCGCTGCCCTCGTCGCAGCGGTTGACGGCGCCGCAGGTGGGGTTGGTTCCGCGGCACGCCGTGTCGCGTCCGCAGGCGCGTCGCACCTCGTAGTCGGCGCCCGCGGGGCCGAGCGCGCAGGGGTGCGACGGGTCGTAGCCCGCGAACTCGAGGTCCCCCGGCAGCACGAGGAACCACCCCTGCATGTGGCTCGCGCCGTTGTACGCGTAGCCCCAGTAGAAGCGGCCTCCGAGGCCCGCGGGCGCGCGCATCGGCGGGCTGTTGTTCGAACACGCGTGGCGCGAGGCGTTGCCGCAGGTGTCGACCTCGCAGTCCGTCGGCGGATCGTAGTTGGGCCCCACCGACGAGAGCCCGATGTACGAGCCCGCGGGGACCTCCTGAAGCACCACGCCCGCCGCGCCCGGACCGCGCGCGAACACGCGCGAGGGGTCTCCGTCGAAGTCGCCCGAGACCTGCGTCACCGGAGACCGCACGCGGAACGGGTAGTACCCCACGTTGATGCCGCGCGCGGTGTACGCGTAGTCGATGCCCGAGCACGTTCCGCCGCCGTCGCCGGTGGCTGAGGTGGTGATGCACGCGGGCACGCGCTCCGTCGGCGCGGGCGTGTCGGGCGCGACGGGCAGGTCGGGTGTGACGGGTACATCGGGTGTGACGGGCACGTCGGGCGTGACGGAGACGTCGGGCGTCGAGGGCACGTCGGGCGGCGTCGGTGACGTCGGGAGACACACCGTTCCGAGCGGAGACGCGGTGCACGTCGTGGGCGCGGGGCAGGGGTCGCGACCGTCGCCGCAGAGTCGCGTGCAGAGGCACCCCGCGGCGGTTCCGCAGGCGCAGCGGAGCCCTTCGGGACAGGTGCTTCCGGTGCCGCAGGCCACGCCCACGCCGCCCGGCAGACACACGCCGCCGAGGGGCGTGGTGGTGCACACGGTGGGCGCGGGACACGGCTCGCTCGCGCCGTCGCAGGGGCGCGTGCAGAGGCACTGACCCGTCGCGCGACACGCGCAGCGGAGGCCCTCGGCGCAGGTCACACCGCCCGCGCACGACGCTCCGAGGCCCGGCGCGCTCGGTGGAACGTCGACGGTCGCATCGAGGCTCGCGTCGAGGCTCGCGTCGAGGTCTGCGACGTCGCCCTCCGCGTCGAGGGTCGCGTCGCCCTTCGGCGTCACGCTCGCGTCGCCGCGCTCGGGCGGATCGGACCACATGAGGTCGCCCCACGGATCTCCCGCGTCGGGGGCAGCGGCGTCTTCGCCCGCGACGTCTCCCGTGGTGCATCCGGCGAAGGAGAGCGCGAGAACGAGCGCCAGCGCCATGCGACGCGGTGGATTCGAAGGGGGGCTCATCGGTCGAACCACACCGCACGCGAGGGGATCGCGTCAAGCGACGAGGCGTCGCCGTGAAGCTCCGCAGAGGCACGACGCGGGGGGCGCGGCCGCGATACGCTCCGGCGATGCAGTCGAGCGCGCCGTGGTTTCTGGTCCCTGCGATCGTGGTCGCCTTCGTGGTGATGTTCACGTCGATCTGGACGGGCGTGTGCGCGCTCATCGCGCTCGCCTCGGGGTGGCGCTCGATGGCCGCGCGATACCCCTGTCCCGAGGGCCTCGCGGGGGCGCCGCTCAACAGCGGCTTCGCGATCCGCGTGGGCATCTCGTCGTATCGGGGTGTGATGTCCTTCGAAGCCGCGCCGCAGGGGCTCATCGTGCGTGTGTCACGGCTGTTTCCCTTTCACCCCGCGCTGCTCCTTCCGTGGGGCGCGATCGCGCTGACGCGCGGCGGAGGGTTCTTCTCCGCGGGCACGATGCGCGTCTACGAGGGCGCGGACTTCTCGCTCAACGGCGACGCCTACGCGTCGATCGAGCGCGCGATGGGCGGAGGCTCCGCGCCGACCGCGATGGTCTGAGACCGCCGCGGCCCGGTGGTCACCGCACGTCGAGCCCGGGGCGCGCGTCCTTCAGCCGTCGCGTGAGCTCGGGCGTGATGCGCTCGCGGTCGATGCGGAGGGAGCGCAGCTTCGGCAGCGCCCGCGCCACGCGCACGAGGTCGTCGTCGTCGGGCGCGGCGTCGAGCACGAAGAGGCGCTCGAGATCGCAGAGGCCCTCGACGCGCGCGGGCCAGTCGACGCCGAGGGGACGCCGCGTCTGCCACGGGCTGAGGTCGGCCTCGACCGCGACGCCGCGCTCGTAGACGATCCTCGCGCCCCGCCGCTCGGCCTCGTGCGTGGCGCCCGTGCGGTCTGCGAAGGGCATCCGCACGACGGTGGTCACGTCGCGGTAGAGCACGCGCTCGACGATCCGGTTGCGGTGCCAGAGGTCGAGCATGTCGTCGCGGCCGTTGCGGCGCGTGCATGACGCGAAGCCGCGGGGCGTCCAGCGGTGCTCGATCTCCGATCCGTAGTTCGCGTAGGTGATCGTGAACGAGCCCGCGGCGCGGCGCGCGAAGGCCCGGTCGAGCGCCTCGTCGGTCGTCTTCGCGAGGAGCGCGCGGTGCGGGAGGTCCCAGCGCTCGGCCTCGGTCTGCGCCTCGCACCACGGCGTGACCCAGTGGCACGCGAGGCCCGCGAAGACGCTCGTGAGGATGCCCGCCTCGTCGCCGTACGCGTTGGCGAAGCCCGCGGTCTCGAGCACCGCGAGCTCGACCTCGGGTTCGAAGGTCGCGGCCATCTCGTCGAGCGCATCGAGCACGCGCGTCACGTCTTCGGCGCGGTCACCCGACGCGCCGCGGAGCTTCACGACGAGGGCGCCGACGCCGTCCCGCGTCACGCGCGTGACGGCGTAGCGCGCGTCGGAGTCTTCGATGGCGTGCCACCCCCGTCGGGGCTTCGTCGCGGGTCGGGGTTTGCGCTTCATCGGCCGCGACGACGTTACGCTTCGAAGCGCCGCGATGGCCACGACGCTCCGCCACTCGAAGGTCGCGCTACGACGCGTGATCGCACGGCCCCACGCGAGGCGGCGGCGCGTCGGGGCAACCGCTCGGCACGACCTGCCGCGGGTGCGTCTGCGGCGCGGCGCGCGGCGTCGTTTCGAGGATCCGAAAGTCCACGCGGCGGTTTCTCGCGCGGGCGATCGCGGTCGGGTGTTCGTCGAGCGGCTCGTCGACGCTGAAGCCGTGCGCCACGAGCCGCGGGGCCTCGACGCCGCGCTCGGTGAGGTACGCCATCGCGGCCTCGGCCCTGCGTCGCGCGAGCGCGGCGGGGGCTCGTTCGCCGACGCTCGCGTGGCCGCGCACCTCGACGACGCGGATCTCGGGGCGCGCCTGCAGCACCGCGGCGATCTCGTCGAGGATCGGCCGTCCCGGCGGCGTCACCGTCGCGCTGTTCACCGGAAAGAACAGCGGAGACGTGATGCGGATCTGCGACGACTCGATGACGATGAGGTGCGGGCAGCCGTCGGGCCGCGAACCTCGCTCGTCGGGGCACGCGTCGCACACGTCGACGACGCCGTCTCCGTCGCGGTCGGGCTCGATGCACGGGCCCGCGTCGGGCGCGACGGCGGGCTGAGGCTCCGTGCGTGTCACGGGCTGCGGGGGCGGGGGGAGGGGGCGCGAGCACGCGAGCATCCCCACGAAGAACAGTGCGCGGCGCATGCGGCGACGATCGCGCGAAAGCCACGCCCGCGTCGAGGGCGGCTACCAGGAGATCCACGCGGCGGCCCGCGTCACCCCCGCGCCCATCGCGAAGAGCACCACCGAGGCGCCCTCGCGGAGCATCCCCCGCTGGCGCGCTTCGAGGAGGTTGGTGAGCACGCCGCAGCCGCCGACGTGCGAGAGCGTGTTCCAGGTGTCGGGGGCGCGCGAGGGGTCGATTCCCAGCGACTCGGCGACGGCCGCGGGGAACCATCGCCTCGGCTGCGTCGTCGCGAGCACGTCGACGTCGTCGGGGCGACGATCGACGCGCGCGAGGAGCTCCTCCACGGTGTCGCGCGCGAAGTGGACGAGCCTCGCCCCGAGGCGCCGCGTCAGCTCGCGATCGCGCGTCCCGGGAACGAACGCGCCGCCCGCCTCCCACCACGGCGGCTCGTCGCCCTCGCGGCTGCGCACCCACGTCACCGCGTCGTGGAACTCACCGTGCGAGGCCATGTGCACGTCGACGATGTGTCGGCGCGTCGCAGGCGCGACCACGTAGGCCGTCGCGACGTCGCCGACGAGCGGCGACGCGGGGTGCATGAGCGGGTTCGCGCGCCCGATGAGGTGCGACTGCGTGAGAAGCACGCAGCGCGCGCGGCCCGACTCGACGAGCGAGGCGGCGAGCATGAGCTGCCCGATGCCCGTCGCGCAGGCCGCGTCGGTGCCCATGCCCGCGGCTCGCGTCGCGCCGAGGAGGTGCGCCACGCGCGGCGCAGAAGGCGGCGTCACGCGGTCGGGCACCATCGCCCACGAGAGGATCACGTCGACGTCTTCGGGGCGCATCGACGCGTCGTCGAGGGCCTCTCGCGCGGCGAGCGCCTCGGCCTCGGCGGAGCTCATCGACGCGTCGGCCACGCGCCGCGAGCGCGCGCCGCGGAAGGGGTCGTCGCCCTCGACCGCCATGTGTCGCGCGACGATCTCTGCGACCGGGTCGACGCGCGCGTCGCCGACGTCGGTGAGCTCGGCCCCGAAGGCCGCCGTCGCGCGGCCGATGAAGGCCTCGGGCCACGCGCTGTTCAGCCGTACGTGCTCGGGCACGTAGCGCCCCATGCCCGCGATGCGCGCGCCCCTCACGACGCGGCCTCCTCGCGGACGACGGGCAGCGACATGTGCGCGAGCGACTCGTTGCGCCCGGCGCCGCGGATGCGCGCCTCGCGGTCGATGCGGATGTCGAGCACGCAGGGGCCGTCGCGCGTGAGGTCGTCGAGGAGCGCGGCGTCGATCTCACCGGGGTGGTCGATGCGCGCGCCGCGCACGCCGAGGCTCGCCGCCCAGGCGACCATGTCGACGGGGGGCATCTCCCACGAGGCCTCGACGCCGTAGAGCTGCTTGTACCCGTGGTGCACCATGTTGTAGCGCGCGTCGTTGAAGACCGCGTAGACGATGGGCAGCCGCTCGCGCGCGGCGACGAGGGCCTCCATGCTGGCCATCTGCACGCCGCCGTCGCCGCAGATGCAGACCACGCGGCGACGACGGTCGGCGAGGCTGATCCCGACGGCCGACGCGATGCCCGAGGTCATGCTCCCGAGGCCGAGGTGGATGGTGAAGCGCTCGGGCGTCGAGGCCGTGAGGTAGTGCAGCGCCGCGAGCATGTGCTCGCCGATGTCGCTCACGAAGCGCGCGTCGGGCCCGGCGGCGCGCTCGAGGTCGGCCACCGCGCGGGCGGGCGTGATCTGCGGGGCCTCGTCGCGCGCGAAGTCGGGCGCGTCGAAGGGCGATCGCGCGCGCGCCTCGGCCGCGAGCGCGGGGCCGCGCGGGTTGCGGACGCCGCTCGTGACGACCAGCGCGCGGAGGGCGTCGGCGAAGTCGCCGAGGTCGGCCGTGACGGGGAGCGCGGCGCGGTGGCTGCGGTTGAACACCGCGGGGTTCATGTCGACGTGCACGAGGGTGCCGTCGGGGGCGATGGGCGGCGTCGGGCCCGTGTCGATGTCGCAGAGGTCGGTGCCGAGCACGAGCGCCGCGTCGACGCCCGCAGACGTGTAGCGGCGCGCCCACCACGACGCGGCGAGGCCGCCGTTGCGGAGCGAGCGCGGGTGCTCCTCGGAGACGATCCCCTTGGCGCGCGGCGTGGTCATGAAGGGGACGTCGAGCGCGTCGAGGAGCGCGCGCACACGCCCGGCGTCGCGACGCGCCCCCGCGCCGACCACCACGAGCGGACGCGCCGCCGACGCGAGGAGCCGCGCGGTCTCTCGCACGGCGTCCGCGGGCGCGGGCGACGCGGCGCGCATCGAGAGGCGCGGGAGCGGCGCGGCGTCGGTGGGCTCGCGCGCGACGTCCATCGGGATGACGAGGAGCGCGGGGCCCTCGCGGTACGGCGTCAGCGCGGCCTGGAGCGCCGCGAGGCCCTGAGAGGCCGCCGACGCCGCGCGCGCGACGCGCACCGTGGCGCGCGTGACGGACGCGAACATCGCTTCGATCGAGAGCCCCTCGGGTCCGCAGTCCTGCACGTGGCGCCCGCCCGTCGAGGCCCACGGGACGTCGCCCGAGATCACGAGCATGGGGACGGCCTCCGTCGACGCCGCGGCGACGCCCGTGAGCGCGTTGGTCGCGCCCGGTCCCGCGGTCACCAGCACCGCGGAGACGCGCCCCGTGGCGCGGTGATGGCCCATCGCCGCGAAGGCCGCGGCGGACTCATGGCGCGAGGCCACGAGGCGCGCGCCGGGCGTCGCGAGCACCGCTTCGAAGATCGGGCTCACGGGTCCGCCTGGGACGCCGAAGAAGGTCTCGACCCCCTCGGCGACGAGCGCCTCGACGAGGTGGCGCGCGGCCGGGCGCGGGGCGGCTCGCAGCGTCGTCGGCGCGGCGGCGCGCGCGGTGATTCGCAGCGCGGCGGGCGTGATGTTGGGCGCGTGTGACATCGGTGGGTGTTCCTCTCGCGACGCCGCGGTCGCTCGGTGCGTGGCGGCGTGTCGCGTGTCGCGGTGCACCCCCGGTGCCGACGCGCGACGACGACCCAGCGCCCGCGACGTGGCCCCGCGTTGCGCGCGCGGCTTCTCAATGCGCCGACGCGCGCGGCGCGATGCGCGGCGCGATGCGCAACGTCACGGGCGTCGCGGCAGCGCATTTCCATTGATCGTTCGACCGCGCGTCCTATACGTCCGCGCAGTTTTGTGCGCCGCAGCAATTTCCCCGCGCGGCGCCCTCAGAGGAGGTCCGCTGTCATGGAGACGAAGGTGCTTTCGGTCGCTGCGCTCACGCTCACGCTCGCGGGCTGCGCGCCCGATGTGACGCTCGACGAGCGCGGGTCCGTCAGCGACGCCGTCCGCGCCCGCACGCAGGTCGAGCGCGGCGACGGCGCGATGATCGTCGGCGCCAGCGCCGATCGACGCTTCGTGGCGTACGGGGTCCATTGCGACAGGGCCGCGGCGCCGCCGCGCTTGCGGCTCCTCGACGCCGAGACAGGCCGTCGTCGCACGCTCGCCGAGGGGTGGACGTGTCAGCCCGGCTCGGTGCGCTTCAGCCCCGACGGCGGCGTGGTGGTGTTCGGCGGAGACGGCCGTCTGCGCGCCGCGGACACGGCGTCGGGCCGCGTGGTGACGGTGTCGCGCGAGGGGCTCTCGGGCATCGGCGTGACCTTCAGCGCCCGGACGCTCGGTGGTTCGCCGTCGCGAGCCTCGGAGACCCCGCAGAGGGCGCGGTGATCGACGCGTGGGAGCGAGACCTCCGCACGCACGTCGAGGTCGCGCGCGGCGTGGGTGAACCCCTTCGGCGAGACCGACGCGACCCTCCGCGTGGTGACGGGCGCTCGCTGGCCTTTCTCGGAGGGCTCCGCGGGGGCTCCCATGGAGCGCGCTCACGCTCTGGAGCCACGCGGCGCGCGGACCTCGCGCGTGCGCTGAGGGGCGTCCCCGCGACGGGCTTCGCTCTCGCCCGACTGGCGCAACGCGGCCTTCGTGCAGGGCGTTCGACCCGCGGACGGCCCTCCGACGGCGTCGTCGCTCTCGGGTGACCTCGTCGTTCGCGACCTCGTGAACGGGCGCGTGCAGACCCTCGAGCGCGCGGTGACGACCTCGACGCTCGAGTTCGCGCGCGAGGGCGCGGGGCTGGTGTACGTCACGGGAGGATTCCCGCCGGGGACGCCCGCGGTGCTGAAGTACGCCGCGCTCGGAGGGCGTCCGGTGACCCTCGACGACGCGGTCTTTCCGATATTCGCGCCGGCCCGCAGCGTGGTCGTGAGCCCGGCGGGCGACGCCGTGGCGTGGTCCGCCGCCGTCGATCCCCGCGCGCTTCGTCGGCGCGCTTCGCTTCGCGCGCACGTCACCCTCTGCGACGGGCGCCGCGACGCGCCCTTCACCACAGTGTCGCGCGCGTCGGCGCCGGGGGCGTTCAGGTTCAATCGCGCGGGCGCGCTGGTGGCCGTACCTCCACGACCTCTCGGCCACCTTTCCGCTCGCGACGGGTGCGCTCTCGGCGTGGAGCCCGTCGACGGGCGCCGACGTGACGCTCGGCGACGAGGTCGCGCAGGCGGGGCTGCGCGTCGACCCCGCGCGCGCCGAGGTGCTCTTCTTCGCCGACTACGACGCCGGCAACGCCGTGGGAACGCTCCGCGTCTGGGACGGCCGCGCCCGCGCGACCCGTCCGCTCGCCGAGCGCGCCGCGGTGACCTCGCTCGAGCTCAGCCCCGACGGAGGCCGCGCCAGCTTCGTCACCCTCGCGCTCGCCGCGCCCGGTGAGGTCCCCGCCGTGACGCTCCGCGCGACCACGACGCGCGTCGCTTCGGCCACCGCGCCCCTCGCCGACGGCGTCACCTCGCACCGCATCGACGACGACGGGCGCGTCTTCTACACCGACGGGGCGGGCCTCTCGTCGGTCGTCGCCCGCTGATCGCATCGGCGGTTGTCTCCGTCTCCCCGGTCGCGGTAGACGCACGCGACCACCGTGAACACCACCGACCTCCGCCCTCGCGCCCGCGCCTGCTTCACCCTCGACGAGGTGTCCGTCGGACAGCGCGCGAGTCTCACGTTCACCCTCACGCGCCGCGACATCGACCTCTTCGGCGAGGTGTCGGGCGACTTCAACCCGCTGCACTTCGACCCCGAGTACGCGGCCACCACGCTCTTCAAGGAGTGCATCGGCCACGGCACGATCCTCCAGGCGAAGGTGAGCCAGCTCCTCGGCCTCGACCTGCCGGGCCTCGGCGCGCTCTGGGGCCGGCAGCAGATGAGCTTCAAGGGGCCGATCCGCGTCGGTCACGCGTACACCGTGTGGGTCGAGATCGCGGCGAAGTCCGATCGCTTCGCGACCTACCGCTGCGGCGCCTCCGACGACGCCGACGGCGCCGCCGTGATGGAGGGCGACGGAGACATCTTCCCGATCCCCGCGAAGGTGAAGGCGAAGCTCATCGAGCGCGGCGCGCTCGCGCAGCTCCTGGGCTGACCGCGGCGGGGCGTGACCACTGCGTCGGCGCCTCAGGGCGCGGGCGCTACTCGACCCGCGGAGCGCTGGCGGGTGCCCGCGCGCGCACGGCGTCTCGGGCCTTCGCCACCTCGTCGAGGATCCGCCGCGCGTGCGCGAGAAAGGTCTCTCCCGCGGGCAGCAGCCGCACGCCCCGAGGCGTGCGCGCGAAGAGGTCGGCGCCGAGCTCGTCTTCGAGCTCTCGGATGCGTCGCGAGAGCGGAGGCTGCGAGACGTGAAGGCGCTTCGCCGCGCGCGTGACGTTCTCCTCCTCCGCGACGGTGACGAAATACCGGAGCTGATCGAGGCTCATGCGCTCGTTGGTACCGCGCAGAGGGGCCCCCGCGCCATACCGAGAAGGTATTGGCCCCCGTCGCGCCTCCGCGGTCATGGTCCGCGTCGTGATCGAGATCCTCTCTTCGAACGAGATCGAGCGCATGCGCCGCGCGGGCCGGGTCGCGGCCGAGACCCTGCGGCACGTGGGCGAGCGGCTGCGCGAGGGCATGTCGACGGCCGACGTCGACCGCCTCGTGCGCGCAGACACGGCGCGCCGCGGAGGGCGCCCGAGTCAGCTCGGATACAAGGGCTTTCCCGCGGCGGTGTGCGTGAGTCGCAACGAGGTGGTGTGTCACGGGATCCCGCGCGCCGACGTGCGCCTGCGCGCGGGCGACATCGTGAACGTCGACGTGACCACGGAGCTCGACGGCTTTCACGGCGACACGTCGGTGACCTTCGCGCTGCCCGGCGCGTCGGCCGAGGCGCTCCACGTGGTCGACGTGGCGCGGCGATGCCTCGCGGCGGGGATGGCGGCGCTCCGTGACGGCGCGCGTCTCGGCGACCTCGGCGCGGCCGTCGAGGAGCTCGCGCGACGCGAGGGCTGCGGCGTCGTGCGCGAGTTCGGCGGCCACGGGATCGGCCGTCGGATGCACCAGGACCCGCACGTGGCCCACTGGGGACACCGCGGCGAAGGGGCGCGTCTGCGCGCGGGGATGGCCCTCACCATCGAGCCCATGATCACCCTCGGAACGCCCGGCGTTCGCGTGCTCGACGACGGCTGGACGGTCGTCACCCGCGACGGCTCTCCGAGCGCGCAGTTCGAACACACGCTGATCGTCACGCGCGAGGGCTGCGAGGCCACGACGTCGCTCGCGTGAGCCCCGCGCGCGGTTCGGTGACCTTCACCGTCCGCCCCGCCGCTGGCGCCGACGCGCGTCGGTGGCCGCCTGCGCGGCGGCTTCGCGTGTCGCCCGCGTTGACCGCGACGGACCTTCACGCGCTCCCGAGCCAGCGCGCGAGGACGCGGGCGTCGCCGGTGACGCGCTCGATCGCGGCGCTCCCTGCGACGAGGCCCGTCTCCGCGGCGATCGCGGCGCGCAGGTCTTCGGCGTTGGCGAGCTGAAGGCCCGCGCCGCGGTCGACGCGCAGCGGCTCCGCGCGTTTGAGTTCGAGCACCCGCACCGCGCGGCGCGTGAGGTCCGGCGACGACATGTCGATCGCCGCGAAGTCGCCGCAGCGCCGCTGCTGGTGCGTTCGAAACAGCCAGAAGCGAGGGTGCGACGCGAGGAGCTCGCGCGCGAACGCGAGCTCGTCACACTTGAACCCGAAGGCGTGCAGCGCGTCGCCGGGGTCGACCTTGCGGTCGCGGTGGAGCTCGCGCGCCATGCGCTCGATCACGTCACGACGCGCCAGCGCGCGCCGGAGAAACCAGGGGATGCTCATTCGATGCCTTCCGCGAGCGCCCCGCGCGGGGCGCCGCACCTTCGTCGTGGGAGTCGGACGTCGGATCAGCGGAGGACAGGCATCGGCGGTGACCGGGTGAATACCTCCGCGGCGGCGCGGCGCGCAAGGCCCCCCCACGCGCACGAGCCCGGGGCGAGCGCGAGGAACGGCGCGTCGATCGGCGTCGAGGGCGCGATCAGGTCCAGCGAGCGAGCGCGTGGGCGAGGGCGCTGAGGGTCATCGGCTTGAGCAGGACCTCTTGCATCCCCGCGGCCCTGCACGCGGCGACGTCCTCTTCGAGCCCCGCCGCGGTGAGTCCGAGCACGGGGATCGTGGCCCGCGCGCCGCCCATCGCGCGGAGCCTCCGCGTGGCTTCGAGGCCGTCGATGTCGGGCATCTGCCGGTCCATGAGCACGAGGGCGAAGTCCTGCTCGGCGAGGGCTTCGAGGGCCGCGCGCCCGCCCGTGACGGCCACGCATCGGATGCCGAGGCGCTCGAGCATCTTCTGCGCGACGCGGCGGTTGACGTCGTTGTCGTCGACCACCAGCACGGGCGCGCCGACGGGCTTGAGGGTCACCGGGGCCTCCGTCGGCGCGACGGACTCCGTCACCACCGGGAGCGTCAGCGTGAAGCGAAAGGTGCTCCCGCGGCCGGACTCGCTCTCGGTGGTGATCGCGCCGCCCATCGCCTCGACGAGGTGCTTCGAGATGGCGAGGCCGAGGCCCGTGCCGCCGTGGGTGCGCTGCACGCTCGCGTCGGCCTGCGAGAAGGGCTCGAACACGCGCGCGAGGGCGTCGGCGTCCATGCCCGCACCGGTGTCGCTGACGGACCACTCCACGACGCTGTCTGGCAGCGTCTGCACGGTCACGGTCACGGCGCCGCGCTCGGTGAACTTCACCCCGTTGGCCACGAGGTTGAGGAGCACCTGACGGAGCCGCAACGCGTCGCCCATGAGCGCCTCTGGAAGTTCGGCGTCGACGGTGAGCGCCACGGCCACGCCCTTCTCCTTCGCGCGCGGCGTCATGAGCTCGACCACGTCGGCGACGGTGCGGCGCGGGTCGAAGGGCCTCGCCTCGATCACCACGCGACCGGCCTCGAGCTTCGAGAGGTCGAGCATGTCGTCGAGGATGCGCAGCAGCGACTCGCCCGAGCCGTACACGAGCTCCGCCAGCCCGTGCTCGTCGTCGGGGAGCGACGCGCGGCGCAGGAGGTCCGACGCCGCGAGGACGCCGTTCATCGGCGTGCGGATCTCGTGGCTCATCGTGGCGAGAAAGAGGCTCTTGGCGCGGTTGAGCCGCTCGGCCTCGGCGCGCGCCGCGTCGAGCTCGCGGATGAGCGCCGCGTTCTCTTTGAAGTAGGCGCGCGTGAAGACCATCACCACGGCCATCTGCACCACCACCATCGTGGCGGAGACAGACTGCGTGAGGTCGCGCTCCATCGAGATCGGCACCGGGGGAAACACCCCGCGCCGATGCGCCCACGACATGGCGACCGCGATGGCGGCGTTGGCGACGCAGAGGGCGACCGCCGCGCGGAGGCCCACGAGCAGCGCCGCGCCGCACGCGATCACCGAGCCCCAGCTCAGGATGAACACCAGGCCGCCGACCTCGACGGCGTTGGCGGCGACGCCGAGGAGGCCGAGCACGAAGACCGTCGTCGCGCTGAGCGTGAAGCTCCGGGTGACGCGCAGGAGCGAGAAGGTCGCGGTGAAGAGGAGCACCGTGATGATGTGCGAGAACACCACGCGCTGGACGCCGAGGAAGTAGCTGCCGAGCCCCGCCGCGAAGAACCCCACGACCCCGATGAGGTGAAAGCTCTGCACGAGCCGCGCGCGCCAGCGGATCCGCGGATCGGCGAGCATCTCGGGGGGAATGCTGCGATCGAGCAGCAGCAGCAGGCGCCGTGACACGGCGCGATCATAGTCGCGAGGCGCGGCGCGGGGGCCTCGAAGTGCTCGCGCGATCCGCGTCGCGCGACGGCGCCGTCGATCGATCGGACGCCGGTTGTCAGGTCACATCCCGCGACGTTGCCGCTGGCGCGGGCGCGGGCGGTCGTGATGTTCTCCGCGCGCCATGACTCACGACGTTCCTCTCCGGTGTCGCTGCGGCGCGGTGCGCGGCGTCATCGTCGCGTACGACCCCGCGGCGAACAACCGCGTCACCTGCTACTGCGACGACTGTCAGGCCTTCGCGCGCTGGCTCGGTCGCACCGACGTGCTCGACGCGCGCGGCGGCTCCGACATCGTGCAGGTCGCCCCCGCGCGGCTGCGCTTCACGCAGGGAGCCTCCGAGCTCCGCTGCATGCGACTGTCGCCGAAGGGGCCGCAGCGCTGGTACACGGCGTGTTGCAAGCAGCCCGCGGGCAACGCGCTCCCCACGACGCGCTCGCCCTTCTCGGGCCTCGTGACTGCGATCGTCGACTGTTCGAACGGAGCTTCGCTCGACGCGCTCCTCGGTCCGTCGCTCGGCGGCGTGCACGGGCGCTTCGCGATCGGAGGGTGCCCCGAGGGCGTCGCGCCGAAGATCTCAGCCTCGCTCGTGTGGCGCACCGTGCCGCCGCTGCTGAAGAACCTCGTCTTCGGTCGCTCGCTGCCGTCGCCCTACGTCGACGGCGCGACGGGCGCGTTCATCTCCGAGCCCGAGGTGATCTCTCGCGAGGCACGCGCAGCGCTCTACTGACGCGGCTTGCGGCGACAGCGCTCACCGCACCACGACGCTCACGGGCCATCGGCTCGGCGCGCCGAGCTCCGAGCCCGCGCGAAGCCACACGGTGTATGTGGAGCGCGCCGCGGCGTCGGGCGGCACGCGCAGCGTGAGGGTGAGGTGGCCGCCGTTGGAGATGCGATCGCTCGACAGCCGCACGTCGAGCGGCGAGGGCGGAGCTTCGATGGAGACATCCCACGAGGCATCGCAGGACGAGGCCCACCCGGTGACCTCCCACGTCACGGTCGCGCCCGGCGTGACGCTCACGCGTTCCTGCGGCGAGGCGACGACGCCCACGGTCGCCTGTTCGCTCGACGTCCCGGCGCACGGCGCGTGACCCGTGCTCGCCGCGCGGTTCGACCACGCCACGCCCAACGAGTGACCGCGATCGAGGACGAGGTTCTGCTCGCAGAACTCCGTGGCCTCGTGGCGGAGGCGCGTCCACGGGGTGTCGTCGCGCGGCGGGTACGTCCACGCGGGGGCGTGCTGGGGGTGCGGGTTGAGCGCGGTGTCGAAGATCGCGCGCGAGGCGGCGACCTCCACGTCTGCGCGCGGGTCTCCGCTCGCGCCGGGCGTCCCCGCGGGGCACTGCGGAACGACCGCGAACGGGATCGAGCCGACGGAGGGCAGCGTCGCCTCGCCGTGAAAGCGCGTGAAGTCGTAGCAGCTGAACACGCGCGATCCGCCGATGTTCGAGAGCCGCGACGTGCTCGGTAGAAACACGAGGTAGAAGCGTCCTTCTGACGCGCCCGAGGCCGCGCCGGGGAGCGCGCCCGACGCGATTCCCTCCGCCAGAAACGATCGCATCGTGTCGACGGAGAAGCGCTCGGGCGCGGCCATCGGGAGGCGCACGACGGCCTCGATCGCGCCCGCGCCGACGCCATACTCACCGACGGCGCGCGTGAGGACGTCCGGCGCTTCGAGCACGAAGCGCGCGACCGCTTCTTCGGCGTCGCGCAACGCGTCGTTGGCGAAGGTCACGACCACCGCGCGAGGGTGCGCGAGCGGCGCTCCGCCGAGGTTGGGCAGCAGCGGAAGGGGCGCGCTCACGGCGGGCGTGCAGCGCGCGTCAGGCGTGGGGCTCGCGGTGATGGCGCAGCCGAGCGCGCCGTGGAAGACGAAGGCGACGAGGGCGGGCGCCGCGGCGCGGCGTGCGTTCAATCGGTGTGACACGACACGAAATGTGGGGACGGCGCGAGATCCGTCTCGGAATCGATGTCTCCTGCGCCCGTGCGTCGGGGCTCGCGAACGCGCGCGACGCTCACCTCGGCTGCGTCACCTGCGGCCACGGGGGGCCGTGCGTCGAGCCTCCGATGCGGCGAACGGCGAGCGACGCCTCGTCGAGCTGAAAGAGATCGAGCCAGCGGTTCTCGACGAGGGCGCGCACCGTCGCGTGCTTCTGCATCACGGCCTCGACGGCCTCGCGCGGGGCCTCGATGAAGACGCTCAGGCGCAGCGGCGTGTGCATCCACCGCGCGCCGTCGTGCAGCGACTGCATGGGGAGGCCGATGCGGAGGTCTCCGCCGTTGCCCTCGAAGACGCCGAGGTGACCGCCCACGACGTTGTGGAGCGTCTTGTCACCGCTCCCGAAGCGCCCGTTGTCGACCGTCGACGCGTAGTACTGGAGGTTGATCCAGTGGGCGACGATCATGGGCGCCGTCATGATGAGCTCGAGCGTCGCGAAGCCCGCGTCGTCGCGCCAGCGGTACTCGTGAAGAAACGATCTTCCGGCGAGGTCGAGGCGTCGCGTGCGCTCCCTCGGCGCGGCGATGAAGGCCGCGTTGTCGGCGAGGCCCCACTCGGGGCGAACCTCCGCCCAGTCGCAGGCGCGGCCGCGCATCGCGTCGTGAAGGCGAGGGCCGGTGTCGCGCACGCCGAGGCGTCGCGCGCGCGTCTCCCTCGCGCGTGCGCTCGCGCCTTCGAGCCACGCGCGCAGCGTCGCGACGTCGCGCGCGTGTGACGCGGGGACCTCGTCGAGATCGAAGAGCGTCACGTCATCGGTGGTCGTGTCGTGCAACGCCGCGAGGAAGCGCGTCGTGTCGGGCACGCGAACGCCCCGTCGCCAGAGGCCCGCCCGCACCGCGGGGTCGTTGAGAAGCGCAGCGGCGGCGCGCGCGTTGACCTCCCCCGACTGACCGCAGCAGGCACCGCACGCGAGGCTCGCGGCGAGGGGGTTGTTGCGCGTCTGACTCCCGTGCCCCGCGAGGAGCACCAGGCGCGCGAAGTTCTGCGTGAGGCTCATCGCGCGGAGCATGCCGGCGGCGAGGTCTGCGCGCGCGTCGTCGTCGAGGGCGGAGCCGTCTGCGCGCGTCGTGAGCCGGACCTTGCGTCGCGCGCGGTCGTCCGGCGCGAGGCCGACCTCGTCGGCGCGCGTGGAACCTCGCCACCCCAGGCTGTCGACGAGGAGTTCGCGCGCGTAGCCGAGGCCCGCGGCCTCGACGAACGCGAAGGTCGAGAGGGCGCCTGTCTTGAGCGCGTCCCAGCCTCCCAGGTCGTCGATGCGCGCAGCCCGCGTCGCCTCGGCGCGGAGCGTGAGCCCCTCGTCGGTCGCGCGCAGCCCGGGCGAGAGCAGCCCCGGGAGCTGCGGCCTCGCCGCGTCTGCGCCGAGCGGCGCGTACTCGATCGGGAGCCCGAAGAAGCCTGCGAATCCCAGGGTCTGCACGGCGCCGCTCTCGGCCTCGAGCGCGCGACGAAGCGCCTCCGCGCGCACGTCGATGCAGAACACGGCCTGCACTTCGGGGCCCTGCGTCGCCTCGAACGCGAAGCCCGCGGGCAGCGCGCGTCGCAGATCCGACTGGTAGGCGAGCTCCATCGCGCGCTGAAGGACCCACGCGACGGGCTGGGCGCGTCGCGCGGCGGCATCGACCGCGGGCCACGCCGCCATGGCGAGCTGCCACCGCTGCGCGACGCCGCGGTCCGTCGCGCGCAGGAGGGCCCACTCCCAGGCCATGAGAATCGCGAGGAGGTCGACGAGGGTGTCGTCGTCGCCGCCCGCGAGGCGCGCGCTGTGTCGCCGATACGCGCACCACGAGGCCCACCCGTTGAGGTCGAGGAGGAGGCTCGCCATGTACCGCTCGCGCTCCACGGGCGCGACGTCGAGGTCGACGAGGGCGCGCTCGATCATCGCGCTCGCCGTCGCGGGCGCGTCGCGCATCACGCGTCGGTACGCGTCGAGGCCCATGCGCAGCGCGGGCGATCGATCCCCGGCGGCGGCGCGACGCCACGAGGCGTAGAGTCCGCCGCTGCGGTCGGGCGCGTGCGCGGCCTGCGTGTCGTCGAAGAACGACGCGCACCGCTGGCTCACGCTGTGGGTGATGAACGCGCGCCAGCTCTCTTCGCGGACGAGGTCGCGGCGGGCGTCGACGACATCGGCGACCCGCGCGCGTCGCGGCGCTTCGACCTCGTCGCGCTCGAGCTCCGCGAGGAGCTCGGCGAGGGTGAGGGGAGAGCGCTCCTGCGCCAGCGCGTCGAGGAGGTGCGCGTCGGCGAGCCTCCCTTCGCGCCGCGCGTCGCGGAACCATCGGCGCGGCATGATCAGGCGCGCGCCGTTGAGCGAGCGCAGCTCCGCGGCCACCTCGGACATGGGGCGATCGATCATGCCCCAGAGCGGATTGATGGCGATGAAGCGGTCGAGGGGCCACGTGGGCGCCACGCGGGCGCAGGCGCGCGCCACGTCGGTCGCGATCGACGGGTCGAGCGGTCGGACCACGGAGGCGGAGGTCAGGTCGGTGCTCATCGGGCAGACTCCTCAACGGCATCTCGGAGCATGAGCGGGCGGCGCGAGGCGGGCGCGAGCGGGAGGCGCGGCGGCCACACGCGGAAGGTCCATCGCGTGAAGCGCTCGTCGAGGTAGAGGCCCGCGAAGAGCCACACGTGGATCGTCTCGGAGACGGCGCGCGCGGGCGGACCGAGAGCCACGCGTGCACCGCGACGAGCGCGATGAACCCCGCGACGACCACGGCCCACGCCGCCACCGACGGCGTCGCCCACAGCGGGACGATGCGCAGCCGCGCGGCGCCGGCGTGCGTCAACGCGAAGAGGGCGGCGACGACGAGCGCGCGACGCAACGTGGCGACGCGCGAGCGACGCGGCGCGGCGAGCGATCGGACGCGCCACGCGTCGACGGCGCCACCGGCGGAGAGGAACGCGTGGGCCTTGTAGAGCGAGTGGGCGACGAGGTGGAGGAGCGCGAGGTGCCACGCGCCGAGCCCGCACTCGACGAGCATGAAGCCCATCTGCGCGCAGGTCGACCAGGCGAGGGCGACCTTGACGCTCACGCGCGTTCGCATGACGAGCGCCGCGATCACGGCGGTCACCGTGCCGATCACGACGAGGAGGAGCTGCGCGGCGGGCGCGCGGGCCATGAGCGGCGCGAGGCGGATCATGAGGAAGCCGCCGAGGTTCACCACGCCCGCGTGGAGCAGGGCGGACACGGGCGTGGGCGCCTCCATCACCTGCGTGAGCCACCCGTGAAAGGGGAGCTGCGCGGACTTGAGCGCCGCGGCCACGACGAGGAGCGCCGCGGCGACGTGCATCGACGTCGGGAGCGCGGCGTGCGCGGCGGCCCACCGATCGAGGACGTCGAGGTCGAGGGAGCCCGTCACCGACGCGAGGATGGCGAGCGCCGACCAGAGGCACACGTCGGCGAGCCGGCTGGTGATGAACTTCTTGTGCGCGGCCACGAGGGCCTCGGGGCGATCCCCGAAGAAGGTCAGGAGCTGGTGGAGCGCGAGGCTGGTGGCCGTCCACGCGAGGGCGATGAGGGCGAGGTTCCTGGCGGCGACGAGCGCGCTCACGGCCGCGAGGGTGGCGAGGAGCGCGCGGCCGAAGCGCGCCTCTCCCGGTGACCCCCGGAGCTGGCTTCGAGAGAAACGCACGATCACGGCGCCGAGTCCCCACACCAGGGGGAGCATCACGGCGGTCACGACATCGAGGCGCGCGGCGTCCGACGCGAGGAGCGCGACGGGACCGACGGCGAGGGCGGCGCCGAGGGCCACGCCTCCGAGGGGGCGCATGGGCCCGTTGGGGTCGTTCATGCCCCGAGGTGTAAGTGGTGATGAAGCTTCTCGAAAAACATATAATTCAGCTAGTTTCGTTCGAGAAAAGAGAACTGATCCGATGACCGTCGAGCGCCTGAACTTTCACCACCTGCACTACTTCTGGTCCGTGGCGCGCGAGGGGAGCCTCACGCGCGCGGCGGCGCGGCTGCGGGTGTCGCAGTCGGCGCTCTCGTCACAGATCCGTCAGCTCGAAGCGGCGCTCGGCGAGGCGCTCTTCGAACGCGTGGGGCGGGGGCTCACGCTCACCGAGGCGGGGCGCGTCGCGCTGTCGTTCGCCGACGAGATCTTCGCGACGGGCGAGGCGCTGCGCACGACCCTCGCGCAGGGGCGGGCGAGCTCGCAGGTGCTGCGCGTGGGCGCGGTGGCGACGCTGTCGCGCAACTTTCAGGAGTCGTTCCTCAAGCCCCTCTTCGGTCTCGCGGACCTGCGCCTTTGCCTCCACGCGGGGGGCCTCGACGACCTCGTGGCGAAGCTCTCGGCGCACGCGCTCGACCTCGTGCTTTCGAACCGCACCCCGCGGCGGGGCGGCGACCGGGCGCTGCGGTGTCGACGACTCGCGCGGCAGGCGGTGAGCATCGTGGGGCCGAGGCGACGTCGTCGGTTCACCTTTCCTGACGACCTGCGGGGGCAGTCACTCATCGTGCCGGGGAGGGAGAGCGAGGTGCGCGGCGAGTTCGACGCGCTCTGCGAGCAGCTCTCGGTGCCCGTTCGCATCGTGGCCGAGGTCGACGACATGGCGATGCTTCGGCTGCTGGCGCGCGACACCGAGGCGCTCGCGCTGGTCCCCTCGGTGGTGGTGCGCGACGAGCTGAAGAGCCGCGCGCTGCGGGAGCTCTGCGTCGTGCCGGGGATCTTCGAATCGTTCTACGCCGTGACGGTGCAGCGGCACTATCCCCACCCGATGCTCCGCGCCCTCCTCGGCCGCGACGAAGACGCGCTACTCGCGACGTCGTGACGTCACGGGAACGTGCGCACGCCGCCCGAGAGGTAGTTCATCGTGGCCGCGAAGCTCGGGACGTAGGTCTGGTCCGACCAGTCGATCGAGGTGGCGGTCGCATCCGAGCACGTCTGGCCGGGCGCGAGGTTGGCGCACACGCGCCCGGCGTTGCGGCTGATTCCCGACAGCACCATGCGCCCGCTCTGCACGGCGAAGCAGGGGCCGCCCGAGTCGCCGCCGCCGAGGATCTGACCGCTCGCGTTGGGCGCGAAGCTGTAGAACGGACCCTCGACGTAGAAGCTCGACACGGTGAGGTAGGCCCAGCGCGCCCGGCCGTCGATGAGCGCGCCGCCCGTCGGCGCGAAGCTGTTGGTGCCGTAGCCGAAGCAGTAGAGCCCCTGCCCCTGGAGCGACGGCAGCGTGCCCTGATAGAACGGCACCGTGTACCCCGTGGTGCTCCCGTTGACGGGGATCGGCGACGTGAGGTGCACGAGCGCGAGGTCGGCGGTGGAGACCGTGCGCACGCGGTCGCTCGCGTACGTGACGCCGCCGACGGTGACCGTGACGCCCGACGTGGGCGTCGTGAAGTTGAAGCAGTGCGAGGCGGTGAGCACCCACGAGTTCTTGTAGATCACGCCCGAGCAGAGAAGGGTGCCCCAGTTCACGCGCGCCAGACCGTAGACGGCGGCGGTCTGATCGCTGATGACGTTTCCGTTGACGACCTCTTGCGCGTTGCTGTCGAGACCGTCGGGCGCGTCACCCACGGGCGCACATCCGACGGCGAGCGAGAGCGCGAAGACGAGCGAGGCCGAGAGCTGCTTGTTCACGAGGAGACTCCGTGTTTCGCGGGGGAGCGATGCATTGCGAGCGCCGCGCATCCCCCCGATGCGCCGCGCCGCGTTTTGAGTACAGCGACGTGGTGCAGCCGACGTGCCGCACGCAAACGCGCGACATCCGGCGCTTCGAAGGGCGCGAGAGCGTGACGTCGGCTCCACGAGCGAGACATCGCTGCAACGGCTGCCGCCTGCGGAGGCGCCGGAGCGATCGCTACGTCGCGCGCCGATACGTCGCGCGCCTCACCGCGTGGGCATCCCCGCGTCACATCGGAAGATCGGCCCCGCGCCGATCGCGAGCACGTTGCCGCGCGGCGTCCACACGAGCCTTTGCACGGCGGCGCGAAGCACGCGCGCCCAACGCGCGCCGCGGTCGTCAGAGCGCCACACGGTGTCGTCCGACGCCGCCGCGAAGACCACCGATCCGCGCGCGACGATGGCCCGCCAGGCGACCTTCTCGGTCGGCGACGCGAGGCGCTCCCAGCGCGCGCCGCGGTCGACGGAGCGGTAGAGCGCGCCGTTGTCTCCGCCCGCGTACACGTCGTCGCCGGCACACGCCACGCAGTGCATCGCGGCGCACCCCTCGATGGGGAGGAGCGTCCACACGCGCGCCGGGTCCGTCGAGGTCGCGACGAAGCCGCGCTCGTACATCCCGCTCGCGAGATAGAACGCGCCGCGGTCGTCGACGGCGAGGTCGTGGTGCCAGCCGGTTTCGAGGGCCGCGGGCTTCGCGCGTCGCCACGCGTCCGTCGCCGGATCGAGCGTGAAGATCTCCTGGGAGCTCGCCGCCACGGTGACGTCTCGCGACGAGGCCATCGCGACGATGTGGGGCCGTCCGCGCGGCCGCGACTCGCTGAAGCGCCCGTCGCGCGCGGTGAGAATGATCCCTTCGCCGAAGAGCCACAGCCCGCCGTCGACGCCCGCGCAGACGCCGTTGAGGTTCGGTCGACGCGTGAGCTTCACGGGCTCCCAGGTCGCGTCGTCGAGAGACGTGTGCACGCGACCGCCGGAGCCGACGGCCCACACGCGCCCGTCGCGGTCGACGCATCCGCCTGTGAGGTAGCCGAGGCGGTTGCCCGCGAGCATCGAGGTCCACGCGCCGAGCGCCGCGGGATCGTTCGTCGGCGCGGCGGGCTCCGAGGCCCCGACGGGGATCGCGAGCACCTCCTTGTTGTCGGCGACGAAGAGCGTGCCGCCGTCGCGCGAGAACGCGAGGCGCAGCGCGTAGCCGTCGGAGATCTTCGTCTCGCTCACGACCTGCCCGTCGCGCGTGTCGAAGAGCGTCACGCGGCGCCCGTGCTCCGAGAGCGCGAGGCGCGTCCCGTCGGGCGAGAACGCGAGCGCCGGCGGGAGGTCGCACGACCCTTTGCGTACGAAGCGCACCGTGCCATCGGCGACGTTCCAGACGACGAGCATGGGGACGCCGAGGGTGACGGCGGCGGCGAGCTCGCCCGTCGGGTCGAAGCACGCGGCGACGATGCCGTTGTTCACCGCGCCCCCCATCGTCGCGACGCGCGCGCCCGTGTCGGCGTCGTAGAGGCGCGCGCCGTCGACGGAACCGCGCGCCGCGAGCACGCGCGTTCCGTCGGGCGAGATCGCGCCGCAGATGACGCCCGCGCGGTCGCCGTCGAAGGTCTCGATGTCGCGCGCGCCGCCGTCGCGGAGGTCCACGAGGTGCACCGCGTGGTTGCTGTTCACCACGGCGCGTCGCCCCGCGCGATCGACGGTGAGGTTGCAGCGGAATCCGCACAGGGGGAGCCGCGCCACGACGCGATCGGGCGTCGCGCCGCGGAGGTCGCGCACGATCACCAGGCCCGGCCCCGAGGGCTCTCCGGGCGCGCGCGCTTCGACGACGAGCACCGCGGTCTGGGCGTCTGCGAACGCGACCGCGCGAAGGTCCTCGGGCACGTCTCCCGCGCAGCGCGCGACGCCGCCGTCGATGATCCACAGGGCGTCGCTGTGCTCGTACGATCCGACGAGGAGCCCGTCGAAATCGGGGTGCGTCGCGAGCCCCCAGAGCGAGCCGCCCTTGGGGTGGTTCCACCAGCGCTGCGGCGCGAAGCGTGTGTTCTGCGGCTTCATGGGGCGCGGAGGTTGTGCCCTTTTTTCTCCGCGGTGTCCCCTTCGACGACTCAGCCCGCGTGCGCCGCGTCGGGACCGCCCCGCGACGCGCGCTGCGATCGCGTCAGCGCCACGACCGCACCCACGGCGACGAGCGAGAGCGTGTAGGCGAGCCCGCGCTCGACGCCGTGCGCGCCGCCCGACAAGATCGACGCGCGCCCGTGCCACGTGCCGGCCGAGACCGCGTCGCTCTCGGGGAGCGCGCCGAGGAGCATGAGCGCCGCGTTCCACCCGCCGTGAAAGCCCGTCGGCGCCGCGTAGGAGCGCCGCGAGGGGCCGAAGAACATCGCGATCGTGAGCGCCCCGAAGAGCGCGACGTTGAGGAGGTAGATCGGCGCCTGCGAGACCGCCGCGTGCGTCGCGACGAAGAGGGCCAGCGTGAGCGCCGAGGGGCCGAGCCACCGCCCGTGCTCGCCGCGCGCCGCGAGGCCGAGGCTCTGCAACCCGAGCTGCTGAAACCCCGCGTTCACCACCGACGCCACGATCGTCAACACCACCGCGACGGGAGAGATCCCCTTCCACGCGAGCGCGCCTTGCCCCGTCGAGGCGAGCGCGGCGACGAGCGCGACGACGCACGCGAAGGCGCCCCCCGTCGCGACGACGAGCTCGACCCCGGCGCGCGCGTCGAGGCGCAACCCCGCCGCGTCGCGGTCGAGCCCCTTCGTACGAGCGAGCACCGCGCCGCACGCCGCGGCGAGCGCGGCGGTGAGCGCGAGACCGAGGCCGAGCCCCGCGGGGCTGACCATGAACGCGTAGCCGCGCGAGAAGAGCAGCGTCATCGCGACGCCGTTGAACACGAACACGCAGCCGAACACCGCCGCGAGGGGCCACACACGGGCCGCGAGAAAGGTACGCACGACGCCGACTCTACCGCCGCCCGACGCGATCAGCGCCACGCGTACGCAAACATCTCGCGCGTCACCGAGAGGCGCGCGCCGCAGATCGACTCGACGCGGTCGAGCCAGGCGTGGGCGAGGGGCGCGACCTCGGGGCGACGGTCCCACCCGACGCCGTGCATGAAGGCGTGAAAGAGCGTCGAGCCGCGGTCGAGCTCACGCACGAGGGCGATCCACGCCGCGCTCACGGGCGGGTTCGGGTGCGCCCACGCGCCGAGGAGCACCTCGATCTGATGCAGACCGTCTCCGCCGCGGAGCTTGCGCAACGCACTCGCGGCCGCCTCGGGGTCACGGGCGCGTACGGCGTCGGCGTGCGCGCGCCAGTGCGGCGCGTCGAGCGCGGGAATGAACTCCGAGAAGCTCCCTCGGACGATCGCGCGCAGCGTCGCCTCGGTGACCTCGCGCTCCTCGGTGTAGCCCTCGTCGAAATCGATCGATCGAAAGGCCCCGTCGCGCCACACGTAGGTCGAGTGGAGGCGCGATCCGCCTGTCATCGCCGACTCTCCGCGCCGCAGCGCTTCGATCACGTCGTCGACGTCCTGCTCGGTGACCGCTGCGCGCGCGTCGCTCATCGCTTCGCGCGGAACGTACTCGAACGCCGCGCGCGCCGCACCGGGGGATCACGCGCAGATTTCACCGCGGAGTGAGTCGTGCGAGCATCCCAGCGATGATCACTCCCGACCGACGGAGCGTCGCGGCAGCGCTCTTGTGTTGCTCGCTCTTCGCGCCCGTCGCAGAGGCGCAATCGGGCGCTCCCTCCGCCGATGCGGCGGACTCCTCGCGACGGCGTCGGAGGGCGATCAGGACCGCGACGGCGTGCCCGACGTGATCGATCAGTGCCCCGCGGAGGCCGAGCGCTACAACGGCGCCCTCGACGACGACGGCTGCCCCGACGCGACGCCCGAGGAGACCGCGCTGCGCGGACCGATTCGCGCGATCGTCCCCCTCGTGGGGCGGCGGCGGCAGGCGGTGCCCGAGGTGATGCTCGTGGTCGACCTCGTCGCGCGCATCCTCCGGCAGCATCCGGGGATCACCGAGCTCACCGTCGAAGGCCACACCGACGCGCGCGGCGCCGACGCGTGGAACCTCCTCGTCTCGCGCGCTCGCGCGGGCTTCGTGCGCGACCAGCTCCTCGCACGCGGCGTCGCGCCCGGACGCGTCGTCGCGCTCGGGCTCGGAGAGCGCTGCCCCGCGGCGCCCGGCGTGGGGCCCGCCGTGTGGCAGAGAAACCAGCGCGTGCGCTTCGTCATCACGCGCCTCGAACGACGCCGCGTGGCCCGCCGAGCGGGCGGGGTGCGCGGCAGCGCTCGACGCCGTGCCGCGATCGAGCGCGCCGACGGTCGATGCGGGCCGATGAGGAGGCGTCGCCGCGCGCGTAGACGTGGCCTCGATGGACGCGGGCGTCGATGTTCGCAGACGCTGGCGTGACCTTTCTCCCGCTGCCGACGTGCGCCACGGTCGACCGCCGGTCAGGCGATCCAGATCCGCGACCTCCGATCGCCTTCGCGGCCGTGTCGGGCCCCACGGACCCCGACTTCGCACGCATCGCGATGTTTCTCATCCACGAGACGGGGCACATCATCACGAGCCGCACGTACTCGCTGCGCGCCGCGTTCAGCGGCGCAGGACTCACGCGGCTCGATCCGAACTGCTACGACCGCGGCTTTCTCAAGACCTGCTCGCTGCGCACGACGAACCCCGTGAACGAGAGCTTCGCCGAGGCCACGGCCCTCTTCATCGGACGCCGCAAGGTCGGCGTCTACGGCACCATCACCAACGTTCAGACCGAGCGCCCGCACACCTACCTCTACTGTCCCGGACGAGCGCTGCGCTTCATCGGCCGCGTGTTGAAACACGCGGCAGGGAAGGCAGTTCGAGATCGATCTGAATGAAGTCCCGCTCCGCGGGACTCGCGCACGAGGCTCCGATTGGGAGTCCTGCGAAGCGGGACTTTTCGCAGGATGCTCACAAAATGCCTTCCCTGCCGCGTGTTTCAACACGCGGCGTGAAGGCCCAGGCTTCATCCGGGACAGTGGAGCTACGCGTGGATCCAGACCACCGTCTTCGGCAACCGCCGCTGAGCGCTACCGCGGGACCTCGCAGATGCCGCAGGGGCCGCGCTCCATGCACTCGCGCAGCGTGGGCTCGGCGGACGTGCCGCCTCCGAAGTTGAACTGATCCCAGCACCCCGTGAGCGCGCTCTCGTCGCCGGGGTTCGCCCTGAGGCACGCGCCGAGCGCGGGGAGCGCCGCGCTGCACCGCGCGTCGCCACAGCACGCCGCGAGCGAGGCTGCGCACCTGCGGACGATGCAGCGGGTGCAGCGCGCGTTGCCTCCCTCGAACACGCACGCGGCGGGCGCGTCGTTCGCGATCACGGCGACGTCACGCGCCGCGTCGCGCACAAGCACATCGGTCGAGGGCGCGACGATCACCGGCGGGGGAGGGGGCGGGGCGGGCTGCGCGACGGGCGCCGACGCCGCAGGTGGGGGTTGCGAGACCTCCTCCCTCGGCGAAGGACGGCAGGCGGTGAGCACCATGAGACCGACGAGGAGGCATCGGTGGGAGCCCATGATCTCGCACCCTAACCATCCCCCACAAAGCCTCGCAATCCGCGGCGCGGGGCGCGTCACGTCCGCGGTCAACTCGTCCGAGACTTGTTCGCGCGCGCGGTCACGTACGAGACTGCGCGGCATGATCCCGCTGATCGTCGCGAAGGGTACGGATCCCTCGGCCGAGACCGAGCTCATCGACGCGCTCCACGCGCACACCTCTCGCGTGCTCGACTCGGCGAGCGGCGGCGACCGCGCGATCGTGCGCGAGGTCGAGTCCGTGGTGCGCGCCGACCCCGCGGGTACCATCTCCTTCGACGGACGCGCGAAGGCCACCGTGCGCGCGCTCGGCCGCGAATGGGCCGCGGGTCGCTTCGAGATCCCCATGCTCTGGGGGCTGAAGTCACGCGCCGCCGAGGCGCCCGACGACGGTCCCACGCGGCTCTTCGCGCTCTTCGGCGAGCGACCGTCAACGGACATCGGCGCGCTGCAGGCCTTCGCCGAGCCGGGCACCGTGTTTCAGGTCGCGTCGCAGTTCAACTGCCTCGAATCCCCGGGGCCCTACGTGACGCCCGTGGCGAACTACCTCCACGACCCGACGCAGGGGCCGCGCGCGTCGATCTCGGCCTTCCCCGGCACGCTGGTGCGTCACTACGCGGCGCCTTCGACCGACGGGCGACGCTTCACGCAGACCTCCGACGGCGCGCAGATCGACCTGCTCTCAGACGTGTGCACGCCCGACGTCGCGCGCGTCCGCAACGGCTACCTCCGCGAGGCGTACATCGTCGACCCCGAGGCGCTCGCCGAGGCGCTCGAGCACCGCTTCGACGCGGTGCGGGTGGGCGTCCACGACGAGGTCGAGGTGGCCCTCGGGTTCAACTGGGACGGCGCCGTCGAAGGTCCGCGCCGCGTCGCGCAGGTGTTCACCTCCACGCTCGCCGCGGGGCTCTACGGCAGGCTCTCCGACGCGCATTCGCCGCTCGCCGCCGTGTGCCGCCACCTGCTCCGCGCGGCCTACCTCGGGACGCTCCTCGCGACGCGCGCCCTCGGCCATCGCACGGCCGTGCTGACCCTCATCGGCGGAGGGGTTTTTGGCAACCCCGTCGAGCTCATCTGGGACTCCATCGTGTGGGCCTGCGACGAGGTGAAGCGCATCGCGCCGGGCGCGCTCGACGTGGTGGTCAACGGTCGCAACCTCGGCGAGTCCATCGAGACCTCGACCCTCGCCGAAGCCTGTCACGCGCGCGGCGGCGTCGCGGTGGAACTCTCGCGAGCGCGCGTCGCGATCCACCGCGGCGCGCCTTCGACCTCCCCGGATCCGCTGTAAAAATGTTCCAATACCGTTCGATGACGACGCTCCGAACTTCTCTTCGAATCGCTTTCGCGCTCGCGGCCCTCACGGGTTGCGCGGGCAGCTCGGTGATCGGGCTTCGGCCCGACGCCGGGGACGACATCGCCCTCGACCTCCCTTCGAACGCCGACTCCGCCCTCGACGCGCCCGCCGACGCCGTCGACGCGATGCGGCCCTGCACCGCGAACTCCGACTGCTCCGCCACCGACCCGACGCGGCGCGTGTGCGACCGCCCCACGGGCCGCTGCGTGGCCTGCACCGCGACCGACGACGTGTGCGCCGCCACGCAGCACTGCGACGCCGTCGCCCGCCAGTGCGTCGACGGTTGCCGCGCCGACGACGGCTGCACCGCGGGCACCGCGCGCCACTGCGACGCGGCCATGCACGCCTGCGTCGAGTGCACCCGCGACGACCACTGCGCCGCGGGCCAGCTCTGTATGTCGGGCCGCTGCGCGATGGGCTGCAACGCGACGCACGGGTGCCCCACGGGCCAGGCCTGCTGCGGCAGCGCCTGCGTGAGCACGCAGACCACCGTCGAGCACTGCGGCATGTGCAACAACCGCTGCGCGCTCGCGAACGCCACGGCGACCTGCGCCGCGGGGGCCTGCGCCGTCGGGGCGTGCACGGGCACCTTCCGCGACTGCGACATGATGTCGGCCAACGGCTGCGAGGTCGACACGCAGACCTCGGCGGCCCACTGCGGAGGCTGCGGAATGGCCTGCGCCGCGCGTCCTCACGCGACGGCGTCGTGCGCCGACGGGGCCTGCCGCTACACCTGCGACGAGGGCTTCGGCGACTGCGACGGCGTGGAGGCCAACGGCTGCGAGACCGACACGCGCAGCTCCACCGACCACTGCGGGATGTGCGGTCGGGCGTGCCGCTTCGCGAACGCGCTCCCCGTGTGCGTGCTCGGGAGCTGCGTGCTCGGCGGCTGCGAGTCGGGCTTCGCGAACTGCGACATGATGGCGGCCAACGGCTGCGAGGTCGACACCAACAACAGCCTCACGGACTGCGGCGCCTGCGGCCGCGCGTGCGCGCCGCCCAACGCGACGGGGCGCTGCACCGTGGGCGTCTGCTCGCTCGCGACCTGCGCGACGGGCTTCACCGACTGCGACCGCACGCTCACCAACGGCTGCGAGGTCAACACCGCCACGAGCCTGGTGCACTGCGGGATGTGCGGCCGCGCGTGCGCGCCCATCAACGCCGTCGCGTCGTGCACCGCGGGCGCCTGCGGCTTCAGCGCGTGCAACGCGGGCTTCGCCAACTGCAACGGCAACCTCGCCGACGGCTGCGAGCTCAACCTCACCTCCGTGCGCACCGCGCCCGCGGGCGTCGTCACGCGCTTCGCCGTGGCGGGCTCGGGCGTCGACCAGACCGTGCAGGAGGCCATCTCCGTGTCGGTGGGCCCGAGCAACAGCGTCTACGTGCTCTCGTACAACGACAAGATCATCGTGTTCGACGCCGACGGGCGCTTCGTCCGCAGCTACCCCCGCATGGGCTGGACGACCGCGTACGACTTCGTCGTCGACCGCGCGACGGGGCAGATGTGGCTCGTCGATCCGAACACCAACATCGTGACGCACCTCACCGCCACGGGCGCGCCCTCGGAGAGCTGGCCCATCGGCGCGGGCTCGCGCGGCATCGACTTCGCGCGCGGCGAGGTCTTCGTCTCCGACGCCGCGGGCAACCGCGTGCAGGTCTTCACGCCCACGGGCACGCTCCTCCGCTCGATCACCACGACGCCCGCGCTCACGGCGCCGCGCGGCCTCGCGGTGGGCCCGTCGGGCAACCTCTACGTGGCCTCGTACACCGACAACACGCTGCGCATCCTCAGCCCGACGGGGACGCAGATCCGCTCGATCACCACGATCGGCAACCCCACCGACGTGGCCGTCGACGAGTGCCGCGGCGTCGTCTACGTGCTCGGCGAGGCGAGCGACCTGTGGGCCGCGCATCTCATCTCCGACGGCACGCGGCTCTACACGCAGTCGACGGCGACGGGCACCTCGCACGCGGGCCTCGCGATCAACGACGACGGCTCGCGGCTCTACGTCGCGCTCAACCACAACACCGGGCGCGGCGTGAACCTCTACCTGCGCTGATACCACCGTCACATCGGACCTGGACGATCGCGTCGATGCGCCGGGGTTCGGCGCGGGAGGTCGATGTGGGTCTGGCAGCGCCGATGGCGAAGCGCCAGTCGCGGATGCTCGATGCGCCTCACCGCGGGCAACTGAAGGGTGGCCGCTCCCTTCGGGCGCTGCACGACGCGCAGAGGCCGTTGCTGCTTGGACGATCTGAAACGACATTCGCACAGCGCGCTGCTGCGAGCGGAGGAGTGTGACCTGAGAGGTTGCGGCGCACGAAAGAGTCCCATTCGCTTGCGGATGACCTGTCGCTCCCGAAGGGAGCGGCCACCCTTCAGTTGCCCGGGGTGAGGCGCATCGAGCATCCGCCACTGGCGCTTCGCCACCGGCGCTGCCAGACCCCACATCGACCTCCCACGCCGAACCCCGGCGCATCGGCGCTGCCAGACCCCACATCGACCTCCCACGCCGAACCCCGGCGCATCGACGCAATCGTCCAGGTCTGGTGTCGCGGTGGTATGAGAGGTCTTGGAGCGCCTCGCACCCGGGTTCGGAACAGCCCGGTGCAGATCCGCGTCGCCCTGCGTCGTCAGGTCTCCTCGACGGGCTAACAGTCCGCCTTCGTCGCCCTTCGTTGCAAGGCTCGCGGCTCTTTCCGGGCTGTACCGAGCCCGTGCGCTCGCTGCTCTAGAGAACGCCCGCGGCGGCGCGGTCGAGGAGGCCGTCGAGCGCGCCCGTGAGCGACCTGTTGCCGTCCTGCGCGTAGCTCGCGAGGGCCTCCTGACAGCGCGGAACCGCGTCGAGGAAGCGCTTCACCGTCGCGACGTCGAGGTGCTCGGCCTCCATGCCGTAGCCGAGGCGCTCGAGCCAGCGCGCGTTGAGCACCTGCTCGAACTGGAGCCCGAGCGGCACGGCCAGCATGGGCTTGCGGAGGTACACGGCCTCGCCCATGAGCGTGAAGCCGCCGCCCGCGATGACGGCCTTCGAAGACGCGAGGTCGTCGATGAAGCCCGCCTCGCTGAAGGGCTTGAAGCGGAGGTTGCCCTCGACGACCTCCTCGGTGATCCCGCGCTTCATGCCGTAGATGCGGCACTCGAGGCCCGAGGCGCGCAGCGCGTCGAGGAGCGCGTCGTGCCCTTCGGCGGTCTGGTAGACGAGCAGGTGATCGCCGTTCGAAGGCTTCGCCGCGAGGATCTCCGGTCGCAGGATCGGGGGGTGGAGGCTCGTGCAGTCCTTGCGAACGGGGGGATAGAAGAACGTGGTGATGAGGTACTCGTTGCAGCCCGGGAGCTTGCCCTTGATGAAGGCCTTGGTGAGCTGAAACGACGCCTCGTGACCCGCGAGCACCTCCGGCGGGTGCGTGCAGCGGTTGATGATCTGCATGTTGTCGATCGAGATGATCGGGAGGCGATGCGCGGAGCCGAAGAGGTACGTCCACGACTCGAAGTCGCTGATGACCACCTCGGGGGCGAAGTCCTTGATGAGTTCGAAGTAGGCCGCGACCTGGCCGGGCAGGCCCGCCGCGCCCTTGAGCACGTTCGACCAGAGCGTCGCCCCGCGCCGCACGCGATTCTCTTCGTAGATCATGTGGAGCCCGTGGATGCGGTGCACCCCTTCGAAGCGCTTCGACAGGAAGTCGACCGCGCGGCTCGACGCCATGATCTCGACCTCGTGCCCCTGCGAGAGCAGGTGCTCGAGCACCACGCGAGAGCGCATGGCGTGTCCCATGCCCTCGCCCACCACGCCGTAGAGGATCTTCATGGACCGCGGGAGTACACCCGCGCGCCGCGCGACGTCTACAGCCCCATGTCGCCGACGCGATGCTGCGCCACGACGATCCCCGCCACCACGGCAGTCTCCGCGCGGAGCACGCGCCCGCCGATGCGCACGGGGTGAGCGCCCGCGTCGATGAGCTTCTGCCGCTCGACGTTGGCGAAGCCGCCCTCGGGGCCGATCACCAGCGCGAGGGTCTTGCACGGACGCAACGCCTCGCGGTCATCGTCGGAGCGGTCGTCGAGAAAGACCTTCACCTCGGCGTCGCGCCACTGCGGGCTCGCGAGGTACGCGTCGAGGGTGACCGTGCGCAGCACCTCGGGGACGCTCCCGCGGCGGCACTGGCGCGCGCCCTTGAGGCTCTGACCGGGCCACGCGTGGGCCTTCTCGTGGGCGAGTCCGTCGACCTGCACCGACTTCAAGGTGAAGACGGGCTGGATGCGCGCGACGCCGAGCTCCGCGGCCTTCTGCGCGACCCAGAGCATGCGCTGCCGCTGGAGCACCGCGCACACGAGCGTGATCTCGACAGGCGACTCGGGCGAGTCGGGCATCTGCTCGTACACGAGGCACGAGCCCGCGGTGGCCGTGAGGGCCTTGAGCGAGGCGCGAAAGAACCGCCCCTCGGCGTCGCGGAGGGTGAAGGCCTCCTTCACGTTGACCTTGCGAAAATGCAGGCCCGACACGGCGGTGGCGTCGAGGTCGACCTCGTCACCGACCGTCAGCGGAGCGCCGTGCGTGAGGGGAGCGTAGGGGGCGTCGATCACGCGATGCCGACGAGCGTTCCGACGCCCACCGCGGCAGACGCGGCGGCGAGGGGGATGGTGAAGTTGTCGTCGAGGCGGTCGGTGTAGAGCTCGGCGACGGCGCCTGCGAACGCGGTCGCGAGGGCGGTGACGGCCATCGCGCCGAGGCTCGCGGGGTGACGCAGCGCGAGCACCGCGAAGGCCGCGAGGGCGCCCACCACGAAGAAGGCCAGCGTGCCCTGGAGCGAGCGGTTTGCGTGGAGCTTGGTGCGTCCGAAGCGCCGACCGATGAGGGCCGCCGCGGGGTCCGCGAGCGCGAGCACCGCGACGCCCGTCGCCGCGCCGTAGCGCGGGAACGCGATCCCGAGGATCAGCACCGCCGTGACGAACCACGTCGCGGAGTTGATGCGGTGACGCTCGTGGGCGTGCGCCACGGGGCCGAAGAGGCGCATGAGGCCGTTGTTGATCTGCGGCCAGATGCGGCGCGAGATCTCGCTGCCCCACGCGAAGATCGCGAAGGCGAGCGGCGGCAGGATGAGCCACACGCGCGACGGCAGGAACTCGCTGAGCGCCACGACGCAGAGCCCGCTCGAGATGTGAAACGCGTTGCGGTGGTAGTTCGTCGGACGCAGCGGCGCGGGCGCCGTGATCGCCATGCTGCGGAGGCTCGCTGCGAGGGCCTCGTAGGCCGGCTGCACGTCGCGCTGAAAGGTCGCCCATGCCGTACGCGCGCTCTGGGCTTGCGTCGTGAGCGACTCGCGAGAGGGCAGGCCGTCGAGGGCGCGATCGAGCACCGAGCGGAGCTGACCGAGGCGCTCGACGAGCTGAACCTCACCGGTGCTCCCCGCGTCGCCGGGAATGCCCTGGAGGCGCTCCATGATGGCGTTCGCACGCTGCCTCGCCGCGGCCTCGAGGTCGTCGCGCCACCGGGCGGGATCGATCTCTTCGAGGAGCGATCGGAGGTCGTTGGCGAGGGACTGCGAGGTGGTCAGCAGCGCGTGGTCCATGCGGGAGTCGGGGGATTACGCGTGTGCTGAGACTCTGTCAACGAAGAGGCTGCGGCGAAGTGCGACGCTCCGCGTCAACGGAGCCGTGCAATTCCCAACGCTGACGTGCGAGAGTCGCCGGCGATGACGAGCGACGACCTCGTGGGACGCGTGTTGACCCTCACCGTGCAGCGGCAGAGCGTGGCGGGGGTGCTCCTCGGCTCCGACGACCCCGACGTGAAGATGCTCGCGATGGCGCTCTCGGCGCGCGAGCTGCCCGAAGACGTGCGCCTCGGAGACAGCTTCGAGGTGTTCATCTACCTCGACGCCGAGCGGCGAAGGGCGGCGACGCTCAAGCTCCCGAAGGCGGCCCGCGACGAGGTGGCCTTTCTCGAAGTGACACGGGTGCTGCGCGAGGGCGCGCTCGTCGACGCGGGGATGCCCGCGGAGCTCTTCGTCCCTCCCACGGAGCTCACGCGCGACCTTCGCGAGGGTGAGTCTCACCCCTTCGGCGTCGTCCTCGATGACACCGGACAGCTCGCGGGCACCATGCGCGTGACCGAGATGCTCCGCGTGGGAGGGCGCTTCGAGCGCGACGAGTGGGTCGAGGGCGTGGCCTGGCGCGACGAGCCGGGCATCGGCCTCTTCGTCATCGTCGAGCGGCGCTACGTGGGCCTCGTGCCCGCGCAGGAGCCCCACAAGCTCGCGCGCGGAGAGCGCGCGCAGTTCCGGGTCTCGTCGGTGCTGCCCGACGGAAAGGTCAACCTCTCGCTGCGCGGTCACGCCCACCTCCAGCTCGACACCGACGCCGACCACGTGCTCTCGGTGCTCTCTCGTCCGGGGGCTCCGCGCGTGGGCGATCACTCGTCGCCGGAGCTCATTCGAGACCTCTTCGGCCTCAGCAAGAAGGCCTTCAAGCGCGCCCTCGGGACGCTCCTCCGCCGCCGCGCCGTCGACCTCGACGACGACGGCTGCGCGGTGCTCACGAGCGACCGGTAGACCCCTCGCACGTTCTCCGTGCGGAGACCGTCGCGGCGTGTTGTAGCTTCGAAGCGTGAGCGAGAGTCCGGTGCGTTCCTCAGTGATCCCGCCCCCGTCCGTGACGGCGGGCCAGCGCGTGCTCGTCGTCGGCGCGGGCGGCATCGGCGGCGTCGTCGCGGCCTCGATCCACGACCCCGTGGTGGCCGCCGGGGGGCGCGTCGTGGCCCTCACCACCAACGAGTCCATCGCCGCCGCGGTGACGGCTCAGGGCATGCGCCTCACGGGCGTCGACGGCGCGCGCGCGGTGGCGTGCCCGTGCGTCACAACCATCGCGCCGACGGAACCTCCCTTCGACTGGATCCTCCTCGCCACGCAGCCGCCGCAGGTCGAAGAGGCCGCGCGTCGCGCGCTCCCGTGGCTCGCCGAGAACGGCGCGATGGTGTGCTTTCAGAACGGACTCTGCGAGGAGCGCGTCGCCCGCATCGCAGGCCCCGAGCGCGTGGTGGGCGCCGTCGTCGCGTGGGGCGCCACGATGCCCGAGCCCGGCGTGTACGAGCGCACGGCGTCGGGTGGCTTCACGCTCGGCCGCATCGACGGACGCGAAGACCCGAGGCTCGACCGGCTCGCGCTCATTCTCGAAGCGGTGGGTCCCGTGACGCGCACGTCGAACCTCGCGGGCGCGCGCTGGAGCAAGCTCGCGATCAACTGCGCCATCTCGACGCTCGGCACGCTCGGCGGAGACCGCCTCGGTCCGCTGATGATGTCGCTCACGGTGCGTCGCCTCGCGCTGCGGATCATGACCGAGTGCGTGCGCGTGGCGCGCGCCGAGAAGGTCTCGCTCGAGAAGGTCTCGGGCACGCTCGACCTCGACTGGATCGCGCTCACCGAGGCCGAAGAGAAGAGCGCGGGGTCTCCGTCGCTCTTCACGAAGCACGCGATGCTGCTCGCCGTGGGCGCGCGCTACCGCCGCATGCGCTCGTCGATGCTCTCGGCGATCGAGCGAGGCAGACCGCCCGCCGTCGACTTTCTCAACGGCGAGGTGGTCGAGCGGGGGTTGAAGCACGGCGTCGCGACGCCGACGAACGCCGAGGCGCAGCGCATGGTGCACGCGATCGCGCGCGGCGAGCTGAAGTCGTCGATGGACACGATCTACGCGCTCGCGGAGCTCGTCGGCGCGCGGTAGCGGCGCGGGAGCCTTGCTGGACCGCGTTTTCGCGCGGACATTCCCCTGTCTACGGGGCTGCGCGATTCTGTTGCGGGTCGCGCGGAGGCCGTGCGACAAGGCAGGCCGCAGAGCGTTGTGGTGCGCGTTTTGACGCGCGCTGTTGTGCTGGGCTGTTGAGCGACGGGGCGAAGGGGACGCGATGAACCCAGAACCGTATTGGCGTTATGGGGCAAGGCTGATCCTGCGATCGGCGGCCATCACCTTGCGGCCTTTCACTGCCTCGACGTGGCAGCCGTCGCGGAGGTGATGCTCGAACGCAACGAAGTCCTACGGCGACGGCTCTCGCGTTGGCTCGCCCTCCCCGAACAAGCGACTCCAGCGACCCTCGCGGCGTTCTGCGCGCTTCACGACATCGGAAAGTTCGACGTGAGGTTTCAGCGCAAGGCGCCCGACGCCGCCGACGCGTTGTGGCCTGCCACGCGCGCCATTTCATCTGGCGAGTATGACCACGGAGGGTGGGGCTATCAGCAGCTCCTCGACCTCCGCGACGACGAACCCGACCTCATCGCCAGCAGCGTTGGTGACGCCGCGATGCCGCTGCTTCGCGCCGTGTGCGGACATCACGGAGCGCTCCCCGGAAAAGACGCGCCGCCCGACCCGACGAGACTCCGTACGAAGGCGTTTCGCGCGGACGACACAGACGCGAGGCGCGCATGGATCATCGCGTGTGCTCGGCTATTTCGGGAACATCGCGACGCAGCGCTTCCGCTTGTGCATGAGCCGGGACCCGCGGCCGTGGAGCTCGTCGCCGGGTTGTGCTCCGTCGCGGACTGGATCGGCTCCCAGGTCGAGCACGAGGGGCGGGACTGCTACGCCTATCACGGCTCCCCGGAGCCGCTCGAAGACTACTACCTCCGGGCACGCTCGACCGCGCGTAGCGTGCTCGACGAGCTCCCGCTCGCGGCCACGCTGGCCGACGACCTCCGCTTCGAGACCCTCTTCGGCTTCGATGCGCCGCGTGGCGTTCAGGTCGTCACGGAGGCCCTCAACGTCTCGGACGGGCCTTCGCTCACCATCATCGAAGATCGCATGGGCGCGGGCAAGACAGAGGCTGCGCTCGGCCTCGTCGCTCGGATGATCGCCTCGGGGCAGGCGTCGGGCGTGTACGTCGCGCTCCCCACGATGGCGACGTCGAACGGGATCTTCGCGCGCATCAAGTCGTTCGCGGGTCGACTGTTTTGCGGCACCGTGAACCTGCGGCTCGCGCACGGCCGCGCGAGGGACTTCGATCCCTTCGTCCGGCTGACGAAGCGGGCTCTGCGGGCTCGGGCGGGCGTGAGCGACGACGAGCGCGAGGCCGAGGTCGTGTGCGCGCGTTGGTTCCTCTCTCGCAAGCGTGCGCTGCTCGGACCCGTGGGCGTGGGCACTGTCGATCAGGCGATGCAAGCCGCCATCAAGCTGCGGCACCACTTCGTACGGCTCTACGGGCTCGCGCACAGCGTCGTCGTGATCGACGAGGTGCACGCCTACGACGCGTACATGGAAGTGATCCTGGAGCGGCTCGTCGAGTGGCTCGGCGCGCTCGAAACGCCGGTGATCCTCCTGTCTGCGACGCTCCCCGAGACGCGCAAGGCGACGCTCTGCGCGGCGTATGCGCGAGGCGCCGGGTGGACCGCACAGTCCCCCTGGCGCGCGTCGACGGACTATCCCCTCGTCACCCAGATCGATGCGCGGGGTGTTTCGCTGCGCACGCCCGAGCTCATCGAGGCCGATCGGCATGTCGCGATCGAGCGCATCGAGTCAGACGATCCCGTGGGCGCCGTGCTGCGTGACCTCGAAGCTGCCGTCACGCGAGGCGCGCTCGTCTGCTGGATACGCAACACCGTAGCGGAGGCGCAGGCCGCGTTCGACGCCGTGTCAGAAGGCGTGCCCGCGCTGCTCTTTCACGCGCGCATGCGCCCTTCGGATCGCGAGCGCGTCGAGGCCGAAGTGCTCGCGAACTTCGGCAAGAAGGGCGAGCGGCGTCCGACGCTCCTCATCGCGACCCAGGTGGTGGAGCAGTCGCTCGACATCGACTTCGACCTCCTCGTCACCGACCTCTGCCCCATCGACCTCGCGCTCCAAAGGGCTGGCCGACTGTGGCGTCATGCGCGGCCTGACCGAGCGGCGCGCTCTGGGATCGAGAAGCCCTCGCTTCGCGTGGTGGCGCCCACCGCGGAGCGACGCGGGGCGCTGAAGTTCGGTCCGAGCGCGTGGGTGTACGACCCGGTGACCCTGAGCCTCGCGTGGGACAGCCTCGCCGGGCGAGGGAGCGTCGCGCTTCCGTCGGAGATTCGAGGGCTCGTCGAGGACTCCTACGACCCGGTGCGGCGACGACAGCGGAACTGCGAGGCCCCGAATGCGGACGCGCTCCACACCGCGCAGGAGAAGCTCGACGAGGAGCTCGCCGCGAGACGTCGCAACGCTGCGAAGGTCTGTATCCCCGCAGTGGCGCGGGCCGGGGAGTCGCTGCTCGGGCTGCACCACGACGACGAAGACTCGGTGCGCGCGCTCACGCGCGACGGCGAGTCGAAGCAGTTTCTGCTCGTGCACTGGGAGGCCGACTCGGTGGAGGGTGAGAGCCTCGACGGCGAGGCGTGGGCCCTCGACCCGAGTGCGCCCGACGCGTGGCGAACGGCGCGGGCGCTTCATCGCGAGATCGTCAGCGTCCACCGGAGCCCGTGGGAGGGCGACGAGGAGGGCGCGCGACCTCGCGGCGAGGCGGCGGACTGGGAGGCGTGGGCGAAGCGCTGCGCGGCGTTCCTCGACGCGATGGGGATGGGCGACGTGGTCGTCGTGCCGATGCGTGCTGTGGGGACTGATCGATTTCGGGGCTCGGTGCGGTCAGACACGGGGCGCGTTCGACGTCTGGAGTACGCGCGGCATCGAGGGCTCTCGTTCGTGAAGAAGGAGTCGCAGTGAAGTTCAACGTGCTCACCGATCCGTGGGTCCCGCTCGAAGGGCGCGCGGAGCCTGCGTCGTTCGTCGACGTCATCGCGGGGCGCGCAGACGCTCCGGGGCTCGCGCATCCTCGCGAGGACTTCCGCATGTTCGCGCGCATGCTGCTCTCGGCGCTCGCGCAGGCGCTCTTCCCCGCGCGCACGAAGGAGGAGCTCGTCGCTCGGATGCGCGCCCCGCTCTCAGATGAGGAGGTAGCGGCCGTTGTCGCGCGCGTTCGCGACGGCTTCGAACTCGTGACGCCGAAGGGCGCCGCGTTCATGCAGCGCGACGCGATCGAATACGACGATAACGCGACGGGCGCGCTCCTGCTCGACGTGTCGGAGACGTACTGCCCGTGGCTCGTGCGTCACGAGCGCGCGTACGGCTCCCTCTGCGGAGCGTGCGCGCTGCTCGCGCTCTATGGGTTTCAGTCGCACGCACCCGCAGGCGGACGCGGCCTCTCACCGGGCGTGCGCGGAGCGCCGCCGCTGACGACGCTGGTCTGGCGCCCGACCGTTCGCGAGATGCTCTGGGCGAACACCGTCATCGAACCCGACGCGGCCGATCGAAGAGTGGCCTCGCCCTGGTTCGGGTGCGCGAGCGAGAAGAACGGCGACGCGATCGAGCCCGTCGAGGGGCTCTTCTGGCAGCCGCGGCGCGTGCGCTACGTCATCGCAGATGAGGGGAACTGTCCGACCTGCGGCGCGGTGGGGCCGCGTCTGACCGCGACAGCATTTGAGGCGGGTTCGAAGCGCAGCGGCGGGTACTTCAAGCACCCGCTCACACCCTACTTCGAAGAGGGCACAGAACCCCAACCGCAGCGACTCAAGGTCGATCGCCCGGCGTGGACCGCCCTCGCGGACATGCTCGACGTGACATCGCGGAGCACCGTCGTTCGAAAGAAGAGCGAGCGCGCGTTCTTCGCGGCTCCCGTGGTGCAGCAGTGGTTCGAAGTCCTCGACAACCGTGCGCTCTCGCTGGAGGTCTTCGCGTTTCGACTGAAGAACGCCAAGCTCCTCGCGCGCTTCTCGGAGACCTGGACGGTCTCGATGCAGACGCGCGACCGCGAGCTCATCAAGGACCTGCGCAGCGCGGTGGAGCTCGCCGAGGGTGCGCTCGCGGCGCTCCTCAAGCGGCTGCGGCTCGCATGGTCGTCGCGGCGCAAGTCGAAGCAGAGCTACTGGCCCCACGAGGCGCGCGCGAACTTCTGGCAGCGCACCGAGGGGCCGTTCTGGGAGTTCAAGCGCGCGCAGGAAGAGGGCGGCGATGCGGGGGCCGCGCTCCAGCGCGTGATCGAGGCGGTCGCGAAGAGCCTGTACGACCAGTTCACCGCGACGGCGGCGCTCGATGAGCGGCACCAGGCCGCGGTGGCGACGCAGCGCAAGAAGCTCGGAGATGACCTCCGACACATCCTCAAGCCCACCACGGAGAGGGAGACACGATGACCAGCATGCGTGACGACGTGATCGCGCAGATGCGCGCCGTTCGGAGGGAGTACGACCAGGGGCTCTCGCCGGGCGACCGCGCGGTGTTGCGTCGATGCCGTGAGCCTCGCGAGCTGCTCCTCGAAGGCGCGTTCTGGAGGCTTGCCTCGAAGGCCCGCGAGGTCGCCCCCACGAGCCTCGCGACGGTGGTCTTTCTCTTCGCCGCGGGCGACGCCGCGAGGGGCGAGGGGAGGAGCTTCGGTCGCTTTCTCAACCGACACCTCGCACGCGGCAAGAAGCCATCGGCCGGCGCGACGCTGCGCTTCCGTCGGCTGCTCGCGGCGCCCGACACCGACGCGCTCGCGACGCGGCTGCGACGCCTCCTCGCGAGCCTGCAAGCGCCGCTCGACTGGGGCGTGCTCGGGCGCGACCTCGACCAGTGGCAGCGCTCGCGCAAGGGCGCGGAGGCGGTCTTCAGGCAGTGGGCGCAGGACTTCTACGCGCCGATCTACGAGTCCGCGAAGGAGCCCTCGACGGGGGGCGCGACCGAATCGAAGGAGAGCGAAGGATGAGCCAGAACATGTTCGTCGAGTTTCACGTGCTGCGAAGCCACGCGCCCGGCAACCTCAACCGCGACGACCTCGGTACGCCGAAGACCGCGTCGTTCGGCGGACACCGTCGGCTGCGGCTGTCGAGCCAGTGCGTCAAGCGCACGTGGCGGATGTCGGAGCTGTTCCGCGAGGCCGTGACAGGCGACGACAAGGACGCCGCCGCGCGCCTGCTCTCCGAGCGCACGACGCTCCTGCCCGTGCGCTTCGCTGAGGAGCTCAAGGCCGCGGGGCTCACCGAGGCGCAGGTCGCCGACGCCGTCGAGGTCATCGCGCGCATCGGCGTGAAGTCGAAGAAGGACGAGGCCGACGCGGGCGACGACGAGGACGACGGCGAGGAGGGGGATGACACCGACGACGCGGGTGAGGGTGGAGAGGCGGGGGTGCGAGAGACGCGTCACCTGCTCTTCCTCTCGGCGGGCGATCGCGAGGCGCTGCGCGACTACTTCGTGAGCCACACCGACGCCCTCGCGGGCGTCTTCAAGACAAAGACGAAGGGCAAGGGCGCGAAGGCCGAGACCGTGCGCTCCCTCGATCCCAAGGAGCACGAGAAGTTCCGCAAGGACCTCGCGAAGCACATGGAGCACAAGTGGACCGGCGTCGACATCGCCCTCTTCGGACGCTTCGTGACCAGTGCCGAGATCCCCACGGTGAACGCGGCGCTCCAGGTGGCGCACGCGCTCGGCACGCAGCGCGTCGAGATCGAGTCCGACTACTTCTCGGCCGTCGACGACGTGAAGCAGACCAGTGGCGCGGGGCACATCGGCGAGACCGAGTTCGCGGCCTCGGTGCTCTACCAGTACGCGTGTTGTGACTGGCGCCTGCTCTGCGAGAACCTCCACGGTGATCGCAGGGTCGCCGCGCGCGCGCTCTCGGCCGTCGCCCGCGCTGCGACGCGTGCTGTTCCTCGCGGCAAGGTCAACGGTACGGCGCCGCACAACCCCGCGGACTACCTCGAGGTGGTCGTGCGTCGTAACGCGCCCGTGTCGCTCGCGAACGCGTTTCTCAAGCCCGTGCGGCCGCAGGGTGACGACGACGTCATGGACGGGTCCGTCAAGGCGCTGCGCACGCTCTCGGCGACCTACGCCTCGCACTACGACGACCCCAACGACGTCGTCGCCCGCCTCGTGCTCTCGACGCGCGAGCTCCCCGAGGGGCCCGCGACGACGGTGACGAAGAGCCTCGCGGCGCTCGAAGAGACGCTCATCGCGACGCTCAACCCGCCCGGTGCGGCGACGTGATGCGCGGCGTCGCGATGCGATTCGAGGGCGCCCTCCAGAGCTGGGGAGGCTCGGCGCTCGGCGAGGTGCGTCCCACGCACGACGCGCCCACCGCGAGCGCTGTCATCGGCCTCGTGGGCGCCGCGCTCGGGGTCGACAGGGTGAAGGCCGTCGCCACGCTCGCGGCCCTCCATCGCGCGCTGGCCCTCGCGGTGCGCGTGGAGCGGCGCGGTGAGATCCTCGTCGACTATCACACGGCGCTCGACGTCCCTGATCCGCGCGGAAAAGCCCACGCGGGGGCCGACATCACCTATCGCCGCTACCTCGCCGACGCGAGCTTCGCAGGCGTGCTCGTCGCCGTCGACGAGGCCGCGATGGCGCCCATCACGCTCGACGACATCATCGCGGCGCTTCACCGTCCGCGCTACGGGCTCTCGCTCGGTCGGCGCGCGTGCGCGCCTTCGGTCCCCGTGCTCGCGTCGCGCGCGGTGCTCACGGGAGAGACGTGGCAGGCGCTGCTCGCGCAGGTTCCTGCGATGGAGGCGTCGCGGCGAGACGAGGATGCGGGTGTGATCTGGGTCGACGGACGCCTCGTCGCGCCGGGCGCGCGGGGGACGGCGGTGCGATGGCGAGACGCCGTCGTGGGTCCGCTGCCGAGGATGTTCGCCGACCGCACGGTGTGGCGATTCTCTCCGGCACGTGAAGCCTCGGTGAGCGCGGCGGTCGAGGGTGACGACACGACGGAGGGGTATCTGCGATGAAGGTCACGGTTCACCTCGCGCGGCTCGTGCTCGACCCTGCGGGGCTGCGCGATCCGCATGACATCCACCAGCGGCTCTGGCGCGCGTTTCCCGAGGAGTCGGCGCGGCGCAACGCGATGACCGCGGAGGCGCGATCGACGCTGCCGTCGCCGTTCATGTTCCGCGCAGATCGCGTGCGCGTCGGCGCCGCTGTCGAGGTGCGCGCGCTCGTGCAGTCGCGGCTCCCGCCCGACTGGAAGGTCCTCGGCGCGACGCTTCGAAGCTGCGAGGAGCCCGCCGAGGGCGTGATCTCCTGGGAGCTCGCCGCGGGTCAACGCTGGGGCTTCTATCTCCGCGCGAACCCCACGCGCGCTCGCAAGGACAAGGTTCAGCGCGTGGGCGCGGGCGACGCGCGCACCTTCGCCGACCTCGGCCCCGAGGAGTTTCAAGCCGCGCGAGGGCGACGCGTGGGCTTGCAGTCCGACGCGGAGCGAGAGGCGTGGCTCGTGCGCAAGCTCGAAGGCGCGGCGACGATTCCGACGCGCGCGCTCTGCGGCGCCGACGGCGAAGAGGTGCTCAGTCGAGAGCTTCGCCTCGCGAACCTCAGACCCTGGCGGTGGCGCGGTGGAGGCGACCTCGCCACGCACGAGGGCGCCGACTTTCAGGGCGTGCTGCGCGTTGATGATCCCGACCGCTTTGCTGCGCTGTTGACCGGCGGCGTGGGACCCGCGAAGGGGCTCGGGTTCGGGCTGCTCTCGATCCGCTCGGTCGCGCCGTGAGTGAGCTCATGCGGCGCATGCCGCTGCGCGAGAGGGAGCCGTTCCTCCACCTGCGGTACGGCACCGTCGACGTGCAGGACAACGCCCTGGTGCTCAACGACGTGAAGGGGACGCGCATGCAGATCCCCGCGGGCGCCATCGCGTGCCTCATGCTCGAACCGGGGATCACCGTGACGCACGCCGCGGTGAAGCTCTGCGCCGAGGAGGACTGCCTCCTCATCTGGTGCGGCGAAGGGGGCGTGCGCTTCTACGCCGCGGGCGCGCCGGGGGGAGCGCGCGCCGACAAGCTGCTCTTTCAGCTCGAGCTCGCGATGGACCCGAAGCGACGCCTCAAGGTCGTGCGCGAGATGTTCCGTCGCCGCTTCGGCGATGACGGGCCTGATCGCAGGAGCATCGAGCAGCTCCGCGGCATCGAGGGCGCGCGCGTGCGTGAGCAGTACGAGGCGCTCTCGGAGAAGCACGGCGTCCCCTGGAGCGGGCGGCGGTATGACCCCGCGGAGTGGTCGCGCGGAGACGTCATCAACCGCGCGATCAGCGCGGCCAACGCGTGCCTCTACGGCGTGACCGAGGCGGCGATCCTGGTGGCGGGGTACTCGCCTGCGGTGGGCTTTCTCCACACGGGCAGGCCGCTGTCGTTCGTGTACGACGTGGCCGACGTGTACAAGTTCGAGGTGAGCGTGCCCGTGGCCTTCGAGGTCGTCGCGAAGGGGGCGGGCAACAACCCCGAGGGGGCCGTGCGCAAGCAGCTCCGCGACGTGTTCAAGACGAAGCGGCTGATGGCGCGGATCATTCCTGACATCGAGGGGATGCTCGATGTGGGTGATTGACCTCGAAAACGCGCCCGAGCGGCTCCGCGGGACGCTCTCTCGTTGGGGCGTCGAGGTGCGCGCCGGGCTCTACGTCGGCAGCGCCTCGGCGCGCATGCGCGAGGGGCTCTGGGAGGTCGTGCTGAAGCTCTCGTCGCCCGAGACGGCGGCGGTGATGGTCACCGACGACACGGGGCCGCAGGGCTTCATCGTGCGCACCCACGGCAAGCATCGGCGCGAGGTGGTCGACGTCGACGGGATGTCGCTCGCGCGCTTTCACCCGCTGGTCACCGACGCGATGGAGCCCCCGGAGATCGCGTCGGACGCGCTCGCGTTCGACCCCGCGGAGATCGACCCCGAGTACCTCGCGCCGTGACTCCGCTGCACCGGGCGCGGATCGCTTCAAAGACAGCGCTCCGGGCGTCAAGGACGCGGACCTTCGACGCAAGGACACGGAGGTGCCACTCAAGGACACGTGATGGGTGCTCAAGGACACAGACGTGCCGCCCAAGGACACGGAGGTGCCTCTCAAGGACATCCGCTCGGCGCTCAAGGACATCGTCTCCGCGCTTTCTCGTCGCGGACGTTCGGCGCGGTGTGTGAGACTCGCGAGACCGCGTGTCCTCGTGCGATCCGAGTGGCGGTGATGACGAAGGGGCCGCGGGGGAAGAGCTCACATGGCAAAGGCGAAGAAGACTGCGAAGTCGGGCGCGAAGAAGCCCACGGCGAAGAAGCCGACGGCGAAGAAGCCCGCGGCGAAGAAGCCCGCGGCGAAGAAACCGGCGGCCGTGAGGACGCCGGACGCGAAGAAGACCGCAACGAAGACGGACGCGAAGCTCCGCGCGACGGTGGTCTCGACGGGCGCGGTGGCGGGCGAGACTGCGCTTGTGGTCGCGCCGCCCACGCAGGCGGAGCTGGCGAGGTACGAGGCCGAGGCCGCGGGGGTGCCGGGCGATGCGCTCGGGCTCTCGCTCCCCTTCGGCGTCTTCACGGGCGAGGCCCTCGACGTCGCCCGCTTCGTGTGCAACCGCTGGAGGGCCCCGCGCGATCGGGCGACCGACGCGGTCGTGACGCCGGGCCTGGAGCTCGCGCTCTCTCGCGCCGAGCGTGAGGGCAAGAAGCCCGCGCGCCTGAGCCGCGACGTCGCGCGCGAGATCACGCACCTCGTGGGGCTCGCGCAGCAGTCGAACAATCAGGCGATCCTCGCGGCGAGCGCGGGCGGCGACAACGCGCTCGACGAGCGCGCGCAGCTCATCGCCTCGGAGATCGAGGGCGTGCTCGACTGGCACTTCAGCTCCGACGGCGTGCTCGACGAGCGCGACGCGCAGCTCGCGCAGGTGCGTGACCTCCACGCCGATGACGGCGCCGCGCGCGACGTGCTGGCGCAGAAGCTCCAGGACTACGCCGCGCTGGCGGACACCTACCGCGACGAGATCGACGACGTCGGCGGTTTCGACGTGGCCTTGATCGACGAGGCGTTCACGCTCGCCGACACACTACGCGCGCAGCCCAAGCAGCCCGTGGAGAACGGGCGGCGCAAGTCCGCCGTCGAGCAGCGCAACCGCTACATCGCCATCGCCATGCGCCGCGTGGCGCTCGTGCGGAGCGCTGCGCAGCTCGTGTTCCGCGATCACCCCAAGGTGATCCGCGAGGTGACGAGCACGTACCTCCGCCGCCGTCGGGCCGAAGCGCGCCGCGCGAAGGCCACGAAGGAGGCCGAGGCGAAGAAGAAGCCCGCCTGAGCGCCGCGCGGAGGGTGATGCGAAATGCCTTCGTACAAGGGTCCTGCGATCGGTACGAAATCGGTCTTTGAAATTCCGGAGTGATTTCCAGAAGGTTCCAGGAAGTGTGGTCCCTGCATGCGCGGGGAGGAAGTCGCATGCGCGGGAGACCCGGTCGCGCGCGGTGAGCCGACCCCGTGAGCGTCACGTGGTCCCCGCATGCGCGGGGATGAGCCGTGTCGTGACCCATCGGTGATCGCACGTCGCCCGTGGTCCCCGCATGCGGGATGAGCCGCGGCTCGCTTCACGAGATCCTCCTGCGACAGCGTGGTCCCCGCATGCGCGGGGATGAGCCGCGTCGGCCTCACGTTGCGCGCGGAGCTCGCCCGTGGTCCCCGCATGCGCGGGGATGAGCCCGCGCGCACCGCAGTCGTCGCAGCGGAGAGGCGTGGTCCCCGCATGCGCGGGGATGAGCCGAGAACAGCGAACCCGCTTTTCGCAGGCACTACGTGGTCCCCGCATGCGCGGGGATGAGCCGTGTTCCCTCGGTGGGTTCCCGGTGTGAACGCGGTGGTCCCCGCATGCGCGGGGATGAGCCGCGACGTCACACCGCTCGCCACGCACAGCAGCGGTGGTCCCCGCATGCGCGGGGATGAGCCGGGTGTCCGTCGAGTGCGTGACCTTGCAGTACTCGTGGTCCCCGCATGCGCGGGATGAGCCGGCCACGAGCGCAGCGAAGAACACGGGCATCGAGTGGTCCCCGCATGCGCGGGGATGAGCCGTGTGCCGTCACCTCGACGGTCAGCGCGCACGCGTGGTCCCCGCATGCGCGGGGATGAGCCGACTCATGCCGCGGGTTCCGCCGTCTGCACCGCGTGGTCCCCGCATGCGCGGGGATGAGCCGGCCAACACCACGAAGGGCGGCCACGGCGCGTGGTCCCCGCATGCGCGGGGATGAGCCGGTTCTCGCGACGGGTGAGACGCGCGTGATCTTGTGGTCCCCGCATGCGCGGGGATGAGCCGCGCCGTCTCGATCGCGGCGCGGAGTTCTTCGGGTGGTCCCGCATGCGCGGGGATGAGCCGGTGACGCCGTGAGCGCGGTAGACGCTGCAATGGTGGTCCCCGCATGCGCGGGGATGAGCCGAGCACGTCGCAGTTCGACGCGGCGCTCCACACGTGGTCCCCGCATGCGCGGGGATGAGCCGGTGTGCGAGGCGCTCTTCGGCGTGAGCGTGCTCGTGGTCCCCGCATGCGCGGGGATGAGCCGATCGCGGCCGACACCGACCCGACCAACAACGGGTGGTCCCCGCATGCGCGGGGATGAGCCGTCTCGCGAGCGCGCAGAGCAAGAGGCCACGAGCGTGGTCCCCGCATGCGCGGGGATGAGCCGTTGAGGAGCGTGCCCGCGTCGAAGAGTAGTCGTGGTCCCCGCATGCGCGAGGATGAGCCGCAGGGCATCGCGATTTCGGCAGTTGTACGCGGGTGGTCCCCGCATGCGCGGGGATGAGCCGCGAAGGGCGGCGTGCGCGAGTACGCGGTGCGGGTGGTCCCCGCATGCGCGGGGATGAGCCGCGTGCCCGCGTCGAAGAGGTAGTCGTTCGCGCGTGGTCCCCGCATGCGCGGGGATGAGCCGTTGGCGCGCGTGCGCGTCGATGATCCCTGTTGTGGTCCCCGCATGCGCGGGGATGAGCCGCCGTGACGCTTCTCGAACGCCTCCGCGTCGTCGTGGTCCCCGCATGCGCGGGGATGAGCCGTCTCTCGTGATGCCCGACGTGCGAGACCGCGGGTGGTCCCCGCATGCGCGGGGATGAGCCGCGGCGCGGAGGTCGTATCTCTCGCCCGTCGATGTGGTCCCCGCATGCGCGGGGATGAGCCGTAACGCCCCATCACCATCCATTCTCAGTGGACGTGGTCCCCGCATGCGCGGGGATGAGCCGCGCGCGCGTTCGTACGCCTCGCGTTGTTCGGTGTGGTCCCCGCATGCGCGGGGATGCCGGGCACGCTCGCGATGACGTTCGAGCGGTTGCCGTGGTCCCCGCATGCGCGGGGATGAGCCGACGTCGATAACGAGGTCGACGCGCTGACGTGCGTGGTCCCCGCATGCGCGGGGATGAGCCGTCGCGGCCCCTGCTCCCGCGAGGATGTCGAAGAGGTGGTCCCCGCATGCGCGGGATGAGCCCAGCATCGTCGGCGGGTGTTCGTCGTCGCATCGCGTGGTCCCCGCATGCGCGGGGATGAGCCGACACCGACATCGAGCCAAAGGACTGGAGCCGCGTGGTCCCCGCATGCGCGGGGATGAGCCGTAGACAGAAACGCATGAAGGGCGAGATGGCGTCAGTGGTCCCCGCATGCGCGGGGATGAGCCGGTCGGGTCACTCGTGGCGGCGCGGTGGGGCCTGTGGTCCCCGCATGCGCGGGGATGAGCCGACCGCGCAGCGACCCATGCGCACCGCCCATTCGTGGTCCCCGCATGCGCGGGGATGAGCCGCGTGCTGAGGGCATTCAGTACGCGTACGCGCCGTGGTCCCCGCATGCGCGGGGATGAGCCGGGTGGACCGTCTCGGAGTACCACCGACACGTCGTGGTCCCCGCATGCGCGGGGATGAGCCGCAGCTCGGCGGCAACGCGCTCGTTGATGTGAGCGTGGTCCCCGCATGCGCGGGGATGAGCCGCGCATCGTCGCCGCGCGAGAGGCGCTGCGGACGTGGTCCCCGCATGCGCGGGGATGAGCCGGTGACGAAGTGACCGTCGCAAGCGATGCGCTGGTGGTCCCCGCATGCGCGGGGATGAGCCGGTCGATCGACAACGCCGCGCTCTCGCAGCGATGGTGGTCCCCGCATGCGCGGGGATGAGCCGCCATCGCGCACATGGAGGCCGCGACGGGCCTCGTGGTCCCCGCATGCGCGGGGATGAGCCGTCTTCACGGGCGCTCGCGCAGTAGACGATACCGTGGTCCCCGCATGCGCGGGGATGAGCCGTGGTCGGTGTCGTGGTCGCTGCTCTTCGACCCGTGGTCCCCGCATGCGCGGGGATGAGCCGCGCTCGACCTGCTCCGCTACGTCGTCGAGCACAGTGGTCCCCGCATGCGCGGGGATGAGCCGCACCTCGCGTGGACGTGCGGCGCGGCTGCGCAAGTGGTCCCCGCATGCGCGGGGATGAGCCGTTCAGATCCAGTTCCGCCAGCGCATCAGCGCGTGGTCCCCGCATGCGCGGGGATGAGCGCTCGACGAGGCGCGGTTGCGCGACAGACCACGTGGTCCCCGCATGCGCGGGGATGAGCCGCGCATCCTGTACACCGCGTGGGACAACCTCCGGTGGTCCCCGCATGCGCGAGATGAGCCGCGCAGCTCCTCGCCCGCGTCCAGTTGAGCATCGTGGTCCCCGCATGCGCGGGGATGAGCCGGACAAGACGGCGTTCCGATCGCTGACCGTCCAGTGGTCCCCGCATGCGCGGGGATGAGCCGCCCTTACGGGCGGCGACGGGAACGCCTGGGGTGTGGTCCCCGCATGCGCGGGGATGAGCCGCGGATGTCGCCCGCGGCGAGGAGGCCCACGTCGTGGTCCCCGCATGCGCGGGGATGAGCCGACTCCCGAGGCGTCCACGAAGCGCAAGCGGGCGTGGTCCCCGCATGCGCGGGGATGAGCCGCACGTTGGCTGCTGAACCCCACGACGACAGGAGTGGTCCCCGCATGCGCGGGGATGAGCCGGATTGGCGCGCGGCGGCGTTCCTCATGGAGCAGTGGTCCCCGCATGCGCGGGGATGAGCCCGGGAGCGCCTACGCCCGTGGTCTCGACGCTGTAGTGGTCCCCGCATGCGCGGGGATGAGCCAGGAGGGTGCCCTGCGACGTCGCGCCCGTCACGTGGTCCCCGCATGCGCGGGGATGAGCCGCGCATCCTCGGCGCGACCGTCCACGCGACGGCGTGGTCCCCGCATGCGCGGGGATGAGCCGGTCACGAGCGCGGCGAGGAACACGGGCATCGAGTGGTCCCCGCATGCGCGGGGATGAGCCGTAGCAGAACTCAGCCTCGGCGGAACCGTTGCGGTGGTCCCCGCATGCGCGGGGATGAGCCGGCTCCCGAGGACGTCGACTGCGGGGGCAACGAGTGGTCCCCGCATGCGCGAGATGAGCCGCGCCGCGCCACCCTGGCGCTTCTCGGGCTCGCGTGGTCCCCGCATGCGCGGGGATGAGCCGGTCTGCGTCGCTCCCGCTTGCGGTGAGGAGCACGTGGTCCCCGCATGCGCGGGGATGAGCCGGCGCTGCTCAACGGCGCGACTCCGGGGCCGTGGTGGTCCCCGCATGCGCGGGGATGAGCCGTCTTCTGAGCTCATCGCGCTGGACCGCACCGTCGTGGTCCCCGCATGCGCGGGGATGAGCCGCGGACGGCGCGATGACGACGCGCATCACCGAAGGTGGTCCCCGCATGCGCGGGGATAGAGCCGTAGTCGAAGGTCGCGCTTCGCACCGCGTCCCAAGTGGTCCCCGCATGCGCGGGGATGAGCCGCGCCCGTCGAGAATGGCCGTCGCCTCGTGGGCGTGGTCCCCGCATGCGCGGGGATGAGCCGCGCGAGAGGATGTCATCGTGCCGCGAGAGGCGTGGTCCCCGCATGCGCGGGGATGAGCCGTGCAGAGGTGAGTCTCACGTCGAGGTCTTCGTCGTGGTCCCCGCATGCGCGGGGATGAGCCCGCCTCGACGGAGCCCGCGTCGCCCGCGAGCGCGTGGTCCCCGCATGCGCGGGGATGAGCCGAGCTGCGTGTGTGGCTGCGCATGGCGGGGCTCGTGGTCCCCGCATGCGCGGGGATGAGCCGGGGATCGTGTCGGTGGCGCGCATCGATCAGGCCGTGGTCCCCGCATGCGCGGGGATGAGCCGCGCAACGCCCCTCGCATGAGCGGCTGGCCTCGTGGTCCCCGCATGCGCGGGGATGAGCCGCGCGCGACGTGTCCGAAGAGGCGCGACTCTGCGTGGTCCCCGCATGCGCGGGGATGAGCCGGTCATGGCGCGCGAGGCGCGCACCACGATCTTGTGGTCCCCGCACGCGCGGGGATGAGCCGTGGTGGGCCGACGACGCGCCGCGCGGCGCGTGGTGGTCCCCGCATGCGCGGGGATGAGCCGCGACCGAGGCGCCACGACGCCGATCGACCAGCCGTGGTCCCCGCATGCGCGGGGATGAGCCGCGAGCAGCATCACTCGCATGCCCGACGGGGCTGTGGTCCCCGCATGCGCGGGGATGTGCCGACAATGCAGCTCATGCCAGAGCGCACCGAGGTGTGGTCCCTGCGCGGGAGGCTGACCGGCATCGGCCCGCTGAATGTGCCGGGCAGCGCTCGCCTCGTCGCGCCGCGCCTTCGCGCCAGCGATGGTGCGTCGTGATGGAGCTCGGAGAGACTCGCGGAGTGACGCTCAGCGAGCGCATGCCGTCGATGTGCTCGTCTGTCGGTTTGGAGCTTCCGACGCTCGTGCAGGTTGGACATGATCGTGACCCTCCGCGCCACGTCGGCCACGAGAGATTTGCCCCCTCGTCGCGCAGGGCAGACGTTGACGCGGAGCGGTCGGGGTGACACCGTCGCGAACCATGAGGGGCGGTATTTCCGATGCTTTGCTGATGGCCGCAACGTTGTTGGTCGGCGCTTGCGGCGGCACCAACGTGGGCCCGACGGGACCGGGAGACGCGACCGTTTCGACCGATGTGCTGCCGCGAACGGATGCACTTCCGATGAGCGATCGCGCAGACGTCAACGTGATGGACACGCCCACGATCGAGGACGCGCCGCGCCCCGCGGATGGCCCGACGCCGGGCGACACGCTGACGCCGACGGACGACGGACCGAGCGATGCGGAGGTGGCGACCGCCTGCTCGCGCCCCGGCGTGATCGAGCGCGTCGGGTGCGGGCTGTGCGGTACGCTCGAACGCTTCTGCAATGCCACGCGCATGTGGGAATACGGCGCGTGCTCGGGTGAGGGCGTCTGCACGCCGGGAACCACGACGCCACAAGCGTGTGGCCGGTGCGGAACACGCCAGGCACGATGCTCCGATCGCTGCGTGCTCGACACGTCCGCCCCGTGCATGGGTGAAGGTGACTGCGCTCCAGGCGAGACGCGACGTACGAGCGCGGGGTGCCCGCTCGGGCAGACACGGCTCCTTCGCTGTAGCGCGGCATGCGCGCTCGTGGAGGAGGCTGAACCGTGCGCCTCGCAGAGGCTCGTCGACGTCATGATTCTGCTCGACGCCACCTCCTCCTTCTCCGGCTATCTCGGAAGGGGATTGCCGCACATCAGAACGCGTCTCGTCGCTCCGCTCCTCGCGATGCCCGAGGCATATGTGGGCGTCTCATCATTCGATGAGTTCCCCGTGCGGCCGTACTCGATGGACCCGCTCGACACGCCCTTCCTCGGAGGGGTTGAGCCGACGACCTCGGCCGACTCGATCGGACTTGCGCTATCGACGCGTGTGGCTCTGACCGGCGGCGACGGGCCTGAAGCAACGGTCGAGGCTCTGTCGGTTCTCGCCGGACGGCCGATCCACCCTACCGTGACGACCCCGCTCACCTGCTCATCGGGACGCGAACCTGGTGGGTGCTGGCGGCTCGGCGCTCGGCGCATCATCGTCGTCTTCACTGATGCGTCGATGCACAACGCACCGATCACGGGAGGATCCATCCCGTACCCCTACACGGGGATAACTCCCCCCGCCGCGACGTGGTTACAGGTGTCGAGCGCGTTCCGAGACTCCGGGACCATGCTCCTGGTCATCCTTCCTGGCGCAGACCCCACGGCTGATGAGCAGTTTCGGCGCATGCTCTCCGATCTCGGCCAGCCGACCACGGACATCTTTCGGCCGACCGAATTCACCTACGCGGAGACGGTCGACGCAGTCTTCTCTCGGATCACCGCGATTCGCGGACCGTGACCTATCTCCAAGCCGTCGACAGCACGACGCATCCGCGTGCGGGCCGTAGAAGCGCGTCGCGAGGACGTCGACGTTCGGTGTGGGCCGCGGGTTGCGGTGCAACAGCTCGCGAGAAAGCCGAAGGTCATGGCGCTCAACACATGCGCAGGGATGAGCCGCAGGGCGTGGACGCTGCGGACATGGCGAAGATTACCCTCGCGTCGTTCACGCGCGCCGACGTGGCCGAGCTCCTCGCGCAGCACACGGCCGCGACGGGGCAGCGCTTCGAAGACGACGCGGTCGAGCGCGTGTGGTTCCTCTCGCAGGGCCATGCCTGGCTCGTGAACGCGCTCGCGGACCACGCCGTCGACCGCCTCGTGCGCGACCGCGCGACGCCCGTCACGGCGGCCAGCATCGACGTCGCGAAGGACGCGATGATCCTCGACCGCCGCACGCACCTCGACTCGCTCTTCGCGCGCTTGCAGGAGCCGCGCGTGCGCCGCGTGCTCGACCCGGTGCTCGCGGGCGGGCGACTCCCCTTCAACGACATCGACGCCGACCTCCAGTACGTCGTGGGCCTCGGGCTCCTGCGCAAGGTCGAGGGGCGCTGGGGGGTGGCGAACCCGATCTACCGAGAGGTGATCCCGAGGGCGCTCACGTCGTCGGCGCAGGAGTCGCTCGATCAGCCGACGGCCTGGTACGTCGGCGCCGACGGGCTCCTCGACGTGCCGAAGCCCATGACCGCGTGGCAGACCTTCTGGCGCAAGGATGGTCACCTCGCCGCCGAGGGTTTCTCGTACAAGGAATCAGGGCCCCACCTCATGCTCATGGCCTTCTTGCAGCGGGTCGTGAACGGCGGCGGACGCATCGAGCGCGAGTACGCCCTCGGCAAAGGGGCGCTCGACCTCCTCGTGGCGTGGAAGACCCAACGCGTCGTCGTCGAGACGAAGCTCCGTCGCGACACCGAGACCGAAGACGAGGCCCACGAGCAGATCGTCCGCTACCTCGACGCGCTCGGGCTCCGCGAAGGGTGGCTCGTGCTCTTCGACCTGCGCGCGACCGCACCGTGGAGCGAGCGGCTGTTTCAACGCGATCGCCTCGTCGACGGACGCACGATCCATGTGATCGGCTGTTGATCGGAGCGATGCACGAGCATCGTGCGAGCGCGCGCACGAAACGACCGCGTCGTACGCCGCTGCGATCGAGTCTTGACGCGTGTCGCACCCGGCGTTGCGATCGTCGACATCATGCGTCCCACTCGAACATCGAGCAGCTCGTCTCTGCGCCGCGGCGGTCCCCTGTCACTCTGCGCGATCCTCGCGTGCGCGTCGCTCTCGACCGCCTGCGCGTCGAGCGTGGGACCGGGCTTCGAGCCGGCCGACGCGCCGGCGGACGCGGCCGT
>JAXLYG010000035.1:0-150769 GCA_046351535.1 Polyangiales bacterium
GTTCCTCGGGCGTCTGCTTGGGTCTGTCACCTCGAAGGGAACATGAGCCGGACTACCTATCCGCCCCCTCCGTCGCGGCAGTACGGCTGCGACGCCGGGAACCCCCTACGGCCTCGGGTTCCGCCTCCCGCTGATCATCGTGTCTCCGTGGGCGCGGCCTGGGTATGTGCTCCGCTCCGTGGCTCACCACGGCTCCATCGCGCGCTTGATCGAGTCGGTGTTTCACCTCGGCTCGCGCCACGATCGCGACCCTGCCGCCTGCAGCGTTGACACGCGCGCCTCACGCTCACTCCACGCGCACCGCGCGGCCCGCGCCCGCCCTGCGACTGCGTGGGCGACGCGCGTCGCGTTCTGCGCGCACGACGGCGACCGCAGCCCGCCGCCCTTCGCCGCGCTCGCCATCGGGTCATTCTTCGAGGCGCGTGAGCCTCATGATTCCGTCTCCGGAGCCCGCGGCGGATCGACGCGAAAGGCCGTGCGTCGCGCAGACTCGCGCGAGGCGAACTCGCTGGCGAAGCGGCGGAGCCTCGGGAGCGCGCCGAGCGACACCGTCGGGCGGAAGTCGAGGTGCTCGACGAGGCAGAACAGCGCCACCTCGAAGACGCTCAGGTCGCGGTCGTTCGGCAGCTCGGCGAGCACGAGGTCGAGGCGGGCGTCGAGCCACGCGAGCGCGCCGGTCATGCCCGCGGCGGCCTTCGTGAAGAAGAGGTTGTCGGCGGGGAGCTGCGCGAATCGGATCCCCACGACGAGCTGCACCTGCGTGGTCATCGCGATCCAGACGAGCTCTTGCGCGTTGCGCGCGAAGTCCGAAGGGAGCCGCGCCGAGAGCACGACGCGCGGGTCGTCTGCGCGTCCCGCGAGCTCGGTGAGCTTGCGGCAGATGTTGTCCGTGCCGAAGATCGCAGCGTCGCCGACGCGGAGGGTCGGGATCTTCAGCGCGGGATGGCCGTCATAGGCCGCCGCGTCGAGGCTCGTGAGGTCGTGCACGACGTCGAACTCGACCGGCACGTCGAGCTCGTGCGCGAAGATCCTCGCGACGCGCGTGAAGTGCGACGAGCTCCGCCCTCTGAGCCGCACCTGAACGTCAGGACGCATGCGGTCCTCCTCCGAGACGCTGCGCGAAGAACGCGAGGATCTCGTCGCGCGCGGCGATCGTCGGGTGGCCGACCTCGTCGACGAGATGCGCGGTGACCACGCTGTGCGGGCAGCCGACGACCTCGGCGAAGAACGGAGGCGGCGCCGGGTTGGCCGCCGCGGAGGGCAGCACCTTCGCCTCGAAGCGGGGGCCCAGCGCGGCCTCGTACGCCGCGAAGCGCGCCGCCGGGCAATGGCGGTCACCCTCGAAGCGGTAGGCCCGCACGGTGAGGTCGTCGCGTTCGAGGCGCCGCCTCACCGCGGCGAGCTCGTCGGGTGAGATCTGGAGCGCCGCGGGGTCGTGGAGCGGGAGCGACGGCTGACAGAGAACGGGCGCGAGCACCGCGGGTTCGAGCATCATGACGAGCGCGAAATTGCCGGTGAAGCACATGCCGATGGCGCCGACGCCGGGGCCGCCGCATGCGCCGTGCGCGTCGCGGGCGAGGCCGCGCAACCAGCGCGTGATCGGGCTCGACTCGTTCGCTGCGAGCGCCCGGAACTCTGCGCTCACGCACGCGCGCTTCAGCACGGCGAGGCCCGCCTCGGCCTCGGGGTACGCGCCGTCGCGCCCGAACAGCGACGGCATGTAGACCGTGAAGCCCGCGTCGCGCACCCAGCGGGCGAAGCGCGCCACGTCGGGGCTGATGCCGGGCATCTCGGCCATCACGATCACCGCGGGCCCTCGTCCCGTCACGTACACGCGCCGCGCCTCTCCCTCGATCGTCACGTCTCGTCGTTGAAAGTCCGCCAGATCGTCGTCGTGCATGGGCAGACGGTACGGGGAGCGGCGATCGATGCCGAGTGACAGGAACGACAACCTTCGGTCTATTCTTGCCAGTCGATGATCTACCACGTGGCGATCGACGGGATCATGGAGGGCGCGCTCGGGCTCGGGCTCGACACCGTCGACACGGCGGCGCGCCTGCTGCGCGCGGGGAGGGGGCCCGCCTCTCGTGACGCGCGCGTCCTCGAGCAGCGGGTCGTCTCCCACGACGGCGAGCCCGTGCACTCGGTCCAGCGCCGCCCCATCGGCGTCGAGGGTCGGCTGAACCTGCGATCGATCAAGCGCGGAGACGTGCTCGTGCTCCCGGGAGTCTTCGCCACGAAAGACTCGTCGGTGGAGCGCCTGCTCTCACGGCCCGACGTGCAGCGCGTCGTGCAGCTGCTCCCGCGCGCGGCGGCGAAGGGAGCGCTCATCGCGGCGTCGTGCTCGGCGACGTTCTTCGTGGCCGCGGCGGGGCTGCTCGACGGCTCGCGCGCGACCACGACGTGGTGGCTCATGCCCTTCTTCGCGCGTCGCTTTCCGAAGGTAGAACTCCGGGCCGACCGCATGCTGGTCGACGGCGGCCCGGTGATCACGGCCGGGTCGGCCTTCGCGCACGCCGATTTGATGCTCGCGGTGGTGGCCCGCCTCACGAGCCCGTCGCTCGCGAACCTCGCGGCGAGCTACCTCGTGCTCGACACGCGCACGTCGCAGTCGCGCTACATGGTGATGGACCACCTCCGCAGCTTCGACCCGCTGCTCCGCGCGCTCGAAGAGTTCGTCGCGACCAACCTCGATCGACAGCTCTCGCTCGCCGAGCTGGCGCGCGCGGCGGGCACCTCGCCACGCACGCTCGCGCGGCGCGTCGAGGCCAGCGTCGGCATGACGCCCCAACGCTTCGTACAGCGGATCCGCGTGGCGCGAGCGGCCCACCTCCTCGAGACGACGCGCGAGGCCCGTCGAGGAGGTCGCGGCGCGCGTGGGCTACGCCGACGCGGCGGCATTTCGGCGCATCTTCGAGCGGCGCACCGGCACCTCCCCGCGCGGTCGCAGAGCCACGTAGACCGCGGGGTCCCGACGGCGCGGGTCCCGCCATGCGCGCGAAAGCGTTGCCCGCGCTCGGCGTGAGCGCGTATGGACTCCCACCACGAATGAACGGCCACATCACGCGCGAAGAGACCGAGCGCCTCAGCCCCGAAGAGATCGCCTCTCGTCTGCTCCAGCCCGATCGCCCGCACCTCCAGACGGCGATCGAGGCCGTCGGCGACGCCACCTCGCCGGTCGAGGCCTGGCGCGCGTTGATCGACGCGGGGCTCGTTCCGCCGGCGTGGCGTGACGCGCCGGAGCGAGAGTTTCTGCAGGTTCCTGACGACAACCTTCGCGTGTCGACCCAAGAGTCGTCGGGGCCGGCGAGGAGGCCCCTGCCTTCGACGGTGAAGGCCTGCGTTTCGGTCGCGTCGATCGGCCACGCGCTCGCAGAACAGTGTGAGCGAGACGCGCGCGAGGCGTACCGCGAGCTGCAACACTGGGTGTTCGCGGGCACGGGGCTCAAACCGCTCCGCGCCGAGTCGGTGCTCTGGGACGTGCTGCCGGTGAAGGGCATCGTTCCCGCGGGGACGCGCGCGCCCTCACACCTGCGCACGGCGTCGTTCTTCGCACGCGAGGCGGTGCGCACGCGCGACTTCGCGCTCTTCACCGAGAAGGACGCCGAGTTCACGCAGCGGAGCGACCAGATTCGATCCATCGCGCACGGCCGAACGATGGTGCGCTTCACCCGCTGGCATCTCGCCGAAGACCACGCGTGGTGGAGCCTCGCGTGCGCGCGTGACCTCGTCGTACCGAAGCGACTGACGACCCACGATCACGGCGGCGGAAAGGCGCCGTCGAAGTTCAGCGGCGCGCGCTTTCGTCAGTTGCCAGACCCCTTTCTGCCCGTGTGGCAGATCTGGCTCCGCGGCGTCGGATTCGCGGCGTGTGAGATGGAGTTCGAGTTCCACCTCCCGAGGATTCTGTGAGCGTTCGCGCGCCCATCGGTGAGCGCGGCGTCGAGCTCCCCGCGGTGGCCCTTCGACCGGTCGGAGACTCAGTGAGCCGGCAGCGCGACGTCGACGGCCTGCGTGCGCGTCGCACGGCTGGAGGCGAACGCGCGTCGGGCTCCATTGCGCGTGACAGGGCCGTGCGCGTCGCTCACCTGCACGACCTCGAGCGTGTAGCCGCCCTGCGCCCTCGGCTGCTGCGCCCAGCTCGACGTGGAGACAAAGGGCGCATCCGGTGACGATCAAGATCCAGCTGGGGCGGGTCTTCGATGTTCTCATCGGGCGGATGGGGCCTTCGACGGCCCGCAGCGTCAAGCGGCACCGGGTCGATCGAGATGTGCAGACTCGCGGCCTGTGTGACGCCGAACCCCCTGGTCTCTCGGCCGAGGTCGACGGTGCGTCGCTGCAGCTCGGAGGCCACGACAGCATGCATTTCGTCGTACAGCGAGGTTTGACGAAACATCCGTGACGCGAGGAGTCTCGACCTCCGCAGCGCTCAGTGGGTGTCAGCAGCGCCGGGGCGTTGGATTCCGTACCCACACGATGTCGAGCCGGGCGCCGGATTCCCGTCGCGCTCGAGGAGCGCATCGAGGGACGGCGCCGCGCGCGAAGTGGTGTTTTCTCCGCTTCTCGGGGGGCGCTGGCGTCTGCCGGGCACACGGCGAGCGCCGGTGCCCGCGAGGTTCTCGACGCCCGCCGCGCCTGTACCAACAACGCCAACGTGTCGCGCAGCGCGAGCGGGCCGAAGCCGGGGATGCTGTGGGCCATCAGGGTGTGGCGGGGGCCGAAAGGGCAAGACCAAGGCGCCGTCGTCTTCGGGCGAGGCCCCACCTGCGCCGCGGGTTCAGCGCTTCTTGCGCTGCTTGCGCGGCGCCTTCGCGGGCGGCGCGGCGGGCGGCGGGCGGTCGTGGTCGAGGTCGAGCGAGACATCGAAGGTGTCGACCGCGCACCAGGCGTCGGTGACCAGTTTCGTCCAGGGCTCGCGGTTGTACCAGATGACATCGGCGACGAGGCTCTTACCGCCCTCGCGGGCCAGCGCGCGGATGCGATCGAGCATGGTGCGGTCCGTCAGCCAGGTGCCGTACGAGTCCACGCCGTTGCGGTAGCAGTTCACGACGATCGGGGCGCCGCTCATGGGGGTCTCCTGTGGGGATCGCGGCGATGCTTCGCCAGAGGCTCGCGAGAATCACACGTCAGAAGCGTGCGCGCCTGCAAGCCCTTCGTCGCGCGTGGCGGTGCTCGGACACGACGGCGCGCGACGACAGGTACGGTCGCCAACGATCGAGGGACCGCGCCCGCGGCGCTGTTGCGCGCGGCCGGGCAGCGCTCACGACACCCGACGAAGACACCCACCGTTCACGGCAGCGCGCGGCGGCGATGATCTCCGCCGCAGCTCAGCGCTGCGCGCTCGCGTCGCCGCCATCAGCCGCCGCATCGACGACGGGCGCCGCGGTGGGAGATGCGAACCGCGGCGTCTCGGGCTGCTGGCGCACGGCCCACAAGCTCGCAGCTCCCACCGCCGCAACCGCCACCACCACGGCGCCCGCGATGGCGACGAAGGCTCCACTGCGCCCGCGACCGGCCTCCGGCGCGCGCTGCGCCGACATCGGTTGCAGCGAGTGCGGCGCAGCGGGAGGCTGCGACTCGGGCGAGAACACATAGGGGGAGGGCTGCGGCGCGTTGAGGTAGCTCGACGTCGACGAGAGCGCGTAGGGGTCTTGCGGCGCGGGCGCATACGACGGCGGCGGCGGTGGCTGCTCGACGACGGGCGCGGGCGCGTAGGGCACCGACGGGTCGAAGCGCGCGCGGTCGTACGAGACGCTCTCGGTGGGCGCGTAGGGGAGCGACGGATCGAAGCCCGCCTGCGGAGGCTGCGAGGGGAGCGGCTGCGGCGCGTCGGGCTTGAACGCGTGGGCGAAGTCGGGCTCGTAGGGCGCGTCGTAGGGCGCGTCGTACGAGGGCGGCGGCGCGAGGTGCTCGTTGCGCCGGGCTGCGGGCGGCGACGGGTCGGCGTGCGCGCTGAGACCCGGGTCGGTGTCGACCATGTCGTCCCACACGGAGTCGCCGTACGCTTCGGCGGTGTAGAGCGCGGCGACGTCATCGCTCGCGTAGGGGAGCAGCGCCTCGGCGAGCTCGTGCACCGATCCGAGGCGGTCGCCGGGTGACTTTCGCAGCGTGCGCATCACGGCGACGTCGATCTGCTCGGGCAGCGCCGGGAGGTACTCTCGCAGCGTCGGGGGGTCGCGCTGGAGCACGTTCTTGAGCGTGTCGCCGAGGGTCGGGGCGGCGAAGGGCTTGACCCCCGTGAGCATGTAGTAGAGCAGCACGCCGAGGGCCCACTGGTCGCTGCGGGGGTCGACCTCGCGCGGCGAGAGCATCTGCTCGGGCGACATGAAGTTGGGCGTGCCGATGGCCGTGTCGGCGCGGGTGATCTGCATGCCCGGCGCGGAGATCTTCGCGAAGCCGAAGTCGAGGATCTTCGGCACCACCGCGCCGCTCTCGGTGTACGTGAGGAACACGTTGTCGGGCTTCAAATCGCGGTGGACGATCCCCTGCGCGTGGACGGTGCGCACGGCGGCGATGAGCGGGATCGCGATGTCGAGCGCGCGCTGGAGCGAGATGTGTCCCTCGCGGAGCATGAGGTCGGTGAGGGCCTCGCCGCGCAGGAGCTCCATCGCGAGAAAGGCCTTGCCGCCCACCTCGCCGAGCTCGACGTAGCCCACGATGTTGGGGTGCCTGAGCTGCGCGACGGCCTGCGCCTCACGGAGAAATCGCGTGGCGACCTCGTCGTTGTCGCTCACCTCGGCGCGCAAGACCTTGAGGGCCACGGTGAGCGAGATGTCGTCTCGCACGGCCTCGTAGACCTTGCCAAAGGCCCCTTCGCCGAGCTGGCGAATGACCTGGTACCCCGCGAAGACGGTTCCTGGGGCGAGGGCTTCTTCTTCCGCGGACATCTGTCGACTCGCTCCCCTTCTCGTTGAGAAGACGCAAGACGGAACCATCCTACACGGGTTCGCGGGGCGTCGTCGCGTCCGCAGCAACGGACTTCGAACCGTTCGACATTCTCTGTCGTAGAGGTGACGGAACGACCGCGGACACCCGTCGCCCGCGGTGGACCCCCGGCGCCCTCTTGTGTCCCCCGGCGCAACCCGGCGTAGAGTGCCCTTCGACTTCAATTCCTCCACACGAGAGCAGATGGCGACCACCGATGGGACTCGCTGATTCACACAACGACGCGACGCAGGTGACGGGCGCCGCATCCGGGGCCGCGCCGCAGGTGGGCCAGTCCTCGGCGCTCACGCGGAGCATCACGGTGCTCCCTCGCGTCGAAGTGACCCACGAGGGGCCGCGCCTGGTGACCCCCGCGAAGCCCCGCTACGAGCGCGTGAAGGAGCTCGGCGTCGGCGCCTTCGGCGAGGTCTCGCTCGCCCACGACAACGACATCGACCGCCGCGTCGCGGTCAAGCGCATCAAGGCCTCGGCGCTCGACGAGGACTCCATCCTCCGCTTCGCGAGCGAGGTGCAGTCCGTCGGCCGCCTCGAGCACCCCGGGATCATCCCCATCCACGACGTGGGGATCGACGACAACGGCTACTTCTTCGTGATGAAGTTCATCGACGGCGAGACGCTCGAGTCCGTCATCGACAAGCTCCGCAAGGGCGACCCCTCGTACCTCTCGCGATACACCATGGAGGCGCGCGCGCAGCTCTTTCTCCAGCTCTGTCGCGCCGTGCAGTTCGCCCACTCGCGGGGCTACATCCACCGAGACATCAAGCCCGCCAACGTGATGGTCGGGGCCTACGGCGAGGTGGTGCTCATGGACTGGGGCCTCGCCAAGAAGATCAGCGACACGGGCGCCCACGACGAGATGTACGCGCGGCGCCCCACGGGGCAAGACGAGTTCGGCACCATGCTCGGCTACGCCATCGGGACGCCCGCGTACATGGCCCCCGAGCAGGCCCGCGGCGAGCACGACCGCACCGACGGACGCAGCGACATCTACTCGCTCTGCGCGGTCTTCTACGAGCTCCTCACGTTGCGTCACTACCTCACGCCGAAGAAGGGCGCGAAGGAGCTGCTCGAGGCCGTGAAGACCGAGGAGCCCCTCGGTCCCATCGCGATTCATCACAAGTTTCAGGTGGCGCCCGAGCTCGCGTGGCTGGTGAGCAAGGGGCTCTTGAAAGACCCCGCCGCGCGGTATCAGTCCGTGGGCGAGCTCTGCGCGCGCATCCAGGCCGCGCTCGAAGGCAAGAACCCCGTCCAGTGCCCCTGCACCGGCCTCAAGCGCGCGGGCGGCGAGTGGAACGACTTCATCAACCACCGCCCGATCATCTCGGTGGCCGTGGCGATCCTCTTCGTCGCCTTCGCGCTCTTCGGCCTCGGCAGCGCCGTGTGGCTCGCCCTTCGGTGACGCGCCTCGACGTCGCGTCGCGTTGACGATTTTCTCGCACGGCCCTCTGGCGAAGGTCGCGGCGCTTCCACTAGGGTCGCGCGCCATGATCCTGCGCAGACTCCGGGAGGCGGCGCTCGACTGGGCCGCGACGGGCGCCTCGACGACGGGCGTCCTCTCGGCCCTCGTGGCCTTCGATCTCATCCAGCGCGTCGCGATCCGACGCTCCGCCGACGTCCATCAGAAGGCCGTGAGCGGCATGGCGTGGGCGACCAACCGCGCGTTCCGTCTGACGGGTGGATTCACCTCCGCCGAGGGGACCCACAACGCCGTCGCGGGGCGGCCCTACATCATCGTTTCGAACCACCAGTCGATGTTCGACATCTCGATGATCTCCGAGTACCTGGCGCACCTCCAGCCGCGCTACGTCTCGAAGCGCGAGAACGCGCGGTACATCCCCGGCGTGTCGTACAACCTCAAGCACGGCGGCTCGGCGCTCATCGACCGCAAGAACCCCGAGCAGGCGCGCGAGGTCATCGGCACCGTCGCCAGGCGCATGATCGCCGAGGGCTGGAGCGTGGTGATCTTTCCCGAGGGCACGCGCTCGCGCGACGGGAAGATGAAGCCCTTCCGCGAGGGCGGCCTCAAGGCGCTCATCCAGAACGCGCCGGGCGTCGAGGTGCTCCCCGTCACCACAAGCGGCGGCTGGGAGGTCTTCAAGCGCAACCTCAAGCCCGTGGTGCGCAACGTCGAGATGCACCTCAAGGTTCACCCGCCGATCAAGGCCCCGCCGCCGCAAGACGAAGACGCCTTCAAGGCCTTCGTCCAGCGGGTGCAGGACATCATCCGCGGCGGTCTGCCCGACGTGGGCGCGACGGGGCTGCGGCTCTCGCCCGCGGTGTAGCTCCGCCGCTCGTTGCGAAGCGTCAAGGCATCGGGATGCGCACGATGAAGCGCGTGCCTTCGCCGCGTACGGTCTCGATCTCGACGGTGCCGCCCTGCGCCTCGACGCTCTCGAGCAGCGCGCTCGCGCCGACGCCGCGGCCCGACTCCATCGTGGCCGCGTCCTTCGTGCTCACGCCGTCGAGGAACACCATCCGCAGCCGCGCCTGAGGGCTCATCGCGCGGAGCGCGTCTTCGGTGATGGCGCCCTTCGCGACGGCCTTTCGCCCGAGGGCCTCGACGTCGATGCCGCGGCCGTCGTCGGAGACCTCGACCACCCACGCGCCGCGCTCCTCGCGGCAGGCCACGGTGATGCGCGCGTCGGGGGGCTTGTCGCCGCGGTCGTCGGGGCGCTCGATGCCGTGGTCGAGGCTGTTCCTCACGAGGTGCCCGAGGTTCGAAAACACCGCGCCGACGCGGAGCGGATCGACGAGCACGTCGCGGCCGATGAGCTCGAAGTTGGCCTGCTTCTCGAGGCGCTCGCACACGCGCTCGACGATGCCCCCGAGGGGCGCGAGGAGCGACCCCGCGGGGAGCCACATCCCCTTGCGGAGGAACTCGTCCACGGCGGCCCTGCGCGCGGGGGCCGAGTCCTCGGCGACGATGGTGTCGAGCAGCGGGCGCAGCCCTTCGAGGGCGGTGCTGCGCGGGCTGTTGGTCGGCATCGGGTAGTCGAGCCCGATCACCGCGCGGTGCGCGATGAGAAAGCTCTTGAGCGTCTCTTCGACGTGCTGGAGGTGCTTGAGCGTGATCTCCGGCGCGTCTTCGATGGAGTGCACCAGCGCCGCGAGGTCGTGGAGCCCGTAGCACCCGAGGTTGCCCTTGAGCGTGTGGAGCAGGTTGCGGAGCCTGCCCTGGCTCGGCGACTCGCGCGCGAACTGAAACGCCCTGCTGGTCTCGTGGAGGAAGGCCCTGAACGCGTCGCGCTGTCGCACGATCTCGATGAGCGCCTGACGGAGCGCGTTCTCGGCCTCGAGCTTACGGATCTCCGTGGTGTCGTTGATGGTGAAGAAGACCTTGCTGATCTGCCCCTCGGCCGAGAAGATGGGCGCGCCCTGGATGGAGAACTCGCGCCCCCGAAGTTCGAAGCGCGTCGGGAGCTGACCGAGGGTGACCTCCGGCGGGAGGAAGCCGTCGAAGACCTGCTGGTACGCGAGGGAGAAGTGGGTCTTGCGGCGCTCGTCGAAGCCGAGGAGGTCGGACACGCGACGGCCCTTCAGGTCGCTCTCGCCGAAGATGTCGACGCAGGAGCGAGAGAAGTTGTCGAGCACGGTCTCGTCGAAGATCGCGAGCATGAAGCCCGTGCTCACGTTGTCGAGGATCTCGTGCACCTCGTTGGTGCGTATCTCGACGATCTTCTCGAGCATCTCGTGGCGCGCCGAGAGCTGAAAGCCCTTGAGCCAGAGCTTGTCGAGGAAGGCGTTGAGGGCCTCGGCCGCGCGCTGCGCGGGCCCCGTGAGCCCCGCGGCGCCGACGAGCTCGATGCGCTCGTCGAGGTCGTCAGACTGGTTCACGCGACCGAGGAAGTCCGCGATCTGGTCGAGGGGATCGGGCGCGGCCGGCGGCGCGCGCGTCGAGACGGCGGGGAGGTTCACTTGACGCCTCGCTCCACGAGGTGCGCGCTGTAGCCCTTGTCCGACCCGAGGATGTGGTTGATGAGCCAGTCCTTGAGGAACTTCATGAGCTGCATGTTGATGCTCGCCTGACCGGCCTCGAAGCGGCGCTTGAAGTCGAGCACCTGCTCGACGAGGCGCGCGTGCTCCGCCGTGTGCTCGGCGCTGCCGGGGAAGGCGTGCTGCGCGAAGAGCTTCTCCTCGTAGGCGAAGTGCTTCGCGGTGTAGTCGACGAGGCCGTCGAGCAGGGTCGCGAGCTGCGCGTGGCCCGTCCCCGACGCCATCCCGTCGTTGAGCTGATTCAGCATCTCGACCAGCCGCTTGTGCTGCACGTCGATCGACGGAATCTTGACCGAGTAATCCTCACGCCATTGAAAGAGCGCCATGTGAGCACCTCCGAGGGACGCGCTCACGTTTCGCAATCGCCGTACCGCGCGTCGCTCTCCGTCGCGTCGCTCTCCGCCCCGCGGTTGCGAGAGCCATCCCGTTGACGCCGACGTCAAGCCCGTGACGGCTTCGCGCGTCGCGCGGTGCCTCCGCTGGCGCTACGCCCGGCGCTCCCGCCGCGCGGCGGCGGTCACTTGTCCTTGCGCGGAAAGGCCCCGACGAAGCTCACCTGGGTGTTGTGCGCCCACGACGCGAAGCGCTTCCGCGCCTCTCGCGACGCGCCGCCCGCGAGGAACATCGCCTCCTGCACCACGTCGACGTCGGGCAGCGTGGCGAGCCTCGTCGCCGTCACGAGCCCCAGGTCCCCGAGGATCTTCCGCAGCGTGCGCGCGCGGTCGAGCCTGCGGGCCACGGCCTCGCGGTCGCCCGAGTCCATCGCGTCCCAGGCCGAGCGCACCTCGGCCAGCGTGCGCTGCACGAGCAGCTCCCACGCGACCTTCATCCGAGACTCGAAGTACCCGCTCCCGTTGGGGATCGTCAGCGACTGTCGCTCGGTCTCGACCGCCGTGGGCTCGTCGTCGGCGCGGCCGAGCGCGAAGCCCACTGCGGTCTTCTGCGCCGCGATGCGCGCCGCCGAGCGCACACGCTCTCCGTGGGCCGTCGCCACGCCGACGAGCGCCTCCTGCGGTCCCTCGGTGAGCGCGGCGGAGAAGAGCACCGCGCGGGGGTTGTCGTGCGTGAGCGACCCGATGCGCACCACCATCGTGCGCCCCTCGGAGTGGCACGCGTACCGGTGCAGGAGCTCGGCGCGCTCGACGCGGGGCGAGAGCGCGAGCATCACGTTCACGTCGCGCGCGACGACGGCCTTGGCGCCGTCGACCTCGGCGGCCACCACGTCGCCGAGCACGCCCTCGTCGCGGACGTAGTGAAAGCGTCCGTCGCCCGCGCTCGCGAGGGCCGAGCAGAGCTTCTCGTCGATGCCGTCGCCGATGCCCACGACGCCCGTCTCGACGCCCTTGGCGAAGCCCTCGGCGACGCGCGCGCGCAGCGCCTCGGGCTGCGTCTCGCCGCGCGACGGGTAGCCGTCGGTGAGCACCAGCACGCGGCGGATCGCGCCGGGGACCATCACCCGGAGCACGGCCTCGCTGGCCTCGCGCCAGCCCGCGCCGAGGTTGGTGCCGATGCCCGTGGCGAGGCGGTCGAGCGCGCGCAGGGCCTGGGCCTGACCCTCGTCGTCGAGGGCCGTGGGGCCGAAGACCACGCGCGCGCTGCGGTCGAAGGTGACCACGGCGAGGCGGTCGTGCGGGCCGAGCGACGAGAGCACGTTGCGCGTGGCCTGGAGCGCGAGCGCGAAGCGGGTGCCGCGCATCGAGCTCGACGCGTCGATGGCGATGGCGAGGCAGAGCGGGGCGCGCATCTCCGAGGCGCGGGCGTGGTGCTCGCGCGAGCCCGACGGCGCCTCGCCCGAGACCTCGAGGAGCACGAACACGTCGCGCTCCGAGGCGCCGAGTTCGGGGAAGCGCGCGGCGTGCGATTCGAGCGTGAGGGGCATTGCGAAGCGACCGTTGCGTGGGAGTTGCGTGTCGAAGGGTCTCGTCGAGCGGAGGCGGGGAGCGACGGGGCGGGGTCAGCTCCCCGCGATGGTCATGGACGACACGCGGATCGTCGGAGAGGCCACGCCCGACTTGAGGTCGAGGTCGTCGCCCACGGCGTCGATGCGCGCGAGGAGCTCGCGGAAGTTCAGCGAGATCGTGATCTCGCTCACGGGGTAGGCGAGCTCGCCGTCCTCGATCCAGTAGCCGAGGGCGCCGCGCGAGAAATCGCCCGTCACGGCGTTGAAGCCGAAGCCCATCATCCCGGTGACGTAGAGGCCGCGCTTCGTCGAGCGCACGATCTCGTCGTGCGTGGTCTTGCCGGGCTGGAGGAAGAAGTTCGACACGCCCGCGCCCGTGCCCGTCGCGCTCGCCGCGCTGCCGGTGCTCTTCATCCCGAGCTTGCGCGCGGAGTAGGTGTCGAGGAGGTACGTCTGGAGCGTTCCCCCGCTCACGACGACGTTGCGGCGCGCGGGGAGCCCGTCGCCGTCGAAGGGCCGCGACCCGGGGCCCGACACGATGAGCGGGTCATCGACGATGGTGACGAGCTCGCTCGCGACCTTCTCGCCGAGCTTGTCGACGAGAAAGCTCGAGCGGCGGTAGATCGCGTCGCCCGTGATGCAGCCCGCGAAGGCCCCGAGGAGCGACCGCGCCGCGTCGGGGTCGAACACCACGGGCGCCTCCTGCGTGGGGACCTTCTTCGCGCCGAGGAGCGCCACCGTGCGACGCGCGGCCTCGCGGCCGACGGCGACCTCGTCTTCGAGCTTCGCGAGGATGCGCCGCGCCGACCAGTAGCCCGACGTGCGGTTCTTGCCGCCCTCGTCGGCCGCGACGGGCGACACCGAGAGGCTCGCGTAGGAGCCGTGATAGCCCCCGCGGAAGCCCCCCGACGTGGCCATCACGAAGCCGCCCGCGGTGCGCCCGAAGCTCGCGCCCTCGCTGTTGGTGATGCGCGTGTCGGAGTCTCTCGCGGCCTGCTCGGCGCGGCGCGCGCGCTCGATGGCCTCGGCGGCGTTCACCCCGCCGCACGCGGCGTCGTAGAGGTCGAGGTCGGGGTACGACGTGGCGAGCTCCGAGGGGTCGGGCAGGCCCGCGCTCGGGTCCTCCTGCGAGAGGTCGCAGAGCTCGAGGGCGTCGCCGACGAGGCGCGCGAGGCCCGCGGGCGTGAGGTCGTTGGTCGAGCTGGTGGCGACGCGGCGGCCCTTCATGGCGCGCACCGAGATCGACTGCGTGCCCGCCTCCTCGACGAGCTCGGTCTCTCCCATGCGCACGCGGACGGAGAGGTCCTGACCCGCGCGCGCGACGACCTTGGCGTCGGTGGCGCCGCCCGCGAGCACGCGCGAGAGCACGTCGTCGACGAGGGCGCTGAGCTTGTCCTGGTTCATGGGGCGTCTCTCTTCACTTCCTGATGGCGGTGCCGCCGACGGTCATCGCAGAGATCTTGATGGTGGGGCACCCGACGCCGACGGGCACCGACTGGCCGTCCTTGCCGCAGGTCCAGATCCCGTCGCTCACCTGGAGGTCGTTGCCGAGCATGGTGACCTTGCCGAGCGCGTCGGGTCCGTTCCCGATGAGGTTCACGTCCTTGAGGGCCGTGGTGAGCTTGCCGTCTTCGATGAGGTAGGCCTCGGAGATCGAGAACACGAAGTCGCCCGACGCGATGTCGACCTGACCGCCGCCGAAGCGACGCGCATAGACCCCGCGCTTGACCGACTTGAGGATCTCCTCGGGGTCGTGCGGCCCTTCGAGGAGCAGCGTGTTGGTCATGCGCGGCATCGGCGCGCAGCGGAAGCTCTCGCGCCGCCCGTTGCCCGTGGGGTCGATCTTGTAGTGCCGCGCCGAGAGCTCGTCGTGGAGGTATCCGCGCAGCGTCCCCCCCTCGATGAGCGTGGCCGAGGTGCCCGTGTTGCCCTCGTCGTCGACGTTGATCGACCCGCGTCCGTGATCGAGGTCTCCGCGGTCGACGACGGTGCAGAGCGACGACGCGACGGGCGTGCCCACGCGGCCCGAGTAGTTGCTCGTGCCCTTGCGGTTGAAGTCCGCTTCGAGGCCGTGCCCGACGGCCTCGTGGAGGAGGATCCCCGAGTCACCGGGCGCGAGCACCACCTCCATCTCGCCCGCGGGCGCCTCGCGCGCGTCGAGCATCGCCACGGCGACGCGCACGGACTCGCGCGCGTGGTCTTCGGGCGAGCGACCCGCTTCGGTGAAGTACTCGAGGCCCTTGCGTCCGCCGCCGCCCGACGAGCCCGCCTGACGCTTGCCGTCGGCCTCGGCGATGGCGCGCACGCCGAAGCGCACCATGGGCTGCACGTCGCGGACGAAGCGCCCGTCGCTCGTCGCCACGAGGATCTCTCGGAACGACTCCGCGAGGGAGGCTTCGACGCGCTGCACGCGGCTGTCGGCGGCGCGCGCGGCGCGGTCGGCCGAGAGGAGCATGTCGCGCTTGATGGCGCCGCCCGCGAGCACCGAGGGGACGTCGACGTGGTAGCGGTCGGGGTGCGCGCGCTCGCTGATGGCGGCCACGGCGAGGCTCTCGCCCTCGGCGATCTGCGCGGCGGTCTCGGCGCAGCGCACGAGCGACTCCCACTCCAGGTCTTCGGTGTACGCGTAGCCCGCGGCGTACCCGCGGCGCACGCGGATCCCGACGCCGAGGGAGACGCCCCGGCTGGCGCTCTTCACGATGCCCTCTTCGAGCACGAGCGACGCGCCGAGGGCGAACTCCGCGAAGAGGTCGGCGTGGTCGCCGCCGCGACGGAGCGCGATGGAGAGGAGCTTCTTCGCGCGCTCGGGGTCGATCTCGTAGGGGCCGCCGGGCGCGAAGGGCGCGCGGGGCAACGCGAGTGAGGCGTTGGACGTGGTGCTCATGGTGGTGGAGTCCGCGGAGTGTAGTACCAACCCCACCGACCGCAGCGGGCGAAGTTGCCTTCGAAAACCCTACGCGCGCCATTGGCCCGCGGCGCGGAGCTCAGGCGCCGCAGGGCGTCGGTCGGTGAATCGCGATGCCCGCCTGACGGATGCGCTCGACACCCGCGAGGGTGTGCTCCGACACCATGCGGAACCACCCCATCGACGGGAGCTTCGCGATGGTCTCGTCGATCTCGCGGAGCCGCGCGCGGCCGTCTTCATCGCTGAAGAGGTAGGCGCCCACGAAGTCGCGGTCCTCGCGCGGGGCCATGCTGCCGCCGACGGGCTCCCACAGCGCGCGGATCGCGGTGGAGGTCATGCGACGGGCGAGGGGCGTCGAGAGCCGGCGCCTGGCCTGCGCGTGATAGAACGCGAAATGGCGCCGCTCGTCCTTCACGATGCGACGGCAGACCTGCGCGAGCGTGGGGTTGGCGGAGAGTTCTGCGAGGCGCGTGTAGGCGTGCACCGCGGTGAGCTCGTTGATGGCGCCCCACGTGTTGTGCACGGCGATGAAGTCGCTCGAGATCGCCGAGAGGAGCCGTCCGCCCGCGTCCTGGAGCACCTCGGCGAACTTGCGCGGGCGCGTGAACTCGTCGAGCGAGCGGCGCGAGGGCTCGTGGCCGCACACCTCGAGGATCTTCGCGAGCGCGCGGCCGTGGAAGCACTCCTCGTAGCCCCAGCACACGAGGAACGCGCGGCACTCGTTGTCGGCGAGGGCGCTCGTCTCCATGAGCGCCTTCATGTAGTGCACCGTGTAGAACTCGGTGTCTTGCATGTAGCGGATCACGCGCACCTCGCTCGGCGAGAGCGGGTGCTTCGCCGCGTCGGCGAGGTCGATGCCCGTCAGATCGAGCGGCTTCGAGGCCGCGAGGAACTTGTCGATCTGAAAGGGTTGAACCTCTTCGAAGGGGGCGCGCGCGGGTGGGGTGGAGCGGGCTTGTTCGCTGGTCATGCGTTGGAGGCCGCGACCGTACTACGCTTTCGTCGAGCGCGACACGGACGGCGCGGCGGACCGCCGCGAACTCAGCTACGAGGAACGATCGAACAGGCGTGGTTCACGCATCCCACGGCGGGCGGCGCGACGCAGCGCGCGACGGGGCACGTGGCGCGGAAGGCCGAGCAGTAGCGGTTGTAGTGGCTCTCGTAGAGGGCCGCGGTGGTGGTGTTGAGCACCGTCGTCGGGCAGAGCGCGCAGTAGCAGCCGTCGCGCGAGGTCACGTCGCGGCCGCGGAAGGCCATCGTGCACTCGTCGCTCGTGTTGCAGAACCGCGCGTCGGAGACGCCGGGCGACACGCGCGCGTACACCTGCGAGGGGACGAGCGCGCGGCCGAGGGTGGTCGCTCCGCCGAGCGCGTAGGTCTCGAAGCGGCCCGCCACGATGACGCCCTCGGGGCTCGCGAGCTGCGCGCGGGCGGCGTCGAGCGCGGCGCCCGAGAGCCCCGCGACGGCCGAGAAGCGCACGTCGGAGACCTGCGTGGTGGTCACGCCGTTGAGCTTGTCGGCGTCCCAGCTGAAGCAGGGCGCGCGCACGCAGACGCGGGTCGGGCCGTGCGCGAGGAGGAAGGTCCCCGTGGGCGCGGCGTCGGTGGCGGCGTCGAAGCCCTCGAGGGCGATGAGCCTGCCGAGGTTGCCGAAGGTGCCGAAGGCCACGGCGTCGAGGCGCGCGCGGACGATGGCGTTGCCCGAGGCCACGCGGCCGACGAAGCGGTCGAGGGTCGCCTCGTCGAGGCCGAGGGCGGTCCAGTCGGCGTCGGCGACGTAGCACTCGCGCTGCCACGTGCCGTCGGCGCAGCGCGTGGTGGGCTGGTTGACCCTGCTCACCCAGTATCCGCCGCAGAGGGGAGACACGCAGCGGCGCGTGTCGTGGCGGAGCTTGACGTACTGCGAGCTCGCGGCGCGGACCTCGTCAGCGGCCGACTCCGTGGGGTCGGCGTCGTCGACGGGCGCGCACGAGGCGAGCGACGAGAGCACCACCATGCCCGCGACGCGGGCGGCCCAGAGACCCTGGCTTCGAATCATCATGACGAATCCTTCGCTGCGGCGGTACGAGGCGGATTCCCCGTCCGCGGCGGCGCAGGTAACGCCGTCTCGCGCAGATGTCAAACGCTGTGAGTCAGGTTTCGCGGTCTCTTCGAGGCGCGCGGCGGGTGTTCAGGGGCCGCGGGGCTCGTCGCTCTCGCGGCGGGTGTAGACCCGGAGACCCTCCGTCGACGACGCCACCGCGAGCGCCCACGTGGCGCCCTCGACCAGCGGCGGAACCGGAAAGCCCCGCAGCGCGCCGGGCCGCTCGAGCGCGCCGTGAAAGCTCCCCGCGGCGGCGTCGAAGACGAGCAGCGCGCCGCGCGACGCGACGACCACGTCCGCGGCGCCGTCTCCGTCGATGTCTCCCACGAGCGCGACGCTTCCCGCGTCTTCGCGCTGCGGCGGCGCCTCGATCTCTCGGAGCTTCGACCCGTTCGCGCCGGAGAGCAGCGTCACCGGCGCGCCCGCGCAGGCCACCGCCAGGTCGGCCCGCGTGTCGCCGTTGATGTCGGGGCCGAGCCACAGCGACTGCGCCCCGCGCGGGCACGGGTGGCAGAACGACTGCGACCAGATCGCGTGGCCGTCGGCGCCCGAGAACATCTGCACGCAGCGCCGATCGGTGGCCGCCTCCACCCCCGCGTCGTCGAGCTCTCCGACGCCCGCGGCGACGTCGCCCACGCCGTCTCCGTCGGCGTCGGGACCGGCCGCGAGCCCGAGCGTCGCGGGGTCTCCGATGCGCGCCGCGCTGCCCTCGCCGCGAACCTGCCAGACCACGTGTCCCGACCCCGCGCCGATGGCTTGCAGCACCGACGGCGCCGACGGCCCCTCGGGCTCCGAGAAGGCCACCACCGCGGGCTCGCCGCGGAACCGCACGTGCGTCCCCGCCGCGAGCGCGCGCAGGCCGGGCACGTCGATGGTGCGCACGGGGCGCAGCGACGTCGCGTCGAGCACGACGAGCTGACCGCCGCTCGCGGACACCGCCACGAGGTCGTCGGTGCCGTCGGACGTGACGTCGGTGATCACGCCGAGGTCCGAGCCCGCGCACGCGACGAGGCCGCGGTCCGACGCGCGCAACGCGCCCGGGGTCATCGTGCGCACGAACACCGTCGCGCCGCCGGGCCCTGGAATGCAGCTCGCCAGCATGCGCTGCGTGCCGCCCGCGTGGTTGCTCGCCGCGGCGTGACGCACGAACTCCTCGGCGGCGTCGGTGCCCGCGGCGCCCACCGGGAGCTGCGCCTCGTCGATGGTGCTCAACGAGAAGTGCGCCGGTCGCTCGTGGTGTGCGCCCGCGGCGTCGGGGGCGGCCTCGTCGGGCGCCGCGGGCGGCGCGTCGTGGTGCGTGGGCGGCGGCGGCGCGTCGTCACGGAGCAGCACGAAGGCCGCGACCGCCGAGAGCGCCGCGACGGCTGCGACGGCGCCGATCGCGGTGCGCGAGGGGATCTTCGAGGCCGCCGTGGGCGGCGTGCGGAAGGCCGCGCGGTTGCCCGAGAAGGTCCTCGCCTCGCGCTCCTCCTGCGAGAGCTCGGGGAGGTTGAGCGGCGGGAGCGGGGTGTCGGGCGTCGCTTCGAAGCGCGGCTCCTCCGTCGGCGCCGCGGGCGTCGACGACTTCGGCGGCGGCGGATCGCGCAGCGCCACGAGGGCCGAGACGCGCTCGCGAGACGCCTCCGAGGTGTCTTCTGCGAGGGTGATCGCCGAGCGAGCCTGCGAGCCCGACACCGAGGCCCCGCGCGATGGACGGCCCAGCGACGGCGGGCGAGACGGCGACGTGGGCGACGGCTGCGACGAGAGCGACGGCGGCGCTGAGGGGCGCGACGATCGATCCGCCGCATCGTCGCGGTCTACGCGAGACGATCGACTCGAGACCGGGGGCAGCGTCGCGGGGCGGCTCACCCGCGCGCCCGCGTCACCCGAGAGCACCGTGGGGCCCGTGCGGCCCGGCTCGCTCGACGAGAGCGCCGACATGATGTCGACGTTCACCACGTCGGTCGGCGCGGGGACCCAGCGCTCGTCGCCGGGGTGCAGGCGCTGCGCAGACTTCGCGGGCGCCTTGGTGGGCGCCTTGATCGACGGCTCCGACGCGCGGCGCGTCGCGCGGATGAGGGCCTCTCGCATCTCCTCCGCGCTGCGGTAGCGGTGCGCGAGGTCGCGCGCGAGCGACTTGTCGATCACCGTGGCCACCGCCGTGGGCAGCTCGGGCAGCTCGGACTGGATCGGCGGCGCGTCGGTCGTCGCGATCTTCACGAGGATGTCCGTGGAGTTCGCGCCCGTGTACGGCGTCTGCCCCGTGAGGCACTCCCACATCACGATGCCCACGGACCACAGGTCCGACGCGGGGCCCACGTTCGAGGTGCGGCCCTGCTCCGGGGACATGTACTCGGGCGTCCCGAGGATGAGCCCCTCGGCCGTGAGCTTGCCCTTCGTCTCGGTGACGTGCGCGATGCCGAAATCGAGGAGGCGCGCGCGCGTCGCGCCGCCGGGCTTCGTCGAGACGAAGATGTTCCCGGGCTTGATGTCGCGGTGGATGATCTGGTGACGGTGCGCCTCGGCGAGCGCGTCGAGCACGTCGATGCAGTGCGCCGCCACGGTCTGCCAGGGCAGCGTGCGCTCACGCATCAGCGTGCGCTCCAGCGACTCGCCCTCGAGGAGCTCGAGCGCGATGTAGACGCGACCGTCGGGGTCCGTGCCCGCGTCGAGCACCTGCACGATCCCCTCGTGCTGGATGCGCGCCATCGCGCGCGCCTCCATCAAGAACCGCTGCGCCACCTGCTCGGTCGCCGTGAGGTGCGCGTGCAGGAGCTTCACGGCGACCTCGCGGCCCGTGACCGTGTGCACGGCCGCGAAGACCGTGCTGAAACCACCTTCGCCGATCAGGCGACGTAGCTCGTAGCGGCCTCCGATCGTGGTTCCGATTCGGTCGATCGCGGTCAGTGCGGCCATCGTGACGGGTCTTCGCGTTGCGGGACGCGAACCCTGATAACACCGGAGGGTACCCCAGCGCTCTCGCGCACGTCACGCGGCATCTGCGTTTCCATGCTCGCGGCTGACAGAGACCCCTCGTTCTGTTACAAGCCTCGGCGCCCCACGATGGCGCTCCTCGACCTTCTCCGCGCGCGCCGCGGCGCCGCCCTCGTGGTCGCAGCGCTCGCGACGCTACCCGCGTTCGCCGTCGATCTCCCCGGCGACGCGCTGCATCGGCTCCGTAGCGACCGATCCCTCCGCACGCTCACAGGGCTCGTCGAACGTCTCTCGCACGGCGCGACAGACCTCGTCTCCGCGAGCGTCCCGTGGCGCGCGGCGCGGCCCTCCGCGGCTCTCGCCGACTGGCTCTCGTGGCAGTGGTTCGGCCTCGAAGCGCCGCTCCATCGGGCCTCCCTCGTCGCGCTGCTCGCGCTCGTCTCGCTCGGTCTCGTCGCCTCCTCGCGCGACCGCGACGAGGCGCCCTCGACGCTCCTCGGCGCGGCCTTCGTGGCTCACCCCGTCGCCATCGATCTCGTCGCGACGCTGCGCGGACGCGAGGCCCTCTTCGCGCTCGCCGCGGGGGTCGCCACGACGCGCCTCCTCGCCGACGCGTCGCGCGCGCGCACGGTCGCGCTCGCGGCCCTCGGCGCGTCTCTCGTGGGCGGCGCCGGACCCGCGTTTCTCCCCTGGTTCGCGGCCCTCGCGCTCACCGTCTCCACCGACCGTCGCGGCGTCGCGGGGGGCTTCGCGCTCGGCCTCGTCGCGGCCGCTCCCGCGCTCCTGCGCTGGCCCGCGTCGCCGCTCTCCGCGCTCGCCTCGACCGCGTGGCACGCGTCGCGCGTCGCCGTCGCCCCCGTCGCGCTCGACGCGTGGGCCTCGCTGTCGTCGCCGTCGTGGGCGCTCTCTGCGCTCGCCGTCGCGGGGTGGTGCGCGCTCGCGTCGCTGGCCTGGCGTCGCGGCGCGCGCGCCGAGGCGAGCACGGCGTCGCTCCTCTTCGCGGGCGCGCTCATCGAGGCGGCCTCGCGCGGAGCCGCCAGCGGCGCGCGCGTCGACGCCGAGCTCATCGCCGTGGTCTTCGCCTTCGCGACGCTCGCCGCGGGACTCCTTCGCGACGCGCGCCGCGGTCCGCACATCGCCCTCGCGCTCGCCGCGGTCTTCGCGACGCTCGGGGCCGCGAGGGCGACGGCGTGGCGCGACCCCACCGCCCTCGCGCGCTCGGACCTCGCCGCGCACCCTCACGACGCGCGCGTCGTGCTCTCGCTCGCCTACGAGAACCTCCGCGCGGGGCGGCGTGACGCCGGGTGCAGCGCCGCGCTCACCGACCCCGCGGTGCGCGCCCCCGCGCTCGCGTGCGTCGCCGTCGAAGCGGCCGCCGCGGGGAGGATCGACGACGCGCGCAGCGCCCTCGACGCGTACCGCGCGACGCCCGGCGCCGGGCAGCGCCTCGCGTGGGATTTCGGCCGTGTGTTGAGCCTCCGCCCTCACGAGGAGCGCGCCCGCACGCGGCGACTCCTCGGCCTGCCCACGGGAGGCGCGCAGTGACCCTCGCGCTCGCCCTCGTGACCCTCGCGGCCCTCGCGCTCGCAGCGCGCAGCGACGACGCGCGCACCCCGCTGCGCGCCGGCGTCGCCGCGGCGCTCGCGGTGCTCACCCTCGCGACGCGCGCGGCGCTCGACGACGCCAACGCGCACCGGGCACGCGCCGCGGTGGCGCTCCTCGCGCTGGCCTCCTTCGGCTGGATGGCCGCGCGGAGGTCGAGGCGCGCGCCGCTCTCTCGTCACCGCGAGCGCGGCGTCGCCGTGGCCCTCGCGGTGATCGCGGTCGGGGGCTTCTACGGCTTCAAGGGCCCCACGTCGGACCAGCTCTTCCACCACCGCGACACGTTCCATTACTACCGGCGGGTCGAAGTACTTCCGCGAGCTCGGGTACAAGGGGATCTACGACCTCCGCGCGGCCGTCGCCGAGGCCGGTGCGCGGCCGCGACGCGCTCCGCAGCCGCTCGATGCGCGACCTCGAGCGCGACGAGGTCGTGCCCGCGGCGCGCGCCCTCGCGGCCTCCGACCGCTGCCACGCGGCCTTCGGCGCGTCGCGCTGGAGCGACTTCCGCAGCGACGTCGCCTGCTTCCGCTCCGTCTGCGACGACGCGTACTGGAACGGCATCCAGACCGACCACGGGTACAACCCGCCGCCCGCGTGGTCGATGCTGGGCGGCGTGTTCAGCTCCCTCGGCCCCGCGAGCGAGACGCTCCTCGCCGCGCTCGCGATGATCGACGTGGGCCTTCTCATCGCGGCCTTCGCGGTCACGGGCTGGGCCTTCGGCCTCCGCGCCCTCTGCGTCACCATCGTGGTCTGGGGGTGCCAGGAGCCCGGGTCCTTCGTGTGGCTCCAGGGCACGTTCCTGCGGCAGGACTGGTTCTTCTGCCTCGCGCTCGGCGCCGCGCTGCTGCGCCGTCGACGGTGGTTCTCCGCGGGCGCCGCCCTCGCGTCGGGCGCCGCGCTGCGGGCCTTCCCCGTGGTCTTTCTCGTCGGCCCCTCGGTGGTGCTCGCGCGCCGCGCGCTCGAGGCCCGCGCGATCCCGATGACCACGCGCCGCTTCTTCGCAGGCGCCGCCCTCGTCGGCGGGATGTGGGCCGTCGCCGGCGCGTTCGCCTCGCCCGGCGCGTACCCCGCGTGGGTCTCTCACATCCGCCAGCACGACTCCGTCGTCGCCACCAACCGCATCGGGCTCCAGACGCTCTTCGAGTACGGCCCCACGACGCGCCTCGAAGCCTTCTCGCAGAGCGCTGACGGCGATCGCGCGTGGCTCGCCGCGCGCCGCGCCGCCGCCGTGCGCTCGTCGGGGGCGCGCAAGCTCGCGGCCCTGGCGCTCATCGCCGGCGTGCTCCTCGCGCTGTGGTCGGTGCGCACGCCGTGGATCGCCGCGCTCCTCTCGGCGTCGCTGCTCTTCCCGCTCTCGTCGCTCAACAGCTACTACTACATCGTCATCACGCTGCTCGGACCGCTGGCGTCGCTCGGGGCGCGCTTCGAACGGCGCCTCCTCGCGGGCATCGCGCTGATGCAGGTGCTCGTCGTGATGCCCGCGCTGTCGTGGTGGTGGGACGACCGCTACGCCGTGATCTCCGTGGTGATCGCCGCGCTCGAAGGCGCGCTCCTCGCGCCGTGGCTCGTGCGCTCGCTGCGGTCGCTCCGGCGCGCGAAGCTCAGCGGTCGCGCGGCGTCCGCGGGGCCTTGAGGGCGGGCAGCGCCCACTCGTGCGAGGCCGCGGCGATGGAGCGCGCGGCCTCACGCGCGGCGGGCGAGGGCGGGGGCTCCGACGCGGGGCCGAGGGTGTCGAGCAGGCGCTCGGTGGCGTTGCGGAGCTGGCGGATCCCCGCCACGGCGATCTGCTCCTGAAAGCGGATCGCGAAGGGGCTCGACGCCTCGAGGAGCGCGTCGAACACGTCGCGGTTGAACTCCAGCGCGGTGACCTCCGTCGTCGCGCGCACCGTGGCCGTGCGGGGGAGCCGCTCGACGAGCGCCATCTGCCCCACGATGGCCCCCGCGCCCTGGATGGCGATCACGCGAGGCCCGTCGGGCGTGCGGCGCGTGACCTCGACGTCGCCCGTGACGACGAAGAAGCACGACGCGCCGAGGCTGCCCTCCTCGCAGAGCGACTCGCCCGGCATGAAGCGGCAGAGCTTCGCGGCGCCGAGGAGCACGTCGAGCTCGCGCGCGGTGTAGTCGCGGAGCATCTGAAAGGCCCCGAGCTGATCGGCGCGAATCATCGCGCGCCTCGCAGCCAGTCGAGGAGGCGGCGCATCCCGCTGGTCTCGGTGGTGCCCGTGTCCGACACGTCGGGCGCGGGCTGCTGGCTCGCCCGCGTCGCGCGGAGCGTCGCGTCGATGCGCGTCTCGACCTCGCGGAGCCGCTGCGCCACCTCGCGGATCACCGCGCCGACGATGGCGGCCGACGCCTGCGGCGCGACGACCTGGAGCGTGCGGAGGCCGTCGCGCGAGAGCTCGCCGACGACGGTGGGCGTCGCGGCGATCACGGTGGCCGAGCGCGGCGCGGGGTCGAGGCAGGCCATCTCGCCGAGAAAGTGTCCGACGCCGACGCGGCTGAACTCGCGTCGCACGCCGCTCGACTCGGAGCACACGGTCACCGCGCCCTCGACGACGAAGACCATGGTGACGCCCGGCGCGCCCTCGCGAAAGAGCACCTCGCCGGGGGCCAGCGCGCGCCAGCGAACGCACGAGAGGAGGGCGTCTCCGTCGTCGGAGCTCAGGCGAGAGAGGGCGTCGACGCACTTGAGGTAGACCCTGGGGTCTTGCGCGACGCGCGGCGCGAAGGGGCGGCGCGCGGGGGTGAGCGACGGCGCGGTGCTGCGCCCGGGCGGCGAGGACGTGGTGGCGGGCGGCGTCGACGAGGTCGCGGGGAGGCCCTGACCGAAGGACTCGGTCCAGACGCGGCGGCCCTCTTCGCTCGCGAAGGGGACGAGCGCGCGCGCGAGGTCGATGGCGCGCGTGAAGCGCTCGGCGGGGTCGCGCGAGAGGGCCCGCGCGATGACGGCGTCGAAGCGCTCGGGGAGCTCGGGGCGCAGCGAGCGCGGCGGGGGGAACTCGCCCGCGGTGATGGCTTCGAAGACGGCCTCGATGTCGGCGCCGCGGAAGGGGACGCGGCCCGTCGCGCACTCGTAGAGCGTCACGCCGAGGGCCCAGAGGTCGGCGCGCGCGTCGATGACGGCGTCGCCGCGCACCTGCTCGGGGGACATGTAGTCGGGCGTCCCGATGCGCGTCGAGGGGAGGTCGCTCGACGGGTTGGCCGTGCGGAAGCTCGAGATGCCGAAGTCGAGCACCTTGGGGACGAGCTTCGTCCCGTGGCCCACCGAGAGGAAGATGTTGCCGGGCTTGAGGTCGCGGTGCACGACGCCGCGCGCGTGCATCACCTGCAGCGCCCAGAGCACCGGGAGCATGAGGTCCACGAGCAGGGGCACCGGGAGGGTCTGCTCGCGCACGATCGCGTCGAGGAGCGACTCGCCTTCGAGGAGCTCCATGGTCATGAAGGGGATGCGCCCGCGGAGGCCGAAATCGAGGACCTCGACCACGTGGGGGTGACGCACGGCCGCGGCGACGCGGGCCTCGGTTTCGAAGCGCGCGGCGATGTCGGCGCGCGACGCGAGGTGGGGGTGCATCACCTTCAGCGCGACGTGACGCCCGAGGGGGAGCTGGACCGCTTCGTACACCGTGCCGAAGCTCCCGATGCCGAGCACGCGGCGCACGTTGTAGCGCCCATAATCGATGCCGAGGACCGGCGTCGGCCGGTCACCGAGGTCTTCGAAGCTCATGGCCGCAACCCCTTTTGAGAGGCGTACCTCTCCCCGGTCGAGGGAGATACCACCAGTCGCGGCGCGGCGCGAGGGGGGCGATCAGCGGACGAAGAGCCACGAGACGCTTCGCGCGATCTCGAGGTGAAAGTGGTTCCGGTGTTCGTCATTGAAGTTCGGGGAGAGCGCGACGTGGAAGAGGCCCTCTCTTACCGCATCGCAGAAGATCGCACGGAGCGCCCTCGCCTCGGGGGCGTTCGAGACCCTCGCCGTCGGTCCGCAAACCGGATCGCCGAGGTGACCGTGAAAGTCACGCGTGACGTTGAGCTCGCTCCCATCGTCTCGCACGAACACCGCCGCGTCGATGGCGAGGCCGCCCGGATGTCTCGGGAGCAGCGGTCGCGTCGCCACCTCGGCGGGCGTCGCCGGGCGGTGCAGCGACAGGTGACGCACCTCGCGGACCCCGTGCGCGCGCAGAAAGCTCGCGTACCGCACCAGGGCGACGGCGAGCAGGCAGTCCATCGTCTCTCGCGGCGCGGCACCGCGCCCTGCGTGGACGAGGATCCCCGCGATGGGACCCGTGACCACGACGGGGGTGGCCATTCCCGACGACCCCCAGCGCAGCCGTTCGAAGGGCACGCGCGCCCGCGCCAGCGCGCGCAGGCACTGCCTCGGCGAGAGCGCCGCGATCTCCGTCGCGCGAAGGGGTGACTCCGACGGGGCCTCTCCCTCGGTGACCTCGTCGCTCGCGCCGCGGTTGCTCGACGCGTCGGCCGCGACCGTGACGCCCGCATCGGAGCCTTCCGCGCGACGCGACGTGGCGCCGTCGAGCGGGGCCTCGATCGCCGCGTCGGAGCGCGCGTCGGCGGTGACGCTCACGTCGGTGGTGACGCTCACGTCGGTCGTGACGCTCACGTCGGTCGTGACGCTCGCGTCGCGTCGTGACTGGGCCCCGGCGCGAGATGTCACCGAGAGCGCGAGGGCTGTCAGCGCCCGGGCTGTCAGCGCGAGGTGTCGCGGGATCACAGCGGGAGAGGGCGTCCGGGCGTCGTGCCCACCAGCTCGACGGGGACCTGGTATCGCGTCGCGCCGCGTTGAAACAAGAACGTCGCCCGCGTCGCGCCGCGGAGCCGCGAGAGCGCGTCGAGCGCGTCGTCGGGCGAGCGGAGCGGCATCCCGTCGACGCCGATGAGCACGTCGCCGGGCGCGATCCCCGCGGCGCGGAAGAGCCCCAGCCGGTCGACGCGCTCGACCCTGTACCCGTCGCTGACGCCGCCTTCGCCGGGCGGCGTGATCGCGACCCCCGCGAGCGCCACGCGCGGCGGCGGGAGCACGCGCATGTCAGCCACCCAGCGATGGTCGACGTAGCTGAGACCCGGAGGGAGCGGCGCAGGACGCGCGCTCCGAGCGCTCCCGCGGAGGCGTCGTGCGGACCGCGCGTCGAGGACGTCGGGGCTCTCGGCGAGGGGCGGCTGCGCGATCGGCGACGACGCGTCGGGGCTGTCGAGCGCGATCGACGTCGGCGGCGCCGGGTCACGCCGCGCGTTCGCCCGCAGCGCCGCAGGGACGCGCTGCGCCGACGCGAGCGGCGGGAGCACGACGCGCGGAATCGCGACCGCGAAGAACGCGGCCGACAACGCGAGGCACAGGAGCTCCTTCGTCCACGACTTCACGAAAAACCCGCTCGCCACCGGGGGGCGCGATGCACGATAACGTGCCTCGGGTTCCGAAATACGATGCCTCGCACACCGACGACAAGCCCCCCATGTCGCTGACCTCCCCGCGAGACCGTCACCGCGCCTTCTGGGGGGCGGGCGTCGCCCTTCTGATCGTCTCTGGCATCGGGGCCTTCGCGCAGGTGCGCCGCCTCGACGCCGCCGAGAAGAAGTACGACCTCGGCGCCGTCGTGCCCACCGCGTGGAGCCGTCGACCCGACGGGCAGATGGGCTTCGCCGCGGGCCCTGAGATCGCGTTGCCCGCGCGGCCGAGCGTGCGCGTGAGGGCCTGCGCCGCGGGGCCGAGCGCCGCCGACCTCCAGCTCGAAATCTCCGACGCGCGCTCGCGCCGCGTGATCGCGAGGGAGCGGCTCACCGTCTCGCACGCGCTCACGCGCCGCTGCGTCGACGCCGAGTGGCGCGGGGCCCCGGCCGTCGCCGTGCGCGCATCGCTCGTTTCGAAGGGGCTCCCGCCCGCGATCACGGAGCTCGAGGTGCGCGCGGGCGGAACGATCCGTCCCGTCGACATCCTGCCCTCGCTCGGCGTGGTTCTGGCGCTCGCGCTGTTGATCTTCGCGCCGAGGCTCTCTCGCGCACCGGGCGACGAGACCCCTGACGAACTCCCGCCCGTCGAGTCGCTGCCGCACGCGTCGCGGGGGTACCTCGGCCTCGCGCTGGCCGTCGGCGCGCTCGTGTCGGCCAACGTGCTGGCGCAGGTCCCGGTGCTCCGCGGCGGCGTTCGGGGAACGACCCTCCTGGCCTCGCTGGGGCTGCAGCAGTTGCTCCTCGCGGTCGCCTCGGCGGCGCTCATGGGGGCCTTCGTGGCGCCCTCGGCCCGCGTCGCGATGGAGCTCACGACGCCTCCGCGGGGGTGGGGTCTCCGCGCGCTCGCGGCCGCCGTCGGACTGCTCTCGATCGCGGTGTCCGTCGGCCTGCTGCTCAAAGACGCGGGCGACAGCCCCATCGCGCGCGCCGTCGAGGCGATGCCCGTCCGCTACGTCATCGCCTTCGGCGCCGTCTGCGCGCCGCTCCCCGAGGAGCTCTTCTTCCGCGGGCTCCTCGGGCGCATCTTCGCGTCGATCGTCGGAGCGCGCCGCGTCGCCGTGGTGATCGCCCTCTCGGCCGCGGTGTTCACGGCCATGCACGCGATGCAGCTCACCAACGCGCGCCTCGGGCTCGTCCCCATCGCGGCCCTCGGCCTGGTCAACGGCTGGCTTCGATGGAAGAACCGCGGCCTCGCCGTGCCCTGGGCGGTCCACACGCTCTACAACGCCACCCTCGCGCTCTCGGCCCTGGCCTGAGCGCACGCCATTTCGCAACGGAAAGGCATTCCTTTCACTTTTGAAATGCGGCCTCCCGGAGCCCCTCTCGGAACGCCCGCAATTCCGGCGAACCGCTCTGGCACGACGGCTGCAACATACATAGGCAAGCGGCGACACCGGCGGTCCCCCCCACGCCAGAGGTTGTCGCCGCTATCTTCTCTCCCTGCATCGGATCGAAATCAACCCCCTCAACACGGCAGCGAGCCGGTTGCGGGGGTTGATGCATTTCAGCCCTCGCAGTACGCGAGCGCCTCACCGATCGACAGCACCTCGAGCGGCGTCGCGCGCTCCGCGAGCGGAATCGCCGACGCGAAGCGCATCGCCGCCTCGCGCATCGCCGCCCGATCGCCGACGCCGGCGCGCGCGAGGAGCCCGAGCACCTGCACCCCGAGCCTCGGCAGCTCGCAGCGCGTGGCCCACGCGAGGAGCGCGTCGAGGTCCTCTCGATCGACCTCGGCGCCCGCTGCGATGGCGAGCGCCCGCGCGATGCCCGCACCCGGCGCCCACCCCGAGGCCGCCCAGATCGTGCACGCCCGCGTCGCGATGGTGCGCGTGAGCGCCATGTCCCCCGAGCGCCACGCGTTGGCCGCCTCGTCGAGCGCCGCGAGGGCTTCGAGGTCCTTCACGCCGACCTTCGCGAGCAGCTCCACCTGATCGAGCGAGGGCGGCATCGCGACGCCCGCCCGATACGCCGACGCGCGGATGAGGTGCTCGGCCCACGCTTCGAAATACACGTGCCGGCAGCGGGCGGCCTCGTCTCGCAGCGACTGCGCCCTCGCCATCGCGAGGTCGGGTCGCAGGGCTTCGAGCCACGCCGACGCGCCGCCCGCCAGCGCCGCCATGCGCTGCAGCGCGGGCGCGTCGGGGCGCACCCCCGCGTCGAGGATCACCGCGGCCTCTTCGAAGCGCGACTGCCGGTATCGCAGCCGCCCGAGCCAGTCGATGAGCGACGCGTGGGCCCGCGGGTCCGTGAGCGACGCGGCCCACGGACGCAGCGCCTCGACGACGGCCTCTTCGCGCTCGATCGACGCGCGCCGCGCGGCCAGCACCCGCACGCCGTGACGACAGAGCTCGAGCCCGAGGTCGTCGAAGGGCTCCACCGCGTCGGCGAGCTCGAGCCCGCGCTCACCGCCCGAGCGCGCGGCCAGGGCTGCGCGAACGAGCGACGCGAGGTGCTCCAGCGAGCGCGTGCGCTCCGCGCTGCGGCAGAGCTCGTAGTGCGCGCGGTCGAGGGCGTAGGGGGTCCCCTCCGCGAGCGCGACCTCGATCCACGTCGCGAGCAGCGCGCGATGCTCCGGCGCGTCGGTCGCGAGGCCGAGCCTGCGCGCCGCCATGAGCGCCTCGGCCAGCGCCGCCGTCGCAGGACCGAGCGAGCCCTCGCGCGCCCTCCGCTTCGCGAGCGCCACGGCTTCGAGCGCGAGCTCACGGGCGAAGGCCTCGTCGGCCCCGTCGTGCGAGGTCTCACCGAGACAGGCCGCGGCCACGAGGTGCGAGAGGCGACCCTCGGTGCCCGGTTCGAAGGTCTCCGCGAGCGCCGCGTGGGCCGATCTTCTCTGCTGCGGCGTCCAGAGCGACTCCGTCGCGGCGGGGCCCGAGGGCTCCCACGCGCCCACCTCGGAGCGGCGCACGCGACCCATCGATTCGAGCTTCTCGAGCGCGGCCTCGACGCGCCACGCGGCGAGCCCCGTGACCCGCGCGAGCAGCGACGTGGTGGCCGTGGGAGAGGCGAGGAGCACCCACTCCAGCATCTCCGCGAGGTCGCCCGCGAGGTCGAGCGAGGGGCGCGGCGACACCGAGAGCCCCGACGCCCGCAGCGCTGGAACGCGCGGCCCGATGCCGCCGAGCGCGAGGGCGTCGAGGTTGCGGCGGTCGATCTTGAGCTGCGAGCCCTCCCAGCGCGCGACGCCCGCGCGCACCCACGCGGCGACCTCGGCCGAGACGCGCGCGGCGAGACCCCCGGTGCGGGTCCAGAGCGCGCGCGCCGCGTCGGAGGGGAGGTGAAACACCCGCTCGGGCCCGTGAAAGAGCGCCGCGAGGTCGTCGCGGGTGAGCGCCCCGAGCGTCACCGCGCGCGCCGCCGGACGCAGCGGCCGCGACCGAAGCGCGCGCACCACCGCGCCGTGCGGCAGCGCGCGCTCGATGGCGCCCGACGACCACGCGTCGACCTCCTCGGCGTCGTCGATGAAGAGCGCCGCGGGGCCCGTGAGCAGCGCGGCGAGGCGCTCGTCGACGGCGCGCACCACCTCGTCGAGCCCGCTCGCGTGGAGCGCGTCGAGGCCCCCGAGGCAACGCTCGAGCGACGCGAAGGGCGTCGAGCCGCGACCCGCGCGGACGCAGCGGATCCCCGTGGATTCGAGGGCGCTCATGGCCTCGCCGAGCGCGCGCGTGCGGCCCGAGCCCGTGGGCCCCACCACGTCGATCGAGGCGCGGGCGCGCGCCGCCTCGACGATGGCGAGCACGGGCGCGTCGCCGCCGAGGCGGGGAGGGGCGATGCGCACGAGCCCCGAGACCTCGTGCGCGACGCGGTGACCGCGGAGCATGCGGATCACGTCGGCGGCCGAGCGGGGGCGCTCTTCGAGGCGCCTTCGAAGCAGCGCGTCGACGGTCTCGCAGGCCACGCGAGGCGCCGTGGGACACCGCGTTCGAAGCGGCTCGGCGTCGCGGAAGACCCTCGCGTAGACCATCGCGGTGAGGGCCTCGGCTTCGAAGGGCGTGTGGCCCGAGAGCGCTTCGAAGAGCATCACGCCGACGGCGTAGAGGTCGGTGCCGGGGCCGATGGGCTCGTTGGCGACCTGCTCGGGGGCGAGGTACGCGGGCGTGCCGACGACCTCGCCGGGGCCATCGGAGACGGTCTCGAAGGGCGCCCACGCGACGCCGAAATCGAGCACGGTGGGACGCCCCGAGGCGTCGACGAGCACGTTGGCGGGCTTGAGGTCGCGGTGCACCACCCCCGCGGCGTGGATGCGCCCGAGCGTCTCGAGCAGCGCCACGGTGGTCTCGGCGATGTCGTTCCACGCGCACGGCGTCGCGCGGCCGGGGAAGGACTCGCCGTGCAGGCGCTCCATCACCACGAAGACCTTGTCTCCCTCGGCTCCCTCGTCGAGGAGCCGCACGACCCCCGGCACGTGGAGCAGCCGCAGGGCCGCGATCTCACGGCGCACGCGCGGCGAGTACGCGCTCCGAGAGACGCCCTTCAGGAGCTTCACCGCCACCTCGGCGCCCGTCAGCGCGTCGTGCGCCGACCACACCTCGCCGTGGCCTCCGACGCCGATCTGCGAGAGGAGCTCGTAGCGCCCGCCGATGGTGCGCGGCGTGACGTGCTCCGCGGCGACGTCGACGGGCTCCGTGCGTTCTTCGATGGTTCGGGTCGGGGGCAGCACCGTGACGGATTCCCCCGCGATGGCACGCGCGTCCCCCGCGAGGGGCTGAACTATACACCGCCCCGCGAAGACCGCGACGAGAGGCTTTGCGTCGCGCGCGCGAGTTGGCGTAGTCGTCGCCCATGCGCTCCGGTCGAACACGCTCGGTCTACCTCCTCGCGGGCGAGTACTCGTGCCCCCGCGACGTGACGCCGTCGAAGGTCTTCACCGAGCCCCGCGCGCGCGGCGCCGGAGGGCCTCCGCCCCTCGAACACCTCATGCGCCTCGCGTGCGAGCGCTGCATCGACAGCATCGGCGGCGTCGACGCGGCGCCCGCCGTCACGCACCTCCTCGGGATCACCTTTCCCGGCCGCGACGCGGCGTTTCTGAGCGAGGTGCTCAACCGCTTCCTCGACCTGAAGAAGATGCTCGGCCTCGGCGAGCGATGTCAGACGCGCTTCGAACTGGGCTCCTCCGACGCGGGCGCGGTGCTCTTCTCGTCGGCGCTCCAGCAGCTCCGCGGCTCCGACGGGCCGGCCACCGCGCTCGTCGTCGCGGGGCAGTCGTTTCCGCCGAGCGCCAACGTGATCGACACCGTGGCGCGCGTCGTCGAGGCCGAGGAGCGCGCCGTCGGGCTCAACATGATCGCCGTCGGAGACCTCCTCGTCGACGCGATCTTTCACCGCTGGGCGGCCGACACGGGCGGCCTCGCGAGGCCCGGCGCGGAGCCCGAGTTCAGGGCCTTTCTCGACGCGTGGATGGACGCCCGCCTCCGCCTCGCCGACGAGTACCCGGCCGCGCAGCGCGCCCGCAAAGACGCCGCCGCGCAGCCCCCGCGATGGAACCGCCCCTACGGCCGCTGGATGGGCTACCAGCACATGGCCTGGGCCAGCGTCGGAGCCTGCGCCGTCGCGCTCACGACCGACCGCGCCCTCGTCGAGCGATGGATCGAGCGCGAGCGCGGCCACGGCCGTCGCCCGAGGCTCGTGCGCGTGCTCGGCGTCGGCGAGGGAGACGCCCGCGGAGCCCTCACGCGCCGCGCCGAACCCTTCGTGTACTTCAAGGCCATGCGCCAGGCGCTCTCGGAGCTCCGACGCGCCACGGGCACGAACCTCGACTACCTCCGCGCGTCGGCCTTCGCGGTGCTCCACGACGCGTTTCCGTCGATCGAAATGGCCTTTCTGCTCTCGCTCGGGTTCTCGCCGCTCGACGCCGCGCAGCGCGCCCTCACGTGGTGGCCCAACCCCTACGGCGGCCTGCTGGCCTTCGGTCACGCGCTCGCGGCCTCGGGGCTCGTGCAGATCGCGAGGGCCTTTCACGCCTTCACGCGCCCGACGACGTACCTCCCGAGCGCCGCGGCGATGCACCCCGACCTCACGAGCACGCGCGAGGTGGCCCACTGCCTCACGACCTCCGTCGGCGGACCGATGACCCACGTCGTCGCCACGCTCCTCGAAGCGTTTCCGCTCGACGAGGCGTGGGAGCAGAACGCCAACCGCGCCTCGGTGCCCCCCGGCACGCGCCGCCGATGGCTCAACGACGACGCGCCGTCGGAGCAGCCCTTCGCGCCCGAGAAGCGTCACCGGCTCGACTCGTTCGATAGCGAATCATTCGAACACAAGACGCGCTGGGTGGGCGCCGTGGCGAGGCGCTACGTCGACGCCCTCGAAGGCGGACTCGCCGTGCTCGAGGCGCGTTCGAGCTTCACCGTGGCGCGCGTCCCCGACGCGCTGCTCCCGCTGCCCGACGCCTTTCTCTCGACGTGGAAGCCCGACGCGGTGCTCTACGGCGCGTGGCGCGCGGACGTGCCCGACGCGCTCGTCGAGAGGCTCCGCACGCTGCTGTCATCACACGACGAAGACCCCGAGGGGAGGGGGCCCATCGACCTCGCCTGCGAGGCCATCGAGGCCCACGCCGCGACCCTGTTCTCGACGTGGAAATCGTCGAACCCCGACGTCCGCGACGAGCGCGTCGTCAAGCAGGACCTCCGCGACGCCCTCTACCACGCGCTGCGCATCCCCATCGGCCTCGTGAGCGCGCGCGGGGCCTCGGCCGACGACGCCGAGACCTCGCGTCGGCTGTGCATCCTGGCCGCCGCGATCATGACGCCCGACGCGCCGCCCGCGGGCACCCTCGTGCGCCTCGTGGAGCACCCCCGCATGGCCGTCGCCGTCGCCGTCGAGCCCGCGAGGCCCGGCCTCGTCCCGCCGTGGTACCGCGATCCGGCGAGGTCGTACGGGCCCGTACGATCTCCCTCGGTGACGCAGGTCGACGCGCTCTACGACCTCGCCCGCGCGCTCCGAGCGGGGCCCCTGACGCGCGAGATCCTCCAGACGCTCCGCGAGGTGTCGTCGGAGGCCATCGATGACCTGCTCTCGTCGCCCGACCTCGCGCCGCACCCGGGGCTCATTCGGCTCATGCACGAGCTCGTGCTCGACCCCGACGAAGACCGCTCGCGTCTCCTCGCGGCCGTGGAGTCGTGGCTCGGCGACGACGTGGCGCGCCGCATCGACGACGACGAGACCTTCGCGTGCTGCGCCTTCGCGCTCGTGGCGCCGTCGATGCCCGACGGAGACGCGCTGCGGAGGCTCGAGGTCGTGGCGCGCGCCATTCGCAGGGCCGAGGGGTGGTTCGGCGGCGCCGCGGTCATCCACGAGCGCGTCGGAGAGGTCTTCGCGATCACCGTGTCCGACCCGCGCACCCGCGCGGCCGACGCGCGCTCGTGGTCGGGCCTCGCGCGCTTCGCCCGTGACGTGTACCAGGCGTGTCTGCGAGAGGGCGTGCGCATCCGCGCGGCGGCGTGCATCGACCGGGGGCAGCGCTTCCGCGAGGTCGACGCGCACCACGGCGTGGTGGGCGCGGTGCAGCAGGCCGTCGACCGATGCCTCCGCGAGGGAGACCCCCACCAGGACGGCGTGAGCCTCGTGATGCGCGCCGCCGCCGCCGCGCGACTCGCGGGCGAGGGTGATGCGTTCGACGTCGTGTGGAGCCTCGTCGGCGGAGAGCGCCTCGACGTGGGCGCGCGCGGCGAGTTCTCGGCCGACGCTTCGAAGCGCGCGTCGCGCTTCTGCTACGAGCTCCGCCGTCGACGCGAGGCCGACGCGCCGGGCGCCCTCGTCGCGCCCGCGGGCTGAGTGGCGCGAGGCGGTGACGCGGGTCAGACTCGCGGCCCTCGCGCGCCAGGAAGCCCACCGATGATTCAGCCCGATCCGTGCCCCGTCTGTGAGCGTCCCAACCTTCACCCGAGCGATCACCACATGGTGCCGCGCTCCCGTGGGGGAAAGGCCACCACGACGATCTGTCGCGACTGCCACTCGGCGATCCACGCGACCTTCTCGAACCGCGAGCTCGACGACCAGTACAACACCGTCGACGCGCTGCTCGCGCACCCCACGTTCTCGCAGACCATCGCGTTCATCGCGAAGCAGGACCCGGGCGGGCGCGTGCGCACGGCCCTCGTGAAGACGCACCACCGCCGTCGGCGGCGCTGAGCGTCGATCCGTCGCGGTGTGATGTGATGCGAAGCGAAAGCGCGCCGTCCCCCGACCCCGGGCGGTGGTGAACATAGCGGGACTCGAACCCGCGACCTTCAGATCTCACATCCGACGTCCTGACCGGCTGGACAACATGCTCGAGCCCGGAATCCACGTGGAGACGGCGCGCCGCGAACCCTAGCACGGCCTCGGCCCCGTTCCCCTCACGCGGACGCCCCGCGCCCTTGCCCGGCGGCGATCGCGGTCGTATCTCAGGCGCCCCCTCGGCCTCCGCCCCGCGCGTTTCTGCGCACCTCCAAATCCCATCACGGTCGTCATGAGTCGCTCCCGCAAGGCACCCGTCCCCCTCCCGCACGCCGACGCGTTCGCACGCTGCCTCGCGCGTGGCGGCGCCGACGCGCAGACCGCGCTCGCCGCGCTCGCACGCCACGCCGGCGGCCTCGGCGCCGACGCGGCGGCGTACGTCCGCGCGCTCCCCGACGCGCTCGAAGGCCACGCGCCCGAGCACCAGCGCGCCGTCGCCGAGCTCTGGCTCCGCCTCGACGCCTGCGCGCACGGTCGCGCCGTGCCCTCGTGGCGCGAGGTCGTCCGCGACGCAGCCGCGCGCATCGCGTGGTGGCACGTCGAGCTCCTCCACGATCCGGGCTCGCGCGTCGAGCGCCCGCCTCCGCCGAGCTCCGTCACGCCGTCGAGACGCTCCCCGCGTCGCGCCTCGACGCGCCGTTGCCGATGGTCGACGCGCTCCTGCGTCGCTCGGAGCCGTACTGCGCGCGCCGCGCCCTCGCGCTCCTCGACGAGGCGCTCGCGGCCAGCACCGCGCCGGCCGAGAGCGTCGCCGAACGGCTCGCCTCGCTCGCCGCGCACCCCGACCACGAACTTCGCGGAGAGGCCCTGCGCCGCCTGGCCGCGCCGTGGGCCGCGCTCCGACCGCGCCCCGGTCTGCTGCGGCCGTCGCTCCTCGACCCCGCCACGCGACGCGCCGCGCTCGACTGCGCGGCCTCCTGGCGCCTCGAAGGAATGTTGCGAGGCGCCCTCGTCGACGGCGACGAGGCCGACGCCCGCCGCGCGCTCGTCGCGCTCGCCGACGTGTCATCGCCCGACTCCTTCGCCGCAGTGATCGCGGACGCGCGACGCCGCGGGGCGTGGATCGAGCCCGAGCTCCTCCGCTTCGTCATGGCCTTTCATCAGCGCGGGGTGTTCGTCCGTGAGGGCGTGCTCGACGACGTGCTCGCGGTCGTCTCTGAAGCCCCGCGGCGCGACCTCGACGCCTGGGCCACCGCGCTCTACACCGCGCGCGACGAGGTGCTCTCGCGGGCCGAGGCGTCTGCCCCCGACGACCCGCGCGCCGTGGGTCTCTGCGCGCTGTCGCTCGCGCTCGGACGCGTGTCCCCGAGGCCCTTCACCGACCGCGCCGTCGCGCGCGCCGAGGCGCTCCTCGACGCGACCCGCAGCGAGGAGGTGGCGGCGGCGCTCATCCCGCTCCTGGCCGACGCCGCGCGGCCCACGAGCGAGGCCGCGGTGCTCCGTTGGTTGCCGACGCTCGGCGCCGAGGCGCTGCCGGCCGTGGTCGCGTGCGGCGGCGCTGCGTCGGCGGAGGTGCTCCTCGCCGCGCTCGTCGGAGGCTCCCGCGCGCCCTGGGCGATGGCGTCTCCGAGCGCCGTCGGCGAGGCGCTCTATCAGCTCGTCGCGCACGATCGAGAGGCCCGCGACGCGACGCTCCAGCGCGTCGAGCTCCTGCGATTGCCGCGGGTCTGCGCGTGGTTCGCGGCGGCGCCCGCGTCGGCGCGGCTCGACGCGGCCGCCGCGTGGTTGCCGCCCATGAGGCGCGTCGAGATCCTCGCGGGCGGCGATGGCGGCGCGCTCGATGCGGTCGACGCGCTCGTCGCAGAGCACCTCCAGACGAGGGTGTCGGCCCACCTCGCGGGGCGTCTCCCCGAGCTCGAGACCGTCGTCGCGCCCGAGGTCATCGCAGCGCTCGCGAGCCTGACGCGTCGGCTGCGGGCCGCGGGAATCACCCGCCCGCGCGCGCTCGTCATCGACTCCAGCGACGACGCGCTGACGGTGTCGCTCCTGCTCCGTCAGCTCGAGCGGACCGAGGCCGACGCGGTGCGGGCGGCGCTGATCCGCACGCTCGCGGGGCTGCGCTCGCCGCGCGTGGCGCCCGCGGTTGCGCGTCACATCCACGCCACCGCGGTCGCGGTGCGAACGGCCGCGATCCGCGCGGTGGCGGCGCGGGCTGAGGGCGGGGTGACGCTCCACCTCGTGCGAGCGGTGAGCGCGCCCGACATCGAGGTGGCACGCGCGGCCCTCGACGCGCTGACGGCGCTCGGCACGCGCGCCGCGGCTCGCGCCGTCACCGCCGCGCTCGAGCATCCCACCATGAACGTGAAGAAGACCGCCGCCGCCGCGCTCGGCGCGCTCGGTGACCGGTCGAGCGTGGGGGCGATGCTCGGCTGGCTCGGCGGACGACACGACAACCCGGGTCTGCGCGCGGCGCTCCTCGCGTCGCTCGACGCGCTGCTCGGGGCCGCCGCGACGCCCGCGCTCGTCGGCGCCCTCGACGCCGCGGGCACGGCGGAGTCACGCGCGCTCCTCCTCGACGCGCTCGACGGGCGACTCTCGGCGCGCGCGTGTCGGGCGCACCGGGGGGCGCCGTGGTTCGACGCGCTCCTCACGAAGCTCCGCGACGGCGAGTTCACGCTCCGTGACGCGACGGCGGCCGAGGTCGACGACCTCCTCGGACGCGGCGCCGCGCCGAGCGCCACCCCGACGCGAGAAGGTTCGGTCACGAACGATCTCGCGCGCTGGTTCACCCACGGCCTCTCGCCCGCGGACGTCCCGAGGTTTCTGCACGCGTGGCGCGCGGGCGAGGTCCCCGCGGGCCGGGCGATCGCGCTGGCGCGGCGCGACGTGGGCGCGCTCCTCACCGCGCTCGACGGCGACGCTGCGACGCGCGACGCGGCCGTGCGACTGCTCGGCGAGGCCTTCGCGTCTGCGGGCGACGTCGACGCGCTCCGTCCGCTCGCGTCGGTGGCTGGGCGCATCGCCGAGGTTCCGCCAGAGGGCGACCGCGCGGCGCACCGACGCCTGCTCACCCTGCTGCTCCCTTCGCTCGACGGCGCCGCTCGCTGGGATCTCTCCGACCGCTGGCGCGCCCTCGGCCCCGCGCCCGATCCTCGCGCCGCGGAGACGCTCGACCTCCTCCGCGCGTGCGGCCGGGCGATCACCCGCGCCGACCTCGACGCGCTCCTCGCGGACTGCGCGCGGACCTCGTCGCCCGTCGACGTCGCCACGTCGGTCGTCGCTCGCGCGCTCCATGTGACGCTCCCGTCTCCGTCGCCGACGCTCGTCGCGCGCGTGGCGGAGGCGCTGCGCGGTGAAGACTTCCCCGCGCTCGATCTGGTGGGCGACGACGACCCGTTGGAGCTCATCGCCGCGATCGCCGCCGAGCTCCCGTGGCTCTCGCCCGAACGCCGCGCGCTCGCGCTCGACGCAGCGACCGCGCTCCGCCCGATCGGCGTCGCGTGCTGGCGCGGCGGGCCCGACCGCGAGACCCCGGCGCGTCGCGTGAAGCCTCCGCGTCCGACCGATCCAGACCGCGACGCGCCGTCGCGTCGACCCGAGGCGGTGCGCGCGATGCGCGATGGCGAACGCCCCGTCGCCCCCGCGCCGTGGGTGTTGCCGCTGTGGCTCGGCCCGGCCCTCGGCGGCGAGGCGTGGCTCGCGTGTCTCGCCGACGATCTCCGCGACGCCGACGCGCGCAACGACCTCGCGGCGCTCGGGCTCGTTCGCGCGCGGCTGCGACGTCTCGCCGAGGCCGTGGGCACGTCGGAGACGCGGCTTCGGCTGTGGCGCAGGCTCGTTCCGCCGCTCGCGTCGGCGTGGTCGGTCGCGCCGGTCGCTGCGCGCGACGAGGTGAAGCGCGTCCTCCTGGCGTGCCCGGAGCCGATGCGCGCGGCGCTCCTCGCGCCCGCCATCGCGTCAGGGCAGTGGGGGCTCCTGGCGCTCCTGCGCACGGCGTCGGCGGACTCGCCCGTCGCGGCCCTCATCCGACGGGCGCGGGCGGAGGGCTACGCTGGCCCGACGCCGCCGATGTCCGCGGGCGTGCTGATCGGCGACGCGCCTCCGCCGCCTCCGTCGCCGCCGCCGCAGGTCACGCCGCCCTCGCCGCGCGCGGTGCTCGAGGCGCTCGATCGCCACGACGCCGAGGTGGTGCGTCGCGCGCTGAAGGAGCTCGCCCGCGAGGGAGCCGACGCGCTGCGTCCCTACCTGGATCGCGCGCTGGCGGACACGAGGCCCCGCGTGCGCGACCTCGCCGCGCGCCTCGTCCGCACCGCGGGAACGCGCGCGGAGCACCTCGCTCGCGCCCGCGAGCGCCTCGACGATCGACGCGCCGCGGTGCGCGTGTCGGCGATCCGCTCGCTCTCCCACGCGCGCGACCTCGACGCGCTCCCCGCGCTGGTGGACGCGCTCCTCGCGCGCGAGAACGTCGTCCGCAACGAGGCCCGCCTCGGTCTCGCCCGTTACGGCGAGGCCGCGCTCGACGCGCTCGACGCGGCGGCTCGACGCGAGCGACCCGACCGCGCGCGCCGACTCCTCGCGGAGCGCGAGCTCCTCACCGCGAAGTGACCGCCTCCACGCACACCCTCTCGCGCGCGACGTTCGCTTCAAGAAAAGCGACGACCCACTCCTCATTTTCAGACGGACGCGTCGTCGGGCGGGCAATACGCGGCGAGGGAAATCACCATGTGGCGACGAGTATTCAGCACTGTGTGCGTGGCGATGGTTGCAGGCTGCGTCGGGGGCGACGACCAGACCGGTGCAGGTGACGTCTCCGACGAGACGCTCACGGTGGTCCACCTGCGAGGCGACGCCGCGCCCGAGATCACGGTGGTCCCGAGCGCCGCGCGCGCGCAGGGCGGCGTGACGAGCGTGGCGCAGGCCACGACGCAGGACACCGCCTGCGGCAACGACAGCATGTGGCTCTACGCGGGCGTGAACCGCACGGGCGCTCGCGTGTGCTTCACGGGCACGGGCCAGGTCTCCCTCGATTCGATCTGCCTGCGCTGGTACCAGAGCTGTACCGGGCTCGTGTGCCGCCCGCTGTTCTGCCTCCAGTCGTGGAGCGGCGCCGTGCGGAGCTACTGGGCGGGCAACGCGTCGTCGAACAAGCTCCAGCGGTACACCGGCGATCCGGCCGCCACGGCGCCGACCTGCACCGAGTACTCGCTCGCGTTTCGGCAGCAGAACACGGCCCTCGACTGCGGGCGCAGCGCGACGCACCTCTGGCTCGGCAGCGACTTCGCGCACGAGCTCTTCGGCAACCCGACGGTCATCTACGCGAGCGACCCCAACCCCGCCGACCTCACCCTCAACGTCGGGAACATCGCGGGCGCCACGTCGAAGGGCGTCAGCAACTCCGCGACGATCACGGGCACCACCACGGTCTCGCTCACGGGCGTGGCCGACAACCCCGGCGGCGTGCGCAACGTGACCATCGGCTACTCGTCGGTGACGAGCTGTCGCGCGACGGGCGGCGACCCCATCGGGAGCTCCACGACGACCGACTACGTGCCCGTCGTCTCGTCGGACACGCTCTCCGTCGGGGCCTCGACCTACACCCGTCGCACCGCCTCCCGCTCGATCACGCTGTCGCCCGGGAGCTGCCGTTCGGGCATGACGGTCGTCGGCACGTCGTACACGTTCTCCGCGACGGCGACCACGTACGGCGGCGTCACGGTCTCGACGCCCATCGTGTCGGTGCGCGTCAACCCGTGAGTCGCCTCGCGAGCATCCTCGCGGCGCTCGCCGCCGCGTGCGGCTGCGCGCCCGTCGTGCTCTTCACCGTCCGCTGAGCCAGGGCTCGCTCGCGAGCGCCTCTCCGCTTCGTTACGATCGCGGGGCGATGACGAAGCCACGCGTCTCACCCGGGCCCTTTCGCGCCTGGCATTTGAACTCCGGCGATCCCTACGAGCTCTCGCAGGGGCACGCCATCTACGCCGCGCCGACGAGCCACGACGGCACGGGGCCCAACCTCCGCGGCGGCTTCGTGCTCGACACCGACCCCCTCGCGCCCGCGGTGGGTGTCGACACGGGCATCGCGATCTCGAAGGACACGATGCGCGCGCCCGACGTCGCCGTCGGCCTGGGACCCGAGAAGCCCGGTTGGGGCACCACCGCGCCGCCCCTCGCGCTCGAATACGCCTCCGTCGGACAGAACGAGGCGGAGCTCGAGACGAAGATCGACGAGCTCCTCAAGGCGGGCACGAGATGGGTCTGGGTGGTGAGGCTGCTCGGTCCGCGACGCGTCGAGGTGCACGAGCTCGGACAGCCCGTGCGCACGGTGCTCTCGGGGGAGACGCTCTCGGCGCCGGGCGTGCTCCGCAACGACGTGGCCGTCGACGCGCTCTACGACCGCGACACCGCGCACGAGGTCGCGCTGCGAAACCTCCTCCAGCGCAAGGGCTACGACTCCCTCGAAAGCGTCCTCGAAGAGGGGCGCGAAGAGGGGCGCGAAGAGGGGCGCGAAGAGGGGCGCGAAGAGGGGCGCGAGGACGGCGTACGCACCGCGCTCCGAGCCGCGCTCGCCGCGCGGGGGTGGGTCCTCGACGCCGCGCAGGACTCGCGGATCGAGGCGTGCCACGACGTCGCGACGCTCACCGCGTGGACCGTGCGCGCGATCACTGCGACCTCGCTCGACGACGTGCTCCGCCAGGCGTGAGCGCGGCCTGTCGAAGACGCGACATGTGAACGACGCGATCCTCGGACGACCACCCGTGACGCCGGTCACGAAGGTCGCGTAGCGCCACAGTCTCGCGGTCGCGCTACAGCCGCTTCATGAAGCGCTTCGCGAAGAGGTACGCGTCGCCGGGCCAGCGCGCCGACACGTAGCGACCGTCTTCGACCACGAAGGCCGCGCGGTCGTCGCGATCGGTGCCGCGCGACATGAGGTGGATCGGGCCGCGCTCGAAATCGTCGGGCGTCGCGAGGGCCTCGCGGACCTCGTCCTCCACGTAGGCGGGATAGGTGCGGTAGTAGCCGCCGAGCTTCCACGCGGTGAGCCAGTACGCCGTGCGCTCCATGTACTTCGGCAGACACGTCGTGCGGCGGCCGTGGAGCAACGAGCGGCCCGTGACCGGGTCCTTCGTGCGCGCGAGCACCAGCACGCCGTGACAGATCGCGCCCACGGGGATGTCGCGCTTCCACAGCGCCGCGACCTTCGCGTGGAGCACCTCGCTCGCGAGGTACTGCTTCATCCCCTGCGCGTGTCCGCCGGGGAGGACCAGGCCGTCGTACGCGCTCACGTCGAGGTCGCGCCAGCGGAGCGGGGCCTTGAAATGCGCGTCGTCTTCGAGCGCGCGGTAGAAACTCTTCGGCTCGGGCTCGGCGCCGAGCTGACCGAACAGAACGCCCCGCAAGAGCAGCGGATCACACTGAGGCGCGCGTCCCTCTTCGGTCGCGAAGACGACGGTGTGACCCGCGCGCGTGAGGATGCGCCACGGCACCGCCACCTCCGTCGTGTCGAAGTCGCGGTCGGGTAGCGGAACGAGGATCGTGCTCATGCGCCGCGACGCTACCAGACCGCGCGGCCACGAAAAGATCGCGCGCGGTGGGGGCCCCGTGACCATCACTCCCGTCGAACGACACCCCTGTGACCATCGCAGAGGGAGCCTATTTCACCGTAGACCCGCGCGGTATGAGGGCTGCAACATCGAGGGCACGATGTCGAAGACACGCGCGCTCGGTCTCGGTTGCATGGTCCTCGCGGCGCTCTCCGGCTGCTACGGCGCCGACACCAGCGAAGAGGAGGGCGCGCCCTACTCTGCGATGCTCGTCTCGGACCTCACCGTCGGCGGCTACCGCTGCCCCTCCAGCGGTGAAATCGCCGGACGCACGCGCCCTGCCGACAACATGTACTACCTGACGACCTTCGGCGGCGGCAGCGACAACCAGCGCATGGCCTGCTTCGGCAACGCCGACGGACGCTGGATGTACATCGCCGACTCGTGGCGCTTCGGGTGCCGCTCGCGCGTGAAGCTCACCAACCCCCGCACGGGTCGCTGGTGCGTGGTGCAGGTGGCCGACGTGGGCCCCAACATCTGCGTCGAGCGCGCGGCGGGCAAGCCCATCATCGACGCGTCTCCCGCGATCTCGCGCGAGCTCTACGGCATCGGCAGCGCGGGCTGGTCCGATCGCGTGCTGATCCGCGCCGAGCTCGCGCCCTCGACGGCGTCCATCGGCTGCGGCGGCGCCTCGACGACGCCCGTGACGCCTCCGCCCGGACAGAACGGCGGGCGCACCTGCTACTCGACGACGTGGGGCCGCGACATGAGCCTCGGCGCCTGCGTGCAGAGCCGCAGCGACCGGATCTACTACCAGTGCACCAACCTCGGCTGGGTCACGAGCGGCGGCATCACCGCGAGCCGCACGGGCCCTGGCGGTCCGTGCACGACCTACCTCCCGCTGAACTCCTGAGCGACCCTCAGCGACGCCGTGCGATGAGCACGCCCTCGCGGATCGGCACCGCGGCCACGTCGTAGGTCGGGTCCGCCGAGAGCTCGCGGTTGAACGCGTCGACGGCGTCGCGGTCGCGGTGACCCGCCTCATCGATCCACCACGAGCTCGTGCCGAGGACGTTGTCCGCGAGGATCATTCCGCCCGGCGCGATGTGCTCGCGCAGCGCGCGGAGGTACGCCGGGTACTCGGCCTTCACGGCGTCGAGGAAGGCCACGTCGAGCGATCCGCCGAGGGCGTCGATCGCCGCGGGGATCACCGTGAGCGCAGGGCCTTCGAGAACGGTGATTCGATCGGCGACGCCCGCGCGATCGAAGTGGCGCCGCGCGAAGGTCGCGCGCGTGGGGTCGAGCTCCACGGTCACGAGGCGTCCGCCGGGGGCGAGGGCGCGCGCCATCCAGATGGCCGAGTAGCCGCCGAGCGTGCCGAGCTCCAGCACCGCGAGGGCCTTCGTCGTGCGAACGAGCACCTGCAGCAGCCGCCCCACCTCGGCGCTGATCGCGATGTCGGGGAGGCCCTCGCGCTTCGCGTCTTCACGGAGCTCCGCGAGGAGCTCGTCTTCTCGGCCGAAGACCGTGCGGAGGTACTCTTGCGTCGCGGACCAGCGTTCGGGGGTCATCACGACGCGCGATGCTACAGGTCGCGGGGGCTCCCGTCGCGGCGATCAGGGCGCGCGCTGTCGCGCGGGCACCACGGCGTAGACCTCGCGCGTGTCGCGCAGCGAGCCGTCGCCGAGCGCGTCGAGGTAGAGCTTGAACACGGTCATCCCCTCGGCGCCCTCGTACACCGTGTCGTTGCGGAGGTTCACCGTGAAGCGCACGCGGGTGCCGGGGACGACGCGGTAGAAGCCGTTCATGTCGGTGCGCGCGACGGCCGCGGAGACGGGGATTCCAGCGGGCGGCGTCCAGCAGTCGGAGGCGCCGCTCACGAGGCACGAGGGCGCGCGGGCCCTCACGAAGCGCGTCGCGTCGATCATCGCGGGGTTCGAAGCGTCGGCCCTCACCGCGAGCGTCGTGTCGAAGGTGACGTTCGTGGCGAGCGTCGCGAAGGCATTGCCGAGCACCTCGGCCACCGCGGCGGGCGTCGCAACGCGCGGGAGGTCGAAGACCAGCGGAGCCCCCGCGCGATCGACGGAGCCCGAGGCCCGCGCGACGGCGAGGAGATCGAAGCAGGGATCGCCCGAGGCGCGCGTGATCCTCCCGCTCTCGCAGCGCGCCGTGGGGGAGCCGTTGATGGCGATGACGCGCGCGCCCGTCGTGGCCATCTCGCCCGCGAGGTCGGCGAAGGTGTGCGGTCGCGGCGCGAGTCCCTCATAGGGCGTCCACGGGAGGCCGCCCGCGAACTCCGGCGGACCGCCGTGAAAGTCCGTCGACGTGACGAGCACCACCACGGGCAGCGCGCCGCGTCGGAAGCAGCCCTGACCGCGCGTCCCCTCGGGGCAGCGGCGCGGGGTGATCCAGCACGGGAGCCGGCCCGGCGCGTTCTCGCACGACGTCGCGGCGTCGCCGGTGTAGAGCCCGTCGCCCGTGAGCGTCTGGTAGAGCGCCTCGATCTGCGAGCCCGCCACGTCGCCGCCGCCGCCCACCGTGAGCGCCAGCGCGGCCGCCACGACGTCTCCCGCGCGCGAGGTCGGTTGCAGCGTGATGCCCCAGCCCGGTCGGCACCCCATCGTGCCCGGCGCGCCGGGGCAGAGCGGCCAGAAGGGCCTGTCGCCGGGGAGGCCGTACGGGACGCCCGACGACGACGAGGCGTCGAAGTCTTCGAAGTGTCCGAGGCCGAGCTGCGCGTCGGGCGCGAGCGCGCGGACGGCCTCCGCGGCCCCTCTGCCCGCGGCCGAGAGCGCGGTCTGGAGCGACGCGAACGCGAGGGCGTTGCGCGCCGACGTGTCGACGAGAAAGAACACGTCGGCCATGCGCGCGGTGGTGCCGAACTCGACCTCGCGCTGCGCCACGGGGCCCATGTACGGCAGCGCGACCCACACCTCGCTCGCGGGGATTCGCACCGCGGCGTCGGTCGCGCAGTGGGCGCGCATCGCGACGCGGCACCACGCGACCTCGAGGGAGTCGAGCTGGCCGTCGCCGTCGGAGTCGGGGTTGCAGCGGTCGGTCTCGGCGAGGACCTCCTCGCGGTCCGAGAGGCCGTCGTTGTCGGAGTCGATGTCGAGGTAGTCGGGCACGCCGTCGGGGCGGCGCGCAGGTCGAGGGTGCGCGCGTCGATCTCGCGGGCGCACTCGACAGGCGGCGTGGCGAGGTCGGCGTCACCGGCCTCGCGCGCGTCGCCGATGGCCGTGCTGCTCGCGGGCGAGTCGTCGTCGGAGTCGCGGTCCCTGAGTTCGCGACGTCGCCGTCGCGGTCGGCGGCGGTCTCGTGCAGGTCTGCGATCATGTCGTCGTCGGCGTCGACGTCGCGGAAGTCGAGCCCGTCGCGGTCCGTGTCCGTCGGCGACTGCGCGCCGCCAGGCATGATCTCGACGGGGTTCTGGATGCGGTCTTCGTCGATGTCGGTGTCGGCGTAGTCGGGCGCGCCATCCGAGTCGGTGTCGAAGGGGTGGCAGGTCCACGCGGTGACCACCGAGGGGCGCACGCCCGGCGACGACGCGTCGAGGCGGTCGCGCGACGGCGGCGTCCGGACGTGCTGCGCGGGCGACGGGGCGGCCTCGACGGCGTCGAGGATCGTGTCGCCGTTGGAGTCGGTGTCTTGAAAGTCGGGCGTCCGTCCATGTCGGAGTCGACGGGGCGGTGAGGCACGCGCGCGATCACCCCGCGTTGGCCTCGATGGCGTCGGGGATCCCGTCGTCGTCGGAGTCGACGTCGCGCGCGTCGGGGACGTCGTCGTGGTCGGTGTCGCCGAGGCCCTCGAAGCGGTTCGAAATGCCGTCGCGGTCGGGGTCGTCGGCAGCGCTGCACGGCTCGACGGGCGCGTCAGAGGCCGCGTCGGAGGGGGCGTCGGTGCGTGAAGCGTCGGCGGGCGTAGGGGCTTCGTCGCTGCAGCGGAAGGCCAGCGCGCCCGACAGCACCACGACGAGGAGGTGCCGAAAAACAAGCATCGCGAGGATCGTCGCACGGTTGCGCCGCGCACTCCAGCGCGTCGCCCGTGAAGCGTCGGGCGAGGGGCGCGCGCCGCACGGACGGCAATTGCGTGGTTGCATCCCGCGGCGTGAGTGCGGCAGTCTCCCGCGGCCCTATGGACATCGTATTCGTCAGCCCCGAGGTGGTTCCCTTCAGCAAGGTCGGCGGTCTGGCCGACGTGGTCGGCGCGCTGCCGAAGTCGCTGCGCGCGCTCGGTCACAAGGTGACCGTCGTGTCGCTGCTCTACGGCTCCATCGACGGCGCGCAGCACGCGCTCGCGCGCCGCCTCACGAAGCTCAAGGCCCCCCTCGCGGGCGAGGTCGTCGCGCTCGACATCTACGAGGCGCGGCTCCCCTCGGGCGTCAACGTGGTGCTCCTCGCGGCGCCGCGCGTCAGCGATCGACAGGGCGTCTACGGCGAGCACGGCGAGGCCTACCCCGACAACCACCTCCGCTTCGGCGCCCTCTGCCGCGGCGCCGTCGAGTGGATCCGCGCGCAGTCGAAGGTCCCCGAGATCGTGCACGTGCACGACTGGGCCACGGCGCTCGTCCCCGTGATGCTCCACCACCTCGCGTCCGAAGACCCGCGCCTCGCGAGCATCAAGACCGTGCTCACGATCCACAACCTCGCGCACCAGGGGATCTTCGCCCTCGACTCCCTCGCGGACCTGGGCCTGCCGCCCTCGTACGCCTCCGTCGACGAGCTGGAGTTCTACGGCGCGGCCTCGTGGCTGAAGGGCGGCATCGTGCACGCGGGGGCCATCACCACGGTGTCGCCCACGTACGCCCGCGAGGTGCTCACCCCCGACGGCGGCGCGCGCATGGACGGCGTCCTCCGCAGCCGCGGGACGGACTTCTCCGGCGTGCTCAACGGCGTCGACCCCGCCGTGTGGAACCCCGCCACGGACCACAACCTCGCGGCCCGCTACGACGCTGAAGACCAGAGCGCCAAGGCCCGCTGCAAGAGCGACCTCCAGCAGCGCGTGGGGCTCCCCGTGCGCCCCGACGTGCCGGTGTTCGGCATGGTCGCGCGCATGGAGTCGCAGAAGGGCGTCGACCTCCTCTCGGCCTGCGCCGCGACGCTGCTCCGTCAAGACGTTCAGGTCGTGGTGCAGGGCTCCGGCGCGCCCGCGCTCATGGAGTCGATGGCCGCGATCTCGCGCGAGATGCCCGACAAGTTCGTGTACCGCAGCGAGTTCGACGACGCGCTCGCGCACCGCATCTACGGCGGGAGCGACTTCTTCCTCGTGCCCTCGCGCTTCGAGCCCTGCGGCCTCGCGCAGATGTACGCGATGCGATACGGCACCGTGCCCGTCGTGCGGGCCACGGGCGGCCTGCGCGACTCGGTGGTCGACTGCGACCCCGAGCTCACCACGGGGACGGGCTTTCTCTTCGACGAGCCCACCGGCGAGGGCCTCTACTCGGCGATGTCGCGCGCCATCGCGGCCTTCCAGCGCCGCGCCTCCTTCGCGAAGCTCGTACGCCGCGTGATGCGCGGCGACTGGTCGTGGGACCGCTCCGCGCGTCGCTACCAGACCATCTACGAGTCGCTTCTGCCGCAGAGCGAAGAGTCGCAGGGCGCGTAGAGGCGCTTGCGCCGCCCGCCGCCCCGTCCGCGAGGTCGCTTGCGGACCGGCGAGCGTGAGCTCACCCGGCGCTGGAGAGACGCCCGCGGCGTCGTCGACGCGCCATCGTTTCGGTCGCGCTCGGCGAGCGTACGCTCGCCGGTCCGCCCTTCGTTTCGAAGCGTCGCGCGCCAGCCCCACCCGCACCGCCCTTCGTTTCGAAGCGTCGCGCGCCGGCCCCCGCCCGCTCTGCGCCCCTTGAGGCGCTTGCGCTGCCCGCCGCTCTCCGCGTAGATCGAAGGCGACGTGAGCACGCGAGTCTGCCCTGCCTGGTTGCTCGCCCTCTCGACGGCGCTCGCGGCCTGCGAGATCCCTTTCGCCGCGCGCCCTTCGGGTGACGCGTCGCCCGTGGTCGACACCGCGACCGTCGACGTGACGGACCCCGACGCGGAGACGCCCGACGCGGCGGCGCCCGACGTGACGCCCGACACGGCGACCGACGCGACGATGAGCGACGCCGCCGGGCCCGACGCGAGCGACGCGGCCGATGTGACCGATGCCTCCGACGCGCAGCGAGACGCGGCCGACGCAGACGCGGCCGACGCCAGGGACGCCTCCGACGTGCTCGACGCGCGAGACGCTGCGGATGTGACAACGCCCGACGTCCCGTTCGTTCGTGACGCGTCCGACGTGCTCGACGCCGACGCGGCAGACGTCGTCGATGTCGTCGACGCGACCGATGTCGTCGACGTGGCCGACGTCGTCAACGTGACCGACGCGGGCTCGATCGCCGCGCCGCGGCCCGTCGCGCCGATGCCCACGGCTGCGATGGGCGCGCGCAACGTGACGTTGCGTTGGGCGCTCCCGCCGGGCGTCGACGGCGCGATCGTGTCGCTCTGCGCAGACCCGGCCTGCATCGTCGAGGAACTCTCGGCGACGGTCACGGGCAACTCGTACACCTTCACCTCGGACCTCTCGCCGACCACGCACTGGTGGCGCCTCCGCGGTCGCAGCGGAATGGCTTCAGGAACAGCCTTTTCGCCGATCTGGAGCTTCCGCGTGCTCGCGTCGACGTCGTCGACCAACGCCCCGTGGGGCTCGTGGCCCGACCTCAACGGCGACGGTTACTCAGACCTCCTCGTGGGCCGTCTCGACACGCCTGCGTACCTGCTCGGCAGCGCCGCGGGCGTCTCGGCGACCACGACGGTTCGCACTCTCACTACGAGCGGCCTGGTCGTCGATCGAGACTTCGGGCGTGTGGTCGCGAACGCGGGCGACACCGACGGCGACGGGCTCACCGACGTGCTCATCGGAGGCGTCAACGGGCGCGTCTGGTACGTCCGCACGAGGGCCGTGTCGACGTCGGGCGTCCCCTCGTTCACGACGCCCGTCGCGCTCCAGCCGCAGGTGAACGGAACGGTCTTCACGGCAGCGGGCGACGTGAACGGCGACGGCTACGGCGACGTGATCGTCACGACCTCGGCGACAGAGACCCTTTACATCTACCGGGGCAGCGCGACAGGGCTCTCTCTGACGGCCGCCACGATGTATCGAAGACGCGGCGGAGGCGGCTTGTTCCGTCGCGGGCGCCGGCGACTTCAACGCCGGTGGCTACGCCGACGTGATCGTGGGGGATTCCTCGACGCGCTCGGCGACGTTCTATTTCGGCTCCGGCGATGGGCTCCTCCGTCTCGCACCGGCCTGCATTCCCCCGGTCGTGAAGGTCATGCGCGATCCGCGACGACGACGACATCTCCGTGGCCAATCACCAGGAGACCCTCGAGCGCCGGCGGCGTGAGCGACGCGATCATCGGCAACAGCAATTCGAGCTACGACGTCATCCTCGGGCGAACAGACACCGCGGCATTCTCTCCTTCGGCGATGTTCACCGCGCGATTCGTCGGGGGCGCAGCGGATCTCAACGGCGACGGGACGGCGGATTTCTTCTTCGCCGACGGCAACGGACGCCTGGCCTTCGCCACCACCTCACCGCTCGGCGCGACGCTCCTCCCGACGGAGAACCGCAGCGTCGTGGCCGCCATCGCGAGCGCCGGAGACATCAACCGCGACGGTCTCGGAGACGTCGTCGTCGGAAACGGCTCGCTGGGCCGCATCGGCGTCTTCTACGGCGCGCGCGGCACCACCCCCTACACCTTCGCCGAGGGACCCTCGGCGCTCGGAACGAACTTCGGTTACTCCGTCGCGCTCCGTAGCCCGCCTCGCGCCCTCGGATCACGCCACGGCAAGTGAGCTGTGAACCCGGTGCACGACGCAGACGAAAGTCTTTCGTCGCGCGGCTGTGCTTCTGCGCCCTGCGATTCTCGATCTTCGGCCGTCACGCGGGCCTCCCTCTGTCTCGATGACGGGCACACCGCGTGCGAAGCGGTCGCCCCATGCGCACTCGATGCTTCGGCCTCTTGATTCTCGCTTCCATCGCGGCGTGTGGGGGCGAGACGCCCTCGACGACCCCTGACGCCAGCACCCCCGATGTGACAGACGTGTCGGACGTGAGCGCGACCGACACGGTCGACGTGAGCGACGCGAGCGCCGCGGACGTGAGTGACGCGAGTGACGTCAGCGTCGCGGACGCGAGCGACGCGACGCCCTTCGACGCGGGACCGGGGCTCCCCGTGCGGTTCGCGTTCAGGCCGGGGTGGGAGGGCGTTCGAAGCGTCGAGGTGATCGGCAGCTTCGGTCGCGCCGACGACTGGACCGCGCCCTACGCCACGATGACCCTCGACGGAGACACGTGGAGGGGCACCGGCGCGCTCCACCCGGGGACCTACGGGTACGCGTTCCGCGTGGTGGGCGACGCGCAGGCGGGGGCGATGGCGGCGACGTTCTCGCGCTTCGTCCACGACCCCTCGAACCTGCGGAGCGGGCGGTGCCCCGCGGGCAGCTCCCTCGCGATGATGAGCGAGATGAACCCCTGCGCGATCCTCTTCGTGCCGCAGTCGAAGAACCCCACGACCTTCTTCAACCTCTCGGGGCGCATCGTCACCGGCACCACCCCCACCGCGGGATGGCTCGTCTCCGTCGAGCGCGCCGAGCCCGGTCAGAATCCCTTCTTCGTCGACCGCACGAGCGCGGGCGCCGACGGGCGCTTCACGCTCCGCGTCGCGCTCGGGCAGTACCGCCTCGCGGTGAAGAACCCCACCGCCCTCTCGGACCCTTCGACCGCGCGTCAGCTCACGACGACGCCGTCGTTCGTCTCCGCCGATCGTGACCTCGGCGACGTCGACGTGACGTCGGCCCGCTGATCTCGAATCCCACGCGGCGCACCCGTTGATATCGTGGCGACCTCTTCGCCGGAGGTGCTGCCCTGATGATTCCCTACGTGGTGACCCTCGCGGTCGTGGTGCTCGTCGTGGCGGTCTACGACCTCACGCAGAAGAAGCACGCGATCCTCCGTAATTTCCCGGTGATCGGGCACTTCCGCTACCTGCTCGAAGAGGTCGGACCCGAGCTCCGCCAGTACATCGTGACGGGCAACGACGAGGAGCGCCCCTTCTCCCGCGACCAGCGCCGCTGGGTCTACACATCGGCCAAGAAGGAGAACAACTACTTCGGCTTCGGCACCGACAACGACCTCGAGCAGTCGTCGGGCTACGTCGTCATCAAGCACTCGCCCTTTCCGCTCCTCGATCCGCACGTCGGCGATGCTGGCTACGACCCCGCGTACCGCATCCCCGCGGCGAAGGTCATGGGCGGCTCCAACAAGCGCAAGAAGGCCTTCCGTCCAGCGTCGATCGTGAACGTGTCGGGCATGAGCTACGGGTCGCTCTCGGCCGCGGCCGTCGAGGCCATCAACCGCGGCGTGAAGCTCGCGGGCTGCTGGCAGTCGACGGGCGAGGGCGGGATCTCGCCGCATCACAAGCACGGCGGCGACCTCGTGTGGCAGCTCGGCACGGGGTACTTCGGGTGCCGCGACGAGAAGGGCGCGTTCAGCCTCGAGCGCTTCGTCGAGAACGCCACGAAGAACCCCGTCCGCGCCGTCGAGATCAAGCTCAGTCAGGGCGCCAAGCCCGGCGCCGGAGGCATCCTCCCCGCGGCCAAGATCACGCAGGAGATCGTCCAGATCCGCGGCGTAGCGATGGGCAGGGACTGCGTGAGCCCCGCGGCGCACACGGCCTTTCGCGACGCCGACGAGATGCTCGATTTCGTCGAGCGCATCTCCGAGGCGTCGGGCGGACTCCCCGTCGGCATCAAGTCAGCCGTCGGTCAGATGAAGTTCTGGGACGACCTCGCGCGCCTCATGGACACCACCCACCGCGGCGTAGACTTCATCACCATCGACGGCGGCGAGGGGGGCACCGGGGCCGGTCCCCTGGTGTTCACCGACCACGTCGCGCAGCCCTTCAAGATCGGCTTCTCGAAGGTCTACCGCGCCTTCGCCGAGCGGGGGATGCACCACAAGATCCTCTTCAACGGATCGGGCAAGCTCGGCTTCCCCGAGCAGGTGCTCTTCGCCTTCGCGCTCGGCTGCGACACGGTGTCGGTCGCGCGCGAGGCGATGCTCGCCCTCGGGTGCATCCAGGCGCAGCGGTGCCACACGGGGTCGTGTCCCACGGGCGTCGCGACGGCATGTACCATGCGCGGCCTCGACCCGGAGCTCAAATCCGCGCGCCTCGCGAACTACATCCTCGCGCTCTGGAAAGGAGGTGCTCGCCTCGCCGCGCCTGCGGCGTCTCGCACCTGCTCCTGGGCGAGCACATCGACCTCCTCGACGATCGCTTCAAGGCCGAGCATCACGTCGGTGTTCAACTACCAGGGCGACTGGGGCACCCTCGAGGACCCTCGCCGCGATCCGCGCGCTGATGAGCGGTCCCGTCGAAGAGCGCGCCCCCGAGCGCCTCGCCGCGCGGCAGGAATCCTCGCCAGCGAAGTTCCGAACAGCTCGACCGACGGATGCGCGTCTACGAGACGGCGCACGACCACTGCGTACTGCCCGGCGTGCACATGGTGGCGCGCATCGACGGGCGGTCGTTCTCGCACCTCACGCGGGTCTCGCAGCGCTTCGACGCGCCCTGGGCGACTCCAGGCGGCGACTGCATGGTCGCCACGCCTACGCATTCGATGAACTGCGGCTTCGCCGTGCTCTGCGCTACACGCAGAGCGACGATGCCGCTGCTCCTGCGGTTATCGAGGGGACCTTCGGGCGCAAGCTCCGGAAAGCTCCTGTCGGTCTTCGCGGGCGAGGCGAGCGGCCTTCTCGCTGGCCCTCGGCGCGCACGGGGCCTTCGACTGCCGCATCTCGCAGCTCCCGCGACGAGGACGTGGTCGAGTACCTGCTGGCGCCACGAGGACGCGCACCGCAACGCGCTCAACGGCCACTGCTACTGGCTGCTGCGTCATCAAGGGTTCGACGACGCGGCGGCCACGAAGAAGCTCAACGGGGTCTCGGTGGCCGAGCGCAACGAGCTCCTCCACAAGCACGGGATCAACTTCAACGACGTGCCCGCGTGGCAGAAGCGCGGCGTCGGAACGCGCTGGGAGGACGTCACCGAGGAGGGCACCAACCCTGCTGACCGGCGCGACGGTCTCGGTCACACGTCGGCAAGGTCGAGTACGACCCGATGCGCGACAACTACGACGCCTTCGTGAGGGCCATCGTCGCGCGCCAGTGACCCTAGCGAGCAGAGCGCCAGCGCTACGCGAGGCACACCGGAGCGCGTGAGCGCTCCAGGCCCGCCGTCTGAAACGTCGCAACCCTTCCTGGAGCGCTGACGCGCTCTGGTGTGCCCCACGTACTGCGGGCGCTTCAGCCCGTGAGCCGCGCGAGGAGCGCCGCGGGCGTGAGCACTTCGAAGCCCAGATCCGTCGGGTAGTGCTTCGTGTTCCCCGTGACGAGGGCGAGCGCGTGACCCGCGAGCGCGACCTCGACGAAGACCCTGTCGTCCGCGTCGATGAGCGCCTTCGGCGAAGGCGGGCGACGTCACGCGCTCGCATCCCGTGAGCATCTCCGTGAGCAGCGCCTCGCGCTTCGCGGGGTCGACCTTGCGGAACTTCGGACGCGCCAGCACCTCGCGGTACTCGGCCTCGATGCGGTCGTCGATGAGTACCGTCACGGCCGCGTGACGCGCAGCCGCGAGCGCGAGGTCGGGCGTGCGACCGGGGTTCAGCAGCGCCGAGACGAGCACGTTTGTGTCGAAGACCAGGCGCACCGTGGGGGCGCTCTTACCCCCTCGAAACACCGCATCACAAGCACATCCAGAAGTTTGACAAACGCAGGAGGGATCGCTGTAGACACACCTTTGGGGCCGATGTAGGTATTTGTCCCCATGAAGCGAATCCTCGGGCTAGGGGCTGCGTGTTTCGGGCTGATGGCGTGCGGCGGTGACCCCGATCAGGTCGACCCCGCGAGCGACGAGGCGAGGAGCAACTGCCCTCCGCCGTCGGCGTGTGACCTCGCGGCTCCCACGGTGCGCGGAACCGGAAGCTGGGATCACCCCATCGCGTCGCGGCTCACCGTGGCCGAGGGCAGCGCGCGGCATCGCGGGCGTGACAACTTCGCGCGTGTTGGACAGCCCCAGTGGGCCATCGCGAAGTTCGCGTACGGCATCGCCGACAAGGATCTTGAGGACGAGACGGTCGACGTGTGGGTCGCCCGCGATTGCCGCACGTGGGAGCGCCTCGGCAGCACGCGCACCCTCTCCGACGGACAGGGCTCGACGATCGAGGGCGTGCCCGCGAACGGGGGGAGGGTCTACTTCCAGATCCCCGCGGCGAAGGCGCTCGGCGTCGGACGGCACCGGCTTCACTTCGTCGTGCGGGCCGACGGCAGCACGGCCGACTCGGTGATCGACGTGCTCCCCGCGAACGCGCGCGTGGCGGTCTCCGACGTCGACGGGACGCTCACCTCGAGCGAGTGGGCCGCGCTCGGCGCGATCATCACGTCGCGGCCTCCCGCGGCGCACCCCGGAGCCCCCGAGGCCCTGTGGGCGCTCGCCCGTCGCGGCTATCACATCTTCTACCTCACGGCGCGGCCCGAGTGGCTCGAGCCCACGACGCGCGCGTGGATCAGGCTGCGCGGCTTTCCGCCGGGGATCGTGCACACGACCACGGGCTCGACGGGCGCCCTCAACGGCGCGGCCCAGACCTTCAAGGAAGAGGAGCTCAACGCCCTCGCCGCGCGCCTCGGCCGTGTGCCCGACTACGGCTTCGGCAACCGCGCGAGCGACGTCGCGACCTACACGGGCCTCGGCATCACCGCCTCGCACGCGTACTACTACCAGCTCTCGGGCGAAGACCTCCGCGGCGGCAACTACCTCGCCGACTACCGCACGCTCGTGACGCCCTTCAGCGCGCTGCCGCTCGTCTGTCGCTGAGCTTCTTTCGCCGCGAATCGTGATAGCGTCGGCGCCCCTTCGATGCCCGACGTGATCGCCGCCTCCGATGATCCCATCTTCGGTCTCGCCCGCATCCTCGACGACGAATGTCGCGCCACCCGCGACGTCGGCCTCGACGACCGCGCGCTCCTTCGCATGTACCGCGAGCTGCGGCGGCTGCGGCTGCTCGACGAGAAGATGCTTCTCGTTCAGCGGCAGGGGCGCATCGGGTTCTACGGTGAGGTGAAGGGCCAGGAGGCCACGCCCATCGCCGCGGGCTTCGCGCTCGACGCGGGAGACTGGGTGTTCCCGGGGCTGCGCGAGGGCGCGGTGATGCTGGTGCGAGGCTTTCCGCTCGCGACCTACCTCGCCCAGTGCTGGGGCAACTCGCTCGACGTGCAGAAGGGACGGCAGATGCCGAGCCACTTCTCGGGCCGCGCGGTGAATCAGGTCTCGTGGTCGAGCTGCATCGGACCGCAGGTTCCGCAGGCCGTCGGGGCCGCGATGGCGATGCGCGCGAAGGGCGAGAAGAACATCGCCGTGGGCTTCTGCGGCGACGGCGCGACGAGCGAGCCCGACGTGCACAACGCCCTCAACTTCGCGGCGCGCTTCAAGGCGCCCGTGGTGATCGTCTGCCAGAACAACCACTGGGCCATCTCGGTCCCGTGCCGCTCGCAGACCGCGGCGCCCACCTTCGCGAGCCGCGCCGTGGCCTATGGAATCCCGGGCGTGCGGGTCGACGGCAACGACGCGCTGGCCGTCTACGAGGTGCTCCGAACGGCCGCCGAGCGCGCGCGGTCGGGCGGAGGTCCGACCTTCGTCGAGAGCGTGACGTACCGCATGGGGGCGCACTCTTCGAGCGACGACCCGACGCGCTACCGCTCGAACGACGAGGTCGCCGACTGGGCGAAGCGAGACCCCGTGGAGCGCTTCCGGCGCTTCATGGCGCACCGCGGGCTCATCAACGAGTCGACCGACGCGGCCCTCCTCGAAGAGCTCGGGGCCGAGATCCACGCGGCCATCACCGAGGCCGAGCGCCACGGCGCACCGCCGAGGGAGGGCATCTTCGACGACGTCTACGCCGAGCTCCCGTGGAACCTCCGCGAGCAGCGCGAGGCGCTCCGGTCGGTCGAGGCCGCGAAGGGGCACTGAGCGTCGGAGCGGGCTGCGCGGGGATTCGGGACACCTGCGCGGGGGCGTTGAGATGGGTGCGCGGGTATTCGGGATGCCTGCGCGGGGGTGTCGAGATGGGTGCGCGGGTAATCGGGATGCCTGCGCGGGGGGCGCCGGGGGGCTGCGTGGGTATTCGGGATGGTCGCGCGGGGGGCGAGCGCTGACCTCCGCGATGAAGTCGGAGGGAGACGCGAACGCGAGGAGAAACCACGGCGACGAACGTCGAATCAGCGCGAACGCTGCGCTTGCCCTCGGGAACACAGTAGGACTTACGCAGTTGCGAAAGCCCTTGGAACGAAGGGGTTGCGGATGAAGTCGCGGACGGCCGCACGAACCACCTTGATTTTGGCCTCGTACCAGCTCACGCCAGTTCGAAGGCGATGCGCCTCCAGTCGAAGGAACGCGCGGAGGCTCAGTTGAATATGTCCCCACTGGGCAGCGGTTCGGCGCGCCTGGCAGCGCTCGACGTTGCAGCATTGCTTGAGGCCACGGTGATAGATCTCGATGCCCCACCCTTGCTGTTCGAACGCCGCGCGCTCGCCTTCGGTCATGTCGAGGTGGCTCGTCGCCCAGTATTGCAGTGCGCCATCGCGATCCATGGTCCGAAAGACCCGAATGAAGCCATAGCCACGCAGGTGGACAACTCGCCCGAACGAGGGGATGTCGACCCCCGAGATCGGCGCGTTGTGGTGGTCGGTGCTGACCATGCGGTTGGCGGCGAAGCGGGTGAACCACGGCAGTTTTGCCGTGTCGCGCAAGAACTTCAGGTTCTCGAGACTCGCATACCAACTGTCGAACACCACCATCGTCGGCAGCATGCCGCGCGCCCTGGCCTCCGTGAGCATCGCGCGGAACGACTCGTTCTTGGTGTGGCCTCCAATGGGCTTGTCGTAGAGCCGAAAGTCGCACGGCACGAGCGCCTTGCCGTCCGTCCACAGCAGGGTCAGCAGGTTGATGCCCCGCACGACCTGATGGTGCTTGCCGCTCCAGTGATAGACGACCAGCTCGGTGTCGTGAGCGTACGGCTTGTCGAGTGTGGAGTCGTCGAGCACCAGCACGCCGCCGGTCATGTCGACCAGCGTCTTTGCCTCGTTCCACACCGCCAACGTGTCGGAAGGCTGCCGGTAGAGGAGGCGATTGAAGGCATCGTGCGCAGGGTCGTGGGTCTCGTCGTGAACCGTGCGAGCGGCTTCTGTGGCTGTCACGGTTTTCGGGGCCGCCAGCAAGAACAGAATGTAGTCGGTATCGGTGGCCTTCGGCGGATTCATCGGTCTCTCGCGACGCCGAAATTGTGGGTTGCGCCTGCATTCCGTCAACCCCTTCCTGGAGCCGCACCGTTGGTCGTCCCCTCGAAACCAGGCCAATCTCAGCCGTGACCTTCACATTCACGCGCAAACACCGTGTTTCAGGGCCTCTCGCAACTGCGTAAGTCCTACACAGAAAACGAAAGAAAACGTAGTGCCACTCGGAAAAAGTCCGTTCTGAAGACATTTACAATGTGAAGCGGAGTGCGTGCGCTCTCGTACGCGGATACGCACGGGTTTCGCGGCAACGATTTGCATGTCGGTGAACGAGTCCAGATCGTGTTTCGAGGAGCGAGGCATGCTGGGCAGATTCTCCAACGCGAATTCACAGCAGTTTTCGGAGATGAACATGGGACGACTCGGAGTGACTACTGGGAGGGGGAGCGAACACGCGTGGTGCGCGGGTGCACTTTCATTCGCGATGTTCGCCGCGGGATGTTCCCCGGACGCCACGCAATCGGATCTGGCGATCCAAAGCGTGAGTCGGGTGCAGGGGGAGCGTTCCGCTCCCCGCACGGTCGTACCCGCTGCCAATGCGGATCGAGCGCGTCTCTCAGACATGCATGCCCGTCTGTACGCGTCGGAACATCCCGCGGTGCTTGCGGTCCCCCCTACCGAGGACGAACTGCGGGTTCAGATGTCTGAAGAGGGGGTGCCTGACGAACGTTTTCTGTCCGACCCGACCCTCGCTGTGCAGTCCGGACTGCTCGTCGCGGACGTAACCTTCCTGTCGGAAGGAGTCCGCGATGAGTATGCACTCGATGCGCGAGGACGTTTCGTGGTTCCCACTATGAGGTACCGCGTAAGAGTGCATCGCGAGGTTCGTTTGGAGGGAATGCCTCTGCTGAGCGATGAGACCGATGTTTTCGCGCCCCCGGGCTTCTTGGTTCGGGGCGATGGATCGAACGCGCCGCCCCGGATGTTGCTGGTGCTTGGTGACCACGCGATGCGTCCAGGCTTCAACATCAAGAGCGCGATGCCGCTGCGCTGCGCGGGAGGCGAACTGACGTCATCGGCCTTCGGCTGGCCTCCGGGAACAACGGCGACCGAGGTGGTTCGAGGACTCTCCACCGTGGTCACCGCGGGAGGTGCGCCGTGAAGATCTCCACCCGGATCTCGATGATCGCCCTGATGTTGGTGATGCTTTTTGCGCGCCTGGGCGAGGCGCGAGAGGTCACCGTGAGCTACGTCGATGCCAATCGGCCGCACGAGTATCTTCTCGACGATGTGCTCGCTGGCATCCAGCGAGCGATGCGAGAATGGGAGGCACACAACGCTTCCGCAGCGCTCGTATTCCACTGGAACGGTGTGATCAACATCGAAAACGCCGCGAGCGATCTCAATAACGTGGTGATCCGCTGGGTGAACACCGACTATACCTCGTTTGTTGGAAGGTCCTGTCGTCTCAGCGCTGGTTGTTACGCAGACAGCCCGCCCCTCCCGCTCAATCACATCGTTCTCGCAACATATTGGACTGACCCGCTAGCGCAAACGGGTCGATGGAACAATCCTAAACACATTCCCGGCGCTCCGACCAGTGAGGATTTGGTCGGAGTGCTAATTCATGAATTCGCGCATCTCTTCAGGAATACAGGCGAGATTGGGCCGACATCTGTACTCAATGGACCTACCTCCATTACGCAGAGATACTTGTTCAATTCGGACATATTTGGCGTTGACCATACACGCTACAACGGGCATTTGAACTCCCTGCAAATCTTCGCGGTCGATGGCAGTAATGGTACGATCACCACGTTGCGAAACAGTGTGCCATCGTATCACATTCATTCACCCGCGAGTCTTTCTTTCTGTCGGTGACGGGGTCGGAAGTACGGGCGACTATATAGTTGCGTATGACACGTTCGACCCCGCAACGGGAACCGATGCTCTACTGGTGAAGTTCACCGATGGTGTTTCCAATGACGTGAATCGTGTCGTGCACGCCACGCTGGGCGGAGTGGACGTGGGTATGACCTACCATCGGCCGTGTGTCGCGGTCTCAGCTTCTGGCAACGACTATTACCTCGTCTGGACGTCGCCAGTCGAACTAGGTGGAGGCTGGCGAAATGTGATCTCAATGGAGTCCCACGGAAATCGGGGCGTCACGTGGCAGGCACCTGAGATCATTCCGGGGGCGTTCACCCGAACGGGTGTAAGTTGCTCGATCGATCGATCGACCGAGCGACTTGTAGTCGCGTTCACGGGCGCGGGGGAAGACGGCATCTGGATTTCTCACCGACCCTCGCTCACCGCGGGTCCAGGGTTGTGGCCTCCGGCGCCGACGCGGGTTCAGTTCCTCGGACTTTCCCCCTCTACGCACGGACCTCCAGACGTTGCATTCGACTACTTCAGTTCGACCGCGTCGGGCATTCTGACATGGCAGGATAACGGAGATCTTGCCACCCGTTCGGTGTCACTTAACTTCTCTGGAGGTACGTACGTAGCCGGAACCTTTATGATCCTAGATCATTTTCTCGCACGTTCGCGGATCCGGTCCTGGCCGATTGTCTCCTTCGAATCCAACCCGATTTTGGGTACCTCGTTGTTCTCGACAACGGGGCTCCACAGCGAGGATCGCCGAAGTTTTCCGGGGTATTCTCCATTTGTTCTGAGTGGGGAATCGTACGGAATTGGCGGGGGAAACGGTGCGCGGCGTTACACAGGAGCCGCATCGAATCGCGTGCTGTATGAGCGGGCCTTTCTGTCTACTGCGAACACTGGCCTGTAGGGAGGCGATCAATGCGTGCTTTTGTGTTTCCTCTGGCGTTGGCGCTGTTGTCGTGCGTCGGTGGAGACGCCTCGACTCCGGCGCCGCTCCCTACGCTCGAAGCCTGGTGCCGCTGTACGCCTTACGGGTACTACCTCGCGCTCGTCCGCGTGGAGACAGTACCTGCTCCGTTTCGGCAGACTGTCGAAGGCGCCGTGATGACGGGTGTGGAGTTCAACGTCGTCGTCGAGCGAGGGCTCGCGACTGTGAGCCACCCGGAGACCACTCCACCGATGAGGTTTCGCGCGAGGCAGGGGCTCGCACAGGGGAATGGCTCGCCGCTGTATCCGAGCTCGACCTGGGACGACCCTCAGTATGTGAGCGTTCACTTGGGAGACCTGTTGCTGGTCGACGTTCGGGGCAGCATCCCGGTGGACCGAGACGCGTGGGCGATCTTCCCGCGCGCCGCGAACACGATGACGGGTGCGCTGACGCGGCCGCTGTTCTCATTCCCGGCGGGCACCCCCGCTTCGCAGGTGCTCGACCCCAACGAGTGGACATGCAACTCCGTCACTCCCGCACGCGGCGACTGCGCGCCCGACGCCGGATTGCACTGACCAACGGGCGCTCATCGTCGACGAGGACACACGCCGCGAGCGCGCTGTGGGTGGCGTCGACGACGCGTCGTCAGGTGACGCCTGACAGCGTCAGCGTGATGAGCAACGCGACGGAGGTGATCGACACGACGCAGCTCGTGGCGCCCGCATCGAGCGAGGCGTCTGGCACCGACGACCTGATGACGTCGCCCCTCTCGGTGGGAGGGGTCGCGCAGGTGTGGACGTCGAGGATGTGGCGCCCGTCGACCGCGGTGGGCTGGACGGTCCGAGAGACGAGCCCGATGGGACGCGCGAGCGTTTCGCAGCTCGATCTCGACGGCCGCGTGACCGACACGACGCCGCCGGCCATCACGCAAGACGATGCTCCACTCACGTTGCATCCGACGCACGTCGAGTATGGGAGCCACGGTCGCATCGCGACGGTGACCCGCGGTGCTCGCGTGGTGAGCTACGGGTACTGGGGCGACAGCGAGCCTCCCTCGCGTCGCGGTCGAGTGCACACGGTGACGGTGGGCACGACGACGCCGTCGGATCCGACGAGCGTGGTGACGTTCTCATACGACGAGGGCGGTGTGGCACGATCGAGCCGCGCGACCTCTCCATCGGGGGCTGCGGTCGACACGGTGGTCGACGAGCACGGCAACGTGACGTCGATCACGCCGCCGGGCCACAGCGCGCATGTGTTCGCGTATGGCCTGCGCGACAGGCTCTCTGCGTATCAGCCGCCGCCCGCGAGCGGCACGAGCGTGACGCCGTGGCAGACGACGTACGACGCTCATGTGCAAGGGATGACGCGGCTGGTGAGTCGGCCCGACGGCGACTTCGACTACGGCTACGACCACGGCCGGTTGCAGAGCGTGACCTTGCCCGCGATCGCGGGCGGCTCGCGGCCGTCGGTGACCTACGGCTACGACGACGCGCTGGGCGTGCTGCGGACCGTGACGCACACGCAGAACGGGGTCGTCGAGTACGGCTACGACAAGGCGGCCCCGCGCGGGGGGCTCGTCGACGGAGCCCGTTGGCCGCACCCTCGTCTGGGGCGTCGAGCAGGTACTGCGACATTCGCATCATCCCCCCGCGAGCGGCGCGTCGTCGTCCGCGCGGTCGCCCCGGCCTCGAACCCGGTCGGATCGGGCCAACAACGATGCGCGCTCAAGCAGTTGCACGCGGGTGCCGTTAACCCGATCAGAACGACCCGACGCCACGCCATCGTGGCAGCGGCGCGCGCCACACGTCGGTGGCCGCTGCTCCGCGCGCGAATCAACGCGGCGGTGTCTGTTCGAGAAAGCGCTGCACACCGCGATGCCGCCCTCCATTCCGCCGCCTCGACAGCACACGAAGGGAGCGCGCCCTTCGATGCGTCACTCGACCCCGCCGCAGCCGCTCATGGCCGCGCGCATCCACGACGGCAGACCGCTCTCGGCGCAGCGGCGGACGTACGTCGCGTGCTTCACGAACTTCCTCATGGAGGCGCGCTCGCTCGCGCCCGAGGAGGTCATCCCCTACCAGGGCGAGGCCGAGCTCGCGCTCTACAACGCGCGCCTCGGGACCGACGCCGCCTGCGTCGATCTCGACGCGATCAGGGCGCACCTCCCGATGCTCCCGGTCGAGCGGGCCATCGAGACGCCCGACGTGGCGCGCGCCGTGGTCTACGCCGCCACCAGCGTCGATCAGACGTCGGTGCCGACGGTGCAAGATCGTCCGAGGGTGATCCAACGGATCAAGCCCCTTCGGAGGCACATGGTCAACGTCGCGCGCTCGCTCGCCGAGAAGGGGAAGCTCCCCGTCGACAAGGTCGCCTGCCTCGGCCGCACGAGCGGCTCCGACGGCCTCATCAACGACGCGGCGCAGGTGGCGGAGATGTTCCTCACGCACGCTGACGCCATCGCCGGGATGCACCCCTTCACGAAGACGGAGATCGAAGGGCTCCGCGACGACGCCGAGTGGCTGCGCGAGAACACCCGCCCGAGCAGCGCGCGTCGGCCCCGATCCCCGAAGCCGAGCGCCGCGGTGAGCGACCGCGATCGGCTGTGGACGCTCCTCGTCCGGCGGCACCACATGCTGCGCCAGATCGCCTGCTACTTTCACCCCGACGACGCCGCGACGATCGTCCCGCCGCTCAAGTCGCGCGTCCGCAACGCGAGCTCGTCCGACGACGAGGTGGTCGATCGACCGCCCGTCACGCCTCCCGCCCCCTGAGCGACCACCCACCGGACCCTCGCAGGCCACACGGTCCGGCGCACCGCGCTCGACGACCGCTCCATTCGCACGCCGCCCCTGAAAACAAGCTGAGAGCGCGCTCCCGGCCGCCCGTCAAGGGTCCTTCGGGGCAACGCCCCACCGTGCCGCGTCGAAACGACGCCACGGTGACAAAATCTGTCGCAAAATCGCGGGAATCGCCGCCGTTGTGGAGGGCGAGCGACAGGGTATTACACAGCCCCCGTTGCGGCCCCCCCTGGATGGAGGGAGAACGTTACCCCTCCACGATGCACACCGCGTCCTACACCCGGCTTTCGAACGGTCTGAAACTGGTGACCGTGCAGCGGCCACACCTCCACCAGGTCGTGATCGCGGCGAGCATCCTCGCGGGGTCACGCCACGAGACGCGGGGCACCAACGGGATCACCCACTTCCTCGAGCACATGCTCTTCCGCGGGACGAAGCACCTGCCCACGGCCGCGGCCTTCAACCACCGCATCGAGTCGCTCGGCGGGACCCTCACCGCCGCCACGCACGGAGACTTCACCCTCTTCGAACTCACCGTTCCCCCCGACGCGCTCGCCGACGGGTGCGCCGAGCTCGGCGAGGTCTTCATGTCACCGGTCTTCTCCGACTGCGAGGTCGAGAAGGGCATCGTCCGCGAGGAGATCCTCGAAGACCTCGACGAAGACGGCCGCGACGTGAACGCCGACAACGTGCTCCGCGCCGCGATCTTCGGCCAGCACCCCCTCGGGTACCCCATCACGGGGTCGGTGAAGAACGTCGACCGCTTCACCGAGCGCCACCTCCGCGCCCACATGGCCGAGCACTACGTCGCGAAGAACATGTCCGTGACCGTCGTGGGGCCGGTCGGTCACCGGGCCATGATCCGCGCGGCCACGAAGGCCTTCGGGGCGCTCCCACCAGGCTCGCACCGCGCGTCGTCGCACTTTCGCTCGCAGCAGACGCGGGCGCGCATCAAGACCGTCGCGTACCCGAGCGCGCAGACCTCGGTGCGAATCGCCTTTCCCACCCCCGGGCAGCGGGCCGCGAGCGCGAGAGCCCTGGAGCTGCTCCTGCGCGTGCTCGACGACGGCATGTCGACGCGCCTGCACCGACGGATCTGCGACGAGAAGGGGCTCGCCTACGAGGTCAACGCGGGCCTCGAGCTCTTCGACGACACCGGCATCTTCGACGTGGGCGCCACCGTGGCCCACGCCTCGCTGCCCGACCTCGTGGGCGAGGTGCTCGGCATCCTCTCGGACCTCGCCATCACGGGCCCCACGCGCGCCGAGGTCGAGAAGGCCCACCGCCGCTACGCGTTCGAACTCGACGCGATGGAGGACGACGCCCACGCCCTCGCGGACTTCTACGGCCCTCCCGAGCTCTTCGACATGCGGCAGTCGCCCGCCGAGCGGAGGCTCCAGTTGCTCGGGGTGACCGCGCAGGACGTCCGTCGCGCCGCGCGCTCGGTGCTCGACGCGTCGCGCGCCAACATCGTGCTGGTGGGCGAGTCCGACGCCGAGATGCGGGCGCAGATGTCCGCGGCCCTGCGACGCTTTCGCGCGAGGCTCCAGCGGGGCCTCAGGGTGCGGGCTCCGGGCCCCGTGCGCGCGGTCGAGCGGGTCGCGCCGGGGCGTCGTCGTGCAGGCGTTCTTGACCTGCATCGCGCCAGTTCATAGCCTCGCCGCCGCCGATGGGACGCCCCGACCCCGCGCATCAGCTCGCGCTGCCGAACTTCGAAGCGGCTCCCGACGCGAGGGTCTCGTTCGCCCCCGACGGGGCTTCGAATGATGCCGTGCGCTCCGTCGAGGCTCTCGAAGCGCGGCTCGCGAAGCAGCTCGGCGCGCCCCTCGCGCTCACGGTCACCGACAACCGACGCACGATGCTCTCGATCCGTCGCGTGGGCGGCGTCCGCCACGTCCGGCTGCATCACATGTTCGCCGTGGCGCCCGACGAGGTGCTCGACGCCGTGTCGCGCTATCTCGCGCACGGAGACCGCCGCGCGGGCGCCGCCATCGACGCGTACGTTCGAAGCAACGCGCACCGCATCCGTCGCGAGGCCATGACCGCGACGAACCATCGCGTCGCGGGGCGCGCGCATGACCTCGGAGAGATCCTCGCGGAGCTCATCGAGCGCTACTGCCCCGACGCCGAGCCGGTGACCATCACCTGGGGTCGTCAGGGCGCGTCGTCGCGGCGCGCGCGGCTGCGAACCATCCGCATGGGGACGTACCTCTATGAGCACCGGGTGATCCGCATTCATCCGGCGCTCGATCAGTCGTGGGTGCCGAGGCACTTCGTGGCCTGGGTGGTCTTTCACGAGCTGCTCCATCACGTCACCCCGGCGCCCGAGGTGGGCGGACGGCGGTGGCACCACACGCCCGCGTTTCGCGCCCGCGAGGCGACCTTTCACGACCGCGACCGCGCGCTCGAGTGGGAGCGTCGCAACGTCCGCAGGCTGATCGCGTCGCGCGACCTCTGACATGCGACCGATACGCCCGCCCGAGCTGCCCCGCGCGCTCTTCGAATTCGCCTTCGGGGCCATCACCCTCGCCACGGCGGCCCCCCTCGCGGCCTCGCGGCACGTCCCGCTTCAAGACCTCCCGCAGCACATGGCGGCCATCGCGGTGCTGCGTCAGTTGCCCTTCTCGCACACGCTCGGCGAGTACTTCACCGCGACGCTCTCTCGCACGCAGTACCTCATCGTCTACCTCCTCGGGATTCCCCTCTCGACGGTGTTCGGGGTGGAAGGGGCGGCGAAGCTCCTCGCGGCGGTGACGGTGCTCGCGATCCCGTACTCGCTGCGCTTCGTGCTGCGGCGAACGGGCGGCGACGAGCGCATGGCCGCCCTCGCGTGGCCCCTCGCGTGGAACCCGCAGATGATGCTCGGGTTCTTGAACTTTCTGCTCGGCGTTCCGATCGCGATGTGGGCGCTCGGGCTCTACGCCGACCGCGACGCGCGCACAAAGCCCCGGCGTCAGCTCGCGCTCGCGGGCCTCTCGCTCGCGGCCTTCTACGCGCACCTCGTCCCGTACGGGCTCCTCGGCCTCGGGACGCTCCTCATGCTCGACCTCCCAGTGACGGCGAAGGTCTTTGAAGACGCGCCCGACGGAACGCCGCCGCTCGCCGCCATCGCGCGCTCGCTCCGCGCCGACGCCGTGGGTGCGGTGAAGCAGCTCGCGTTTCTCGCGCCGTCGCTCGTGGCCGTGGCCGTGTGGCTGCTTCGAACGCCCGCCACCGACGCCAGCGTTCGCGCGGGCGGAATCGGCGTCGTCGCGCACCCCGAGTGGCCTCCCTTCGGGAGCCTCCCGCGGGAGCTTTCGAATGTGCTCCTCGACTTTCCGGGGGAGCAGGACGAGCGCGCGCTGCTCGCGTGGGGCCTCTGCTCGCTCGCGGCCCTCGCCGCCGCGCGCGGGATCACCGCGAAATCCGGCGACGGTGAGGCCCCGCGAAAGGGCGCCCCGTGGTGGCTGCTCGCGGCCCCGCCCGTGATCGCGGCGCTCATGTACCTCATGCGGCACCGCAGCTTCTCGTGGGTGTGGGGGCTCACGGCGCCGCCCGAGACGACGTGGTCGCAGATCGTCGGTCGCGCGTGTGTCGTGGCCTCGCTCGGGGCCTTCGCCGCCCTCTGGATCGCGCGTTCGAAGCTCGACGAGCATCCCGTGGCGCGGTCTTCGCGGCTCGCGTGGTTGCCCGTGGCCTGTGGCGCGCTCTACATGGTGGCGCCCGCGAGCTACGGGTGGATCTGGCCCATTCACACGCGCTTCGCGGTGACCGCGGCGCTCACGCTGCCGCTGCTCGCAGGGGCGTGGCGATCGGGCGCGTCGGCCTGGATCCTCTGCGCGGCGCTCGGTGCCACGTCGGCGGGGCTCGCGGGTGACGTGGGCTGGCGCTTCGCGCAGTGGGAGTCGACGGAGCTCGGCGACCTCGACGAGGTGCTCTCGCACGCGGAGCCCGGCAAGCGGCTCGTGGCGCTCGTGCCCGCGGCCGCGAGCGCGCACGTGCCCAACGTGCCGATTCTCCACGTGGCGGCGTATTACCAGGTGCGCGGAGGCGCCGTCGCGACCTTCTCGTTCGCAGATTTCCCGCAGTCACCGTTTCGATATCGCGAGGGGCCGATGCGACCGCCGAGGCTCCCGCCGCGGTGGGAGTGGACCACCGAGCTTCACGTCGCAGACCCGCAATTCAACTACTACGACTACGTGCTCGCGCGGCGAGGCGTGTTCGACGCGGCGGGGCAGCTCCCCGACCGCTACGAGCTCCGCTTCGAAGGCCGAGACTGGAACCTGTATGCGCGACGAGGGAACGGTACACTCCCCCGCTGACGGCCGGGGCGACTGTTCGCTCCGTCCGCCGCCCGCGTCTCGCGCGCAGGCTGAAGGCAGACACAGAGCCCTCATGGAGATCGTCATCGACCGCGGCAGGACCGTCCTCTTCGAGGACCTCGCGCCGCGAAGCGTCGCCCTCGACGGCTACGTGCTCGGCCCTCGCATCGACGCCGAGCACGAGCGCTACAGCTTTGACCACCACGGCGACTGCGTGCGTCACGCGACGCGCAGCACCGCCGAGCAGGTGCACGACGCCATCGTGCTCGGGCTCACGCCGCGCAACCTCACGGTCTACGTCAACGACGTCGACCTCGACACGGCCCTCGCCGTCTGGCTCCTGCGCCACACCGAGCGCGCGAAGGAGCCCCTCGTGAACCGGCTCGTTCACGGCGCGGGTCTGCTCGACGCGCACAGCGGCGCCTTTCCGCTCTCGGGCGACCTGCCCACGATCGTCGAGTGGCTCTCGGAGCCCGAGACCAGCGCGCGGGCCACGGGGGCCTACTACCAGCTCGACGCCGCGGGGTTGAAGAACCTCCTCGACGAGATCGGGCGGCGCATCTCGGTCTACGCCGACGGCGCCTCGGCGGCCTACACCGAGGACTTTCGCATCGACAACCGCTACGAGGTGCTGCACCGCGGCACGGGCTGGGTGCTCGTCGAGAGCCTCGGCACGCGCGCCCACGCGAGGCTCTTCGCCGAGGGCCACGAGCGCGTCATCATCCACACGAACCTCCCCGACGGGACGCACGGGTACACCGTGGCGAAGCGCTCGGAGTTCGTGAAGTGCTTCCCCGTGATGCGCATCCTCGCGGCGCTCGACGCGCGTGAGCCGGGCTGGGGCGGCGGCAGCACCGTGGGCGGCGCGCCGAGAAACGCCGACGGATCACGCAGCTCGCTCACGCCCGCGGAGGTCTTCGCGATCGTCGAGGCCGTGGTGCGTGAGAGCGTCGCCGAGGCCGCCGCGCAGGTGCCCACGACGACGCGGCCGTCGCTCATTCCGCCCATCGTGGAGTGAGGCGCGGGCGTTCACTCGCGCACGTTGTATTCGAGCGTCGAGAGGTCGAAGCGGCCGTACTCGATCTCGCCCTCGGGCGCGAGCCACGTCGCGACGCCGTGGTGCGCGATCCTGACGCCGTTGATCTCGCGGTAGTCGCTGTGCGGCGTCGACCAGGGGACGTGTCGAAACGTCACCCCGTCGGAGGACATCGCCCGGTCGTTGGAGACGAAGCCCACGAGGTCGCCCGCGGCGTCAAAGCTGAGCGTCGCGCGGATCGTGTGACCCGCGTAGGTCCAGGTCGCGCGGAGCGAGCGCGCGTCGACGGGCTCCCACCGCACGCCCGCGTCGAGGATCGCGGCGGGGGCGAGCACGCACAGGTCGTTGAACATGGTGACCGTCTCGGCCTGGTTCATCTCGGCGCCGCGTGCGTTCTGCACGTCGACGAGGCCCGCGGCGCGCACCTCCATCGTGGCGCTCGGGCCGACGTAGCGGTGAAACGCGTCGACGGGCACGCCGAACATGGTCGCCTCCATGAAGAAGAGCCGCGACGGGACCTCGAAGGTGTTCACCTGCACGGAGCGAAAGGGCATCCAGGCGGCGTCGGGCTTGCCTCGGAAGGTCCCGTGAAAGCGCGCCCTGACGTTGCGCACGCGGGCCCTTCCGACCACGCCGACGCGTCGCAGCCAGGTCTGCACGAGCGGCGGCAGCGGCGCGAGGTCCGACCCGGTCACGGTCGGCGCCGAGAGGGCGACGGACACCGTCTGCGCGGCCTCGCGCTCATAGCGCGACCGGAGGCTCCCCGCGCGCATGTCGAGCGCCGCGACGGCGATGGGGACGAGCGCGAGGACGTTGGCGATCGTGCCGAAGCGCGCATCGCGCCACGACGAGACGATCACGACCTGAGAGAGCACGACGGCGACGGCGCCGACGATCCACCACCGCGGCGACGACGAGGCGAGGAGGGCGGCGGAGGCGCCGAACGCGAGGGCCGCGAGGAGCCACGCGACCCCGAGCGGACGCCCGATCGCCACGTGGAGCTGGTCCATCTTCGCGAGGCCGAAGGCTTTGAAGAAGCCGAAGAGATGAATCGCTCCGTGCGCGATCATGAAGACGATGAATGCGGTGCGCATGATGTGAGCGCGCAGCAATGAGAGTGCCGCGCGGCGGCTCGTGGGCAGCGCGCGTCGCGCGGGGGCAACGGTTGCGAGCGCGCCTCGCTGCGAAAACGCCACACCCGGGGCGTCGGGTGGTCTAGCGTCCGCGCGTGCCATTCAAGACCGTCTCGCTCGCGCAGATCACCCTCGACGACGAGGCCTCGTTCCGCCACGTCGGGCTCTACCGCGACCTCAAGCAGATCGCCTCGAACGACGCGCTGCCCTTCCGCGTCCCCGCCGCGAAGACGCACGTCTCGTGGGCCCGCGCGCTGTTTCTGAACCTCACGTTCTGGAGCGCCGCCGCGCCCTCCGACGTGCTCACCGACACGCACCTCCCCGCCGACGTGCTCACGCACGCCGCGTGGCACCACCTCGCGCGCCTCGCGTTTGATGGCCACGAGACGGGCGCCGACGGGATGTTCCTCGGCGAGTCGATCGCGAGCGCCTTCGACCTCTACCTCGTGGGCAGGCTCCTCACGAACGCGCCCGACTCCGACTTTCTCGCCACGCAGGTGCCCGCGATGGCCGAGCGCGCCTCCGACGCGGGACTCTCCGATGAAGCCTTCGAAGCGCTCCTCGCGAGCATGGCCGACGAGCCCGAGCGGGCCTTCGAAGACCTCCGCTCGCTGCTCTTCGACGCGGCCTCGTCGCTCGTGCAGGCCCGCGACGTGGATGACGCCGCCGCGCGCATCGAGGCCTTCGATCACCACCGCTTCGCGCCGATCCTGCACCACTACGAGCTCTCGAACTGGGTGCTCTTCGCGCGCGCCTACGCCCCGCAGAACCTCGGCCCCAACGAGCGCGTGCGCGCCGTCGACGCCGCGCTGCGCGCCGCGCCCGATCCCATCGCGTGGCTCGACGCGAACTGGGTCGCGCCTCGCCTCGCGCGCTGACCCGCCGCGCGTTCAGCCCGTCACGACCTCGGTCACGAAGCGCGTGAGGAGCGTCTTCTGACCGACGGACGCGAACTCGATCGTGAGCTTCTTCTCGTCGACGCTCTCGCTCATCGCGATCACCGTGCCGTCGCCGAATTTCGCGTGGCGCACGGTCGATCCCACGGAGATCCCTCGGGGCGAACGACGGGCGGGGAGGGCCTCTGCGGGCGCCGCGCCCGCGGCGTCGAGCGTCTGCATCACGAGGCGCGCGTCGTCGATCTTGTCGTCGCGGTAGGCCCTGCGCGCGAGCTCCCACGCGGTCGCGCCGTCGGTCGCCTTCGCGTGCGGATCGGCGCCCGCCGCGAGCAGCGTCTTCACGTTCTCGGCGCGTCCCTTCGCGGCGGCGCGGTGCAGGGCCGTGCGTCCCCCGCCGTCGAGGCCGTGCACGTCGGCGCCGCGCTCGAGGAGCGTCGCGACGAACCACGCATCGGCAGATTCCGCCGCCGTGTGGAGCGCTGCCGACGGCTTCGCGCCCGCCTCGAGGAGGAGCTTCACGGTCTCGCGCCGCGGCGTCTGTCGGTTGTTGGGCGCTTCGGTGGTGTCTTCGTTCGAGAAGTCGATCGCGGTGTCGAGCGCGCGATCGAGCTCCGCCCGGCACACGGGGATCAGGTGCCGCGCGCACTCGACGGAGGCGTACATCGCCGCGGCTTCGAGCGGAGGACGCGCGCGGCCCCGCCACTCCGTCGTGGCGTCGAGGTCGGCGCCCGCCGCGATGAGCCGTCGCACCGCGCCTTCGCCGCCGTGCTTCGCCGCGAGGGGCAGCGCCTCGGGGTGCAGCGCCACGTCGGCGCCCGCGTCGAGCAGCGCGTTGAGCACGTCGACGCGATTGCCCTGGGCCGCGTAGGTGAACACGCTCCACGCGAGGGAGCTGTGCGGCCAGTGCGCGTGGGGCACGCCGTCGGGCTTCGCGCCTCGCTTGAGCAGCGCCCGGATGCAATCGAGCTTGAGGTGCGCGTGATCGAGCGCGGTGTAGCCCACGCGATCGGCCGCGTTGACGTCGGCGCCGCGCGAGACGAGCAGCTCGATCGCCTCGACGTCGCCGCGAAAGGTCGCGATGTGAAGGGCCGTGGAGCCGAAGCGGTCGCGCCCGTCGACGGCCACGCCGCGGTCGAGGAGCAGTCGAATGACCTCGACGGATCCGACCCGCGCGACGGCCGTGTGGAGGAGCGTCCCCTTGCCCGAGGGCGTCGCGGGCGCGCCGGCCGGGAGCGACTGCCAGACCGCCACGGTGTGGCCGCTGCCGTGCGCGCGATCGAGCGCCGCGGCGTCGTGCGCGTCGAGCGAGGCGCCCGCCGTGAGGAGCCGCGTGACCCACGCGGGCTTGCCGAAATACACCGCGTGCCACAGGGCGGTGGCGCCGTTGCGGTCACGACGGTCGAGCGCGCCGCGGCGCCCCGCGATGGCTTCGAGGGCGGGCTCGTTCCAGCGCGAGAGGAGGTCTTCGGAGAGGGGGGGTGCCACGGTCGCGGACTGTATCAACCGCGGGTCACGCGCACCGCGCAATCACCCGCGAACGCCGTTATCTCGACGGCGCGAGCGCGTTGTGCACGTGGTCACGGCCCGAGGAGCAGCACCTTCACCTGCGACGGGACGATGCGCATCCCAGGGCAGTTGGTGCTGTTCTGCAGCGCGACGCTGGTCATGCGCGTGGCCGGCGCGCCGCCGACGAGGAGCGTGAACATCGCCGTGAGGTGACGCGCGGGGCCCATCACCATGCCCGACGCGACGCCGAGCGCGACGCCGGGGTTGTCGCCGTTGGAGAGGGGCACGGTGGTCATCATGTTGTGGGCCGGCGTGCACATGTAGAGCACCGTGTACGCCGCGGGCACGCCCATCGGGCCCATCGCGATGTTGGGGTACGGGATCGGGATGGGACCCGCGGGCGTCGGCGTGAGGCACACGTCGGGGAAGCCCATGTCCATCCCCATCATCTGCGTGTTGGCGAACATGCGCGCGTCTCCCCTTCAGCCCATGTGAATCTGTTCGCCGTCGACCTTCACGAGCTCGTCGGCGGTGACCATCGCGGTCTTCGCGTGCACGTTGAGGAGCTTCGCCACCACCCAGTCGGCCGCGTCGGCGCGCAGGTGATCGAGGCCGCTCACGTAGCGGAACATGCGCCCCGCGCGCTCGACCACGCGCTCGGCCACGCGGTCGACCTGCTCGGCCACGTGGCGCGCGCGCTTCACCTCGGTCTCGAGGGTGTGGCCCACGAAGGTCACGGCCTGCACGGCCACGCCCGCGCGTCGCGCGTTGAGGTCGACCTCGTCGGCGGTGGCCCCGAGGCGCCCCGCGGTGAGCACCTCGACGCCCTCCTTCGCGAAGACGCGGAGCGACCCCTCGCGCACGGCGAACTCGACGTCGCCTTCGAACGCGAGGTGGTGACCGGGCGTCTCGCGCGCGAGCACCGCGAGCACGAAGCAGCCGCCCTCGGCGAGCGTCGTGAGGAGCACCAGGTCGCCCTCGCGCGGAGCTTCGAGGCAGCTCACGGCGCGCGTGGCCTCCCAGGCGCGTCCGCCGACGTCGACCTCGATGCGGTCGGCGCTCGCGCTCACCACGCGGCCCGTGTGCTGCGCGGCCTCGGTCGAAGGAAAGAGTCTTACGAGGTTGTCCATCAGCGGGGCTCCGTCGCGATCATGGGGCGCCAGGTCTCTGCCTCTGCGAGCTCGGGATCGTCGCCCAGCGCTGCCACCCGACCGGCGGAGAAGAGCGTGCCCGAGTCGTTGATGCGGTGCAAGCGAGCGCGAAACAGCGTCGCGCCGCGGAGATCCGCGCGCGAGAGGTCGGCGCGCGAGAGGTCGGCGTAGGTGAGGTCGCAGTCGACGAGGCCCGCGCCCGCGCAGACCGCGTCGTGAAAGATGCACTGCTGGAGGTCGGCGCCCGCGAGGGCCGCGCGCGTGAGGTCGGCGCGCTGAAAGTTCGACTGCGCGAAGCGCCCGTTGCGCAGCGAGGCGTCGACGAGCTTCGCGCCGAGGAAGAGCGCCGAGGGGCCGTTGGCGTCGTCGAGGCGCGCGCCGGTGAGGTCGCAGTCCTTGAAGTTGCACTGCGCGACGGTGGCGCCGCGGAGGTCGACGCCGCCCATCGCGCTGCCCATGAGCTGCGTGAGCGTGAGGTCGGCGCCCGCGAGCGAGACGCCGGTGAAGTCTCCCTCGTGGAGCACGGCGAGTTCGAAGCGCACGCCCGCGAGCACCACGGAGCGGAAGTCGGTCTTCACGAGCACCGACTGCTTGAGATGCGCGCGCGCGAGGTTCATCCCGTGCGAGGCGACGCCGACGATCGAGGTGCGATCGAGCTTGCAGCCCGAGAGGTTGGCGTTGCGCAGCGACCCGTCGACCCAGGTCACGATGGTGAGCGCCGTGCCCTGGAGGTCGACCTCCGACGCGTCGCACTCGATGATCCGCGTGACGGCGAGGCGCGCGCCCGTGAGCGTGGCGGCTTGCATCTCGCAGCGGTAGAGCGTCGCGTGGTGCAGGTCGCAGCCGTCGAGCTTCGCCTCGGGGAGCGCGCACGACGAGAGCGTCGACTCTTCGAGGGAGGCGCCGCGGAGGTCGCAGCCCGCGAAGCGCACGCGTTCGAAGACGCCGCCGTCGAGGCGCGCGTTCGAGAGGTCGGTGCCGCTGAGGTCGAGGTCGGTGAGCACCTCGCCGCGGCGCACGAGGCCTTCGAGCTCTTCGCGGTTCACGAGGGCCTCCGCGGGCGCGTCTGGGCGCGCGTGGTGAGGGCGCCGTCGAGGCTCATCACGCCGCCGCGGATGCGCGCGAGGTCGGCGGCGAAGAGGTTGGTGTCGCGCAGGTCGGCGCGCGCGAGGTTGGCCTTCTGCATCACGGCGTTCATGAGGTTCGCGGAGAGGAGCACGGCGTCGGTCAGATCGCTCCGCACCCAGCGAGAGTCCTTCGCGACGATGCGGTAGAGGCGCGCGCCGGTGAGGTCGGCCTCGCTGAGGTCGGCGGCGACGAGGCTGGCGCGCGAGAGGTCGGCGCCGCGGAGGTTCGACCCGCGGAGGCTCGCGGCGTCGAGGTTGGCGTCGACGAAGCTCGCGCCCTCGAACGACGACCCGAGCACGACGCGGAGGTTGCGCGCGCGGGCGTCGCGGAAGGAGCACCCGTCGGCGCGCACGTTGACGAGGGTGCACTCCTCCATCTGCGCGCCGGTGAAGTCGCAGCCCGCGATCGAGGAGTTGAGGAAGGTCGCCTCGCCGAGGTCGGCGCCGTTGAAGCGCACGTTGGTGAGCGTTCCGTCGATGAGGGTGAGGTTGCGGAGCGAGCAGCCCGAGAGGTCGGCGCCGTCGAGCTTCGCCTCGCGCAGGTCGACGCGGGTGAGGTTGCACGCGCTCAGCGCGACGCCCGAGAGGTCGCCCTTCTCGAAGGTGGCGCCGAGGAAGCGCGCGCCCTTTCCGCGGGCGCCCGAGAAGGTCGCGCCGCCGAGGTTGGCGTCGACGAAGGAGCAGCCGTCGAGCGTCGCGTCGTTGAAGCGCGCGCGCACGAGCACGGCGCGGTCGAAGGTGGCGTTCGTGAGGTCCGAGCCCGAGAAGTCCACGGACTCCATGAAGGAGCCCGAGAAGTCGGCGCCGCGGAGGTCCATGCGCGAGAGATCCGCGCCGGTGATGTCGATCTCGGTGACGGCCTCGGCCCGCGCGAGGGCGCCGGCGAGGAGCGCGCGGAGGGCCTCGTTTCGCGGCGCATCGAGGGGCTGCACGGGGCTCTGGTGGAGCGCCGCGCGGCGGTACCCGGCCATCATCGCGAGCTGCTTCTGGTTGAGCATCTCGACGAACTTGGGGTCCGCGAGCATGGCCTCGACCTGGGCGACGGGCTCTCCCCCGTTGGCCTCGCGCGAGATCGTTCGCAGCCGTGACAGCTCCTCGGCGGCGCGGAACTTCGGCGGCCCCGACTGCTCGCCGATGGCGCGGGCCTGGATCTCGTCCCAGTCGACGCCCTGCTCGCGGTAGGCCTCGCGGGCGCGCTCCTGACCGTCGCGCGCGTCCTGCTCGGCGCGCTGCTGGAGCGCCTCGGCCTCGGCCATGATCTTCGGGAGCATGGTCTCGAACTCTTCGATCGAAGGCGCCGCGGGCATCTCGGGGACGTCTTCGGTCGGAGGCTGAAACTGGTCGGGGTCGAGCCCTAGCTCGATGAGCTTCGCGCGGGCCTTCTCGCGCTCGACGCGGCGGCGCTCGGCCATGTTGCGCGCGAGGGTCCCGACGGGGCGCACGAGCTCCTCGACGTCGTTGATCTCCTCGGGGCGCGGGGCGATCTTCACGTCGGGCCGCGGGTGCAGGAGGTCGCTCTCTCGCAGCGTCGCGAGGTGCCCGGACTTGCGGTCCATGCGCGCTTCGAAGACGGCGCGGTAGTGTTCCGCGGGGCGCGGCTCGCGCATGAGCTCGCTGCCCACGAGCACGCACTTGACGTCGTGGGCGTCGTCTTCGCGCACGCGGTGGAGCCCGCGGTAGATCATCACCCCGCGCATGGCCGACGGAAAGAGATGCACCGTGTCGAGGCGCGTGGGGACCTCGACGAGCGAGGCGGTTCCGTCGGGCTGCTCGTGGTTGACGAAGGCGCGGATCGCGAGGCCCGGGAGCTCGCCCTCGATCACGGACTGATCGGCGCAGAGGTTCTCGACGACGAAGCGCTCGTCGCCGCGCCAGAAGCCGTCGATGTGCTGGTCTTCGGGGGCGGCGTTGAAGGCCGACCAGTCGAGGTCCGCGGCGAGGCCGGGGAAGCGCGTCTCGAGCCAGTTCTGGTCGTGCGTGCCGAGCTTCGAGAAGCGCTGGGGCCAGGTGAAATCGAGGGGGCCGAAGCCCGCGGGGCGCGGTCGATCGTTGCGGTCTCGCACGGGCGAGCGCGGGTCTTCGACGTTGGGGAGCTTGTGCGCGCCGGGCATCATGGGGTCGCCCACGGGGGCGAAGCCGCGGCCCACGGGGTTGTCTGCGAAGCCCGCGCCGCCGAAGGCGCGCTCCCACGTGACGGGCATCTCGGTGAAGGGGCGAGGGGAGGTCATCGCGCCGTCGCGCCACTCGCGGTCACCGACGACGAGGAGCGTCTTGTCGACGCGGCCGATGGAGACGCGCGCGCGGCACGCGGCCTGCGGGGGCATGGTGGGAAAGGCGCTGCCCGAGACGAGCACCTCGCCGCGAGGCTTGGGCATGCAGAGGTCGAACACGACGTTGTCGCCGAGGGCCTTGGGGAGGAACTTCACAGGGCGATCTCGGGGCCTTCGTCGCGGGGCGTCGAGGGAAAGAACACCATCACCAGGCGTGAGCACCAGATCAGGCGCGCATTCTCATAGACCGCAATGCAGCACGCTGAGCTGCTCGGCAAGTTCATCGTCGCTCCGTCACACCTTCGCCATCAGCGACCGGTGATCTTCACCACCACGATGGGCCCCATGCGCAGCGTGACGGCGTTGAACGACGCCTTGGCGCCCTTGATGCCCACGCTCACGAGCAGGTCGAGCTTGAAGCGTACATCCCGAGTTCACCCCCGGGACGATGTCCCATCTGCGGCCGCCGACGCACCCGCGAAGATCGTAGGCGCCGACTTCACCACGCCGTACTTGATCGTAGGCCGTAGAGGGCGTGCGCGGCGCCGGTCTCCTGCCGGTCGGGCGTGGTGAGCGTGTGGGTCATCGCCGCGATGAGGTTGAAGTTCGGCGCGGTCATGTCGAAGCTCGTGCCCGCGGTGATGGTCACCGTCTTGCCGGGGGCGATGGTCCACGCAGGCGTCCCGTTGCGCTGCGTCGACGCGTTGTTCACGTCGAACTTGAAGATCGGCGTGGTCTCCAGGCGCGTTCGTCACGGTGACGTCCTGGCTCGATGCTTCTCCAGGAGGATCATGTCGGTGGTCTTCTGCGTCTGGCAGGCCTCGACCTGCTCGCCCTTCACCTTCACGATGTGCGACCCGTAGGTCTCCTCGGTGTGGCTCGTGACGGCGGTGTCCTGGTTCGACTTGTAGTTCTCGGTGACGTCGCTCACCATGTCGTCTGCAGCGGGGTCGTACTTCTCGTCGACGAGCTTGCAGACGTGCTCGTGCTTCTCGCCGCCGACGGTGATGTCGAGGTTGCCGCCCGTGTGAATGAGCCCGTCGCCGTCGGTGGTGAGCACGAAGTTGTGGTCGTGCCCGCCGTGATAGCCCCGCGGGTGGTGCTTGCCGAGGTGCAGCGCCGTGTGCTCCGGCGGCGAGTACAGGACTCCAGTGCTGGTGACGGTGCCGTGTCCTCCATCTCGATGCAGTTGTTACCGCCCGTGTGGATCACGTTCTGCGTCTCGGTGGCCTGGATCACCGCGACGGATGCTCGCGTCCAGGCGCGGCGCCCGCGATCACCGAGCACGGTCAGGTCGCCGCCGAGGAAAGGTGGCCGAGCACCTCGGTGCCCTTGCCAGCAGGGAGGGTACATCCTTCGGGCTCGCCCGCGTCGAGCATCATCCGGATGCGCGTCGAGGCCGTGCCCGGCGTGTGGCTGTTCGTCGGCGGAGCTTCACGAGGTAGCGCCCGTGCTCGTCGAGCTGCGCGCCGTCGCTGTCGATGGGGCCGTCGACCACGGCGGGTTCGAGGCCGTTGACCTGGGCGCATTGCGGGAGCTTCGCGCCGGAACTGCCTGTCCGCGGGGATCGCCGTGACGCACCTGCCACGCGCGGTCTTCGGTGAACCCGAGGCCGCCTGCTGCGAGCGCGCGGCGCTCACCTGGCTGCCACGGTGCTCGACGGAGACGCCCGCAGGCCTCGCGGTTGGTGACCGATAGGGTGCTCGTCGAGCGCGGAACTTGGCCGCGTCGATCGATCGCCCAGGCGGTACGGCGTCTGGAGCGCGAGCATTCCTCGGCCTGGAGGCGCGCGTAGCGGAGTCGCGTCGGTGCTCGTCGCACGTTGTGTGACCAGCGCACGACCTCGTTGCGGCCGTTGCTCGCGGCGTCGGCCTCGCCGCGAACAGGCGACGAGGGCGCCAGGGAGGGTCGTGGTCGGTGACCTTGCTGCTGGGGGCCTCGCCGGCGTGGCGCGCGGTGAAGGTCTCCATCGCCTCGCGGGCAATGTCGAATCGCCGGAGCCCGTGGCGAAGAAGCGGATCGGGCCGTCGCCGAGGGCGGTGTGCTCGCCGGAGTCGTTGACGGTGACGAGCTTCTCCTCGTCGCCCTCGTGGTCGAAGAAGTAGTAGAGGCCCTCGCGCTCCATCCACCGGGAGATGAAATCGAGGTCGCTCTCGCGGTACTGGCACACGTGGTCGACGGGGCGGAACGATCCGCGGAGGCGCAGTTCGAACGCGCTCGCGGGGAGCCCGCCGACGGTGAGCGCCTCCTCGAGGATGTCGGGCACGCGCTCTGCGTGTAGACCCGGCTGTGGTGGCCGAGCGAGCTTTGGGAGGGCGGTACGACCTCGAGGCGGTAGAGGGCCGTGCCGCTGAGGTCGTGGATGTGCTCGAACGCGCGGATCACGCCGTGGTACTTCGCGCGGATCGCGCCGTCGTCGCGGTGGACGTTGAGCGTCACGCGGGCGAACATCGCGGCGTCGAGGTCGATGGACTCGGCGTCGGCCGCGGTGACGTGCGCGAAGATCTGGAAGAGGTAGGGCCGCGAGGAGGCTGCTTGCCGTGAAAGCCCACGACCTCGGCGCTGGAAGGCGCGTCGTCGGCGTCGAGCGTGAAGAGGGTTGCGCGCTCAATTCTCCACCTGCGCGGCCTTGAGGTGATCAGTGAAGCCCTTGGTCGGAAAGTTCTTGAGCTGCCCCTTGGCCTTGTCGTCGAGGGCCTTGTTCTTGAGCTTGACGCCCGCGAGGTCGACCTTGAGCCCGGCGTTCGAGAACACGAGCATCGCCGAGTCGAACTTCATGAGCGCCATGGTCACGGCGCTCTGGTTCGACGGGTCTTGGGCACGCTGATCGTGAGCCACTTCCTGGTCGAACTCGAAGCCGACGCAGGCTCTAAGCAGGCGATTGCATCGACGGTGCAGCAGGCGCCATGAGCAATCGCGTTGATCGTGTTGGCGTGGTACGCTCGTCGTTGTCGTGGATAGAGCCCCGTGGTGCCGATGGTCATCGAAGGCGTGCCGTAGGTGTGCGTGGCCGCCGCGTCGACGGTGAGGGTGTGCGACGCGCATGAGGATGTAGAGCGCTCTTGCACGGTGATCGTCTGGCTGCCGTGGGTCTCGGTGCAGGCGCCGCTGCCGTGGTCGTCCGGAAGGCACTTCTCCTCGCGGTGGCCGTCGACCTCGGTGTGGTGCGTGCCGTAGGTCTCCTTGCAGACGTGGCCTTCACGGTGACCGTCATGTTGGTCTTGCAGGCTTGCCTGTTGACGTCGCCCTTCACAGGCCGTTGATCCGCGGAAGTGTCGTCGTACTTCTCGTCGAGCAGGCTTGCAGGCGATGCTCGTCTTCTCGCCGCCGACAGGTCACGTCGAGGTTTCCGCCCGTGTGGTGAGCCCGTCGCCGTCGGTGGTGAGCACGAAGTTGTGGTCGTGCCCGCCGTGGTAGCCCCGCAGGCTGGTGCTTGCCGAGGTGCAGCGCCGTGTGCTCCGGCGGCGAGTACAGGTCGATGTACTGGTGGTCCGCCGTGTCCTCCATCTCGATGCGGTTGTTGCCGCCCGTCGCGGATCACGTTCACCGTCCTCGTTGGCTACCACCACCGGCGGATGCTCGCATCAGGCTTTTCGCGCCGCGATGCTGGGCTGATCAGGGTCGCCGCCGAGGAAAGCGATCGACACCTCGTTGCCATCTGCAGCAGCAGGGTACCGACCTCGAGGTTCGCGATGTCGCGGCTGCATGTCCGGATGTCGAGGCCGTGCCCGGCGTGTGCGAGTTCTCGTCGAAGCGGGCGTGCGAGGTAGCTGCCGTGCTCGTCGAGGCTGCGCGTGATCGCGCTCGATGGGGCCGTCGACCACGGCGGAGTTCCAGAGCCCCGAACGCGCGGCCGGGGGTGCTCCTCGGGTTGCGGAAGCGCCGCCGGTAGGATAGCCGACGATGTTGCCTGCACGACGAACTGCTGCTCGCCGTGGTAGCCGTGGAGTTCGAGACGGCGGCGACTGGAAGTGGCCTGGTTGCCGAGAGGTCAGGCCTCGATGGCGAGGTACTCGGCGTTGAGGTCGGGGCGCGGGTGCTCCTCGACGGTGAACTTGTACCCGGCGCAGAGATCGAACACGCGGCCCGTGCCGAAGAAGCGGCGCTCGTCGGAGGTGCGCGCCTCGGCGACACGGCGTCGCGAGCGTCGGGCCTCGGGCGACGCGCGGAAGTTCTCGCCCCACGTGCGGTCTGCGCCGGTGAGCCGCGTGACCGACGCGACGCCCTCGACGAGTTGGCTCGGCCGCGAAGTCGTGGTCGTGGTGCTCGAAGTGGTCTGCGGCTTAACGGCGGCGGCTGGCGCGCCGTGAAGGTGTCGAGCACCTCGAGCGTCCTGCCAAGGCCCCCTTCGCCCGTGGGGAAAGTAGCGCACGAGCCCCGACCCGAGGCCGTGTGCGTGTCGCGCGTGTCGGTGATGACCAGCCGCTCCGTCGCCCCGTCGTGTTCAGAAAGTAGTGGTCTCGCCGGCATGCCTCCGGCGGTGGGAAAGTCGGGAACAGCTCTCCTTGTACTGGCAGACGTGCTCGTGGGGGCGGTAGCGGCCGCTCGCAGCGTGTAGTCGCCGCCCGAGAGGCCCCCCGCGCGCAGCGTCGCCTCGAGGATGTCGGGCGTCGACTTCTTCGTGTAGACGCGCGAGTGCTCGTCGATCGATAGCTGCCAGAGCTTCGGCACCACCTCGACGCGGTAGAGCGCCGTGTCGGTGAGCGCGTGGAGCAGCTCGACCGACGCCACCACGCCGCAGCGCTGCCCGCGCACCGCGCCCGAGTCGTGGTGGATGCGCAGCGTGGCCGACGCGAAGAGCGCGGCCTCGGGGTCGAAGCCCGACGCCTCGGCGATGGGCATGTGGATGTTGATCTCGTAGCGGTAGGGCCGCCCGAGGGCCTCGCTGCCCACGAACGACGACACCTCCGCGGGCGGGATCGCGTCGCACTCGAACGACAGGAGCAGCGCGGTCATGTGATCACCATCAGCCCGTAGCGGAGCATCTGAAAGGCGCCGGCCTTGAGCTCCGTGGGCGCGTTCTCGCAGCGCAGGAGCGTGCCGTCGACCTTGACGAGCCCGTTGTCGATCTTGATCCCCGAGATGCCGATGGTGACGCCGTAGGCCTCGGTCTTGGCCGTGACGGTCACCTGCCCCTGCATCGCGTACATCGCGAACTTCGAGGCGCTCGTGTCCTCGTCGTGGGGCTTGAAGATGCTGTGGCTCGGCGCCGCCGTGTGCTGCGTCGGCGCGACGCAGGTCATCGTGGGCGCCGCGATGCGGAGGTTGGGCGCCGTGATCGTGATGCCCGCGGGGCACGTGATGACCGTGCCGCCCGTGGTGTTGACCGTGAGCGATCCGTAGGTCTGCGTGCTCGACGCCGAGGCCGTGAGGCTCTGCGAGCCCGCGTGCACCGAGAGGGCGTTCGAGACGGTGGTCTTCTGGAGCCCGTGCGTCTCGGTGAGCGCGCCGCGCACGGTGGTGGTCTGCGTCGCGACGGTCTCGCTCTGGCGTCCGCGCACGGTCGTGGTGTGCGAGCCGAAGTGCTCGTGGCAGTCACCCTTGACCGTGGTGGTCATGTTGGTGCGGTAGTCTTCGGTGACGTCGTTCTTGACCGTGGTGGTCTGCGTCGCGTCGTACTTCTCGTCGACGAGCTTCTTGACGTGCTCGTGCTTCTCGCCGCCGACGGTGATGTCGAGGTTGCCGCCCGTGTGGATGAGCCCGTCGCCGTCGGTGGTGAGCACGAAGTTGTGGTCGTGCCCGCCGTGGTAGCCCCGCGGGTGGTGCTTGCCGAGGTGCAGCGCGGAGTTCTCGGGCGGTGAGTACAGGTCGATGTACTGGTGGTCCGCCGTGTCCTCCATCTCGATGCGGTTGTTGCCGCCCGTGTGGATCACGTTCTGCGTCTCGTTGGCCTGCACCACGACCGAGGGTCGCTCGGCGTCGGGCACCGCGCCCGCGATCACGGGCTGATCGGGGTCGCCGCCGAGGAAGGCGATGAGCACCTCGGTGCCCTTGCGCAGCGGCAGGTGCATCCCTTCGGGCTCGCCCGTGTGCGGCTGCATCATTCGGATGCGCGTCGAGGCCGTGCCCGGCGTGTGGCTGTTCTCGTCGAAGCGGAACTTCACGAGGTAGCGCCCGTGCTCGTCGAGCTGCGCGTAGTCGCTGTCGGTGGGGCCGTCGACGACGGCGAGCTCGAGGTTCTGCACGCGGGGCCACGGGGCGACGGTGGGCGCGCGGAACTGCGCGTCGGAGGCGATGGCCGTGACGCGCACGAGCCAGGTGCGAAGGCCGCGGTGGGGGGTGATGGTGCCCGCGAGCTGGTCGCCCTCGTACACGACCTCGGTGGCGAGGTACGTGGCGTTGTAGGCGAGGCGGGGGTGGTCTTCGAGTTCGAAGAGGAAGCCCGCGCGCACGCTGAAGACGGGCCCCGTGGCCGAGAAGACCTTGCGTCGCGCGGTCCATCGCTGGGCGCGCATCTGTGCGGTGCGGCGCGCGCGGGCGCCGGCCTCGGCGTGCTCGCCGAAGGTCACGACGGTGCGCTGGCCCGCGGGGTCGAGGGGAACCTCCTCGTGGATGGTGAGCGCGGGCTGCTGCGGGTTGTGGTCGTTGGCGGTGACCGACTCGGGCGTGACGCGCGCGGAGACCGTGAAGTGTTCGAAGGCCTCGACGCCGCTCTCGTCGAGGTCGCCCGTGGGAAAGAAGCGCACGGGCGTGTCGCGCGAGGCGACGTGGGCGCCGGGGGCGTCGACGAGGACGAGCCGCTCGCGCGCGCCGTCGTGTTCGAAGTAGTAGTAGATCCCCTCGCGCTCCATCCAGCGGGAGAGGAAGTCGAGGTCGCTCTCCTTGTACTGGCAGAGGTGGTCCCAGGGGCGGTAGCGGCCGTTGAGGCGCAGGGCGTAGTCGTCGCCGCCGAAGCCCGCGTTGCGGAGCACCTCCTCGATGATCTCGGGGACGCTCTTCTGCACCCACACGCGGCTGTGGAGGCTCAGCGCGAGGAGCGACCACCGCGGCACGAGCAACGCGCGGTAGAGCGACCCCGTGGGCCCGTCGGTGAGCAGCTCGAACGACGCCCACACGCCGTGAAAGGCCATGCGCGCGGCGCCCTCGTCGTCGACCACCTCGAGCGTCCCGGCGCGGTTGAGCGCCGTGCTCGGATCGAAGGACGCCGCGTCGCGCGCGGGGAGGCCCACGCGGACCTCGAACGTGTAGGGCTGCGAGAGCGCCTCCGTGCCGAAGAACGACCGGACGCGCGCCTCGGGCGGCAACACGCCGTCGGACTGAACCCTGAAGATGTCAGGCACCGCAACACCTCCCTCGAGAAGACCGCTTCGCTTCGCGTCGCGCTGCGGCTGGAGCGCGCGACGATACGCCAGTTCCGCCGCTCATCGCGAGATGAAGAGCACGAGCGACGTCGCTTGCGTGCCCGCCTCGGGCGTGAGCGTGCCCGTCACCACCACCTCGCCGCCCGACGCGGGCGCCTCGATGGCTCCGAGGAACACCGTCGCCGCGACGGTCCCCCGGTCCGTGGGGCCGTTCCACGAACTGAGCCCGTAGAAGCTCCCGCCCTCGCCGAAGCGGTGCGGTCGCGCGGTGGCCTCGTCGTTGAATCGCAGCCGCACGGCGTCCCTCCACGCGGGCGCGCCGTCGACCGTGACCTGCACGTCTCCGTCGACCTTCCACGCGTCTTCGACGGGGCCGTACGCGAGGTCGTAGCGGAGCCACAGCCGCACCGCGCCCGAGACCGTCGCGCGGAGCGAGAAGGGCTCTCCCGCGCGTGCCTCGACGCGCGCGAGGGGAGCCTTCGGCCGCCGCATCACGATGAGCGCGACGGGCACCGAGAGGATCGCCGCGAGACCCGCCGCGACGTGCGCCCACGAGGGTTCCATTCACCGGCTCCTGCGAGGGGGGAGTTCGAGGCCGAGCGCGCGGAGTCCGTCGCGCCAGAGCGTGTCGTAGAGCGCCTCGTAGAGCGTCTTCATGCGCGCTCGCGAACACGCACCGTGCGCTCGCAGCGCCTCGTCGTCGCCGTCGTCGGACGCCCCGTCGTCGAGGCCGAACACGGCGTCTTCGAAGCGCGCGAAGGCCATCGGGAGCTCCGCCTGGAGCCACCCGAAGAGATCCCTCGCGTCGGGGTCGCTGCGAACGTGCGAGAGCCAGAGCCACCCGATGCGCGCGTGCGCGGCCTCGTCGCCGAGCACCACCGCGAGGGCCGCCCGCACCGCCGGATCACGCGCGTGCTCACGGAGCTCGTGAAGCAGCGTGACCGAGAAGCCCTCGCCGATGATCGAGAGTTCGAGCGCCTCGCGGCTGGCCTGCCAGCGCAGCGGAATGCGCGCGTCGTCGGGCATCGTGGGGAGGTCGCGCGAAGGCGGCGACGGCGCTGCTCCGTACGCTTCCGCGAGGCGGTCGAAGAGCGCCGCGTGGCGCACCTCGTCGAGCGTCGCGCGCGTCACGAGCGAGAGGAACGGTGCCTCCGCGCCCGCGCCCACGAGGTCGATGGCCCACGTCGAGAAGATCGCCACGGAGCACCGCTCGGAGTCCGCGCGCGCCCGCCAGAGGGCCGCGATGCGCGCGCGCGTGGTCGCGTCGAGCGACGAGGCCGTGCACGCGTCCCAGGGCACCGACGCGCGCCCCGACGACATGAGCCGCGCGTGCTCGCGGGTCAGCCATTCCTCGTCGAAGGGCGCGGCGGAGATCATGCGCGTGCGCGGCGACGCGGCGGTCTCGCGGCGCTCTGGGGCTTCGTGCGCGCGGGCACCGCACCGGGGAGGGGCGCGGGGCCGAGGTAGATCCCCGGCGGGCGGACGGGCTCGGACTGCGCGTCGGGCGCGGGCTGCGGGGGAGGCGGCGGCGGAGGAGGAGGAGGAGGAGGCGAAGGCGCCGTTTGCGTCGGGGTGACGACGGGCGCGGCGGGGGGTGGGTTCTGCGTCTCGCGGCATCCGTCGGGCGCCGCGATGAGCAGCGCGGGGCCGAGCACGGCGTGGAGGGTCCGTCGGACGGAGCGAGGGGGCTTCGGGCGCTCGTCACGCATGGTGGTTCCGCGGAGGGTAACGCGAAGGCGGGGGCGGCTGTCGAGGGGCGCGTTGCGGCGGTCGTTGCGACGGGTGCGTGCGCTGCGGTACACGTCTCCGGTCGCTCGATGACGAAGTGCATCGGCGCGGCGGAGGGTGTTGCTTCGTGCCGAAGCTGGTTCCGCTCTGGGTCGATACGCAGGAGTACCTGCTGGTTGCGTCGCAGGAGCTGCCCTCGCTGCGGCTGAACTTCCAGTTCGTGCCCCGCGCGCTCCGGTCGTCGCTCTTGCGCGCGCTCGTCTCCGACCGCTGGAGGCTCGCCTCGCTGCGCGCCCTCTGGGACGACGTCTTCGACCGGGGGCGCGCGGTCTTTCCCGACGGCGACGACGCGCTCGTGGCGCGCATCGAGCGCGAGCTCCTCGATCAGAAGGGCGCGCTCACGCTCGTGCGCGTGATCCGCGATCAGGCGGCCTTCACCACCACGACCTCCGACGACGACGACGACGACACGACCGTCGAGACGCCGTCGCCCGACCTGCAGCTCATCTCCGTCGATCCCCACTTCGCGCCGGGCCGCGAGTCGCTCGAGATCGTCTACACGATCCGGCACTACCAGGAGAGCGACACGGTCACCCTCGAGATCACGTCTCCCCACCACGGGGGGCCGCTCTACAAGGTCGAGCTCCACGGCGCCGACAAGTCGAGCGGCGTCCACTCGTTCCTCTGGAACGGCAAGTCGAACGCGACGGGCGCGATGGCCGATCGGTTCATCCACCCGCTGCTCGCGCCCTTCAAGGTCAAGCTCACGGGCTCGCTCGGCCACAGCGGCCAGCAGGATTTCACCGTGCTCTACGCGGGCGTGCGCCTCGCGATGGGCCCGTGGGTCCCGCGTGACGACCGACCGCAGGCAGCCGATCGTCGCACCCACTTCGTGCAGCTCCGCCTCAACGAGCTCGGCTACCACGGCGGCCCTGTCACCGGCGCCCTCGACGACGCCGCGAAGAGCGCGATCAAGCGCTACAAGCGCTACCACACGCAGCTCTACACCGACACGACCGACGCCATCACCGACGCCCTCGTCGCGCGGCTCGAAGCGGGCGACAACGTGCGCAACGCCTTCGACAACACGCGCTTCATCACGAAGGACGACGCGACCTCGAAGGTCTTCACCGACGCCGACCAGTACTACCGCCAGTACGCCGACCTCGTGTCGCCCGTGGTCAAGGTCAACCACGAGAAGGACTCGCTCGGACGCCCTGTCTTTCCGCTCAAGGCCGAGGTGCTGCTGCTCTCGAAGTACAAGGAGCTCGGCGACGAGGGCGCCGGCGTCTGGTCGCCCGAGGCCACGGGGCCCGTGCGCGTCCGCTGGTCGACGGAGGACCCTTCGGAGGACACCACGATCCTGCCCGACGGAACGGGCGCGGGCGTTCCCTCGCGAACGAAGCAGTACATCGACCTCGCGCTCGCCGTGGTGCCCGCGCCGGGCGACAACACCGCGGAGAAGTTCTCGGGCCTTCGAACGCAGGGCGCGATCGACCACCGCAAGTACTTCTTCAACGACACGGGCCTGCTCTCGTACGCCGTCGAAGACGACGGCGGAAACAAGGCCTGGATCACGCGCGCCCACGTCGACCCGTCGCTGCGAAAGGACCTCCTCGGCAGCGCCGTGATCCTCGCGCGGACGAGCTACATGGCGGGCGACGACTACCGCTTCGCCGTCGACCTCGACTTTCAGGGCGAGGCCAACAAGGGCTACCTCGACGGCATCTACGCGGGCAAGGAGCCGCTGCTCCACAAGCGCACGGGCGTGCTGCGCGTGTGGCGCAAGGCGCGCATCGGGGCGCACGTGCGCTGGGGCAGCCGCGACGAGACCGGCGAGGCGCTCTCGTGGGCGGCCGTCGCGGCGCGCTTTCACGAGGCGTACATCGAGTATCTGGGGCCGCTGCGCTCGCTCGTGCGCGACGACTTTCTCACGCTCTCGCAATACAACGGCATCGTGGCGGCCAACTGCACCAACGCGACCTACGTGGCCGCGGTGCAGGCCGAGGCGACCTCGGTGGCGAACGGCAACGCGGCGGCGCTCAACCTCGGGCGATACTGCGTGGATTTCCGCTCGGCGAGGCTGCCCGGAGAGAGCGTCGCCGCGTACGGGACGCGCCTCGGCAACACCATGGCCGCCATCTGGGGAGAGATCAGTCAGCAGGTGGTGAACCAGCTCGGCGCGCGGCTGCGACCCAACTCGCCGCAGGGGCTGCTCGTGCTCGACTACAAGGTCATCTGCCCGACGCAGTGGCGCGCGGCAGGAGGCGTCGGCGACGTGCCCGCGGGGCGCTCGGCGTGGGCCGACAAAGACGGCATCACGATGATCGAGATCGACCTGCCGATGGATCAGGACACGCTCATGGCCCACGAGATCGGCCACAACCTCTACCTCTCGCACTGGGAGGTGCCCGCGGCGGACTTCTATCGCCGCCCCATCGACCACGACCAGAACGACCACAACTGCATGATGAGCTACGCGTGGAACATCACGTCGCGGCCGACGCTCGCCGCGAACGGCTGGCTCTTCCTCGGGCGCTTCTGCGGCAAGTGCAACCTCAAGCTCCGCGGGTGGGACCTCACCCCCGCCGAGCTCCCCGCGCAGTCGTGAAGGGACACACGCCATGAGCGCCCTCGTAGAGCTCCACTGGGCCGACGACGGCCGCGACCTCGCCTGGCGCGCGGGCCACGCGCTGCGCCTCCCGCTGCGCCTCACGAGCGCCTCCGCGGGCGCTCGCGCGATGGTCCGCATCGACGAGCCGTCGAAGCACATCACCTTCGAACTCACCGCCGCGGACGGCGCCGCGCGCTCGTACACCGGCCGCGATTTCATGGCCCTCGCGGGCGATCCCACGCACGAGGGCGTCGCCATCACCGACACGCTCCCCGCAGGCGCGTCGTGGGAGTTCACGCACTCCCTCGACGCCTGGGCCGAGCCCCGCGCGCGGCCGCTACGTGCTCCGCGCGCGCTACACCACGCCCGACGGAGAGGTCGCCGAGACGCCGCCGCGCAACGTCGATGTCATCCCCGCGGAGCACGTCGCCAGCGGTCACGCCCGCATCACGTCGAGCGGCCTGTACCTCGCGCACGCCCTCGCCACGCCGACCACGGTCTCGCTCCGCATCGCGGGATACGCCGCGCCGCGCGGCCCCTCGTTCGCGTTCGACGCGTGCGCGTGGCCCGGCGCCGGGCGCGTCGCCGTCGCGCAGCACGCGTTCTCGCCGCGGGTCGATCCCCCGCTGCCGGCGTTTCGCTACTGGGCCGTGTGGCAGGGCGACGGACGCCTCGGCGGCGCGCGCGTCGATCACCAGGGCAACGTCGAGGCCCGCTTCGAAGTGCCGCTCGCCTTCGACGCGAGCGCCCGCATGCTCGAGCCCGTGCAGTTCGAAGACGGCTCGATGCGCGTGCCGCTCTACGAGTGTCCCGGCGGCTCGCCGCGCGTCGTGTGGATCCACGTCGACGCCGCGGGGCAGTGCGCCGTCGCGGGCGCGCAGGCCCTCGTGCCGGGCGCCGAGCTCGTGCGCGTGTGCGCCTTCGCCAACGGTGTCGTCGTGGTGCTCTGGGTCGACGCCGCGCGGCGCACGCTGCTGGGAATGCCCGCGCGCACCACGCCCGTGATCGATCCGCCCGCGGTGCTCGCGCGCTTCGACGAGGCCGAGGTGCTGTGGTTCGACGCCATCGACGGACGCCGCGGCGTGACCGCCCTCATCGTTCAGTCCGAGACCCTCGTGCGCGCGCAGCGGTTCCGCGTGTGGCGCGCGGCGCCCGGTGACCTCACGTCGCTCGGCGAGGTCGTGTGGAGCGGCGCGCCGACCACCTCGGTGCGCGCCGCGGTGCTCCCGCTCGGCGGCGCCGCGGTGAGCGTCCGTGAGGGTGACGACGCGCTCCACCTCGCGCGCCTCGACGGCGGCGAATGGAGCCGCGTGACGGGCGCGAAGTGCGGCCTCGATCACGGCGTCACCGCGGGCCCCTACGGTCCCATCGCGTGGGGCGACGACGGCGTCGAGGGGCTGCGCTTCGCGAGCGGCGCGGGGGCCTGAACGCGGCGCTTCGTTCATGCGTGACGTACCGCTCGAACACGTCGAGGCCAGCGGACTTCTGGAGCCCGTCACGTGCGGCGGCGACGACGAGCGCGTCTGGCTCGACTGCGACCTCGCGTCGCTCGCGGAGCACCGCCTCGGCGACGCGACCGATCCCCGCGCGCTCACCGCGGAGCGACGCGAAGACTGGCTGAAGCGCGCGACGCTCGAAGGCGCGTGGTCCGTCGACGATCGCAATCAGTACGGCCGCTGCTACTGGCTCCTCGACGGCGCCGAGCGCGTGGGCACCATCGCACTCACGCGCACGGCCTACGGCTTCTCGGATACGCGCGTGTCGAGCCTCTACGTGTTCCCCTCGATGCGCGGTCGCGGCCACGGGCGACGCGCGCTCGAACGCCTCGCCGCGGTGCTCGGTGAGAAAGGCTTCGGCTATCGCCTCGACACGTGCTGGGCGTGGCAACGCACCGTGCGCTTCTATCTCCGAACGGGCCACTGGATCTCAATGTGGAAGCGCGATCTGACCTTCTCCACGAAGCACGGCGCGCCGCGGCCCATTGTCGAGGTGCGCGACGACGCGGTCACGCTCTCGGCCGAGACCGATGGGAGGCGCGTCGTGCTCGCGACGGCGCGCACGCAGGGCGATCACCTCGAAATCGACGAGACGCGTCCCGATACATGGAGGGGCACGCCCTTCGAGTCCGTGGCGAGGCACGCGCGCTCGACGCTGTCGCTGTCGCTCGCGCTCGAAGGCCGCCCCCTCGTGCGCTCGCAGAAGGCGTGGGAAGACGCGCGTGGCACGGATGGCGGTCCGCCCGAGTCGCTCGCGCAGAAGATCGAGCTCTGGGAGGCCTTCGATCGCGCGCAGGGGTGGCGCGTCGAAACCCCTCGAATCCCAGGGCTCACGTATCCGACGTGGGCCGAGTTCGAGGCGCGCTGGGACGCCGAAGACGCGGAGCCTTGACCCCTCAGAACGAGCCGACGACTCCGACGTCCGCGCCATCTCCGCGTGGTCCGACGAGCAGCGTGACCGCGGGCGGCGCGCGACGGGGCGCGGTGATCGCGAATACGAGGCCCGTGACTGCGAGGGCCGCGCCGACGCCGCCCGCGACGAGTGAGATCGTGCCGAAGGTCTCGCCGCGAGACTTCAGGTCGAGCGTCGAGGGCGCGCACTCCGAGGCGCTGTAACACGCGCTCGAAGAGACCGTGGAGCGCGCGTCGAGGTAGAGCCCCGCGAACACGCCCGAGGCCGCGAGCGAGACGCCGGCGCCGACGAAGAACCACGGCGCGAGCGACGGCGTGCGCTGCGTCACGGGCACCGGCGCGACGCTCCCGTCGGGCATCGGGAGCTCGACGGCGACGGAGGTCATCACGCCCTGCGGCGCGTCGATCGTGCGATCGAACGAGACCCTCCCCGTCGCGGCGACCTCGACGCGTACGGCGCCGCCGCGGACGCCGATGGGGTCGCGGAGGTACTCGGCGTCGACGTCGCGTCCCTCGACGCGCGCGGTGAGCCCCGCGACCTCGGCGGGGAGGCGCAGCTCGACGCGCGCGACGCGTCCGTCGAGGCGACGGAGCAGGCGCTCGCACGCGGAGATCGTCTCCGCGCGTGCGTTGCCGGTGAGCGTCTCGGACTCGCGGACGCAGCGCACGCCGCTGTTCCACGCGTCGACGAGGGCCCCCGTGGCGACCTGCTCCTCGGCGATGAAGCGACGGAGCTGCGGCACCATGCGCATCGCGCCCGCTTGCAGCGCGAGGGAGAGCGCGCCCGCGTGGTCGCCCGTGTTTCGGAGCCTCCACGCGTCAGCGATCGACTGGCGGCGCGCGTCTTCGCCCGACTGCGCGCGCGCCGTGGCCGCCGTCGACGCGAGCACGAAGGCAGCGGCCGTCACCGCGCGAAGCCTCACGGGATCTCGTACTCCCCGCGCGGCGCCACGCGCTGCGGAGGCGCCTCGATCGTCGTCGCGTTCACGGTCGTATGCGGTCGAACGCGCGTGTCGCCTCGCACCCGCGGTGTCGTCACGACGCGCCCGCGAGGACGCGCTGCGGGCGCAGCGACGGGCTGTTCAACGGGCTGTTCGACGGGCTGCTGCACGGGCGCCGCAACGGGCTGCGCGACGGGCGCTGCGACAGGCTGCTGAACTGGCGCTGCAATGGGCTGCGCGACGGGCGCCGCAATGGGCTGCGCGACGGGCGCCGCAACGGGCTGCGCGACGGGCGCTGCGACGGGTTGCGCGACAGGCGCTGCGACGGGTTGTGCGACAGGCGCTGCGATGGGTTGCGCGACGGGTGCTGACGCTGGCGCGTGCGCGGCCGTGTGCGTCACCGTGGGCGTTGCGCGCGTGATCGCGACGACGATGACCACGGCGACGAGAGAGAGCGCCGCGAGGCCCGCGATGAACACGCCCTTGCGCGAGGGAGGCGGAGGCTCGTCGGGCGTCGACGCGGTCCACTCGACGGGCGTCGAGGCGATCTCGGGCGGGAGGCTCTCGACGTGGCGCGGCGGGTCGAGCACGGTCTTGTTGAGGTCGTCGACGCGCGACACCCGATCGGGGCGAACGGGGAGGAACTCACTCACGGGGAGCCGCGTCTCGACAGTGCGCTCCTCGGAGGGATCGAAGTCGAGCGGCGAGAGGTGCGGTCCGCGCTCGGCGCTTCGAAGCGCTTCGAGAAAGGCGCCCATCGACGGGGGACGGTCTTCGATGCGGCGCGAGAGCGCGCGGTGAACGACGTCGGCGATCGCGCGCGAGACCTCGGGCGCGACGACATCGAGGCGCTGCGGGTCTTCGGTCGCGATGCGGAGCACCAGCGCGCCGTAGTTGGGCGCCACGAAGGGACGCACGCCCGACAGCGTCTCGTAGAGCACCACGCCCATCGCCCACACGTCGACCTCGGCGCCCGCGCGCACGCCGCGGACCTGCTCGGGAGACATGTACGCGGGCGTCCCGATGGGCTCGCCGGTCATGGTCAGGTGGCTCGTGTCGGCGGGGTCTTCGGCCACGCGCGAGGTGCCGAAATCGATGAGCTTCGGCACCATCACGCCGTCAGCCCCGCGCGAGAGGAAGATGTTCCCCGGCTTCACGTCGCGGTGCACGACGCCCGCCCGATGCGCCGCTTCGAGGGCCGACATCACCGGACCGAGGATCGACATCGCCTCGGCGTAGGGCAGCTTCTTTCGCTGCTTCAGCACATGCCGCAGGTCGTCGCCGAGGAGCAGCTCTTCGACGATGTAGAGCGCGCCGCCGTCACCGTCCTGCCCCATGTCGAACACGTCGACGATGTTGGGGTGCTTCACCTGCGTCGCCGCCTGGGCCTCGCGCAAGAAGCGCTCGACGAGACCCGCGACGTGCGTGCGGTCGCTGCGGAGCATCTTCATCGCGACGCGACGGCGCGTCCACGCGTGCTCGACCTCGTAGACCGCGCCGTGACCGCCCACGCCGATGCGACGCACGACGTGGTAGCGACCGGCTACCGTCGCGCCGATCCACGGATCGCTCTGGCTCTGGGGGTCTTCTGACACGTTGGAAACCAGCGTCGCGGGCGATGAGCAGGGGGAGTGAGGCGGCCGTGCCCCACGCGCCCGCGACCCTATCACAATTCTCCCCGGCGACGTGTCACCGGGGGACGCGCGCGACCTGCGTTCTTCGAAGATGGTCGCCCCGAACGTCGGTGTCGAAGGGCGCGTCGTACCAGGCCACCGTCTCGACCGAGCCCTCGGGGACGTTTCCGCGCCCCGGATCACCCAGGAGCACCAGGGCCCCCCGTCGCGCGAGGCCCCCGAGCCACGCGAGCACCCGCTCCGAGAGCTCGGCGTCGTAGAACATGTCGCCCGCCAGCACGACCTCCCACGACGGGTCGTCGCGGCCGAGGAGGTCGTCGGTGGTGACCTCCAGCGCGACGCCGTTGAGCCCCGCGTTGACCTCCATCGCGACGGCCGCCACGGGGTCGATGTCGGACGCGATCACCCGTCGCGCGCCGACCTTCATGGCCGCGATTCCCTCGACGGCGCCGCCTGCGCCGAAGTCGAGCACGGTGCGCCCGGCGACGAGCGAGGGGTTGTCGAGAACGTGCCGCGCGAGGCTCTGTCCGCCGGGCCACGCGAAGGCCCAGAAGGGCGTCTCCCAGCCCATCGCGTGCACCTCCTCTTCGCGCATCGACCAGAGGCGGCACTCGTGCGTGATGAGCCGCATCTCGACCTCGGGACACAGCCACGGTCGCGCGGTCACGGTGTAGTCCCACACCCTGCGCTCAGACTCCGCGCGGCTCACGCCGAAGCCTCATCTTCTGAGATCTGCTCGATGGGAATCCGCACGCGGAAGATGGTCCCTCCGCCCGCGCGGGCGATGACCGAGACGTCGCCGCCGTGGGCCTGCGCGATGTGCTTCACGAGCGCGAGACCGATGCCTGATCCGCGCGCGCCCGAGGAGTTCGCGCGGCGTCCGCGGTAGAAGCGTTCGAAGATGCGCCGGGCGTCTTCGGGGTCGATGCCGGGGCCGCGGTCTTCGACGTCGAGGGTGAGGTCGCGGTCGATGGCGCGCACGCGCACCACCACCTCGTCGGAGTCGCCCGCGTACTTCACCGCGTTGTCCAGGAGGTTGAAGAGCAGGAGCTGCAACGCGCGCTCGTCGAGGCGCGTGCGCGGAAGCCCCTCGGCGATGTCGGTGACGAGCTTCGGTCGCTCGGTCACCACGCGGTAGCGGAACATCTCGACGCCGCGAAAGATCACGCTCCCGAGGTCGCCCATCGAGAACTCGTAGGAGGTGCGTCCGCGTTCGAGGCGCGCGAAATCGAGCACGTTGTCGATGAGCGCCGTGAGCCGCTCGCTCTCGCGCACGATGATGTCGAGGTACTGCCGCCGCTTGTCGGCCGAAGGGACGCGGTCCGTCGCGAGCATCTCGCCGAACATGCGGATGAGCGAGAGCGGCGTCTTGAGCTCGTGCGAGACCGTCGCGATGAAGTCGCTCTTGAGCTGGTTGAGGCGCTCCTCTTCGCGAGCGACGAAGGTGAAGAACACCACGCCCACGAGGATCACCACGAGCGAGAGCCCCACGTAGCTCGCTTCGAGGAGCTGTCGGCTGCGCTCGCGGGCCTTGATCTCGGGGTCGTCGCGCGGCACCGCCGCGATGCGCCACTTGTAGAGCGTCGTGGGAAAGCGCGCCGACACGAGCTCTCCCGCCGAGGCGAGCGAGCGGCCGTAGAGCGTGCGGTTCTGGTCGTCGGTGACGTTGAACAGGGGGCGGTTCCGCTCGTCGGTGACGTTGAAGCGGCCGCGGGCGAGGGGGTCGTCGAAGAGCTTCGGGAGCACCTCGCGGCGCACGAACTCCAGGTCGGTCTCGATGACCACGAAGTACCGACGCCCCGCGGATTCGCCCACGAAATAGGTCACCAGCGACCACTGGCCGAGCACGGTGCCGTGCCAGTGGCGGTGCTCGCCGACCTGCTGATCGCGGAGGTGAAGCTCCGCGCGCAGGCCCGATTCGAAGAGGACTCGGAAGCGCTCCGCGTCGTCGGGGGTTGTGCGCGAGACGACCCGCAGCGGGCGCTCCTGATGGTCGAGCACGAGCACGGTGCGCGCGGTCGGGGCCACGCGGTCGGCGAGGGCGGGCCAGCGCGCGGCGAGCACGTCGAGGTCGTCGGGGTCGACGAGGTGGATCACCGCGTTGTCGGCCGCGATGATCATGGCCTCGACGCGATCGAGCTTCTCCCTCACGAGGAGCACCGTGGAGTCGATCACCGAGCGCTCGCCGAGGCGCTCGAGGGCCGCCGTCGTGCGCCACGTCCACCAGCCGAGGAAGCTCGACGCCGCGACGATGGCCGCGAGCAGCATCCAGCGGGCGAGGACCTTTGCGCGGGGTCTCACGGGCGTCGCTGCCCTCAGTACCACCGCGATTGCGTCGATGCGCCGATGCGCCGGGGTTCGGCGTGGGCGGTCGATGTGGGGTTGGCAGCGCGGATGCGCCGGGGTTCGGCGTGGGCGGTCGATGTGGGGTGGCAGCGCCGATGCCGGGGTTCGGCGTGGGCGGTCGATGTGGGGTCTGGCAGCGCCGATGGCGAAGCGCCAGTGGCGGATGCTCGATGCGCCTCACCGCCGGGCAACTGAAGGGTGGTCGCTCCCTTCGGGAGCTGCACGACGCGCAGCGGCCGTTGCTGCCTGGACGATCTGAAACGACATTCGTACAGCGCGCTGCTGCAGGCGCCGGCGTGTGACCTGAGACGTTGCGGCGCACGCAAGAGTCCCGTTCGCTTGCGGAGGACCTGTAGCTCCCGAAGGGAGCGACCACCCTTCAGTTGCCCGGCGGTGAGGCGCATCGAGCATCCGCCACTGGCGCTTCGCCATCGGCGCTGCCAGACCCCACATCGACCGCCCACGCCGAACCCCGGCGCATCGGCGCTGCCAACCCCACATCGACCGCCCACGCCGAACCCCGGCGCATCGGCGCTGCCAACCCCACATCGACCGCCCACGCCGAACCCCGGCGCATCGATGCAAACGTCCGAGGTTTGATGGGACAGTGGTCTCACGGGCGTCGCTGCCCTCAGTACCACCGCGCGCGACGCGACCGCAAACGCAGCCGCCGGCCGCCCGTCGACTTCAGCGCCGGGGCGTGAGTTTCACCGAGAACTCCCCCGGCGCCTCGGTGTAGCGTTGCGGGTCGCGCGCTGCCCCCGCGCTGCGACTCGACCTCACTCCCTGCGCACGCACCGGCGAAGCACCGATGACCGCCTACGATTTCGAAGCGACCTTCCGTGAGTTCCGCGACGCCGCGTGGGTGTCGACGGCGACGCGCGCGAGGCGTCAACGCTGGCTCGACGTGCGCGACGAGGCGCACGCCCGGTGGGCTCGCACGCTGGCCCGACGCGCGAGAAACCTCCCCTACGTCAGCGCGGTGCTCGACTCGCTCATGCCCTACGCCGACACCGAGGAGAACCTCTCGCTCGGGCGATGGCGCCACCCCTCGTCGACGCTCACGCTCGACCTCCGCGCGTGGTTCGCGCACGAGTCGTGGGCCTCGGCCGAGGACTGGCCCCTCGCGGCCTGGTCCATCGTGCAGCTCATCGAGCGGAGCCTCCTGTGCCCCGAGCGCCTCGCGGAGCTCTGCGAGCGCTTCGGGCGCGGCATCGCCGCGAAGGGGATCCAGTCGTCGCTCCTCTCGCCGATCCTCAACGCCCTCGTACCCGAGCGCTTCAACGTGGTGAACGCGGCCTCGCTCGCGGCGCTCCGGGCCTTCACGGGCGTTCCGTGGTCGCCGCGCATCGAGACGTACCCCAAGGCCAACGCCGCCGTGGCGGCCTTCGTGCGGGATCACCGCGCCGCGCTCGATCCGCTCTGCGCCGACGGGTATCACCGCGGCGACGTGTTCGACATGTTCGCGCGGTGGTTCGTCTCGCGCGCGCCCGAGGTGCTCGCGGAGCCCTGGGAGCTCACGAAGATGCCCGCCTCGGAGGGGCGCCTCGCGTGCTGGAAGGTCGCCCCCGGCGATCACACGCAGCGCTGGTTCAAGTGCCTCGCCGACGAGTAGATGGGCTTCGAGTGGCCCGAGCTCGGCGACCTCGGCGCGATGCCCCGCGAGGCCTTTCTCGCGCGCGTGAAGGAGCTCGCCGTCGAGCGCGCCGCCTACCGCAACACGGGCGTCGAGCAGCTCTGGGACATCGCCCACGCGTCGCGCGGCTCGCTCTTCGTCGCGGCCCGCGGTCGCACGCTCGTGCTCGGCGTCGGGCGCATCGCGGGCCCCTACCAGTTCCACGCGGGCGACGTGTTCCCGCATCAGATCCCCGTCGACTGGTTCGATCCGGGCGAGCGTCTCGTCAACGAGCTCGGCTGGGGTCCGAGCATCGTCGCGCTCGATCCCCGCTGGGTCGAAGACGCGCTCGACCTCTCAGACTCGGGCGTCCACGGAGAGGGCGAAGAGATCCACGCCGAGCCCACCGTGCTCGACATCGCCGTCGGCGAGCGCGAGCCCGTGACCGACGTGCTCGGCGGCGCCCCGATCCCCGTGGCGAGGGCCGGCGTGTTCAGCGCGCCGACGCTGCACCTCGAACGCGACGACGAGGGCGAGCTCGTGGTCGTGGCCGCGCCGAGGCGCTCGCCGCCGTCGCCGTCGTCGCGGTCGGTGCACCCCGCGAGCGCGCCGTCGGCGCCCATGCCCGCGGTCGAGCGGAAGATCACCGGCCCCGTCGTGGCCGCCGAGGGCGCGCAGCGTCGAGAGAGCGCCTCGCGCGAGTCGGAGCTCGCGTCGCTCTCGCGCCTCGTCGAAGAGACGAGCTACGGCGAGGCGGAGCTCCGCCGCTGGGTCGAGGCCGTGCGACGCAAGGGCCAGGCGATCATCACGGGCCCCACGGGCACGGGAAAGACCTTCCTCGCGCGTCACCTCGCGCGTCACCTCGCGCGCGGCGGCGCTGTGGAGCACCTCCAGCTCCACGCGGGCTGGCGCTACGAAGATTTCGTCGAGGCGCAGTCGGGCGGCGCGCGCGTCCCCGGTCGCCTCCTCGAGTTCATGGAGCGCGCCTCGGTGCTCGACGGACCCTCGGTGCTGGTGCTCGACGACCTCCACCGCGCCGACCTCGCGCGCGTGCTCGGCGAGTCGCTCCACGCGCTCGAGTACCGCGGTCAGCCCGTGCGCCTCGCGAGCGGCGCCGAGCTCACGATCCCGCGCGAGCTCTACGTGATCGGCACGATGAACGCGAGCGAGCGCGCGATCACGGTGGCCGACCAGTCGCTGCGCCGACGCTTCGCCTTCGTGGCGCTCCCGCCGCGCTACGACGTGCTCTCGCGCTACCTCGCGGCGCGCGGCTTCGACGCCGACGGGCTCATCGAGACGCTGCGCGAGATGAACGACGCGCTCGGCGTCGACGCGCCCGTGGGCACCGCGCATTTCTTCCGCGACGACCTCGGCGAGGTGCTCGAAGACGTGTGGACCCACGAGGTCGAGGCCCACCTCGAACACCACCTCCGCGGCGAAGACCGCGTCGCGCCCTTCCGCTGGAACAGCGTAAAAACAAGGGTGACGGGCGCGAGGGCCTGACCCCGAGGTCGGGCGCTACGCCCGGACCTGCTCCTTCATCCCGAGGAGGGTGAAGAGCCGGCGGAGCGCGTCGAGGTCGTCGATGGCGACCTTCTCCTCGACGATGCGGATGTACTGCCCCTCGCGGAGCTGAATGACCGTGCGCTTGACGGTCTCGACGTCGAGGCCCGCGCGCGCCGAGAGCTCGAGGGGCGTGACCGACACCTGCGCGCTGCCCGTGGTGCGACCGACCTCGCCCGCGAGCCGCAGGAGCGCGTTGACGACCTTCGACTGGTTGTCGCGCAGGAGCATGTTCTCGATCTGGTCTTCGGCGTCGCGGAGCCGCCGCACGAGCTGCTGGACGAGCCGCGTGGCGACGGCCGCGCTGCCCGAGAGCAGCACGTTGAACGTGTCGGGGTCGAGGGCGAGCACGACCACGTCGGAGAGGGCCACGGCGCTCGACGTCCGCTGCATGTTGGGCAGGAGCGCGCCCTCGCCGAAGAGGTCTCCCTGACGGAGGATCTGGAGCGAGCGCTCGACCGCGCGCACGCGCTTGACGATGCGTACGCGGCCCTCCTGGAGCATGAAGACCTCGCGCGCGGGGTCGCCCTCGCGAAAGATCACGTCGCCGTTGCTATAGCGGCGGCCGAAGTGCTCGAGGAGTCGGTCGCGCTCCGCCGCAGAGATCTCGGTCATGGAGTTGGTGCGACGGTTCTACACGACGGAGCCGGGGCTCGAAAGCCTCACACCGCCGCGAGAGAAGAGCGTTGACATGGAGCGCGAGATGGGTAGAGTCGCGCCCCCGTTGCCGATGTAGCTCAGTCGGTTAGAGCAGGGGAATCATAATCCCAAGGTCGTCAGTTCAACTCTGACCGTCGGCACCACAGAAAGCCCTTCGCAAGAAGGGCTTTCGTGTTTCGAAGGGGGCGCCGCGCGACGCGGTGTTCGAAGCGTGCGAGCGGTCGCAGCGCGCGTTGACGCTGACGCGAAGGCGCTCCTACGTTCGGCCGATGCTCGAGCTCATGCGCCGCACGAACCCGATCTGCACGCCCGCGTGGTCGGCGGCGGGCCGACGCTTCACGGAGCTCATGTTCTGGCTCCCTCCGCGGGCGACGCTGGTGCTCGAAGGCTTCGAGAACCTCCCGCGGGCGCCTGCGATCGTGAGCCCCAACCACACGCACAAGTTCGACTTCCTGCCCGTGCGCGGCGCGCTCCTTCGCCACGGCGTGCAGCTCATGACGTGGATCAAGGCGCGCGACTACAAGCACCCCGCGATGCGCTGGATCCTCGGCAAGGGCGGCAACATCCCGCTCGTGTCGCGGGGCTTTCTCATCGCCTCGGACTTCGCCGCCGTGCACCGCCGCAAGCCCTCCGAAGACGAGTACCGCGCGCTGCGCGAGCACATCGACACGGGCGCTCCGCTGCCCGACGCGCTGGAGGCGGGGCTCTCGTCGAGCCGCTCGATCGCGGGCGTCGACGTCGACCTCCGCAGTGGATATCGCGCGGCGCTTCGCGAGAGCTACCGCGTGCTCATGGGCGAGTCGCTGCGGCTCGCGCGGCAGGGGCGCGACCTCGGTCGACACCAGCACATCTATCCGCAGGGCGCGACGTCGCGGCAGCTCACGCCGGGCCATCCCGGCGCGGTGCAGGCGGCGCTCGCGCTGGGCGTCCCCATCGTGCCCGTGGGCATCAGCGGCTGCCGCGAGGTCTTCGTGGGCAGGGACCATCCGCTCATGCGCGGGGGGCGGGTGATCGTGCGCATCGGCGCGCCGCTCACGGTGTCGCCGACGATCGTGCCCGAGGGCTTTCGGAGCTTCGACCCCGACCACGAAGACCGCGCGCAGGAGGCGCTCCAGCGCGAGACCGACCGCGTGATGGAGGCGATCAACGCGCTCTGCGAGCCCGCGTACCGCTGGGCCGACGACGGGCTCAGCGACGGACGCAGGGGCGTGTCGCGGTTCTATACGTAGCGCGACGGTCTCCGCAGGCTCGATCGCGCCACGCCGCGCGTCGCGCACCTTCCGCTCGATGGCGGGGCGGAGGGGGAGCAGGGACGACGCGCTGACCGTTGCGCGCGCCTCCGCTCTCGTGCGACGCACCCTCGCGTGAGCACTCCGACGCTGAGAGACGACCTCCACCGCGCGTCGCTGGCGCGCTTCCTCCAGCTCGATACCGCGCCCGATGCGCGCGTCGACGAGGGGCTCCAGCGCGTGTTCCGCACGCTCTTTCCGGTCACGGTCTCCGACGGGCTCGGGGTGCTCGAGTTCGTGAGCTACGCGCTCGAAGCGCCCCGCTACGACGAGCACGAGTGCCGACGCTGCGGCTACACCCTCGCTGCCGCGATGAAGGTCACCGTGCGGCTCATCCTCTGGGATCCGCCCACGGATCCGGGGGACCCCTCGACCCGACAGATCCGCGACATCAAGGAGCAGGAGGTCTACTTCGGCGAGCTCCCGCTCACGAGCCGACTCGGATCGTTCGTCGTCGAACAATCCGACCGCGCGGCGCTCCTTCAGCTCACCCGCGCGCCCGGCGTTCGCCACGACACCGCGCCCGACGGATCGCCCGCCGTCGTCATCACGCCGAGGCACGGCCTCCCGCTCACGCTCTGGCTCGATCGCCAGGGAGCGCTCCAGGGATCGCTCGGCGACGACCTCACCTTTCCCGGCGATCGGCTCTGTCGCGCGTACGGCTTCGAACCGTCGAGCATGAAGGCCTGCGACGACCGCCACGACGCCGCGGAGCTCGGGCGGCTCCTCGGCCCCGCCGACACCGACGACCCCGAGCAGTGGTTCGACCGCGCGTTTCGCCGCGGGATGAGCTTCGACCTCTCGACCCTCGGACGCCGCGCGCTCACGGCCGCGCTCGGTCACGATGTTCCGCCCGAGCAGCTCGCCCTCGACACGCGCGACCTCATGGCGATCGTCGAGGTGCTCCACGCAGACAGGCTCCTCGAAGAGCGCGGCGCGTCGCATCACCTCCGCGTCGCGGGCGATCACCTCGAAGACGCTGTGTGGAAGGGCCTCACGGACACGCTCGCGAAGACCCGCGCGTCCATGGTGAAGGCCGCGTCGCTCGACTCGCTCGAGACGCTCATGCCGCACGACCTCCTCAACGCGAAGCCCCTCGGGCGCGCGTGGCGGGAGCTGCTCACGAAGTCTCCGCTCATCGTGGCGCTCGACGACACCAACCCCCTCGCGCGCGTCGCGCAGGCGTGGCGCGTTCGCCTCGACGACGACGCCCTCGATGCGTTCTTCGAGACGCCGCGCGCCCGCTGGATCACGCGCGATCCGCGAGACCCCTCGCGCGGCGACCTCGCGCTCGACGCGCCCGTCGACGCGCTCGGTGTCATCGACGACGCGCCGGGAGACGCCCGCACGCTCGCCGCGCGCCTCGTCGACGCGAAGGGCGACGCGAGGCCCGAGGTGCTGTTGCGCGCGCTCCCGCTCGAAGCGCCCGACGCGCTCACCGCGTGCGGCGAGATCGCGCGTGAGATCGCCGCGAGGTCGGGGGCGCTCGTGCGCGCGACGCGCGCTGCGACCGTGACCTCGGTCACCGACCGCGACGTGTGGACGCGCGAAGACGGCACCGCGGAGCCCCTGCGCTATCAGCGCTCGCCCTGGTGCGCGCCGCGCGTGAAGACGCCCTTCTCGCTCCGGTCGAAGGTCGTCGCGGGCCAGCGCGTCGAGGCCGGTGACGTGATCGCCGAGGGAGCCTCCGTCGCGTCGGGGACCCTCGCGCTCGGTCGCAGATGCCGCGTCGCGCGTGCGCAGGAACGCTCGCCGGGCACCTGCCACGTCTCGCGCGAGGCGGCGGCGTGGTTTCGCGCGCCTCGCATCGAGTACGTCGACGCCGTGGCGAGAGACACGCGACAGGGCGTGGAGCATTTCGAAGCGACGGTTCCCGGTGTCGATGCGCACGCGCTCCGGCACCTCGACGCGTCGGGACTCGCGGCGCTCGGCGCCGAGGTCGAGGTCGGCGACGTGCTCGCAGGCCGCGTCGCGCCCGTCGGGTGGAGCAAGGGGCCCAACGACGAGATCGTCGAGGAGGTGTCCGACTGCTCCGTGCGATCGACGGTGAAGGGCACCGTGGTGAGCGTCGAGGTGTTCGCGCGCAAGGGCCGCGAGCGCAGCGCGCGCCACGACGCGATCGTCGCTGCGATGGCCGCGGACCTCGACGAAGACCTCGACGCGTGGAGGGCTTTCGCAGAGGGGCTCGACGAAGACGCGGGCGGGCTGTGCCTCGACGCGGCGCGCACGCAGGAGGCAGAGCTCCGGTGGAGGCTCGATCGCGGACACGACCTGCCGCCCGGCGTGGTGGTCTACGCGCGCTTCGAAGTGCTGGTAGAGAAGCCACTTGCGCCAGGCGACGAGCTCGCGAGCCTCGACGGCGCGCGCTTCACGGTCACCGAGATCGACGACGAACCGACCCGCGCAGACGTTGTGCTCGCGGGTGAAGGTGAGGGCGATGAGGTCTACCTCGTGAGGCTCGCGCCCGAGGCGCCGACGCCCGCCGCGAAGCGCCAACGCGCGAAGAAGTCCGCGAAGAAGTCGTCGAAGTGATGGCGCGCTGACGCGCGCGCCCGTCACGGCCCGTCGGGCGTCGCGAGGAAAGATCTCGCGAGGCTGAAATCATAGGGATTCCGCTGACCGCGGGGGCATTGACCCGGCGGCGCGATGCACGCGAAATGCGGCTCCATGATCGATCGCACCGGGCACGGAATCGGGGATGACTTCGCCGTCACCGCCTCCCGGCGCCTCTCGCTCCTCGCTCTCTTTGCGCTCTCGTCTGCGTGCGCGAGCGCGCCTCCGCCCGCGCCTCCGCCCGTGCGTCACTGCGCGGCGCGACCGCCGCCGCCGCCGCCGCGCCCCGCGCGACCCGAGCGCCCCTACGACCACGTCGTCATCGTGAGCTTCGACGGCATGCGCCCCGACGGGATGGAGCGCGCCAACGCGCCGACGCTCCACCGCCTCCGCGCCGAGGGGGCCTACGCGCTGCGGGCCGAGACCGTCGAGCACTCGTCGACGCTGCCGTCGCACTCCTCGATGCTCTCGGGCGTCGAGGTCAGCGTGCACGGGATGGACTTCGACGAGTGGCGTCCGCGCAGGGGGTTCCTCCGCGCGCGCACCTCGCTCCAGCTCGTGCATCAGGCGGGGATGGCGTCGGCGATGTTCGTCGCGAAGATCAAGCTCCGGCACATCGCGCTCCCCGGCTCGCTCGACGTGTGGTCGCTCGCGGGTCACCAGTGCGAGCGTGTGTCTGCCGCGGCCGCGGACTACCTCGGCCACGCGGGCAACGGCCTCACCTTCGTGCACTTCGGCGAGCCCGACGTCGCGGGACATCAGAACGGTTGGATGGGCGCGCGCTACCTCCGCGCCATCCGTCGCGCCGACCGGTGCCTCTCGACGGTGCTCCACGCCGTCGAGGCTCGCACCGACCGCACGCTCCTCATCGTCACGGCCGACCACGGCGGCCACGGTCGCGCGCACAGCACGGGGACTCCCATCGACCGACACATCCCGTGGATCGCGTGGGGACCGGGCATTCACCGCGGCGAGTTCGAAGACCCCATGCGCACCACCGACACCGCGGCGACGGTGATGCTCGCGCTCGGGCTCAGGCCGCCCGACGAGATGTCGGGGCACGCGGTGATGGCCGCGTTCGATCCGGGGGTGCTGGTGCCCGAGCCCGAGCCGCTCGCGCCGCCGCCTCCGCCTGTCGAGCCGGGCTGCGAAGAGACCGCCATCGCGGCGCGCCCTGCGTCGTCGGGCTCGGAGACCACCGCGTCGCTCACGCCTGCGAGCGCGCCGCGTTGACGCTCTTCGCGGGACCGTGCTTGCATCGCCGCCCCGATGCCCGCAGCCGCACGAGTTGGTGACCGACACGAGTGTCCGAAGCACCCCGACGGCCCCATCGTCCCGCGGGGATGCGAGACCGTGATCATCGGCGGCGAGCGAGCGGCGCGCGTCGGTGATCGCGCCGACTGCGGCGGCGCGCGCGACGAGATCGTGATGGGCGAGCCGACGGTGTACGTGGGCGATCGCATGGCCGCGCGAATCGGCGATCCCCTCGATCACGGCGGCGTGATCGTCGATGGGTGCGCCACGGTGTTCATCGGCTCTTCGGCGCAGCACGCGGTGATCCGCGAGGCCGCGAGGCGAGGGGCCGCGTTCACCGAGGAGTGCCCGCGCGCCGACGACGCGTGGCGCGCCGCGCCCGATCAGGGGAGCCTCGATGCGCGAGGCCGCGCGGCGGGGACGCCCCTCGTCGAGGAGGTCCGTCGGAGCGACGGAGCTCGTGAGCGCGCGCGACTGGTTCGATCGATACGACGGCGGCGGCGCGTGGTTCGCGGTGCTCGACGCCGCGCGCAGTCCGCGTGTGCTCCCGTCGCTCGTCGCGTCGGGCACACGCCATCAGTCACTCTACGAGGGGTGGAAGGCGCAGGAGCTCGCCGAGGTGGCGCCCTACCTCACGGCGCTCCCGCCGTCGTCGCCGCTGTGGGACGTGCTCCTCGGCGACGCGCGCGGTGACGCGTGGGGCGTCTTCGCGCGTGCGGACGTGAGCTTCGAAGACCTGCGTCGGCACATGCGACGCTTCCTCAGGGTGCAGGCCGAGGACGGGCGACGGATGCTCTTCCGCTGGTACGACCCGCGCGTGATGCGCGCGTATCTGCCCACGTGCACAGCCTCCGAGCGCGAGACCTTTCACGGCCCCGTGCGCGCCTTCGTCGTCGAGGGAGAGGCGCCCGCGAGCGCCCTCCGCTTCACGCCCTCGCAGCGCGAACCCGAGCCCGTCGACCTCGACGGAGGATCGACCCGGTAGCAACAGCCCATGTGGACGATTCGCACCGCGCAGATGAACGCCATCGCCGACGAGACCTTCGAACGGGTCGTCGCGCGCATCACCGCAGCCACCGCCGCGGAGTACCCCGAGGTCTGGTTCGCGCTCCGTGAAGGCTTCGAGCCGTGGGTGAGGGGGCTCCTCAATTCAGCCGTCACGCTCGACATCACCCGCGAAGAGAACCTCCGCCGCTTCGTCGCGTGGAACGCAGACCTCGGCGTCGAGACCAGCCTCGCGGAGGAGCACCCGTGGGCCATCGAGATGCTCGGGGTGACCGACGAAGACGAGGAGGCCCGCATCGAGGCCGTCGAGCTCCGATTGCAGGGCCTCGAAGGGGAGCCCTGACGTGGCCACGATCTATCCGATCCCCGTGCCGCGCGCCGACACGCCGGCGATGCGCGAGGCCAACGAGCGGAGCCTCGCCCTGACGAAGCAGCGCGTCGCCGCGCTCCGATCTCTCAAGATCGACGTGTTCGAAAAGGGCGTCAACCACGGCCTCGAGCCCGACAAGGCGCTCAAGGTCTACGACAACGTCAACGACGCGATTCGAACGCTCGACGAGGAGCAGGGCCTCCGTCAGCGGCTCCAGTGGCAACTCGAACACGCCAACCGTCGCGGCTTCGACCAGCACATGAAGGAGATCCTCGACGAGCTCGAGGCGCTCCGCAGGAAGAAGCGCGACGCGTACTACCGCGACGGCGCGAAGGTCGGCGACCCGTGCATCCCGTGCCTTCAGAAAGCCATCCTCGACGCGGAGATCAAGCGGCTGAAGAAGCTCCCCGGCATGACCGAGAAGAAGCTCAAGGCCGCGGTCAAGCGCATCAAGAGCGCGATCAAGTACGCCGACCCCGAGGTGCTCAAGGTCATCAACGAGCGCCTCGGGACGAAGGTGAACTTCGCCGCCCTCTCGCGCTTCGAGGGAGGCCAGTGGACGCGCGGCTACGTGCCGCCCGCGGGCAAGAGCGGCGTCACCATCGGCACCGGCTTCGACATCGGCCAGTGGAAGAACCGCGAGCTGCGCTCGAAGCTCGACATCCCCGAGAACATCGCGTCGCGGCTCGACCGCTACACCGGGCACATCCGCAACGACGCCGTGGCCGTGCTGCGCGCGTCGCCGCTCGAGGTGACCCGCGACGAGGCCAACCTCATCGACCGCGGCGTGCACCAGTACTTCGTGCGAGAGACCATGAGCTACTGGGACGCGCATCGGCCCGCGGGCGCGCCGGCCTACCGCGACCTCACGTCGGCGCAGCAGACGGTGCTCTTCTCGCGGAGCTTTCACCAGGGGATCGGCATGCCGCACACGGGCGTCGCGCAGGACTTCTACCGCGCGGCGCAGCGCAACGACTGGGTCGCCGCGGAGCGGAACCTCCGCAACTACCACGTGAGCCAGGGGTGGTACCGCGAGCGCGTGGGCGCCGAGGCGAACCTCCTCCACGCCGAGCGGACGCACGGTTGATCCGCCATGCGCGATGACGCGACCGGTTACCTCCGCGGGCTCCTCACGTGGCACCAGACGGCGCCGAGGGACCTCGCGCGCATGGTCATCGCGGCCGAGCCCGCGAGGCTCTACGCGCTCGTCGACGTGGCCTTCGACCCCGAGCTCCTCGACCTGCTCGACGCGTCGGGCGAGGAGTTCTGCGCGCTCGACGAGACGCGCGAGCGTGACGACCTCGGCCCCACGGCGCCCGTGCTCGTCGCGATCACGCCGGGCGCCGCCACGCTCGCCACCCTGATCGAAGAGGCGTGGGCCACGGGCGCGGTGATGTTCGTCGCGAGCGAAGGGAGCTTCCGCGACGTGTATCGACACGCGCTCTCGCTCGCGGGCGTCGACCCCGCGGTGACCGCGCTGCGCTTCTGGGACCCCGCGGCCCTGCGCGCGGTGATGGACGCCGACGACGACGCTTCGAAGCGTCGACTGTTCGGTCCGATCACTGCGTTCCTGGTCGAGTCCTCGGGGCCCGACGCCCTCCTCCGTTACGCCCTCTCCGAGCCCGGCGTGACGCGGGAGGAGATCCCGCTGCGGTAGCTACGACTTCGCGGGGAAGAAGCGCGCCCCCACCTCGTCGATGACGCGCGCGATGCCCGGCGCACCCCAGGCGATGAGCTGCTCTCGCGCGCCCTCGGCGCCGTGTCGCTCCGCGTATTTGCGGAGCCCGTACGAGGCGGCCTCCTTCGCCACCGAAGCGAGCGCGCCCTGCACGCCCGCGGGGTCTCGCTGCTGGAGCGCGGCCCAGAACGGGTCCTTCGCGGCCGCGCGGTCGAGCGCCATCGCGTGCATCACGCCCGACGTCGCGGCCTCCGAGACCATCCCCTGCGCCTGCTGAAAGAGACCGCTCAACACGCGATCACCGACCGCGCCGAGCGCGCCTCCGAGCGGGCTCGGCGGACGGAACGCCGCGAAGAGCTGACTCACCGCACTGTTCACGAGCTCGCTCACCGCGCCCTGCGCGAGCTCGGCCCACGAGGGCATCGCGCCGCCGCGCAACGACTGGAACCACCGGGTCATCCCCTCTCGCGCGACGGACGTGAGCCGCTCGCGCAGCCGCTCCGGCACGGCGCCGCGCTCCATGGGCGCATCGACGGCGGAGGCCGCGAAGCGCACGAGCGCCGCGGTGTCGAGCGCGACGAGCGAGCGTCGGAGGCTCCCTCCCGGCGCGCCCTGGAGTCCCACCGATCGCGCGGCCTCGGGGAGTCGCGCGCGCACCACGTCGCGGTCTCCGTCCTCGCAGTTGATGCGGGTGATTCCGCCGAAGATGTTCACCAGCTCGCCGCCGAGCACGTGCACCGTGCGTGACGAGAGCGTGGCGCGGTCGGGCAGGAGCACGAGGCTCGTGTCGCCCACGACGAGGGCGATGCTCTCCTGCGCGTGGAGCACGTAGCTCGCGTCGACGCGCACCGCCGCGCCGCTCGCGCCGTGCACGGCCATGGCGTGGTTGCCGCCCACGTCGACGGCGTCGTTGTGCTCGACGGCGGCGACGCGGTCCTTGTGCACGGTGGTGTGCTCGCTCCCCTCGACGGTCTTGACCCGGTCGTGGCCGACGAAGAGCGTCTGGTCGCGCCGCACGACGGTCTCGTGGTCTCGCTGCGCGTGAATGAACACCCGCTCGGCGCCGCGCATGTCGTCGAAGCGCAGCTCGTTGAAGCCGTCGCCTCCGAGCGAGGTGCTGGTCTTCACCGTGCTCACGGTCTTCTCCGCGGGGAGCGCGACGGGCGGGCGGTTCTCGCCGTTGTACACGCAGCCCGTGACGAGCGGACGATCAGGGTCGCCCTCGAGGAAGTGCACCACCACCTCCATCCCGACGCGAGGGATGAAGAGCGTGCCCCAGCCCGCCCCCGCCCACGACTGCGCGACGCGCACCCAGCACGAGCTGTCGCGGCCTCGCTGCGTGGGCGTTCGAAGCTCGGGGCGCTCCCAGTGAAAGCGCACGAGCACGCGGCCGTGGACGTCCGTGGCGATCTCCTCGTCTGCGCCAGCGGGAGCCGTGACGAAGCCCGTCTGAGGCCCCGAGATCACGGGCTTCGGCGTCACCCGCGCGGGCCTGAACGCGACCGTCACGGGCGCGCATTCGAAGCGGTTCTCGTAGCGGTTCCCGTCGCGCGACGCGGGGCCGAGCGCGCTCACGAGTCGCTCGCTCGCGCGGAGGTCTTCGGAGATGTCAGACCACGCGGCGGCCTCGTGCTCGACCTCGGTGACCACGTAGCGCCCGTCGAGGTCGTGTCGCGCGTGCCCGATGAGCGTGAAGGCGCGCCCCGGCGCGAGCCCCGTGCAGTCGCCGCGGCCCTGCGCGACCGCGGCCGTCGCCGCGAGCTCCTGATGCCGCACGCGAGCCGCGCGCGCGCCGTGGTGAGGGCCGTACGCTGCCGAGCCCGGGTCGTACGCGCCGAGGGTGAAGGCCGCGGGGTGCTCGTACACCGGGAGCGCGCCCGCGGCGGCTGTCGACTTCGGCGTCATGTCGAGCACGGCGCGCGGGTGCGTGAAGTCGAAGTCGCGGAGGGTCACCGACGACGACACGGTGGACCTGCGCCAGTCGAACCAGCGCACCGACTCGGTCGACGCCGTGGCGACGCCGCCGTCCATCACGCGGAGGTCGCCGTGGTCGAGCGAGGGGACGGGCTCCCACGCGGGCGCGTCGTCGACGAGCACGAGCGACTCGCGCATTCCGTCGCGCGCGAAGCGGAACGCGATGCCCTCGTCTTCGAGCAGACGCATCACGAAATCGAGGTCGCTCTCGCGGTACTGCACGCAGAACTCTCGCGGCGGCAACGCCTGGAGGCCCGGCGGCACCACGAGCTCCCCGTCGCCCTGATACAGCCCCGCGTCGGAGAGCACCTCCTGCACGATCGCGGGGACGTTGAGGCCCTGAAAGATCCTCGCGTCACGGCGAAGCGAGAGGAGCCAGAGCGAGGGCGCGAGCGTCACCCGCGCGACGCGGTGGTGGGCGGTGGAGCCGAGGTCTTCGACGCGCCGCACGACGCCCCCGAAATCGCGGCGCAGCGTGGCCCTGTGGACGCTCACCGCGGCGCGGCGTTCGAAGAGCTCCTCGGGCGCAGCGGCGAGGTCGCGCGACGCGAGCACGACGGTGACCTCGTCGACGCGCGAGAGGGCCTCGCGGGCGTGCAGGTGCAGCGCGGTCCAGCCCTCTACGCCGCGCACCTCGAAGCGGAGAGAGACCTCGGGGAGCGTGCCCGTGAGCGCGTCGGGACTCATCGGCGCGATGCTACACGACAAGCGCGCGCGCCTTGCGGCGAACGGTGCACCGTGCGACGGTCGCGGCGGTGTCATCGCACGAGAGGCCCCCGCCCGAGGCGCGACCGCGGGAGACGATTTCCAGTCGCTATCAGCTCATCGCAGAGGAGTTGACGGTGGGCGTCTTCGAAACGTGGCGTGCGCGTGACCTCGCCGCCAACGGGATCGACGTTCGCGTCGAGCTCCTCCCGCGCCCCGACGACGCGCCTGGTTTTCAGGGTGTCGTTCGCGCTCTGCGCTCGCTCTCGGACGTCGCGCTGCCGCGCGTGCTCGACGGGGGCGTCGAGGGTGACCGGGCCTTCGTCGTGACCGAGGCCTTCGAGGGGCGCTCGCTCTCGCACTGGCTCGCGGGGCACCGCACGGCGTCGACGCTCCCCTCGTTCGGAGCCTCACAACGCATCATCGAGCGCATCGGCGCGGGCGTTCGCTTCCTCCACGAGGCGCGCGGGCTCGAGGCATCGGCGCACGGCGGCCTCTGCGCTCGCAACGTGCTCGTGCGCCGCGTCGGCTCGCTGCACACGGTGAAGCTCCTCGGCGCGGGCCTCTCGTCGCTCGCGCGCGGCGACGCGGGGTCGACGGTCTGGGGGCACCTCACGCCGTACCTCGCCCCCGAGTGCGATGTCTCGACCGCGACGCCCACGCCGTCGCTCGATCTGTTCGCGTTGGCGGTGCTCGTGGTTGAGGTCCTGACGACGCACGCGACGCCCGACGGCGGCGCCGAGACGTGGGGGGCGCTCTCTCGCTCGCGCGCATCGACCCTCCGAGATCGCCTCGCCGCCCAACGCCCGGAGGTTCCCGCAGAGGTGTGGGCGGTGCTCGCGCGGGCGCTCGCGCCGTCGCCGAGGGAGCGCTTCTCTTCGGCGGCCCTCCTGCTCCGCGCGCTCCGCGACGCGTGGACGGCGGCCGGTCGCTGGGATTCGATCTCCGCGAGCGAGCGCGAGCCGCCTGACCCGTCGCCCGAGTCCTTCGAACGCGCGGCGCCGGCGTTGCCTCGCCGTGCGCGAACGAGCGCAGAGGCGCCTGTGGGGTGGCAATCCGCGGAGCGAGCCCCCGCGCAGCCCGTCACGTCGCAGCCCGTCACGTCGCAGCCTGTCGCGGCGGTTCCCTCGAAGCCCGTCGCCGCGCCCATCGACGAGGAGGCCGATCGCACCGAGGCCATCGACGTCGTCTCGCACCACGACCACGAAGACGGCGCAGACGCGACCGACGCGATGTCTCGCCCTGACGAGATCATCGCCGCCGTTCAGGCGATGCGAGGCGCCGCGGCGGAGCAGATGACGCTCGGCCTCGACGCGTCGTCACCCTTCGCGAGCTCGTCGCAGCCTTCGCCGTCGCGCGCCCACGACCGCACGATCGCGCCCTCGGGCGGGGTCCGCGCGGAGCGGCACTCGGCGCCCGTCATCGCCGTGGAGCCCGAAGCGCACGAAGACCTCGAGACCCGCAAGGTCACGCCCGACGAGGTGGCGCGCGCGCGCCGTGAGCTCGCGGCAAGGTCCGTCGTCGAGGCGTCGCCTCCTGCATCGTGGGAGCGCACGGAGGCGCACAGCTTCGCGCCGACTCCGCAGCCATCTCAGATCACGTCGGCGGACGATCAATCGGGCGCGCGACGGGCGAGGTCTTCGTGGCCCGCGATCGCGGGGGCGCTCACGGTCGCGACGGCGCTCGTCGTGGGCGCGTATCTGCTCGTCCCGCGCTGAAGGTCACGCCGTGGGGTCGAGCGCGTCGAGCCAGAACTGACGAGACCGCACGCCGGGCTCGGGCGCGCTGCACACGAAGGCGTGAAGGTCACGGGCCTCGCGCTGAAAGCCCGCGTCGCGGAGGCACAGCAGCACGCGGGTGATGCGCGCGTGGTTGTGATCGAAGCTCCGGCGCCAGCAGTCCATCGCTTCGAGGAACGCGCGGTATCGATCGAGGAGCCGCAGGAGGTTCTCGCGCGCGCTCGGGGGGAGGGCGGCGGCCTCGGCGGGCGTCCAGACGGGGGCCTCGGGGTTGAAGGGCGACGCCTCGCGGTTGGGAAAGGCCCACTGGATCCAGTCGTGCCAGTCCTCGAGCCACGCGTCGTCGGCGCGGATGAAGGTCTCGACCGTCCGGCCGCGGTGATCCCGGGCGCCGAGGAGGAACTCCGTCGCTGTGGTCATGGGGGGATGACGCCCCACGTAGCCCGCCGGGGCCGCATACCACAAGATCTCAGGCTTTTCAGAAGCTTTCCTGGGGCGGTGCCCTCAATTCCACCGATTCACGCGGAGCGCCCGCCGCACCGAAGTCTCGCAGGGATCTGTAAATGTACAGAAAGTGCGGGTAACGTGCCGCTCTCTGAGGGAGCGTGAGTCAATGAATAGACTCAAGCATCAACTCGCCCTGGCGGTGATGGGCCTGGCAGCCCTGGTCGGCTGCGATGGCACCGCGGTTGTCGGCGGTTACGCGCCGGACGCCACCACGAAAGACATCGGGAACGACGCCGTCGACGCGCCGGACGCGGTGGTATGTCCCGCTCCGCTCATCGGCTGTAACGGTCGATGTACCGACCCCCGCAACGATCGGCAGAACTGCGGGGCCTGCAACCGCGCGTGCGGCACGGGCGAGACCTGCCAGAACAACGCGTGCGTCCCCGACTGCGCGAGCGGCGAGACGCTCTGCGGGAGCTCCGGCGACGCGGGGGCCTCGCTCCGCTGCGTGTCGCTGCAGACCGACCGCATGAACTGCGGCGCGTGTGGCAACGCGTGCGGCCGTGACCAGGTCTGCGCGGGCGGCGCGTGCACCTTCATGTGCACGGGCACCACCACCGAGTGCATGGGCGCGAGCGACATGGACGGCGGCACCGCCAGCCGGTACTGCGCCGACCTCACCTCCGATCGCACCAACTGCGGCACCTGCGGCAACACCTGCAACGAGGGCTACTCCTGCCAGAACGGGCGCTGCCGCATCCGCTGCGGCGAGCTCGAGGTGCAGTGCTCCGACCCCGGCGTCGACGGCGGCGCGATGGGCGGCGGCGAGACCTGCGTCAACACTTCGAACGACGTGCGCAACTGCGGCGCGTGCAACAACGCGTGCCCGCTCGGTCAGTTCTGCGTGCGCGGCGCCTGCGCGACGATGTGCGGCGCCGGACTCGAGAACTGCATGGGCACCTGCCGCGACCTGCAGACCGATCGACTCGGCTGCGGCGCGTGCGGCAACGCCTGCGGCTCCGGTGAGCTCTGCATCGCCGGGCGCTGCGTGGTGTCGTGCGGCGGCGGGCTCACGGCCTGCGACGCGGTGTGCCGCGACCTCCAGACCGACAACGGCAACTGCGGCGCGTGCGGGATGCGCTGCGCCCCCGGGCAGGTGTGCTCCCGCGGGACCTGCACCGTGTCGTGCGGCGGCGGGCTCTCCGACTGCACGGGGACGTGCCGCGACCTCCAGACCGACAACAACAACTGCGGCGCGTGCGGAACGACCTGCCCCGCGGGTCAGCTCTGCTCGATGGGCCGCTGCCAGGTCACCTGCGCGACGGGCACCACGAACTGCACGGGCGTGTTGCCGCGACCTCGACACCGACAACAACAACTGCGGCATGTGCGGCACGCGCTGCCCCTCGGGCGGTGTGCTCGATGGGCACCTGCGGGTCTCGTGCCTCGCGGGCCTCACCGACTGCATGAGGAGCTGCAGCCAACTGGTCGACAACGGCAACTGCGGCGCGCATGCTGCGCGTGGACAGGTTTGCACCGGCGGCGTGTCGGGTCACCTGCCTCGCGGGCCAGACCAACTGCATGGGCACCTGCCGCGACCTCCAGACGGACCTCAACAACTGCGGTGCGTGCGGCACTGCGTGTCCCTCGGGGCAGGTCTGCTCTCGTGGCGCGTGCACGGTGGCTCGTGCCTCGCGGGCCTCACGAACTGCACGGGCGTGTGCCGCGACCTCGACACCGACACGAACAACTGCGGCATGTGCGGCGCGCGCTGCCCCTCGGGGCAGGTGTGCTCCGCGGGTCGCTGCCGGGTCTCGGCCATCGAGGGCACCACGAACTGCTCGGGCACCTGCCGCGACCTCGCCACCGACGTCGGCAACTGCAGGACCTGCACGGCAACGTGTCTTCTCCAGGCTGTCCTGCTCGCGCGGCACCTGCACGGTCTCGTGCGTGACGGGCACCAGCGACTGCGGCGGCGTCTGCCGCGACCTCCAGACCGACGTGAACAACTGCGGCGCACCACGTAGCTGCACTCGGGTCAGGTCTGCTCCGCGGGCCGCTGCACGACCTCGTGCGGCACGGGCCTCTCGGACTGCATGGGCGTCTGCCGTGACCTCCAGACCGACCGCCTCAACTGCGGCGCGTGGAAGCGCGTGCGTGTCGGGTCAGGTCTGCACCGCGGGCCGCTGCGTGACGAGCTGCGTCGCGGGACAGATCGACTGCTCGGGTACCTGCCGCGACACCACCACCGACGTGAACAACTGCGGCGCCTGCGGCGTGCGCTGCGCCTCGGGTCAGGTGTGCTCCGCGGGCGTGTGCACCGTGAGCTGCGTGTCGGGCACGACCAACTGCACAGGCGTTTGCCGCGACCTCACCACGGACAACAACAACTGCGGCGCCACGGCTGCGCGTGCCCCTCGAATTCGGATCTGCTCGGGCAGCACCTGCGCGGTCTCGTGCCTCGCGGGCACGGTCAACTGCTCGGGCGTGTGCCGCGACCTCCTCACGGACAACAACAACTGCGGCGTCTGCGGCCGCGGCTGCGCGTCGGGCCAGGTGTGCTCCGCGGGCGTGTGCACCGTGAGCTGCGTGTCGGGCACCACCAACTGCACGGGCGTGTGCCGCGACCTCACGACCGACAACAACAACTGCGGCGCCTGCGGCCGCGCGTGCGCGTCGGGCCAGGTGTGCTCCGCGGGCGTGTGCACGGTGTCGTGCGGCGCTTTTGAGCCGCAACTGCTCGGGCGTGGTACTACGCAGCCTCCAGACCGACAACAACAACTGCGGCGCCTGCGCGCGGGTGTGCGCCGGGCTCCATCTGCTCCGCGGCGTGTGCACGGTGTCGTGCACAGGCGGGCCTCACGAACTGCTCGGGCGTGTGCCGCGACCTCACCACCGACAACGGCAACTGCGGCGCCTTGCCGCGGCCGCGCGTGCGTCGCCGGTCAGGTGTGCTCCGCGAGCGTCTGCACGGTGTCGTGCGGCGCCGGGCTCCAACAACTGCTCGGGCGTGTGCCGCGACCTCACCACCGACAACAACAACTGCGGCGCGTGCGGAACGGTCTGCGGCGGACAGGTCTGCATGGGAGCCGCTGCGTCGTCACCTGCCAGACGGGCCTCACGGCGTGCGGCTCGACGTGCCGCGACCTCCAGGGCGACAACAACAACTGCGGCGCGTGCGGAACGGTCACCCCGCGGGGCAGGCCGTGGCGAGGCGCTGCTCGGTGACGTGCGGCACGGGCCTCACGAACTGCTCGGGCACCTGCCGCGGCCTCGTCAACGATCGCAACAACTGCGGCGCGTGTGACGCGCTCGCCCTCGGGGCAGGTCTGCATCGCGGGCCGCTGCACCATCTCGTGCCCCATCGGCCAGACGGCCTGCGGCTCGACGTGCATCGACACCACGAGCGATCGCAACAACTGCGGCGCGTGCGGAACGGTCTGCCCCGCCGGGCAGATCTGCACCGCGGGGGCCTGCGTGACGAGCTGCGCGACGGGCCTCACCGCGTGCGGCACGACCTGCCGTGACATCACCACCGACGTGAACAACTGCGGCGCCTGCGGCCGCGTGTGCACGTCGGGACAGAGCTGCGTCGCGGGCGTCTGCACGCTCGTGTGCCCCACGGGGCAGACGAACTGCTCGGGCGTCTGCCGCGACCTTCGCGTCGACAGCAGCAACTGCGGCACCTGCGGACGCGCGTGCGCCGCGGGGCAGGTGTGCTCCGCGGGCGCGTGCGTGGTGACCTGCGCCGCGGGCCTCACGAACTGCTCCGGGAGCTGCACCAGCGTCGCAACCGATCCTCGCAACTGCGGCGCTTGCGGAACGGTCTGCCCCGCGCGCGCCAACGCCACGGCGACGTGCGCGTCGGGCACCTGCGGCTTCACCTGCAACGCGGGCTTCGCGGACTGCGACCGCAACCCCGCCAACGGCTGCGAGGTGAACACCGGCAGCGACACGTCGAACTGCGGCGCCTGCGGCACCGCGTGCTCGGTCACCAACGGCGTCCCGGCGTGCGTGTCGGGCGCCTGCCGCGTGGCCTCGTGCAACACGGGCTTCGGCGACTGCAACGCGGTCTACACCGACGGCTGCGAGACGAACCTCAACACGTCGAGCACCAACTGCGGCCGCTGCGGCATGGCCTGCTCCGGCGCCACCGCGTGCACCGCGGGGAGCTGCGGCTCGCGCTGCTACACGGGCGCCGCGCGCGTCCTCCTCTTCGGTCCTGGCGGCACGCGCGGCTCGGCGATGTTCCCCGCGGGCACGGTGGTGACCGTGGCCTCCGACGCGATGTGGCGCTCGATGACCGCGACGCAGTTCGGTCAGTACGACGTGCTCTGGTTCGACGGCGGCAACTGCGCAGGCACCACGGCCACCAACTGGGGCACCGCGCAGGACACCATCGCCGCCTGGGGCCCCGCCGTGCGCGGTCGCATCGTGCTCTCGACGGGCGACCCCGACTACCACCAGAACGGGCACGCGGCGATCTTCTACCAGAACTCCATGAACTGGATTAAGGGCATGGGCCGCAACGCCGATGGCGGCCGCACGGGCGCCTTCTTCTCGTGGGGTTGCACCCTCTGCTGCGGCTTCACCTCCGGCCGCGGCACGCCCGAGACCATGACCGCCGCCTTCGGCTCGCCGCTCACCTCGAACACGACGAACTACTGCGCGGCGACCCTCACGGGCGTCTCGCACCCCGTCGTCGCGGGCTTCAGCACCTTCTGGAGCTGCCCGATGCACGGCGCCTTCGGGACCATCCCCGCGGGCTACGTCGTGCTCGCCCGCAGCGGCGGCCTCCCCAGCATGATCGCGCGCGACTCTCCGGTCGCCTGCGTGCCGTGATCGGCTGAGACGCACTCCCCTCCTTCCCGCCCGACGGGAGCCGACGCTTCGAACGACGCGCCGCTCCCGTCGGGAGGATCTCCTCCCCACAACGCGCAGCAGAACCGATTGCTCCAGCGATCGCGACGCGGTCAGCGCGGAGATGGTTCGCACAATCATCTTGGACGTGTGACCGGGGTTTGCGCGACCGGGTGCCGCGTCGGGGCATCGTATCGTTCGTGAGCGCGGAGCCCGTGATGAGTCCTGTCGTGATGCGCGAGGTCGTGACCTCGCGGGACCCCGTGCGGGTGCTCCTCGCGAGGGTGCGGCCCGCCGTCGAGGCGCGGCTGCGTGAGCTGTTCGAACGCCTCGACGACGACGCGCGCGCGGTCGCGCCCGAGGCCCTGCCCGTGCTCCACGCGGCGCGAGACCTCACGCTGCGCGGCGGCAAGCGCCTCCGCGCGGCGCTGGTCTCCGCGGCCGTCGAGTGCGTCGAGCCCGGCGCGTTCATCCGTGAGGCCTGCGAGGTCGGCGCGGCGCTCGAGCTGCTTCAGGCGTGGCTCCTCGCGCACGACGACTGGATGGACGGGTCGCCCACGCGCCGCGGCGCGCCCTCGGCGCACGCGGTCCTCTCGGGGCGTTACGGCGACGCGCACCGCGGCGCGTGCGGCGCGATCCTCGCGGGCGACCTCCTGAGCGCGCTCGCGCACGAGACCCTCTCCGCGATCGACCTCCCGTGGCCGCGTCGGCGCGAGCTCGTGGCGACCTTCGGTCGCATGGAGCGCGACGTGCTCCTCGGTCAGTGCCTCGACATGGACCTCTGCGACGACGCGTGGCGCGTCTACGACCTCAAGACCGGCGCCTACAGCGTGCGCGGGCCGCTGCTCCTCGGGGCCGCGGTGGCGGGCGCGAGCGCCGAGGTTCGCAGCGCGCTCGAGGCCTACGCGACGCCCATCGGGCGGGCGTTTCAGCTCCGCGACGACCTCCTCGACCTCTTCGGCCGCGAGGAGCGCACGGGCAAGTCGTGCGGGCGAGACATTCGCGAGGGCAAGCGCACGCCCCTCGTCGCGCACGCGTTCGAACACCTCTGCGCCGCGGATCGCGAGGAGCTCGCCTCGGTGCTCGGTCGACGCGACGCCACCGACGCCGAGGTGCTGCTGGCGCGCTCGCTCATCGAGCGCTCGGGCGCCCGCGCGCGCTTCGAAGAGGAGGTGCTCGTGCTCCGTGAGCGGTGCCTCGACGCGCTCGACGGAGGGGCGCTCCACCCGAGCGGGCTGCGCATGCTCGAAGGGCTCGCGGTGACGCTCACGGAGCGGGCGTCGTAGGCGTCTCGCTACTGGAGCATTCCGCGGAGCACGACGCTCGCGACGGAGAAGTAGATGACGAGGCCCGACACGTCGACGAGGGTCGCGACGAAGGGCGCCGACGCGCTCGCGGGGTCGAAGCCCACGCGGCGGATCGCGAGCGGGAGGAGCGCGCCCGAGAGCGTCCCCCAGAGCACGACGCCCACGAGGCTGAGCGCCACCGTGAGCGCCACGAGCAGGTGCTGCGGGCCGTAGGTGTGAAACGCGAGCTGCCACAGCTCGATGCGCACGAAGCCGAGCACCGCGAGCACGGCGCCGAGCGCGAGGCCCGCGGCGAGCTCCCTGCGCACGATGCGAGACCAGTCGGAGAGCTTCACCTCGCCGAGCGCCATCGCGCGGATCACGAGCGTCGTGGCCTGCGAGCCCGAGTTGCCGCCCGACGAGATGATGAGCGGGACGAAGAGCGCGAGCACCACGGCGCGCGCGATCTCGTCTTCGAAGCGCCCCATCGCCGTGGCCGTGAGCATCTCGCCGAGAAAGAGCGCCGAGAGCCACCCCGCGCGCTTCTTCACCATCGTGAAGAAGCCCGTCTCGAGGTACGGCGTGTCGAGGGCCTCGCTGCCGCCGATGCGCTGGATGTCCTCCGTGGCCTCCTGCTCGACCACGTCGACGATGTCGTCGACGGTCACGATGCCCTTCATCCGTCCGTCGCCGTCGACCACGGGGACGGCCTGGAGGTCGTGGCGCGCGATGAGCCGCGCGACGTCGCCCTGCGAGAGGTCTTCGGGCACCGTGATGACCGGGCGCTTCATCACCTCGTCGACGCGCTTCTGATCGGCGGAGGTGAAGAGGTCGCGGAACGACACCACGCCGCAGGGGCGCTGCTCGGGCGTGAGCACGTAGGCGTAGTAGATGGTCTCGAGCGACTCCTTCGCCTGGCGACGGAGGTAGCGCACGGCCTCGTCGACGGTCATCTCGGGGCGCAGCCGCGCGAAGCGGGGGCTCATGAGGCCGCCCGCGGCGTCTTCGGCGTAGGCGAGCAGCGCCGTCACCTCGCGCCGCGTCGCCTCGTCGAGCAGCGCGAGGAACACCGCGCGCTCCGCGTCGCTCGCAGTCTGGAGCACGTCGACCACGTCGTCGGGCGCGAGGAGGCGCAACCAGAGCTTCCGCTCGCCTTCGGGCATCGTGCGCAGCAGCGAGGTCTGCGACGCCGTGTCGAGCTCGAGGAAGAAATCGTCGACCTGGGCGCGAGGGAGCGCGTTGAGCGCTTCGAGCCGCTCCGCCGCGTCGAGCGCAGGCCACGCGTCGCGGAGGTCGTCGGCGCTGAGAGATTCCTGGGTCATCGCTGCGACTCCTTTCGCGCGGGCGGGGAGGCCGTCGGGGGAGCCGGTGTTCTACGACGCCCCCGGCGCGCCCGGCGTCAGGTTTTTCGCGGGCGAGGTCGAATGCCCCCGCGCGCGGAGGTGTGATATCTCCGCGGCGCGATGCGAATCCACGCGCGATCGATCCCGCTGCTCCTCAGCCTCTTCGGCGGGGCGGGGTGTCACCGCGACGAGGCCCCCCACGCCTCGGTGGAGCCCGAGGCGACAAGGCGCCAGGGCGACGCGATCGAGGTCCCCGCGGGGTCGCCGCTTCGGGCGAGGCTGCGTGTGGCGCCCGTCGCCGTCGAGTCCGTGCGTCGCACGCTGGAGGCGCCCGCCCAGGCCGAGGTCGACCCCGCGCGCATGGCCCGCATCGCGCCGCCGCTCCCCGGTCGCGTGGTGCAGCTCTTCGTGCGCTTCGGCGATACCGTCACGCAGGGGCAGGCGCTGCTCACCCTCGACTCGCCCGACCTCGTGAGCGCGCAGACCGACTACCTCCGCGCGCGCAGCGCCCTCGCGCAGAGCGAGCGCACCCTCGCGCGGCAGCAGGACCTCGCGGCCCACGGCGTCGGCGCGGTGCGCGAGGTCGAGACGGCCACCACGGACCGCGACCTCGCGCGCAGCGAGCTGGAGCGCGCCACGCTGCGGCTGCGCATCCTCGGCGTCGACGCGTCGGCCATCGGGCGGCCCCTCACGGTGCGATCTCCCATCGCGGGGCGCGTGGTGGAGTTCGGCGTCGCGCCGGGGGAGTTTCGCAACGACCCCGCGGCGCCCATGATGACCGTCGCCGACCTCTCGACGATCTGGGTCACGGCCGACGTGCAGGAGAAGGACGTCCGCCGCGTGCAGCCGCAGGAGGACGCCAACGCCCTCTTCGCCGCGTGGCCCGGCGAGTCGTTCGTGGGCCGCGTCCTCTTCGTGGGCGACCTCCTCGACCCGGCGACGCGGACCATCAAGGTGCGCGTCGCGCTCGACAACCGCGATCGACGGCTGCGACCCGGGATGTTCGCGTCGGTGACCTTCACCGAGCGCGCGGCGCCCGAGGTGGTCGTCCCCACCACGGGGATCGTGCTGCTCGGCGAGGCGAGCTATGTCTTCGTCGAGCACGCGCCGTGGGTGTTCGAACGGCGGCGGGTGACACCGGGCGCGCCCGTCGGAGACCGCACGGCGGTGACCGAGGGCCTGCGCGCGGGCGAGCGCGTGGTGACCGAGAACGCGGTGCTGCTCCAATGATCGACGCGCTGGTGCGCAACGCGCTCGCGCGGCGGTGGCTCGTGCTCGCGGTGTTCATCCTCGTGGCGGCCTTCGGCTACGCGTCGTGGAAGGAGCTCGCCGTCGAGGCCTACCCCGACATCGCCGACACCACGGCGCAGGTCATCACCCAGTTCTCGGGCCACGCCGCCGAGGAGGTCGAGGAGCAGGTGACCGTGCCCATCGAGCGTGAGCTTCAGGGCACGCCGGGGCTCTCGGTGATGCGCTCCCGCAGCACCTTCGGCCTGTCGCTCATCACCCTCGTCTTCGAAGACGGTGTGGATGACTACTTCGCCCGTCAGCGCGTGAGAGAGCGCCTCGCCGCGGTGAGCCTCCCGCCGGGCGCCGAGCCCGACCTCGACCCGCTGACGTCGCCCATCGGTGAGATCTTCCGCTACACGCTCCAGTCGCCCGTGCGCGATCAGCGGGAGCTGAGGGAGCTGCAACGTTGGGTGGTGGCGCCCGCGCTCAAGACCATCCCCGGCGTGGCCGACGTGACCAGCTTCGGCGGCGAGACCACGCAGTTTCAGCTCCTCCTCGACCCCAACCGGCTCGCGCAGTACCACGTCTCGCTGCGCGTCGTCGTCGACGCCGTCGAGCGCAACAACACCAACGCCGGCGGCAGCATCATGGTCCGCGGCGACCAGGGCTTCGTCATCCGCGGCATCGGGCTCATCCGCAACCTCGACGACCTCGGGCGCATCGTCGTGACCGAGGACCACGGCACGCCCGTGTACCTCCGCAACCTCGGCGCCCTCCAGCTCGGGGCGCTCGCGCGCAACGGCATCCTGGGCATCGACGACAACCCCGACGGCGTGTCGGGCATCGTGCTGCTGCTCCGCGGGCAGAACCCGTCGAGGGTGCTCTCGGCCCTCCACGCGCGCGTCGCGGGGCTCAACCGCGGCGGGCTCCCGCCCGACGTGCGCGTGGTGCCCTACCTCGATCGAACGGACCTCGTCGACACGACGCTCCGCACGGTGTCGCACACGATGCTCGAAGGCATCGGGCTCGTGTGCCTCGTGCTGCTGCTCTTTCTCGGCTCGCCGCGCGCGGCGCTCATCGTGGCGACGGCGATTCCCCTCTCCATCCTCATCGCGTTCATCCTCATGCGGTTCACGGGCATCCCTGCGAACCTGCTCTCCCTCGGCGCCATCGATTTCGGGGTCATCGTCGACGGCGCGATCGTGCTCATGGAGGTCGTGCTGCGCTCCCGCGAGGAGCACCCCGACCGCCCCCTCACGGAGTCCGACGCCCGCGCCGCGGCGCTCTCGGTGGCGCGGCCGATGTTCTTCGCCACGGCGATCATCATCACGGCGTACCTCCCGCTCTTCGCCTTTCAGCGCGTCGAGAAGAAGCTCTTCTCGCCCATGGCCTACACCGTGGGCTACGCCCTCTTCGGCGCGGTGATGGTGGCCCTCACGCTCGTCCCGGGGATGGCCCTCGCGGCCTTCGCGAAGCCCGTGAAGCTCCCCCACAACCCGGCGCTCGCGATGGCCGAGCGGGCCTACCGCGCGGTGCTCGAGAACGTCCTCCGACGGCCGTTGCGCGTGCTCGTCCCCGCGGCGCTCGGGGCGGCGCTCGCGGTGATCCTCGCGGGCTCCGTGGGCAAGGAGTTCCTCCCCGAGCTCGACGAGGGGAGCCTGTGGCTCCAGGTGCAGCTCCCGCCGGGGATCTCGCTCGCGCGCGGCGCGACGATGGCGAACGAGCTCCGCGCGGCCCTGCGCGAGTCGCCCGAGATCACCCACGTCGTCACGCAGCTCGGCCGCAACGACGACGGCACCGACCCGTGGACGCCCTCCCACATCGAGTGCTCCGTGGGATTGCGCCCCTACGCGACGTGGCCCGCGGGACTCGACAAGCACGGCCTCATCCGCCGCCTCGACGCGCGGCTGAGCCGCATCCCGGGCCTCGTCTACGGCTTCTCGCAGCCCATGATCGACGGCGTGAACGACAAGATCGCGGGCGCCCACAGCGAGCTCGTGGTGAAGGTCTTCGGCGACGACCTCGACGACCTGCGGCGCGTGGGCGCCGAGGTGGTGACCGCGCTCCGCGCCGTGCGAGGTTCCGCCGACGTGGCGATCGATCAGGAGCCGCCGCTGCCGCAGGTGCGCATCCACGTCGATCGCGAGGCCGCGGCCCGTTACGGCGTCAACATGGCCGACATCGCCGACCTCATCGAGGTGGGCATCGGCGGGCGCGCGGTGGCGCAGGTGTTCCGCGGGGAGCGGCGCTACGACGTGGCGGTGCGCTTCATCGACTCGGCGCGGCAGAGCCCCGAGGCCATCGGCAACCTCACGCTCACGGCGCCGTCGGGGGCCCGCGTGCCGCTCTCGCAGGTCGCGCGCATCGAGCTCCGCGCGGGCGAGAGCACCATCACGCGCGAGGCCGGGCGGCGGCACCTCACGGTGAAGCTCAACCTCCGCGCGCGGGACCTCTCGTCGTTCCTCGTCGAGGCCCGCGCGCGCATCGCCCGCGACGTGCGCTTCGACCCGCAGCGCGTCTCGCTCGCGTGGGGCGGACAGTTCGAGAACCAGCAGCGCGCGCAGCAGCGCCTCGCGGTGATCCTCCCCGCGGTGCTCGCGCTCATCGCGCTGCTCCTGGACGCGGCCTTCGGCACGCTGCGCCACGCGGGGATGATCCTCATGGTCGTCCCCCTCGCGCTCCTCGGCGGAATGGCCGCGCTGCACATCCGGGGAATGACCCTCAACGTGTCGAGCGCCGTGGGCTTCATCGCCCTCTTCGGCGTCTCGGTGCAAGACGCCGTGCTCATGCTCTCGGCGCTCCGCAACGCGCACGCCGCGGGCCTCTCGCTCCACGACTCCGCCGCGCGCGGCGCGCAGCAGCGCCTCCGGCCCGTGCTCATGACCGCCAGCGTCGCGACGCTCGGAATGCTCCCCGCGGCCCTCGCGCACGGCATCGGCTCCGACGTGCAGCGCCCCCTCGCCACGGTGGTCGTGGGCGGTCTCGCCGTGGCCCCCTTCGCCACGCTGCTCGTGCTCCCCGCGCTCTACGCCGTCTTCGAACGCCGCGCCGAGGCCGCCGCGCGCCGCGGCGAGGCCGCCGAGCGCGCCGTCGTGGAGTCGGCGCCGTGAGGTCCCTCGCGCTCGCACTCGCGCTGCTCGGTGTGCCGCGCACGGCGACGGCGCCAGACCGCGACCGCGCAACCCGCGCAACCCGCGCAGACCGCCACCACGCTGCGCTTCGACGCGTGGCTCGCGCGCGTCTCGACGGCCAACCTCGACCTCTCGCGGCGCGCTGGAACTCCCTCGCGCCGACGCGGCGGTCGTGATGGCGCGCGTGCTCCCCGACCCGGTTCTCACCGCGGGCGTGGCGACCTTCGACCCCTCGGGCGCCGTGATGCCCACGGCCACGTACCTCGGCCTCTCGTGGCCCGTGGAACTCGGCGGTCGCCGCAGCGCCCGCGTCGCCGAGGCCGAGCGCGCGCGCGCCGTCGCCGCCGCGGAGCTCGACGACGTGACCCGCAGCCTGCGCGCCGAGGCCACCCTCGCGTGGATCGACGTGCTCCACACGCGGCAGGTGGTCGAGCAGCGCGGACGGATGCTCGCGGCCCTCGAGCGCCTCGTCGAGATCACCGGCGAGCGGCATCGCGCGGGCGACGTGGGCGAGGTGGCGGTGCTGCAGGTCCGCGTGGAGTCCGAGCGCTTTCGCACGGAGGTGCTTCGCGCGCAGGGCGAGGCCGACGCGGCGATGGCGGGCCTCCAACGCTTCACGGGGGCGCCGGTTCGCGGAGAGCCCGAGGGGTCGCTGCTCGTTGCGCCCGAGCCCGTCGACGTCGAGGCGCGCGTCGCGATGGCGCTGCGACTGCGCGCTGACGTGCGGGCCGCGGAGGAGTCTGTGCGAGCGCGCGCGGCGTCCTCGGCGCTCGCGCGCGCGAACCGCTGGGTCGACGCGACGCTCAACGTCGGATGGACGCACAACTTCGACGGCCTCGGCGCCAACGCGTCGAACCCGAGCACCGTGTCGGCGACGCCGCCCTTCGAGCAGTTCAGCGCGACGCTCTCGGTGCCGCTGCCCTTCTCTCGCACGAACCGCGGCGCGCTCGACGCCGCCGCCGCGGGCCGCACGCAGGCCGACCTCGCGCTGCGGGCCGTGCGTCTTCGTGCGGAGGTCGAGGTGCGTCAGGCGTGCGTGCGGTATCAGTCCGCCGTGGCGCGCCTCGCCCGCTACGACGACTCGCTGCGCCAGGACGCCGAGCGCGTGCGCGCGTCGACGCTTTACACGTACCAGCGCGGCGGCGCGACGCTGCTCGAGGTGCTCGCCGCGCAGCGCACCGTCGACGAGGTCACGCTCGGCTACGAGGAGGCGCTCGCCGATCACGCGCGCGCGCTCGTCGAACTGGAGCGCGCGACGGGCGTCTGGCACGCGAGCTTCTGAGCGCGGCGTCGGTAACGTCAACGCGAGGCTAGGGCGTCGGCGGCCAGGTCATCGCTTCGGGGGCTTGCGACAGGAGCGCGTCGACGTCGGGGAGCTGCCGACGCTTGCGCCGCATCTCGACCCAAACCATCGGATGATCCATGAGGGTGAACTGATCCCGGAGCGCGTCGAGTTCGATGGCTGGTGCTCCCGCCTGCTTGCGCGCCACGTAGCGGCGGAGGCGATCGACGTAGCTGTCGAACAGGACCTTGCGCGCGAGGTCGATGTCTTCGCGCTCCTCGAAGGCCAGGCGCTCGATGGTGTACTCCGCGCGTCGCTTCTCGTCGGGCGTCAGCTTCTGTCTGGGGATGATCTGAAACGTCGCGAAGCTGACTGTGAGGAGCGCCAACGGGTCTTCTCGTCGCGGGTGAATGAACAGGTCGCGTCCGGGGGCTGGCGGCGTCAAGGTGGTCGAAGCGTCGCGCGGCCATGGGTGGCTCACGTCGACCTCCTTGTTCGTCTTCGCGCGAAACACCGCCCATCGCGAAGACTTCGCGACGTTGCAGGCGCCGCATGACAAGACGTAGTTCTTCCAGTCGAAGACCTCGTCGGGATAGAGGTCCTTCGGGCGAACGTGCTCGACCTCGTCGCCGGTCGAGTGCTCGCAGTAGGCGCAGCGCCGGTTGCCGAAGACCATCTCTCGCAGTTGTTTGCGAACCTCCCTGAAAGTCAGATTCTCGGCCGTGTTGCGCGCTGAGAAGCGATCCTTTGCGAGCGCGACGCGCCGTGTGTAGTCGGGTTCAGCCGAGACCTCGCGCTGCCAGGTCGTGAGCCACGTCACGGCGCGCGACGAGAGCGACATCGCGGGGAGCTTGAGCATCAGGCGCTCTTGTCGACGACCGAGGTCGCGGCCGTAGGCAACAGTCCGCGCAGGGCTTCGAGCTCGCGCTTCTCCTCCTTGGAGAGGCCCTCTTCGAACTCCTTCTCCGCGAGCTCGGCGAGCCGTCGCAGCTTCACCCTCGCCTCGTCGGAGCGGCCTCCCGCCGTGATGCCGAAGCTCGCGGTGCCGTAGGCGTCGAGCACGTTGCCGTAGACCAGCCGGTTGTATTCGTCTTCAGAGACCATGCGGCTCGCCTCGCCGGTGCCGGGCGGCGCGAGCCGAAAGATCGAGCCGCTCACGGCGGCCTGACAGACCAGCGGGCTGTGCGTCGCCACGATGAACTGAATCTCAGGGAAGTGGCGCGTGAAGAAGAACCCGATCTCGCGCTGCCACGAGGCGTGCAGGTGCGCGTCGACCTCGTCGATCAGCACCACCCCGGGCACGACGACGCGGGTCGGGTCTTCGGGGTCGAAGATCTGGTCGGCGCCGTAGCACTGCGCCAGTTGACGGATGAGTTCGAAGGTGAGGCTGAGGATCGAGCGGAACCCGTCGCTCAAGCGATCGACGGAGAGCTTGAGTCCGTTGCCGTCGACGAAGAGAACGTCTTTCGAAGTGACCGAATCGAGCCGAACGCCGTGACGAAGGAAGCCCTCCTGGTTCACGAAGGCGGTCAGCTTCTTGAGGAGCTTCCCCGGCTCGCCTCCTTCGGACTCTCCGCGCTCCTCGGCCTCGAGGGCTTCGAAGCGCAGTTGCTTCAACCACGTGAGCGCCTCGGTGAGCGCGACGTCTTCTCCGAAGAGCGTGAGGTGCCTCGCGAGGCGCGGGTTGGTGAAGTACAGCCGCTCCTGGTCGCGATCACCGCCGCGGAAGCGACGCATGGGGCCGAACCCCGCGGAGAACCAGCCCCGGTTCCCGCTCCACATGTACCGATCACCGTCGAAGACTCGCTTGCTGTGCCCGACCACGAACCGGGGCGCCTCGGGTTTGACCTCCCCGCTGCCGCGCACGAGTTGAACGCAAGCTGGCACGGGCGAGTTCTCGAGCCTGCGTCCCTTGCCAGCGACGCGGTCGTGCCGATATGACATCGACACCCACGCGTCGATGTCTCCCTGGCCGGCGCCAGACGACAACCAATCCGCCCACGCCTCGCGCATCGCGAGCCCCTCTTTCGGGCCGACCAGCGCGAGGGCGAACGCGCGAAGGAGCGAGCTCTTTCCCGAGCCGTTCGATCCGAGGATCACGTGCCACCCGGCGAACGCGTCGTCCGGTTCCCACGTGAGGCTGCGGAACCCGCGGATGTTCTTCAGCGTGAGAGATCGGACGTGCATCCGAGCGCGATTCTACTTCCCGACGGCGTCGCGCCTGCAACGATTTGCCATGCAGCGTCGCAGGGCGGTCGACGTCGGCGCCCGACGCCGAGGAGGCGCGCGCCGACGCCGAGGCGAAGATCGCGAGCGTGGAGACCAGGGCCGCGGAGATCGAAGCGAGACTTCGCGCGCTCGAAGCGGCGCTCACCGCGACGCGCGACGCGGGCTGAAATCTCGCGCGATGAACCTTCGCGTCACCCCGCGGACTTCTGCACCGCCTGCCAGCACGTCACCTCGGCGGCGCTCCACTCGACGGCGAGGCCCAGCGACGCGAGGCCCTCCAGCGCGTCGACCACCTGCTCGCGCTTCGCGCCCTTGAAGCGTCGCGCCACGCGCTCGGCGGTCCACCCCTCGGGTGACGAGAGAAGGGCGGCGCGCACGGCGGCGAACCGCTCCCCCGACTTCTTCAGCCACGAGGGGAGCTCGGCGCGCGCGGAGGCGTCGTCGCCCGCGGACTCGGGAGACTCTTCGGCGAGGGCGGTCTGCGTCGCCGCGGCCCCTCCCTTCGGGTTCTGGAACTCCGGGCGAAGCCACCGCACGTGACCGTCGCGCTCCTCCGCGGCGCGCTCCGCGTTGAGCTTCACGACGCGCTCCAGGATCTCCTCGTCGGTGAGCGTCGTGGGCCACCCGTACGCGTCGAACATCGCGACGTTCCAGCCCGGGGTGTTGCGCTTCGCGGTGCCGGTCTTCTTCGAGTCCGCGTCGGCGCCCTGCTTCGCTCCGAGGATGAAGCAGCCCTCCTTGAAAAGGTCGATGCGCCCGACGGTGCGCTTGCCGCCCTCGTGCACGAGCACGGCGTCCTTTTCGAAGACGTAGGTGTCGCGCGCGGGGTCGCCCGTGGTCACGCCTGCGCGGTTCACGGCGCGCACGTCGCAGAGGTCGTTGAGGAACGAGTCCTTGTTGGCGCGCTCGGCTGCCCCCGACGCCGCCCACTTCGAGACGAAGGTGTCGACCAGCATTGCGGCGCGACGATCTCACACGACCGACGCCCGCGGGGAGCGCAATGCCACCGAGGCGCCTCCCCGGTGAGATCCCGACGTAGCCCGACGCTGCTCGGGCGCCCCGTCGACGAGCCCCGGTGCCAGGTCGGAGGCTACTCGGGGGCCTCGCCGGGGGCGCCGTCGGTAGCCTCGGGGCTACTCGGATGCGTCATCGACGACGCACCCGAGTAGCCTCGTGGAGTCAAACTGTCTCACGGACGAGGGAGGAGGGTAGCTTCAGGGGACTCGGGGGCGTCGTCGACGGGGGACGCGTGTGACGCGCCCGGGGATTCGCGTCCCTCTCTCGTCGCGCGCAGCGCCGGGCGTGTCGGGTCGTCGGTCCGAGCGCTCGCAACGCGATGAATGGGCTTGAACAGACCCGACGCGCCCCGATAGCGTGTCGACCATGAAGTACCTGTATCTCACCCTGAATGATCTGTTGTTGGGCGTTGCGGATCTCGTGGAGGTTCGCCTCCCCAAGGTCACACACGTCGCCTCTGTGAGCATGTACGCGCCGAGGTTGCGGGCGCGTCTCGCGGAGATCCGCGCGCTCCCTGGCGCGGGCACCGGCACGGAGCCCTTCGCCGAGGAGCTCGCCGCGAAGGACGTCGAGCACGACGGACACGGCGCCGCGATCTGGTTCCTCGTCGAAGCGTTTCTGCGCTCGCCGATGACCTCGCCCGAGCTCCGCGACACGCTCCTCGACGTGCGCGCGAGGTTCGTCCCCGAGCTGGCGGAGCTCAAGCGTCCGCACGCCGACGAGGCCGCCGCGGCGCTCAAGCGCGAGCCCGACCTCGAAGCGATGGCGAAGTCGCTGCGCGCGCTGCGCCTCCCCGGGGCGGTGTCGCTCTACGACTGGGTCGCCGCCTTTCTGAGCGCAGGCAAGGACCTCAACAAGCTGCTCAAAGACCGCGCCGACGCGGTGAGCGGCGATCGCAGCGGCGCCGGTCCGTTGCGCGCCACGACGCTCGGTCAGCTCAACCGCTTTCGCGCGGCGCTCGACGACGAATTCGAAGACGACATCGAGAAGCGCGACAGCGTCGACCGCGCGCTCTTCGCGTACCTCGACGAGCTCGAGAAGCGACGCGTCCCGTCCACGATCGCCGCCCCCGCGCAGCCCGCGCCTCCCCCGCCCGCCCATCCGACGAACCCCGCCAGACCCCGCGCGCCCCGACGCCGCGGACACCCTCCGTACGGGGTGTGCCGCCGCGCGCTCCCCACCGACCCCCACAGGTTCCGGTCACCCCTCCGCGATGGTTGCGGCGGGGTGACCCGGTGTGTGCACGCACACACCTCTGGCACTCCTTGCATCCAGTCTGTGCGCATTTTGTCCGTTGCAGGGGGACAAAAAATCTCCGAATCTCCCTCCGAGCCTTGTCCCCGAACGCTGGCACACCCCCTCGACGCGCAGCGCTGCTCGCGCTCTTCGTGCTCTCGGGCATCGGAGGGCTCTCGCTCGAAGTCGTGTGGACTCGCCAGCTCGCCACGAGCATCGGGAGCACGAGCCGCGCGACCACCACCGACGTCGCGCTCTTCATGGCGGGGCTCGCGATGGGCAACGCCCTGGGCGCGCGGCGCGCTCGCTCCCTCGTCGCGCCGGTGCGCGCGTACGCGCTGGCCGAGCTCGGCGTCGCCCTCGGCGCGTGGATCTGCACGGCGCTCCTCCCCTGCGTCGAGTCGTTGACGTCGGTGCCCGCGCGCTACCTCGCGGCGGCGCTCCTCATGCTCGCGCCGACGGTGTGCATGGGCCTCACGTGGCCGCTGCTCACCGAGTCGTGGCGCCGTCACGACGCGCGCGCCGCGGGGCGCCTCTACGCCGTCAACACGCTCGGCGCCGCGGCGGGCGCGCTGCTCACGGGCTTCGTCGCGGTGGGCGTGCTCGGCATCGCGCGGACGGGCTTCGCGGCGGCGGCCATCGACGCGCTCTGCGGCGCGGTCGCGCTCGCGCTCGGCGACGCGACGGAGCCCGCGACGGACGAGGCCGTCGAGGCGCGCGACGAGCGCCCGGTGCCGCGGTGGTTCCTCGCGCTGGCCTTCGCGTCGGGCTTCGTGGCGCTCGCGGAGGAGATCCTCTGGACCCGCGCGCTGCTCCCGTATGTGAACTCGTCGACGTACGCGTTCGCGGCGATCCTCGGGGTGTACCTCCTCGGCCTCGCGGGCGGCGCGGGCATCGCCTCGCGCGACGCGCGCCGCGACGGAGACGCCGCGACGCTCGCGCGCGTTCAGCTCGCGCTCGCGCTCTCCGTCGCCGCGACGCCGATGCTCTTCGCGCTCGCCGAGCGGTACCTCCCGCTCTACTCCGGGGTGCGTCACGCGACGACCTTCTCGGCATGGACGATCACCGTGCTGGCGTTGTTCCTCAAGGTCGGCGGCGCGCTCGCGGCGCCGACGCTGCTGCTCGGCGCGTCGACGTCGCTGGCGATCCGCGTCGCGCTCTCGCTCGGGCTGCGACCCGCGCGGGCCGCGGGCGCGTACGGCTCCGCGAACACCCTCGGCGCCATCGGCGGGAGCGTCGTCGCGGGCTTCGCGCTGATCCCGCTGCTCGGCGCGCATCGGGCGATCATGGCCTGCGCCGTCGGGCACGTGGGCATCGCGGCGGCGTGGTTCGCCGTGCGCCCGTCGCGCCCGCTCACCCGCGCGGCGCGGGGAGGCGCCCTCGCCGTCGCGCTCGCCGTCGCGGCGCTCGCGTGGGTCACGCCCGCCGCGCCCTTCACCGGGAGGCTCACCGCGGGCTACCGGATTCTCATGGTCGACGAGGGCCCGCAGGACACGACCTCCGTGGTCGAGGTCGGCCGCGGCGCGACGCGGCATCGGGGCGTGCTCTCGAACGGCGTGGCGTACGCGGGCGATCGGCCGTTCTCGCTGCGGTACATGGGGCTCCTCGGACACCTCCCGGCGCTCTTCGCCGACGACCCCTCGAACGCGCTCGTGATCTGCATCGGGACGGGCACCACGGCGGGCGCGGTCGCGCGTCACGCGGACGTGCGCTCGCTCACGCTCGTCGACATCAGCCCCGCGGTGCACCGCACGCTGCCGCTCTTCGCGCACGTCAACGGCCGCGTCTGGGAGGATCCCCGCGTGCGCATCGTCGAGGCCGACGGGCGCCAGTTTCTCTCGCGCCACGGGGGATCGTTCGGGATGATCTCGCTCGAGCCCCCGCCGCCTCGCATGGCGGGCGCCGCGAGCCTCTACACCCGCGAGCTCTACGTGCGCGCGCGCGCCGCGCTGAGGTCCGGCGGCGTGCTCGCGCAGTGGCTCCCGCTGCACGGCATGACGGCGGCCGAGACGTGGATGCTCGTGCGCACGTTCCTCGACGTGTTCCCCGACGGGGCGCTCTTCGTGCTGACCGACGAGGAGGCCGCGCTGATCGGCGGACCGTCGCCGTTTCGCCCGGACCTCGGCCGCGTCCTCGCGCGACTCCGAGAGCCCGCCGTCGCCGCGGGGCTGCGTCAGATCGGCTTTCACGGCGCCACGCCCGAGGCCCTCGCGCTCGACCTCCTGACGCTCAGCCCCGTGCACGGCGCCACGCTGCGCGCGCTCGCCGGACCCGGACCGCTCGTCACCGACGACCGCCCCATGATCGAGCAGTTCGCCGTGCTCCTGGCGCGCGCCTCGTCGCGCTCGCCCTTCGAAGAGAGCGGGCACGACGCCCTGTTCCAGTCCCTCGCCGAGACGCCTCCGTCGCCGCTGCCGCTTCGCGGCGACGCGCCCGCGGAGCTCACGCGCACGCTCGACGACGCGCGGGCGTTCTATCGCGCGCTCGCGCGCTGACCGCAGGCGCTTTTCGAGATGGCGCCGCGCGGGTGTCCGCATCCATCGGGCGGAGGTCACTCACGATGCGTCTTCTCGCTTGCTTCGCGCTCCTGGTCGCCTGCACGCCCATCGACGATCCCGCGCCCGCCGATGGGAGCGCGCGGACCGACACCGCCGTCGACGTCGCGCCCGACGACGTCACGCCGAACGACGCCGCGCCCGACGCGCGCACCGACGCGGCCGTCGTGTGCTGCCCCATGGAGGAGCCCGGGTGCAGCTGCTTCTTCACCGGCCGTCGCGACCCGATGACGGGCGCGTGCATGCCTCGCATCTGCGACGTCGCGCCCGTGGGCAACACCCGCGAGGTCGCGGCCGACGGATGCCCCTACTGGCGCACGACCTCACAGTCGTGCCTCTCGCGACCCGACGGCGGGTGACGGGTTCTCGCTGCGTGCTCGCGTCGCTGTGCTCAGCGCGCGAGCACGCAGTAGCGGCCGCGCATGTCGGGGGGCAGCGCCGGGTGATCGAGCACGGCCTCGCACGCGAAGCCCTGGGGGCAGGCGCAGAGCGTGGAAGCGCCCGCGTCGCCGCCGTCGGCCACGGCGCAGCGGCACGTGCAGACGCCCGCGCGCGACGCGTCCGCGCTCGACGCGCCGAGGCAGAGGTTGCTCGCGCACTCGCCCGTCGAGGCGCGCAACAACGGCGGGATCGCGACGCCGCAGCCCTCGCGCGGGTCGACCAGGAGGCAGCCCGACGGCGCGCCGACGCTGCACGACGCGCCGAGCGGACGACGAAGACACGCGGACGGCGCGCCCGCATCGGGCACGTCGGCGACGGCGCACTCGAGGCGCGCGTGGAGTCCGGCGCGCCAGCCGCCGGGTTCGTCGGTGAGCGTCACGCAGCGGCCCTGCGTGAGGTAGAAGCCGTGGTCTCTCGCGTCGTAGACGCCCGTCGCCGCGTAGCTCGGCGCGAGGGTCACGCCGCACTCCGTCGCGGCGCCGGGCAGCGGGTATCGGCCGCGCGCGGCGGTGCACCAGCGCCCGGCGGTCTCGCCCGTCGGCACCGCGACCACGAGGCGACACGCGCGAGGGCGAAGACCGCTCGGGAGGCACGGCTCCGCGTCCGCGAGCGTCCACGCCCAGACCTGGTTGTCTTGCGGCGCCGCGGGGCAGGGCGACGACGCGTCGGGGGAGACCGTCGCGTCGGGCGCGCGGGTGAGCGAGATGACCTCGACGCACGAGGCTGTGAGGCCGAGCGCGACGACGAGGGCGCCGGGTCTCACGGCGTGAGCCTCGCGCGAACCGCAGACGCGTGGGGGCTGCGCGGGTGCTCGCGGAGAAAGGCCTCGCCGAGCGCGCGGGCCTCGTCGTGCGCGCCCTGCCGACGCGCGATCTCGAAGGCGAGGTAGTCGCGTTCGGGCGCGAGCCGACTCCGCGTGTAGCGAGCGCGGTACGCGTCGAGGAGCCGTCGCGCTTCCGCGGGGTCGGGCTCCAGCGCGCCCGACACCCTCGCGAGGAGCTCGGTCTCTTCGACGAGCGTCGAGGGACGCTCCCCCGTCGACGGCGCGCCCACGATCGCGTGCGGCGTCTCGGGCCCTACGACGTTGCCGGTGAGCATCGCGGGCGGCGCAGGTGCGCTCGCCGCGGGCTCCGGCGGCGTGGGCGCCGTCGCGCGCGCGACCTCGCGCGTCACGCGCGCGGATCTCGTCGCGGGCGGACGCAACGGCGCTGCGACGGGCGCCGCGGCGGGCGGCTCGACCTGCGGGAGCGCGGGCGGCGAGACGCGCGCCTCGCGGGCGGTTTCGATCGGCGGCGCCGCGGCGACGGGGCGAGGTCGCGGCGCGGGCGTGCGCGACGCGCGGAGTCCGACGGCCGACGCGCTGACGAGGGCGATCGCGGCGATGCCCACGATGACCTTCGGCCAGATCGACGTGAGGAGCACGCTCGTCGTGGCGGTCGCGGTCGAGGTCGCCGCGGTGCCCGTGACGAGCTCGGCGAGCTTCGCGGCGGAGCGGGCCTGCACCGCGGCGTCGAGGGGCTTCGCGGGGCGCGCGGCGCGAAGCAGCGAGGCGGCGCCGTCGGGCGCGCGGGAGTCGTCGAGCCAGCGCGTGGGGTCGCTCATCGGGCGCCTCCGTTCGCGTCGCGCGCGCGCCAGCGCGACAGGGATTTCTCGAAGGCCTTTCGAGCGCCGTGGAGGCGCGAGTAGACCGTTCCCACGGGGGCTCCGAGCAGGGCGGCGATCTCGTCGCACGACATGCCGTCGATCTCGAACATCACGAAGACCGCGCGCTTGTCGGGGTCGAGCTCGTCGAGGATGGCCTCGAGCCTCGCGCGCGCCTCGGAGTCTGACGCCTCGTGCTCGGGGGTGCGAGCGTCGCCGTGCGGGGGCTCGGGCACGACCTCGACGGCGTGCTCGCGGCGCACGTGGGCCTTGCGCCGCCACGCGATCGCCACGCGCTGCGCGATGCCGTAGAGCCACGACGTGATGCGACAGCGGGGGTCGTAGGTGTGGAGCCGCTGGTGCACGACCACGAAGACCTCTTGGAGCGCGTCTTCGAGGTCGCGCTCGCGCACGCCGAAGCGCTGGAGCAGGAGCCACACGAAGCCCGCGTGCGCCGCGTGGATCGAGGTCACGTCGAGGGGGGCCGAGGGCGCGTCGTCGGTGGTGGTCAGGGCGAGGTCCACGGGGGGCGTCATGGATGCGGGGACCCGGAGCGATCCTTCACCGGATCGACACGCCCGCGCCGAGCCACGCCATCGCCGCGATCTGCGGGCTCTCGTAGACGAGGGCGCGGTCGGGCGATCGGTTGGCGACGTCTTCGTAGCGCGGCCTGACGAAGGGCGTCGACGCCGACACGCCCGCCTCGAAGAGCAGCGGTCGGAGGGGCGTGAAGCGCGCGACGGCGTCGAGGGAGGCGCCCACCCAGAGGCCCGTCGAAGCGTCGTTCACGGCGGCGTCGGTGACCGTGAGCGCGATGCCGCCGGCCGTGAGCGCGGCGCAGCCTTCGAGCGAGACCGCGCGGCTCTGCCACGCTTCGAAGCAGGCGCCGAGGCGTCCGCCGAAGAAGCGAAACGCGTAGGTTGCGGCGTCGTCGGGGGAGGTGGGGGTGGTGGTGAGGGCCTCGGCCATCCAGCGAAGCCGTCCGCGCGCGGTTCCCTCGGTGTGCAGCGCGAAGAGCGCCGAGGGCGAGGGCGTGAACCCCGTCGCAATGGCGACGCGCGCCGAGGATGAGAACTCCGGGCGAGGGCGAGGGGAGAGCGGGCGCGGCGCGGGCGTTCGAGACTCCGCGATGACGGGCGGCGCGGTGACAGGCGGCGCGGTGACAGGGGGCGCAGCGACGGGCGGCGCGGTGACAGGGGGCGCAGCGACGGGCGGGGCCGCGGGCGGGAGCATCCCGTGGTTCAGGGTGAGCGCGATGGAGAGCGCCGACGCCTGCGCGATGCCTTCGCAGTCGGCGTCGTCGCTGTCGAACGATCGCGCGCCGAGGAGCGCGCCCGCCGCGTCGCGGTCGAAGATGCGCGCGTGCCACCCCTCGTCATCGCGGTCGACGAAGGCCTCGACGGAGATCGACGCGGGGGCCGTGAAGGGGTCGACGCCGTGGAGGTGCGCGACCACGCGCGCGGCGACGAACGCGGCGTCGGGGCAGCGCGACGCGCTCTCGCCGCGCACCCACGAGAGGCGCGCCGACGTGGGCGCTTCGGCGTGTGAGCTCGTGGCGTGAAGGGCGATCGAGAGGGCGGAGAGGAGTGCGAGGCGACGCGTCACGGGCGTCGGCACCCTACGCGATGCGAGCGCGCGGCGACAATGGCGTCGACACGCGCAGAGCGCTCAGCGCCAGGTGCCGGGCTGCATCTGCCAGCCGCGTCCGTGGCGCATCCAGCGAGGCGAGACCCAGCGCGCGGCGGGGCGCGGCGGAGCCTGCCACGTACCGGGCGTCCAGACGTGCTGGGAGCCGTTCCAGGTCCACGCGCCGGGCACCCAGACGTGACCGGGCGCGGGCGGCGGAGGACGACGCTCGACGCGCAACCGCGGGGGCGCCATCGGCACGATCACGGTGGTGGGCGGCGCGGGCTGCGCGACCACCACGGGCGGCGGCTGGACGGGCTGTGCGACGATGACCGGAGGCGGCTGCGGCGGCTGCCCATCGCGGCGGAACCACCGCCCCGGACGGAAGCGATAGCCCTGTCCCTCGCGCTCCCACTGCGCGGGCTGCCACGCCTGCGCGGGGGCCGGAGGCTGCTCCCAGCGACCCGCGGTCCAGGTGTACTGCGCGCCGCTCCACGTCCAGAAGCCCGAGACCCAGGTGTAGTTCGGTCCCGGCGACGGAGGCTGCGACTCGGCGATCGGCGCGGGCGGCGCGACGCTGACCACCGACGGCGTCGGCATCGGAATCGCGCTCGGCGCCATGCCCACGGGCACGCCCACCGCGACGTTCTGCGGCGGCTGAATCATCGCGCCGTTGCGCCCGCGCCAGTGACCGGGACGGAAGCGGTAGCCCTGGCCCTCGTGCTCCCACGCGGGCGGATTCCACCCCTGCGCGGCCGCCGGAGGCTGCTCCCAGCGGCCCGCGGTCCAGGCGTACTGGGTGCCGTTCCAGCTCCAGTAGCCCGCGACCCAGGTGTAGTTCGCACCCGGCGACGGGGGCTGGTTCTCCGCGATCGGCGCGGGCGGCGCCATCGTCGTCAACACCTGTTGCGCCTGCGCGCTGATCGGGGTGAGCGCGAGCGCGGCGAGCGCGGCAGACAGGAAGAATCTGTTCATCGTCCGTGGTCCTTTCTCGATGCTGCGACGCGCTGCGCAACGCGCGTGCCGCGACGCGCGACGCCACCTCCGACCCGCGCCAGAGCGCTTGTTCTCACGCGTCTCGTGGCGCGGCGCGCGCGGGCTTCGCGAGGCCTCGCACGCCTTCGTGCGCGCTCATTCGTCGCGATCGCGAACACGTGTCTCGCATCGTGACTCGCCGCCTCACGTGCGGCCGCGGTGAGGGGGGAGACGGTCCTCGCGTCCGCACCCGACGGCACGCGCGCCGCGCGTCAGCGCACGCTCGCTGCACAACGAAACGCCTTTCTGCGTAGCGTTTTCGTGCGATGGAGCGAGGCGCGGACGGTCATTCAGGGTATGACTCGTACGCCCACGCAATAGAACCCCACGCGATGTCACGAACTTCGAAAACGCGTCGCCGCGAGACGCCTCGCGCGACGCCTGCGCGCCCCTCAGCCCCTCCTGCGCCGCTCGTCGACGCGCCTCCCGCGGTCACGCGCGTCGAGGTGAAGCGGACGACCTCTTCGCTCGCGGCGCTCATCCCCTTCGTGCTCGTGTCGCTCGTGCTCGCGTGGCGCGGCGCTCGCGGCGGACACAGCGCGCCCCCGCCGTCGGAGGTGCCCGCGCCGTCGGGGCCCTCGGTGGTGGTCGAGGGCGCTGCGTCGGGCGAGATCGAGGCGCGACCCGTCGAGCTCCGCCTCCCCGCGGTGTACGTCCGCGCGGCGGAGAGCTTCGACGAGCAGGAGGCGTGGACCTACAAGGGCCGCGACCTCGCCTCGATGACCGCCTTCGCGCGCGGCGCGGGGATGCCCGAGCGCGCCGTCGATCGCATGCGATCGGTCGCGCGCTGCGACGCCGAGGGGTGCGCGGTGATGCCCGACGCGGAGCTCATCGCGTCGATGGGCTTCGAGGCGCGGAGCGCCCTCTACGGCGAGCTGTTCCGCTTCCCCGAGAACCGCGTGGTGGCCTTTCCCGCGACGCGCCCCGGGGCGCTCGGGCGCTGGGGCGACCTCGACGACGTGTCGCCGCGCGTCCGCGACCTGATCGAGCGCGCCACGTGGCGCGTGCACGGCAACTGGGCCTTCTCAGACCCCACGTGGCTGTGCGCGCAGCTCACGAGCGACGCCGAGAAGGCCGAGGCCATCGCGACGATCCACCGACGCTACGGCCTCGACGCGAGGCTGCGCGTCCCCGTGTCGGGCGACGTCGAGCCGATGGTCCGCTACTGGAGCCGCGGCAACGACGCCGACGAGGTCCGTCGCGTGCTGCTCGACGCGCGCGCGGAGGGCGGCCTCGCGAAGGTGAGCGACCTGCTCCCCGCGATGGCGCGCGCGCGGCTCAACCGCTTTCCTTCGCCCGACGACGTCGAGTACGACTGCTTCTGGACCGCGATCAATTTCTTCGAGGGCGTGACGCCGACCAACTGGTTCCCGGGCACCGAGGGCATCGCGCCGCTGCTGCGCGCGAACTACGTCGAGATCCCGATGGCCGAGGTGACCCTCGGCGACCTCATCGCGCTCTACAGCGCCGACGGCCGCGTCACGCACATCGTCAACGAGGTCGCGGGCGACGTGGTGTTCACCAAGAACGGACGCTCGCGCACCCGCCCGTGGGTGCTCATGCGCCTCGCCGACGTGCGCGACCTCTACCGCTTCACCTCGGCCCGCGCGTACCGCCTCCGCTGAGCGATCAGCGCGCGAGGAGGCCCTTCATCGGCACGGTGTACACCGGCGCCTCGCGCAGCCCGTGGTCGCCGAGCACGCCGTTGGCCGCGAGGAGGCCCGACGTGCACGCGGCCTCCATCAGCGTCGCGGGGTAGGGGATTCGCACCCAGTCGCCCGCGAGGCGCAGGCCCTTCACGCCCGTCTCGACGGTGGCCCTGTCGGCGTGCGCGCCGACGTGAAACGCGGCGAAGTCGTCGCGCACGTGGAGGTGCTCGCCGAAGACCTTCGCGCCCTTCACCTCGGGGAAGAAGTGTTCGAACTCCTCGCGCAGCGTCGCGGCGACGGCGTCGTCGGCGAGGTCGTCGGGCAGCGCGTACGAGTGCAGCTCATACACCCCGCCGCCGCGCCGCTCGGCCCACGCGCGCGCCTCGGGCACCACCCGGTGCGTGAAGGCCACGGCGTCGAGCGCGCGGAGCTTGTCGGTGATGACGAACACGGGCATCCCGCTGCTCACCTCGCGGTCGAGCCAGACGCGCAGGATCGCGTAGCGCTGCGAGCGACGCTGGCGGCTCATCTGCGCGGCGAACGCGGGGCGCTCGGCGGCGAGGGCGGGCGACGCCGCGACGATGCGCGCGGCCCCGACGACGTCGCACGCGAGCACGACCTGATCGAAGGCGCGGTCCGACACCACGATGCGACCGTCGCCGTCGCGCGTGAGCGATTCGACGGAGGCGTCGCACTCGACGCGCGCCCCGTGGCGCTCGAGCCAGGCGCGAGCGGGCGCGGCGAAGGCCGTCTCGTAGTCGTCGACGAAGTAGTCGTAGAGGAGGCCGCCGTCGTTCGAGAGGTAGTAGAAATGAAAGGCGCGGATCAGGGCCGCGACGGAGAGCCTGTCGCCCTCGGAGAAGAACGCGCGGGCGAAGGTGTTGAACACGAGGCGCAGGTCCGAGGGGAGTTCGGCGTCGCGCGCGAAGTCCTCGTACGAGACGTGGTCCCAGTCGGCGAAGGTGCGCGCCTCGTCGTAGCGGAGAAAGGGGTCGAGCTTGCGCATCGCGGGGTTGAGCACGAGGTCGCGCGTGCTGTAGAGCCCCACCTTCGCGAGCGAGAGGAGGTTGAACACGGGGGCCGTGTCGGCGCCGCGGAACGAGATCCGCGAGCGGTCGCGCCGCACGATCATGTAGTCGTCGATGGGCGCGAAGTGCCGCGCGCACCCGATGCGATCGAGGAGCGCGCGGAGGTTGTGATAGTTGTGAAAGAACGCGTGGAAGCCGTGGTCCACGCGCTGCGTCTCGCCGTCGACCTCGACCTCCCAGGCGCCGCATTTGCCGCCCAGGTAGCGGTTCCGTTCGAAGAGGGTCACGGCGAAGCCGCGCTCGGCGAGGGTGGCGGCGGCGGTGATGCCCGCGATGCCTCCGCCGATCACGGCGACGGTGGGGGCTGCTCCCTCGGGGCGCTCGGGGCGCGAGGGGTCGTCGCGGTGCACGGGCTGGCGGTATCCGCCGAGGCGTCGCTCGATGGCGTCGCGCGCCGCGCTGATCGCGCGCTCTTTGAGTGCGTTGAGCATCGGTGCGTCGATCTCAGTGGGGGGCGCGCACGGCGTCGCCGACGGCTTCGAAGAAGTTCGCGCGCAGCCTCGCGGAGAGGGCGCCCTCGTAGCGGAAGAGCACGCGGCCGTCGCGGCTCACGACCAGGACGTGCGAGCGCGCGGGGCGAAAGTGGTACGCCGCGGCCATCTCGCCGGACCAGTCGATCATGATCTCGTAGCCCTGGCGCCGCGCGATGTCGACGACGGCGTCGCGGGCGTAGCCGCGCGCGGGCCAGAAGTTGTAGCCGCTGAGGTTCGCGACGGCGACGAGCGAGACGTCGCGCGTGAGCTCGCCGCGCCGCGCGTGGTCGGCCAGCTCGCGCTTGAGCTCGTCGTTCTGCATGTTGGAGTCGCGGTCTTCGTACACGATGATCACCACGCGGCCCGCGTAGTCGCGGAGGCGGCGCGTGACGCCCGCCGTGCTCTCGAGCGAGAAGGCGGGCGCGCGGGGGAGGCCCACGGAGGCGGTCACCGGAGGATCGTCGGCCTGGGCAGAGGTCGCGAACAGGAGGGCCATCGCGGCGGTGGTGGTCGTGCGTGACATACAGAGCTCTCTCGAATGAAGTGAACGGGTGGGTGAATCGGGTGCGCGCCTGATGCTCCGTCAGCGCTTCACAACCTTGGATGAAACCAGCACAGCGATCGTTGCATCCATTCGAGTGCATGAGCGACATGAAGAACGGTTCGGCCCCGGGCGGCGCTTCGAAGCCCCACGCGGTGGTCATCGGCAGCGGCTTCGGCGGGCTCGCGGCGGCCATCAGGCTCGGCGCGCGGGGATACAAGGTGACCGTCTACGAGCGCAACGACGCGCCCGGCGGCAGGGCCTACGTGCACCGTCAGGACGGCTACGTCTTCGACGCGGGGCCCACGGTGGTGACGGCGCCGTTTCTCTTCGAAGAACTCTGGACGCTCTGCGGAAAGCGCATGGCCGACGAGATCGACATGCGCCCCGTGACGCCCTTCTACCGCGTGCGCTTTCACGACGGCACGAGCTTCGACTACACGGGCGACGCCGAGAAGATGCGGTCGGAAATTCTTCGCCTCGCGCCGGCGGACCTCGATGGGTACGAGCGCTTCGTCGCGTCGAGCGAGAAGATCTTCAAGGTGGGCTTCGAAGAGCTCGCGCACATCCCCTTCGGGACGTGGAGCTCGATGCTCCGCGTGGTGCCCGACATGATGCGCCTCGAGGCTACCGCACGGTCTGCAGGCTCGTTTCCGGGATTCGTGCGCGACGAGAAGCTCCGTCGGGTGCTGAGCTTTCACCCGCTGCTCGTGGGCGGTAACCCCTTCTCGACGACGTCGATCCCGCTCATCGCGTTCCTCGAGCGCAAGTGGGGCGTGCACTTTCCCATCGGGGGAACGGGGGCGCTCGTGAAGGGCCTCGTGGGGCTCATCGAGTCGCAGGGCTCCGTCGTGCGCTGCAACACCGAGATCAAGCAGATCACCGTCGAGAACGGTCGCGCCGTGGGCGTCGAGCTCGCGAACGGCGAGAAGGTCCGCGCCGACGTCGTGGTCTCGAACGCCGACTCCGCGTGGACGTACCGCCACCTCATCGCCCCCGAGCACCGCCAGCGTGGACCGACGCCCGCGTCGAGCGCGCGCGCTACTCCATGTCGCTCTTCGTCTGGTACTTCGGCACGAAGCGGCAGTACACCGACGTGGCGCACCACACCATCGTGCTCGGGCCGCGCTACAAGGGCCTCCTCGACGACATCTTCACGAAGAAGGTGCTCGCCGACGACTTCAGCCTCTACCTCCACCGCCCCACGGCCACGGACCCTTCGCTCGCGCCGCCGGGCTGCGACGCGTTCTATGTGCTCTCGCCCGTTCCGCACCTCGACGCGGGCGTCGACTGGACGCTCCGCGCGGAGTCGTACCGCCGCGCCATCGAGGCCCACCTCTCGCGCACCATGATGCCGAACCTCGAGAACGAAATCGCCACGTCCCGCGTGCTCACGCCGCAGGGCTTTCACGACGACCTCCTCTCGTTCAAGGGCGCCGCCTTCGGCATGGAGCCCGTGCTCACGCAGTCGGCGTACTTCCGCCCGCACAACGAGAGCGAGGACGTGAAGGGCCTCTACCTCGTCGGCGCGGGCACGCACCCCGGCGGGGGAATGCCCGGCGTCCTCTCGTCGGCGCGCGTCCTCGATCGGATCGTGCCCGATGCGCGCGCTCGCTGACCGCTACGCCGAAGACCTCGCGCGCTGTCGCGAGATCCTCCGCGACGGGTCGAAGAGCTTCTACGCCGCCTCGCGGATCCTCCCTCGCCGCGTGCGCGACCCCGCGTCGGCCGTGTACGCGTTCTGCCGCGTGGCCGACGACGCCGTCGACGACGCCCCACCCGGGAGCGCATTCGAAGCCGTCGAGCGCCTCCGCGCGCGCCTCGATCGCGTCTACGCAGATCGCCCCGACGAGCACCCCATCGACCGCGCGCTCGCGGGTGTGGTGTTGCGTCACGCGCTGCCTCGCACGGGCCTCGACGCGCTCCTCGAAGGCTTTCTCTGGGACGCCGAGGGCAGGCGCTACGAAGACCTCTCGGGCGTGCTCGCGTACAGCGCGCGCGTCGCCTCCGCCGTGGGCGTCGTGATGACCTGGCTCATGGGGCCGAGAGACCCTCGCGTGCTCGCGCGGGCGTGCGATCTCGGCGCCGCCATGCAGCTCACCAACATCTGCCGCGACGTGGGCGAAGACGCGCGCAACGGCCGTGTGTACCTCCCTCTCTCGTGGATGCGTGACGCGGGGATCGACCCCGACGCGTGGCTCGCGTCGCCGCGCTTCAGTGCGGCGCTCGGCACGGTGGTCGAGCGCGTGTTGAGAGAGGCCGACGCGCTCTATGCGAAGGGCGATCTCGGGGTGGCGATGCTGCCGCGAGATTGCCGTCCGTCGATCCGCGCCGCGGGGCTCATCTACGCGGACATCGGCCGCGTGGTGCGCGCGCGCGGGTGCGACTCCGTGAGCGCGCGCGCGGTCGTGAGCGGGAGGAGGAAGCTCGTGCTCGTCGCGAGGGCTTCGCTCGCTGTGTTCTCGGTGAGTCGACAACCGGGGGAGGGGGATCCGCCGCCGCTCGACGAGGTGCGCTTTCTGATCGGGGCTGGAGTGCTTACCTCGACTGTCCCGAACGAGCGCTGCGCGCTCCCGCCGCGTGTTGAAACACGCGGCATGGAAGGCATTTCGTGACCATCCTGCGACAAGTCCTGCTTCGCAGGACTCCCACTCGGAGCGTCTTGCGCGAGTCCCGCGGCGCGGGACTTCCTTCAGGAGGATCTCGAACTGCGTTCTCTGCCGCGTGTTTCAACACGCGGCGCGAGCGCGCGGTGCCCGTCCGGGACAGCCGTGTTACGCGCTCCGGTCTGCCAGAGGGGGTGAGGCTGTGATGGGGCGCGCGGAGGCTGTCGCGAGGGTGCGCGAACATGGGGGCGAGGAGCTCGTCCGAGCGACTCGAACACCTCGATGCGACGCGGGCCGTGAGGCCGCGTGATGACGATCCGCCGCGCGTTCCCGATGCGGGGAGCGCGGTCGATTACGATGTCGTGATGGCGGGGGGAGGGCTCTCGATGCTCCTCGCGCTCGCCCTCGCGAAGCGGGGGATGCGCGTCGCCGTCTTCGACCGGAGAACCGCGGGCGCAGCCCATCGCGAGTGGAACGCGAGCGCGCGAGAACTCGGCGCGCTCGTCGCGGGAGGCATCGCCTCGGAAGAGGAGCTGCGCGAGCTCATCGTGGCCTCGTACCGCGACGGCTTCTGTCGCTGGCACGGGGGAGGGACCTACCGCGTGAGCCGCGTGCTCGATCGCGCCGTGGACGCCGGAGGGCTGCTCTCGCTGGTGCGTGCGCGCTGCGAGGCGAAGGGCGTCGCGGTCTTCGACGACCACGCGCTCGTGGGGCACGCGAGCGGACCCGATGCGATCGCGATGCGCTTTCGTTCGCGCGCGGGCGCAGCGAGAGAGGTCACCGCGAAGGTGCTCGTGGACGCGCGCGGCGCGGCGAGTCCGTCGGCCACGGCGGACCTCTCGTGTCCCACCGTGGGCGGCGTCATCGAGGGGATCGCGGAGGGCGGAGCGGCGGACGAAGTCGACCCCTCGGTGGGCGAGATCCTCGTCACGACGGAGGGGATCGTCGACGGGCGGCAGCACATCTGGGAGGCCTTTCCCACAGGGCCCGGACGCACGGCGGTGTACCTCTTCTATTACGACCTCGCGACGCGCGTCGGAGACGGCTCGCTCCTGTCGCTCTACGCGCGCTTCTTCGAACAGCTCCCGCGCTTCAAGAAGGGCTCGCACGCGCTGGTGCGGCCGACCTTCGGGTACATCCCGGGGTGGTCTCGCATGAGCCCCGCGCCCTCGGCTCCTTCGCCGCGCGTGGTGCTCGTGGGAGACGCTGCTTCGCGTCACTCGCCGCTCACCTTCTGCGGCTTCGGCGCGACGCTGCGGTCGTTCTCTCCCGCGGCCGAGAAGATCGCCGCGGCCATCGGCAATGGAACCGAGCGAGACCTCGGCGTCGTCGTTCACGACGCGGCGATCCACGCGTGCACGGGCGCGCTCGCGAAGATGGTCGCCGCGGCGCCCCAGGAGCCTGCGCGCGCGGGTGAGCTCAACGCGCTCCTCGACGCGGCCTTCGCGACGCTGCACGAGCTCGGCGATGACACCTTCGGCGCGCTGCTCCGCGACGAGATGACGGTGCCCGACTTCGTGCGCTTTCTTCATCGCACGTCGGTCAAGCACCCGCGGGTCTACCGCGACGTGATGCGCGTGATGGGCGCCGCGGGCCTCTCGCGCTGGACCTTCGGCGTCGCCAGGGGGCTCCTCGGAGCGACGCCGTGATCGCTGCGCGCAAGAGCCGGTGGTTTCGCCGCTGGTTCGCGGGCCACGCCGCGGGGCGCATGCGCGCCACCTTCGCCTCCGTCGAGATCGCAGGGATCGCGAAGCTCCGCGCCGCGCTCGAGGCAGGGCCCGTGGTGGTCGTCTCGAATCACACCGCGTGGTGGGACCCGCTCGTCACGCTCGTGCTCACCGAGAAGATCGTTCCGTGTGACTCGTACGCGCTCATGGACGCGGCCAACCTCACGCGCCTGCCCTTCTTCGGCCTCATCGGCGCCATCGGCGTCGACCTCACGAACCCGCGCGACGGCGCCGCGGCGATCCTCCACACAGGGAGGCTTCTCACGGGGCCCGGTCGCCTCGTGTGGATCTACCCGCAGGGACGCGAGCGCCCCTCGACGGAGCGTCCCCTCGGGTTCCGCGGCGGGAGCGCCGAGATCGCGCGCGTCGCGAAGGCCGCCACGGTGCCCATCGCGCTGCGCTACGAGTTCATGAGCGTCGAGCGACCGCGGCTGCTCGTCGACATCGGCGAGGCGTTGCCGCCCGAGCGCGACGTCTCGAAGGCGCGCGACGCGCACGAACGCGCGGTGACCGAAGGGCTCGACCGCATCGACGCCGCGCTTCGAACGGGCGATCGCGCCGCGTACGAGACCGTGATCCGCGCGCCCGAGAGCCGCTTCGGCGCGCTCGCCGAGCGATGGCTCGCGTGGATCACGGCGCCTCGGGGCTGACCTCCGACATCACGCCGCCGCGGTCGACGCGCAGCGCGCGCCCGCGCCACAGCACCGTGCGTGACGAGAGGGCCTTCACGAACGCGCAGGCCAGCACGGCGTCGGCGAGCACGACATCGGCGAGGGCCTTCGACGCGTCGTGACCCGACGCACGGCGCGCCGCGATGGCGACGGCGACGCGCGAGGTGAGCGCGATCGCGCAGGCGCCCGCGGCGAGACGCTGCGCGAGCGTCGAGGCTGACAGACCGGCGATCGCGGCGCCGAGCGTCACGATGAGCGCCGTCGCGAAGAACATCCCCGGGTACGACGGCAGCAGCGTCGGACGCTGCGCGCGGATCACCGTGATCCAGCGGGCGTAGCGGTCGATCACCGCGCTCCACGAGCGCCCCGAGGCGAGCGACGTGGCCGCGTGGGGGTGCGCGGCGATCCGGAGGCCCGCGTCGCGAAAGCGTCGCGCAGGCTCCATGTCTTCGCCGAGCACGCAGTCGAGGCGAGGCGAAGCCGCCGACGCGCGCGAGCAGGCGCCGCGGAGGGCCACGACCTTGCTCACCATTCCGCCCTCGTCGAGCCGTGGAAGAAGCCCAGAGCCGCGTGGAGCGAGCCCGCGAGCACGGCCTCCGACGCGCGGTCCGCGAGGGTGCTCCCCGCGGCCTCGACGACGGGCGCCCACACCGCCGCGAGCGACGGATCGCGCGAGAGCGGCGCGACGAGCGCGTCGAGGTCGATCGCGCCGCAGTCGACGTCGCTGTCGATCACGACGACCACATCGTGCAGCGCCACGTCGGCGATCACGGCGGCGAGCTGCGAGGCCTTCTGGTTCACGCCGCGCGCGCCCGTCACGGAGACCCTCGCGTCGATGTCGGCGCTTCGAAGCGCCTCGCACGCGGCGCGGGCCACGGGGAGCGCCGGGTCGTCGTCACGCGCGACCGCGAACACGAGCGTGAAGGGCGTCTCACCACGTAGCGAAGCAGACGACGCGAGCGCACGCGCGAGCGACGTCGTCACCCGCGCACGGTCGCACGACGAGGACAGTCGCGCGCGTCGCCCCCTCCCCGTCCCTCCCCCGCGAAGCGGAGAGGTGCACCCTCCACCTTCGACACGCCATGCCCTCACCCCGGCCCTCTGCGCCAGAGGCGAGAGGAGTCTGGCGCTACGATTTCGTGCAACGGGGCGTCAGGGAGGGCGCTGGTGCCGTTCTCTGCCCCCTCTCCCGCCTCTGGCGAGAGGGCTGGGGTGAGGGCATGGCAGTCAGAAGGAGGCACCCCTCTCCCGCTTCGCGGGGAAAGAAAGGCATCATCGCCGACGCGCCCGCGACAGTCATCATTCACGCCGCGAGCGCTGCGCCCGCGAGCACGCCAGCGGTCACACGCGCCTCGTGCGAAACGGGATCAGCGCCTGCACCCAGCCGCGCTGAAAGCGCGTGAGGTCCAGCGACTCGTGCATGGCCGACACGTCGTGACCGAGGAGCCGCGTGGAGAGCACGCTGCGCGCATAGAAGGGCGTGTCTTCGAGCGTCTTCGTGAGGGTCGCGCGGCCGAGGTCCGCGCGCGTCGCGCGGTCGATGCCCCACGTCGTGCGAGGGAGCGGCGCGCGCACGGGGCCTTCGAGCGCCTCGACGCGGCCGTCGAGGGTGATGCGTCGGCCGTGGGGCGCGCGGCGTCCGTCGAGCGTCTCGGCATCGTAGAGGATCGCGGCGCCGTCGGGCGTCGAGGCGCGCGTCCAGTCCCACGCGCGGAAGGTCTCTTCGAGCGGACCGTCGCCCGCGTTGGCGTCGTGGTAGCCGTCGCCCTTCCACGAGATGCGCGGCTCGGTGAGCTCGACCTCGACGCGCGCGAGCGGCGCCACCGACCACCAGCGGTGCAGCCCCTTCGCGTCGAGCGCGTGCGGCGATTCGGTACGAACGCGGGGATGCAATCTCACGGTCCCCACGATGCGGTTGTCACCGAGCACGCGCGCGGGGAGAAAAGGCGTCGTGCGCTCGACGAGGGAGATCACCAGCGTGTCGCGCTCCCACCGCACGGTGCTCGCGCCGAGGGTGAGCGAGGATGAGTCGCGGTGCACCTCGTCGCGGCGTCGCTCGTTGAGCGACCACACGCTCGACCCGCGGTGATAGAGCGCGACGTTCATCGCCGAGTGCTCCAGCGGGTCGACGGCGCCGTCGCGGCGCGCGCGGGCGTAGTACGGCGAGAACACGCTGCCGAGCATCGCGATGAGGGTGAGCGCGTGGGCGCCGTCGTCGCTCAGCGCGTCGACATACCACCATGCGTAGCCGCGGGGCGCGATCGCGAGGTCGAAGCGAGGTACGCCAGCGCGCTCTCCGCCGCGAGCAGCCCGCTCCGCGCCACCATCGGGAGCCCCGCGCCAGGGTGCGCGCTCCCGCCCGCGAGAAAGATCCCCGGGACCTTCGAGGCCGCCGGCGCCTTCGCGCGCATCGACATCGCCCCGTGCGAGGCCGGTCCGTAGAGCGCTCCCCCCGTGCTCGGGAACATCCGTTCGAAGTCGTCGGGCGTCGTCGTCACGGCGTCGTCCTTCGACCAGTCGAGCGTCAGTCCCAGGGCCTTCAGTCGGTCGCGCGTCCGTCGCGTGCATTCCTCGAGCTCCGCGGTGCTGAACGGGGTGCGGCCGCCGCGGGCGGGCGCGTTGACGAGCAGGAGGAGCCGCTCCGCGCCGTCGGTCGGCGCGACGCCCTCGTCGCCGCGGTCGTGCGCGCACACGTACACCGTGGGCTCCGCGGGGAGGCGCTCGCGCGCGAAGAGGTCGTCGAACTCGGCCTCGTAGTCGCGCGAGAAGAACACGTTGTGACGCACGAGCGGAAAGCCACCGGCCCTCGCCACCACGCTCAGCGTCACGGCCGAGAGCGAGCGCTCCTCCGACGCCTCGCGCGGCCAGGCCCTCGACGCCGCCGCGCCGAAGCGCCCGTCGGAGAGCGCCGCCGTGTCCGCGTTCACGAGCACCGCGTCGGCCGCGATGCGCTCACCGCTCCGGAGCGAGACGCCCGTCGCGCGCCCCTCGCGCGTGTCGATGCCCTCGACGTGCGCGTCGCAGCGCACCGTGACGCCCGCGCGCTCGGCCGCCGCCCGCAGCGCCTCGACGAGGCGGAACATGCCGCCCTCGACGTACCAGACGCCCTCCCGCTCGACGTGCGCGATGACGTTGAGCGTCGCGGGGCACCGCCACGGAGACGACCCCGCGTAGGTGGCGTAGCGCCCGAAGAGCTGCCGCAGCCGGGGATCGCGGAAGTAGTCGCCGAGCGAGCGCCACATCGAGCGCCAGGCGTCGATGCGCGCGATCGACGCGAAGGCGCCGACGCCGTGCTCCCGAAGAACGCCCGCGAGCGTGGGCTTGCCTGCGCGGAGAAAGGGCCCCTCGACGATCTCGTGGAGCCGCCGCGTGTCGTCGCAGAAGCGGCGATATCCCTCTGCGTCGACGGGCCCCGCGAAGCGACC